>NZ_JACYTT010000017.1:0-268 GCF_014841235.1 Microbacterium sp. CFBP 8794 | reverse complement strand
TTTGTTTACACGTGGATGCGTACAATATTGGAGTGTAGGAAATAGATTGTATCAGCCACAACGAATTTCTTAAATACTACAGAGTTTTCCTCAATGAAGCGCTGATGTGCGTTTACCGGTACATGAGCCGTTTGTGTCGGGATGTATTACGAACCCTGAGGAACACAGGCCGCTTGCATCCTTACGTTTCTATTGCGATAAATGACCGTCAGAAGAGTGTTCAAATTGTTTGTGTTGGCGGAAGGATAGTGAGGTTGTATGTTTTCGT
>NZ_JACYTT010000016.1:0-276 GCF_014841235.1 Microbacterium sp. CFBP 8794 | reverse complement strand
GGATCACGGCCCGACGTACTCCCCGCGCGGTCGCAGGCGCATCGGCGCTTCGGCGTACTCGGCGGCGATGTGCGCGATCCACCCCGCCAGCCGGCCCACGACGAAGATCGAGCTCGCCGCGTCGTCGGGGAGACGGGCTCCGGATGCCAGGGCGGCCAGCGCGAGATCCACGTTGGGCCGCGCGTGCGCACGGGCGGCGACGGTGTCGCTGAGCCGGGTGACGGCATCCATCGTTCGTTCCCCGTCGGGGAGCTGCGCGAGCAGCGGGAAGAGCGC
>NZ_JACYTT010000015.1:0-286 GCF_014841235.1 Microbacterium sp. CFBP 8794 | reverse complement strand
CAATGTTCTTTAGTGTTTAATGGGTGCAACAAAGCTATTTAATGGTCCTTATACGAACGAATATTAAACAATGCGCAGTTAACGCTATTATACACAATAACTTTTAATGTGTGCCATATTAATTACAAGTGTGCAACATTAAATACAAGTGTGTAACGTTAATTTGCAAGTTTGCAACAATGTTCTTTAGTGTTTAATGGGTGCAACAAAGCTATTTAATGGTCCTTATACAAACGAATATTAAACAATGCGCAGTTAACGCTATTATACACAATAACTTTTAATG
>NZ_JACYTT010000014.1:0-345 GCF_014841235.1 Microbacterium sp. CFBP 8794 | reverse complement strand
CACGGGTCCGATCTTTATCAGCGGGTCCGTCGACAAAACGACCGTGAGCCCCTCCACCGGCGATAAGACCATCACCGTCACGGTCAAAGCCAGCGACCCCTCCGGGGTCAGCACCCCCACCATCTCCGCCAGCAGCAACGAAACCGACCAAAGCGCGGGATTCGGGGGCATGGACCTCGCCGCAGGCACCGCCACGAACGGCACCTGGAAACGCACCATCACCTTCCCCGCCACCGCGGCCCCCGGGACCTGGACGATCGACCTATTCCCCCTCAAAGACTCACTCGGCAACGGCGTCGGCGGATTCCGCACCATCGCCACCATCACCGTCACCGCCAAAGCCCC
>NZ_JACYTT010000013.1:0-792 GCF_014841235.1 Microbacterium sp. CFBP 8794 | reverse complement strand
GCCGAGTGTCGATGAATCATCATAAGTAGCAAGTGGCGCCGAGTGTCGATGAATTCTCATAAGTAGCAAGTGGCGCCGCCGAGNTTCATCATAAGTAGGAGTGGCGCCGAGTGTCGATGAATCATCATAAGTAGCAAGTGGCGCCGAGTGTCGGTGAATCATCATAAGTAGCAAGTGGCGCCGAGTGTCGATGAATCATCATAAGTAGTAGTGGCGCCGAGTGTCGATGAATCATCATAAGTAGCAAGTGGCGCCGAGTGTCGATGAATCATCATAAGTAGCAAGTGGCGCCGAGTGTCGATGAATCATCATAAGTAGCAAGTGGCGCCGAGTGTCGATGAATCAACGAATTTTTTGTCCAAGTGGCAAAGCACAATTGTACTCAAGTAGCAAGTGGCGCAGAACGACGTCATAAGTAGCAAGTGGCGCCGAGTGTCGGTGAATCATCAAGTAGCAAGTGGCGCAGAACGACGTCATAAGTAGCAAGTGGCGCCGAGTGTCGATTAATCATCATAAGTAGCAAGTGGCGCCGAGTGTCGATGAATCATCATCCGAGTGTCGATGAATCATCATAAGTAGCAAGTGGCGCCGAGTGTCGATGAATCGAGTGTCGATGAATCATCATAAGTAGCAAGTGGTGCCGAGTGTCGATGAATCATCAAGTAGCAAGTGGCGCAGAACGACGACATAAGTAGCAAGTGGCGCCGAGTGTCGATGAATCATCATAAGTAGCAAGTGGCGCCGAGTGTCGATGAATCATCATAAGTAGCAAGTGGCGCCGAGTGTCGATGA
>NZ_JACYTT010000012.1:0-1466 GCF_014841235.1 Microbacterium sp. CFBP 8794 | reverse complement strand
GCGCCGCTTGCTACTTATGATGATTCATCGACACTCGGCGCCACTTGCTACTTATGATGATACATCGACACTCGGCGCCACTTGCTACTTATGATGATTCATCGACACTCGGCGCCATATGCTACTTATGATGATTCATCGACACTCGGCGCCACTTGCTACTTATGATGATTTATCGACACTCGGCGCCACTTGCTACTTATGATGATTCATCGACACTCGGCGCCACTTGCTACTTATGATGATTCATCGACACTCGGCGCCACTTGCTACTTACGATGATTCATCGACACTCGGCGCCACTTGCTACTTATGATGATTCATCGACACTCGGCGTCATCGACACTCGGCGCCACTTGCTACTTATGATGATTCATCGACACTCGGCGCCACTAGCTACTTATGATGATTCATCGACACTCGGCGCCACTTGCTACTTATGATGATTCATACTCGGCGCCACTTGCTACTTATGATGATTCATCGACACTCGGCACTTGCTACTTATGATGATTCATCGACACTCGGCGCCACTTGCTACTTATGAATAATTCATCGACACTCGCGCCACTTGCTACTTATGATGATTCATCGACACTCGGCGCCACTTGCTACTTATGACGTCGCATCGACACTCGGCGCCACTTGCTACTTATGATGATTCATCGACACTCGGCGCCTCATGCTACTTATGATGATTCATCGACACTCGGCGCCACTTGCTACTTATGATGATTCATCGACACTCGGCGCCACTTGCTACTTATGATGATTCATCGACACTCGGCGCTACATGCTACTTATGATGATTCATCGACACTCGGCGCCACTTGCTACTTATGATGATTCACCGACTCGGCGCCACTTGCTACTTATGACGTCGTTCTGCGCCACTTGCTACTTATGAACTTGCTACTTATGATGATTCATCGACACTCGGCGCCACTTGCTACTTATGAGTACAATTGTGCTTTGCCACTTGAACAAAAAATTCATTGATTCATCGACTCGGCGCCACTTGCTACTTATGACGTCGTTCTGCGCCACTTGCTACTTATGATGATTCATACACTCGGCGCCACTTGCTACTTATGATGATTCATCGACACTCGGCGCCACTTGTTACTTATGATGATTCATCGACACTCGGCGCCACTTGCTACTTATGATGATTCATACTCGGCGCCACTTGCTACTTATGATGATTCATCGACACTCGGCGCCACTTGCTGCTTATGATGATTCATCGACACTCGGCGCCACTTGCTACTTATGATGATTCATCGACACTCGGCGCCACTTGCTACTTATGATGATTCATCGCACTCGGCGCCACTTGCTACTTATGATGATCCATCACTCGGCGCCACTTGCTACTTATGATGATTCATCGACACTCGGCGCCACTTGCCACTTATGATGATTCATCGACACTCGGCGCCACTTGCTACTTATGATGATTCATC
>NZ_JACYTT010000011.1:0-1874 GCF_014841235.1 Microbacterium sp. CFBP 8794 | reverse complement strand
ATTGCCTCACGGGTAGGTCGAGAGATTGTTTCTGTGGGTGCGTCCGTTCCTTGAGAACTCAACAGCGTGCACTTGTCAAATGCCAATTTTATCCTCGTTGGTCTTCGGATCGCGAGAATTCCTTTGGATCAAAGTCCAATCCTCTTTTTGGGGGTTGGCATCTGGATAGTCAGTTTTGACTTCCTGTTTGGTCAGATTGAACTCGCTTGCCTTGACCTTATTCCGGTTGGGTGGGCATTTTTCTTTTACGGAGAGTTTGATCCTGGCTCAGGATGAACGCTGGCGGCGTGCTTAACACATGCAAGTCGAACGGTGAAGCCAAGCTTGCTTGGTGGATCAGTGGCGAACGGGTGAGTAACACGTGAGCAACCTGCCCTGGACTCTGGGATAAGCGCTGGAAACGGCGTCTAATACTGGATATGAGACGTGATCGCATGGTCGTGTTTGGAAAGATTTTTCGGTCTGGGATGGGCTCGCGGCCTATCAGCTTGTTGGTGAGGTAATGGCTCACCAAGGCGTCGACGGGTAGCCGGCCTGAGAGGGTGACCGGCCACACTGGGACTGAGACACGGCCCAGACTCCTACGGGAGGCAGCAGTGGGGAATATTGCACAATGGGCGGAAGCCTGATGCAGCAACGCCGCGTGAGGGATGACGGCCTTCGGGTTGTAAACCTCTTTTAGCAGGGAAGAAGCGAAAGTGACGGTACCTGCAGAAAAAGCGCCGGCTAACTACGTGCCAGCAGCCGCGGTAATACGTAGGGCGCAAGCGTTATCCGGAATTATTGGGCGTAAAGAGCTCGTAGGCGGTTTGTCGCGTCTGCTGTGAAATCCCGAGGCTCAACCTCGGGTCTGCAGTGGGTACGGGCAGACTAGAGTGCGGTAGGGGAGATTGGAATTCCTGGTGTAGCGGTGGAATGCGCAGATATCAGGAGGAACACCGATGGCGAAGGCAGATCTCTGGGCCGTAACTGACGCTGAGGAGCGAAAGGGTGGGGAGCAAACAGGCTTAGATACCCTGGTAGTCCACCCCGTAAACGTTGGGAACTAGTTGTGGGGACCATTCCACGGTTTCCGTGACGCAGCTAACGCATTAAGTTCCCCGCCTGGGGAGTACGGCCGCAAGGCTAAAACTCAAAGGAATTGACGGGGACCCGCACAAGCGGCGGAGCATGCGGATTAATTCGATGCAACGCGAAGAACCTTACCAAGGCTTGACATATACGAGAACGGGCCAGAAATGGTCAACTCTTTGGACACTCGTAAACAGGTGGTGCATGGTTGTCGTCAGCTCGTGTCGTGAGATGTTGGGTTAAGTCCCGCAACGAGCGCAACCCTCGTTCTATGTTGCCAGCACGTAATGGTGGGAACTCATGGGATACTGCCGGGGTCAACTCGGAGGAAGGTGGGGATGACGTCAAATCATCATGCCCCTTATGTCTTGGGCTTCACGCATGCTACAATGGCCGGTACAAAGGGCTGCAATACCGTGAGGTGGAGCGAATCCCAAAAAGCCGGTCCCAGTTCGGATTGAGGTCTGCAACTCGACCTCATGAAGTCGGAGTCGCTAGTAATCGCAGATCAGCAACGCTGCGGTGAATACGTTCCCGGGTCTTGTACACACCGCCCGTCAAGTCATGAAAGTCGGTAACACCTGAAGCCGGTGGCCCAACCCTTGTGGAGGGAGCCGTCGAAGGTGGGATCGGTAATTAGGACTAAGTCGTAACAAGGTAGCCGTACCGGAAGGTGCGGCTGGATCACCTCCTTTCTAAGGAGCATCTGGCATCACGGGTTCTTTGGAGCGTGTGGTGTCCAGGCGCCGGATCAGACCGAATGTGTCTGCCGGTAGCTCATGGGTGGAACATTTGATGAGGTG
>NZ_JACYTT010000010.1:0-2109 GCF_014841235.1 Microbacterium sp. CFBP 8794 | reverse complement strand
TAGCAAGTGGCGCCGAGTGTCGATGAATCATCATAAGTAGCAAGTGGCGCCGAGAGGCCGATGAATCATCATAAGTAGCAAGTGGCGCCGAGTGTCGATGAATCATCATGTAGCAAGTGGCGCCGAGTGTCGATGAATCATCAAGTAGCAAGTGGCGCAGAACGACGAAAGTAGCAAGTGGCGCCGAGTGTCGATGAATCATCATAAGTAGCGAGTGGCGCCGAGTGTCGATGAATCATCATAAGTAGCAAGTGGCGCCGAGTGTCGATGAATCATCATAAGTAGCAAGTGGCGCCGAGTGTCGATGAATCAATGAATTTTTTGTTCAAGTGGCAAAGCACAATTGTACTCAAGTAGCAAGTGGCGCAGAACGACGTCATAAGTCAAGTGGCGCCGAGTGTCGATGAATCATCATAAGTAGCAAGTGGCGCCGAGTGACCGATGAATCATCATAAGTAGCAAGTGGCGCCGAGTGTCGATGAATCATCATAGCAAGTGGCGCCGAGTGTCGATGAATCATCATAAGTAGCAAGTGGCGCCGAGTCGCCGATGAATCATCATAAGTAGCAAGTGGCGCCGAGTGTCGATGAATCATCATGTAGCAAGTGGCGCCGAGTGTCGATGAATCATCAAAGTAGCAAGTGGCGCCGAGTGTCGATGAATCATCATAAGTAGCAAGTGGCCGAGTGTCGATGAATCATCAAAGTAGCAAGTGGCCGCCGAGTGTCGATGAATCAATGAATTTTTTGTTCAAGTGGCAAAGCACAATTGTACTCATAAGTAGCAAGTGGCGCAGAACGACGTCATAAGTAGCAAGTGGCGCAGAACGACGTCATAAGTAGCAAGTGGCGCAGAACGACGTCATAAGTCAAGTGGCGCCGAGTGTCGATGAATCATCATAAGTAGCAAGTGGCGCCGAGTGACCGATGAATCATCATAAGTAGCAAGTGGCGCCGAGTGTCGATGAATCATCATAGCAAGTGGCGCCGAGTGTCGATGAATCATCATAAGTAGCAAGTGGCGCCGAGTAGCCGATGAATCATCATAAGTAGCAAGTGGCGCCGAGTGTCGATGAATCATCATGTAGCAAGTGGCGCCGAGTGTCGATGAATCGTCAAGTAGCAAGTGGCGCAGAACGACGTCAAAGTAGCAAGTGGCGCCGAGTGTCGATGAATCACTCAAGTAGCAAGTGGCGCAGAACGACGATAAGTAGCAAGTGGCGCCGAGTGTCGATGAATCATCATAAGTAGCATGTGGCGCCGAGTGTCGATGAATCATCATAAGTCAAGTGGCGCCGAGTGTCGATGAATCATCATAAGTAGCAAGTGGCGCCGAGTGACCGATGAATCATCATAAGTAGCAAGTGGCGCCGAGTGTCGATGAATCATCATGTAGCAAGTGGCGCCGAGTGTCGATGAATCATCAAGTAGCAAGTGGCGCAGAACGACGATAAGTAGCAAGTGGCGCCGAGTGTCGATGAATCAATAAGTAGCAAGTGGCGCCGAGTGTCGATGAATCATCATAAGTAGCAAGTGGCGTCGAGTGTCGATGAATCATCATAAGTAGCAAGTGGCGCCGAGTGTCGATGAATCACCGAGTGTCGATGAATCATCATAAGTAGCAAGTGGCGCCGAGTGTCGATGAATCAATGAATTTTTTGTTCAAGTGGCAAGGCACAATTGTACTCATAAGTAGCAAGTGGCGCAGAACGACGTCATAAGTAGCAAGTGGCGCAGAACGACCTGAGTGCGCAGAACGACACGACAAAACATAGCCGAGTGTCGATGAATCATCATAAGTAGCAAGTGGCGCCGAGTGTCGATGAATCAATGAATTTTTTGTTCAAGTGGCAAAGCACAATTGTACTCAAAGTAGCAAGTGGCGCCGAGTGTCGATGAATCACTCATAAGTGCAAGTGGCGCCGAGTGTCGATGAATCATCATAAGTAGCAAGTGGCGCCGAGTGTCGATGAATCATCATAAGTAGCAAGTGGCGCCGGGTGTCGATGAATCATCATAAGTAGCAAGTGGCGCCGAGTGTCGATGAATCATCATGAGTAGCAAGTGGCGCCGAGTGTCGATGAATCATCATAAGTAGCAAGTGGCGCCG
>NZ_JACYTT010000009.1:0-3588 GCF_014841235.1 Microbacterium sp. CFBP 8794 | reverse complement strand
AAATGTGCCCGTAAATGCGAAATGGCCACCCAACATTGGGTGGCCATTCCGACTAAAAGAAGTCCGGCGGTGTCCTACTCTCCCACAGGGTCCCCCCTGCAGTACCATCGGCGCTGAGAGGCTTAGCTTCCGGGTTCGGAATGTAACCGGGCGTTTCCCTCTCGCTATGGCCGCCGAAACACTATTGATGTTTCAAAAACCAACAACGACATGATCATTGTTGAGTTCCCGACCGTACATCGAGAACCACTCAGTGGACGCAAGCACCAAAAACGGTGTGTTATCAAGTCATCGGCTTATTAGTACCGGTCAGCTTCACGTATTGCTACGCTTCCACATCCGGCCTATCAACCCAGTAGTCTGGCTGGGAGCCTCTCGCCCCGAAGGGCATGGAAGTCTCATCTTGAGGCCGGCTTCCCGCTTAGATGCTTTCAGCGGTTATCCATCCCGAACGTAGCTAATCAGCGGTGCTCCTGGCGGAACAACTGACACACCAGAGGTTCGTCCAACCCGGTCCTCTCGTACTAGGGTCAGATCCTCTCAAACTTCCTACGCGCGCAGCGGATAGGGACCGAACTGTCTCACGACGTTCTAAACCCAGCTCGCGTACCGCTTTAATGGGCGAACAGCCCAACCCTTGGGACCTACTCCAGCCCCAGGATGCGACGAGCCGACATCGAGGTGCCAAACCATGCCGTCGATATGGACTCTTGGGCAAGATCAGCCTGTTATCCCCGAGGTACCTTTTATCCGTTGAGCGACAGCGCTTCCACAAGCCACTGCCGGATCACTAGTCCCGACTTTCGTCCCTGCTCGACCTGTCAGTCTCACAGTCAAGCTCCCTTGTGCACTTACACTCGCCACCTGATTGCCAACCAGGTTGAGGGAACCTTTGGGCGCCTCCGTTACATTTTGGGAGGCAACCGCCCCAGTTAAACTACCCACCAGGCACTGTCCCTGAACCGGATCACGGTCCTAAGTTAGATATCCAGAGTGACCAGAGTGGTATTTCAACAATGACTCCACACTCACTGGCGTGAATGCTTCACAGTCTCCCACCTATCCTACACAAGCCACACCGAACACCAATACCAAGCTGTAGTAAAGGTCACGGGGTCTTTCCGTCCTGCTGCGCGTAACGAGCATCTTTACTCGTAATGCAATTTCGCCGAGTTCGCGGTTGAGACAGTTGGGAAGTCGTTACGCCATTCGTGCAGGTCGGAACTTACCCGACAAGGAATTTCGCTACCTTAGGATGGTTATAGTTACCACCGCCGTTTACTGGGGCTTAAATTCTCAGCTTCGCCTTACGGCTAACCGGTCCTCTTAACCTTCCAGCACCGGGCAGGCGTCAGTCCGTATACATCGTCTTGCGACTTGGCACGGACCTGTGTTTTTAGTAAACAGTCGCTACCCACTAGTCTCTGCGGCCACCACACCCTTTCGGAGCAAGTCCTAATAAGTGGATGGCCCCCCTTCTCCCGAAGTTACGGGGGCATTTTGCCGAGTTCCTTAACCACGATTCTCTCGATCTCCTTGGTATTCTCTACCTGACCACCTGAGTCGGTTTGGGGTACGGGCGGCTTGAACCTCGCGTCGATGCTTTTCTTGGCAGCATAGGATCACCCACTTTTTATCCGCATCGTGTCTCAGCCTCAATGAGTGACGGATTTGCCTATCACTCGGCCTACGCACTTGCACCAGGACTACCATCGCCTGGCTTGGGCTACCTTCCTGCGTCACACCTGTTAATACGCTAGCCGCACCAGCATGGGGTCGAGCGTTCACACAGACGTCCATCACCCCGAAGGGATCCAAACAATTCTGAGCTAGGACTCTTAGCACCACTGGATTAACTTGGGCGGTTCTTCGCCGGTACGGGAATATCAACCCGTTGTCCATCGACTACGCCTGTCGGCCTCGCCTTAGGTCCCGACTTACCCAGGGAAGATTAGCTTGACCCTGGAACCCTTGGTCTTTCGGAGGACGTGTTTCTCACACGTCTTTCGCTACTCATGCCTGCATTCTCACTCGTGTGGCGTCCACGGCTGGGTCACCCCGCCGCTTCACTCGCCACACGACGCTCTCCTACCCATCAACACGGCTGGACCACGAAGGCCTACCAAAAATGCTAATGCCACAACTTCGGTGGCGTGCTTGAGCCCCGTTACATTGTCGGCGCGGAATCACTTGACCAGTGAGCTATTACGCACTCTTTCAAGGGTGGCTGCTTCTAAGCCAACCTCCTGGTTGTCAAAGCAACTCCACATCCTTTCCCACTTAGCACGCGCTTAGGGACCTTAGTTGGTGGTCTGGGTTGTTTCCCTCTCGACTATGAAGCTTATCCCCCACAGTCTCACTGCTGCGCTCTCACTTACCGGCATTCGGAGTTTGGCTGACGTCAGTAACCTTGTAGGGCCCATCGGCCATCCAGTAGCTCTACCTCCGGCAAGAAACACGCAACGCTGCACCTAAATGCATTTCGGAGAGAACCAGCTATCACGAAGTTTGATTGGCCTTTCACCCCTATCCACAGCTCATCCCCTCAGTTTTCAACCTAAGTGGGTTCGGTCCTCCACGACGTCTTACCGTCGCTTCAACCTGGCCATGGATAGATCACTTCGCTTCGGGTCTAGAACACGCGACTCAAACGCCCTATTCAGACTCGCTTTCGCTACGGCTACCCCACACGGGTTAACCTCGCCACGTATCACTAACTCGCAGGCTCATTCTTCAAAAGGCACGCTGTCACCCCTACTAAGGAGGCTCCAACGGTTTGTAAGCAAACGGTTTCAGGTACTATTTCACTCCCCTCCCGGGGTACTTTTCACCTTTCCCTCACGGTACTTGTCCGCTATCGGTCATCTGGGAGTATTTAGGCTTATCAGGTGGTCCTGACAGATTCACACGGGATTTCTCGGGCCCCGTGCTACTTGGGATACTTCTCACGCCAAGAACAGGCATTTCGACTACGGGGTTCGCACCCTCTATGACCGGCCATTCAAAACCGTTCGTCTATACCTACTTGTAACGTCGACTGCTCGGCAGAACAATCAGAAAAGTCCCGCAACCCCCAACGTGCAACACCTGCCGGCTATCACACACGCTAGGTTTAGCCTCTTCCGGTTTCGCTCGCCACTACTTACGGAATCGCTTTTGCTTTCTCTTCCTGTGGGTACTGAGATGTTTCACTTCCCCACGTTCCCTCTACCCGCCCTATATATTCAGGCGGGAGTCACCAGGTCGGCACGCCGCCCAGCGGGGTTTCCCCATTCGGACACCCTCGGATCAAAACTCGCTTATCAGTTCCCCGAGGCTTATCGCAGATTGCTACGTCCTTCTTCGGCTCCAGATGCCAAGGCATTCACCGTTTGCTCTTAAAGACTTGAAATCACATGAGTTGAATCGTCAAAAAATTGACTAATGATCTTTAAGATCATCTTCACCACACAACCCCGAAGAGTTGCATGGAAGATGCTCGCGTCCACTGTGTAGTTCTCAAAGTACGGGCGGTACCCCACCCCAACCACCGGAACACCGGCGCCGAGACGAGGCCCACAAGGAAACAGCCACCAACCACCCCAGCCC
>NZ_JACYTT010000008.1:0-4198 GCF_014841235.1 Microbacterium sp. CFBP 8794 | reverse complement strand
ATCTCGCTCGAGCCTTCGGTGTCACGGAGTGGACGATTCAGAACGTACGGAAGCTAGCGGGTGTCGCCACACGAGGTCGCAGCATGTCGCAGGCCTCCATTAGTCGTGCGGCTGAGCTTCATGCTCAAGGCCTGTCGTTCCGCAAGATCGCGATCACCGTTGGCTACGACGCCAGGACGGTTGCTACCACGCTCCGGGCTCGCGGCATTGCTAAGTAGCTACTACTGACAGCCGACGCCATCGCCATCGCCGTCAAGTCCATAGATGTCGCTACCAATTACGTACACCGGGCCACGAACATATGCTGGTCCATTTCCTTTGCCACCAGCACAGTCAACATCGCTTGCAATAGGCACGCAAGCTCCTGAATAGTTGGGGTCGCAGTTCGAGTCTTGCTTTTGTGGTACAGCAGGCTTCACGTACGTACCAACACTACTTATCTTCGAGACCGGCGGAATGTTGTACGCACGCCAATGGTCGCGGTGGCTGCTCGGGATGTCTCGGCCGATGTCTCCGAGAAACACCATCACGGCAGCGGGGTTGCCGTTGTCAATCTGGACTCCCCATAGGTGTCCGCAGCTGAGTCGGCCGTCAGAGACCGAATAGAGGCTGGGGTCGTCGTAGTAGCGCCTGAGCACCTCTGGCTTGAAGAAGACGGGCGTCAGATAGTGCGGAGCGTCGGGGTTCTTCCCGAAGTAGTTTGCGAGCTTGTCCTCCTCGCAGGTGAACTTCACCGGACGCCCGTTCTCATCCTCGTCGATGATGAACTCGGGGTACTCCTCATCGTCGCGATCCCATGGCCAGATTCCGCTCTGCTCCTGCGGAGGCGGTGGGAGGACTCGCTTGACAAGCAGTCGAAAGAAGACCTGGTTCCGCCCGAGGCCAATATCACCTACGCCCATGAAGACAACCGAGTCCTTTTCGACGTGGTCCTCCTCGTTCAGCTCCTGGAATGCTTCCGGCTTCTCATCTGTGTCTGCAAACACACGAGTGTCCGAGAACAGCAGGAGGTCGAGCTGGCGGGCGGCCTGGTACCGACGCAGGAGCGGCGTCCGAACGCGAATTTGGCGTCCGGTGAACTCGATCGCAAGCTCCTTGGATCCATCGTCGCCGACGCTGTAGTAGTTCCCTGTGGCCTTGTCTTCCCATAGGTGCATCAACAGCCGGAACTCTTCGGAGATGAGGTAGGCATCAGGTACTACGCCATGCATCTCCTGAACCAGAACAAGCGGTTCAAGATCTGGTCCATCGACGTTGCGGTGGTAGGTGCTGACCCACTGGCCATCCTCGTGATACTGCGAGAACCCCGGAAAGCCGCCACCCACAGACATGTCCCAGCTACCGCTCTGCATGGCACGGTCGCGATAACCCGGCACGGCAAAGGCGGCGAAGCGTCCGCCGTTTCGATCGCCGGAAGCGTGCCAGCTGTCATACACAACTGTCCATGGGCCGGTTCCGTTGGCTTGGCTCGTCTTGCGCTCGTTGGCCTGTCGAAGGACATCGGCAGCCTCGTCGTGATTCAGTGTGTTCCCCATACTGCGCCTGATTATGACAGGGACTTCCGACACATCAAGGTTGCTCGCTTCATCGCTGCAGAGCTGACTTTGGCAACTCGTTGTCGGAGCATGTCACTAGCCTGGATCGACCGTGCAGTCGAGCTCCATGCCCGGAGCCTCTCGTGGAGGGAGGTCGCAATGGCCGCGGCTTCGACGCGAGGACCGTTGCCGCGATACATCACAAGTGAGTTGTCGCTGGGTAACGTCGACGTCGCGCCCTGCGCTTGCACTTGAGATATTTCGACTAGCGAAACAGCTGTTACGAAAAACTCCATTCCCAGCTAGAGGCGTAGATGCGACCAAAGTCGTCTACCACGCCTAGGTCCGTCCACATGTCCTGTTGTGGATCTCCGCCGTATTTCGAAGCCGCATTTAGGCTGTCGTAAACTGCCTCGGTTAGGTAGCTCGAATAGCCGCGATCGAACGCCGCAAGTTTAGCAGCGAAGTTGGCGGCGTTACCTACCCACACGAGGTCGTTGCTTCCTCTGATGCCCGTTCGCGACACCATCGTCTGCGAGCTAGCGATGCCAACCTTCTGTCGCAGCTTGAACGAATTCGAAGTATATTGCGCCTGGATAGCGGGCTGCAGGATGTTGTCGACCGCCCATTTGATGCGGAGCGCAGTTCGAGCGGCGGCGGAGTTCTTCGAATCTCCGATGTACACTGCCATCACGCGATCGCCGTCGAACGCCGTAATTGTGCCGCCGTTTGCCTTGATGATTTTGGAGACTGCATACAAATAGTTTTTGTATATCTCGGACGCGAACTCGTCTGAGTAGTCGTCGACTAAGCCTGTAGAGTCTTTTAAGTCTGCGTAGAGTACTACCGCGTCCAGATCTACCGCCTGGTTTCCCATTGTGATGTCATCGGTGCTTGGAACGATTTGTCCCTTGCGTCGCGTCCATACTTTTTGGTGGGTGTTCTTGGCGTACTCGCTAAGTTCTTCGGCTAAGGTCATCTATCTAATCCTTGTGTCGTTTCATTTGGGTCGATAATCATCCTGCAGTGACCTCAAACAACCGGCCACCAGAAGGTGGATCCGTAGATTTTGCCATACCCGTCGCCGTTGCCAAGGTCGCGCCACATCGGTCGGTTGTCCGTTGCAAACTTTGCATCATTTGGCAGCGCGTTAAAGACCTCGGAGGTGATGTAAGAGGGATACCCCTTGTCTAGCGCGGCTAGTTTTGCGGCGATGTTTGCAGCGTTACCCACCCACACTAGGTCGTTAGAGCCGCGGATGCCCGTGCGTGCAACCATTGTCTTTGACGTTGCAATTCCTACTTTCTGTTCTAGTTTGAACGCGATGCCTTTATACTGCGCTTCGATCGCGGGTTGCAAAATGTTCTTTACGGCCCAGTTAATTTTCAAGGCAACCTTGGCTGCGGTGCCTTCTTTGCCGTCACCAATGAAGACGGCCATGACTCTGTCTCCATCGAATGCCGTGATCGCACCGCCGTGATGACGGATAATTCGTGAAACGGTGTAGAGGTAGTTCTTGTACACGGCGGCCGCGAACCAGTCTTTCCAGCCTTTGACGAGGCCAGTCGAATCCTTCAGGTCCGCGTACAGCACCACGGCATCGATATCCACGGCCACGTTGCCGAGCGCCACATCCTCGGCTTCGGGTACTTTTTGGCCGTTCCGCCTTGTCCAAGCTGTTGAATGCGTCTTCGCGGCGTATGCCTTCAGCTCCTCGCCGAGTGTCATGAGGCTGCTCCTGTCGTCGGTGTTGGTGTGGGAATGAGGTCACCTAACTGGTCGGGCATTAGTCCGAGTAGGAGAACGAGGTATAGACCGCCGATCACCGCCATACCTGCGAGAAGGAGGTATAACGACCATTTGAGCCAGAGATGCTTGCGCCATGCCACGATCGACATCTTGATCACTTGGTCCGCAAGTTGATCATCGTTGACGGTATTCTTGGCGAGCACGCGGCTAAGATCGGCTTTTTTCCAATGCCGAAGGTGGCCGAAGTACAGATAGCCTCTATCTTTCGGCGCAGGTTCATTGAGCTTAACGCGCGGCCTGAGGACAATAATCGAGAAAATGACGCTCACGAAGAGCAAAAGCAGCCCTGCGCCGATTACGCAGCGCGATAGAAACGTCAGTTGTGCAAGCGTTCCAGTGGTGGTGACCAGCGCTAACGCGAATCCCATGATGGCAGCTTCAATCGCCAGGGCGGCTGCCGCCTTCACGTCAACCTGAGATATCCAGCTCTTGGCATTGTCGTGAACGCGCCAAGCAAGCTCATCCGAGATCTCCACCTCTTCGGGTGGGGTCTCAACCGGCACGGTGTTCTTTGGTTTCCTCTTCATTTGAGCATGATTATGACACGCGTCTCCGACGATGTCTGTCGTAGAAGCGACAACAACATCGGTACACGCCACCTCTGAGAGGGTAGGCGCAGATGGCCTGTACCGAACCCGGCTCCCGCGCACATTCTGCGAGTGCCGAACAGGGGTGAGGTGATAAGCGTTTTTCGCGGTGTCTCAGTTCAAGCCAAACAAAAAGTCGCCATCGGTACATGGCGACCTCTGTCGTTGGGTCATCGATAATGATAACCATAATCATTTTGGTGCGCCTCCTGAGACGCTACTTGAATTCTGCAACAGAGACAGAGCGCATTCGTGACCTCTGTCAGC
>NZ_JACYTT010000007.1:0-105009 GCF_014841235.1 Microbacterium sp. CFBP 8794 | reverse complement strand
GTCGGAATGGCCACCCAATGTTGGGTGGCCATTTCGCATTTACGGGCACATTTCCCGGGAAGGCCAGTCATGTCGACGAATGACGCGAACGATCGCAAGAGCAACGAAGGACGCTCGGGCGACCGCGCGTCCGGTCGCGGGCAGTCTTCCGGAAGGGACGGGGCGTCGCCACGCGGCGACCGTCCGTTCCGTCGTGAGGGCGATGCCCGTCCTCCGCGCGACAACGACCGCCCGTTCCGTCGGGACAATGATTCGCGTCCTGCGCGTTCGGGGGATTCGCGTCCGCCGCGTGAGGGTGACCGCCCGTTCCGTCGTGACAACGATTCGCGTCCGCCGCGTTCGGGTGACTCCCGTCCATCGCGTGACGGCGACCGCCCGTTCCGTCGCGACAACGACTCGCGTCCGCCGCGTGATGGTGACCGTCCTTACCGTCGCGACAATGACTCGCGTCCGCCGCGTGATGGTGACCGCCCGGTCCGTCGCGACAACGATTCGCGTCCGCCCCGTTCGGGTGACTCCCGTCCATCGCGTGACGGTGATCGTCCTTACCGTCGCGACAATGATTCGCGTCCGCCGCGTGATGGTGACCGTCCTTACCGTCGCGACAATGACTCGCGTCCGCCGCGTGACGGTGACCGTCCTTACCGTCGCGACAATGATTCGCGTCCGCCGCGTGATGGTGACCGCTCGTTCCGTCGCGACAACGATTCACGTCCGCCCCGTTCGGGTGACTCCCGTCCATCGCGTGACGGCGACCGCCCCTACCGTCGTGACAATGACTCGCGTCCGCCGCGTGATGGCGATCGTCCTTACCATCGTGACAATGACTCGCGTCCGCCGCGTGACGGTGATCGTCCGTACCGTCGCGAGGGCGACAGTCGCGGTTTCGCCGGCGGGAATGACCGTCGTCCTTCGGGCGACCGTCGTCCCGGTGCGGGCGCACCCCGCCGCTTCGATCGTGACGACGCACGTGCCACGCGTCCGCCGCAGGACCGGCGCGAGCGGGGTCCGGAGATCCCCGAAGAGATCACGGCCTGGGATCTGCCGGGCGCGGCACGCAACGAGTTGAAGACGCTGAGCAAGGACAACGCCGAGAACGTCGCCCGCCATCTCGCGATGGCCGCGCGTCTCATCGACGAAGACCCCGCGCTCGCGCACGAGCACGCGTTGGCGGCCTCTCGGAGCGCCGGCCGTGTCGGCGTCGTCCGCGAGACGGTCGCCATCACCGCTTATGCGGTGGGGGACTTCGCCCTCGCCCTGCGAGAGCTGCGCACCCACCGTCGCATCACGGGCTCCGACGATCAGGTTCCGCTCATCGTGGACAGCGAGCGAGGAGTCGGCAAACCCGATCGCGCGCTGGAAGAGGGCCGCGCGGTGGACCGCTCGAAGCTCTCGGTCCCGGTCCGCGTGCAGCTCGCGATCGCGATGTCCGGTGCTCGTCTGGACCTCGGAGAAACGGAACGGGCGCTCCAGGAACTCGACATCCCCGAGGCCGACCCCGACCGTGCGTTCGAGTGGAGCCCCGCGCTGTTCAGCGCTCGCGCCGCGGTGCTCGAGGAGCTCGGGCGTGACGCCGAAGCGGCGGAGTGGGAACGCCGTGCACAGATCGCCTCCGACGCCCTCGACGCCGCAGCGGGCGTCGCCGACCGCGAAGTGATCGTCGTCGAGGAGATCGAACTCATCGACGACGAGGGCGGTGTGGACGTGGCATCCGGGGTCATCCCGACAGAAGACCTCGGCCTCGACGACATCGAAGACCTTGGCGACACCTCCACCTCCGCTGACGACGCCGATGTCACTGATGCTGACGCCGATGCGGTTTCTGCTGGCGCAGTGGACGTCGACGAGGCTGACGCCGACTCTGACGCTTCGACGGAGTCCTCCGCCCCCGACGAGGACGCGCGATGATCTTCGGCCGCGGCCGGACGGCGTCGACACCGCTCGACGGCATCGACGTCGTGCTCGCCGACCTCGACGGCGTCGTGTACGCGGGCCCCGGTGCCCTCCCGCACGCCGTCGACAGTCTCAACCGGGCCCAGGACGAGGGGCGCCGGCTCGGTTACATCACCAACAACGCCTCGCGCACCGACGCATCGGTCGCGGAGCACCTCTCGTCGCTCGGACTCCGCGTCGCCGCCGACGACGTCACGACGAGTCCGCAGGCGGCCATGCGGCTCATGCGTGACCTCGTGCCCGCGGGCTCGACCCTTCTCGTCATCGGCGGTGAGGGTCTCGTGGTCGAGGTCGAGAAGGCCGGCTTCGTCGTCACCCGCAGCGCCGACGACGCACCCGCGGCCGTCGTGCAGGGCTTCGCCCCCGACGTGGGATGGGCGCACCTGGCGGAGGCCGCCTACGCGCTTGCCACCCCAGTCGAAGACGGCGGCATCCCGTGGGTCGCGACGAACACCGACTGGACCATTCCGCAGGCGCGCGGCATCGCCCCGGGAAACGGGACCCTCGTGTCGGCCGTGCACACGGCGGTGGGACGCCTGGCGACGATCGCCGGCAAGCCCGAGCGTCCGATCTTCGACGAGGCGATCACCCGGACAGGGGCGCAGGCGCCGCTGTTCATCGGAGACCGACTCGACACCGACATCCAGGGAGCGCGGACCGCGGGCATGCCCTCGCTGCTCGTACTGACCGGGATCGACCGGCCGAAGCAGGTGCTCGCGGCCATTGCGTCGCAGCGTCCCGACTACATCGTCGAGGATCTGCGCCAGCTCTTCGAGCCGTATCCCGAGACGATCGTCAAGGGCGCACGCACCCGCGTGGGCGACGCGATCGTCGAGGTCGACGGTGTCGACCTGCGCATCGTCGCAGAGGGCGATCGGCAGATCGACCTTCTGCGCGCCGGAGCCGCGGTGATCTGGAACTCCGGACGCGCCATCTTCGGCTTCCGCGTGCCCGAACAGCTGTACGCCGACCCGTTCCGCCTGCGCTGACGTCGGTAGCATGGCATCCATGTCGGACAGCTCCGCCCCCGATGCCGTTCCCGAACTCGTCGACCGCCTGCGGGTGATCGAGGAGCAGCCGCTGGGAGCGCGCGCGGAGGCCTACGCCGCCGTGCAGGACGAGTTGGCGCGCCGCCTCGAATCGGCACCGACCGACACCCCGGCAGCGCGGCGGGCGTGACTCCCCGTCTCGATGCGGAGCTCGCCGCCCGAGGGCTCGCCCGCTCCCGCTCGCACGCCGCTCAGCTCGTCGTCGACGGGCTCGTGAGCGTCGACGGGCGTCCGGTCGTCAAGACGTCGGCGCAGGTCGGCGACGACAGCGTCATCGACGTGGCCGGATCCGACCATTACGTCAGTCGGGGAGCCCACAAGCTGCTCGCGGCGCTCGACGCCTTCGACATCGTCGTGGACGGTGTCGCCGCCGTAGACCTGGGCGCGTCCACGGGCGGCTTCAGCCAGGTTCTGCGCGAACGCGGCGCTCGCCCCGTCCTGGCCGTCGACGTGGGCCACGGGCAGTTGTCCACCGTCGTCGAGTCCGACCCGGACGTGGTGTCGGTCGAGGGGTATAACGTGCGGTTCATGACCGCCGCCTCTCTCGCCGCCGCGACGGGCGTCGACGAGCGACCACGCATCGTCACCGGTGACCTCTCGTTCATCTCGCTCCACCACGTTCTTCCCGCGATCGTCGAGACGATGGATCCGACCGCCGACGTCGTGCTGCTCATCAAGCCCCAGTTCGAAGTCGGCCGCACCGCGGTGAAGGGTGGGCTCGTCACCGACCCTGCTCTGCGGTCCGATGCCGTGCACGGCGTGCTGTGGGCCGCGTGGGACGTGGGCCTGCGCACCGCGGGTCTCATCGCGTCACCGATCGTCGGAACCCACGGCAACCAGGAGTACGTCGCGTGGTTCTCGACCGTCCACGGCACAGAGCCCTCACAATGGGAGAGCACCGTGACCCGACTGACCGGAAGCCGATGACCCCCAGCGATCGCCGAATCCTCCTCGTCGTCCACGCGCGCCGTGACGACACCGTCCATGCCGCCGAACGCATCATCACGGCCATCTGCGCGGCGGGTGCGACTCCCGTCGTCTCGGCCGAGGACCGCCCCGAACTCGCCGAGCGCCTCGGCCTCGAGGGAGTGGCGACCCTGGGTGTGGACGTGGGCATCGACGACGTCGAGCTCGCCATCGTCCTCGGCGGCGACGGCACCATCCTGCGCGCGGCCGAGATGGTGCGCGGAAGCACGGCCCCCATCCTCGGCATCAACATGGGGCACGTGGGATTCCTCGCCGAGATCGAACGCGACGACATGGACGACGCGGTGCGTCGGGTGATCGACCGGGACTACACGGTCGAGGAGCGCCTCGCGCTCGCCGTCAAGATCGAAGACGCCGACGACCGTGTCATCTTCGAGACGTGGGCGCTCAACGAGGCCACCGTCGAGAAGGCCAGCCGGGAGCGCATGCTCGAGGTCGTCATGGCCGTCGATGGTCGCCCGCTGTCATCGTTCGGCTGCGACGGCGTCGTCGTCGCCACCCCGACCGGCTCGACCGCCTACAACTTCTCGGCCGGCGGCCCCATCGTCTGGCCGACCGTCGAGGCGATCGCCGTCGTGCCGCTGTCGGCGCACGCGCTCTTCGCGCGTCCCCTCGTGGTGAGCCCCGAGGCCACCGTCGCGGTCGAGGTCTTGGAGCGCACGAGCGGCAGCGGCATCCTGTGGTGCGACGGTCGCCGTTCGCACGACCTGCCTCCGGGCGCGCGTGTCGTCGTGCGCCGGTCGTCCCGCCCGGTGCGGCTGGCGCGGCTGCACCCGGCCGCCTTCACCGATCGCCTCGTGCGCAAGTTCCACCTCCCCGTGACGGGTTGGCGGGGAGTGGCGGGGGGACCGTCATGATCGAAGAGATGCGCCTGCGCGATCTCGGTGTGATCGCCGACGCCACCTTGCCCATGGGACGGGGATTCACCGCCATCACGGGCGAGACCGGCGCAGGCAAGACGATGGTCGTCACCGGTCTCGGACTGCTGCTCGGCCAGCGCGCCGACTCGAGCGCCGTGCGCAAGGGCGCGGCGCAGGCGACGGTCGAGGGCGTCTGGCTCGTTCCCGAGGACGGCCCCGTGGCCTCCCGCGTGCGCGAGGCCGGCGGTGACGTCGAACCGGTGGGCGGCGGCAGCGCTGAGCTGTATCTCGGTCGCACCGTCTCGAGCGAGGGACGAGGACGCGCGACGGTCGGCGGACGCACCGCCCCGGCCGGTGTGCTCGCTGACCTCGCCGACGATCTCGTCGTCGTGCACGGGCAGTCCGACCAGCTGCGGTTGAAGTCTTCGTCGGCGCAGCGCGACGCGCTCGACCGCTTCGGCGGCGGTCCGGTGACGGCGGCCCGCACCGCCTACCGCGGCGCGTGGGACACCTGGCGCGCACTCGACGCCGAGCTGACCACCCTCACCGCCGATCGCGACGATCGCGCCCGAGAAGCCGCGCAGCTGCGAGCCGCGATCGCCGAGATCGAAGCCGCTGCCCCCGTCGAAGGCGAAGAAGACGAACTGGCTCGGCGGGCGGAGCGTCTGGCGAACGCCGAGGAACTGCGTCTGGCGGCGGTCACCGCGCACGCGGCGCTGTCGAACGACGACGGCACACCTGACGTCGTCACCCTGCTCGCCGAGGCGCGCCGAGCACTCGAACGCATCGCGGGCAGCGACGCCGCGCTCGCCGCGATCGGAGAGCAGGTCGCCGATCTCGGCTATCGCGCCACCGACGCGTCGGTGGCGCTGTCGGGGTACCTCGCCGATCTCGACGAGTCGGGTCCGCACGAGCTGTCGGCCGTGGACGAGCGAAGGGGCGTGCTCGCGGGTCTCGTTCGCGCCCACGGATCGGTGGATGCCGCGATCGCGCTGCTCGAGACGGGTTCGGCCCGTCTGGTCGAACTCGACGACGACGGTGACCGTATCGAACGCCTCAGCGCGCAGCGCGACGCGGCCGCGACAGAACTGGATGCGGCCGCCGACGACCTCAGCGCCGCGCGACGGGACGCCGCCGCGCGCCTCGGTGCCGCGGTGACCGAGGAGCTGCACGCTCTGGCGCTCCCCGACGCCCGGCTCACGGTCCAGGTCGCCCCCGCTGTTCCCGCCGGGCACGGCCGCGACGAGGTCACGATCCTGCTCGCTCCGCACCCCGGCGCGGATCCGCGAGCCGTATCGCGCGGGGCCTCGGGCGGAGAGCTCAGCCGTGTCATGCTCGCCATCGAGGTCGTCATCGCCGGAGTCGACCCGGTTCCCACGTTCGTCTTCGACGAGGTCGACGCCGGGATCGGCGGTGCCGCGGCGATCGAGGTGGGCCGCCGGCTGGCACGGCTGGCGGAGTCGTCGCAGGTCATCGCCGTCACCCACCTGGCCCAGGTCGCCGCCTTCGCCGGGAACCACCTCACCGTCGTCAAGGGCAACGACGGTGCGGTCACGGCATCCAGTGTCCGGCGACTCGACGGCGCGGAACGCGAGGCCGAGATGGCTCGCCTGCTGTCGGGCCTGAGCGACTCCGACGCCGCCCTCACCCACGCCCGGGAGCTGCTGCAAACGGGACGCTCCGTTCGGTGACGCGCGCTCGCCGCACGATCTTCACGCTGCGGTGATGCGGATGTCGGAGGGTGGTGCGAGACTCCCGAACGAGGCGGATGAGATCCGCGAGAACCATCGACCGAGCTGACTGATAGGATCGAAGCCCGTGATGCAGACTTCGGACGCGGGACATTCAGACGACAAGATCTTCACGACGAAGCACATCTTCGTCACCGGAGGAGTGGTCTCCTCCCTCGGAAAAGGCCTGACGGCGGCAAGCCTCGGCAATCTCCTCACGGCGCGAGGCCTGCACGTGGTCATGCAGAAGCTCGACCCGTACCTCAACGTCGATCCGGGAACGATGAACCCGTTCCAGCACGGCGAAGTCTTCGTGACCGATGACGGTGCCGAGACCGACCTCGACATCGGACACTACGAACGCTTCCTCGATATCGAGCTGAGCCAGGCGGCCAACGTCACCACCGGCCAGATCTACTCGCAGGTCATCGCGCGCGAGCGCCGTGGCGAGTACCTCGGCGACACGGTGCAGGTCATTCCGCACATCACCGACGAGATCAAGCGCCGCATGCGCCTGCAGGCCAGTGAGAGCCCGCAGCCCGACGTGATCATCACCGAGATCGGTGGAACGGTCGGCGACATCGAGTCGCAGCCCTTCATCGAATCGGCTCGCCAGATCCGCCACGAGCTCGGCCGCAAGAACGTCTTCTTCGTGCACGTCTCGCTCGTGCCCTTCATGGGCGCGTCGGGCGAGCAGAAGACCAAGCCCACCCAGCACTCCGTCGCGACGCTGCGCTCCATCGGCATCCAGCCCGATGCCCTGGTGCTGCGCAGCGACCGTCCCGTCACCGAGTCGAACAAGCGCAAGATCGCGCTCATGTGCGATGTCGACGAGGACGCGGTCGTCAACGCGATCGACGTGCCCAGCATCTACGACATCCCCTCGATGCTGAACGATCAGGGCCTCGACGCCTATATCGTCGACGCGCTCGACCTCGACAAGGCGGCCGACGTCGACTGGTCGCGGTGGCAGCGTGTGCTGCAGGCGGTGCACAACCCGAAGCACGAAGTCACCATCGGACTCGTCGGCAAGTACATCGACCTCCCCGACGCCTACCTGTCGGTCACCGAGGCGATCAAGGCGGGCGGCTTCGGCCAAGAGACCCACGTGACGATCACGTGGATCCCGTCCGACCTGTGCGAGACGCCCGAGGGCGCCGAGAAGGCTCTGGCGGCTGTCGACGGCATCATCGTGCCCGGCGGGTTCGGTATCCGCGGCATCGAGGGCAAGCTCGGCGCGCTGCGTTTCGCGCGCGAGCAGGGGATCCCCACCCTCGGCATCTGCCTCGGCCTGCAGTGCATGGTCATCGAGTACGCGCGCACGATGGCCGGTCTCGAGGGTGCCTCGTCCAGCGAGTTCGACCCCGACACCGTCCACCCCGTCGTGGCGACCATGGCGGAGCAGGTCGACATCCTCGAGAGCGGCGACCTCGGAGGCACGATGCGCCTGGGCCTGTACCCGGCCGCCCTCGCCGAAGGCTCGCTCGCCGCAGACCTGTACGGGCAGTCGCAGATCTCGGAGCGCCACCGTCACCGCTACGAGGTCAACAACGCCTACCGCCAGCAGCTGAGCGACGCCGGTCTGGTGTTCTCGGGCCTCAACCCCGACCTCGACCTCGTCGAGTTCGTCGAGCTGCCGCGCGAGGTGCACCCGTACTACATCGCCACCCAGGCCCACCCCGAGCTGCGCTCGCGCCCGACCGAGCCCCACCCGCTGTTCAGCGGCCTGGTCGCGGCGGCGCTCGACCGTCACCGTTCGAGCGAGCTGTTCGACGTCGAGGAGGACTGACGTGGAAGAACTGCGCGACGAATCCGTCGAGCTCGAGGTGCTCTCGAGCGAGCTCGTCTACGAGGGCGCGGTGTGGGACGTCCGCTCCGACACCGTGCGCTACGGCGACGGCGAGATGACCCGTCAGTACGTCGCCCACCCGGGAGCGGCCGCGGTGGTGGCCATCGACGACGACGGGCGCGTGGTTCTCATCCAGCAGTACCGGCACCCGATCAAGGAACGCGACTGGGAGATCCCGGCCGGGCTCCTCGACGTGGCCGGCGAACCCCCGCTCGAGACGGCGAAGCGCGAGCTGACCGAAGAAGTCGACCTCGAGGCGTCGCGGTGGCAGCACCTCGTGTCGATGCACACCACCCCCGGTGGCAACGACGAAGTCGTGCACCTCTTCCTCGCGCGGGGACTGACGACGGTCGAGACCGACTACCAGCGCGAGCACGAAGAGTCCGACATGCGCGTCGAGCGGGTGCCGCTGGCCGATGTCATCGACGGCGTACTGTCGGGGCGCCTGCGCAACGGCATCCTCGCCACCGGCGCGCTCGCCGCGGCCGAGGTGCTGCGCCGCGAGGCCGCGTCGGCCTGACGTGGAGCTCGAGCGCGCGGTCGAGACCTACCTCCGCCACGTCGCGCTCGAGCGCGGGCTCTCGGATCACACGTCCGCCGCGTACCGCCGTGACCTGACGGTGTACGTCGCCTGGCTGCGGGAGCGAGGGGTGACGACGATCGATGCCGTGACGCCGGCTCTCATCGCCGACTTCGCCGCAGAACGCGCGTCGGCGGAACCTCCTCCCGCGTCGTCGTCGCTCGCGCGCCTGCAGTCGTCGGTGCGGGGATTGCACCGTTTCCTCGTGCGTGAGGGGCGCGCCGACGACGACCCGACGGGTCGACTGCGGCCCCCGAAGGCACCCCGCCGTCTCCCCAAGGCGCTCACCATCGCCCAGGTCGACCTGCTGCTGGATGCCGCGGGTCCCGCGCCCAAGACCGAAGACGCCTCAGCGGCGGAACCGTCGGCGATCCGAGATCGGGCGCTGCTGGAGCTGCTGTACGCGACCGGCGCGCGGGTGTCGGAGATCGTGCAGCTCGACGTCGACGACACCGCGCACGGTGACCTGCTGCGGGTGCGCGGCAAGGGCGACAAGGAGCGCATCGTGCCGGTGGGCTCCTACGCGCGTGCCGCGATCGAGGCGTACCTCACGCGGGTGCGTCCGGGCTTGGCATCCCGGGGACGCGCCACACCGCGACTGTTCCTCGGGGTGCGCGGGGCGCCGCTGTCGCGACAGAGCGCCTGGCTGATCATCCAGGCCGCCGCCGAACGCGCCGAACTCACCGCGCACGTCTCGCCGCACACGCTGCGGCACTCGTTCGCGACGCACCTGCTGCAGGGTGGGGCGGACGTGCGGGTGGTGCAGGAACTGCTCGGCCATGCGTCGGTGGCCACGACGCAGATCTACACGCACGTCACGGTCGACGCGCTGCGCGACGTGTATGCCACGTCGCATCCGCGGGCGCGGTGACGCGGGCGAAATCGGCATACTGGTTCTGCCCCAGCATCCGCGCCTCGGTGCGCCCGACCTTCGAGAGCGAGCGCATGACCACCGTCGCAACGAGGGACGACCCGGGGAAGTGGTGGTTGTCACTGCTGTACATCGCCGTCGTCCTGGCGGCTGGCGTGTGGGCGGTGCTGTCGCATCCGATTGTCGACATCGTCTCATTCGTCACGACGTCGCCGTCTGAAGCGGTGCCCGGGATGCTCACGGCGGCGACCCTCGTGGGCGGCACGCTGGTCGTGGTCTGGGTATGCCTGAGGGTCCCGGCGGTGCGTCACCGGCTGCGCCCGGGGGCGGCGAGTATCGCCGCGAGCTCGGCGACCTTTCTCGCCGTGGGCTGGGGGTGGTTCGTCCTCTTCGCGTTCGCCGAGGACGGGGATGTCTGGAGCCGCATCCCTCTTGGGGTGGCCGCGTGCGCACCGGTTCTGCTCATCGCCATCGGCGCGCTGACGATCTCTCGGCCCATCCAACGCGATCACGATCGTCGAATTGCTTCTGCCGCGACCGCGCTCGCGGTGAGACGTCCGGGCCCTGAGAGACTAGAGGGATGACCGCAACGCTCGTCGCACAGGGCCTCGCCGGAGGCCACGGACACCGCACCCTGTTCGACGGCATCGACCTCACCGTCGCCCCCGGGGACGTGATCGGGGTCGTCGGGGCCAACGGTGCGGGCAAGTCCACGCTGCTGCGTCTGCTCGCCGGCGTCGACGAGCCGCAGGGCGGGGCGATCACCCTCGCGCCGGCCGACGCCTTCGTCGGTTGGCTGCCGCAGGAGCACGAACGCGTGCCCGGTGAGACCGTCGCCCAGTACATCGGCCGCCGCACCGGGTCTACCGAGGCGACACGCGAGATGGACGCCACCGCGGCCGCGCTCGGAGACCCCGATGCGGTGGGGGCCGACGACGCCTACGCCACCGCGCTCGAACGCTGGCTCGCCAGTGGCGCCGCCGATCTCGACGAGCGGATGCCGGTGGTCCTGGCAGACCTCGGCCTGCAGGTGGGACCGGATGCCGAGATGACCGGGCTCTCGGGAGGGCAGGCCGCGCGCGTGGGGCTCGCGGCGCTGCTGCTCTCGCGGTTCGACATCGCGCTGCTCGACGAACCCACCAACGATCTCGATCTCGACGGCCTCGAGCGACTGGAGACGTTCGTGAGGGGGCTGCGGGGCGGCGTGGTGCTCGTCAGCCACGATCGCGAGTTCCTCGCGCGCTCGGTCACGCGAGTGCTCGAGCTCGACCTGGCGCAGAGTTCCCACCGCGTGTACGGGGGCGGCTACGACGCCTACCTGGAGGAGCGGGCGACGGTGCGCCGACAGGCGCGGGAGAAGTACGAGGAGTACGCCGAGACGAAGGCCGACCTGGTCGGGCGGGCTCGCACCCAGCGCGAATGGTCGAGTCAGGGTGTGCGCAACGCGATGAAGAAGTCACCCGACAACGACAAGATCCGCCGCAAGGCCGCGGCCGAATCGAGCGAGAAGCAGGCGCAGAAGGTCCGACAGATGGAGAGCCGGATCGCGCGGCTCGACGAGGTCGAGGAGCCCCGCAAGGAGTGGCAGCTCGAGTTCACGATCGGGTCGGCGCCGCGGTCGAGCTCGGTCGTCTCTACGCTGTCCGCCGCGGTATTCCGGCAGGGCGACTTCACCCTCGGTCCGGTGTCGCTGCAGGTCAACGCGGGCGAGCGCATCGGCATCACCGGCCCCAACGGTGCCGGCAAATCAACGTTGCTGCGTGGCATCCTGGGTCGTCAGGCGCCCGACGAGGGCTCGGCGAGCCTCGGCGCCAGCGTCGAGATCGGCGAGGTCGACCAGGCGCGCTCGCTGTTCGTGGGGGAGCGCCCGCTCGCCGAGACCTTCGAGGGCTTCGTGCCGGAGCTCAACGCGGGCGAGGTGCGGACGCTGCTGGCGAAGTTCGGGCTCAAGGCCGATCACGTCGCCCGCCCCGTCGACCAGCTGTCACCGGGGGAACGCACGCGCGCGGGGCTGGCCCTGCTGCAGGCCCGCGGCGTCAACGTGCTCGTGCTGGACGAGCCGACCAACCACCTCGACCTGCCCGCCATCGAGCAGCTCGAGCAGGCGATGGAGTCGTACACCGGCACGCTGCTGCTCGTCACGCACGACCGGCGCATGCTCGCCGCGGTGCAGACCGACCGGCGCTGGCGCGTCGAGGCCGGGGTCGTGACCGAGCTGTAGGAAGCCCCGCATAAACGCTGATCCTGCGCGGAAACGCTCAGACAGCGCGTTTCTGTGCAGGATCAGCGTTTATGCGTGGGGAGGGCGGGGGTCAGCGCCCCTGGCGCTTCTTGTACGGCTTGGGCTCGCCCTTCACGATGGGGGCGCGGCCCTTTCCCTTCGACGCTTTGGCTTTGCCTCCGCCGGGTGCCTTCTGGCGGGGAGCCGCGGGCGGCGCGTCGGCGATGCGGTGCCGGGCCTCGGTGAGGAGCAACTGGCCCGCGGGGGTCAGCTGCGTGGGCGGGGTGCGCGACACGAGCGGCTGCCCCACCTCTTCTTCGAGCTTGTCGATCGTCGTGTACAGCGAGGCGAGGGGGATGCGGAGCTTCTCCGCCGCGCGGGGGAAGTGCAGCTCCTCGGCGAGGGCGGTGAACCGGACGAGGTGCTCGAGCTTCATGGCATCCATTCTCGCGTGTTCGGCGGCAGCCCGTTGAGTGTCCACGACGCGCCGCCCGCGCGCCGAGCCCCGCGGCGTGTTTTGGACACTCAACAGGGGGGTGGGCGGCACGGCGGCGGGGCGGGCGCGGCGCGGCGCGGCGGGTTAGGCGGCTGAGGCGAGCATACGGTCGGCGGTGCGCAGCGACAGGGCCATGATCGTCAACGCCGGGTTCGCCGCGATCGCCGACGGGAAGACCGAGTTGTCGCAGATCCAGAGGTTGGGGATCTCGTGCGAGCGACCGTCGGCGTCGACCACCCCGTCGGAGGGATCGTCCGACATGCGGCACGTGCCGATGGTGTGCGCCGAGCGGGCCAGCACCATCGTCTCGCGAGCTCCCGCAGCCTGCATCACCCGCAGCATGAACGCGGTGGCGTGGCGGTCGATCGCTTTCTCGTTCTCGCCCGCGGTGAACGTCACCCGAGCGCGAGGGATGCCGAACTCATCGGTCTCGTCGACCAGCTCGAGCCGGTTGTCGTCGGACGGCAGGCACTCGGCGTTGATGCCGATGCCGGCCATGAAGCGCGCCTGGTCGAGCCGCTGCATGAGTTCGGGGCCCCACAGGCCGCCCCCGCGGGTGAGCGTGGTGGCGAACGTGAGCGGCATGACGCCGAGGCTCTGCACGAGGTAGCCGCCGGCGAAGTCCGCGTCGGTGGGACGCATCATGTCTTCGCTGATGAGCGACGACGGGTACCCGCGGTGCCCGCGCACCGGCTCGTCGAACCGGCCCCACACCTGCGTTGCCCCGTGGGCGAGGAAGTTCCGGCCGACCTGGCCGTTGTCGTTCGCCAGACCCGTGTGCAGCAGCAGCCGGGGCGTTTCGACCCCACCTCCGGCCAACACGAGGGTCCGACAGCGCTGGCGTCGGTCGACGCCGTCCTTGCGGTAGACGACCGCCTCGACATGACCGCGGGCGTCGAGCTCGATCCCGTGCACCATCGCCTCGCTGCGGATCTCGGCCCCGGCGGCGACCGCCGCGGGCAGATACGTGTTGGCGGTGGAGGCCTTGGCATCCGTCCGGCATCCCTGGTGGCACTCGCCGCAGTTGATGCACGCGCCGCGCTCGCCGTGGTGATCCTGCAGGCGCGCCCGGGTGAGGACGGCCGCCGGCGCGTCGGCCCAGCGGATGCCCAGGGCGTCGCAGCCCTTCGCCACGAGGTTCGCCGGCGCGTTGCGTTTCGCCGGCGCGTAGGCGTATCGACGGCTGGGGTCCCACGGGTACGGCGTGGGGCCGGAGACGCCGATGTCGCCCTCGACGCGCTCGACGTAGCTCAGCAGCTCGTCGGGGTCGACGGGCCAGTCGCGGCCCTGACCCGACTCGGTGCGGAGTTTCAGGTCACGGCGGTCCGGGCGGGGCGTGAACGCCCCCCAGTGCAGCATCGAGCCGCCGACGCCGCGCCCGCTGTTGTTGGGTCCGAACGCGGTGGGGTCGTCGCCGCCGCTGAGGCGCTCGGACATCCAGTTGATCTCGACGGCCTCGGTCTCATCGGGGGTCAGGTCGTCGAGCGAGAAGTGGCGTCCGGCCTCCAGCGCCACGACGCTGAGGCCCTTGCCCGCCAACTCCGCCGTCAGGGGCGCGCCGCCGGCGCCCGTGCCGATGACGACGACGTCGACGATCTCGTCGTCGGTGAAGGTGCGCATCTGCTCGAGGTTCATGCTGCGTCTCCCGCCGCGATCGAGCCGCCGACACCGGCGGGCTCCCAGTCTTCTCGGCGTCCCAGCCGCAGTTCCACGTAGCCGCGCATCGGACTGCCGCCGGTGGCGAACCCGTCGTACCCGACGCGCGCCATGCTCGCCGGGTGGGCCAGCCACTGGCGCACGAGGTCGTTGCGGGCGTCCTCGAGCCACGCCGTCAGCTGAGCGGCGTCGAAGGAGCCCGTCGCCTCCGTCGTTCCCTCGATCGCGGCGCGCACAACGTCCTCGCGCGCAACGGGGTCGGTCGGCCACACGGATGCCAGGGTGTCGAGCCCCGCTCGATACGCCTCGGGGTCGGGTGGCAGGTCGGCGTTCCGCCACCCGTCACCCTCACCGCGCGCGAGTTGCGCGTCGACGCGGGCGGCGAGGTCGATCGCGGGTCCCTCCTGCGGGACGACGATGTCGGCGATCTCACGGAGCAGCATGAGTTGTGCGACGTCGAGCACTTCGGGGGCGTAACCGCGGTCGTCGGGAACCGCGCGACGGTTCAGGATGCCGCGCACGCGGGCATCCACGCGGTCGCCGGCGATGAGGGTCGCCCACTCTGCGGGGACGACGGGGCCGAGCAGCGCCTCGTCGGTCGCGAACCGTGCGATCGCGTCGGCCGCTTCGGGTGCGCGCTCCAGGGGGATCATGTGCCCCGTGTCGTCGAGGAGGACGAACCGCGCGCGCGGGTACACCGCGGCGAGCAGACCCGGCTGCGCCGCGGCTCCGAGGTCGGCATCGTCGGTGCCCGCGAGCACGAGCGCCGGGAGGTCGAGGGTGCCGACTTCGGCGGTCGCGTCGATGCGGCTGCCCGTCTCGAGCCACGCGCGCCACGCGGTGGGAGAGGTGCGCCCGAGATCGGCGAGGGCGAGGCGGCGAGCCTCGGGATCGAGCGGCTCGGCGGTGTTCTGCTCGAGGAAGCTCTCGGCATCCGTCTCGGAGATCGCGCCGTCGGACACCCACGACAGCATCAGCTCGCGACGCTCTTCGTCCATCGGCTCGGGACGCGGGGGCGACGGAGCCATCAGCACCATGCCGCTCAGCCCGACCAGGGGGGCGTCTCCGCGCAGGATCCGGGAGGCCACGAGTGCGGCGATCTTGCCGCCCATGCTGTGGCCGCCCAGCATCCAGCGGCCGCGCGCGTGTGCCGCGAGGTGGCGGACGACGTGGGCGACGGTGGCGTCGAGCGAGGAGTCCGCGGCCGCGGCCGCCGAGCCGAAGCCGGGGAGGTCGATGCCCTCGACACGCACCCGGCCCGAGAGCTGGGCGGCGACGCGATCGAACGAGTCGGCGCTCGCGCCGAGCGCGTGCAGCATGTACAGGGTGACAGGCGCCTCGCGCGGGGCGACGGCGTTCTCGGAGGGCATGTCTTCACGCTCGCTTACCGCGGGGGTGCGGAAGGGTCGGTTGCGGATCGGGATGTTTTGCGCAAGGGCACCGCGAGCCTCGCGGCGGTGGCGGCGGGATGCGGGCCGAACTCCTGAGAAACCGGCGCCACCGGGCGGGTGAAGGGCGCGCGGCATCGGCGGAGGTGGAGAAGTCAGGAGTTCGGCCCGGGGCGGGGCCGGGCGCGAGGCGGGCCGGTCAGGGCGTGACCATGCCGCCGTTCACGTTCAACGTCTCGCCCGAGACGTAGCTGGACTCCGCCGATGCCAGGAACACGAACGCCGGGGCGATCTCAGCGGGCTGTCCCGCGCGCTGGTAGGTGCTCTCGTCGTCGAAGTGCTCCATCTGGTCGTCGGAGACGCCCTGGCTCACCTGCAGCGCCGACCACGTGGGACCGGGGGCGACGACGTTGACGCGGATGCCGCGGGGGGCGAGCTGCTGGGCGAGACCCTTCGACAGGTTGTTGATCGCCGCCTTGGTGGCGGCGTAGTCGAGGCGGTCGGGGGCGGGGACGTAGGCCTCGAGGGACGCGGTGTTGATGATCGTGCCGCCCTCGGGAAGGTGCGCGAGCGCGGCCTTGGTGATCCAGAACGGGGCGAAGACGTTCGTGCGGAACGTCTGCTCGAACTGCTCGTCGGACAGGTCGTCGACCTTGTCGACCATCACCTGCTTGCCCGCGTTGTTCACCAGGATGTCGAGGCCACCGAGCGCCTCGGCGGCCTGGGCGACGAGCTCACGGCACGCGCTCGGATCGGAGATGTCGATCGCGATCGAGACGCCCGTGCGCCCGGCATCCCGGATCTGCTGCAGGATGTGGTCGGCGTCGCGCTGCTCGGCGGGCAGGTGAACGATCGCGACATCAGCGCCCTCGCGGGCGAACGCGATCGCCACGGCCCCGCCGATGCCGGAATCGCCGCCCGTGATGAGTGCCTTGCGTCCGACCAGGCGGCCCAGGCCGCGGTAGGTCTTCTCGCCGAGGTCGGGCACGGGGGTCATGTCTGCCTGCACGCCGGGCTCGGGCTGATGCTGAACGGGCGGCTCGACGCGGGCGTAGCGGGTGACCGGGTTGTCGAAGGTGAACTGGTCGCGAGCGGAAGTCATGGCCCGACGGTACGCACCGGCCCCCGTGTCGGCCGGGGGCCTTGACGGAATTGCGGATGCCGCGCACGCCACGCTTCACCCGGGGCGCCGCCGCCCTCGCCCGCCGGTGACGGCGCGGGGGATCCCTAGCGTCGACGGGTGACCGCCCCCGCGCCCCGCCGTGTCCTGCACCTCGTCGACCGGGTGACGGGAGGTGTCCCCGTCGCGGTGCGGACCTACGTCGCGAACTCCCCGGCCGGTGTCGACCACGTCATCGCCGCGCCGTTCTCGGACGGCGCCCCCGCCGCCGTGTGGGAAGGAACCACGGCCAGTCATCGGGAGTGGGACACGGCATCGATGTGTCGGGCGGTTCTCGGGCTGCGGCACCTGCTGCGCACCGCGTCGTTCGACGTGGTGCACGCGCACTCGACCTTTCCGGGTGCGTACCTCCGGCTGTGGGGAGCACCGCACCGCGCCCGCGTCGTCTACACCCCCCACTGCTACGCCTTCGTGCGCACCGACGTCGCCCCACCGGTGCGCGCGGCCTTCCGCGCCGTCGAGACGCTGCTGCGCGGGCGCGCCACCATCGTGGCCGCGTGCGGCCCGGGGGAGAGCGCCGAGGCTCTCGGCCTGGGTGTCGCGCCGGAGCGCATCGTCACGGTCCCGAACGTCTCGTCGCTTCCCGACGCCGCCGCGCCGATCGCCGCTCGGCGCCCGTGGACGGGGGAAGCGGCGCTGCGCGTGGGCATGCTGGGACGCTGGGCGGCCCAGAAGGACCCCGACTACTTCCGCGCGCGGGTGCAGGAGCTGCGCGCGGCGCTCGCCGAACCGGTGGAGGCCCGGTGGATCGGCAGCGCCGACGGGGGAGCCGCCGCCGCGGTGCACGACGAGCCGCGGGTGCACGTGACCGGATGGCTCCCCGCGACCCAGGTCGGTGCGCAGCTGAGAGAGCTCGACCTCTACCTGCACACCGCCGCGTGGGAGGGATTCCCGATCGCGCTGCTCGATGCCCACGCGGTAGGGGCGCCGATCCTCGCGCGCGCCATTCCCGCCTTGCCCGGGCTTGCGCCCGCGTTGACGATCGAGCAGGGTCTCGGCGGCTTCGTGGATGCCATTCGCGCCGGCCGGCTCGGGGCGTGGAGCGACGCGAATCACGCGGCGTGGAGCGCCTACCTCGGGGACCGCACCGCGCGGGCGCAGCGGGTGGCGCTGGAGCGCGCGTGGTTCGGCGAGGTGGCCGACGGCGGGTCTCGCTGAGGGGCTGACGGCGGGCGCGCCCGAGTAACCGCGCCGGTCAGGGGCGGAGCTCGGCGCGCACCTCCGCCACGATCGCGGCCACGCGCGCCGCGGAGTCGGCCCACGAGTACAGGCTTTCGTTCAGGCGACCGCGACGGGAGAGCTCGGCCCGCAGCGCGGGGTCGCCGTCGAGGCGCTCGATCCCCCGGCGGATGTCGTCGGGGTCGCTCGGGTCGACCCACAGGGCGGAGTCGCCGAGCACGGTGGGAAGAGAGGCCGCCCGCGCGGCGAGCACCGGCGTACCCATGCGCTGCGCCTCGAGCGGCGGGATCCCGAAGCCCTCGTAGAGCGACGGGAAGGCGAAGGCCGTCGCGCCGCGGTACAGGCGCGCGAGCTCGTCGTCGTCGACGCGACCGAGGAAGCGCACCCGGTCGCCGGCGGTGGCGCTCATCGACGCGTGGAAGGCCTTCGCCTGGTTGCCGACGATAAGCAGGCGGCGTATCTGCCGCAGATCGGCCCGGTCGAAGGCCGTGAGCAGGGCGTCGAAGTTCTTGTGACGGTTCGGTGAGGACACCGCGAGCAGGTACGGGGACCCCTCGTCGTGCGCGGGCCCGTCGGTGGGGAAGTCGCTCGAGACGGCGTTGGCGACCACGCGGAGCTTGTCGGCCGGCACTCGATAATGCAGGGCGATCTCGCGCGCCGAGAACCCGCTCACGGTGATGACGCGGGCGCTCGAGCGCAGCAGGGGCGGGATCAAGGCGCGGTAGAGCAGGCGGAACGATCGCGCGAAGCTCTCGGGATGACGCACGTAGGTGATGTCGTGGTGCGCGACGATCTGCGGCCGATAGCGCACCGGTCCGGTCGTGGCCAGGCCGAGCAGCAGCGGAGTGCCCGATCGGCGGAGGTGCGCGGGCAGATCGATCTGCTCCCAGAGGTGACCGCCGCGGCGTCCGACCTGTCGGATCTCGACGCCCAGGTCGGCGTCGAGGAGACGACCCGGTGGGGCGACGACCACGAGGTCGGTGAGGGGGGCGAGCTCGCGGACGATCTCGCGGGCGAATCGTTGGACCCCCGTCGTGGGGTGGGTGAGGAAACGGCCGTTGACGACGAGCGGGGTGTCGGAAGCAGACATGCGGGAGGGCTCCGGAGTGAGACGGCGGTGAGCGGGGAGGGCGGGCACACACGGTGCGACGACGTCTCAGCTTCGGCGCCGCGCTCGCCGCGGTTCGCGCGCCCCGAAAGGTGAGCACCCGGGTGAAGCGCGGGCCGCGCCCGGTTCGTCGGCGGAGGGGGATACGCGCGGCGGCGGTGCTCACCGTTCGTTCACGCTGCTCCTCACCCCTCGACGCCGGGCGCGTCGTCACCCGCGCGCGCGGAGCCATTCGCGCAGGCCCCGCACCACGCGCCGGCGGCGCGCCCGGTCGGGGTCGTCGGTGGCCTCACCCGCGCGGCGGGCCGAGGCGAGCGCGATGTCGTCGGGCGGCCAGACGAAGCGCAGCAGCAGACGCGCCCGCGTCGTCGGGGGCTCGCCCCGAAGCGCCGCCCAGTAGGCGCGGGCCCGGCTGGACTCGGCGCGCCAGGCCCAGTCGCGCGGGACGCCGTGGTCGCCGTCGAGCGACCCCGAGGGAGCCAGGGGGGCGAGCTCGTCGCGCAGCACGCCGACCGCGCCGAGCTCGCGCGCGCGATCGAGGGAACCGGGTGCCCGGGCGAGCAGCAGGGCGGCCGTGTCGGACGTCGCCCGCGTGCGCGGTCCCGCCCCGATGACGGGGCGCACGGCGTGCACGGCGGCGAGGACGGCGTGCGTGTCGGCGCGCGGCACCCGGATCTCGACGCCGGCGAAGCGCATCGGCTCGGCGTCGCGGAGCACGATCGCGAGAGCGTCGGCGTCGGCGAGGGTGAGCCCGGGGAAGCGGCGATGCACGTCGATCTCGCAGCCCCAGCCGTGTGGCGTCATGGTGGCGGTGTGGTGCACCGAGGTGCCGCGCCACGGATCGGGCTCGCGCGACCACCCCCACGGCTCGAGGGCCGCGGCCAGGATGTCGCCCTGCGCCGGGTCGCACCACACGTCGACGTCGCCGGAGTGCTCGCGCTCGCGCAACCCCTGGAGGAAGAGCGCCGGGCCCTTCGTGAACACGCAGGGGATGCCGTGCTGCGCGGCCACGCGGGCTGTCAGGGCGTAGACGAGCTCGTGCAGCGGCGACGACAGCGTCGGCGGGTCGAGCCGGAGCACTCGCGCGGGGTGGGAGGGATCGCGGGAGACGAGGCCCGCGACGCTCATCTGGGCCAGCATCTCGCGCTCCCCCGGCTCGAGATCGCCGTCGCCGACGGGGGCCCGCTCGATCAGTCGACGCCAGAGGGCGGCGCCCGCGCCCACCAGGCACAGGGCATCACCGGGGTCGGTCGGGACCATCAGGATCTCGGCACCGGCGTCGAACAGGGCCGACCCCCGCACGTCGAGGGCGCCGTGGGCGATCGCGAACCACCCGTCGGCGGGCGGGGAAGAACTCATGCATCGCTCCCGGGTGGGTGGTGGGCGATCTCTCACTCTTCCGCGTGCCGCGGCGCGCGCGGATCGATGTGCGCCCTCCGCCGTCGGACGGCGACGAGAAGTTCGTCCGCGACATCACCCGCGACGCGCGTTCCCTAGCCACGGCACGTGCGCGAGGCGCGTCGACTCAGCGCACGCCGCCCCGGTCCACCAGACGCGTCGGAACCAGGTGCGTGTGCGGCCCGGTCGCGGGAGAGGCCCTGCGGGCGAGGAGCGTCTCGGCCGCGCGCGTGCCGAGGTCTGCCACGTCGTAGTCGACGATCCGTATGCGCCGGGGGAGCAGACGTGAGAGTTCGAAGTCGTCGAAGCCGGCGATGGCGACGTCTGCTCCGCGGGGCAGGATGGCCTCGAGCGCGCCGATGGTGACGCGGTTGTTCGCGCAGAACACGGCCGTGGGCGGATCGTCGAGGTCGAGCAGGCGCTGCATCGCCTCGCGGGCGACCGCCGGGGTGTGGAGGCCGTCGACGACCATCGCGGGATCGGGCTCGCGTCCCGCGGCGCGGAAGGCTTCGTGGACCCCCGCCCAGCGCTCGGCCATCGTATAGATCCCGCGGGCGTCCATCAGGACGGCGATGCGACGGTGTCCGGCCTCGAGCAGTTCGGCGACGGCGGCGCGCGCCCCGCCGCGGTTGTCGAGCAGGATCGCGTCGGCGGGCACACCGCTGCCGGGACGGTCGAGGAAGACGACCGGAGTGCCGAGCTCGACCTCGCGCCGCAGATAGGAGTGGTCGTCGGCCGTGGGCACGACGATGAGTCCGCCGACCTGACGCTGGCACAGGTCGAGGGCGAGGGTGCGCTCGGTGTCGGCGTCCTCTTCGCTGGAGGCCATGACCAGGTGCATGCGTTCGCGGGCCGCGACGGTCGAGACGGCGGCGGCGACGGCCATGTAGAAGGTGTTCGACAGGTCGGCCGCGATGAAGCCCACGGTGTCGCGGTTGCCGGAGCGCAGGCTCGCGGCGAGGGCGTTGCGGTGGTAGCCGAGACGCGCGACGGCCGACTGAACCCGCTCGGTCATCGCGGGGTCGACGTTCGGTTCGCCGTTGATGACGCGCGAGACGGTCTTGAGACTCACGCCCGCGTCGGCGGCCACGTCGACCATCGTGGGGCGGCCGGTCTTGCGCATGAGTCTCCTCGGATGCCGTCGGGCACGGCATCCTCCGAGCATAGGGACCCGGGCAGGCCGACTTCGGGATCCGGGCGGGCCGACTTCGGGATCCGCGCGTCGGCGGGGGCTGATGTGCCCGTCGAGTGTCCGAGACACGCCGCTGCCAGCGCGACGGATGCGGCGAGTCCTGGACACTCGACGGGTTTGGCGGGAGCAGGTCAGACAGAGCTCGGAGCGACGAGCGTGCCGGTCTCGTGCGAGGCGATGGCGGCGGCGAAGAGCCGGTGCGTCAGTGCGGCCTCGTCGGGGCGGACGCAGCCGAAGCCGTCGCCGAGCTCGCCCACGTACTCGGCGAGGAAGGCCGCCCACATCTGCAGGATGGCATCCGAGAAGCCGGACTCGAAGTTGGCTCCGGTGACCGTGGGCCACACCGACTGGCTGCCCGCGTCGATCTTCTGCCAGCTCTGCTCTCGCCCGACGCCGGGAACGTCGATGACGGCGAAGACCTCGACCTGCTTGGGGTTCTTGGTGCTGAAGCGCACGCCGCCCGACATGCCGATGGCCTCGAACTCCCACGTGTTCTTCTGACCCGGCGCGATGCGCTTGGTCTGGGTGGTGAGCGGGAAGGGGGCGCCGTCGTGGCGGGCCCAGGAGTGGATGACGGCGTTGTCCCAGGTGTCGCACGGCTGCGGGGTGCCGTCGGGACCGGGGCGCTCGGTGACGATGTCCTGCAGGATGCCGACCACCTTCTCGGGCGTCCACCCCAGGCGCAGCGGCACGTGCCAGGTGTGCATGCCGAGGTCGTTGAGCACGCCCGCGTCGCCGCAGAACTGCTTCTGCCGCTTCCAGTTCAACGGCTTGTCCACGTCGATGTCACTGGCGTGCAGGAACGAGCAGTTCGCCTCGACGATGCGGCCCAGGGCTCCCGAGCGCACGTAGTCGACGGCCCACTGGGCGCCGGGGAAGAACGGCATCTCGCTCGAGACCCGCACGAACGACACGGGGTTCTCCGCGATGGCGGCGACGACCGCGTCGGCGGCGGCCCGGTCGATGCCGAACGGCTTCTCGGCGAGCAGGGCCTTGCCCGCGCGGATGGTGTCGACGTACAACCGCTCGTGCAGGTCGTGGCGCACCGCGATGTAGACGACGTCGACGCGGGGGTCGGCGAGCAGCTCGTGGTGGTCGGTCGTGGTCAGTTGCACGGTGTCGATGCGCTCGAAGAACTCGAGCGCCGCGGGGTTGATGTCGCAGACGGCCACGAGCTCGGGCTCGACGGGGTGGTCGATGAGGGCCGGCCAGCGGCGCAGCGCCGCGGCGATCTCGCGGCCCATCAGCCCTCCGCCGATGATGCCGATGCCCACCTTCTTGCCGGTCATGCGGCACCGCCGATCAGGCTCAGGGCCTCGTCGACCGAGGCGTCGTCGTGCACGACGGCCATGAGGGCCGCGGTGATGCCGGCCGGGTCGCGATGCTGGATGACGTTGCGGCCGTAGACGATGCCGCGGGCGCCCTGCTCGAGCACGGCGCGCGTGCGCTCCAGAAGAGTGCGGTCGTCGACGCGTCCCCCGCCGCGGACCAGCAGGGGGGTGTCCCCGGCGGCCTGGATCACCCGGTGGTATTCGGTGATGTCGTCGGTGGGGTCGGCCTTGATGAGGTCGGCGCCGAGCTCGCGTGCCTGACGCACGAGGGTGACGATCTTGGCGGTGTCGCCGTCGACGCCGTACCCGCCGCTGCCGGGCTTGGTCTGCATGACGAGGGGCTCGATCATCAGCGGCATCCCGTACCGCTCGGCGTCGGTGCGAAGAGCCAGGATCGACCGGATGCACTGCTCGCGCACCTGGGGTTCCCCGGGCAGATCGAGCAGGTTCACGCACACGGCGACGGCGTCGAGGCGCACGGCGACCTCGATCGCGTCGGGCACGTGGATGCTGTGCAGGGGGGATTCGAGCGGGTCGCCGTACACGTTGGCGATGTCGGTGCGCAGCACCAGACCGGGCTTCTGCTTGCCGGGGACGCTCTGCAGCAGCGGAGCCTGGCCGAGCGTGAGCTGCACAGCGTCGGGGCCGGCTTCGACGAGCGTCGCGACGGTGGCGGCCATGTCTTCGATACCGGTGAGGAAGCCGTGTTCGTGGAACGCGCCGTGGTCGACGGCGACGTCGAGCGCGCGGCCGGAGGTCGCGTTGAAGAGGCGGTGGAGGCGGGGTTTCGACATGGGGTGTGGGTCTCCGAGACGTCGGGTCGGGGCGCGGCTCTGCGCTCGACCGTCAGTATGCGGGGCGTGAGACAACGTTGTCAACGACTGCTAACGTGGGCCGCGCAACGGCGAGGAAGGCGGGGCTCATGGGCGAGCTGTACGGATCGACGATCGACGAGGCGCGCCGCAGGGCGGGGTGCGCGGCGCAGGTCGCGAGCGTGGAGGCATCGGTGCGCACCGACGGACCGGATGCCGGAACCCGGCGCCTGCGCGTGATCGCGGGCGACCTCGAGGTCGAGCTGCTGCCCGACCGCGGCCTCGATCTCGGTCAGATGCGTCACCGTGGTGTGCCGCTCGCCTGGGTGTCGCCCACGGGCTGGCCGCGGCCGGGAGCGGGGGGCTTCGGCGCCTCGTTCGGGGGAGGTCTCGTCACGACCTGCGGCCTGCTGTCGTTCGGCCCGCCGTCGGTCGACGCCGAGGGGGAGCACCCCCAGCACGGGCGGTACAGCGGGCTCTCGGCATCCGTCACCCGGGCCGAGGTGACCCCGGACGCCGTGGTGGTCGAGGCGGTCGTCGTGGAAGCCACGGTGCTCGGCGCCCATCTGGAGCTGCGGCGGAGCGTGCGGGTTCCGCTCGGTGAGGGGCGGATCGAGCTGCGCGACGAGATCGTCAACCGCGGCTCCCGCGAGGTGGAGCCCATGGTGCTGTACCACGTCAACCTCGGCTGGCCGCTGGTGGCGACGGGCTCGGTGCTGCGCTCTCCCGCCACGGGGGTGCGGCCGCGCGACGCCGCGGCCGAGGCGGGACTGTCGTCGTGGGCGGAGTTCCCCGAACCCGTCGCGCACTACCCCGAGCAGGTGTTCGCGCACGACCTGCCGACCGACCGTCGGGTGAGCGCCGAGGTGATCGCGCCGTCGGGGCTCGGCATCCGGATCTCGTTCGACACCTCGGTGCTGCCGGGGATGTTCCAGTGGCGCGTGGCGCAGGAGGGCGGGGTGGTGCTCGGGGTGGAGCCGGCGACGGCCGCGACGATCCTCGGTCGCGGCGACGCGCGGGCGAGGGGGCTGCTGCGCGCACTCGCCCCCGGAGCCTCGTGGGAGCTCGGTCTCGACATCGCTGTCATCCGAGATGCTTCCGTGACTTGACAACGTTGTCCCATCGGGCTCATGCTGACTCCAGCGCAGCCCGCCCGAGGGTTTCGTCCCCCATGACAACGATGTCGGAGATGCGATGACGCACGACGAGCGACCGGCCGCCACGGCGGCCACCGAGGCCATGGCGCCCCGGCCGCGCGCCCGACTCATCGACGTCGCCACGGCCGCGGGGGTCAGCCCCAAGACGGTGTCCCGTGTCGTCAACGACGAAGCCGGCGTGCTGCCCGCCACCCGCGATCGCGTGCTGTGGGCCGTGCGCGAACTGGGCTTCGTCCCCGACCGCAGCGCTCGGGAACTCAAGCGGCGCGACGCCGACACGATCGGCATTCTGATCGACGCGATCAGCGACCCGTTCTTCGCCGCGTTCGTCAGCGTCGTCGAAGAGCTCGCCGTCGCCGAGGGACTCAGCGTCATCTTCGCCAGCACCGGCTACGACGCCGCCCACGAGCGCACCCAGCTCGACCGCCTCACCGGGCACCGCCTCGCGGGCCTCATCGTCGCGCCCGTCGCCGTGGACGCCGCGACCCTCGCGGGGCTGCGCACCCGCTTTCCGGTCGTCTGCATCGACCGCTCGCGCCCGGGTATCGACGCCGTCGTGATCGACGACTTCGGCGCCGCCGCCGAGGCCACCGCCGCCCTCGTCGCCCACGGGCACCGTCGGATCGCCTTCATGGGCGAGGACGTGCCCTATCCCACGGTCGACGATCGCCTGGCCGGCTACCGCTCGGCTCTGAAAGCGGCGGGTCTGCCGTTCGACCCCTCGCTCGTCGTCACCCACGAGCGCTTCGGCCGAGGCGAGGCCGCCGAGGCCTCGCGCCTGTTCGAACGCGGCGACGCCCCCACCGCGCTGCTCTGCGCGACCAGCCTCGCGGCGATCGGAACGGTCCGGGCGATCCGCGCGAAGGGCCTGCGCATGCCGGCGCTCATCTCGTTCGGCGACTTCACCCTCGCCGAGGTGCTGGAGCCGGCGATCACCTACGTCGACCACGACCCGCGCCTGCTCGCGGTCGCGGCGTTCCGCCTGCTGCGGCAGCGCGCCGCGCGTCCCGACGAGGGTCCCGCGCGCATCGTCGTGCCGACCCGCCTCGTCCCGCGGGGATCGGGCGAGGTCGGCGTCGGCGCCGGATCCCTGCCCGCCGTCGCCGCGCCGGTGGGCGCCGTCGCCGCGGAGGGGGCGTCCGTCGCGCAGCCCGCGTCCGCCGGGCCCTCGGCGCCTGCCGGGGAGCCCGCCCCGTCGGCGTCGGCCGGGCAGCCCGCCCCGCCCGAGGCCGCCCCCCTCTCCGTCGCCGTGATCGAGCCCGCCGCGGCGCTCGTGGCGACGGCCTTCGCCCTCGCCCGCACCGAGACCTCCGGCGTCGCCGCCGTGTCGTCCTCCGAACCGATCGGAGCCTCGTGATGAAGCCCGTCCTGTTGCCCCCGAACCCCGTGCAGCACTTCTACCTCGGCGGTGACCGCATCGCGGCCCTCCGCGGCATCGTGCCCGAGACCGACCGCCAGCCCGAGGAGTGGCTCGGCTCGACCGTCTCGCGCTTCGGCTCCGACACCATCGGCCTCGCGATCGCCGAGGACGGCGCGTTCCTGCGCGACCTTGTCACGGCCGACCGCGCCGCGTGGGTGGGGGCCCGCGGCGGACGCGACGCCGCGGATCTCGGCATCCTGGTCAAGCTGCTCGATGCGCGCCAGCGTCTTCCCGTGCACGTGCACCCCGACCGCGAGTTCGCGCGCGGGCACCTCGACTGCCCGTACGGCAAGACCGAGGCCTGGTACGTGCTCGAGACCGAGGACGACTGCGCCGTGCACGTCGGGTGGAACCAGGCCGTCGACCGCGACGAGCTCGACCGCCGCCGCGACGCGCAGGACAGCGAGTGGATGCTCTCGCGGATGAACCGCGTGGTCGTCAGCCCCGGGATGGGCGTGCTCGTGCCCGCCGGCACCGTGCACGCGATCGACGGCGGGATCTTCGTCGCCGAGGTGCAGGAGCCCACCGACTTCTCGATCCTGCTCGAGTGGTCGGTCACGACCTCGACCCGCGACGAATCGCACCTCGACCTGGGCTTCGACGCCGTCATGCCCGCCGTGTCGACCGAGAAGCTGGATGCCGCAGCCCTCGACGCCCTGATCAGCACGGCCGGCACGACGCCGGCGGGGAACGACTTCCGCTCGCTGCTGCCCGCCGCCGCCGACCCGTACTTCCGCCTGTTCGACGCGGCGGGCGAGACCGCCGCCCGTGAAGCCGGTTTCGCGGTGGTGCTGGTGCGCGAAGGGTCCGGCGCGTTGGTGTCGGACGCGGGCTCGGTCGACGTCGAGCGCGGACAGGTCTACGCCGTCCCGCACGCCTTCGGCGCCTGGCGCCTGGCGGGCGAGGCCGATGTGCTCGTCGCCGCCCCCGGCGCCGGCTGGCCCGGGACCCTGCGCGGCGGGGGAGTGCGGTGAGCGACTACGTCGTCGGCATCGACATGGGAAGCACCAGCACCAAGCTGCTGGTCGCCACCCCAGACGGGCGCCAGGTGCTCGTCGTGAGCCGCCGCTCACCCTGGACCAACCTCGACCACGGTCAGGCCGAGATGCCCGCCGACCGCGCCATCGCCGTTGTCCGCGAGCTCGCGGCCGAGGCCGACCAACGCCTCGACGCGGGCTATCGCATCGTCGCCCTCGGGGTGTCGGGCATGGCCGAGGCGGGGGTGCTGCTCGACGCCGACGGCACCGCGCTCGCGCCGATCATGGCGTGGTTCGACCCGCGCGGCGCCGCTCAGATCGCGGCGACCCCCGACGCGTTCCGCGCCGAGTTCCCCGGCCGCACGGGGCTGCCGGTCGGGCCCCTGGCATCCATCGCCAAGCTCCTGCACCTGCGGGATCGCGGGATCGCGCTCGCCGGGACCACCTTCCTCAACGTTCCGGAGTTCGTCGTGCACGCGCTCGGCGGCCCCCGCGTGGCGGAGTACTCGCTCGTCTCGCGCACCGGACTCATCGACCAGGACGACAGCACCCCCTGGCAGGCGGCGCTCGACGTGCTCGGGGTGGATGAGACGATCCTCGGCGCTCGCGTCAGCGCCGGCGAGGCGGTCGGCACGCTGAGCGACCCGGCCATGCCCGCGGGCTTCCGGGGCGCCGCCCTCACCATCGCGGGGCACGACCACCTCGTCTCGGCCGTCGCCGTCGGCGCCACTCACACGCGACAGCTGTACGACTCGATGGGCACCGCCGAAGCGCTCGTGCGCGTGCTCGACGACACCCTTCCCTTCGCCGCACGCGAGCGTCTCGCCCACGCCGGTATCAACTGCGTGCGCCACGTCATACCGGGCAAGTACGTGCTGCTCGCGGGCACCAAGTCGGGACTGCTCATGCGGCGGGTGCTGCAGCTGCTCGGGATCACGGATGCCACGGGGCGCGCGGTCATCGACGACGCGGCCGTGGCTCTTCCCGTCGACGGCACGCTCGCCGACGGCGGTCTCGAGGTGTCGGGCGCCCGCAACGACGACGGCGTGCTCAGGATCGTCGCGCAGAGCGACGGACTCAGCCCTGCCGAACTGTTCGCGGCCAGCCTGCGCCACGGCAACGAGATGCTCGCGGAGTGCATGGCGGTGATGGACCGCGAAGTCGCACCGCCCACCTCGACGGTGCTCACCGGCGGCTGGTCGACCATGGCGTCCGTCGTGCGCTCGCGCTCGGCGCTGCTGCCCGAGGTCACCGTCTCGACCCACGACGAGGGCACCGCGTACGGCGCGGCGCTGTTCGCCGCGTTCGCCGCCGACGCGGCATCCCGGTCCTTCGAGGACGTCGCCGAGGCGTTCCTCTCTTCTTCTCTCGTCGCGGACGAGAGCCCTCTTCTCACCAACGAAAGGAGCTGACGATGTCGTCAGTCACCACCGCCGTTCCCGTGCTGCAGGCGCGGGGACTGTCGCGGCAGTTCGGATCCGTCCGGGCGTTGAGCAATGTGGATTTCGAGGTCTATCCGGGGGAGGTCAGCGCGCTCATCGGTGACAACGGTGCGGGGAAGTCGACGCTGGTGAAGGCCTTGTCGGGCAATCTCGCCGTCGACGAGGGCGAGATCCTCTTCGACGGGCAGCCGATCGAGATGTCGAACCCGCAGGTCGCGTCGGCGTTGGGAATCGAGACCGTGTACCAGGACCTGGCCTTGGCGCCGCATCTCGATCCGGTGCAGAACATGTACCTGGGCCGCGAGCTCCGTCGCCCGGGTTTGGCGGGTGCGCTGGGGTTCATGAAGACGAAGGACATGGCCGTCGCCTCCCGGGCGGCGTTCGATGAGCTCGGCGCGACGGTGCGTTCGCTCACGTCGCCGGTGGGGGAGATGTCGGGTGGGCAGCGGCAGGCGATCGCGATCGCTCGTGCGGTGCATTGGGCGGGGCGTCTGGTGTTCCTCGACGAACCCACCGCTGCTCTCGGTGTGCGTCAGACGAAGAACGTGCTCGAGACGATCCGGCGGGTGCGGGACAAGGGCATCGCGGTGGTGTTGATCTCGCATTCCATGCCGCACGTGATGGAGGTGTGCGACCGCATCCAGGTGCTGCGCCTGGGGACTCGCGTGGCGAACATCGACGCGAAACAGACCTCCATGGAAGAACTCGTCGGGCTCATGACCGGCGCCGTCACGAAGGACGACCAGAAATGAGCACCACGACACCTCCGACGGAGACCGTCGCGATCGGCACGTTCGACGATTCGAAACCGAACTTCTTCGTCGGTTTGCTGAAGGCGCAGGCCTTCCAGATCCTCATCATCCTCATCGTCATCGTGCTGATCTTCAGCGCCCTGGCGCCGGACTCGTTCGCCCAGTGGTCCAACTTCCGCCTCATCATCCAAAACGCCTCGATCCTCGCCGTCCTCGGCGTCGGCATGACGTACATCATCATCACCTCCGGCATCGACCTCTCCATCGGCTCGGTGCTCGTGTTTTCCGGCGTCGTCTCGGCCCTCGTGATGCGCGCCCTCGGCGGTGAAGGGTGGGGCGTTGCCACGATCGGCATCCTGGTGTCGATCCTCAGCGGCGTCTGCTGGGGGCTGCTGAACGGCTTCCTCATCGCCAAAGCCAAGATCCCGCCGCTCATCGTGACGCTCGGCTCGCTCGGCATGGCCCTGGGCCTCGCGCAGATCCTCACCGGCGGTGTCGACGTGCGCGACGTGCCCACCGTGCTGACCGTGTCGATCGGGTACGGCAACGTGTTCGGGTCGTTGCCGATCATCAGCGTCATCGCCCTCGTCGTCGTGGTGATCGGGGCGATCGTGCTGCACTTCACCAAGTTCGGTCTCTACACCTACGCCGTCGGCTCCAGCGAGCTCGCCGCCCGCCGCGTGGGCGTGAAAGTCGACCGCCACCTCATCTCGGTCTACACCCTGTCGGGAGCACTCGCGGGCCTCGCCGGCATCCTCGCCCTCTCACAGTTCTCGACCACCGCCATCGCGGGACAGTCGCAGACCAACCTCAACGTCATCGCCGCCGTCGTCATCGGCGGGACGTCCCTGTTCGGCGGTGTCGGCACGATCTTCGGCACCGTCGTCGGCCTCTTCATCCCCGCCGTGCTGCAGAACGGATTCGTCATCACCGGCGTCCAGCCCTTCTGGCAGCAGGTCGCCGTCGGCGCGGTGCTGATCACCGCCGTCTACGTCGACCAGGTACGCCGCACCGCCGCCACCCGCGGCAACACCCAAAGCCTCTGGCGAAAGTTCGTCAGCGGAGGACGCCGCAGCTGAAGCCCGGCATCCGACCCCACCAAGAGAGAACGGTCATCACAATGAAGTGGAACAGCAAGGTTCTCGCGTTCGCCACCCTCGGCGCCGCAGCCACCCTCGTCCTCGCCGGGTGCTCCGGCGGAGCCTCGTCGGGCTCCGCGTCGGGCGGCGCGGAGGGCGGGTACAAGATCGCGTTCGTGCAGGGCGTCGCGGGGGATGAGTTCTACATCTCCATGCAGTGCGGCATCCAGGACGAAGCCGCCAAGGAAGGCGCCACCGTCACCACCCAGGGTCCCGAGAAGTTCGACCCCACCCTGCAGAAGCCGATCGTCGACGCGATCGTCGCGTCGAAGCCCGACGCGCTGCTCATCGCCCCGACCGACGTGTCGGCCATGCAGGCGCCGATCGCGGCGGCGGAGGCGGCGGGCATCAAGGTCGTGCTCGTCGACACGACGCTGGAGGACCCCTCGGGCGCGGTCTCGCAGATCTCGTCCGACAACGAGGGCGGCGGAGCGGCCGCGTTCGAAGCCATTCAGGAGGCCAACCCGAACGGCGGCAAGGTGCTCGTCGTCTCGGTCGACCCCGGCATCTCGACCACGGACGCCCGAGCGAAGGGCTTCGAGGACGCGGTTGCGAAGGACTCGAAGTTCGAGTCGGTGGGGGTGCAGTACTCGCACAACGAGCCCTCCACGGCGGCCGAGATCGTGACCGCCGCGCTGCAGAAGGACCCCGACATCGTGGGCATCTTCGCCGCCAACCTGTTCGCCGCCGAGGGCTCCGCCACCGGTGTGCAGCAGGCCGGTAAGCAGGGCGCTGTCACCATCGTCGGCTTCGATGCCGGCCCCGCCCAGGTCAAGGCCCTCCAGGCCGGCACGGTCCAGGCCCTCGTCGCGCAGGAGCCCGCCACCATCGGCTCCGACGGTGTCAAGCAGGCCATCGCCGCCCTCAAGGGCGAAGCGACGGAGGAGAAGATCCAGACCGGCTTCACCATCCTGACGAAGGACAACATCACCACCGACGGCAAGGACGCGGTCTACAAGTCCAGCTGCTGACACCCCGGATGCCGGGGCCCCCACATCCGCGTGGGGGTCCCGGCATCCCCCTCCGCTCTTCGCGTGAGTCGCCACACTTCGTCGCTTCGGACACCACGTCGGCGACACCTGCTGGCGACTCACGCGCGCGCGAAGCGCCGCCGATCACCACCGACGAGAAAGACACCGCCGTGCCGCTGGCCGACATGCCCGAACTGCTCGCCGCGCACCGCGCGGTCGGGGCCTTCAACTTCATCACCCTCGAGGTCGCCGAGGCCATCGTCGCCGGGGCCGAAGCCGCCGACTGTGGCGTGATCCTCCAGCTGTCGCAGAACGCCATCGCGTTCCACGGGGGGCTCGCCCCGGCGGCGTCCGCTGCACTGCGGCTGGCCGAGGCCGCCCGGGTGCCCGTCGTCGTTCACCTCGACCACGCCACCGACGAGTCGCTCGTCGACGAGGCGTTGGCCGTCGGCATCCGGTCGGTCATGTTCGACGCGGCCCACCTGCCGGATGCCGAGAACCTCGACCGCACCGCCGCCGTCGCTGCACGCGTGCACGCCGTGGACGCCTGGGTCGAGGCCGAGTTGGGCGAGATCGGGGGCAAGGGCGCGCACGCACCGGGCGTCCGCACCGACCTCGCCGAGGCCGTGCGCTTCGTCGGCGAGACCGGCGTCGACGCCCTCGCCGTCGCGGTCGGTAGTGAGCACGCCATGCGCGAGCGCACGGCGCGGCTCGACGAAGCCCTGATCGCCGACCTCTCGGCCGCCCTGTCCGTGCCCCTCGTGCTGCACGGCTCCAGCGGCGTCGCCGACGCCGGGATCGACGGCGCCGTGCGCGCGGGGGTGCGCAAGGTCAACATCGGCACGCACCTGAACCAGGTGCTGACCTCGGCGGTGCGCGCGGAGCTCGACCGCGACCCGGATGCCATCGACCCGCGCCGCTGGCTCGCCCCGGGCCGCGCGGCGGTCGCGGGCGAAGTGCATCGACTGCTCGACGTCATCACCGGACGCACCGCATGACCGGCATCGTCACCCTCACCGCGGCGGGGGCCATCGACGCGACCTACCGCGTCGGCATCCTGCGCCGCGGCGCCTTCGCCCGCGCCGACAGCTACACGCGCGAGGTGAGCGGCAAGGGTGTCAACGTCTCGGCCGCCCTCGCCGCGGGCGGCGCGCCCACGGCCGCCGTCGTGGTGCTCGGCGCCGACGACGTGCGCTTCGCGCGCTGCGGACTCACCGCCCCCCTGCTGCGCATCGTCGAGGTTCCCGGCGCGACACGCGTGAACACGTCGATCGTCGACGCCGACGGAGCGACCACCAAGGTGAACGCCCCCACCCCGCCGCTGTCGGCGGAGGCGTGGGATGCCACGGTGTCGGCCGTGCGCGACGAGCTCGCCGCGCGGGAGCAGCCCTGGCTCGTCATCTCGGGCAGCCTCCCGGAGCTCGCGGGAACCCACGCCCTCGTCGACCTCACCGCCATCCGCGCGGCGGCCCGCGAGCGCGGTGCCCGCGTGGCCGTCGACACCAGCGGAGCCGCGCTCGACGCGCTGCTCGCCGACCCCGCCGGCATCGACCTGCTCACCCCGAACGTCGACGAGCTGTCCGCTGCGGTCGGGCGCCCCCTCACCACCCTGGGCGACGTCGTCACTGCCGCGCGCGAGATCGTCGCGCGCGGCGTGGGCATCGTGCTGGCGAGCATGGGCGCCGACGGCCTGCTCGCCGTCACCGATCAGCGGGTGGTCTTCGCCCGCGCCGAGGCCCCGCACGTCGCCAACACGGCGGGGGCGGGGGATGCCGCCCTGGCGGGGTTCCTGCTCGGTCTCACCCGCGCGCCCGCCGCGGCGGCGGCCGGCGCCGATTCGCTCGCGGTCGCCGCAGCCTCGGCCGCGGAGTGGGGAGCCCATGCGGTGGCGCACGCGTCGACCCTCGTCGCGGGACCGCCCCAGGGCATCCGGGCCCTCGTCGACACCGAGCCCGACCTCACTCGCGCCCTGAACCCGGAGGGCGACGCGTGAGCGTCCTCGCTCCCGAGATCACCGCGGCGGTCGCCGACGTGTCGCGCGTCCGCACGCGCGCGATCGACCGGGTCGCCTACGCCACCGACGCCTCCCATTACCTACTGACCCCGGATGCCGTGGTGGTCGCCGCCGACGCGGCCGAGGTGGGAGCGATCCTGCGGGCGGCCACCGCCTCGGCCACCGCGGTGACCTTCCGCTCGGGCGGCACCAGCCTGTCGGGGCAGTCGTCGGGAGCGGGGCTGCTGATCGACGTGCGGCAGGGCTTCGGGCGCATCGACGTGCTCGACGGCGGGCGCCGCGTGCGCTCTCAGCCGGGCGCGACGGTGCGCCAGGTCAACGCGAGGCTGTTGCGGCACGGGCACCGGCTCGGCCCCGATCCGGCGAGCGAAGCGGCGTGCACGATCGGCGGGGTCGTGGCGAACAACTCCAGCGGCATGGCCTGCGGAACGGAGGAGAACTCGTATCGCACCCTCGAGGGCCTCGTGCTGGTGCTGGCATCCGGGACCGTCGTCGACACGGCCGCCCCCGACGCCGACGCGTTGCTGCGCGATCGCGAGCCGGCCCTCGTCGAAGGGCTGATGCGCCTGCGGGAGCGCGTGGTCGGCGATGCCGTGAGCGTCTCGCTCATCCGGCGGCAGTTCGCGATGAAGAACACCATGGGCTACGCGCTCAACGCGTTCCTCGACTTCGACACCCCGGCGGCTCTGCTCGCGCACCTCACGGTGGGATCCGAGGGGACGCTCGCGTTCGTCGCCGAGGCGACGTTCCGCACGGTGCCGATCCGCCCGGCCGTCGCCACGACGCTCGCGGTGTTCCCCACGCTCGACGCGGCCACCCGCGCTCTTCCCGCCCTGGTGTCGACGGGAGTGGCGACGCTGGAGCTGATGGATGCCACCTCCCTGCGCGTCGGACAGCGTCTGGCCGGCACCCCCGCCGCCATCCACGGGTTCGAGGCCACCACGCAGGCGGCGCTGCTCGTGGAGTACCACGCGGACGACGCTCCCGCGCTCCGGGAGCTCGCTGGGGCGGGCGCAAGCGTGCTCGCCGGTGAGGACCTGCTCGACGCGGCCGTCTTCTCCCGTGACCCGGTGCAGCGCGCCGCCGCGTGGACCTTCCGAAAGGGTCTCTACGCCTCGGTCGCCGGGGCCCGCCCCTCGGGCACGACGGCGCTGCTCGAAGACGTGGTCGTGCCCGTCGCGCGTCTCGCCGACACCTGCGAAGGGCTGCAGCAGCTGTTCGCGCGATTCGGCTACTCCGACAGCGTGATCTTCGGCCACGCCAAGGACGGCAATATTCACTTCATGCTCACCGACCGCTTCGAGGGCGCGAAAGCGCTCGGTCGGTTCGAGGGGTTTACCGAGGCGATGGTCGACCTGGTGCTCGACGCCGGGGGCAACCTCAAGGCCGAGCACGGCACCGGTCGAGCGATGGCGCCGTACGTGCGCCGGCAGTACGGCGACGAACTGTACGACGTGATGGTCGAGCTGAAGCGTCTACTCGACCCGAGCGGCATCCTGAACCCGGGCGTGATCATCAGCGACGACCCCGGTGCGCACATGCGCGACCTGAAAACGCCCGTGTCGATCGAGCCCGAGGCCGACCGGTGCGTGGAGTGTGGATACTGCGAGCCGGTGTGCCCGAGTCGATCGCTCACATTGACGCCGCGCCAGCGGATCGTCGTGCGGAGGGCGTCGACCGCAGCCCGCGAGCGCGGCGACGGGGCTCTCGTCGCGGAGCTCGATCGCGACTACGACTACGACGGCGTGCAGACCTGCGCGGTCGACGGCATGTGCCAGACGGCCTGCCCCGTGCTCATCAACACCGGGACGCTGATGAAGCGGTTCCGGCGGGAGGATGCCGACCCCGCGCTGGCCGCGGGATGGTCGGCGGCGGCGACCGGATGGGGAGCGGTGACGCGCGCGGGATCCGCCGCCCTGACGGTCGCCGCGGCGCTGCCCACGCCGCTCGTGCGGACGGTGACGGATGCCGCCCGCGCGGTGCTCGGCGCCGACACGATGCCGCGGTACTCGGCGGAGCTTCCCGCCGGTGGGGCGTCGCGGCGGTCGCTGGGGTCTCGGGTCGGCGCGGCGGGCGTGGAGCCCGTGGCGGTGTTCCTGCCGGCCTGCGTGGGCAGCATGTTCGGCGCCTCCGAGGGCATCGGCGCGACCGCGGCGTTCACCCGGCTGTTGGAGCGCGCCGGGGTCTCGGCGGTCGTCCCCGACGGCATCGACGCGCTGTGCTGCGGCACCCCGTGGTCGTCGAAGGGCTACGCGAAGGGGCACGCCACCATGTCGGCCCGCGTGCGTGCGGCCGTCCGAGAGGCCACGCGCGACGGCGCCCTCCCGGTGGTGGGCGACGCGTCGAGCTGCACCGAGGGGTTCGCGGCGACGCTGCGCGACGACGGCATCCGGGTTATGGATGCCGTGGCCTTCACCGCATCCACCCTTCTTCCGCGTCTCACCCCGGCACCGGTGGCCGAACTGCTGGCGCTGCACCCGACCTGCTCGTCGACGCAGTTGGGCATCGACCCGGCACTCCGCGCGATCGGTGCGGTCGTGGCATCCGAGGTCCGTGTTCCCGACGCGTGGGGCTGCTGCGCGTATGCGGGCGATCGCGGCATGCTGCACCCGGAGCTGACCGAGGCCGCGACCGCTCCCGAGGCGGCCGAGGTCGCCGGCTGGGGCGCCGACGCGTACGCCTCGTGCAACCGCACGTGCGAGCTGGGCATGACGAAGGCGACGGGGGAGTCGTACGTGCACGTGCTGGAGCTGCTGGAGCGGGCGACGCGGCCTGGTGCGTGAGGCGTCAGGACCCGCCGCCTCGGGAGCTCCGCGGCGACGGGAATCGACCCCTCACCCGAAGGCGGGTGCGGCGGCGGCGCGGCGGCGCTCACTCACGATCAGGGCGATCAGCAGAATCAGCCCGGTGAGCACGACGATGTAGGTGCTGAGCGTGGGAACGACGCCGAGCAGGCCGTTGGCCGGGAACAGGGCGTGCAGTTCGAGGGTCGGGTCGGTGCTCGCGTGCACGAGCATCGGGGCGATCAGCGTGCGGGTCACCCGCAGCACGAGGTACATGCACAGGCCGAAGAAGAAGGTGTACACGACCTGCTGCAGCACCACGGCGACGCCCTCGGTCGAGGTGAACAGGTTGGCGAGGTGCAGCGCGGCGAAGATCCCGGCCGAGGCGAGGGCCACGGCGATCTCGCGGTGACCGGCCTTGCGCATGAGGTTCACCACGAAGCCGCGCGTGACGAGCTCTTCGACGAAGCCGATGAACAGTCCCGTCACCAACCAGGCGCCGCCGAGCGGGAGCCCCGCGGCTGCGTAATCGATCGAGAGCAGGGCGAAGACGTTGATCGCCAGCACGACGATCACGGCCGTCCACATCCACCGGCGCCCACCGAGCGTCTGCCGCGAGAACAGCTCTCGGCGCCACCCGACCGACGCCGCGAAGGCGACGAGCAGTACCCCGGTGACGAGGATCGGGAGGCCGGTGCCGAAGAACACGTCGCCGGCGCTGCCCGTCTCGCCCCGCAGGCTTCCGCCGGGGGTGAGCACGCGGCTGAGCAGAAAACCGATCAGCAGATAGACGCCGAGATAGACGACCGCGAGCAGGAGCGCCCGCCAGAAACCGCCCCTGTTCCAGAATCTCGACCAGCTCGATGCGCCGTGCGCCATGTCTGCCCCCTCGGATGTCCCGCCGCCCATTGGTGCTTCATGGTGACAGAGGGGCCGCGATGGCGCGGGTCTGCGCTGCGGCTTCGGCACAACTCCTGCGTTTTGCGGGGGAAGGGTGGGTGGGTGGGAGCGGGTGGTGGGGCGGGTTGCCGGAGGTGTGCGGGGCGGGGCTCGGGGCCTGGGTCGCGCGGCGGGGCTCGGCGCCGAGGCGGGCAGCGGCCAGCAGGAACGGCTCCCGATGACGTCCTGACGCGCTGACGCGAACCGATCGGTTTTGCGGCACGGGCGAGCTGGTTGCGCTCGAAGTGCATTGGCCGAGAGAGTCAACCCATGGCATCTCTCATCCAACAGAGGCTGACCCTCGGTCGCATCCGAGTGCGGGCACTGTGGGCACTTTGGGTTGGGGGATTGGCGTCACCCTTGGTCTGGTCCTGCTGGTGAGCGGCGGAACTTCGACCTTTCCCGGTTACCCCAACGCACAGCCATCACTATGGTCCCGCTCCGCGAAGGGGCAGCAACAGTGCGATGGGCTCGCTCGGATCAGGACACAGATCAGATCGGTCTGCACGTTGGCGCAGGGTCGTGGTGGCTGGACGCGACGGTAGACAATGCGCGCCGTCTGGAGGGCATGGTGACCGCCGTCACCGCCGGGAACGTCTCTGAAGAGGTCACCATCGAATCCGACGGAGGTCGACGGCTTGAAACACATGACAGCCGCGGACCGCGAATGGGTGACCACCGCCGGTCATCTTCCACCGCCCGACAAAAACGGATTCATGTACACCGTCGGCGACGTGTGGGAACGCGCACAGCAGGGCACCACCCGGTACCACCCATGGCAGCACTGAAGCGGAGCATCATAGAACGCTTCAAGGAGGAAGACCCGTCCATCGAAGATCAGCGGGGCATCCGTGTGGTGCATTGCGAGCGCGATCCTGTTGGCGGCTGCCGCACCTGCCCTCGTGGGTGAGGAATGGTGGTTCTTCGCCAGCGCGACAGCCGTAGCGACCGGTGCCCTCCTCACTTGGGCCGTCCGTGTCCCCGCAGGTCTCCTAATGATTGTCGCGGTCGCTTCGCGGCACAGGGAGTTTTAGCGGGGCTCACCAAGTACGACGATCGAACGAACTCTGACGCCGTCCCACGCGTTGACCCGTAGGCTGCGCTTCCTTCCAACCTGCCGCTCACGACCTCGCCAGCCGGTTGGTCAGCCTGGGCTTGTCGGGTCGGTATCGACGGTCCACGCGGTGATGGCGACGGTTGATCCTTCGACGATGTCCAGCTCGATCGGCCACGACCCCCGCACCATCCCCGCCGTGGGCGCAGCCCATACCGTCTTCGTCACGAGCGCGCCGTGCGGTGAGGCGGCATCCCACCCCAGCACGGCGACCGCTTCACCACCAGCCGGTACTTCCACGCGTTGTGGGCCGGGATCTTGGGCCATGAACGACCGGCCGTGCTCGATCGTCACCTCGAGTAGGTGCCCGTTCTGATCTCCGAAGGCAACGTCGGGATATCCCTCGATCACGCACGGCTGGTCTGAGAAGTTGAGGAGTTGAAGCGGCATCCCCCGGTGTCCTGTGGCCGCGTCGGGTTCACCTTTCAGGATGGTGGCCCGCTCAGGTGTGCACCACTGCGGATCGTCAGAAACCACGGCATCAGCCGTCTCGGGGACCGGCACGCCCGGCGCGTCAGGATCGGGCACCGCACCGAAGCTGCTGGCAGCGTCAACCTCCTGCTGTGCAGCATTCTCGGCCGCGATCGCAGCCGTCCGCGCGGCGTCGGTGACCGCACCTGTGATGCTTACCCCCACCACGGCGATGACCGCGACAGGTGTGAGCCAGAGCGGCGCGCGACCAACAGTCGGCTCGCCACCCGGCTGGTGGGCGATCAGTGCCGGAATCCAACCCACCGCGAGACCCCACAGTGCCCCCGCAGCCGTCGCGGCGCCGAACCCGCTCGTCAACAACCCCCGCGGGCCGAAAGAGACAATCCACGTCCATCCAGCACCGACGTCAAACCCCAACCCCACGACAGCGCTCGCAAGAACCAGAGCGAACCATGCCGTGATGACGGCAGAACCCCGCGGTCGGTGCAGCACTCCCGTGAGGATCACGTAGACGGCGGCGAGCACAACGCCGCCAATGATGATCACAGCCACGCCACCGCCCCCGCTCTGATAGACCGTCAGGGTCGTCGGCACGAGTTCCGGCAGCACGCTCGACACCTGCGCCACGCCGCTCGGGATCTGCAGAACGACGTCGCGCAAACCGGCCGTGAAAACCCACAGGACGGCAACGACAGCACCGGCCACAAGGAAGCGAGGAGAGAAAAGTGCACGCACCCGCTCATCTTGTCGCACCCAGCGCTCACGCCCCTGCAGCTTCGCACAAGGGCGTGAGCTTGGAAGGGCTCGAGGAGGCGGAACCATTCGGCGTCCTCGGCGAACATGTCGCCGAGGCCACAGAACGCCGGGAGAGCGCTGCGGATGAGCCAGTCGGCAGCCACGTCGACGGTGACCGTGGCCCACTCGCCCTCTTCGTCCTGGCCCCCGGTCATCCCCACTTCCTCCTCATGCGTCGTCGTGTCTGCGGGTGGGGCGTATCTCGCAGTCGGATTCACCGACGCCGATGAACAGGTGCTCGATCGATGTATCCCAGCTGACGTACCGGCCCGATTCTGCGAGCTCGTTCTCGAGATCGTCGACGAACGAGGTGGTAGCTGAGCCGACATGAGGAAGGAACGGTCCGTACAGGCGGGTGACGTCTTCGCCGTCGACGGTGGTCATCGTGGCCTTGACGACCACGGCAGTTGCGGTGCGGCTCGTGGGTGCCTTCTTCCTGCGAGATGAAGCGGCCGGGTTAGGCCGCGATCGCTGCGTCGGTCTTGTCCTCGTTGAGCTGGCTGATGCGGGCGGGGCTGACGCCGAGAAGCACGGCAGCGTCGGTGACGGCAACGCCGTGCGCGCGGAGTTCGCCGACGATCGTGCGCGCCTGGCGCGCTGAGGCGATCTGACGCTCCTGCGCGGCCGCGGTGGCCTCCCGCGCCTCTCTCACGCGCACCGAGACGCCGGCTCCGAGGTCGGGGATGAGATTGAAATGGACGTCGCTGTGGTCGATGTCGGGGTCGAGGGTGTCGAGGTAGTCAGTCACGGACCTGCCGTTCCGCACGGTCAAGGTGGCGGACTTGGGTCACGGAATCGCCGTTGGTCGCGAGTTCCCATCCGCCATCCCTGAGGGCGGCCCCTGACCCCACGCTGGGGTGCTCAGCGGCAGAACGGCCGCCCGAACCCGAACAGGGCACCGCCGACCGATACCGACGTCGACGAGTCGGCGCTCCACTGCCCGCCAACGTTCGCGCGCACCGTCACCGTCGAGCTGCGGAACACCGAGTAGAAGCGATCCTGGGGCACGCGCGCGGATCGAGCCCCGGGTGAGAGGTCGCGGGCGACCACCTGGCCATCAACGAGCAGGTCAAAGCTGCGCGGTTCCCATCCGTCGTATGCCCAGGTGACCACCGCGCCGCCGTCGTTGGAGCATCCCAACGACAAGGGTGCCGTGACGCGGCCGGCCTCGACGCGTGCCGGGGTCCACGCAGTATCGCCGAGCGCCGCCCAGGCCGGTGTCGCCGCCAGAGTGGTGGTCAACGCCACCGTCGAGACCACCCCCAGAGCGCGACGCATGCGGCGGGTCTGTGGAGTATCCGCGGGTGCGGAGGGGTCGACCGAGGCGCCCGGGGGGTCGGCCGGCTCGTCATCTGCACCCTGGCGTAGGGCGACGCTCACACAGAGGATGAAGGCCGCCATGGTCGTTGCGAGCGGGAGAACCTGCCCCGTACGTAACCACACGATGGGCAGCCCGATCCAGGGAACCCGCAGCACCCCGACGCCGTGGACAGCCTCGGGGCGGATGGGCGACGTGTCGACCGACGGATTCGCGTCACCCCGGGTGATGAGTGCACCGTCGGCCGACACCTCCGAGACGCGGTGGAGCCGCAGGCGTCCGGGCCAGTCGGGGTCCTCGCCCAGCAGCACACGACCCGGGACCATCTGGTCAAGAGATGCGGGCCGCGCCACGACGACATCGCCGACCTCGATCGCCGGCGACATGGACGCCGTCATCACCGTGGTCGGATGCCAGCCCACAACAATCGGTGCCGCCGCCCAGAAACCGAGCCCCAGCACCAGGACGACAATTGCCCGCGCCGCCGCCACCCCCGCAATGGTGGCAATTCGTCGCAGGTGCACCGATTCAGCCGTTCTGCGCTTCCCAGACGAACGAAGTGGCGGCGGTCCCACCCTGGACGCTGTTCGGGGCGTCGCCAGCGAGCTGCCAGGTCACACGGAATGTGCGGGCATCAATGTTCTCACCCGTCGGGCTCCAAGTGGCCGCGCCGTCTGCGAACGAGGTGTGGGTGGCCACGAAGCCCGCGAGGCGGCCGTCGTAGACCGTGCTCTGCGCCGAAAAGCCGGCACACGAGCCAGCGCTGCCGCCGACACCCTGCTCCACTCTCAGGGTCACGTGGTCAGCCAGCCCGTTAGTGGTCGAGACGTCGGTGGCGTACAGACGTACCTGTGAGGCGAGCGAGCCCGTCGAGGTGACCGTGACGCAGTTCTCGCCACCGTCGCCGGGTTTGGCGTTGGTGGCGCTGAACAGGACACGGCCGGCGGAATCGTCGTCGATCTGGACGGTTCCGGCCCGCCAGGCGTTGCCCTCGTTGGACGACGTGTCAGAGAAGGCCGCATAGGAACTGGTCGATACGAGAACGCCGGCCGTGATGACCGCCACGGGGACGGCGATCGCGGTGGCGATGCGGGACGAGCGGCGAGTGAACTTCGACATGCTGGATCTCCCCACGAGATCGGTGTGCGGATGGACACCAGAACAGTAGATAAACCAGTAGTGCGGCGTGACACCGACCCGGGGGCTTGACATGTCGCCCCATACCGTGGCATCTATTCAGGAGAATGAATACCGCGCGCGCGTCGGCGGCGGCGCTCGATCACCGCGACACGATCTGATCGTGGTGATCGCCGCTCATTCAAATGGATGAATCGCAGCAGCTCATGCCTAGCTGATCGCGCGAGGGGGCAGCGTGTGATTCTGTCGACGACGGCGGGGGAAAATGCACAGAGCTGGGCGCGAACCTCTCCCCAGGGAGGGCAGCGATGTTCGAGCGCGTCGGGTTAGCGTGGCCGCGCAATGTCGTTGATATGCGAGACGTGGGAGAACCGGCTATGAAAGCTCTTCGACGTATGACGCTGACCGCAGGGCTCGCGCTGGGTCTGATCGCGACGGCACTGCCGGCGGCGGCTAGCACCGCCGCCGCGCCGCTGGCATAGACGCCGAACTTTGTTGCGTACACCTCCAACCCGGCCGCGGAGGCCGTGGCCAAGCTCAACAGCTTGGTGGGAACGCAGAGCCCAGACGAGATCGAGGACATCGTCACCTCCGGCCGCGCGATAAACTCTCGTCAACGACGACAACGTGATGATCGCGGCGTTCTATGTCGAGCCGACGTTCTCGACAATGGCAATCACTCCGCGCGGTCCTGGCTGTGCGGTGGGCGACGCCTGCGCGATCACGACCCGCTAGCCACTCTTATCGATCCAATCGTGGCGCTGCTTACTCGAGAAAAAGACGACCACGTCGCCGACTCTCCCCCCGAGAAGCGACCGGTGCCCTGATCGGTTCACCGGATGGTGCGAAACCCATCGGTTGCGCACCACGCGGCGTGGGTCAGGGAGTGGGAGCGCAGCGCGTAGACGAGTAGGTCTCGATCACACGGTTTTCATCTGGATAGCCAGCGTCCGCCAGAGCCGTTCGCACGTCGGCACGGACGGCCTCTCGATGCACCGCGCCTGCGAGTTCGGTTTCTGATGACCACTCCGTGTCGTCGAGGTTGGTGAGCATGTCCATCCACGACTCGAATTCCTTGGGACTGACGGTCGACTCTTTGAGGGCGGCGCGCGCGACGCGCCACGCCTCGTCCGTTGCTTCATCAGACAAGCCCGCCAGCCACCACTCGATACGGCACGTGCCGCCCGCCACCGCAATCTCGTCGGCGCGGTCAACAACGTCAGGCCGGGCAAAGCCGCAGGCGCTCAAACACCCCAGCAGAACTACAGCAGTTATGGGGACCACGATCGACCGTCGGCGCATCGCTCAACCCTACGGAGGGCGGGTGGTGGATTGTTGTCAGTGGTCGAACGGTCGTCGCGGCCGAGCGGGGAAGCTGATCGACGATCAGTAACGCCCTGCCTGGGGCCGTCGTGCGCGGCCGTCTAGCTCGTTGTCAGGGCAGTGCCGGAATCGGCGCGGTCAGCGGTATGGAGAGCAAGAGGCCCACGACGGACGAGGCTACGCAAACGAGGACCGGAACGATAAAGCCGGTTTCATTGGACCTGCGGGACCACACGCCTGTGGCCACGACGATGCCCAGCGCCGCAATGTGGGCGACGACGACTGGCGTGATGCCGAAGTCGTTCACGAGTGCGTCGGCATAGTCCTGACCCGCTTGGCCGCTGTCTTGCCGGGCACCCTCTTCGACTAGGCCCAGCCAGAACCAGGAAGTGAACAACACGACGCCCGCGAGCGAGGTGACGATCCACATGCAAGCGCGCCGCCCGGAGCTGCTGCTGGTAGGGCTCGGGGCCGCGCCTGGGTGGAAGGGTTCGTTCGGAAGTGTCGAGGAGTTCGCCATGACGCTCAACCTACGTGTGGTGCGAAACCGATCGGTTTCGCACGTCCGTTAGGAGGCGAGCAGAGCCGTGCGCCAAGTGTCTCGGTGTCTGCGGACATAGCGGTCTATGCGAAGCCAATGCTCGCCGTGTCCCTCCGAGAACATTGAGGCCCAGGGCTGCGTGTCGTTCTCGTGGGAGGAGCGCAGCAGCTCGTACATCGCCGTGGTGCGCTCGCTCATCGTGTCCGGGAGGTGGTGACGGAGCTCGTCGTCGGCCTGGTAGCCGTCGATGAGGGCCGCGAGGTCTGCCGCGGCGAGGTCCGGGTCGCGTTCGGGATCAGAAAGTGTGAAGGCCTGGACGGCGTAGGCCAGATCCCAGAGTCGCGTGCTCGGGGCGGCAGCGTCCCAGTCGATGAACATCCACCGCTCACCCATGAGGAGGTTCCAGGGCGCGAGGTCGTTGTGGCAGATCAGGTCAGCACCGGGCGACGGGATCGCCGTCTCCCAAACCGCCCCCGCCGGGGGTGCGTAGGTGGAGCTCGCGTCGTGGATTGCGCGGACCATCGCCCCGACGCGGCGGAGGTCTGGCTGGGGAAGCGGGTACACGTCGAGCGCGAGCGTGCCGGGAACGAACTCCTGCACCTGGCGGCCGGCGTCATCTCGCCCCAGCGGGGCGGGTGCATCGACCCCGGCAGCGCGCAGCGCGTTCACAAACGCGACCACGCTCGGAGTCGAGGCCGCCCAAGGCTTGCGGACCGTCTCACCCGCTCGCACCACGCCGTCACCGCTGGCGTTGCCGCCCGACAAGGGCTCCTCGTGAACCATCAGGCCTCCAAGACTCACTAGCAACGTATTCGACGGCCCCGCGTGGTGCGAAACCGATCGTTTGCGGCGCAGCCAGCGAAAGTACGTCGGAGCGCCCTTCACAAACGGTGGCCGTAAGTGGGTTTCGGCAGAGGCTTCTGGCGGAGGCGACCGAGCCACTTGAACCGCGAATCGCGAATCGATCGCGGTGGCGGCCGCGCGGCGGGAGCTTGGCGGCTTGCTGGCGGGCCCGTGACGTGGTGATGGCGGGAGCGAACGGCGAGGATGAGTTCATGAACACAACACGAATCGCGGACCTTCGGCAGACCGCCGGTTGGACTCAGGAGCGACTCGCCACCGAGAGTGGCGTCGGGTTGCGGACAATTCAGCGCTTAGAAGCGGGCAATGAAGCGAGCCTCGAGACTTTGTCTCTCGTTGCCGATGCCCTGCGCGTTTCGGTGAGTGAGCTCTTCACCAGCATCGACGACGAGGACTTCGGCACTCGTGTGGAAGCGCTTGAATCGCGCACTACCGAACAACAGAGTGCGCGCGACCGCACGGTCGCGGCATGGAGGTGGCTCTATGTCGGGATCGGAGTAGTTCTGACCGTTTTGAGCTTCACGATGGGTGCATCAGGGCTTGTGCTTTTCCTCGTGTATTGGACGGGTGGACTGCTGATCTTCATCGCCCTCGGCCGGCTTTTCCTCGAACCCCGCCTTGGCGCCCGCTATCCGCTCTCCCGTAGCAAGCGGAATCTTCGGGAGCAACGGCGTGCGCCCTTGGACAAGATGACCGCGGATGTCGAGCGGGTATCGTGACGGCGCTGGACGGGTTCACACTCGCGGATTTGTCCGTCACGGTGTTTGCGTCTCCTGAGACGTTCACGGCGCTGTGCGACGACATCATCGAGCTTCTTGAAACGAAGTATGAGCAAAGCACGTGGGAAGTTCTCTCGCAGGACGATGTGACTGAGGACTCCGAGTACCGCGACGCACTCGATCGGCTTCGGCAAGAGGCGGAAGTCGCGAGTCGCTTTCTTTGACGGCTCTGCCGTCCAAGCGTCGTTCCTCGCTGTCCTGCGATCGTCCGCCGATAACGATCGATTTGGGGACGCCCAGAGACACCCAGTGAGCCGGTCACCGCAAACGCGGCCCGTATCGAAACCATCTTTCGGGAGGATCGGTTTCGGTCCCTAGTTTCGGTCCCGGATCGTTGAATCGAGTGCGCTCATGAGTTGTGCGACTCGTGAACTCCCAGACGGCGCGACCGGGTATCGACGAAGTATCTCTGGCAGCGGTGGAGTTGCCCGGTCGGCAAGATCGTGCAGCTTGTTGCCGTCTGGGGTGCCAGTCCTCAGCTCAGACACCCGCGCGGCGCACGCGGCAGCGCGCAGTATGTGCCCGACCTGGGATGCCTTGGCAATGGGGTGAAGGTACGCGGCGGCCGCGGCGTCGCCACAGGCTAGTGAAGCGAGCTGGGCGGCCTCGTCGGATACGTCCTTCGCAGCGCGATGCGATGCGAAGGCGGCCGTACGTTGCAGGTTCGAACGCGGAGCGCCGTCGACGAAACGTCGCGCGGCGTCGATCGCGTCGCGCGGACGCGGGTCATTGGGCGCGACGGATTCGAACTCGGGAAGCAGCTCCTGAGCACAGTCGGCAGCGAATCGGACGACCGCTCGTAGCTCGTTCATCGTCAGATCAAAGTCCCCGGCTCCCATACCCCCATTGTCTCGTGCTTGTAGGAATCCTCAGTCGCTCGAAATTGATCGTTTACGGATGGCATGACGTCGGTACCCCGATCGGGATGCCGCTAACGTTCTCCGAAAGCCGGTTCTGGCGGACGTTTTCGGTGGCAGCGGCGACGGGCTAGTTCACCGCGTGACGCGCCCCGGCGACCGACCCGGCTCAGGAGCTGAGGTGAGTGGTGTCGTTCAGGTGAGCGACGGTGTGGTTGTGGAAGTAGTCGTCTTCAACGAGCCGGGTGATGCTGCCCGAGTCCACCTTGAAACTTGCGTGGGTTAGAGCATCGAGCGGCATTTCGATCCAGCGGGCGATGACTAAGGTCGCGGATCCTCCGTGGGTGACGATGATTTTCTGTCGAGGGGAGTCAGACAGGATCTTTTCCACGCCGGCGTATACGCGGCGTGCCCATTGCAGTTTCGTCTCGGCACCTTCGAGTCCTTCGTCATGGTCCATTCGTTCGCCGTCGGGTGGTGGCGGGACGAATCTTTCACGGAACCAGGCATCGTGCTTGCCCTCGCCGGCGCCGTATGTTTTCTCGCGCAACTCGGTTAGCCAGACGGGCTCAAGCTCCAACTGTGCCCCGATCGCCGCTGCGGTTTGGGCAGTCCTGCGTAGATCGGAGCTATAGAGCGCTGCGCCCGGCTGCACCCTCTTGGCAAGGGCCGCTGCAATTCGTTGAGCCTGTTCGACTCCGCGCCCCGTCAATTCCGAATCGAACCATCCTCCGACGCGACCTTCCACGTGATGGGTTGCTTCGGGATGAGTCACGACGAAGATTTCTTTCACGTCCGAGATCTAATCACGCCGCTGAGTATCAGCCGGTGCCCCCAAGCCGCTATTTCTACGACCAGCCGTAAACGATCGTTATCGGGCCGAGGCGGGCCGGGCGGTTTCCTACGTGCCGCAAACGAGTACCGTCTCGAAACCTCGTTTTGGGAGGTTTGGTTTCGGCACGGGGTTTCGGACTTGTTAACCCTTGGAAGGGGTGAGCCAGGGGAAGAGGCGTTCCCGGAAGCGCGCCGGTTGCTCGATCCATGGATAGTGGCCGCAGTCGGCGATCACCTGGAAGTCGGCATGCAGCGTCGCCGCGTAATCCCTCACGGGCTGTGCTCCGGTGAGCAGGTCACGATCGCCACCGATCACCAAGGTACGTGTCGGAACCATGGCTCGAATTTGAGCAGCGGCATCATCGGGAATGTCCGTGAACCATGCCAGGGCTGCCGCCAGGCTGACGGCTCCGACGGCAGCGTGAGCCTGCTCCGTCGAGGTCCAGTGTGCGTAGCTGGCGGGGGCCTGTCGGAGGAACGACTCGCGAAACTCCGCTTCCGTCGTGGGGTCGTCGCTGGACATGGCGGCGAGAGCTTCGGTAGCTTCGCGCGACGCGTGCGTGGCCGCGAGTGCATCCGTGTCGGATTCGGTCTCTGTAAGCCAGGTCGCGGGGGGCGTTACGAGCGCCATGGAGCGCACCCGATCCGGGAACTGCGTTGCAGTAGCGAGTGCTAACCGCGTTCCCGCCGAGTGAGCAACCAGGTCCACAGATTCGAGACCGAGCGCGTCAGCGAGCGTTATGACGTCTGCAGCGTCAGCCCACCACCCATGGGAGAGCCCTCCGCTACGCGGCGTGCCCCGTGGATGAAGAACAACAAGGGAGCGGCCGCCCCCGACGCCGGCGAAGTCGCCCAGATACTCGGGGCCGCGGCATGGCCCGCCCGGCAGAACGATGGCGGGTTCCCCGGCCGCGTTGCCAATTGCCGACGCAAAGAAGGGCAATCGTAGGTCCTCAACTCGCACCGTATGAGCTTCCCACGCGCTTTGTAGGTTCCCGCAATCGCTCGAAACCGATCGGTTTCGCACCACCCAGGAATCCGCGAGCGAGGCGCATCGAGAAGCCCCGAGAACCGCGGATCGGATCGGTGCCAAACCCCAATGCGAAATCCGCAAACGTGCAAAACCGACTCTGACCCTTACGCATCTTTCGTGGGGGACTCGGCGACGCATCGCCGGAGAGAACCCGCGCCCTGTGTCGAGCGGGGCGGGTCGGCGGGCTGCGACGGGCACGGATGGGGAGTTTCGCCGGGTAGCGCCGGTGTTAGGCCGGCACCAACCGCAGCCTTCCGGATGCCGCGACCTCGAGCCGCACGGCATCCAGTCCGTCCACCACTAGGTCGGCGGTCAGTTCGTCGTCGGCCGTCGTGCCGGTGAGGGCCAGCACGGCGCAGCCGGCGGCGCGGGCTGCCGCGATGCCGGCCGGCGCGTCTTCGACGACGAGGCAGCGCGCGGGGTCGACGCCGAGGCGGGCGGCGGCGGTGAGGAACGGCTCGGGGTGGGGTTTGCCGTTCTCGACGTCGTCGACCGTGACGAACACGGCGGGACGCTCGTACCCCGCGGCGGCGAGGCGGGCGGTGGCGATCGGCACCGAGCCCGATGTCACGATGGCCCGCCGCTCGGTCGGCACCGAGGTGAAGAACGCGTCGGCGCCTCGGATGGGAAGAAGGCCCACGGCATCCGTCACCTCGAGGTCGGTGACGTGCGCGAGGGCTTCGGCATGCCGGTCGGCGGGCAGCAGATGACCCACGAGCGTGCTCGCGGGCTGACCGTGGTTGGCGTGCAGGGCCTCCATCGACACGTCGAAGTGCTCGGCGAAGCGGCGCCACGACCGCACCACGGATGCCGTGGAGTCCACCAGCGTGCCATCGAGGTCGAACAGCACGGCGTCGAACTCGCGCGTGAAGATCTCGGCGTCCGCATCGATCGGCCGCCGGATCCCGAGCGCCGGCAGGACGCGGGCCAGCTGTTGCGCCGTCGACAGCTCGGCGTCGACGGCGGTGACCGGGATCGAGGGTGCCAGGGGAGCGGTGTCGGGGCGGTGGGCGTCGCGAGACGCGCCGCGTGAGGAGCGACGGGATGCCAACACGGCGGGGTCTCCGTCGACGTGCACGACGTGCAGCTCGGCGGGGGCGAGGGCCTCGCGTAGAGCGTCCCATTCGGGGCCCCCGGTCAGCTCGGCGGTGAACGGCGCCACGACCACCACGCGGCCCGCCGTGGAGAGGGCGTCGGCGGCGGTGGCGCGCAGGGCGGCATAGCGTCCGGCGCGGATCGCGGGGGCGTGCGGCGACGTGAGCCAGTGGTCGCCCAGTGCGCCGTCGGGCAGGGCGTCGAGCAGCGGCGTGGTCACGCTGTCGAGGTCGACGAGGGGCGCCCGCAGGCGCTCGGCGATCGCCCGACCCAGGGTGCTCTTGCCACTGCCGGCGGTGCCGGCGACGACGACGGCGAGCGATTCGGGTATTTGACACTGCGACGGCATACCCCCACCATAGACGTAGCAAGTCACCGGTGTCATGCTTGAAATTCCGGGACTCGAAGAAGTTCCGGAAAGGACGGCCGCTCATGCGAGACACCGGTGACATGGTTTCGGGGTCCGCGCGCCTCCACGCCGGGCTCGACCTCGGCAGCACCGCAATCAAGATGCTGGTCATCGACGACGACGGCACCGAGATCGCCGGCGCTCAGGTACCCACCCCGTGGCGGGTCGGAGCGGGCGGAACCACCGACATCGACGCCGCCGACCTGCTGGCCTCCGTGCGCGCGCTCGTCGACCTCGTCGACGCGGACCTCGCCCCGCTGACCGCCGAGCCGCTGACCTCGCTCGCCGTCGCCGGCATGGGGGAGACCGGCATCCTGATCGACGAGAGCGGTGCCGCCGCGGGCCCGGGCTTCGCCTGGTTCGACCCGCGCGGCCTCGAGCAGATCGCGGCGTTCCCGCGGGCGGTGCGCGAGGAGTTCGCCGGGCGCACGGGCCTGCCCCTCGGAGCGCAGGTGAGCGTCGCCAAGCTCGCGTGGCTGCGCGATCAGGGCACCGACCTCGCGGGTCTGCGCTGGCTGGACCTGCCCGAGTTCGTCGTCGCCGCCCTCGGCGGTGACATCGCCCTCGAGCTCTCGCTCGCCTCACGCACCGGCCTCATCGACCAGGACTCCGGCGCCGCGTGGCCCGCGATGCTGGACGCCCTCGGCGTCGACGACACGCTGCTTCCCCCGCTCCGCGGCGGAGGCCTCTCGTGGGGCGTCGCCTCCGGTGTCTTCGGCCCGCGCGTCGCGGGTGCCGCCCTCACCGTCGCCGGCCACGACCACCTCGTGGCCGCTCAAGCCAACGGCACGCTGGATGCCGACGGGTACCACGTCTCGCTCGGCACGGCCGAGGTACTGCTGCGCGTGCTCGACGCGCCCCTGGGGTACGCCGCGCGCCAGCGCCTGGCCGACGCCCTCATCAACGAGGTGCGCCACGTCGTGCCCGGCAAACACGTGCTCGTCGCCGGCGTCAAGACCGGGCTCCTGCTGCGGCGCGTGCTGCACGCGAGCGGCATCAGCGATCGCGCGGGGCGCGACGCCCTCGACGCCGCGGTGATGGCGCTTCCCTACGAGGGTGAGCTGCCGGCCGGCGCGATCGAGGTCACCGGGGCGCGCAACGACGACGGCGTCCTGCGCCTGACGCTGCACGCCGAGGCCTCTCCCGCCGAGATCTTCGGGGCCGCCCTCCGGCACAGCAACGCCGAGATCGCCGAGCTCATCGCCGCGATGGACCGTGAGGTCGCCCCGGCGACCCACTCCACGCTCACCGGCGGGTGGGCGGGCATGGCCTCGGTCCGACGCGCCCGTGCCCACGCCCTGCCCGACCTCGCCCTGTCCGCCCGCGAGCAGGACGTCGCGTGGGCAGCCGCCGACATGGCGCGGCGCCTCGTCTCGGCATCCGTCCCCTCCTGACCCGACCCTCGCGCCTGCCCCGACCGCACGCGCGCGCACACCCCAGAGAAGAGAGAAACATGAACGAACTCACCACGCTCGAGCGCCGCGCGCTCCAGTCGATCAGCACCCCCGACGGCCACATGCTCATCGTCGCCGCCGACCAGCGCAACGGCATGAAGGCCGCGATCAAGGACGCCCCGAACGGCTCCGACGCCATCACGCGCGAGGAGCTCGCCGAGGTGAAGGCCGACCTCGTCCGCCACCTCGCCAACCACGCTCCCGCAATCCTGCTCGACCCCGAGGTCGCGCTGCCGCAGATCGTCGACGACGGTGTTCTCGACCGTGACACCGGACTCGTCGTGGGCCTCGACGCCTCGGGCTTCGAGACCGTCGACGGCCTCAAGTACACGCGCTTCGTGCCCGGCGTCACCCCCCGCACGGTCCGCGACATGGGCGGCACCGTCGCGAAGATGCTCTACTACACGCGCCCCGACAAGCAGGATGCCGACTCCCGCGTCGCCCAGGAGATCCGCGACCTGGTCGCCGCCTGCGAGGCCGAGGGCCTGCTGCTCATCGTCGAGCTGCTCACGTACCAGCTCGAGGACGAGAGCGACGAGGAGTACAAGGCGAAGTTCGCCGACCTCGTCGTCGACGGCGCCGAACTGGCGGTCGCGTGCGGCTCGAAGATCCTGAAGCTCCAGTACCCCGGCTCGGCCGAGGCCAGCGCCCGCGTGACCGAGGTCGCCCAGGGTGTGCCGTGGGCCGTGCTGTCGGCCGGTGTCGACCACGAGACCTTCATCGAGCAGGTGCGCACGGCCGTCGCCAACGGTGCGTCGGGCGCGATGGCCGGTCGGTCACTGTGGAAGGACAGCCTCTCGATCGACGCCGACCGCCGCGAGGAGCTGCTCTCGGGCCGCGCCCTGCCGCGCCTGCGCGAGCTCGCCGACGCCGTCGACGGCCGCTGAGATGACCACGCCCGCCCGGCGCCGGGTCCGTCCATGATCGCGTCCGACGCCCCTCGGCCGATCTCGCCGCGGGTGCGCGCGGGGGACGGATGCCACGGTGCCGGGCGGGAGAACGCCTCTTCCGCCCGGCGGGGGGCGGCGTCGGCCCCCGCCGTCTCGGCGCTGGTCGGCGGTGACCGCCGGATAGGGTGGCTCGTCGGACCCGCCACTCGCCCACACCCCGGAGGTGCCTCGTGACCACGATGCGCGACGTCGCCCTGCGCGCCGGTGTGAGCACCAAGACGGTGTCGCGCGTCTTCAACGACGACCCCCACGTACTGCCCGACACCCGCGCGCTGGTGGAGGCGGCCATGCGCGACCTCAACTACGTGCCCAACGCCCTGGCCACGACGTTCCGCGCCGGTCGCGCCTCGGTCATCGGCGTCGCGGTGCCCGACGTCGTCGACCCGTTCTTCGCCGCCATCGCGCGCTCCGTCGAGGACACCGCACGCCGCCACGGTCTGTCGACCCTCGTCACGAGCCTCGGCGAGGATCCCGACGACGAACGCCCCGCGCTCGAGTCCTTGCTCGGTCGCCAGCTGACCGGGCTGGTCATCGCGCCCGTCGGCACCGACCACTCGTGGCTCGAGCGCTGGCGCGGTCACACGCCCATCGTCTTCGTCGACCGTGCCCCCGTGGGGCTGCTCACCGACACCTTCACCGAGAACGACGAGGCCGGCGCTCACCTCGCCACCAGTCACCTGCTCTCGCACGGTCACCGCCGCATCGCGTACGTCGGCGACATGGTGCACCTGTCCACCGAGACCAAGCGCGTCGAGGGCTGGCGCCGGGCGCTGCGCGACGCCGGCGTCGAGATCGATGAGCAGCTCGTGGCCTCTCAGGTCTCCGACCGCGAGTCCGCGGCATCCGCTCTCGCACGGCTCCGCGATCTGGCGGAGCCGCCGACGGCGCTGTTCTCGGCCAACGCCCGTTCCTCGATGGCGCTCGCGCACGTGCTGCGCGGGGCGCCGATGCCCTTCGTCGGCTTCGGCGACTTCCCGATGGCCGACACCCTCACCCCGGCCGTCACCGTGATCGACCAGGATCCGCGCCGCATCGGAGCGCTCGCCGCGGAGCGCGTCTTCGCGCGCCTGCGGCCCGACGCCGGCCTCGGCCTCGACGAGCTCACGGTGATCGACGTGTCGCTGGTCGAGCGGGAGTCCTGCCGCCTCTGACCCGCGCCCCGCTGCCGGTGAAGCTGCCCCGCGGCCGGTGAGGGGCGGAGGGCGTGGGGCGAGGGGAGGGCCCTCGCGGGTGGTGCGTCCTCCGTTCGTCCCTGCTCCTCCGCTGGTCACACGACACCGCACGACGCACATCGCCGCGACCGAGGCAAGAGGCCGCCGATGATCAGGTGCGGTGGGTAGAACGAAGGGGACCAGCCGCCACCGCTCCCGAGAAGAGGGCTCCGATGACGACCTCCGCGACCACCGCGCGCCACCCCGACACCGCGACGGGGGTGACGACGGCATGAGACTCACCGACACCAGCGACCTGTGGTGGAAGACCGCCGTCTTCTACAACCTCGACGTCAAGACCTACCTGGATGCCGATGACGACGGCATCGGAGATCTTCGGGGCCTCGCGCAGCGCCTGGACCACTTGGCCGAGCTCGGGGTCACGTGCCTGTGGCTCGCGCCGTTCTACCCCTCGCCACAGCGCGACAACGGTTACGACATCGAGGACTACTACGGCGTCGACCCCCGCTACGGCTCGCTGGGCGACATGGTGGAGGTGCTGCGGACCGCGCACGACCGGGGAATGCGCGTGATCGTCGACCTCGTGGTCAACCACACCTCCGACCAGCACCCCTGGTTCCAGCAGGCGCGGACCAGCCGGGACAACCGGTACCGCCACTTCTACCAGTGGCGCGACGACGTGCCCGACGACGCCCCCGCGAGCATGTTCCCCGATGTCGAAGACGGCGTGTGGTTCTTCGACGAGACGGCGGGGCAGTACTACAAGCACTCGTTCTACCGGCACCAGCCCGATCTCGCGACCGACCACCCCGAGGTGCGCGAAGAGATCGCGAAGGCCATCGGCTTCTGGCTCGAACTGGGCATCGACGGCTTCCGGGTGGACGCCGTGCCCCACCTCATCGACGGGCAGGAGGGACCCGAGCACGAGTTCCTGCGCGAGCTCCGCGGCTACGTCTCGCGCCGCAGCGGTCACGCCATGCTGCTCGGCGAGGTCAACCTGCCCTACGACGAGCAGCTGCGCTTCTTCGGCGACGCCGACGGCGACGAGCTGACCATGCAGTTCGACTTCGTCGCCAATCAGCGGCTCTTCCTCTCGCTCGCCCGTCAGGATGCCGGTCCGCTCCGCGATGCGCTGCTCTCGCGGCCCGACATCGCCCGGGGCAATCAGTGGGGCAACTTCGTGCGCAACCACGACGAGCTCACCCTCGACCAGCTCACGGCCGACGAGCGCGACGAGGTGTTCGAGGCGTTCGCACCGAAGGCGGGTCAGCGCATCCACGGCCGCGGAATCACCCGCCGCCTGCCGTCGATGCTCGAGGGCGACCCTCGTCGCATCCGCATGGTCTACAGCTTGATCTTCTCGCTGCCGGGCGCGCCCGTGCTGTACTACGGCGAAGAGATCGGCATGGGCGAGAACCCCGAGATCGAGGGCAGCCGCGCCGCCGTTCGCACTCCCATGCAGTGGACCGGCGCCGAAGACGCGGGCTTCTCGCACGCCGACGGCGATGATCTCGTCGCGCAGGTGGTCCCCGGCGGCTTCGGCCCGCAGCACGTCAACGTCGCCCAGCAGCGCCACGACCCCGACTCGATGCTGAGGTTCGTCCAGAACCTGGTGCGCCACTACCGCGCTTCGCCCGAGATCGGGTGGGGGGAGCTCGGCATCCTGGATCAGCCGCACGCCTGCGTGCTGGCTCACTCGGTGACGAGCGAACTCGGCATGGTCGTCGCCGCGCACAACTTCGCCCCCGATGGACGCACTTTTCACCTCACTCTCGAGGGAGCGGATGCCGAGGGGTGGAGCGTGGTGAACCTGCTGAGCGACACCGAGGGTCCCGTGCCGCTGAAGGACGGGGGGTTCGAGGTCGCCCTCGAGGGCTACGGCCACAGCTGGTGGCGGGTCATCCGTCCGGGGGAGCGACGCATCGCCTGACCGTCTCGCCAAGCGGGGAGAACGGGCGCGGCGTCCCCCAATGCCGCCGCGCCCGTAGGCGAGAAAAGCGGCAGCCCCGCGTCATCCGACGCACGCGGGCGGAACGAGCCGGGGGGCCGCACGCGATGTCTCGCATTCATCCAAGCACAGAGGATCGTAAATAGCACTCCCGGCGTCACGTAAATACGATCACCTCCCCCCGGGTGAGGGTCGTCTACGATCGAAGACGTGGGTCGTGGCGCTGTCGGACCACCCTCTCGGTACTCCCGACGAGTGGTGGCGAATGTGGATCGCCTGCGCAAGGCGAAAGGGCTCACCGTGGGTGAGCTCATCAGTCGCGCCGGAATGACGAAGAGCTATTACCAGTCGCGGGCCGGTTTCTCGCTGCCGTACAACACCAACGACATCGAATCGCTCGCCGCCGTCCTGGGCGTCGCCCCCGAAGAGCTCGCGAGCCCGGAGTCGGCGCCGCGCGTCGAGATGCGAGTTCCCGCCGGTGCCGTGAGCGAACGCGTGCGCCGACTCATCTCGAGTCAGGCCGCCACCGAGACCGAGCTCCTGGGGCACCTCGACGATGCCGACCCGTCGGTCGCGGCCGGTGCCCGAGGCCTGCTCGACGCCACGACGAACACGGTCGTGGTCGACGAAGAGGTGCTGCGGCAGATCACGCAGTGGGCCGACGTTCCTGTCGAATACCTCACCGACCACACCGACGAGGCGCTCACCGACCGCACCGAGGCCGAACTCGAACTGCGCGAGGCGATGCGCGCGGCGGGGGCCGAGAGCATCCAGTTCCGCGCCCTCGGGCAGATGTCGCCCGACGCCCTGCGCGCGATCGCCCACTCGCTCCGTGGCAGGCCGCCGACACCATGATCGACCGCGAGGGGGACCGGCGATGACGCAGGCCGACGAGACGCGTGCCCGGGTGCAGGCCCGGGTCGATCGCGCGCTCGCGCGCGCCGCGCTCGCGCCGGGGATGACGTTCGCCGAGGTCGTCCGCGCCGTCGAAGCGGCCGTCGACATCCGTCTCACCGTCGTCGCGGAGTCCGACACCGCCACGTGGGGGACCCTGACGGGATTCCTCGCCTACTTCCCCGACCGGCGCGAGGGCACCATCCACGTGCGCGCCGCCGACGCGCCGCTTTACAGCCAGTTCGCCGCGTCGCACGAGCTCGGCCACCTGCTCGACGATGCGCACTGCACGGGAGCGCTGCACGAGCGTTCCTCGGTCTCGCCCCACGCGAACCCCGCCCTCACCACGCCCGAGGTCGAGGCGGAGCTGGTGGCCGAGCACGTCGCTCACGCCATCGCGAAGCTCATGTACACCAGCCCCCGGGTCGCCGAGCTGTCGTGGTGACCGTGCTGCTGATCGATGCGGCGCTGGTCGGACTCGTCCTCGTCGTGGGGGGACGTGCGCGCGTCGCCTGGCGACAGCCCCGCGCCCGCATCGCCTGGCTCGCCGCGCTCGTCGGCGCGATCGCCCTGCTGACCCAGGGGACGGTCATCCCGATCGAGGTGCTCGACGGGGCACTGGGCGGCACGAACATCCTCAAGCTCGTGCAGAACGTGCTCACCATGGTGGCCCTGTGGCTCGGCATCCAGGCGGGAACGGCCCCGGCGACCGCGCGCATCCCCACCCTGCGGTGGCGCTTCCCCCTGCTGCTCGGGGCGCTGTTCGCGGTCGTGTTCTTCGTGGCGGTGCCCGATCGGGGCCCCTCGTCATTCCTGTTCCTCGAGACCGCGGCCGAGACCTCGACCGGAGCGTGGGCGTACGGCGTGCTGCACATGGGCGGGATCGCGCTCGTGGGCGTTCTTCTGCTGCGCTCGGCACGCGGTTCGCTGCCCGTGAGTCGGCTGCTGTTCCGCCTCGGGGCCGTCGCCATCGTGCTCGGCTGCCTCAGCGAGATCGTCGACCTCACCCTCACGCGGTTCTTCACGGCGAACGCCGTGGTCAGCGCCCTGTTCGACCCGCTGTTCTACCTGGGCGTCGTGTCGTTCGTGGCGGGGATCTTCGTCGCGTCGCGCGCCGCGACCACGATCCGGCGTCGGGGCGCGTCGTTGCTCGAGCGTCTCGAGAACCTCGCGCGCGAGCGCGGTGCCACCGACCTCTCGGGCATCGCCCTCGACCCGGCCCTCGACACGCGGCTGTACGCCCTGCGCGTCGCCATCGAAGACGACGCGATCGCGCGGTCCGTGCCCCTGACGCCCGCGCAGCGCGCGCTGCTCGACGACGTCGACGCCCACCTCACCCGCCGAACCCCGGGAGTCCGCGCATGATCCGACCGCTCGTCATCGGTGCGGGTGTGGCCGCGGCCACGCTCGCCGTCGCGCACACGGCGCTCGCCGGCTACGTCGCACGGCGTCTGATCGCGCCGCGCGCCGCGAAGGTCTTCGAGCCCGTCACGATCGCCGGCGACACGGTGTCGGTGCCGGCGACCGGCGACAGTCGACAGCCCGGCACCTACGGACTGCGCCTCGACGACGGAGCGCACCTGATGGTCGGCGACGTCATCCGCGTCGAGGGGGACCGCGTGGTCCGCTCGATCCTCACCCGCCCGGCGGGGCTCGGCGATGGCACCGCGACAGCGGCATGGACCTCGCAGAACATCGGCGCGCCCGAAGACGTCGGTCCCACGCGTCACGTCGCGATTCCGCTGCGCCGAGGCGGAACCGCCGAAGCGTGGGAGATCGGCGACCCGGCGAACGCCGACGGCGGCTGGACCATCCACGTGCACGGGCTGCGCTCGAGTCGCCACGGCGCGCTGCGCTCGGCTCCGGCCTCGAACGACGCCGGATGGATGTCGCTCGTGGTGTCGTACGCCGGTGATGAGGAGGCCGCCCCCGCCGACGCCCTGCCCTCGACCCTCGGCACGCGCGAGTGGCGCGACGTCGACGACGCCATCGCCTACGCGGTCGAGCGGGGGGCCCGCGAGATCGTGCTGGTGGCCTGGTCGATGGGGGCGACGATCGCGATGCTCGCGCTCGAAGAGTCCCGGCACCGCGCACGGATCACCGGCCTCGTGCTCGTCGCGCCCGCGTTGGATTGGACCCGCATCGTGCACAGCGCCGTCGACGGCGCGCACCTGCCCCGCTCGATCGGCGCGTCGGCTCTGCGGGTGCTCGGCAGTCGTGCGGGCGCCGGCGCCCTGGGCCTGATCGAGGCCGTCGACGCCCGCGCCCTGAACTGGGTCGACGGGCCGCGCCCGGGGGCGGCCCTGCCGACGCTCATCGTGCACGGCCGCGCCGACCCGGTGGTGCCGTTCGCGGGTTCGGCGGCGTACGCGACTCGGCATCCCGAGGCCACCCTGGTGGCGTTCGACTCCTCGGGGCACTGCAACGAGGCGAACCAGCAACCCGAGCGATTCCACGACGCCATCGCCGGCTTCCTACGCGAGGTCGCCCGCGCCGCCGCCGCGCGCGGAGAGGGCGGAGCTTCGAGCCCGCGCTCAGGCGTCGAGCACGACCTGGATCGCGCTGCGAGCGCCCCGCTCGGCGAGTGAGGCCCGCGCCGCCAGGTACGCCTCGCGCAGTCGCGCGTTCCGGCCGAGGTCGCCGAACACGGGCGCGTAGTCGAGCAGGGCTGCGGGGTCATCGGCGATGATCGCCCGAAGCTCGTCGAGACGGCTGTCGACGGCCGGGGTCGCCTCGCCCGCTTCGGTGCGTCCCTCGAGGAAGACGCTCCAGCCCGCCAGCACGAGCGCGGCGTGGTCGATGCGTCCGCCCGCGGCGAGCTGCTCGCGCACGACCGGCAGCAGGAACTTGGGCAGACGGTCCGAGCCGTCGACGACCTGACGCGCGAGGGTGTCGCGGATGGCCTCGCTGCCGAAGCGTTCGATGAGTTGGTCGCAGTAGGCATCGAGGTCGATGCCCGGCACCGGGCGCAGGGTCGGGATGGCCTCGGTGTGCATGTACCCCTGCAGGAACGCCACGAACAGCGGGTCGGTGCAGACCTCGTGCACGAACTCGGCTCCCGACAGGATGCCGAGGTAGCTCATCGCCTGGTGCGACGCGTTCAGCAGCCGCAGCTTCATCAGCTCGTACGGCTCGACGTCGGCGACCAGCTGCACCCCGACCTCGTCGAGGGGCGGTCGGCCCGCCGAGAAGGAGTCCTCGAGCACCCACTGCTCGAACGACTCCGAGCGCACGGGCCAGAGGTCCCGGATGCCGAACTCCTCGGCGATCGCGTCACGGGTGGCGTCGGTGGTGACCGGGGTGATGCGGTCGACCATGGAGTTCGGGAACGACACGTTCTCGGCGATCCAGGCGGCGAGCTCGGGGTCGAGCCGTTCGGCGAAGCCCAGCAGGGCGGCACGGGCGACGTGACCGTTGCCCTGGATGTTGTCGCACGACATCACCGTGAAGGCCGGGGTGCCGGCATCCCGTCGGCGGCGCAGCCCCTCGGCGAGGAAGCCCATGACGCTGCGCGGGGCGTCGGTGCCCTCGAGGTCGGCGAGGGTGGCCTCGTCGCGCGGAGCGTAGGCACCGGTCGCGTCGTCGATGCCGTAACCGCCCTCGGTGATGGTCAGCGAGACAATAGCCGTGTCGGCGTCGGCGAGCTTGGCGACCACGGCCTCGGGGTCGTCGGGGGCGAAGAGGTACTGCGCGATCGAGCCGACCACGCGTGCGGTCGAGGTGCCGTCGGGAGCCTCGGTGACGAGCGTGTAGAGGGTGTCCTGCGCGCGCAGCGCATCGCGCATGGCGGCATCGAACGACAGCACGCCGACGCCGCAGAGGGCCCACTCGGTGTGCCCGGCCTCGAGCAGCCGGTCGAGGTACATCGCCTCGTGCGCGCGGTGGAAGCCGCCGACGCCGAAGTGCACGATCCGCGTGCGCACGGCCGCCCGGTCGTACGTCGGGACGGAGACGTTCGCCGCGAGGGAGGGGAGGGCGGCGGCGGTGAGATCGGTCATGCGGGACTCCGTGGGTGCGGCGGTGGCAGGGGACCCGAGCCGTCGACGGGCTCGGGAGGGGTCTTTCGCGTCGGTGGCGCTTCGCACGCGAAGGGGGATGCCGGGACCCCCACGCGGATGTGGGGGTCCCGGCATCCGGGGTGTCAGCAGCTGGACTTGTAGACGGCGTCGGCGCCGTCGGTGGTGATGTTGTCCTTGGTGAGGATGGTGAAGCCGGTCTGGATCTTCTCCTCCGTCGCCTCGCCCTTCAGCGCGGCGATGGCCTGCTTCACGCCGTCGGAGCCGATGGTGGCGGGCTCCTGGGCGACCAGGGCCTGGACGGTTCCGGCTTCGAGGGCCTTCACCTGGGCGGGGCCGGCGTCGAAGCCGACGATGGTGATCGATCCCTGCTTGCCGGCCTGCTGGACACCGGTGGCGGAGCCTTCGGCGGCGAACAGGTTGGCGGCGAAGATGCCGACGATGTCGGGGTCCTTCTGCAGCGCCGCGGTGACGATCTCGGCAGCGGTGGAGGGCTCGTTGTGCGAGTACTGCACCCCCACCGACTCGAACTTGCTGTCCTTGGCGACGGCGTCTTCGAAGCCCTGGGCGCGGGCGTCGGTGGTGGAGACACCGGGGTCGGTCGACACGACGAGAACCTTGCCGCCGTTCGGGTTGGCCTTCTGGATCGCCTCGAACGCTGCGGCGCCGCCGCCTTCGTTGTCGGACGAGATCTGCGACACGGCACCGGAGGGGTCCTCGAGCGTGGTGTCGACCAGGACGACCTTGATCCCGGCGGCCTCGGCGGCGGCGATCGGCGCCTGCATCGCGGACACGTCGGTGGGGGCGATGAGCAGTGCGTCGGGCTGGGAGGCGACGACGGCGTCGACGATGGGCTTCTGCAGGGTGGGGTCGAACTTCTCGGGGCCCTGGGTCGTGACCGTGGCGCCCTCCTTCTCGGCCTCGGCCTGGATGCCGCACTGCATGGAGATGTAGAACTCGTCTCCGGCGACGCCCTGCACGAACGCGATCTTGTCCCCGTCGGCGCCGGCCGACGCGCCGCCCGAGGCGGCTCCGCCCGAACACCCCGCGAGGGTGAGCGTCGCTGCCATACCGAAGACCGTCAGTGCGGTCGCCTTCTTGTTCCACTTCATTGTGATCACCATTCTTTTTTCGGGTTGTCCTGTGTCGGGTTCTTCTTGGTGGGGTGGGGTTCGAGGGGAAAGGGAGCAGGGGTGCCGCCGCGGCTCAGCCGCGCCGACCTCCGCTGATGAACTTGCGCCAGAGGCCCTGCGAGTTGCCTCGGGTGGCGGCGGTGCGGCGCACCTGGTCGACGTAGACGGCGGTGATCAGCACCGCGCCCACCGCGACCTGCTGCCAGAAGGGCTGCACGCCGGTGATGACGAAGCCGTTCTGCAGCACCGCGGGGATGAACAGACCCACGACCGTGCCCATGATCGTTCCGACGCCGCCGAAGAGCGACGTGCCACCGATCACGACGGCGGCGATGACGTTCAGGTTGGTCTGGGTCTGACCCGCGATGGCGGTGGTCGAGAACTGTGACAGCGAGAGGATGCCGCCGAGCCCGGCCAGGGCGCCCGAGATCGTGTAGATCTTGATCAGCTGCGCGTCGACCTTCACGCCGACCCGGCGTGCTGCGATCTCGCTCGAGCCGACGGCCAGCGTGTAGAGGCCGAAGCGCGTGTAGTGCAGCACGATGGCGCCGATGATGACGACGACCAAGGCGATCACGCTGATGATCGGGACGCTGCCGAACACGTTGCCGTAGCCGATCGAGACCGTCAGCACGGTGGGCACGTCGCGCACGTCGACGCCGCCGGTGAGGATCTGGGCGAGGCCCAGGGCCATGCCGAGCGAGCCGAGCGTCACGATGAGCGGCGGGATCTTGGCTTTGGCGATGAGGAAGCCGTTCAGCAGCCCCCAGCAGACGCCGCTGAGGATCGAGACGATGATGCCGATGGTGGCGACGCCCCAGCCTTCGCCGCCCAGGGCCCGCATCACGAGCGCCGAGACGACACCCGAGAACACGAGCACCGATCCGACGGAGAGGTCGATGCCGGCGGTGATGATGACGTAGGTCATGCCGACCGCGAGCACGGCGAGGATCGAGGCGTTCTGGATGATGAGGCGGAAGTTCGACCACTGGGCGAACGACTCGGGAGCCAGGATGCTGAAGACGATGATGATGGCCAGCAGTACCAGCAGGATCTGGAACGCCTGCGTGCGCAGGACGGCCTTGATCGGGTTCGTCTTGTGGGTGTCGAAGGTGCCGATGGCCACCGTCTCGGTGGGAGGCGTCTGCGTGCTCACTTCTGGTCGTCCTTCGTGACGGCGCCGGTCATGAGTCCGACGAGTTCTTCCATGGAGGTGTCCGCGGCCTTGATGTTGGCGACGCGGGTACCGAGGCGCAGCACCTGGATGCGGTCGCTGACGTCGATGACGTGCGGCATCGAGTGCGAGATGAAGACCACGGCGATGCCCTTGTCGCGGACGCGCCGGATGGTCTCGAGCACGTTCTTCGTCTGACGCACGCCGAGGGCGGCGGTGGGTTCGTCGAGGAAGACGACGCGCGACGCCCAGTGCACGGCGCGGGCGATCGCGATCGCCTGCCGCTGTCCGCCTGACATCTCACCGACGGGCGAGGTGAGCGAGCGCACGGTGGCGCCGAGCTCGTCGAACGCCGCGCGGGAGGCGACGGCCATGTCCTTCGTCTTCATGAACCCGAGGGCTCCGGCCAGGCCGGGGCGGCGGAGTTCGCGGCCGAGGTACATGTTCTGCACCGGGTCGAGGTGCGGGGCGAGCGCGAGGTCCTGGTAGACCGTCTCGATTCCCAGGCCCGAGGCGACCTGGGGGTTCGACATGTCGATCGGGGTGCCGTCGAAGCGGATCTCGCCCTCGTCGGTGGCGAGGTTGCCGGACAGGGCCTTCACGAGCGTCGACTTGCCGGCGCCGTTGTCGCCGATGAGGGCGGTGACCTCTCCGGGGTAGACCTCGAAGTCGACGTTGTGCAGGGCGCGGACGGATCCGAACTGACGCGACAGACCCCGCGCCTGCAGCACGGGCACGGTCGTGGTGGTGCTCATGAGGCAGCTCCTTCGTGGTGGCCGACGCCCCCGGCGGGGGCGTCGGAGACGGTGATGACGAGATCGGCGCGGTGGCGCCCGCGCTCGACGACGAGAGCGTTGGCCTCGTCGACGTCGCGGACCCAGGCGACGGCGTCGTCGTGGGGATGGTCGTGGGACAGGCGGCGTGCGACGAGACGTTCGCGGCGGGTGTCGGCCTCGATGTCGAGGAACCAGACCTCGTCGAGACGGGATGCCACGGCATCCCACCCGAAGTCGTCGTGCAGCAGGTAGTTGCCCTCGGTGATGACGAGGGGGACGTCGGCGGGCACGAGCACCGCCGAGCCGATGGACTCCTCGAGGCCGCGGTCGAAGCGCGGGGCGTAGACGGCGTGGCCGGCGCGGAGGCGATCGAGCAGGGCGACGTAGCCCTCGACGTCGAACGTGTCGGGGGCGCCCTTGCGGTCGCGGCGACCAAGGCGCTCGAGCTCATCGTTGGCGAGATGGAAGCCGTCCATCCCCACCAGGACCGCGTCGGATCCGAGGGCGGCGAGCAGCGCATCGCTCACCGTCGACTTGCCCGCGCCGGGGGTGCCCGCCAGTCCCAGCACGCGGCGCTCGCCGGTCGCCGCGAGGTTCCGGGCACGGGCGACGAGGTCGTCGAGGTGCACGGTGACGGCGGCGGCCGTCGCGGCGTTATCCGAGGTGTGGGTCACAGCGGTGTGGTCCTTCCGGGCGACGCCGCACATCGGAGTGCTGCGTCGGTGAAGCGGGTCCGGCGGGAGGCCGCCGGTCGAACTCCGGTTACGGTAAGCCCGTGATGACACCGGTGTCAACACCCGTGATCAATTCGTCATGACACCGAAGTCATCCGCGTGATTCTGTGGTTATCATGGGCCGCGGCGACATCGACGTCGCCCCCGACATCGTGAACCCGAAAGAGCCCCGCCCATGAGCGAATTCTCCGACCGCACCATTCTCGTCACCGGCGCCGGTGGCGGCATCGGCGGCACCACCGTCCGCCACCTCGTCGCCGCCGGTGCGACCGTGCTCGCCGCCGGTCGCACGGCCGACAGCGTCGCCGCCATCGCCGAAGAGACCGGCGCCGAGCCCGTCGTGTTCGACCTCGAGTCGGAGGACGAGATCCGCGCCGCGATCGAGGGACGCGACCTCTACGGCGTCGTCAACTGCGGCGGATGGGGCGGCGAGATCGCCACCCCCATGGAGACCGACATCGACGTGTTCGACAAGGTCATGAGCATCAACGCCCGCGGCTCGCTGCTGGTCACCAAGTACGCCTCGCGCGAGATGATCCGCGTCGGCAAGGGCGGCGCCATCGTCAACGTCTCGAGCCAGGCGAGCCTCGTCGCCCTCACCGGCCACATCTCGTACGGCTCGTCGAAGGCGGCGCTCGACAACATCACGCGCGTCTCCGCCCTCGAGCTGGGCGGCTACGGCATCCGCGTCAACAGCGTCAACCCGACCGTCGTGATGACGCCGATGTCGGCCTGGTACTGGGGGCGCCCCGACATCGAGGGCCCGTTCCTCGACGCGATGCCCCTGCACAAGTGGGCCACCGAAGACGACATCGCGGCCCCCATCGTGTTCCTCCTCAGCGACGGCGCCGGCATGATCTCGGGCGTCTCGCTGCCGATCGACGGCGGCTACTCGAGCCGCTGATCCCGGATGCCACGGGGCGGCGTCGCGGTGGGCGACGCCGTTCCGCGGTCTGTCGTGCGGTGGGCGGTGCGCCGGGCTACAGGCCGAGCGTCCGCCGCAGGAAGTTGTTGCGGAAGACGCCGCGGGGGTCGACCCGATGTGCCGCGGCGGTGAAATCGTCGATCCGGGCGAGGCTCGCCCGCACGGCCTCGCCGGGCATGGTGAACGCCTTGCCCCAGTGCGGGCGCACGTCGAACGGCGCGAGGGCGGCCTCGATGGGCGGGAGCACCGCGAGGACCCCGTCGGTGTCGTTGCGCCAGGTGAAGTGGATGGCGATCACATCGCGCTGATACGCGGGGCTCAGCCAGAGTTCGTCGGCGGCGACGGTGCGCAGCTCGGAGACGAGCAGCTGCGCGGAGAACGCGGGGGCGATCGCGCGCACCGCCGCGAGCGCATCGCGGGCGGAGGCCATCGGCACGAAGTACTCGGATTGGATCTCGTCGCCGTCGCTCGGCAGGGCGTCGGCGCGGAAGTGCGGAAGGCGCGTGTGCCACGGGCCCGGTGTGCCGCGCGGAGTGGTGTTGTCGACGGTGCGGATGCGTCCCAGGTGGATGTCGTCGCCGACGGGGCGGCCCCCGAGCGCCTCCACCCAGTCCGGTGCGCCGTCGTCGCTCTTGGCCCACACCAGATCGTGCGCCGGGTCGCCCCACGTCGTGAAGACGCTGACGCTGCGTGAGCCGCCGAACACGCGCTCGGGTTCGCCCACGATGTCGTCCCACGCCACGCCGGTGTACGCCTGCTGCGTCACCGTGTACGACGGTTCGGTCTGCAGCTCGACGGCGGTGATCACGCCGAACGCGCCGATGCCGAGCGCCGCGGCGGCGAACCACTCGTGCGTCTGGTCGATGTGGTGCGTCTGGCCGTCGGCATCCATGACGTCGACCGCGCGAACCGCGCTCGACAGGTTGCCGTTGCCGAGACCCGAGCCGTGCGTGCCCGTCGCGGTGGCGCCGGCCACGGAGATGTGGGGCAGCGAGCCGAGGTTGTGCAGGGCGCGGCCCTCGGCCTCGAGCACCGGGGCGAGCTCGGCGAAGGTGACCAGTCCCTCGACGCGGGCGCGGTCCCCGTCGATCTCGATGCGCACGGGCAGCTGCTCGAGCGAGACGAGCACACCGTCGGTGTCGCCCACGTCGTTGAACGTGTGACGCGTCGCCTGCACGCGCACCGCGTCGGCGGAGGTCAGTACCTTGGCGAGCTCGTCGAGGTCACCGGGCAGCAGTGTCTCGGCGGCACGGTAGCGGTGGTTGCCCGACCAGGTGGCGCCGGGGGGTCGTGTCTGCATCAGTGCTCTCCTCGCGTGGATGTCCCTATCCTGCCCCGCACCACCGACATTCGGGTGGGCGCGTGCGAGTGCGGCGGCGGTGCGGAGGGGAGGGTCGGGGACCAGCGGAGGGTGGATCGGGCGCTGCGGTCCTCCGCTCGTCCCTAACACTCCGCTCGTCCCGCCCCGCGCCGCCTCAGCGCTCAGCCGCCCCGGCTCAGCGCGCCGGGAACAGCGCGGCCTCGAACACCGCCTCGGCGGCGCCCACCAGCAGGCGGTCCTCGCCGAGCTCCGCGACGGCGAGACGCAGACCCTCGGCGCACGCGGGGATGGTCTGCGCCCGCACGGCCGCGTCGAGTCCGGCCAGGTCGCGCGCCGCGAGCACGGCGAGGAACCCGCCCAGCACGATCACAGCCGGGTTCAGCACGTTGGCGGCGTTCGCCAGGGCCGTGGCGAGGATGCGCCGTTGGCGATCCACCTCGGAGACGTCGGGAATGGATGCCAGAGCACGGGCGAGGGCGGCGTCGTCACCGCCGTCGAGGGCCGCGGCGGCGAGCAGGTGGGCCCGGCTCACCTCGTCTTCGAGCACGCCGTCGGCCGCCCGCCGGTCGGCGATGTCAACGATGCCGGGGCGGTTCTGCCCGAATTCTCCCGCGTAGCCTCCCGCTCCGCCGAGGGGGGTGCCCCCGACGATCACGGCGCCGCCGATACCGCTCGCGCCGCCGTTGAGGTAGACGACGTCGTGCGCTCCGCGCGCGGCACCGAAGAGGTACTCGGCGAGTGCGCCGAGGGCGGCGTCGTTGCCGACGTGGGCGGGGAGGGTCGTGGCATCCGTCACCAACTGTGAGAGCGGGGCGTCGATCCATCCGAGGTGCGGGGCTTCGCGCACGAGTCCGTCGGAGGCCCGCACCGGTCCCGGCACGGCGATGCCCACCCCGGTGATCCGGGCGTCGGCGAGGGGGCCGCGACGCCAGGCCGCCAGCCGCTGGGCGATGATCTCGGCGGTGCGTTCGGGGGTGAGCAGCGCCCGCTGGTCGAGGCGTTCGCGCACGAGGATCGTGCCGTCGAGGGCGATCGCCGCGAGGTCCAGCGCGTCGACCTCGGGGTTGGCCGCCACGGCGACGACGCGGGGGTCGGGGGCGACGATCGGCGAGGGGCGGCCCACGCGACCCTGAGTATCGGACGCCCGCTCGATCACGAGCCCCCCGCGCTGCAGTTCTCCGACGAGGTCGGCGATCGTGGAGCGGTTCAGTCCGGTGGCCTCGGTCAGCGCGGCGCGCGAGCGCGGGCCCTCGCGGTGCACGGTTCGCAGCACGAGCGAGAGATTGGCGCGGCGCATGCCGTCGCCCCGAGTGCCCGCGGTGACCATGCGACCACTGTGCCATGCGCCGAGCGCTCGGCCCATGCGCGTCGGTGTCTCGTGCGGGGCCTGCGCCGCTTGCCGTGAAGAGGCGATGTTCCCACCCCGGGCCTAGCTAGCGGTGCCAGGATCGGAGCATGGACCTTTCCGGCATCCCCATCACCACCCTCCAGGGCGAAGAGACGACCTTCGGCGCGCTCACCGACGGCAAGGCGGCGCTCGTGGTCAACGTCGCCTCGCGCTGCGGGCTCGCGGGGCAGTACGAGATCCTCGAGGCGCTGCACAAGCGCTACGCCGAGCGCGGATTCACCGTGATCGGCTTCCCGAGCAACCAGTTCCTGCAGGAGCTCAGCGACAGCGAGAAGATCGAGCAGTACTGCTCGGCGACGTGGGGCGTCACCTTCCCGATGACCGAGAAGGTCAAGGTCAACGGGCGCAGCGCCCACCCCCTGTACAAGGAGCTCACGACGACCCCGGATGCCGAGGGCAAGACCGGTCGCATCTCGTGGAACTTCGAGAAGTTCGTCGTGGCCCCCGACGGCCGTGTGGCGCGCTTCAGCCCGCGCACCCAGCCCGACGACCCCGAGGTCATCGCCGCGATCGAGGGGGCGCTCCCGCGCTGACGTCCTGACGCGCTGGCGCGCTGGCGCCGTGACGCGCTGGCGCCGTAACGGCTGGCGTCTTGACGCGCTGGCGCCCTCCCGGAGCCGTGACGCCGAGGGCGGCGTGCCTTGGCTGTCGAGTGTCCAGAACACGCCGTCTCCGCCCGGGGCGGTGCGGCGTGCCCTGGACACTCGACGGGGGAGCGGCAACGGGGCACGGGAACGCGGCGGGTCGATGTCGGAGGGCTGCCCTATCCTGACCGGGACCTGACCCGTGAAGGAGTCGCCATGGCCGATGCCGTCGTCCTCGTCTCCGGTGGTGCGGCCGTCTCGCCGTACACCGACCCCGATCACGCCGCCGGCCGCGGCCTGGCCGCGGGCAATACGCTCACCGCGCTGCGCCGACACCTTCTCGATCGGGGCCGGCGGGTGTACACCGCGCCCGCCCGCCTCGGGGTCGGAGAGGTGCGGGCGGATGCCGGGTGGCAGGGCTTCGACGACGTGCCCGTCGTGTTGCCCGCCGAGATGACGATCAACTCGGTCGGCACGATCGACGACGCCGGCGTCGCGCTCGCCGCGTTCTTGCACCGGCTCGCCGCCGAGCACGCGGTGACGAGCGTCGACCTCGTGGGGCATTCGATGGGTGGGCTGTTCGCCCGCGCCGCGATCCGCGAGCTGGGCGACGAGGACCCGCGTGCCGAGCGGCTCGTCACCCTCGGCACCCCGTGGGACGGCGCGGTGCTCGGTGATGCCGTCGCGGGCGAGATCACGGATGCCGACGCGCACGGCGACCCGTCGACGACGACGATCCTCGCGCAGGCGCGCGCGTACGCCGCGGCGAACTCCGAGGGCGCGGCCGCGCAGGTGTCCCATCGATACCTGCGCGAGTGGAATCGGGCGCAGACGGGAGTGCTCGACGGCATCCCGGTCACCGCGATCGGCGCGGGGTACTTCGCCGCGGCGGTCGAGCCGGCGCGGCTCTGGCCGCACGACGGTCTCGTCTCGCTCCGCAGCGGGCGCGCCGACGACATCCCCGCCGAGGTGCTTCCCGAGGCGAGGCGTCACGCGTTCCCCGACGACGTGCACAGCATCTTCTTCGCCGATGCGTTCGGGCTGCCGTGGGAGCGCGCGCTGACGTGGGACCCCGCGGTGTTCGCGGTCGTCGACGAGGCCCTGGGAATCTGACCGGAACGCTGGACGCCGTGGCATCCGGGTTATATGTTGTGAGAACCAACAAACCCGTGCGTCACCGCGCACTCGTGCGTCTCCATGCGAAGGAGCAGGAATGCCCACCCCCACCCGCGATGACAAGTTCTCGTTCGGCCTCTGGACCGTCGGCTACAACGGCGCCGACCCGTTCGGCGGCCCGACCCGCCCGGCCCTCGACGTCGTGCACGCCGTCGAGAAGCTCGCCGAACTCGGCGCCTACGGCCTCACCTTCCACGACGACGACCTCTTCGCCTTCGGCTCCACCGACGCCGAGCGCCAGAAGCAGATCGACCGTCTGAAGGGCGCGATGCAGGACACCGGCATCATCACGCCGATGGTCACCACAAACCTGTTCTCGGCCCCCGTCTTCAAGGACGGCGGCTTCACCTCGAACGACCGCGAGGTGCGCCGCTTCGCCCTGCGCAAGGTTCTGCGCAACCTCGACCTCGCCGCCGAACTCGGCGCGAAGACCTTCGTCATGTGGGGTGGCCGCGAGGGCGCCGAATACGACTCGGCGAAAGACATCCGCCAGGCACTCGAGCGCTACCGCGAGGCCGTCAACCTGCTCGGCGACTACGTCACCGACAAGGGCTACGACATCCGCTTCGCGATCGAGCCGAAGCCCAACGAGCCCCGCGGCGACATCCTGCTGCCGACCCTCGGCCACGCGATCGCCTTCATCGACTCGCTCGAGCGTCCCGAGCTCGTGGGCGTCAACCCCGAGGTCGGTCACGAGCAGATGGCGGGCCTGAACTTCTCGGCCGGCATCGCCCAGGCGCTGTACCACGGCAAGCTCTTCCACATCGACCTCAACGGCCAGCGCGGCATCAAGTACGACCAGGACCTCGTCTTCGGCCACGGTGACCTGCACAACGCGTTCGCGCTCGTCGACCTGCTCGAAAACGGTGGCCCCGGCGGCGTTCCCGCCTACGACGGTCCCCGCCACTTCGACTACAAGCCCTCGCGCACCGAAGACGAGACGGGCGTCTGGGACTCGGTCTCGGCCAACATGAACACCTACCTGCTGCTGAAGGAGCGCGCCGCGGCCTTCCGCGCCGACCCCGAGGTGCAGGCGGCGCTCGAGGCATCGAAGGTCCCCGAGCTCGCTCAGCCGACGCTGAACGAGGGCGAGAGCTACGACGACTTCCTCGCCGACCGCTCGGCCTACGAGGACTTCGACACCGACGCGTACCTCGGCGGCAAGGGCTTCGGCTTCGTCCGCCTGCAGCAGCTCGCCACCGAGCACCTGCTCGGCGCGCGCTGAACTGCACGGGCCCGGATGCCGCGGCATCCGGGCCCGATGCCCCGCCCGGGTCAGGTCTCGGCGTCGCACCCCGTTGAGTGTCCAGAACACGCCGTTCCGGACCGAGCGGGTGCGGCGTTTCGTGGACACTCGACGGGGGAGGCCGCGCCGCCCGTCCGACCCGCCCAACCGTCGCGTCATCATGCCGTTGAGTGTCCAGAACACGCCGTTCCGGACCGAGCGGGTGCGGCGTTCCCTGGACACTCGACCAGGGGAGGCCTGCCCGCCCGGCTGCCCCGCCCGGCGGCGGCGCCGCCCGTCCGGCCCGCCCAACCGCCGCGTCATCACCCCGTTGAGTGTCCAGGACACGCCGTTCCGGACCGAGTGGACGCGGCGTTTCCTGGACGCTCAGCGGCACTTCGCGGCATCCGCGTCGCGTTTCGAGGGACACCCGGACGTCTTCCGGGAACATCCGGGTGTCGTGGACACTCGACGAGAACACCACACGAACATCCCGCGCCGATGACGGCGCGGACGGCAGAGAGGGTGAGCATGGCGCTCGTCATGGGAGTCGATTCGTCGACGCAGTCGTGCAAGGTCGTCGTCGTCGACGCCGAGACCGGACGCGTGGTGCGCGAGGGGCGCGCGTCGCATCCCTCCGGCACCGCGGTCGATCCCGAGGCGTGGTGGAGCGCGCTCCAGGATGCCATCGCCCAGGCCGGCGGTCTCGACGACGTCGCCGCGGTCTCGATCGCCGGGCAGCAGCACGGAATGGTCGCCCTCGATGCCGAGGGTCGCGTCGTGCGCGACGCCCTGCTGTGGAACGACACCCGCTCGGCTCAGGCGGCACGCGACCTCATCGACGAGGTCGGTGCCGACGCGTACGCCGAGCGCACGGGCGTGGTGCCGGTCGCCTCGTTCACCGGGACGAAACTGCGATGGCTGCGGGATGCCGAGCCCGACAACGCCGCGCGCGTCGCCGCCGTGGCGCTGCCGCACGACTGGCTCACCTGGCGTCTGCGGGGCTTCGGTCCCGGCAACGCTGTGCTCGACGAGCTCGTCACCGACCGCTCCGACGCCTCGGGCACCGCGTACTGGGGCGCCGGCGGGTACGACCTCGAGCTGTTCCGCCGCGCCCTGGGGCACGATGCCGTGCTGCCGCGCGTGCTCGGCCCGTGGGAGAGCGCCGGAACCCTCTCGGGCGGCGCCCTCGTCGGCCCCGGCGCCGGTGACAACGCCGGCGCAGCGCTGGGCCTGGGCGCGGGGGTCGGCGACGTCGTCGTCTCTCTCGGCACCTCGGGCACCGTCTTCGCCGTCGCCGACGCACCCACGCGCGACACCACGGGCACCGTCGCCGGATTCGCGGACGCCACCGGCAAGTTCCTGCCCCTGGTGGCGACGCTGAACGCGGCCCGGGTGCTCGACGCCTTCGCGGGGCTGCTCGGTGTGACGCACGACGAGCTCGGAGCCCTCGCCCTCGAGGCAGCGCCGGGCGCCGACGGCGTCGTGCTCGTGCCGTGGTTCGAGGGGGAGCGCACCCCCAACCTTCCGCGGGCGCAGGCGTCGCTGACGGGACTGACCCTGGCATCCACGAACCGCGCGAACTTCGCGCGCGCCGCGATCGAGGGCATGCTGAGCGGTCTGGCCGTGGGGCTCGAGGCCATCCAGGCGCAGGGCGTCGACGTGCGGCGCATCCTGCTCATCGGCGGCGCGGCCGCGAACGAGGGTGTCGCGCGGATCGCTGCGCAGGTCTTCGACGCCGAGATCGTGGTGCCGGCGGCGGGGGAGTACGTCGCGCTCGGTGCGGCGCGACAGGCCGCGGGTGTGCTCGCGGGCGGACCGGTCGACTGGGCGGTCGCGACGACGCGCGCTGTCGATGCCGATCACCGGCCGCAGATTCGCGAACGTTACGACGTCGTCGCAGCGTTGCGTGCGGCAGAGTAGACCTGGGACCGTCGACATCTTGTAAGGGGGATGTCGGCGGTCTCTGCTTTCCGCGGCGGATGGGCTCGGTGGACGCGTCGCCGCGGCGGCCGAGGGCTGACACGCCGCTACCGCGAAGGACCATGAGCGGCGGGGCCGGGGCGGCGTGCGCGAGGTGACCACGCGTGCCGCCGTCCGTCTCGCGTCCGGCGTCGTGCGCTTCGGCGACACCGCGCTCGCCCACTTCCGCACGTAGACGCCCTGGCATCCCGTGCCGCGTGAAAGGGCGCTGCTCAGCGTGGAGCGAAGGACGACAGGGCTTCGCGATACGTGGCGGAGTCGTCGCGAACCTCGGTGGTGACGAGCAGCCCGGCCGGGCCGAGGGTGCGGACGTAAGAGCCGCGGCAGGGGATCACGACGACCCTGATGAGGCCTCTGCGCCACGCAGGGGCGAGGGCGACGACATCGCGCCTCTCCGGGAGATCGTCGAGCCGACGGGGGCGAGTCGTGCGCCAGGCCTCGAGAGAACGCTCCTCCGCGTCGCGGTACGACGGGTCGTGGAACACCTCGTGGCCGAACTCGTCGCTCCAGGACGGACCGGTGACTTCCGCGAGGAGAGTCGCGCGCTCATCGGCCGACAGGTCTTGGCGGAGGAGGCGATCCATGGCCGGGGTGTCGGTGGGCTGCCCCGCGTGCTCGATGACCGGCGTCCACAGCGAGGACCAGGCTGCCTCCCAGCGCGCGCGTTCCGTCCGACCCAGCGAGCGTGTCGCGGGTGCGGGCGGATCGATCAAGGGGGGAGGGAGGTCCCCGGAAGGCGCGAGCCCATAAGCCTCGCGGACCCACAGCATCTCCCACGCGGAATGCGGCCGGTCCTCGATCGAGACGACCATGTCGTGAGGCCAGGGGTCGCCGGCGCTCGGGTGAGCGGACTTCATCCGTCCATGTTCGCGCGCGCGACCCGGCGTTCGAAACCCCCGTCGGATGATCCCCGCCGCCGAACGCGGAATACCGGCCCTCTGCCGGTGGTTTCCCCCGGTTCACCTCAACCCGATGGGAACCCCCGTTTTGACAGACTCCTCACACGCCCTCGTCGTCGGCGCCACCGGTATCGCCGGGAGCGCCCTCCTCGACCGTCTGGTCGACGACGGCTGGGAGGTGACGGCACTGTCGCGTCGGCCCGGTGCGGCGCGAACGGGAGTGACGTGGCGGTCCGCCGATCTGCGCTCGCCGACCGCGCTGACCGACGCGCTGCGAGGCGTTCCGGTCACGCACGCGTTCTTCACCGCGTGGTCGCGGCAGGACACCGAGGCCGAGAACATCGCCGTCAACGGGGGAATGGTGCGCGACCTGCTCGCGGCGCTCACCGACGCCCCGGTACGCCACGTCGCGCTGATGACCGGGTTGAAGCACTACCTCGGCCCCTTCGAGGCCTACGGCCAGGGGGACATGCCCGACACCCCGTTCCACGAGGACGAGCCGCGCCTCGACGTCGACAACTTCTACTACGCGCAAGAAGACGAGGTCTTCGCGGCCGCGCATCGTCAAGGATTCACCTGGTCGGTGCACCGCTCGCACACCGTTTTGGGGCACGCGGTCGGCAACGCGATGAACATGGGCCTCACGATCGCCGTCGCGGCCGCGATCAGTCGCCACACCGGTCGACCGTTCATCTTCCCCGGCAGCGAGACGCAGTGGAACGGGCTGACCGACGTGACCGATGCGGATCTGTTGGCGAATCAGATGGTGTGGGCGGCCACCCATCCCGAGGGCGCGGACGAGGCGTTCAACACGGCGAACGGCGACGTGTTCCGCTGGCGCTGGATGTGGCCGCGGATCGCCGCCGACCTCGGAGTCGAGGCCGAAGGCTTCGACACCGCTCCCCGCCCGTTCGAGGAGCAGATGGCTGACGCGGCACCCCTGTGGGCCGAGATCGTGGAGCAGCACGGCCTGATCGAGTCCGACCTCACGCGGGTGGCCTCGTGGTGGCACACCGATGCCGATCTGGGGCGTGACATCGAGGTGATGACCGACATGTCGAAGAGTCGTCTCGCGGGCTTCACCGAGCATCACCGCACGCGGGACTCCTTCACGCGGCTCTTCGAGCGGTACCGCGCGGCGCGTCTCATTCCCTGAGCGGGGCGCCGCCGGCCCGTCGGCGCCGGGGCGTCACAGTCGCTGCCCCAGTGCCCACAGTCGATCCGCTCGTCCCGAGATCGCCTCCGACAGCGCGAATGCCTGCGAATCGGTGAGGGATGCCACGTAGTCGACGATTCCGCGGGAGCGCGCGAGCGTCTCGGCATCGGCATCCGAGGGGCGGCGATCGGCGGGGAGCTGCGCGTACTGCTCGTGCGCGAGGGCGATGAGCTCGCGCAGGCGCCGCGGCGTGCGCGCGCGGTCGAGGTCGTCCTCGAGCCACTCGCCGAGGGCGCGCACCGAGCGGGCGAGGATGCGGCTCATCCCCCGCTGCTGGATCGCCAGGTCGGGTCGGCTGAGCACGAACCGCTTGTGCACGAACTTCAGCACCTCGACGTGGTGCCAGGCCCACGGCGACAGCACGACGGGACCGGCCCGCGGGGTGTCGAGCGGGCGTAGCTGCGCCGACTCCTGGAACCGGCGGATCCACCGGTCGGTGAACGAGGCCAGGCGCCGCTCGGCCGTCAACGAGCCGTCGAACGGGCGGGCGAGCAGGTCGGTGACCATCTCGGCATCCACGTCGCTGACCGCGGCGAGGAAGGCTTCATCGTCGGCGATCCACGGGTCGTCACGGCGCATCTTGCGGCGCAGCCGCTCCAGTCCCGCACCGGGGGCGAGCTCGGCGCGCACCTCGGCGTCGTCGCGGGAGCGCCACTCGAGCACGTCGTCGAGCCAGCCGCGGAACTCCGCCGCGATGGGGGCATGGTCGAGGATCCCCGCGCGGTAGAAGTCGTCGACGTCGTGCACCGAGTACGCGATGTCGTCGGCCAGGTCCATCACGGCGCCCTCGATGCTCTGGCGCAGGGGCTCGGCATCCACTCCCCGACGCGCTTCGACGAGGTCGTCGAGATCGAGGTCGTAGGCCGAGTACTTGTGCACGCGGTACGCGCCGTCGGAGGAGCGACGGATGCCGCGGGGCGGGCCGATCCGCTCGATGTGGGCGGCGTCGACCGTCGGCGCCCAGGGGTACTTCGCCGAGGCGGAACGCACCGCCGCGGTGAGGTTGAGTCCGCGGGGCGCGTTCTCGACGACGTCGAGGGCGGTGAGGATGCGATAGGTCTGCGCGTTGCCCTCGAAGCCGTCGGCGAGGCCGAGCTCGGTGCGGGCGATGCGGTCGAGCGTCGACTCGCCGAGGTGTCCGAACGGCGGGTGCCCGAGGTCGTGCGCGTAGGCCGCGGCCTCGACGACCGTGGCGTTGCAGACGTCGCCTTCGCCCGCTCGGCGCGACCGGGTGTTCAGCTGCAGGGCCACCACGCGGGCGATCGCGCTGACCTTGAGCGTGTGCGTGAGGCGGTTGTGCACGGGGGCGCCGCCGATCGACGGTGACACCACCTGGGTCACGGCCGAGAGGCGCGAGAAGTACGGCGAGAACTGGATGCGCTCCAGATCGATCGACCACGGGTCGGCGCGGGCGTCGTCGTGATCGGGGTGGACCCGCGAGGCCGGGTTGCCCACGACCGTGTCGGGGTGCGTCGGGGCGGTGGCGAGCGCGTCCGCGGCCGGGGGAGGGGTCTCGTCGTGCACGGTCATCCGGTCCTCTCGCGGCGTCGGCGGCGTGGGTCAACGCTAACGTGGATGCGCGGCCCGCTCGCCGCCGCGCGTCGCTCCGCTCGCGTCGCGTGCCTCCCTCTTTTCGTTGAGTGTCCGAGACACGCCGCTCGTGCCCCTCGTCACGCGGCGTGTCCTGGACACTCAACGGGCTTGTGCGACCGCGCCGCCCCCGACGCTCTGCGGGCTCGCGTCACCCCGCCGCCCCCGACACTCGGCGGGCTCGCGAGCCCCCGCCGCCCCCTTGTTGAGTGTCCAAGACACGCCGCTCGCGCCCCTCGTCGCGCGGCGTGTCCTGGACACTCGACGGGCTCGCGAGCCCCCGCCGCCCCGGACGCTCGGCGGGCTCGCGAGCCCCCGCCGCCCCCCGTCGAGTGTCCAAGACACGCCGCTCGCGCCCCTCGTCACGTGGCGTGTCCTGGACACTCGACGGGCTCGCGAGCCCCCGCCGCCCCGACACTTCGCGGGCTCGCGAGCCCCCGCCGCCCCCCCCTGTTGAGTGTCCGAGACACGCCGCTCGCGCCCCTCGTCGCGTGGCGTGTCCTGGACACTCAACGCCCCCACACCAACCCAGGGCGCCGCGCCGCCGTCAGCCCCGGCGCACCTCCACGTCGACCACGCGGGCGTCGTCGACGCTCAGCTCGTACGTCGGGCCGGTGATGCGCAGCGCAGCGACGGCGTCGAACGCGACGCACGACGGGCCCAGGCGCAGCTCGACCTCGCCGGGCTCGACCACTCGGCGCAGCGCCCGGTCGCTGTAGGCCAGCCGCGACGCGGGCACGGTGAAGCGCACCTCAGCGCTCTCGCCGGGTTCGAGCTCGACGCGGGCGTAGGCCACGAGCTGCGCGACGGGGCGGGTGACGCTGGCCACGGCGCGATGCGCGTACACCTGCACGACGTCGGCCCCCCGCACCCGCCCGGTGTTCGTCACCCGAGCGCTGACGCGGAACGCGTCGCCCGCGCGCACCTCGGCGGCGGCGGTTCCGGATGCCGTGACCCCGGCCGGCGCCGTGTCGACCCCGTCGACCCGCAACTCGTCGCGCTCGAACGACGTGTACGACAGCCCGAAACCGAACGGTCGCACGGGCGTCGGGTCGGTGCTCGTCACGCCCGAGGGGCCGCCGAGGACCGGGTGCAGGTACGAGTAGGGCTGAGAGCCCGCCGAGCGGGGGAGCGAGACGGGCAGACGCCCCGAGGGAGTGGCATCCCCCGACAGGATCGAGGCGAGCGCGGGGCCGCCCTCTTCGCCCGGGAAGAACGCCTGCAGCACCGCGGCGGGGCCGTCGACGGTGTCGAGCGCCCACCCGATCGCGTAGGGGCGGCCGGTCAGCAGCACGAGCACGACCGGGGTGCCGGTGGCGACGACGGCGTCGACGAGCTGCCGCTGCACGCCGGGGAGCTCGAGCGAGTCGGCGTCGTTGCCCTCGCCGACCGTGCCGCGGCCGAAGAGCCCGGCGCGGTCGCCGACCACGACGATCGCGACGTCGGCGCCGCGTGCGACCTCGGCGGCGGCGTCGAAGCCCGAGGTGTCGGAGCCCTCGACCGCGCAGCCCTCGGCGTACGCGACCTCGCCGAAGCGCGCGTCCACGGCCTCGCGCACGGTGGGGATCTCGAACCCCATCGGAAAGCCCGGGTGATGCGCGAGCACGTGGTTCGCGAACGAGTAGCAGCCCATCAGAGCCTCGGCGCTGTCGGCGTTCGGCCCGATCAGGGCGATGCGACCGGGGGTGGCGAGCGGCAGCACGCCGTCGTTGCGCAGCAGCACGACCGACTCCTCGGCGATGCGGCGGGCCAGCGCCCGGTGCTCGGTGTCGTCGAGGTCGACCGCGGTCGGAACGTCGTCGAAGTCGGCATCCAACAGCCCGAGGTCTTCCTTCTCCGCGAGCACGCGGGCGACGGCGCGGTCGATCACGGCCTCGGGCAGGGCGCCGGATGCCACGCGCTCGGCCAGGTGCGGATACGCGTCGGGCCCCGGGAGCTCGACGTCGATCCCCGCCTCCAGCGCCAGCTGCGCCGCCTCGCCGAGCGACCCGGCGACACCGTGCATCGAGCGCAGGAACTCGACGGCGAAGTAGTCCGAGACGACGGTGCCGTCGAAACCCCACCGGCGGCGCAGCAGGTCGGTCAGCAGCTCGGGTGACGAGGCGACGGGGACCCCGTCGATCTCGGTGTACGAATTCATCACCGAGCGCACCCCGCCGTCGCGCACGGCCATCTCGAACGGCGGAAGGAAGACGTCCTGCAGCTCGCGCTGACCGGCGTGCACGGGCGCGTGATTGCGACCGGCGCGCGAGGCGGAGTAGCCGACGAAGTGCTTGAGGGTCGCGTGCACGCCCGCGCCCTGCAGGCCCCGGACGTACGCGGTGCCGATCGTGCCGACGACGTAGGGGTCTTCGGCGATGCACTCGTCGACGCGGCCCCAGCGGGCGTCGCGCACCACGTCGAGCACGGGCGCGAGGCCCTGGTGCACCCCGAGTTCGCGCATCGAGCGACCGATGGCGGATGCCATGAGCTCCACGGCATCCGGATCGAACGACGCGCCCCAGGCGAGCGGGGTCGGGAAGGTCGCCGCCTGCCAGGCCGCGAAGCCCGTCAGGCATTCCTCGTGCACCAGGGCGGGAATGCCCAGGCGCGTCTCGGTTCTCAGTCGCCGCTGCTCGCCCCACAACCAGGCGGCGCGTTCGATCGGATCGACCGGCCGGGTGCCGTACACGCGGGTGAGGTGGCCGAGGCCGTGCACGGTGGCGTCGGTGTACGCGGCCGAGGTGACCTTCTCGCCCGAGAGGGGGGCGACGACCTCGTCGCCCTGGTCTACCCAGTAGCCCACGAGCTGCGCGAGCTTCTCGTCGAGGGTCATGTCGGCCACGAGAGCCTGCACCCGGGGCGAGAAGCCCGCCGCCAGGGCAGCGCCGACGTCGGTGTTGTGGATGGTCATGGCGGGGTCAGCCCTTCACGGCGCCGGTGAGACCGCCGACGATCCGTCGCTCGAACACGCTGAAGAACAGCAGAGCGGGGATCATCGACAGCGAGGTGAACGCGAGCACGCGCGCGGTGTCGACGGAGTACTGCGAGGCGAAGGCCTGCGTGCCGAGGGGCAGCGTGTACGCGGCCTCGTTGTTGAGGATGAACAGCGGAAGCATGTACGAGTTCCAGCTGTTGACGAACGCCAGGATGCCGACCGTCACCACCGCGGGGACCGCGAGCGGCAGCACCATGCGCCAGAAGAAGCCCAGGCGGCCGAGGCCGTCGATCGAGGAGGCCTCCTGCAGTTCGGCGGGGATCGCGGCGAGGAAGGGCGACAGGATAATGATCGTCAACGGCAGCGCGAAGGCGATCTGCGGCACGATGACGCCCGCGAGGGAGTTCATCAGGCCGAGGTTGCGCACCAGGATGTACAGGGGCGTGATGGCGACGGTCATCGGGAACATGAGCCCGGCGGTGAAGAGGGCGTAGACGGCCCCGCGCCCGCGGAAGCGGTAACGGGCGAGGGCGTAGGCCGCCATCAGGCCGAGGGCCACGACGAACAGCGTCGTCGCGATCGCGGCGATGGCGGAGTTGCCGACCTGCCCCCAGAAGATGCCGCTGGTGAGGACGTCGGAGTAGTTCTCCCAGTTCCATCGGGTGGGAAAGCCCGAGGGGTCGACCGTGATCTCGGCGTTCGAGCGGAACCCGCCCAGGATGATGAACACCACGGGCGCGAGCATCATGCCGATCAGCAGCAGGGCGACGAACCCGACGATCACCGAGGTGCCGCGGCTCGATCCGACGGGGGCTCGACGCGGGGTCCTGCTTCCGCGCGGGGTGACGAGGGTGGCGGTGGCGGTCACTTGGTGCCTCCGGTGAGGGCGCCGGCCGTGTCACGACGGAGCACGAAGCGCTGGTAGATGAGGGCGACCGCGAGCGAGATGAGGAACATCACCACGGCCACGGCGCTGCCGTACCCGAAGCTGCCGGCGTTGCGGCCGTTGGCGACCATGTACGTGGCCATGGTCGAGGTGCCCGCTGTCGAGGCGACGTACTGGCCCCAGATGATCCAGACGAGGTCGAACAGCTGCAGCGAGCCGATGATCGACAGGAACGCCCAGATGCGGATGGTCGGGCCCATGAGGGGCAGCACGATGTAGCGCTGGATCTGCCAGTACGAGGCGCCGTCGATGGCGGCGGCCTCGCTGAGCTCCTCGGGAATGCCCTGGAGCCCGGCGAGGAGGAGGATCACCGCGAAGCCGATGTACTTCCACGTGATGATGATGAGCAGCGTCCAGATCGCGAGCGCCGGATCCGAGATCCAGTCGGCGCGGAGGGCGCCGAGGCCGATCTTGTCCAGCGCCCCGTTGAGCGCGCCGCCCGACTGCAGCATGAGGCCCCACCCGAGGCCGACGACGACCTCGGAGATGACGTACGGGACGAAGATCAGCACGCGGATGAGCGACTGGCCGCGCATCTTGCGGTTCAGCAGCAGGGCCAGGCCGAGCGCGAGCGGTCCCTGCAGCACCAGCGAGCCGACGACGATGAACGCGTTGTGACCGAGCGCCTCGTGGAAGGCGGGGTCGGTGAGGATCGTGACGTAGTTCCGGATGCCGACGAAGTCGACGGGGGTGCCGAAGCCCGACCATTTGTAGAAGCCGTAATAGGCGGCCAGGGCCACGGGCAGGATGACGAACGACACGAAGACCACGAGGGCGGGGCCCAGGAGGATCGCGAGTTCGCCGCGGATGCGCCAATTCTCGAGTCGGCGCCGCGCGGGCGGCCGCCCGGCCGAGGGGACGCGGTGAGCGCCCTCCCCGGCCGGGCGGCGAGACCCGGCGTTGGTCGCCGAGGTGGCGAGCTGGGTGGTCATGGCCGTCGTCCTCAGCGTGAGGCCGCGGCGTTGACGGCGTCGACGATGCCCTGCGGGCTGCCCTTGCCGGCGAACAAGTCGACCACCGCGACGTTCAGCGCATTTCCGACGTTCTGGCCGTACAGGGTGTCGAGCCAGACCGAGACGTACGGGGCGTCGGTGTAGGCCTGGAGCGCCGACTGCAGGGCGGGGGTCGTGACGGCCTCCGTCGCCTCGCTCGAGGCGGGGATGGTCTGGAAGGCGTCGGCGTAGCTCTCCTGGTTCTCCTTGTTGACGAGGAAGTTCAGGAAGTCGGTGCACTGCGCGGGAGCGTTGACCCAGCACGAGTACCCGTCGACGCCGCCCATGATCGCGCCGGGCTCACCGTCGCCACCGGCGACCTCGGGGAACGGGAACCAGCCGAGGTCGGCGAGCGGCTTCTCGTCGGGGGTCAGCGAGGCGATCACGCCGGGGTTCCACGCGCCCATGAGCTCCATGGCGGCCTGGTGGTTGGCGAGCAGGCCCGCCGACGATCCCGCGCCCTGCTGGGCGGCGGTGGTGAGGAAGCCGTCGTTGAACGGCTGCGTCTGCAGGAACGACTGCAGGTTCTCGCCGGCTTCGAGCCAGCACGGGTCGTCGAAGCTCCGGCTCTGCGCGGCCTCGTCGAGCACGTCCTTGGCGCAGGCGCGCAGGGCGAAGTTGTAGTACCAGTGCGCGGCGGGCCAGGCGTCTTTCGCGCCGACCGCGATGGGGGCGACGCCGGTGGCGCGGATCTTCGCGTCGGCGGCCTCGAGGTCCTCGATCGTGGCCGGGGCCTCGGTGACGCCTGCCGCGCTCAGCAGGTCCTGCGCGGTGAAGATGCCGGAGGGGAGCACGGCGACGGGCATGCCGTAGTTCTTGCCGTCGACCTCGAAGGCGTCGAGCGAGGTGCCGAGGGCGGTCTTGGCCTCCGCCGAGATCTTGTCGGTGAGGTCCATCGCCTGACCCGCCGTGACGATGTCGGCGAGCTTGCCGCCGCCGCGGGCCATGAACAGGTCGGGGGCGTCGCCGGAGTTGAGGGCGGTCTGGAGCTTTCCGTCCATCTCCTCGTTCTGCACGGCCTGGATCTCGACCGTGACGCCGGGGTTGGCTGCCTCGAAGGCGCTGGCGGTGTCTTCCCAGTACTGCTTCCCGTCGCCTGTGGTGGAGTTGTGCCACAGGGTCAGGGTGACCGAGCCGTCGGCGTTCTCTGCGCCGCCGCCGCCGGCGCAGCCGCCGAGGGCCAGGGTGCCGGCGACGGCGAGGGCCGCTCCGGCGAGGATCTTGCGCGTGTTCATGTGATTCCCGTTTCTCTTCGTCGAGGTGCGTCCGTGAGGAGGCGTCGGTTGTCATGGGCAGCGTTGCCGTTTCCCGGGGTGTTGCTGCGCCCCGGGTCTGAGCAGTGTCGCCCCGTGCGGAAGGGTCGTCAAACGTTTTCGAAAATGATTTCCACGCTAGGGTCGGATGCCATGACGAGGCGCCCGACCATCCACGACGTCGCCGCGGCGGCCGGCGTCTCGGTCGCCACGGTGTCGAAAGCCGTGAACGGCCGCTACGGGGTTTCGCCCACGACGGTGAGCCGGGTATTGGACGCTGTGAAAACCCTCGGCTACGAATCGAGCCTCGTCGCGAGCAGCATGCGCTCGCGCCGCACGGGGGTCATCGGCGTGCTCGTCGCCGACATCGAGCCCTTCTCGGCCGAGATCCTCAAGGGCGTCGGCGGGGCCCTGTCCGACACCGGATACGACCTGCTCGCCTACACCGGCGCGCGCCGCGACGGCGAGGGGTGGGAGCGCCGCTCGCTCAGCCGTCTGAGCGGCACGCTCATCGACGCCGCGATCATCGTCACGCCGACCATCGTCACGGTCGCGAGCGAGGTGCCGATCGTCGCGATCGACCCGCACACCGGCCGCGGGGTCGTACCGACCGTCGAATCCGACAGCTTCACCGGTGCGCAGCAGGCGGTGCACTACCTCGTGCAGCTCGGCCACCGTCGCATCGGCTTCATCGCGGGGCGACCGGATCTGCGTTCGGCGGTCGCCCGCGCGTCGGGGTACCGCGCGGGGTTGTCGGCGGCCGGCATCCCCTTCGATCCCGCCCTCGTCGGCGTGGGGCGCTACGCCCAAGACGTCGCGCGCGAAGCGGCCGAGGCCATGCTGTCGCTCGACGACCCGCCCACCGCGGTGTTCGCTGCGAACGACCTGTCGGCCCTGTCGATCATCGACGTGGCCGCCGACCGCGGGTTGCGGGTGCCCGAAGACCTCTCGGTCGTCGGGTTCGACGACGTGCCCGAGGCCGCCCGCGCCCAACCGGCGCTCACGACCGTGCGCCAGCCGATGAAGCGCCTCGGCGCCGAGGCGGTGCGGATGGTGCTGGCCCTGCTCGCCGGCGAGGAATTGCCCGAGACGCACATCCAGCTGCCGACGCGCCTGGTCGCGCGTGGCACGACGGCGCCGCCGCGGGCGGGCTGACACCGCGCGCGGCGCCGAGCTCCGGTGGCGCCGCGCACTCGAACCCCCGCGTCAGCGCGCCGCCAGCCGGTACAGCACCTCGGGTCGTCCGCGCGCGCCGAAGCGGTGCGAGACATCGACCTCGCCGCGAGCCACGAGGGCGTCGAGGTACCGGCGCACGGTCGCACGCGAGGCGCCCGACGCGGCGGCGACGTCGCGGGCGCTCGCCGGCGTCACCGGGTGCAGCGCCGCGCGGATGGTGTGCAGGGTCGATTCCGCGAGGCCCTTGGGGAGGAGGGGCTCGGATGCCGACACCGCACGCACCGGAGCGGTCGCCGGACCCACCAGCCGGTCGATGTCGCCCTGCCCCATGCTCACCGGCACCTCGGCGGGGCGGGCGGCGCGACCGCGGCGGTACTCCTCGAGCCGGCGCACGAAGGCCTCGCGCGTGAAGGGCTTCGCGAGATACCCCACGACGTGGGCGGCCGCGGCCTGCCGGATCGTCAGGGTGTCACGGGCTGAACTGATGACGAGCACGTCGACGTTCCACTCCCGCACGAGCCGCAGTCGGTGCAGCACCTCGACGCCGCTGAAGTCGGGCAGGTTCATGTCGAGCAGCACGAGCTCGATGTCGGTGCCCGTCGCCAGCGCCGCCCCCGCGGCCCCCGTCCGCGCCGTCCCGACGAGCCGGAACCCGGGCAGCGACTCGAGATAGGCGGTGTGCAGCCGCACCACCGCGGGGTCGTCATCGACGATCACGGTGCGGATCGCGGCATCCGGGGTCATGCCCGCACCCCCGCGTGCGGCAGCTCCACCGTGAAGCGCGCCCCGCCCGCGGCCGCCGCGCCGACGGTGATCGAACCGCCGCGCGCTCCCGCGATGCGGCGCACGAGGTCGAGGCCGACGCCGCGGCCCGAGGCAGCCTTCGAACTGACGCCGCGGTCGAAGATGCGGGCGACGTCGGCGGGCGGCACGCCGGGGCCGTCGTCGGCGACGTCGATCGTGAGCCGTTCGTCGCCGGCGAGCACGAGCACGTCGACGTGTCCGCCGGGACCGGCCGCTTCGGCGGCGTTTCGCACGAGGTTGCCGATGACGCTCAGCGCGTCGTCGTCGACGACTCCGCGCGGCACGAGGCTCGCCGGATCGACCCGCAGGCCCCGGTGCTCGGCCGACAGCCCGTCGAGCAGGGCGCGCAGCGCCGGGTCGTCGATCGAGAGACCGGACGCCACGGGGGCCAGCCCGCCGATGTAGGTCAGCGCGTCGCCGGTCTCGCCCTCGGCGACGAGCCCGCGGATGACGTGCAGTCGCGTGTGGAACTCGTGCGTCTGGTCGCGCAGGGCGCCCGAGATGCGGCGCTGGGTCTCGAGCTCGCGCGCGTCGGCTTCGAGTCGTCGGACGCGTCGACGCAGTGCCGCCGTCAGCAGACCGCTCAGCACGACGCCGAGCACGATCGACCCGGCGACCCAGGGCAGCAACCCGCCGACGGCTTCCTCGTAGCTGCCGGCGATCTCGGACTCCAGCACGCCGACCGAGGCCGTGCCGATGACCGCCCCCGTCTCCGCATCACCGGCCCGCACGGGCACCTTGGCGCGCAGGCTCGGGCCGATCGTGCCGGTCTCGGTGCCGAGGAACGTCTCGCCGGCCAGCACCGCCGTCGCATCCGTCGACACGCTGCGCCCGCGCTCCGCCGGGTTGGGGTGGGTGAGACGGATGCCGCGGGCATCGGTCACCACGACGTAATCCACCCCGGACGCCGCGGCGACGACGTCGGCGAGGGGCTGGAGCTCCGCGGTGGCGGCGTCGGCGTCGAGCAGCACGGCGCGCCGCACCTGATCGAGCTCGGCGAGGCTCCGAGCGACGTCGAGCACGCGCTCCTCGGTCGCGGTGCGGATGCTGCGCTCCTGCGTCGACATGGCGACGAGGGTCGTGGCGAGCACGCACACCAGCACGACGGTGCACTGCAGGGCGAGCAGCACGGCGAGGCGCACGCGCACCGGCGCACGGTCGGCCGCGCGGTCGACGGGGGCGGTCGACATGGGCACCTCCTCGTGCGCATCGCGGGTGAGTGCGAATCGTGAGCATCTAAGAGCGTAATGCCTTCGCACGGCGCCGCAGGGGGGGACGGCGCTGTCAACCTAGCTTCTCATCCGGCAACGACGATGTCCCGGGAGGGCGACGATGCAGTCATCAGCGCGAAAGCGGATCACCGGAGCGATCGTGGGCGTCGTCGCCGCCGCCCTGTTCGTGACGGCGGGTCTGAGCGCGGCAGCGAGCGGCGGGGTGGCGAACCCCCGCACGAAGCTCACCATCGTGGCCCCGGCCGCCCCCGGCGGCGGGTGGGACACCTTCGGCCGCGAGGCCCAGCAGGTCATGCGCGAAGAGGGCATCGCCGGCGCCGTGCAGGTGATGAACATCCCGGGAGCCGCCGGCACCATCGGCCTCGGCGCGGTCGCCGAGATGGGCGATCGGCACGACATCATGCTCGTCACCGGCGGCGTCATGGTGGGCGGCGTGATCGTCAACCGCTCGCCCGTGAGCCTCGAGGACGTGCGGCCCATCGCGCGCCTCGCCGACGACTTCAACGTGCTCGTCGTGCCCGGCGACTCGCCCTTCCAGACCCTCGACGACTTCATGGCCGCGTTCCTCGCCGACCCTGAGGGCACCGCCATCGCGGGCGGGTCGCTCGGCGGCATCGACCACCTGCTCGCCGGCATGCTGGCCCAGCAGGGCGGCATCGATCCGCAGCGCGTGAACTACCTCGCGTACCCCGGCGGTGGCGAGGTCGTCACCTCGCTGCTGTCCCACACCACGCAGGCGGGGCTCTCGGGGTACAACGAGTTCCGCGACCAGATCGAGTCGGGCAATCTCCGCGCCCTCGCGCTGTCGGCCGAGGAGCCGCTCGACGACGTCGACGTGCCCACCTTCCGCGAGCAGGGGGTCGATGTCGCCATGTCGAACTGGCGCGGGCTCGTGGCGCCGCCCGGCATCGACGACGAGGTGCACGCGGAACTGGTGGCCATGGCATCCGAGATGCGCGAGACCGACGCCTGGCAAGAGGTGCTCGCCCGCAACAGCTGGGTCGACAGCTTCCTCGCCGGCGAGGAGTTCGCCGCATACCTGGCGGACGAGACCGAACGCACGACCGCGATCATGAAGGAGCTGGGTCTGTGACCGAACCGTCCACCCTCACCACGGGATCGCTGCGCGTGCAGCGCACGCCCCGCTGGTACACCGGCCGCAGCGAGCTGGTGGTCGTCGCGGGAGTCTTCGTCCTCGCCGGGTTCATGACCCACGGCACGGTCACCATGCAGGTGCCCGCCGACGTCGCCGTCCCCGGTCCCCAGTTCTTCCCGATGCTCGTCAGCGGTTTCCTCTGGCTCGCCGGTGTCGGCCTGCTCGTCGAGGTGCTCCGCACGACCCGCCGCTCCCACGTCGCCGACGACCCCGTCGAGATCTCGAACGAGATGCTCGAGGACCTCGGCGCGATCGACGAGACCGGCGAGATCCGTGTCGTGTCACCCGAAGACGTCGCCTCGTCGTCGGCGCCGGCACGCGTCGACTGGCGGACCCTCGGGATCACCGTCGTCAGCCTGGCCGCGTTCATCGTGGTGCTGCCGGTGCTCGGCTGGCTCCTCTCGGCCGCGGCCCTGTTCTGGGTGCTCTCGTGGGCGTTCGGCAGTCGCCGGCCCCTTCTCGATATCGGCGTGAGCATCATCGTGTCGTCGCTGGTGCAGCTCGCCTTCGGCGCCGGCCTCGGCCTGTCGCTTCCCGCCGGCATCCTGGAAGGACTCTCGCCGTGGATCAGCTGATCAACCTCGCCGATGGATTCGCGGTCGCCTTCACACCGCAGAACCTGCTCTTCCTCGTCATCGGCGCCGTGCTCGGCACCGCCGTGGGCGTGCTCCCGGGCCTCGGCTCGGCCATGGCGGTCGCGCTGCTGCTGCCGGTCACCTTCAGCCTCGACCCCACCGGCGCGTTCATCATGTTCGCGAGCATCTACTTCGGGGGGCTCTTCGGAGACTCGACCGCCGGCATCCTGCTCAACACCCCCGGCAACTCCTCGGCGATCGCGACGACGTTCGAGGGTCATCGGATGGCCAAGAGCGGCAGGGCGGCGAAGGCGCTCGGCACGTCGGCCATCGGCGCCTTCATCGGCGGCACGATCGCGTGCGTGCTGGTGGTGTTCTTCGCCCCGTACATCGTCGAACTCGCCAAGGTCTTCGGCCCCGCGGAGTACTTCGCGCTCGCCGTCTTCGCGTTCGTGGCGATCTCGGCCGTCGTGGCCGACTCGATCGTGCGCGGTCTCGTCGCCCTGGGGCTCGGCTTCGCCCTGGCGCTGGTCGGTATCGACGGGATGACGGGAGCCGAACGCTTCACCGGCGGCAGCCCCGTGTTCTTCGACGGGATCTCGATCATCGTCATCACGGTCGGCCTGCTCGCCATCGGCGAGGTGCTGCACGTGTCGTCGCACATCCGCCGCGCGGGCGGACCGGGCAAGCTCGTCACACCCAGCGGCTCGCCGCTGCTGTCACGGAGCGAATGGCGTCAGGCCCTGCCCGCGTTCCTGCGGGGCACGGCGTTCGGCGTCCCGTTCGGGGCGATCCCGGTCGGCGGGTCGGAGGTACCGACGTTCCTGGCCTACGGCACCGAGAAGCGCCTCGCCCGCCGCCGCGGTGACACCGATTTCGGCTCGCGCGGAGCGATTCAGGGCGTCGCCGCCCCCGAGGCTGCCGGCAACGCCACCGCCGGCTCCGCCATGGGCGCGCTGCTCGGACTCGGCCTCCCCACCTCGGCCACGGCGGCGATGATGATCGCCGCGTTCCAGCAGTACGGGATGCAGCCGGGCCCGCTGCTGTTCGAACGCTCCGGCGATCTCGTCTGGCCGCTGCTGGCGAGCCTGTTCCTGGGCCTGATCATCCTGCTGATCATCAACCTGCCGTTCGCGGCGGTCTGGGCCAAGCTCCTGCTCATCCCGCGCCACTACCTGTACGCGGGCATCACCGTCGTCGCGATGCTCGGTGTCTACGCGATCGCCTCGCGCGTGGTCGACCTGTGGCTCGCGCTGGCGATCGGCGTCGTCGGGTTCGTCATGCGGCGCTTCTCGATCCCGCTCGCTCCGGTGCTCATCGCCGCGATCCTCGGACCCATGGCCGAGACGCAGCTGCGCCGGGCGCTCGCCGTGTCGGAGGGCGACCCCACGATCCTCGTCGCCTCGCCGCTGACCATCGTGCTGTACGCGCTGCTCGCGATCATCGTGACGGTGAGCGTGCTGCAGCACGCCCGCCATGCGCGCCGCGAGCGCCTCGAGGCCGCCGCCCGCCGCGACGCGCCGGTGCCCGCCGGGCGTCGCTGACCGCTGCGCCTCCTCGGCGTTTCCCCCAGGTCGAGTGTCCGAGACACGCCGGTCGTGCCCCTCGTCGCGCGGCGCGTCTCGGACACTCGACGCCCTCCGGCCGACGTAGGGCGCCGCGCCTCTCGGCCGGCGCACCTCTCAAAGCCCCGCACACGCCCCCGTCGCGCGCCGCATCCCCTCGCGGCTCCGGTACCGTCGAGGTGTGACTACCGCCAGCAGCAAAGACGACGAGGTCGACCTCCTCATCGACGCCTGGTCGCAGCTGCTGCCCGAGGTCGACCTCACCCCGCTCGACGTCATGTCGCGCCTGCGCCGTGCGGCGTTCCACCTGTCGAAGCTGCGCGCGAAGGCGTTCGCCAGCGCCGGCATCGCCGTGTGGGAGTTCGATGTGCTGGCCGTGCTCCGCCGCGCGGGCACCGAGCTGAGCGCGACGCGCCTGATCACCGCCACGATGATCGGCAGCGCCGCCATGACCAATCGTCTCGACAAGCTCGCCGAGCGCGCTCTCGTCCACCGGCGCCCCAATCCCTCCGACGGCCGCGCGATCCTCGTCGCGATCACTCCCGAGGGCATCGAGCGCGTCGACGCCGCGATGACCGAGCTCGTCCGCCTCGAGGGCGAGGCCCTGCGCGATGTCAGCCGCGGCGACCAGGCCCTGCTCGCCAGCGCCCTGCGCGTGCTCGCTGCGGGCGAGACGCACGAGGCGTGATCGACCTCGCCGCGACCCTGCGGCAGCGTCCCGTCGTGCTCGACGGCGGCCTCGGCACCCTGCTCGAGGCCCGCGGCAACGACGTGTCGTCGGCCCTCTGGTCGGCGCAGGTGCTGCGTGACGCCCCCGACGAGATCCGCGCGGCGCACGCGCAGTTCGCGACCGCGGGCGCCGAGATCGTGATCACGGCGTCGTATCAGGTGGGGTTCGGCGGAGAGATCCCCGATGACGAGGTCGAGACGCTCCTGCGGCGTTCGGTGTCGCTCGCGCGAGAGTCCGCCGACGTCGTGGTCGCGGCATCCGTGGGTCCGGTCGGAGCGCTGCGCGCCGACGGCAGTGAGTACACGGGAGAGTACGGCCTGTCGCTCGACGAGCTGCGGCGCGCGCATCGACGGCGCCTGCACGTGCTGGCCGACGCCGGGGCCGACGTGCTCGCGGTCGAGACGATCCCCTCTCCCCTCGAGCTCGAGGCGGTGGCGCTCGAGCTCGCCGACCTCGGAGTCCCCGCGGTGGTGAGCCTCTCGGCCGACAGCACCGGTTTCTCCGTTTCCGGCTCTCGGGCCGCCGCGCTGCGCCTCGCGGCATCCGTTCCCGGTGTCCTCGCCGTCGGCGTGAACTGCTGCGCGCCCGACACGGTGCTGCCCGCGCTGGCCGAGGCGCCCGGCATCGCGCTCGTCGCCTACCCGAACACGGGGGAGCGGTGGGATGCCGAGACCCGCACCTGGCACGGCGGCTCCGCCCCGCTGGCCGAAGGCGTACCCGCGTGGGTCGCCGCGGGAGCGCGCATCGTGGGAGGCTGCTGCCGCTCGATGCCGGTCGACATCGCCGCGATCGCGGCGGCGGTGCGCTGACCGCGCACGGTCACCGCGCGTCGAACCCGGGGAGCGCGCCGCTGCCCCCGTCGACGACCTCCCCGCCGGCGAGCGGAGTCACCGACGGCGGCAGCTCCCGATCGCTGCGGCGGAGCGAACGCGGAGCGGCGGTGGTGAGCAGCGCGACCTCTTCGGGTTTCCAGCCGCGGGAGTCGCGCATGCGCGCGCTGAGCGTCGAGACGGCCGAGGGGTGCGCGACTTCGACGCCGTGCATCGCGTCGACGGCCGAGGGGTCGACCTCGCGGGCGGCCAAGCGCAGGTCCAGCAGCAGGGCGAGCACGCGGTCTCTTCCGTACGCCGCGGTCGCGAGCTTCCAGTCGCCGATCACCACGGCGGTGCGGGGCCGGCGATCGGCGTAGGTTCCGACGGTCGCCGGGCGCCCCACGAGGGCGACCGAGAGTCCCGTCAGCATCATCGCCGTGATGGCCGCGACGACGATCCCCGCGGGCGAGAAGACGAGGTCGGCGGCGGGGGATCCCAGACCGGGCAGCGCCGTCACCGCCCGACCCGCCGAGTAGAGGGCGTAGGCGGCCGTCGTCACGAGCAGCACTCGTCGAGAGCTTCGGGGGAGCGCGCGGTTGCGCACGGTGAGCAGCGCGCAGACCGTGCAGCTGAGGGCGAGAGCGGCCGCCTTGACCACGAGCGCGCCGCCGTGCGGAAGCAGCGCGGAGCTCGCCGCGACCCCCGCCCCGACGACCAGCACGAAAGCCACGGCCGCGCGCAGGCGCCGCCCGCGGGGCGCCGACACCGCGAGGCACATCGTCGCCGGGCCGAGCACCATGGCGGTGTCGGCCATCACCTGTGACACTGCTCCACCGCCGTTGAAGCGCACCACGTACAGGGTTCCCGCGCCCACCGACATGGCGCCCGCCACCGATGACAGTCGCAGGAAGACGCCGAGAGGGGTGGGGCTTCCCACGCGCGGCAGCACGATGACGATGATGCCGGCGGCCAGGCCGGCGCACATCACGAGCACCCCGATCGACAGCAGCATGGCACCCCCGCGCCCCATCATGCCGCCGCGCCGCACGCGCCGTGGAGTGGGGGCGGGTGTTGACGCCGGGCGTGGAACGTGACAGGGAGTCGACGTCGCCGTACGCGGGATCAGTCGAAATCGGCCGCCACGGCGTTGCGGTGGTACTCGAAGATGATGCTCGTGCGCGTGGATGCCACGCTGTGCCGCGCCGAGAGGTGATCGACGACGAAGCGTCGCACGGCCGAGGAGTCGTCGACGGCGATGTGCACGAGGAAGTCGTCGGCGCCGCCCAGGAAGAACAGCTGGATGACGTCGGGATGCCGGCGCACTTCCTGCGCGAAGGCGTGGATGCTCTCCTGCCGCTGCCCGGGCCGCAACGTCACACCGACGATCGCCTGCAGCCCGCGGCCGAGGCGACGCTGATCGACGGCGGCGTGGAACCCGGTGACGAGGCCGCGGTCGACGAGCGAGCGCAGGCGCGAGTGCGCGGTCGAGGGGGCGACCCCCAGCGCCTCGGCCAGTGCCGCGTTGGTCATGCGCGCGTCGACCGAGAGCAGCTCGATGATGCGGGCGTCGTGCGGGTGCAGTTCGTCGTCGGGCATCGCAGATCCTTCGGCCGTCGGTCGCGCTCGGAGCGTCAGGATCCGACGATACGCGCGCTCCTCGACCACTGCGCGAAGAATCTACGGATTTACACCACCGAAACACCCTGTTCTGCGATTCTTCCGGCACGCCCATCCGCTCGAGGAGGAACCCATGCGCGTCTCTGTGCCGACCGAGATCAAGAACAACGAGAACCGCGTCGCAATGACCCCCGCCGGGGTCGACGCGCTCGTGCACCGCGGCCACGAGGTCCTCGTGCAGGCCGGTGCCGGGGTCGGGAGCGGCTTCGCCGACGAGCAGTACCGCGCAGCGGGGGCCGAGATCGTCCCGACCGCCGACGAGACGTGGGCGCGGGCCGAGCTGCTGGTCAAGGTGAAGGAGCCCATCGCGCCCGAGTACGGCTTCCTCCGCCGCGACCTCACCCTCTTCACCTACCTGCACCTCGCCGCCGACCGCCCTCTCACCGACGCGCTCATGGCCGCGGGCACCACGGCCGTGGCCTACGAGACCGTGCAGACCGCCGACCGCGCGCTCCCGCTGTTGGCGCCCATGAGCGAGGTCGCGGGACGCCTGTCGATCATCGAGGGCGCGCATCACCTGCTGCGCGCGTCGGGCGGGCGCGGCCTGCTTCCGGGTGGCGTTCCCGGCACCCCGCGGGCCAAGGTCGTCGTGATCGGCGGCGGCGTCGCGGGCGAGCACGCCGCCGCCAACGCGCTGGGCCTCGGCGCTCGGGTGACGGTCGTCGACATCTCGCTGCCCAAGCTGCGCCAGCTCGAGGAGCGTTTCGGCGGCGCCATCGAGACCCGCGTCTCGACGCGCCTCGAGATCGCGGAGCAGCTCGCCGACGCCGACCTCGTGATCGGTTCGGTGCTCATCCCGGGCGCCGCCGCCCCGAAGCTGGTCACCGACGAGATGGTCGCGTCGATGAAGCCCGGCTCGGTGCTCGTCGACATCGCGATCGACCAGGGCGGCTGCTTCGAGGGCTCCCGCGCGACCACGCACGACGCCCCCACGTTCCGCGTGCACGAGGCGCTGTACTACTGCGTCGCCAACATGCCCGGCGCCGTTCCGCACACCTCCACGCGGGCGCTGTCGAACGCCACGCTCCCCTACATCACGCGCATCGCCGACGCGGGCTGGGAGTCCGCGGCATCCGCCGATCCCGCCCTCGCGAGGGGGCTGAACGTGCGCGCCGGCGTCGTGGTGAACGAGGGCGTCCGCGCCGCCTTCTCGCTCTGACTCTCTCGCCGGGGCTCACCCCTGTTGAGTGTCCGAGACACGCCGCGCGCACGCGTGTCCGAGCGGCGTGTCTCGGACACTCGAGGGGGCTCGAGCGACTCAGCCCCGCACCCACGCGTACGTGATCTCGGGCCGCCCCTGCCCGCCGTAGCGGGGCTCGCGGCGCACGCGGCCGACGTCGGCGAGGTGCTCGAGGTAGCGCCGGGCGGTGACGCGCGACATGCCCTCGCTCTCGCCGACCTCGGTCGACGACACGGCTCCGGATGCCGTGCGCACCCGTTCCGCCACGGCCTGCAGCGTCTCGTCGCTCAGGCCTTTCGGCATGAGGGGCGGCGCCACGGTGCGCAGTGACCCGAGCAGCGCGTCGACCTCGGACTGCGTGGCCTCTCCGGCCGCGCGGTCGAGGCCCTCGACGTACGCGCGGTACGCCTCGAGGCGCTCGCGGAACGCGGCGAACGCGAACGGCTTGATCAGGTACTGCACGACGCCGATCGAGACCGCGGCGCGCACGGTCGCGGCGTCGCGGACCGCCGTGACGGCGATGATGTCGACGCGCGAGCCCGCGGCGCGCACGCGCCGGGCGACGTCGAGACCCGAGCCGTCGGGCATGGTCATGTCGAGCAGCACGAGGTCGATGCGGCGCTGCGCGTCCGACAGGGCGGTGAGCGCGGCCCGGGCGCCGGCGGCCTGCCCGACCACCTCGAAGCCGGGCACCCGCGCGACGTAGGCGGTGTGCAGTTCGAGGGCGAGCGCGTCGTCGTCGACGACCAGCACCCGGATCACGACGCCGCCCCCGCCAGGAACACGCGCACGGTCGTGGGGTCGGTGCCCAGTTGCAGGGTGCCTCCGTGCGCCGCGACGATGTCGCGCACGAGGGCCAGGCCCACGCCGCGCCCGCCGACGGCGTGGGCGGGTTTGGTCGACGCCCCGAAGGCGAAGGGGTCGTCGAGTGCGGGGTCGAACCCGGCGCCGCTGTCGCTCACCTCGAGCACGACGTCGCCGCCGCCCTCGCGCACCACCACGCGCACCCACCGCGGCTCGGCGCCCGAGCTCGCGGCATCCAGGGCGTTGTCGACGAGGTTCCCCACGATCGTGACCGCCTCGGCCGGGGCCAGGGGCAGTGCGGGCGTCGGTTCGGCGACGTCGAGGTCGAGGCGCACGTCCCGCTCGGCGGCCTCGTCGAGCTTGCCGAGCAGTAAGGCCACGACCACGGCGCCCTCGTCGTGCGAGACCAGGCGGTCGGCGAGTTCTTGTCGTTCCCCCGTGGATGCCACGATCAACCGCCGCGCGTCGTCGATCCGCCCGAGTTCGAGAAGCGCCAGCAGCGCGTGCAGCCGGTTGCCGTGCTCGTGCGTCTGCGAGCGCAGGGTGTCGCTGAGGGTGCGCACGCCCTCGAGTTCGCCGAGCAGCGCCTGCAGCTCGGAGCGGTCCCGCAGGGTCATGACGTGCCCGCGTTCGGGGGCGCGCCGCCCGGCGAGGTCGCGGGCCTCCTCCTGGTTGACCAGGAGAACGCGGTCCCCGTTGACGATGGTCTCCTCGACCATGCGCCGCCCGGTGACGATGGCGTCGGCCAGGGCGGCGTCCATGTCGACGTCGCGGGGGTCGAGTGAGACCTGCCCGCTCGTCGCCGGTGGCAGGGCGAGCAGGTCGGCGGCTTCGTCGTTGTACAGCACGATGCGTCCGTCGCGATCGGTGACCACGAGCCCCTCGCGCAGTGAGTGCAGCACGGTCTCGTAGCTCTCGACGAGGCGCGACAGCTCGCCCGGGGTGTACGACCCCGTCACGCGGCGCGCACTGCGGCGGATGTAGAGGGCGCCCAGCACGCCGAAGCCGACGATGGCGGCGGCGGCGGCGACGATCACCGGCACGCGGGCGGCGAGGTCCTGCTGCACGGCGCCGAGCGTCACGCCCACGGCCACGAGTCCGACGATGGTGCCGTTCTCGTCGCCGCCGTCGCGGATCGGGACGATCGTGCGCACCGAGGGGCCGAGCGTCCCCTCGTACACCTCGGTGAACGACTCGCCCGCGAGGGCCTCGGCCCGCGAGCCCTGGTACTGCTGCCCGATCTCGGAGCGGTTGCGGTGGGTGAGCCGGATGCCGTCGGGGGTCATGATCGTCACGAACGACAGTGAGGCGTCGTCGAGGATGTACTCGACCATCGGTTGCAGCGCGTCGGAGTCGCCGCGTTCGACGAGGTCGGCGACGTCGGGTTCGTGCGCGAACGTCTCGGCGACCGAGCGCGTGACCTGCTCGGCCTCGCGCTGGCCGGAGTCGCTCAACTGCATCGAGAGCAGGGCGGCGAGGACTCCCGCGACGAGCACGACGACGCCGAGCGCCACGAGCGCCAGGCGCCCACCCACGCTCAGTCGCATCACCGCACCTTTCGTCGCGCTTGCCGTGAACAATACGACCACAAATCGCTCCCGCGTCCCGCGTCGATCAAAGTCATGACATCGACCGGCACCCCCGCCGGACTCAACGAAGGCGTTCAGAAAAGGGGAAGTCGCCCATGGCACTCTCACTCCGCACCACCCGAGACGGTCGGCCTCGGAAGAAGATCGACCGCAACCACTGGCTCTACATCTCGGTCATCATCGCCGTCGTCGCCGGTGTCGTCGTCGGTCTCGTCGCTCCGGCGTTCGCCACCACGCTCGAGCCGGTCGGCAAGGGCTTCGTCAGCCTCATCAAGATGATGATCGCCCCGGTCATCTTCTGCACGATCGTCGTGGGCATCGGCTCGATCGCCAAGGCCTCCACGGTCGGCAAGATCGGCGGCCTGGCGATGGTCTACTTCCTCGTGATGTCGTCGTTCGCGCTCATCATCGGCCTCGTCGTCGGCAACATCATCCACCCCGGCGAGGGCCTCAACATCTCGGGCTCGACGTACGAGGCGGCCGCCGAAGCGACCACGACCCAGGACTTCATCCTCGGGATCATTCCGACCACGTTCTTCTCGGCGTTCACCGGTGGCAGCATCCTGCAGGTGCTGTTCATCGCCCTCCTCGTCGGCTTCGCCCTGCAGGGCATGGGCGAGCGCGGCGCTCGCATGGTCGAGGGCATCCGCAACTTCCAGGTGCTCGTCTTCCGCATCCTCGGCATGATCCTCTGGCTCGCTCCCATCGGTGCCTTCGGTGCTATCGCCGCGGTCGTCGGCAAGACCGGCTTCCAGGCCGTGATCAGCCTCGGGGTCCTCATGGGCGCGTTCTACCTCACGTGCTTCCTCTTCATCACCCTCGTGCTCGGAACGCTCCTCTACGTCGTGACCCGCACCAACATCTTCACGCTGATGAAGTACCTCGGCCGCGAGTACCTGCTCATCGTCGGCACCTCCTCGTCCGAGGCCGCTCTGCCCCGCCTCATCGCCAAGATGGAGCACCTCGGTGTCTCGAAGCCCGTCGTCGGCATCACCGTCCCGACCGGCTACTCGTTCAACCTCGACGGCACCGCGATCTACCTCACGATGGCGTCGCTGTTCATCGCCTCGGCCATGGGCTCGCCCATGTCGATCGGCGAGCAGATCGGCCTCATGATCTTCATGATCATCGCCTCGAAGGGGGCGGCCGGTGTCACCGGTGCGGGCCTCGCCACCCTCGCCGGCGGCCTCTCGGCCTACCGCCCCGACCTGGTCGACGGCGTCGGCGTGATCGTCGGCATCGACCGATTCATGTCGGAGGCCCGTGCGGTCACCAACTTCACCGGCAACGCCGTGGCCACGATGCTGATCGGCGTCTGGACCAAGCAGTACGACGGTCAGCGTGTGCGCGAGGTCCTCTCCGGCAACATCCCGTTCGATGAGACCCTGCTCACCGGTCACGACCACTCGGCCACCCCGGCGGCGGATGCCAAGGAGCTCGCCTCGGCAGAGGTCGGCGCCGGCCCCGCCGTGAAGGTCGACACGCAGTCGCTCGACGCGTTCCGCGCCCAGGCGGCGGCGGAGGCGGCGGCGCGGGGTCGTTCGTGAGCCTGACGCACGACACCTCGGCGGGGGCGGCTTCGGTCGCCCCCGCCCCGGCGCGTGTCGACCTCGCGCGCACGTGGATGCTGCGCTCGCCGCTCGCCGGCGGCCTCGAGACGTCGGCCGACGTGCTGGTGCTTGACCTCGAAGACGGCCTCCCGGCCGGGCGCAAGGCCGAGGGTCGGGACCGCGCCCGCGCCGCGGCCTCCGACGCCCCGGTGTGGTTGCGCATCAGCGCCGCCGGAACCCGCGACGGCCAGGCCGACCTCGCTCTCGGTCGCGAGCTCGATGACCGCCTCGCCGGCGTCGTGCTGGCGATGTGCGCCGGGCCCGCCGACGTCGCCCACGTGGCGGCATCCCTCCCCGCCGGTGTCCCCATCGTCGCCATGGTCGAATCGGCTGCGGCCCTGTTGGCCGCCCCCGCGATCGCCGCGCACCCGGCCACCCGCCGTCTCGCGTTCGGCACCGGGGACTTCCGCCGCGACACCGGCATGGGGGTCGACCGTCTCGCCCTGTCGTGGCCGCGGGCGCAGCTGGTCGTCGCCTCGGCCGCGGCCGGTATCGCCGGACCGATCGACGGCCCGTGCGGCCCCGTGGATCAGGCTCAGGATGCCGCGGCGCACGCCGTCGCGATGGGATTCACCGGCACTCTCGCGCTCCACGATGCCGCCGTCGCCGGCGCACATGCCGCGTTCACGCCGTCGCCGGCCGAGGTCGACGCCGCTCTCGCGCTGCTGTCGGTGACGCCCGACGGTCCGGTCGACGGATCCTACGCCCCGACCCTCGCGCGTGCCCGCGCCCTGGTGGAGCGCGCCGAAGCGCTGGCCTCGCTCTGACCGCAGCCCTGAGCCTGTCGCGGGGCCGGCCCGCATTCAGGCCCCGGTGGTGTCGACGAGGTCGGGATCCGTCTGTCGCCGGGTCTCCGTCTCAGCGCCCCAGGCCCCCAGCCGGTCGGCGCCTCAGCGGCCCCGCCCGAACCAACGCCGACGCCGAGCCGGTGCCACAGCGACCGCCGCCTCGCGTGCACGCCGCCGCTCGCCCCATGCCCGCACCTCGGCCTCGACGTCGACGGTCGGCGTCACCACCGGCGGCCCGCCCTGCAGCTGACGGCGGGCTTCGATGACCCGGCGGTTGAAGTCCTCCACGGCCTCCCGCACCTCGGGCTCGCGCGTGAGCGCGTCCAGCCTCTGCGCCATCTCGGCGTGCTCGACGCGCAGGGTCAGCGCGGGCGGTCCGAGGCCGGTGAGCTGCTCGGTCTCGATCTTGCGGCGGATCCACCAGTCGGGGTCGTGAGCGCCGCCGAGGTCGGGCAGGGGCTTGCCCGCGCCGGGGAGGTCGTCGAACTCGCCGCGACGGATCGCCTGCTGGATCGCCGTCTCGACGAAGGCGGCGCGTTCGGCGGCCGTCGACCCCCGCGCCGGACGCTCGTCCGACGCGGGTTCGAGCAGGCCGTCGTCGCGGAGCGCGCGATCGAGGCGATACCGTTCGGCTGCCTGGCGGGGGTCGTCGCTCACGCGGCCGCCCGCCCCTCACGCTCCAGGCGCCGCAGCCGCTCGCGCGCCATGTCCTGGGCCCGCGGGCCGGAGCCCAGGGCCCGCTCGGTGACGCGCAGGATCACGCGCGTGAGCGTCAGGACGGGAAGAGGCCAGCGCCGCACGCCGAGCATCTTCCGGTAGCGGCGGGGGATCGTCGCCACCGCCGCCGCGAACAGCACGCGGTACGACAACCCCATGACGCCGGGGAACGGCGGTCGGCGCAGGAACGAGACCACGTCCGCGACCCGTTCGGCTCCGCGCAGCTCGCCACGCTCCCAGAACCCGTCGATCTCGGCGCGCAGGGCCGCGCGCGTGAGGGGCGGGTCGACGACCCGCATGAGCCGCCCCGCGGTCGCCCAGTCGGCGACGTAGGCATCGGGTCCGCCGGGGATGGGTTTCTTCGAGGCCTCGTGCCCGGCGAGGAACGCATCGGTGAAGGCCAGGTGCACCCACCGCACGAGGTCCTGCGCCTCGGCCGTGTACCGGCGTTCCTCCCCGTCGCCCGCCTGGTACTCGCCCTTCACCCGTTGGTGGAAGCGTCCGACGCGGGCGGTCTCGGCATCCGCCTGCGTGCGCGAGCCGTAGGTCAACGTGATGACCCAGCGCACCGTACCGGTGAGGCGTCCGATCGGATCCTCGCGGTAGCGCGACCAATCGTGCACGCCCGCCAGCGCCCCTGGGTGCAGCGCCTGCAGCAGCAGGGCACGGATGCCAGCGACCAGAGTGCCCATTCCGGCGTGCACGGTCCACGCGGGACCGTTCTCGACGAAGTAGCCGTCGTCGTCGCCCTCGGCGATCGCGCGCACGTAGGGGGCCATGCCGGTCGGGTCGCCCGCGAGGGCGACGAGGATCTTCCCGCGCAGCGACTGGATCCAGCCGGGAGCGGGGGAGTGGGGAGCGTCGGTCACCCTTCCAGCGTGCCACCGTCTGAGCGGGTGGGCTCCGTGGGGCGAGGGTCAGTGACCTTCGTGGGTGATGACGGGCACGGTGCCGTCGTCGCGCAGCAGCACGGCGTTCTGCGTGGCGCCGAGGGCGGGGGTGACGACGACGGCGATGAAGGCGGCGGCGACCAGCAGGCCGATCACGCTCATGGGTTTGGCGGTGCGCGCGGGTGCGGCGGCCCGGCGTTGCCGGCGCAAATGCACGGCCGTGGTCGCGCCGACGACCACCAGTAGGAAGGATGCCGCTGCGACGGCCACGATGCTGGTGCGCGCGGGAGCGGCGAACATCAGCGCGAAGACGGCGAAGAGAGAGACCAGGCTGCCCGCGAGAGCGGCGCGGGGTGTGACGAGGCGCCCGGCGGACAGAACCGCTGCGCCCCAGACGAGGGCGGCGAGTCCGAGGACCACCGCCCCGACTCCGAGGCCGCGCGCGGCGACCCCGGAGCCGGTGGTGATGATGGCGCCCGCACCGAGGGCTGCGGTGATGAGCCCGGCCCCCCATGCGGACACGGAGGGCCACGACCTGACGAACGTCGCGGCGGTCATCGTCAGACCGCTGCGGTGCGGGGGACGTTGCGCTCGGTGCCCAGGCCGACACCCAGCAGCACGACGGCGCTGGCGAGGTGCAGGAAGTGGTCGGGCACGTTCAGGGCCAGGATGTTCGCCGAGGTACCGACCAGGAAGAAACCGACGATGCCGAGCAGCAGGTAGACGGCGCCGACGGTCGTGTTGACCCCCTTGGCGGCGCGTGCGTTGGCCAGACCCGCGACGAGCAGGGCACCACCGATCAGGAGGTGGGCGATGTTGTGCAGCGGGTTGACCTCGAAGATGCCCAGCAGCAGGCCACCCTGCGTGGCGATGAATCCGACACCGCCGGTGACGGCGAAGCCGAGCAGACCGACGAGCAGGTAGACAGCGCCGAAGACGGTGGCCACGAGACGGTTGGGTGATGAGCTCATGATGAACCTCCCAGATAGTTGGCAGCGACCGTCCGGCCGCGTCATCTCATCTTCGGAGACAATCCGCAGTTCGGATTGCCCTTTGCGATACCGGCGGGCCATCCGGTAGAACCCGGGCGGGTGGGGCGACTCCCGAAAACGACAGAAGGCCCCCGAGTACTCTCCGAGGCCCTCCGCTACATAGGCGACCATAGGGGGGAAGCGAATGCCGACTCAGGGCATTGCGTTTCACCCGATGTTCACGTAACCCGCCGGTCTGCCACACTGCGGTCATGCGTTTCGAGACGACCCTGTCGCAGATCGGCAACAACACCGGGATCGAGGTGCCGGCCGAGGTGGTCGAGGCCCTCGGCGGCGGCAGACGCGCCGCCGTCGTCGTCGATGTGAACGGGTACGTCTATCCCAGTACGCTCGCCGTCATGGGCGGGCTGCAGCTCATCCCGTTCTCGGCCGACAAACGCGCAGCGACGGGGTTGTCGGGCGGCGATCCGATCGTCGTCGAGCTGCGACTCGACACCGCTCCGCGCACGGTCGAGGTACCCGACGACCTCGCCGCAGCTCTCGACGCGGCGGGCGCGCGCGCCGCGTTCGACGCCCTCGCGCCCAGCGCCCGAAAGGCCCACGTCGCAAACGTCGAGGGGGCCAGAACGGCCGACACCCGCGCGCGGCGCATCACCTCCCTCGCGACGAAGCTCGGTTGAGCCCGACCGACCGCGTGGGGGACGCTCGACCGATAGCCTGGAGCGGGAGGTCACGTGGGGCGCACGAAGGAAGCCATCGCCGAAGGGCTGTCGATCGCGACGGCCGCGGCCCGGCTTTCGCTGCGCAATCGCATCCTGGTCGAGACGATCGCCCGAGGCGGTCACTTCGACGGTGACGTCTTCGCGGAGTTCGCCCGGAAGACGCTGAGCTCTCTCGCCGACGAGCAGGACCAGGCCGCCGAGCGCGTGACGCATCAGCGAAAGCGTGCGTGGGGCCGATTCTCCGACTCCTCGGGAACCCACGACTACCGCGACCGTGACACCCGAAACCTGCGGCGTCGCGCCAAGCAGTCGCACGGCGTCGCCAAAGAGCTGCGTGCCCTCGCCGACGATCCAGAGCGCGTGCGCCAGCTCGTCGCCGCAGCGCGCATCGCGGCCTGGGGTGACGTCGAGGCCAACCTCAGTCAGCGTCTCGACGTCGAGGGGATGACGGCCGACGCCGATCCCGAGTACGCGACGATGCGGCGTGCCCGTATGGATGCCCTGCGCATGGTCGACCTCGCCCGCCTCGCGTCGCAGGCGAAGCGCCGGGCGAAAGACAAGGCCGAGGCGGCCGAGGCGGCCTCCGAGGCCGCGCCGACGACCGGCGGCGGCAAGAGCGGTAAGAAGAAGAAGTCGGTCGCGCTCTGACGCGGTCCCGTGGCGCTGCGAGGGCGGCGTCCCTATGACGACATCGAGACATCGCTCGATTCGCTCCGCGAGGCCACCGCGATTCCGCGGCGTACTTCTGCGCACGACGATGCCGCGCCGCGATGAGGTCGGCGCGCTCCCCTGCATAGAATTTCGCTCGAAGAACGCGCTTTCTCGAGTCGATAGGCTTCGCCCGTGAAACCGCTGGGACAACCGCGTCGCCCCTCTCGATTCCTGACCATCCTCGCGACGCTCGCGTTCACGGCGAGCGCCCTCGTGCCCAGCGGCGTGGCCACGGCCGCGTCGACGGTCGAGGCGTCGCCGGCATCCGGGGTCGACGCGTGCCGTGCGCCGGCGGGGGAGAGCCCGGTTCGGGAGGGATTCCCCCTGCCGGCGAACGCGCTTTCCCCCTCGGGTTCCCCGGTGGTCGAGACCCTTTACGTCGACTTCGACGACGCGCCCGGAGACCCTCGGGAGATCCCCGGAATCGAGGAGACCCTCGACGTCTCGGTGCAGGCGCTCGACGATGCTTCGCGTGGAGCGCTGACCCTTCAGCGACGGTCGTATCCCGAGTGGACGCGCTTGGCCGGATCCTCTGCCGAGTGGGAGGAAGGTCAGCGCGATCTCGCGAGTGCCGTCGCCGCCACCGACGACGCCGTCGACTTCTCGAACGTCGATGTGGTCTGGGTGGTCTGGACGACGAAGACCCCGCGCGATGCCTTCCGCTCTCACGCGGGCAACGATTACCAGGTCGTGGCCGACGGTCGCACTCTGACGCACGGGGCGCTGCTGCGGCAGGTCGATCTCAACGGGGGCGGCCATTGGGTGCCCACGCACGAGATGGGTCACGTCCTCGGCCTGCCCGACCTGTACGACACGTCCAATGACGGGGGACCGTCGACGCGATGGACCGGACCGTGGGACCTGATGGGCACGACGATCGGTCCGGGGCATGCGTACTTCGCCTGGCACCGATGGATGCTCGGCTGGGCGCGCGACGCACAGGTCGCCTGCGTGCTACCCGGTGAGACGCGCACCGTGTCTCTCTCGCCGGTGCAGTCCGACGGTCCGACCCTGCTCGCCGCGGTGCGTCTCGACCCCTCGCGCGTGCTGACGGTCGAATCGCGCCGCGACGAGAAATGGGACACCGGCATTCCCCGCGAGGGTGTCCTCGTGTCCACCGTCGACGTGGCTCGCACGACGGGCGACGGCCCGATCCAGGTCGAGTTCGCCGACGGCCGGCATCCCGAGGTCCGCAATGAGACGACGCTGCGGAATGCCCCGCTGCGCGTCGGCGAGACGTACACGGATGCCGCGACGGGTGTCGCGATCCACGTGGACAGCACGGGCGCAGACGTCGATGTCGTGCGGGTGGACGCGTCGTCGATCACCCCGCGTCCCGTCACCGCCACGAAGACGATCGCCACGTACCGGACCACGAACGACGGCGCGAAGATCATCCCGCTCGATGACCTCGTCACCCGCGACACGGGAGTGGATGCCGTCGCCTTCGGCGCGTTCGACCTGAGAGAAGACGGCGCGTTCCTCCGGAGTGGAGAGCCCTTCTTCGCAGACACCGACCCGGAAGCACGGGCCGAACTCGCCGAGATCCGTGCCGCCGGGATCCCCGTCGTCGTGACCCTCGGCGGCGGATCCGCGTCGATCTGGTCGGTGCTGAGCCAGGACTTCGACCGCTACTACGCAAACCTCCGCGGGTATCTGCAGATGAACTCGTTCGACGCCGTCGAGCTCGACATCCGCACGGACCTCGACACGGGCATGATCGTGCGACTGGTCGACGCTCTGCGCCGTGACCTCGGCCCGCTGTCCACCGTGTCGCTCGTCGGTGACGAGGCGGCGTTCGCGGGAGCAAGCGACTCGGCTCCCGACTATCCCGCCGTCGCGGCAGCGCGCGGCGACGACGTGGCGTGGTTCGCCCTTCGCCTCGCCTGCGACGCCGTGGTGACCGGCGACGACTACCGCCGGCTGGTCGCCCAACTGGGGATGCCACCCGAGAAGGTCGTCCTGTCGGCCCGCACCTCGCCCGCTCTCTGCCCCGCGGGAAGCGCGTTCACCTCGCCCGATGAGTTCGCTCGATCGCTCCAGGAAATCGTCGCTGCCGAGCCGCGGTTCGGCGGAGTCCGGGGAGATGAGTACGCGGGGGCCCTTCCGGGCGGTGCATCGGCTCCGTGGCAGTGGTTCGCGACGATGACCGCCGCGATGAACGACCCCGCGCCGCGGCCGACGGTGTCTCCGCAGCCGACGGCGTCGCCGGATCCGAGCGTCTCGCCGGAGCCGAGCGTCTCGCCGGAGCCGAGCGTCTCGCCGGAGCCGACGGCCTCCGCAGGCCCGACCGCGTCGGCCGCACCCGGCCGTCCGAGCGCGCTCGCCCAGAGTGGCACCGTGGTGTGGCTCGGGCTTCTTCCCGGCGCCGGAGCGATCATCGCCGTCGGTGTGCTGCTGTCCGTGCGGCGGCGCAGGACGACGATCTGAGGTCGGTGCTGCTCTCCCCGCGGCGTCGCGGGGGAGCAGCACCGGACGACGGCGGCGGATCGCTTCCGCCCGAAAACGAGACAAGGCCCGGTCGGAATTTCTTCCGGACCGGACCTCTACTGTCTCAACACAGTGTGCGCCTCCTGGGACGCTACTTGAATTCTGCAACAGAGACAGAGCGCATTCGTGACCTCTGTCAGC
>NZ_JACYTT010000006.1:0-165553 GCF_014841235.1 Microbacterium sp. CFBP 8794 | reverse complement strand
CGGCGTCGGCGGATTCCGCACCATCGCCACCATCACCGTCACCGCCAAAGCCCCGACGATCTCCGCCGGGTCCGTGAAAGTCACGGGTACAGCGAAAGTGGGGGCTATCCTCACCGCCGCGCCCTCGTCCTGGCCCGCGGGCACGACGTTCCGCTACATCTGGTCGGCCGACGGCACAGTGATCGCTGGGGAGAATGCCAAAACCTTCGTTCCCACCGCGGGGGTCGTGGGCAAGAAGATCACGGTCCGCGTGACGGGATCGCTGGCGGGCTACTCCTCCAGCTCCAAAACTTCCGCCGCGACAAATCCGGTCACGAAGGCCACTCTGACCTCGGCCCCGCCCACCATCTCCGGGGCAGCCAAAGTTGGTAGCACGCTGACAGCGAAGGCGGGGATGTGGACTTCCGGGGCCGCACTGCGCTACCAATGGTTCGCGGGCGCGCAGCCTATTGCCGGCGCAACGAGCGCCACCTTCGTACCAAAGGCGGCGCATGTCGGCAGTCGCCTGAGTGTCCGTGTGACGGGGACGCTCCAGGGCTATGTGAACAAGGTTGAGACCTCAGCCCCGACCCGGCCGGTCACTCGCTGACTCTCGGATACTGCGGGTTGGCTGGGCCGGCGCGCCGACCCGCACAATCGCCGCATCAGGCGGGCTCAGACAGGTGTGGTTCCTCGCGGCTGCCAGACAGCGCTACTATTTGTTGACTTTTAGCAAACACCTGGCGCCCGGCTCCGCTCGATCGAGCCGCCCGCCGACCCTTCCCGATGAGGCCCCGATGTCAGACATCACTCGCAATCGCCGCGCGCACACCGCCGGCACCGACACGGTCATGACCCACCGCATGATCATGTTCGTCATCTTCGGCCTCATGGCCGGAATGTTCCTCTCCGCCCTCGACCAGACGGTCGTCGGCACCTCGATCCGCACGATCGGCGACGACCTGCAGGGCTTGAGCCTGCAGGCGTGGGTCACCACCGCCTACCTGATCGTCTCGACGATCTCGACGCCCATCTACGGCAAGCTCTCCGACATCTTCGGACGCCGTCCGTTGTTCCTGATCGCCATCCTGATCTTCATCATCGGCTCGGTGCTCGCCAGCTTCTCGACCTCGATGGTCGAGCTGGCGGCCTTCCGCGCGATCCAGGGCCTGGGCGCCGGCGGCCTGATGTCGATGCCCCTGGCGATCATGGGCGACATCCTCGCCCCGCGCGAGCGCGCGAAGTACCAGGGCTACTTCCTCGCCGTGTTCGGCATCTCGAGCGTCATCGGTCCGCTCGTCGGCGGCCTGTTCGCCGGTGCCAGCGAGATCCTGTTCATCACCGGATGGCGCTGGGTGTTCCTCATCAACGTGCCGATCGGCATCATGGCGCTGGCCATCGTCTGGCGGTTCCTGCACATCCCCAAGCAGCCGCGCGGGTCGGTGCGCATCGACTGGTGGGGCGCCACCACGGTGATCGTCGCCCTCGTGCCCCTGCTGCTCGTCGCCGAGCAGGGCCGCGAGTGGGGCTGGGGGTCGCCCATCGCCCTCGCCTGCTACGTGATCGGAGCACTCGGCATCCTGGCCTTCGTCATCGCCGAGACGAAGATGAAGGATGACGCGCTCATTCCGCTGAAGCTCTTCCGCTCCCCGACCTTCTCGATGGCCACGGTCATCGGCGTGCTCGTCGGCTTCGGCATGTTCGGTGCGATGCTGACCCTGCCGCTGTACCTGCAGCTCGTGCTGGGCTCCTCGCCCACGCAGAGCGGCCTCGAGATGCTGCCGATGATCCTCGGCCTGATGGTCGCCTCGATCGTCAGCGGACAGCTCATCGCCCGCACCGGCCGCTACCGCATGTTTCCGATCCTCGGCACGCTGCTCATGTCGGTCGGCTTCTTCCTGCTGACGTTCCTCAAGTACGACAGCCCCTACTGGCACGTGGCCATCGCCATGCTCGTCATCGGCCTGGGCCTCGGTCAGCTGATGCAGACGCTCACCATCGCGAGCCAGAACTCGGTCGGGGTGCGCGACATGGGCGTGGCCACGAGCGGGTCGACCTTCTTCCGCCAGATCGGTGGAACGCTGGGTACGGCCGTGCTGCTGTCGCTGCTGTTCACGCTCATGCCCACGAACGTGATCGGCTCGTTCTCGGACCGCGCGACCCTCACCGACGCGCTCGACGCCGCTCTCGACCCCACGGTGTCGTCGGCGCCGGCGAACGAGAAGATCATGTCGACGATCTACGGCCCGATCCTCTCGCAGGTCACCGAGGGCACGACCGCCCAGGTGCAGGCGGGCGTGCAACAGGCGACGGATGCCGCGACCCAGGCGGTCGCCGCTCAGGTCGCCGCCGGGCAGATCCCCGCCTCGGCGCAGGCCGCGGCGACGCAGACCGCCGTCTCGCAAGCCCTCTCGGCCGCGTCGGCGCAGATCCAGCAGCAGGTGCCGGTCGCGCGGATCGACACCGACGGAACGGTGAGCCTGGACTTCTCGAATGCCGGCGAGCGCTCGGCGTTCGTCGACACGGTGGCGACCACGCTGGAGGACCAGTTCGCGGCGGGCGGCGACACCTCCGCGCTCGGGGGTGCCGCCCTTGACGACACGTCGTTCCTGGTGGGCGCCGATGCGCGACTGACCAAGCCGTTCCTCGTCGGGTTCAACTCGTCGTCGACGACGGTCTACTGGGTCGCGATGTCGGTCGTGCTGCTCGCGTTCGTGCTGTCGTTGTTCTTCCGCACGCCGCCGCTGCGTGCCAAGTCGGCACTGCAGGAAGCCGCCGATGAGCGCCGCGGCAAGGACGACGAAGACAAGCGCGCCGAAGAGGCCGCCGCGCAGACGGGTGCGCTGATCGCACCCTGACGCGCGTGAGACGACGAAGGGGCGGGGAGTCACGCGGACTCCCCGCCCCTTCGTCGTCGTCAGGCCTGCTCGCGCGCCCGCAGGTCTTTGCGCAGGATCTTGCCCGACGTCGACTTGGGGATGACGTCGATGAACTCCACGCGCCGCACCTTCTTGTGCGGGGCGACCTCCGCGGCCACGAAGGCCTTCACGTCGTCCTCGGTCAGCTCACTGCCGGGGCCGACCACCACGAACGCCTTGGGGATCTCCTGCTCGTCGTCGTCGAGCACGCCGATGACCGCGGCATCCTGGATCTGCGGATGCGAGAGCAGCAGGGCCTCGAGCTCGGCGGGGGCGATCTGGTACCCGTGGTACTTGATCAGCTCCTTGAGGCGGTCGACGATCGTGAAGTATCCGTCGACGTGGTGCACGCCGATGTCGCCGGTGTGCAGGAACCCGTCGTCGTCGAGGGTCTCGGCCGTGGCATCCGGTCGGTTCAGGTAGCCGAGCATGACGTTCGGTCCGCGCACCCAGATCTCACCCGGCGCCGTCAGGCCGTCGTCGCCGTGGATCTCGAGTTCGTCGCCCGTCTCGGGGTCGACGAGTTTCGCCTCGACGTTCGGCAGCAGCACGCCCACCGAACTCACGGGCATGTCGCCGCCGGCGGGGATCGCGTGCGACACGGGACTGAGCTCGCTCATGCCGTAGCCCTGGAAGAAGCGCGCGCCGATGCGGCGCCCGGCGGTCTCGGCGGTCTCGCCGTCGAGGGGTGCCGCCCCCGAGAACACGCTGTGCACGCTCGAGAGGTCGAACTCGTCGACCAGGGGATGCTTGGCCAGCGCAACCGCGATGGGCGGCGCGATGAAGAGGAAGGTGCACCGCTGATCCTGCACCGACCGCAGGAACTCCGTCAGGTCGAACCGCGGCATGGTGACCAGGCTCGCCCGCTGCTTCAGGGCGAGGTTCAGCAGCACCGTCATGCCGTAGATGTGGAAGAACGGCAGCACCGCCAGCACCCGGTCGGCGCTCGAGATCTCGATCACCGGCCGGCACTGGTGCACGTTGGCCACGAGGTTGCGGTGCGAGAGCATGACGCCCTTCGGCACCCCGGTCGTCCCCGACGAGTACGGCAGCACGGCCACGTGCGTCGACGGGTCGAAACGCACCTCGGGCGGCGTGCGCCCCTCGCCCAGCAGGGAGCGCAGGTCGAGGTGCCCCTCGGCGCCGTCGAGCACGATGACGCGGTCGTCGTCGAGTCCCGCGGCCCGGGCGGCGGCGAGCGCCTGCGGCAGCAGGGGCGACACCGTCACGAGCCAGGTCGCCGCCGCGTCGCGCAGCTGCGTCTCGATCTCGCGCGCGGTGTAGAGGGAGTTGATCGTGGTGACGACGGCGCCGAGTCTCAGGATGCCGTGGAACACCGTCGCGAAGGCCGGAACGTTCGGGCAGAGCACGGCGACGACGGTGTCGGCGTCGACCCCGCGTGCGGCGAGAGCCCCGGCGAACCCGTCGACCTGGGCGCGGAGTCCGCCGTAGGTCGTCTCGGCGCCACTGGCCGGGTCGATCAGGGCGACGCGATCGAGATCGTCGTCGGCGAGCGAGCCGAACAGGTAGTCGTAGATGCTCTGGTCGGGGATGTCGATGCGCGGGAAGGGGCTCTGGTACACGGTTCTCTCCTTCGAAAACGGTACGGCGAGGTGCGGTGCGGTGCGTTCATCCTGACAGCGGACGTTGACCCTGTCACCCGATGAGGCCGAGCAGCACTCCCCCGGCGGCCCCGACGAGCACCACGGCCCAGGCCGGTGCCCGGAACGCCGTCAGCAGCACGAAGCCGAGCACCGCGAGGACGAACGGCCCGGGCCCGGTCACCGCGGTGGTGAAGACCGGGCTGTAGAGCGCCGCGGCCAGAATGCCGACGACCGCCGCGTTCGCCCCGCGCATCGCCGCGCGGACGCGAGGTCTCCCCCGCAGGGCGTCCCAGAAGGGCAGTACCCCCACGAGCACGAGGAAGCCGGGCACGAAGATCGCGAGCAGCGCGATCGCCGCCCCGGCGACGCCGCCCGGTCCGACGTCCGACACGGCGCCGAGGTAGGCGGCGAAGGTGAAGAGCGGGCCGGGCACGGCCTGCGCGGCGCCGTACCCGGTGAGGAAGACCTCGGGCGACACCCAGCCGGTCTCGACGACCGCGGCCTGCAGAAGGGGCAGCACGACGTGGCCGCCGCCGAACACGAGCGCCCCGGAGCGGAAGAACGCGTCGGCGAGCGCGACGGTGCCCGAGCCCGTCACCGCGACCAGGACCGGAAGCCCGACCAGGCCGGCGACGGCGAGCACGAGGCAGACGACCGCCACCCGGCGCGACACACCGAACGGCGCGAGAGCGGCCGCGGGCGGCTCGGCGACACCGCGCAGCAGCCACAGGCCCGCGACGACCCCGATGACCAGCGCGCCGATCTGCCCGAGTGCGCCGGGCGCGATGAGAGCCACCGCCAGGGCGATGACGGCGACGCCCGCGCGGCGGGCGTCGGGGGTCAGGGTGCGCGCCATGCCCCACACCGCGTGGGCGACGATGGCGACCGCGATGATCTTCAGCCCCGAGAGCACGCCGTCGCCGACGGGACCGCCCACGAGCGACGCACCCGCGGCGAAGGCGACGAGGATCACGGCCGAGGGCAGCGTGAACGCCACGAACGCGGCGAGCGCGCCGAGCATCCCGGCGCGCTGCAGACCCATCGCGAAGCCCACCTGGCTCGACGCCGGCCCCGGGAGGAACTGGCAGAGCGCCACCAGGTCGGCGTAGGCGCGGTCGTCCATCCACCGCCGCCGCTCGACGAGATCGTCGCGGAAATACCCGAGGTGGGCGACCGGCCCGCCGAACGAGGTCAGCCCCAGGCGCAGGAAGGCGAGGAACACCTCGCTCACGCGTCCCGGTCGTTGCATGGCCGGATCCTCTCGCCCCGGGGGAAACACCGGGTGAACCGTTACGTCAGCGGCACCCGCAGCAGGTCGTCGACCAGACGCAGGGTGAGGGCGGTGAGGTCCTGATCCGCGGAGACGTGGGCGCCGAGCACCGCGTCGCGGAAGCGCTCCACCTCGGCCACCATCGGGTTGGCGGGAGCTGCGACGTCGATGACCTGCGGCGCGGCGTCGCGGGGAGTGATCGTCAGGCGCCTCGGGGCGTCGATCGCATCGATCGAGAGCGAGGCCGTCTCACCCTGGATCTCGCTGGGCAGTGCCGTGTCGGTGATCTTCGACCAGGCGACGTCGGCGACGAACCCGTCGTAGGCGGCGAGCGCGCTGCCCAGCCCGTCGGTGCCCGAGGCGATGCCGACGCGCACGCCGTGAATGCTCCGCGGCGCCCCGAGAAGCCGCACGAGGGCGTGCAGCGGGTACACGCCGAGGTCGCGCAGGGCGCTTCCCCCGAGCGCGGGATCGAAGATGTTCGTCTGCTCCCCGGCGAGCACGTGGTCGTACCGCGCGGAGCGCTTCTCGTAGCGCAGCGAGACGCGGCGGAGGGTCCCCAGCCGCGGCAGGGCGTCGCGCACGGCGGCCAGCCCCGGGTCGTACGCCGTGCGCATCGCCTCGAGCAGCACGACGCCGCGGGAACGAGCGTGCGCGACCGCGGCATCCCAGTCCGCTGCCGTCAGCACGGCCGGCTTCTCGACGAGCACCGGGATGCCGGCATCCACGGCCGTCCGCACCTGTTCCGCGTGCAGCGCGTTGGGGCTCGCGAGGTAGACGGCGTCGACGTCGGCGGCCGCGAGCAGGTCGTCGAGGCCGACGGCGGTCCCGGGCGCCCCGACCGCGTCGGCGAACTCCCGCGCGCGTCGGGGGTCGCGCGAGGCGACGCGCGAGACCTCGATGCCCTCGACCTCCGCCACCGCCCCGGCGAGACGCTCGGAGATGGTGCTGGTGCCGACGATGCCGATGCGGATCATGCCCCCATTGTCGCGCGAGTCCTCGCGCCCGCCCTCGCACCCGTCCTCGCGCCCGTCGAAACCGTTCATCGGCGCCGTGAACCGTCCCGATAGGATCGGCGCGAATCGCCACCCGAGCCCGAGGCACCATGACCACCACCCGAGCCCAACACCGTCGCCGCTCCTCGAGACGCGTCCGTGCCCGCCGCACGCTCGTCGCCGCCGTCGCGGTCGCGGTCATCGCCGCCGGCGTCACCGCTCTCGCTCTGACCCGCGGGCCCGCCGCCCCACCCGTCGCCGACGAGACCGCCGTGGTCGAGACCCCCACGAGCACCCCGACGCCGACCCCGCCGGCGCTGAGCGCCGCCCAGCAGCTGCTCGCCACCTCGACCGACGCGAGAGCCTGCGCGGTGTCGTACGAGGGAGAAGGCATCGAGATCGCCCCCGTGCTGCAGACCGAGGGCAACCGGTACCAGGGCCTGCCGATCCCCCGGACCGCCGGTCGCGTGTTCGCCGGGTGGTACGCCGCGGCCACCGACGCCGCCGCACTGAACCTCTCCGCGCGACTGAACGGCGCCGACCTGGTGTCGTGCAGCGATCGAGAGCGCACGTTGCACGCCGGGTGGACCTCCCCCGAGGCGAACGCGGCCGAGGCCGCCGGCATCCCGATCCTGATGTACCACCAGTTCACGCGGAACCCGCAGGGCGAAGACACCTGGCTGCGTCTGAACTACGCCTACGTCGGCGATTTCGACGCGCAGATGGCGTACATCCAGCAGTCCGGCTTCTACCTGCCCACGTGGGACGAGCTGAGCGCGTTCATCGACGGCGCCCTGTACCTGCCGAAGCACTCCGTCATCATCACCGACGACGACGCCGACAGCTCCTGGCTCGAGCTCGCCGCACCGATCGTCGACGGGCGCAACCTGCTCACGACCTCGTTCGTCATCACCTCTTCGCGCACCGAGCCCACCCCGAACCAGTTCGTGCTGCAGCGCTCGCACACCCACGACCTGCACCGCGCCGGGGCCAACGGCAAGGGCCGCATGGTCAACGACGACGTCGACACGATCGCCGCAGACCTCGAGAAGTCCGCCGAAATCCTGGGCGCGAAAGAAGTGGTCGCCTACCCGTTCGGTCACTACAACGACACGACGAAAGAGGCGGTGCGCAAGGCCGGCTTCGAGATGGGGCGCACCGTCGAGCAGGGGTACGTGCGCATCGGCACCGACAAGCTCGCCCTGCCGGTCGTCCGGATGAACTACGGAATGACCGTCGATGACCTGAAGGGGTACATCGGCTGATCAGGATGCCGATTCCCGACGTTTCCGAGGGGATTCCCGTGCTCCGCAGGGGTGGGCATCCGCAGTCTCCCAGGTAACTCGGCCACAATGCCCAATTGAGCACGCGTCGGCCGGTCTACGCTGTGTACTTCTGTCTCACCGAGAAAACGCGAGCACCTATGGACCTTTCCGTCATCGTTCCGACCTTCAATGAGGGTCCGAACGTCGCCGAACTCGTCCGTCGTACGACGCAGGCGCTCCTCGGTCGCGACGTCGAGATCATCTTCGTCGACGATTCGACCGACGACACCCCCGACATCATCCGCGCCGTCGCCGCCGCCGCGCACGTCCCGGTGCGCCTCATCCACCGCGACGACCCCGTCGGAGGCCTCGGCGGCGCCGTCGTCGACGGTATCCGGGCCGCTGCGGCGGATTACTGCGTCGTCATGGACGGCGACCTGCAGCACCCGCCCGAGGTCATCGCCGAACTCCTCGACCGGGTCGAGGTCGGCGACGCCGACGTGGTCGTGGCCTCGCGCTACATCGCGGGCGGCACCTCCGACGGGCTCGCCAACGCGGTGCGCACCACGGTCTCGCGCGCGTCGACCCTGCTGACCAAGTCGATGTTCCCGAAGAAGCTGCACAACTGCTCCGACCCCATGACGGGCTTCTTCCTCATCGACCGTCGCTCGCTCGACCTCGAAGAACTGCACCCGCGCGGCTTCAAGATCCTGCTCGAGATCCTCGCCCGCAAGCAGATGCGCGTGGCCGAGGTCCCCTTCTCGTTCGCGCCGCGCTTCGCCGGTGAATCCAAGGCCTCGTTCAGCCAGGGAATGCGCTTCCTCATGCAGCTGACCATGCTGCGCTTCGGCCGCATGTCGGCGTTCGCCCTGGTCGGCGGCATCGGCGCGGTGGCCAACCTCGCGATCATGTGGGCCCTGGTGGCCGTACACGTCGAGTACATCCTCGCCGCGGTCATCGCCAGCGTCATCACCATCGTCGCCAACTTCCTCGCGCTCGAGTACCTCGTGTTCGCCGACATGCGGGCCGAGTCGGGGCTCATGCGCCACCGGTTCGTCAAGTCGTTCGCGTTCAACGGCGTCGAGGCGATCGTGCGCATCCCCGTCATCGCGATCCTCGTCGAGCGCGCGCACATGCCCAGCGTCATCGCGGCCGCCCTCACGCTGGTCGCGGCATTCGTGGTGCGCTTCGTCTTCCACGCCCTCGTCGTCTACGCGCCCAAGAAGAGCCGCGTGGGCAAGGCGGTGCGGGCCGTCGAGCCGCTCGAAGACGAACTGACGGCCTGATCCGATCGGCGCTCGTCGCCGTGCGGCGGCGTACGCTGGAAGCATGTCCAGCGAAGCTCCCATCCGTATGTTCGGCGCCGACTGGTGCCGTGACTGCATCCGCACCAAGAAGCAGCTCGACGAGCTCGGCGTCGCGTACGAGTACGTCGACCTCGTGGCCGACCCCGCCGCGGCCGACGTCGCGAAAGAGATCTCCGGGCGTACGAGCATCCCGGTGGTGCTTTACCCCGACTCCAGCCACCACGTCGAGCCCTCGAACGCCGACGTCGAGGCCAAGCTCCGCGAGCTGTCGCTGATCTGACCGGGGTCGGCATGACCCTCGCCACCGCGCGTCCCACCCGCCGCGCGCTCACCGGCGTCGCCGGCACGGCGCTTCCCGCCTTCGTCGATCACCACGTGCATCTGCACCTCATCGACCCGGAGCGGTTGGCGGCGCGCGGCATCGCCGGGGTCGTCGACCTCGGCGGCGATCCGGTGGCCCTCGCCCGTCGCACGACGGGCCTGCCCCGCATCGCCTACGCGGGAGCCTTCCTGACAGCGCCCGGCGGGTATCCGCGTGGCCGGGGATGGGCTCCGGATGCCATCGTGCGCGACGTCTGGGACGCCTCTCTGCATCCGGGAGTCGTCGGGGGCGCACGCACGGCGGTCGACGAGCAGGCGGACGCCGGTGCGTCGGTGATCAAGATCGCCCTGCACGCCGACGCGGGACCGGTGGTGAGCGACGACGTGCTCGCCGCCGTCATCGTGGCCGCTGCCGAACGCGGTCTCGCCGTCGTCGCCCACGCGCAGGGTGCGGGACAGGTCGAGCGGGCGGTCGAGGCCGGCGTGTCGGCCCTGGCGCACACCCCCTTCGACGCCCGCGTCTCGCGCCGTCTGGTCTCGCGCGCCGTCACGGCGGGACAGGCGTGGATCTCGACCCTCGACATCCATCGCGGGGCCGAGCGAGAGCACGCGGTCGCCAATCTTCGCGCCTTCGCCGCCCGTGGCGGACGCGTGCTGTACGGCACCGACCTCGGCAACGGCCCGTTGCCGGTCGGTCTCAATCGCCGCGAGCTCCTCGCCCTACACGAGGCCGGCGTGCGCGGTGACGCGCTGATCGCCGCTCTCGCCGACCCGTGGCCCGCCACCGTCCCCGATGAGGCCGTGTCGACGTTCGTCGCCGGTCCCGCCCCCACCGACCCCGACGACGTGCCGACCTGGCTCAGCCGCGGAACGGTCGTCCCCGCCGAGGAGCTCCCCCGTGCCGACTGATTCCGCCCTCGACGCCGAAGCCGCCGCCCTCGACGCCGCCGACCCCCTCGCGGCGCATCGCGACGCCTTCGTCGGCGCCGAGAGCCCGCTGGTCTACTTCGACGGCAACTCGCTCGGACGACCGCCCCGCGCCACCGCCGACCGACTGGCGCGGTTCGTGACCGACGAGTGGGGCGGTCGCCTCATCCGCGGGTGGGACGAGGCGTGGATGGAGCTGCCGTTCGCCATCGGCGACCGGATCGGCGCGTCGACCCTGGGCGCGGCGGGTGGCCAGACGGTGATCGGCGATTCCGCCACCGTGCTGCTCTACAAGTTGCTGCGCGCCGCCCTCGACGCGCAGATGACCGCCGACGCGAACCGCGTCGAGATCGTCGTCGGGCGCGACGACTTCCCCACCGATCGCTACCTCGTCGAGGGGATCGCCGCCGAACGGGGCGCTCGGGTGGTGTGGGTCGAGGTCGACACCGCCCGGGGAGTGGATGCCGACCTGCTCCGCGCCGTCGTGGGCCCGCGCACGGCCGTGGTGCTGCTGAGCCACGTGTCGTACCGTTCCGGGTTCCTCGCCGACGGTGCCGGTCTCACCGCGATCGCCCACGACGCCGGCGCCCTCGTGCTGTGGGACCTCTGCCACTCGGCGGGTTCCGTGCCGGTGGAGCTCGACGCCTGGGGTGCGGACCTCGCCGTGGGCTGCACGTACAAGTACCTGAACGGCGGGCCGGGGTCTCCGGCGTTTGCCTACGTCGCCGCCCGGCACCAGTCGACGCTCACCCAGCCGGTCCAGGGGTGGATGGGAGCGGCCGACGTCTTCTCGATGGGGCCGCTCTACCGCCCCGCCGACGGCATGCGCCGGTTCCTGTCGGGGACGCCTCCGGTGCTGGCGATGATCGCCCTGCAGGACACCCTCGATCTTCTCGAGCAGGCCGGCATCGCGGCGGTGCGCGCCAAGTCCGTGGCCCTCACCGAATTCGCGCTGCGCGTGGCCGACGGCATCCTGAGTCCGCTGGGTGTGCGGCTCGCCTCCCCCCGCGATCCCGCCGAGCGCGGCGGCCACCTCACGCTCTCGCACCCGTCGATGCGCGCCGTGACCGCACGGCTCTGGGCCGACGACGTCATCCCGGACTACCGCGACCCGCACGGGCTGCGCATCGGACTCTCGCCCCTGTCGACGAGCTTCGCCGAGACGCTCGCCGGCATGCGTGCGGTCGCCGCCGCCGTCGCCCGCGAGGGGTGAGAAGGCTCCGCATCGAGCTTTCGCGGTTTCCGGCCGGGGCTCGGACGCTCGCGAGGGATAGCCTCGGACGGTGATCGATCCCCTCCTCGCCATCGTCGCGGGCGTCGTGGTCGTCGCGCTGGTGACGGTCATCGCTCCCCGCTTCAACGTCGCGGGCCCGCTCGTGCTGCTCGCCATCGGCGCGGCCGTGAGCCTGCTGCCGTTCGTCCCCGCCTTCGCGGTCGACCCCGAGGTGATCCTGATCGGGGTGCTCCCACCCCTGCTGTACTCGGCCGCGGTGCAACTGCCCGCCATCGAGTTCCGCCGCGACTTCGCCCCGATCGCCGGGCTGTCGGTGCTGCTCGTCGTCTTCAGCTCGATCGTTCTGGGGCTGTTCTTCTGGGCGGTGGTCCCCGGGCTCGGCCTCGCTCTGGGCATCGCGCTCGGGGCGATCCTCAGTCCCACCGACGCCGTGGCGACCTCCATCGCCAAGCGCCTCGGCATCTCGCCCCGCGTGGTGACCATGCTCGAGGGCGAGAGCCTGCTCAACGACGCCACCGCCCTGGTGCTCCTGCGCACGGCGGTCGCCGCCGTGGCATCCGGGTTCGCGTTCGCCGACGCCCTCGCCAACTTCGCGTGGGCCGTCGTGCTCGCCCTGGTGCTCGGCGCCGTCGTCGGCTGGGTGAACCTGCGCGTGCGCGAGCGCGTGACCAACTCCGCCGCCAACACCGCGCTGAGCTTCGCCATCCCGTTCATCGCGTACCTGCCCACCGAGCACCTCGGTGGCTCCGGTCTGGTGGCCGCGGTGGTCGCCGGCATCGTCACGGGCCAGGGCGCCGCCCGGCGGTTCACCCCCGAGCAGCGCATGAGCGACCGACTGAACTGGCGCACGATCGAGCTGATCCTCGAGGGCGGCGTCTTCCTGGTGTTCGGGCTCGAGCTGAAAGACATCGTCACCAGCAACCTGCGCGAGCACGAGGGCCTGTGGCACGGCACCTGGCTCGCCCTGTCGGCCCTCGGCATCGCTCTCGTCGTGCGCGGCCTGTACGTGTCGGGTCTCGTCTGGGTGCAGGGCCGCCGCAGTCACGGCCTCTGGCGTCACCAGGACCGCGTCGAGAACGCGCAACAGCGCCTCGACGACTTCGAAGAGGCGTACCACGCGGGTGAGCTCGACACGCAGGGTCGAGCCGACGACCCGGCGCGTGCCGCGCGGCGCATCGGCTGGATGCGCACGCGCATCTCGCGCACCATGGCCGACCTCGACTACTACCGCGACACGCCCCTGGGCGCGCGGCACGGCACGGTGATCGTGTGGGCGGGCATGCGCGGGGTCGTCACGCTGGCCGCCGCCCAGACGCTGCCCGAAGACACGACTCAGCGACCGCTGCTGATCTTCGTGGCCTTCCTGGTCGCGCTCTTCAGCCTGGTGCTGCAGGGCATCACGCTGCCCGCGGTGGTGCGGACGGTCGGGCTGGCCGGGGAAGGCGGCCAGGGACCGTCACGGGAGGAGCAGCGCGCGCTCGACGCCGAGCTGCGCGACGCCGCGATCGCCGCCGTGCAGTCGGGAACCCTCACCCGACGCGACGGCGGCACCTTCCCCGCCGAGATGGTCGAACGCGCCGGAGCGCGGCTCACCCGGCCGCCCGACGACGAGGCGACCAGCCGGGTGCGCGACCTGCTGGAGCTGCGCCTGGCGTCGCTGGATGCCATGCGCCGACGACTCGACCGCCTCAGCCGTGACGGCCGGTACAGCACCGCCGCCCTGCGCCACGCCCTGGCCGAGCTCGACGCCGACCAGCTGAGCCTGGAGCTGCGCATCGACGACGGCACCGACGACTGATCCCTGCCCCCAGCCCCCGCGCGAGTCGCCAGGATTTGTCGCTCTCGGGGGCACGGAAGGGACAAATCTTGACGACTCGCGCGGGGGGTGGGAGCTGGAATAGGCGCGACGGCTGGTGGGTTCTCCCCCACGCGGCTGCGGTCACCGCGAAAGCCGTGGTGACTCGACGGCGGGAGAGAAGTTCGTTCATGAGCAGGTTCACCGGCAAAGTCGCACTCGTCACCGGTGGGGGCAGCGGCATCGGCGCGGAGATCGCGCGGGAACTCGCCGAAGAAGGCGCCTCGGTCGTGGTCACCGACATCAACCGCGAGGCGGCTGACGCCGTCGTCGCGCAGATCACCGACGCGGGCGGATCGGCCGACGCCTTCGCCCAGAACACGGCGAAGTGGCAGGACTCCGAAGCCGCCGTCGCCTTCGCGAAAGAGACGTTCGGCGCCCTTCACCTGGCGGTGAACAACGCCGGCATCGGCGCCGCCCCGCAGAACATCGGCGACTACGACATCGAGGCGTGGGACCGCGTGCGCGCGGTCGACCTCGACGGCGTCTTCTACGGCCTCCGGTTCCAGCTGCCCGCGATCGTCGAGGCCGGTGGCGGCGCCATCGTGAACATGGCCTCCGTCCTCGGATCGGTCGGCATCGCCCAGAACGCGGCGTACGTCGCCAGCAAGCACGCCCTGGTCGGGCTGACGAAGGTCGCCGCGCTCGAGTACACCGCGCAGGGCGTGCGCACCAACGCCGTCGGCCCCGGGTTCATCGACACCCCGCTCGTGCGCTCGAGCCTGTCGCCCGAGGCCCTCACCCACCTCGAGAACGAGCACGCGACGGGTCGCCTGGGCACCGACGCCGAAGTGGCCGCGCTGACGCTGTTCCTGCTGAGCGACGCCGCTTCGTTCATCTCGGGCAGCTACCACCTCGTCGACGGCGGGTACTCGGCCCACTGAGCCGACCGCTCCCGGGCCCGTCGCGCGTCGCGGCGGGCCCGCGGTGCGTCCGGCTCGGCGAGGCCTGTCCCCCGATGGCTGGACGGAGGGCGTCCGGGCAGCCGTTTCCCGCAAGAACCGGACACCGACACGAGAGTGCGCCGGGGCGAGCTGACTGATTCCTCGCGGCGTACGGCACAATGGTGACGGAGGTTTCCATGAGCGATCCGATCCCGACGATGCCGTCATCTGCGGATGCCGCCGGGACCAGCCCCGTGCCCCTCGTGCACGCCGCGGCCGAGTGCCCGAAGTGCTTCACCGAGCTGCAGAGCGACCGTGACTGGTGGCGTGCCCGCCCCGCGGGCTCACGCCTGGTGGGGCTGGTCGTCTCGCGCCCCGACATGCCGACGGTGGTGCAGCAGCGCGACGACCTCACGCGCTTCGGTGTGCCGATCGAGGGATTCCGCCACCCCGCGCCCGAAACGCTCGAGGGGTGGGCGAAGCGGCTGGACCGATTCTTCGGAACCCTCACGCACGGTGACGTGCTCGTGGTCGCGAGCGTCCACGCTCTCGGTCTCACGCGCGAAGACGAGACGCGCGCGGTCGCCGACCTGCGCCGCCGCGGAGTGATGGTGAAGGTGCTGCCGCACGGCGACCGTCACCTGCACGACGCGTCGCTCACCGCACCCGCCTGACGCGGGCGGCGCCCCGCGTCAGGCGGACGCGGGCAGCGCATCGCATCCGTTCGCGCGCGGTCCCGCCCGTCGGGCGGAGCCTCACGACTCGCGTTCGGTCGACGTGGGCCCGCGCGTCACTCCCCGACGTACCGCGCCAGATACTCGCCCGTGAGCGTAGTGCGGGCCGCGACCAGGTCGGCCGGCGCGCCCTCGAACACCACGGTGCCGCCGTCGTGACCGGCGCCCGGTCCCAGGTCGATGATCCAGTCGGCGTGCGCCATCACGGCCTGGTGGTGCTCGATGACGACGACCGTGTTGCCGGCGTCGACGAGGTGGTCGAGCAGCCCGAGCAGAGTGTCGACATCGGCCAGGTGCAGACCCGTCGTGGGCTCGTCGAGCACGTAGACGGCCCCCGACTTGGCCATCGAGATCGCCAGCTTGAGACGCTGACGCTCACCGCCCGAGAGCGTGTTGAGGGCCTGACCGAGCGTCAGGTACCCGAGGCCGACGTCGTTCAGACGAGCAAGGACCGCGACGGCCGGTCCGGTGACGAGGAACTCCGCCGCCTCGGCGACCGACAGCGCCAGCACCTCGGCGATGTTCTTGCCGTCGAGGGTGTACTCGAGCACGGCGTCGGAGAAGCCCGTTCCCCCGCAGAGTTCGCACACGGTCTCGACGGTCGACTGGAACCCGAGCTCGGTCACGATGACTCCCAGGCCCTTGCAGGCGACACATGCTCCCTCGGAGTTGGCGCTGAAGAGCGCCGGCTTCACACCGTTCGCCTTGGCGAACGCTGCGCGCACCGCGTCGAGGATGCCCGTGTAGGTCGCCGGGCTGCTGCGGCGCGAGCCCTTGATCGCCGATTGGTCGACCACGACGACGTCGTCGAACGACGGCAGGTGGCCGTGGATGAGCGAGGACTTGCCCGACCCCGCGACCCCGGTCACGACGGTCAGGACGCCGCGGGGCACGTCGACGTCGACGCCCCGCAGGTTGTGGTCGACGGCTCCGCGGATGGGCAGGGCGCCGGTCGCCGCGCGCACCGCCGGCTTGAGCCGCGCACGGTGGTCGAGGAACCGGCCGGTCAGGGTGTCGGAGGAGCGGAGCCCCGCGACGTCGCCCTCGTACTGCACCCGGCCCCCGTCGCGCCCGGCGCGCGGGCCCAGATCGACGACGTGGTCGGCGATGTCGATGACCTCGGGCTTGTGCTCGACGACGAGCACCGTGTTGCCCTTGTCGCGCAGCTGCAGGAGGGTCTCGTTCATGCGCTGGATGTCGTGGGGGTGGAGTCCCGCCGTGGGCTCGTCGAAGACGTAGGTGATGTCGCTGAGGCTCGAGCCGAGATGCCGGATCATCTTGGTGCGCTGGGCCTCGCCACCCGAGAGCGTGCCGCTCGCGCGATCGAGCGACAGGTAACCCAGACCGATGCGCACGAAGGCGGAGAGGGTGTCGCCCAGCCCCTCGACGAGGGGCGCCACGGAGGAGTCGTCGATCGTCCGCACCCAGGCCGCGAGGTCGGTGATCTGCATGGCGGCGGGATCGGCGATGTTCACGTCGCCGATGCGCGAGGAGCGGGCGCCGTCGTTCAGCCGTGTTCCCGCACACGCCGGGCACGCGACGAAGGTGACGGCGCGATCGACGAAGGCCCGCACGTGCGGCTGCAGGGCGTCGCGGTCTTTCTGCAGCATGCTCTTCGTGATCTTGGGAACGAGTCCCTCGTAGGTCATGTTGGTGTTCGCGATGCGGACCTTGGTCTGCTCTTTGTAGAAGAAGTCGTGACGTTGCTGCGCCGAGTACTGCTCGATCGGGGTGTCGGCGTCGACGAACCCCGACTCGCTGAACACGCGCACCATCCAGCCGTCGGCGGTGTATCCCGGAACGAGGATGGCGCCCGCGTTCAGCGACAGCGTCTTGTCGACGAGCTGGTCGAGGTCGATGTCGCTGACCTTGCCGAGCCCCTCGCACTCGGGGCACATGCCCCCGGTGATCTCGAACGAGCGTCGCTCTTTCTGGCCCTTGCGGGCGCCCCGGGCGACGGTCACGGCCCCCGCGCCCGAGATCGACGGGACGTTGAACGAGAACGCCTGCGACGACCCGACGTGCGGCTGCCCCAGACGGCTGAAGAGCATGCGCAGCATGGCGTGCACGTCGGTGGCGGTGCCCACCGTCGATCGGGCGTTGGCGGTCATGCGCTCTTGGTCGACGCGGATGGTCGCGCTGAGGTTCTCGAGCGCGTCGACGTCGGGCCGCGAGAGCTGACCCATGAACTGCTGCACGAACGTGGGATAGGTCTCGTTGATGAGCCGCTGCGACTCGGCGGCGATCGTCCCGAAGACAAGCGATGATTTGCCCGAGCCGCTCACTCCGGTGAACACCGTGAGCCGACGCTTGGGAACGTCGAGGTCGACGCCCTTCAGGTTGTTCTCGCGCGCGCCGCGCACGCGGATGACGTCGTGCGCATCGGGGACGGGGTCGCTCATGCGGCGCTCCTTCGAGGATCGGCCCCGGGTGGGCCGCCCCCAGTGTGGCGCAGACCCCCGACATCCGCGAGGCTCCTCGCACGCCGGCCCCGAACGACGACGGCCGGTTGAGACGACGACGCCCCCTCAGCCGGAGCTGCGGGGGCGTCGATCGAGGAGAGGTCAGCCCTGCGCGCGACGGTTGGTGCGCGGCGAGCGGGAGCCGACGACCATGCCGGTCGTGGGGGCGCCGGATGCCGAGCGGCCCGCGCCCTGCGGACGTGCGGCGCCGGCACCGGCGCGCTGTGCGCCGCCTGCGCCCTGGCCACGGCCCGCACCGGAACGCTGACCGCCACGACCGCCCTGGGGAGCGCGTGCGCCCGATGCGGCGTCGGCCGCCGGGGCGCCGGCGCTGCGACGACGACCGCCGCCGGCACCCTGGGCGCCACCGCGGCCCGACGACTGCTGGCCCTCGCCGCGAGCGGCGCGCTTGCGCTGGGCGTTGGCGCCCTGCGAGCGTCCGCCACCCTGCTGCTGCGGGGCGACGACGGGCTCGGGCTTGACCCACTCGGCGACCTCGCCGACGAGCGCGACGACCTCGGGCGAGGTGGAGGTCACGACCGTGGGCGTGGCCGAGATCTTGGCCTTGCGCAGGATGTCGAGGGTGTCGCGACGCTGCTCGGGGAGCATGATCGTCACGACGTCACCGGCGGAACCGGCGCGGGCGGTGCGGCCCGAGCGGTGCAGGTACGCCTTGTGCTCGACGGGCGGGTCGACGTGCACGACCAGCTCGACGCCGTCGACGTGCACGCCACGGGCGGCGACGTCGGTGGCGACGAGCACCCGGGCGCGGCCGTCGCCGAAGGCGGCGAGGTTGCGGTCGCGTGCCGGCTGCGACAGGTTGCCGTGCAGGTCGACCGAGGGGATGCCTGCCGCGGTCAGCGCCTTCGCGAGCTTCTTGGCCTGGTGCTTGGTGCGCATGAACAGGATGCGGCGGGCGGTACCCGAGGCGAGGGTCTGCACGAGGCGGTTCTTCGCCTCGGTGTCGGCCGGCGCGAAGACGTGGTGGGTCATCGCGGCGACGTGCGAGTGGGCCTCGTCGACGGAGTGCAGCACCTCGTTGCGCAGGAATCGCTTGACGAGCTTGTCGACCCCGTTGTCGAGCGTGGCCGAGAACAGCAGGCGCTGGCCGTCGGCGGGCGTGCGCGAGAGCAGACGGGTCACGCCGGGCAGGAAGCCGAGGTCGGCCATGTGGTCGGCCTCGTCGAGCACGGTGATCTCGATGTCGCCCAGGTTGGCGAAGCCCTGACCGATGAGGTCCTCGAGGCGGCCGGGGCAGGCGACGAGGATGTCGACGCCGGCGGCGAGAGCGTCGACCTGGCGCTTCTGGTTCACGCCGCCGTAGACGGTGGTCGTGGTCAGGTCGAAGGCGGCGGCGAGGGGCTTGATGACCTCGTCGATCTGGTTCGCGAGCTCGCGGGTGGGCGCCAGCACGAGAGCGCGGGGGCGACGGCCGCGACGGCGGTCGCTCGTGGCCGCGAGGCGGGCGACGAGGGGCAGCGCGAAGGCGAGGGTCTTGCCCGAGCCGGTCTTGCCGCGGCCGAGCACGTCGCGCCCGGCGAGCGTGTCGGGCAGAGTGTCGGCCTGGATCGGGAAGGGCTCGTTCTTGCCCTGGGCGGCGAGAACGTCGATGAGGGGGGCGGGCACGCCGAGGTCGGCGAAAGTCTGAGACGTCATGAATACTCCTGCCGGCGCGCGGGCACGCACGGCGGTTCGGGATGCCGCGATGCTGCGGCTGCAATGGGCGAAGGCGCCGGGTGGCGCATCCGTTCGCCGTGAAGGTCAAAGGCCCGAGAGAGGGGCCGGTGCGTTCGACGACGCTGGGAGCGGAACGCTCCAATCGAAAAGTCTACCGCCTCCAGTGGCGACACGCGGAATCGGCGACTCCGGTCGGCCTCAGTGCGACGCGCGCCAGCAGCCGGCGACGTGGTCGTCGACCATGCCGGAGGACTGCATGAGGGCGTACATCGTGGTCGGGCCGACGAAGCGGAATCCGCGGCGCCGCAGCTCTTTGCTCATCGCGGTGGATTCCGGCGTGACGGCCGGCACCTCGGCGAAGGTCGCGGGCGGCGTGTGCCCGGTGGGGGCGAACGACCACATCAGCGCGTCGAACTCGCCCTCGGCCAGGGCGGCCACGAGGGCCGCGTTGCCGATCACCGCCTCGATCTTGCCCCGGTGGCGGATGATCCCGGCATCCTGCAGCAGACGCGCGACGTCGTCGGGACCGAACGCGGCGACGACCTCGGGGGCGAAGTCGTGGAAGACCTCGCGGAAGCGCGGGCGTTTGCGGAGGATCGTGATCCAGGCGAGCCCCGCCTGGAAGCCCTCGAGACTGAGCTTCTCGAAGAGCGGGCGATCGCCGCGCAGCGTGGAGCCCCACTCCTCGTCGTGGTACCGCTGATACTCCGCGTCGGAGCCCGCCCACGCGCATCGGACGACGCCGTCGGCGCCGGTCACCAGGTCGGTCATACGCCCAGGCTAGAGGGGGCCGCCGACACGGCGGGGCGCCGGCCCGACAAGGCGGTCACGAGAGCAGGCGACACAGCCGCGAACAGGCCGATCCGGGGGAGATCGGCCTGTTCGCGCGGAGCTTGTTCTCGCCGCGGAACGCCGCTACTTCGCGGGCTTCTTCTCGGGAACGGGGGCGTTGCCCGACGCCCGCTGCGCGGCGTAGTACGACGCCGCCTCGTTCTGCCGATCGTCTTCGACACCCGACGCGATCGAGGCGCGGATGTGCTCGGGACCGTAGCCGAAGGCGTCGACCAGGTCTTGCGCGTGCGGACGCAGACGCGCGCACAGGCGGTCGATGTAGCTCGACACCGCGGCACCGCGCTGCGTCGAGAGGCGCCCGTTGATGAGGTACCAGGCGAGGTGCTTCTCGATGAGCTGCAGTCCGAACAGGTCGCGCAACCAGGTGAGCACCCGCAGGGTGCCGTCATCGTCGATCCGGTTGATCGCGTCGGTGAAGGCCTCCCACTGCAGGAGCTCGCCGTGCGCACGCGCCGCCTCGATGAGCTGGGACTGGTTCTCGTTGAAGAGGGCGGCGGCGTCTTCACGCGACAATTTGGATGCCGGGCGCAGGCGCCCCGCGATGTCGGCCACCATCTGCTGCACGCGGCCCGCCAGCAGGTCGTGCTGCTGCTCGGCGCGGAGCCCCTTCTCGACCGAGCGGGCGGTGGACCCGAAATCGCTGACGGCCTGCCCGAGCTGACGCATCCCGGCACCGTGGAAGAGCTTGCCGGCGGTCTGGCCCACGGCGAAGGCGGCGAGCTGCTTGGCATCCTTGCCCTTGAACGACCGGGCGTAATCGGCGAGCAGACGCTTGCCGACGAGCTGCAGCAGCACGTTGTTGTCGCCCTCGAAGGTGACGTAGATGTCGAGATCGGCGCGCAGGCCCACGAGACGGTTCTCGAACAGGAAGCCCTGGCCACCGCAGGCCTCGCGGGACTCCTGCAGGGTGTCGAGCGCGTGCCAGGTCGACAGCGGTTTGAGGGCTGCGGCGAGGGTCTCGAGGTCTTCGCGGTCGGCGTCGGTGTCGAGCGCGCCGCTGAAGACGCCGTCGAACTTCTGCAGGAACTCGTCGTGGGCGAAGATCTCGGCGTACGTCGTCGCCAGGCGCGGCAGCAGACGCCGCTGGTGCTTGCCGTAGTCGAGCAGGGTCACCTCGGGGGTGCCGCTGCCCGAGTCGAACTGGCGGCGCTGGTTGCCGTAGGTGATGGCGATGGTGAGGCCGATGGCCGAGGCCCACGCGGCGGCCCCATCGAGCGAGACGCGGCCCTGCACGAGCGTGCCGAGCATCGTGAAGAAGCGGCGGCCGGGGCTGGCGATGTCGCTCGAGTAGGTGCCGTCGGCGGCGACGTCGCCGTAGCGGTTGAGCAGGTTCGTGCGCGGGACGCGGACGTGGTCGAAGTGCAGACGGCCGTTGTCGATGCCGTTCAGGCCGCCCTTGAGGCCGTCGTCCTCGCCGCCGATGCCGGGCAGGAAGGCGCCCGACTCGTCACGCAGCGGCACGTAGAAGCAGTGCACGCCGTGGTTGACGCCGTTCGTGATGAGCTGCGCGAACACCGTCGCGGCCTTGCCGTGCAGGGCGGCGTTTCCGAGGTAGTCCTTCCACGCACCGCGGAAGGGCGTGTGGATGACGAACTCCTCGGTGTCGGCGTCGTAGGTCGCCGTCGTGCCGATCGCGGCGACGTCGGAGCCGTGGCCGGTCTCGGTCATGGCGAAGGCGCCGGGGATCTCGAGGCTCATGATGCCGGGGAGCCACTTATCGTGGTGCTCGGCGGTGCCGAGCTGCAGCACGGCCGAGCCGAACAGGCCCCACTGCACACCCGACTTGATCTGCAGGCTGGGGTCGGCCGCCACCAGCTCTTCGAAGCCGGCGATGTTGGCCCCGTTGTTCTCTTCTCCGCCGAAGCGCTTCGGGAAGGCCCGGTGCACCGCCTTGTTCTGCACCAGGAGGTGCAGCTGGCTGAGCGTGCGCTCACGGTGGGCGTCCATGCCCAGCGAATCGTCGCGCCACAGCGCGGGATCCTTGAGCATCTCGCGCGCCTGGCGGCGGGTGTCGGCCCACGTGCCGAGCAGCAGGTCGGTGACCCGCTCGGTGTCGATGCGCGCTTCGGCGGCCTCGGCGGCGGTGTGCGGGGCGGCGGGGGCTCCCCCGACGGGGGTACGCGTGCTCGTGGCGGGCGTGGTGGGACGGACGGCGGCGTCGGTCATTCTCGGCACCTTTCGACGTTGCAAAGGAATACCCCCACGGTAGGTGTCCCACAACGCCCCGGCAATCGACCTGTGGGATGTACACAACTCGTCCGGCGGACGTCGGGCCCGGAGGTTGTGGGGGGTCACCATTTCCGAGGATGCGCTGACCGCGCGACGGAGACGTCGGCAGCACCCGCCGCGTGCTCACCCCGCTTGACCGCGGGCGTCGACCGCTGGAGCCGGGCCGACGCCGCCGCGGAAACGGCGCCCTGTCGTCCCGTCAGTTCGCCGCGACCACCGTGAGGATGCCGTCGCCGTACGCCTCGCGCTTCTTGGCGCCGATGCCGGTGATGCCGTCGAGGTCGCCGGTCGAGGCGGGTCGCGCCGCCGCGATCGCGCGCAGAGTGGCGTCACCGAAGACGATGTACGCCGGAACCCCCTGCTCGCGGGCCTTCTCGGCGCGCCAGGCGCGCAGGGCCTCGAACAGGTCGCGATCGGCGGGCGCGACGTCGTCGGCGCTCGATTTGCGCTGCCGGGTCGAACCGCCGCCGCCGCCCGTGCGCCCGAGAGCATCGCGGCGGAGGGGAACGGGCGACTCGCCCCGAAGCACCCCGGCCGACGCCTCGCTGAGCGCGAGCGTGCCGTAATCGCCCTGCGCGGCGATGATCCCGCGGGCGAGGAGCTGACGGATGACGCTGCGCCAGTCCTGATCGGACAGGTCGGCGCCGAGCCCGTAGGTGCTCAGTCGGTCGTGCCCCTGCTGGGCGATGCGCTCGGTCTTGGCTCCGCGCAGGATGTCGATGAGATGGCCCGCACCGAACGCCTGGCCCCGCTCGCGCTGAAGACGCACGATGGTCGACAGCAGCTTCTGCGCCGCGACCAAGCCGTCCCAGGTGTCGGGCGGGGTGAGGCAGGTGTCGCAGTTGCCACAGGGGTCGGACTTCTGCCCGAAGTACTCGAGGAGGTTCTGCCGACGGCATCCGACCGTCTCGCACAGCGCCAGCATGGCGTCGAGGTGCTGCCCCAGGCGCATCTTGTACGAGCGGTCGCCCGGCGACTGGTCGATCATGCGGCGCTGCTGCACGACGTCGCCCAGGCCGTAGGCCATCCAGACGACCGAGGGGTCGCCGTCGCGGCCGGCGCGGCCCGTCTCTTGGTAATAGCCCTCGACGGACTTCGGCAGGTCGATGTGCGCCACGAAGCGCACGTCGGGCTTGTCGATGCCCATTCCGAAGGCGATCGTGGCGACCATGATGACGCCGTCGTCGCGGAGGAAGCGCGACTGGTTCGCCGCCCGCACCGAGGCGTCGAGACCGGCGTGGTACGGCAGCGCGTCGAGCCCCTGCGTGCAGAGGTACGCCGCCATCTGCTCGACGCTCTTGCGGCTGAGCGCGTACACGATGCCCGCCGAGCCCTCGGGCTGCGCCTTGATGAACTGCACCAGCTGACGACGCGGGTCGACCTTGGCGTCGATGCGGTACTGGATGTTCGGGCGATCGAAGCTGGCGACGAAGCCGCGGGCGTCGCGCAGACGGAGACGTTCGACGATCTCTTGCGCGGTCGCCGTGGTCGCGGTGGCGGTGAGGGCCATGCGCGGCACACCGGGGAAGCGCTCGGCGAGGTCGCCCAGCGCGAGGTAGTCGGGGCGGAAGTCATGACCCCACTGCGACACGCAATGGGCCTCGTCGATCGCAATGACGCTCAGGCGTCCGCGCGACAGCAGCCCCAGCGTCTGCGCGCCGTTGAGGCGCTCGGGGGCGACGTAGAGCAGGTCGAGCTCGCCGGCGAGGAAGGCCTGTTCCACCGCCTGACGCTCGGCGGGGGCCTGCGTGGAGTTGAGGTACCCGGCACGCACGCCGTTGGCGATGAGCGCCTCGACCTGGTCGTGCATGAGGGCGATCAGCGGGCTGACGACCAGGCCCGTGCCCGGGCGCACGAGGGCGGGCACCTGGTACGTGACGCTCTTGCCGCCGCCGGTGGGCATGAGCACCACCGCGTCGCCGCCGTCGACGACGTGCTGCACGATGTCGGCCTGGTCGCCGCGGAACGCGTCGTAGCCGTAGACCTCGTGCAGTACCTCGCGCGGATCGCGTCCGGTGAAGTCGCGCACGGCCGGGAGCTCACGAGCGGTGCCCGTCGCGACCGCGGCGCGGGCGAACCGCGAGTTCGCGGCATCCGTCGGCGGCGGCGGGGCGTCGAGGTCGTCGGGCGGGGCGAACAGATCGGGGTCCCAGTCCGCTCCCGCGTAGGGGTCGTCGGGGGTGTCGTACGACTCGGGCGGCGCGTCGGCGTACGACTCGGGTGCGGCGCCGGGATATGTCACCCCTCCACGGTAACCCGCCCCACCGACACCGACACCGCCCCGACCTCCATCGGGGGAGGCCGGGGCGGTGGGGAGGAGGGGTGATCAGCTCGTCGGCGGCGAGAAGACCAGCTGCGAGGCGACGAGACCGTGCTCGCGGCTGACGATCTGCGCCCGACCCGGCGCTGCCCGCTCGGGCTTGACCCGACCGATCAAGGCGCCCTCTTCGGGGTTTCCCCCCAGCAGGATGCCGGTCACGCCGAGATCGGTGAAGCGCTGGATGATCGGGTCGTAGGCCGCTCGGCTCGCACCGCCCGACCGACGCGTCAGGATGACGTGCAGACCGAGATCGCCGGCCTGCGCCAGCAGCGGCTGCAACACCGCCAGGGGGTTGCCCTGGCTGGTGGCGACGAGGTCGTAGTCGTCGACCAGGATGAAGCCCTCGGCGCCCTTCCACCAGCTGCGTTCGCGCAGCTGCGTGGGGGTCACGTCGGGGCCGGGGATGCGCGTGGAGAAGTACTGCGCAAGGTCGTTCATTCCGCCCGTGGCCAGATCGTGCGAGGTGAGATAGGCCCCGAGGTAGTCGTCGGGGATCTCACCGAGCAGCGCGCGACGGTAGTCGACGACGAAGATCTTCGCCTCGGCGGGCGTGTATAGGCGCTGGATCTCTTTCGCCACGCCCCGCAGGAACGCCGACTTGCCCATTCCCGAGTCGCCGTAGACGAACAGGTGCGACTCGAGGCGCGGGTCGACGCCGAAGGGCGACAGCTGCGCCTCCTCGATGCCGAGCAGCAGGCGCGGGTCGTCGGGCGCGGCGAGCGCACGCACCTCGTCGAGCGAGATGGTCTCGGGGAGCAGTCGCATCTTCGGGCCGGGCTCGCCGTGCCAGGCGGCGGCGACCTTGCCGATCATGTCGGCCACACCGTCGGCGAGGGTGCCCGCGTCGCCGGAGCCGTCGATGCGCGGCACCGAGGTGAGCATCTGCAGCTTGGTCGCGCTGAGGCCACGGCCGGGCTGGCCCGCGGCCACGTTGGCCGCCTGCTTGCGGTCGACGTCGGAGTCGGTCGGGTCGCCCAGACGCAGCTCGACCCGCGTCTGGATGAGGTCTTTCAGTGCCGCGCGGATCTCGAGCCACCGGTTCGCGGTCACCACGACGTGCACGCCGAAGCTCAGGCCGCGCGCGGCGATCGTCTGGATGCGGGCTTCGAGGGGCTCGAACTCGGCCCGGAGCGTCGACCACCCGTCGACCACGAGGAAGACGTCGCCGAAGCCGTCGTCGAGCCGACCGTCGCGCCGTCGCGAGCGGTACGTCTCGATCGAATCGACGGCGTTGCGGCGGAAGTACTGCTCGCGCGCATCGAGCACGGCCTCGACCTCGGCCACCGCGCGACGCACGGCCTCGGGTTCGGTTCGCGTGGCGACACCGGCCACGTGCGGGTGCCGCTGCATCGCCGTGAAGCCGCCGCCGCCGAAATCGAGCACGAAGAACTGCAGCTCCTGCGGGGTGCCCGTCAGCGCCAGCGCCGAGACGAGGGTGCGCGCGAGCGTGGACTTGCCGCTCAGCGGCGAGCCGACGATCGCGACGTGACCGGCCGCACCGCCAAGCGAGACCGTGAGGTGGTCGCGGCGCTGCTCCAGCGGGATGTCGACGACACCGATCGGCACGGTGAGGGCTCCGGCGTCACGCCACCGGCGCGAGACGAGGCCCAGCACGGGGTCTTCCGCCAGGTCGGGCATGAGCTCGTCGAGGGGGGACGGTTCGGCCAGCGGCGGCAGCCACACCTGGTGGGCCTCGGGCCCGCGGTCCTTCATGCGGTCCACGGCGATCTGGAACGTCGACCGCTTCTCGGCGACGGGCGCCGAGATCGCCGCCGGCGCGGCATCCATCTCGATGTCGGTGTCGTCGTCGGGCTGGGCCATGGCCGTGAACACCTCGACCCGCGCGGGCCCCGACGAGACGGCGTCGAACTCGTCGACGGCGACGCCGGGGTTACCCCTCGGCCGCCCCGACACGTACGCCGCGCGGAACTGCACGAGGTTCTCGGTGTCGCTCTTGAGAAAGCCCACGCCCGGTTCCTGCGGCAGCGTGTACGCGTCGGGCGTGCCGATGATCGTGCGCGACTCGGCGGCCGAGAAGGTGCGCAGACCGATCCGGTACGACAGGTACGTGTCGAGCCCGCGCAGCTTGCCCTCTTCGAGGCGCTGGGATGCCAGGAGCAGGTGCACGTGGAGCGATCGGCCGACGCGCCCGATGTTGAGGAAGCTGTCGACGAACTCGGGTTTGGCCGACAGCAGCTCGGAGAACTCGTCGACGACGACCAGCAGGGCCGGGAGCGGAGCCAGGTCGGAGCGCCCGCCGCGGCGCGCCGCCTCGTACTCGCCGACGTTGGCGAAGTTGCCCGACGCGCGCAGCAGCTCCTGACGGCGCACGATCTCGCCCTGCAGGGCGTCCTGGAAGCGGTCCACCAGAGCGAGCTCGGCCCCCAGGTTGGTGATGACGGCCGAGACGTGGGGCATGTCGGCCATGCCCGCGAACGTCGCGCCGCCCTTGAAGTCGACGAGGACGAAGTTCAACTGCTCGGGCGAGTGGGTCATCGCGAGCGCGAGCACGAGGGTGCGCAGCACCTCGGACTTACCCGAACCGGTCGCCCCCACCATCACGCCGTGGGGCCCCATACCCTGCGAGGCGGACTCCTTCAGGTCGAGGATGAGCGGCGCCCCCGACGGCTCCTGACCGATCGGGACGCGCAAGCGGTCGCGCTCGAGGCGCGGGCTCCACGCCTGGTCGAAGTCGACCGCGCGCACGTCGGGAAGGCCGAGCAGTTCCGTCAGCTCGGCCTGACCCTGCGTCGTCGGCGCGTCGACTACCACCATGGGCGCGGGCCGCAGCGGCATGAGCCGGCGCGCGGTGGCCTCGGCCTCGGCGATGGTCATGGCATCCGGGTAGAAGGTCTGCGCGCGCCCCGCGCCGTCGATGAACTCCGCGGGCGCGACGACGGCCGCGGTCTCGCCGCGGCGGGGCCGCACGGGAGCCACGGTCTCGGCGAGCGCCACGCGCGCGATCGACGGATCGTCGAGCTCGTCCCACCGCGCGGGCAGGTCGATCACGGTGACGCCCTGCGCGCCCTCGAGCCCCGCGAACGAGGCGTGCGCCATCGTGTCGACACCGTCGACGACGAGCACGACGTGCGGGGTGACCCCGCCGCCGGGCGCGAACCGCGGACGACCGGCGAGCTGGGTCGGCAGCATGTCGACGAGCTCGTCGAGCGAGCCCGAGATCATGCGCGCGGGGCCGAGTCGGTCCTGCACCCGCGACGACATCGCGTGCGGCAGCCACTTCACCCAGTCCCAGGCGGCCGTCTGCGCGGGGCCGGCGAGCACCGCGACGATCACGTCTTCGGGATCGTGCAGCGTCGCCGCCGAGGCGACGAGCGAGCGCGCGAGGCTGCGCACGGCGTCTTCGTCGGCGCCCACGAGCTCGATGCGCGCGTAGTCGCCGAGGGGGAAGCCGAGGGGAAGGTCGCGCTGGATCTCGTGCGTCAGCATGAAGCGGTGGGCGGCCGAGGCGGCGACCGGATCGAGTTGCGCCAGGGGCGGCAGCTCGGGTGCCTCGAGGGCGAGGCTGAGCGGCTGGTCGGCGACGCCGATGCGCGCGAGGAGGAACGTCTCGTCGCCCGGCTGGCGTTCCCAGACGCGGGACCGCTCCTCGGCGATGTAGGGCAGGGCGGCGGGAGCGGGCATGATCCATCCGCCGTGGCGACGCTGCTTGCGCGCGGCGACCCGCACCGTCTCGCGGAGGTCGGACAGGTACGCGAGGTACTCGCGCCGATTGCCCAGCACCTCGGCGTTGCGCTGGGCGCGCTGACGCCAGCCGTTGACGGCGACGAAGCCCAGCGACGACAGCAGGAACATGCCTCCGATGAGGAAGCCCGTCGGCCCGCTGTTCGAGATGGTGACCATCACGATGGCGCCCACGCTGCCGAGCATCGGCAGGAGCGAGGTCAGGATGCCGCTGCCGCCCTCGTTCGGCACGAGCTCGGGCGGCGGCTGCAGCACGATCCGCCCGTTCGGCAGCGACGGCGGGGCGATGCGCGGACCCGTGCTCACGCGGGACCTCCGATCAGGCGGCTGAGGGTGAAGACGCGTTCGCCGAGGCGCACGCGGGTGCCGTCCTCGAGCAGGGTGCGCGCACCGGGAGGGAGGGGATGGACGGCGCCGTCGTCGTCGATGAGCTCGGAGCCGTTCGTCGATCCGGCGTCGATGACCCACGCCACCTCGCCGTCGTGTTCGAGGCGCAGGTGCGTCTTGGAGATGAGGCGGTCGGGGTCGTCGACCGCGATGAGTACGTCGCCGGCCTGATCGGCGACCGGTGCGCGCCCGAAGTTGACCGCGGCGGGGAGTGCGAACTGCGCGCGCTGGCCGGTGTCGAAGACGACCAGCAGCTCGGCGCCCGTCACACCGGTGCGCGGAGTCGGCGCGGCGTCGCCGTCACCGTCGGCGTCGACGGTCGCGGCCGGAGCCACGGGGGCCGGGCGTGCGCCCGCCGACGTGGGCGCCTCGATCGCGATGAGCGGGGAATCCCACTCGGGGGCGGACGGAAGCGCCGCCACGCCGGCGTCGACGCGGAGGGGTTCGCGCGGTGACGCCGGTCGCGCATGGACCGTGGGCTCCGACAGAGCGCGGGGGTCGTCGGCATCCGGGGCCTTCTCGCCCCGCGGGACGGCCAGAAGGACCGTTCCCGCCGCGCGATCCGCCCACGAGCGTCGCCGACCCGAGCGGTCGAAGGCGGCCGAGGCCACGACGACCCACGCCCCCGCCACGAGCACCAGCCCGCCGAGCACGACGAGCAGGCCGCGGACGAAGGCGCGCCCGGCGCCCGGGACGAGCGGCGCCTCGATCCGCGAGGTGCGCACACCGAACAGCAGCGCACCGGGGGTCGACCCCCGACGCGCCTGCAGGATCCACAGGCCCAACAATGCCTCGGCCGCGACCGCGGCACCGAGGACGGGAGAGCCGAGAAGCGATGCCACGCCCGCGGCGATGACCACGAGGGCGGCGTCGACGCTGAAGGCGCCCACGCGCACCCCCACCGTCGCGGGCGCGCCGAACGGCGGCGTCTGCGTCATGTCGCCATCATCGCACGCGCGATCTCGATCGCTCCGGCGGCGAGCATGCCCGCCGGGAGCGACAGAGCCGTCGCGAGCGCCTCGAAGACGTCGCCCGTGCGCGACCAGCCGAGGGAGCGGAAGCCGCGGCCGATGGGCACCGTCAGCAGCGCGCATCCGAGACCCACCGCGAGGCAGATGCCGGCGATCACCACGAGCAGGCCCGACGAGATCGCGGGGAGCAGCGCCACCAGCACCGCGGCCAGGACGACGGCGGCTCCCGCTCGCTCGACCCAGCGGAGGAACGGCACGGTGCTCTTGCGCGAGCCGAGCAGCAACGCCAGCACGACCGTCGTCGCCAGGGCGATCCGCCCGCCCAGGATCACCGGATCGTCGGAGGGGAACGACGGCAGCGCGGTGAACGCGCTGGCCGCCCCCGCCAGGATCAGCAGCAGCACCCCGATGGTGAGTCGCGCCGTGGAGCGCTCGACCAGGGCGTCGGCATCGGCCGCCTCGATCGTGCGCACCTCGTCGGGCAGGCTCTGCCGCACCGTCCACCGCGTGGTCTGGAACCGGGCGTAGTCGACGAACGTGCCGGGCGCGACGTCGACGAGGCTCGCCTGCAGCACGCGCTGCGCGACGGGGACGAGACCGAGCGTGACGGCCGCGGGCGCGGTGGGGTCGAGATGCAGAAGAAGAGAGAGGCCCCAGACGCCCGCGAGCACGCCCACCACGATCGCGGCCGTCCGACCCTGCGCGCGCAGGGTCTCGGGAGCGCCGAGCACGCCGATGACGCCGGCGAGGATCGCCCCGCCGAGCAGCCCGGTGAACACGGCCACCGACGCCGACGACGCCGGCACGTCGGGGACGACGGCCACCCCTCCCCCGAACGCGAGCGAGATCAGGGCGACCACGGGAACGAGGGTCGACGTGGTCGAGCGGGCCGACAGTGAGAACGCGGTGGCCGAGGCCAGCGCGGCGATCAGCGCGACGACCGCGACCGGCACGCGGACCGACGCCGGAAGGGCGTCGCCGCCGAGGAGACGCAGAAGGGCCAGGATGCCGCCCCCCGCCGCCAGCACCGACCACACGGCCGGTGCCCGACGGGCGAGAACGGGCCGCTTCGCGTCGGCGGTCGCGGCGGCGAACGAGGCCGCGGGATCGACGAGGACCAGGACGGAGCCGTCGTCGAGGGAGCGCATGGTCGTGGACCGATCGATCTCGCGGCCGGCGATGCCCACCACCCGCACGCCGTCGCCCGTGACGGCCGCGGCGCGCAGGACGTCGTCGACGCTGGCGTGCAGCGGAACCACGAGATCGAACCGCGTGGCGCCGTCGACCAGCGCGACACGTCGCCCGTGCACCACCTCAGCGCTCAACGGTCCCCCTCGTTCTCGCCGCCCGTCCGCCTCGGAAGGCGCGGGAACCGCACCAGCGTAGCCGCCCGGCACCGGCCGCGTGGTCCTCGACGGCCGGGGTGTGAAGATGAGAATTTTGTCATTTTTGGGTTTGCGCAAGAGGCTTGCCGTGACCCCCTCCTTTACGTACATTCAGTGGGTCGGTGGGGGGCTCCGGTTGTTCCATCGATCCCGCGTCCGGGTCCGATTCCCGTGCGTGAAGACATGATCCGCAACGCCCGGGCGCGCCCGGAGGAACAACGAGGAGACAGACGTGGCAGATCTCATCGCAGCCCAGGAGGGTGCGCTTCGTCGCGGAGCCGAAGCGGCCAACACCGCGAAGTCGGGCATCGACGAGCAGGTTCGCAAGGTTCGTACCGAGCTCGACCAGGTGGCCGGCTTCTGGACCGGCGCCGCCGCCGGTTCCTACACGCAGCTCATGCAGCGGTGGAACGAAGAGACCACCAAGCTCAACAACGTACTCGTCACGCTCGAAGACGCTCTGCGCGGCACCGAGCGCGACCAGGCGGCCTCGGAAGAGTCGCACCAGCAGACCATCGGCAACCTGGGCTCGCTGCTCGGCTGACCCGCTCGACACGAAAGAAGGAACTCCCATGCAGTCCATGTCCGTTCGTCCCGAGCAGGTCATCGCCCTCTCCGGTCAGATCCGCAACGGTGCCTCCGGCATCCGCACCCGTCTCGACGACCTCGAGTCGCAGGTCGGCGCGCTGCGCGCCTCCTGGGACGGTGAAGCGCAGACCGCTTACGACCAGGCCCAGGCTCAGTGGACGCAGTCCATCACGCGCCTGAACGAACTGCTCCAGCAGATCGCCGCCAAGACCGACGAGATGGCCCAGGGTTACACCTCGACCGACAAGTCCGCCGCCGGCCGCTTCGTCTGAGTCGCATCGAGCCGGCGGTCGCGACTCGCGACCGCCGGTTCTTTCGGCCCTGACGGGCTTTCTTCTGCGGCGCTGCGCCGCCGTCGGAGTCGCCCGCACCGCCCCGGCCCGGCGTCGCGGGCGCGGAGACTCCGCGCATCACCCTCTTCTGACCTCGAGAAACGAGTGATCCCATGTCTGACATCGGCTACGAAGGCGACCTTCCCCTTCACAACTCGAGCACGCTGACGACATCGACCGATCAGCTGCCGTCCGCCGCCGTCATCGCGATGGTCGAAGGCAACTCGACCGAGGTCCCCGCGGCCGCATTCACGTCGCACCTCGAGCAGCGCGCCCAGATGCTGGGTATGCGCATCGAAGAGGTACGCCAGTACGTCCAGCAGAACGCCGAGGCGCTCGCTCAGGCCGTCACCACGCTCCGCGATCGCGACGAGATGAACGCCAGCGACGCCACCAACGCCCTCTCGCTGATCGACGCGGCGGCGACGCCCCCGTCGGCGGGCAGCCGATCGCCGTTCTCGAGTCGGAACATCCCTCTGTGATGAGCGCGCCCCGTTCCGCGGGCCGCGCCGTCGGCGCCGTTCTCGTCGCCACCATCGTCTCCTTCGGCGCCGCCTCCCCCGCCCTCGCGGAGGGCGAGAGCGACAACCCGCAAGAGAACCTCGCATTCTGGTACTCCACCTACGGCGTCGACGCGGCGCACGCGGCCGGCCTCACCGGCGCGGGCGTCAAGGTCGGAGTCATCGAGAAGCAGATCAATCCCGACCTCCCGGTGTTCGAGGGACGCAACCTCCGCATCTCGGACTTCCCGATCTGCTCCAACGCCCCCGAGGTGAAGACGGCGGATGCCAACTCGGCAGCGCGTCACGGAACCACGATGACCGCACTGCTCATCGGCAACGGAACCGGGTCGGGCAACATCAACGGTGTGGCCCCCGACGCCGACGTCACCGTCTACGGATACGGGCCCGAGAGCGACGAGCGGTGCGACGTCAACTCCGACGAGGACATCAGCGAATTCGGATTGGCGGTCAAGACCGCCGTCGACGACGGCAACGAGATCGTCTACACGGCCGTCGGCCAGCCCTGGGACGAGCGGGACGCCCCGGTGATCGCCTACGCCATCGCGAAGGGTGTCGCCGTCGTCAGCGCCTCGGCGAACCCCAGCCAACTCGGCGACTCCGAGACCTCGGTCGGTGCGCTCAACGGCGTCGTGACCACCACGGCCATCGATCGCGAAGGCCACATCCAGAAGAGCTCGGACGGCTCGGACTACGTCATCACCCACACCACCGTGGTCGCCGGAGGGTTCCGGATCCCCGGGGTGGGGCGCGAGGGCGACTGGTCGGCCACCGGATCGGGGACGGGGTCGTCGAACACCGCTCCCCTGGTCGCGGGAATGCTCGCGTTGGCCGCCCAGAAGACGCCCCAGGCGACGGGGAACCAGCTGGTGCAGGCCCTCATCGCCACCACGAACGACGAGGTGCACACGCCGGCCCGCACCGATGACGGCTACGGCTACGGCGCCGCTTGGCTGTCGTCGCTTCTCTCCGTCGATCCGCTGCAGTACCCCGATGAGACCCCGCTGATGGACAAGCCCGCGGGAATGCCGACCGCGGAACAGATCGCCACCGCCAAGACGCAGGGCTACGTCGCCCCCGCTGCGCGGTCCCGCAGCTTCGACGCCTACGGCGACGAGCCCAGCGGCTTCGACATCGGGGCGCTCGTCCCCTGGATCATCGGCGCGGTCGTCGGGTTCGTGGTCCTCGCGATCGTCATCACCATCGTCATCATCACCATCAGCCGACGCCGTAAGGCAGAGGGAGGAAAGTCGTCATGACCGGAGACTGGGAACTGCGCCTGCAGCGCCTCGCCGAGGGTGGCGTTCCATGGGACGTTCCGACGCGCACCGAGTTGGTGAGCGGCCTCACGGCGCTCAAGAACGTCCTCGATCGCGTCGCCAGCGACCCGGGCCTGGTGGGACGAGCGGGAACGTCGGCGCAAGCGGCTTTCAGCTCCACCGCGTCCGAGGTCTCGAAGCAGATCGGCTACGTCGAAGACGAGATCCCCCGATACCTCGCTGATGCCAACGACATCCGTTCGCGCGCGCGGGACTCGCTGGCCTCGCTGCCCGCCGGGGAGATGACTCCCGGGCAGGAGATCGCGGTCCGCGGGGCCGCCATGGGCTCCACCTTCATGCTCGGTCCCGTGTCGTTCCTCGCGGGCGAAGGTGCCACCAACGTCATCAACGGCTACCTGGCGGATCGACGCGAAGACGACGCGAGGACGAAGTTTCAAGCGCACTCCGACGAGCTCGACCAGATCTCGATGACCAACCCGCCGCCGTTCAACCCGACGGCCACGCCCGACGACGATCCGTCGCCCGCACCGACGCCCGGCTCGCAACCCGGACCGGGACGCGTCGGCGGTCGGAGCATCGAGCAGTACCCGAATTGGGACGTGTCGCCGCTCGGCCCCGGCGGCGGCGGTAGCAGCGGGGGAAACGGCGGCATCGACATTCCGCCCCCCTCGACGGGTGAGACCCCCGGCGACTACGAGACGCTGCCCGGCACTCCCTCGGGCCCGAGCGAGTACGGTCCTTTCCCGAACGGCCACCCCGACCTGCCGACCGGCCGACCGCCGATCGACCTCGAGAACATCCCGCCCGACCCGACTCCCGACGGCCCGATCTCGGGCTCGCCCACTCTTCCCGGCGGCATCCCGAGCCTGCCCGGCGGAGGAGGCGGCGGCGGCGGACTGATCGGCACCCCCGGTGGTCCGGGCGCGGGCCTCGGCTCGGGCCTGTCGGCCGGACTCGTCGCCGGCGGCGGCGGCGCCCTCGCGCTCGGTCGCGTCGGCGCCCCGACGGGGGGCGCCGGTGGCGGCCTCTTCGGCGGCGGCGGGGCCGTGGCGGGTGGCGGCGGCGCCGGCGGGCGCGCAGGCGGACTTCTGGGCAAGACCCCCGGCGGGGGGGCCGGCGCCCGCGGTGTCGGTGGGCTCGGCGGTGTCGGCGGCGGCGCGGCGGGTTCGTCGACGGCACGCGGCGCGGGCATGCGCGGTGCAGGCATGGGCGGTGCAGGCATGGGCGGCGCGGCCGGCGGCGGTACGGCCGGCGGCGGCACAGCCGCCGGTGGAGGACGCCGCGGTGCCGGTGGAGCGGCGACCGCCGCGGGCGGAGCACGCGGCGCGGGCGCCGCGTCCGGCGCGACGCGCGGCGCAGCGGGCGGCAACCGGGGCGTCGGTGGGATGGGCGGACCGGGTTCGCGGTCCGACCGAAAGGACGAGGCGGCACGCGGCCTCGGTGGCCCCATCGCTCCCCGCATGGAAGACGACGAAGAGATCGGTCCCCGTTCCGAGAACGCCCAGGCGGGCGGTCGCGACGGGTCCGACAGGAGTGAGGACAATGTCTGATCGCATCTCCGCGGGCGAGGGCGCCCTCGCCCGAGGCGCCGAAGTGGTGGAGGGCACGCACGCCGACATCGCCGACAGCGCCCGCCGGGTCCTCGCCGAGCTCGACGAGCTGCGCGCCAACTGGACGGGCGACGCCGCCACGGCGTACGGGGTGCTGGTGAACGAGTGGACGGCCGGGGCGAACCGTCTCAACGACGTGCTGGTCACCCTCAGCGCCGCCCTGACCGCGACGGCGCGCGACCAGGAAGCCGTCGAAGAAGCGCACAGCACGACGATCCACGGGCTCGGCTCACTGCTGGGAGGCGAATGAGATGAGTGATCTCCGCGTCACACCCGAATCCCTGCACGCTGCGGCCGGCCGCTTGCGCGCCGAGAGTGCCCGCATCGACGCCGCTCTGAGCGGCCTCGATGCCGAGGTGTCCCGACTGCGCGGCGAATGGGAGGGCACCGCCCAGGTCGCCTACAACAACGCGCAGCAGCAGTGGAGCGCCACCCTCGAGCAGATGAGGGACGCCCTGCACCGCATCTCGTCCGCCACCGACAACGTCGCCGACGACTACGTCACGGCCGACCGCGCGTCCGCGGCGCGCTTCGGCTGAACGCGTCGACCGAGCACGTGACCGGGCGCTCCGATCGGACGCGCGGTCCCGTGCTCGGCGCGCGGAACGCCGTGCCCCGACGATAGGATTTCGGGGTCTGACCGCAGGGGGCTTCGGTCCGGAAAGAGGGGGCCGCGGATGGCTGACGTCATGAACGCCACACGGGCGCTGCTGCGCCTGTCCGTGCAGAGCGAGGGCCGCCGGCTCGACATCGCGATTCCCGCTCAGGTGCCCGTCATCGAGTTCCTGCCGGGCTTCGCACGATCGCTCGGGGTGCTCGATCCGTCGATGACCTCCGCCGGCTACGCCCTGCAGCGAGCCGACGGCACCACCGTCGATCCGTCGCGCGGGGCCTCGGCCCAGGGCATTGTCGACGGAGAGGTGCTCACCCTCGTGCGTGGCGGGCTCGTCGCTCAGCCGCGCGTCTATGACGACATCGTCGAGGCCGTCATCGACGCCACGTCGCAGCAGAACCGGCCCTGGACGACGCGCGACAACGCCCGCACGGCCCTCGCGGTCAGCCTGGCCCTGCTCGGCGTCTGCGCGGTGCTGCTCCTCGCCGCCGGCCGTGCCCTCCCCTTCGGCGCCCTGGTCGCCGGTGGCGGCGCGGTCGTGCTGCTCGTCGTGGCGGCCGTCGTCGCGCGGCTCGGCCAACGCGAGGCCGGCCAGGGCCTGGGAATGGCGGCCTCCGTGTTCGCGGCGGTGGCGGGGTTCCTCGCCGTCCCGCCGGCGTTCGACATCTGGGGCTGGCCGCTCGCCGCCGCGGGGGGTGGAGCCTTCGTGATCGCCGGCGTCGCTCTGGCCCTCACCCGCGACCGCGCCGAACTTCAGCTCGCGCCCCTGATCGCCGGCGGGGTCATCGGCGTCACGGGCACCTTCGCCGCCTTCTTCCCCGCCGCGACCGTGTGGACGCTCATGGTCGGCATCATCGCGACCCTCGGCGGCGCACTCCCGTGGCTCGCCCTCGGAACCACTCGACTGCGCATCGTCTCGCCGCAGAGTGACGCCGAGATGTTCGCCGAACCGGAGCCCATCGACGCCGACGACGTCGCGGAGCGGGTGGCGCAGGGCAAGCGCATCCTCATGGCCCTGCGGCTCGCCCTCGCCGCGTCCGTGCTCCTCGCCGTCCCCCTCGTCGCCGCGCAGAACGCCGCGGGGGCGCTCCTGGGCGCCCTGGCCTTCGCCGGCATGATGTTCCCCTCCCGGCAGACGTTCGCGCGAGCGGGCGTGCTGACGGTGATGACGACCGGCATCCTGGGTCTCGTCGTCTCGGGCGTGGTCGCCTCGCTGACGCAGCCCGACCTGCGTGTCGGCATCCTGGTCGTGCTCGCGACCGCCACCGTCAGCGTGGTCACCGTCACCCTGCTGGCTCCGAAGACGCGCCTGCGGCTGATCCGGATCGCCGACACCGCCGAACTGCTGGTGCTGGCGTCGCTGCTTCCGCTGTCGGTCATCGCCTCCGGTCTGGCCTGACGTCGTGGCCACCAAGGGCGACCTGATCGAGGCGCAGAACTTCTCGCGCCGACGCCTGCTCACCGCGTTCGTCAGCGGCGCGCCGGGCGGCAAGGAACTGCAGCCGACGTCTCCGCTGCGCGCGGTCATCGCGGCCATCGCCCTCACGGTCATCGTCGTGCTGGTCGGCGTGTTCTACGGGCTGATCCGCCCCGGCCTTCCGACGGGATGGGAGAACGGCAAGCTCGTGCTCGTCTCCGACACCGGGGCGCGTTTCGTCACCGTCGAGGGCGTCCTGCACCCCGTCATCAACACGGCCAGCGCCCGCCTGCTGCTGCCCGCGAGCGATTTCGGCGTGATCTCCACCGACCAGGCGACCCTGGCCGGCACTCCCGTGGGGGACACCCTCGGCATCACGGGAGCGCCCGACGAGATCCCACCCGCGTCGGGGCTCATCAACACCGGGTGGAGCGCGTGCGTCTCCGACGTGGCCGGCCTCGACGTGCGCCTGTCCACGGCGAGCGGTCCGGCCACCGAGACCGACCGCGCGGTCGTCGTCTCGGTCGACGGCATCCTGCACGTGGTGCTGGGGGGTCGCAGTTTCGCGGTGTCGAGCAGCGACGCCGACGCCGTGCTGCGCGCGGCCGGCATCTCGGCGCTGTCGCCGGTGACGGTGCCCGCGGCGTGGCTCGATCTGTTCACCGCCAGCACGCCCCTCACCCCCCTGACGCTGCAGAACTACGGCGCCTCGGTGCCCGGGACCAACCTCAAGGTGGGCCAGGTGATCCGGCAGGCCGGTTCGGCCGACGACGAGCGGTTCCTCGTGCAGACCGGCGGGGTGCTCGAGGCGCTGACCCCCCTCGCCTGGCAGCTCTACCAGCTGGGCAGCGGCAGCGCGCTGAACGGCTCCGTGACCGAGGTCACCGCCGACGAGATCCGCACGCTCTCGACGGCGCCCACCGGCCTCGGCGACGAGTGGCCGCGCACCGGCTTCGAGACCGTCGCCGCCGGCGAGCGCCCCTGCGCGATCCTCCGGGGCGGCGAGGGGCAGGCGACGACCGCCCTCGCCACCCAGCCGGCCTCGGCGCCCATCACGGCCGGCGTACGGGTCGACCCGAGCCACGGTGCCCTCGTGCGCGCCGGAGGCCGCGGCGACCAGAGCTCGAGCGTGCTGACCCTGGTGGATGCCACGGGCACGGCCTACCCGCTGCCGAACGCCACCGACGAGACCATCGCCCGCCTCGGTTACTCCCCCTCCGACGTCGCCGCCGTGACCGACGGGTGGACGGCGCTGCTGCGCACGGGCCCGTCGTTGAGCGAGAGCGCCGCGCAGCAGTCCCCGACCACGGGGTCGAAGTGACCCTTCGCCGGCGGACCGGCGGGTTCGGTGCGGCGATCCTCGTCGCGGGTCTGCTGCTGTCGGCCTCGCCCGCCGCCGCTCAGGCCTCGGGCCCGGCATCCGGTGTCGTGTCGTCGTCGCGCGACCAGTGCCTCGCGGCGACGCGGATCAGCCAGACCCCGCCCGCCCTCGACAAGCTGCAGAGCGAGGCGGCGTGGGAGCTCACCCGCGGCGCGGGCATCACGGTGGCCGTCGTGGATTCCGGCGTCGCCCCGAACCCCCACCTCGACGACGCGATCATCGCCGGCGTCAACCTCGTGCCCGACGGCACCGACGGCATCGGGCGCACCGACGTCTACGGGCACGGAACGGTGATCGCCGGGCAGATCGCGGCCCGGCTCATCCCGAAGTCGGGCGTTCAGGGACTCGCCCCCGAGGTGCGGATCCTGCCGGTGCGCGTGTACGCCGGCGACTCCGATCAGCAGGTCGAGGCCGGGTTCGGTCCGAACACCGCACGCATGGCCGAGGGCATCCGCATCGCGACCGACCGTGGCGCGCAGATCATCAACGTCTCGATGAGCACGACCGAGAAGAACGCGGCCCTGGCCGACGCGGTCGCCTACGCCCGCGATCGCGGCAGCCTGGTCGTCGCCAGCGCCGGCAACCGCGACTCCACCTCCGCGGTCGAAGAGAACGGTTCCGACGGCACGCGCTACCCCGCCGGTTTCTCCGGCGCCATCGGGGTCGCGGCCGCCAACGACGCGGGCGTCGTCACGAGTGCGAGCATCCGCGGCTCCCATGTCGCGCTGGCCGCCCCCGGGCAGAACATCGCGTCGGCGTGGCCGCAGGGCGGCGACTGCGCGGTCGCCACCGACGCCCCCGCCACCAGCTACGCCGCCGCCTACGTCTCGGCCGCGGCGGCCCTCGTCGCCGCCGCCCATCCCGACGAGACGCCCGCGCAGTGGGCCTACCGCCTCGAGGCGACGGCCGTGCGGGCGCAGCCCGACACGCGCTCGAACTCGTCGGGCTGGGGCATCGTGCAGCCCTACGACGCGATCGTGCTCGTACCCGGCTCAGGGCTCCGCGGCCCCAAGAGCCCCTTCCCGGGTGCCGCGTCCACGCCGCAGCCGACGCAGACGCCCGAGGCCGTCGCGGTGGTCGTCGGACCCGGACCGGATGCCGCGGCCATCACCCTGGCGACGGGGATCGGCGTCGGCGGTCTCATCGTGCTGGGCGCGATCGGTGCCCTCGCGGTCCTCGTGAGCCGACGCCGCGAAGAGACCGAGCCCCGCCGACCCGCCCCCACGGGCCGTGGACTCTACGGAGACGCGCCGGCCGACTAGGCGATCGCGCCGGGACGCAGATCGATCTGCGCGTCGCCGAGACGGAACCGCTCCGAGGCGAGAGCGGGGGTCTGCGCGCGCAGCCGTTCGCTGCGCCCGTCGTCGTGCAGCAGCGTCACGCCGTTCGTCGAGTCCAGGTCGGTGATGGTCCAGCCCGTCACCGTCCAGTCGAGCCGCGCATGCTGCTTCGACATGGTGCGCGTGTCGTCGGCGACCGCGATGTACTGCACGGATTCCTCGGTCTGCGCGGGTTTGCGTCCGAGCACGACGGTTCGTCCGGTGATGCTCACCTGCTCCCCGTCGGGGAGGCCGAGGATCCACTCCCCCCGGCGGCGGGAGCGGGGCCGAGCGGTCTGCGTCGATTCGTCGAGCGGCGCCGCGACCGGCATCTCGGCGCGGTCGGCGGCGGATGCCGTGGCGTCGGTCGTCTCGGCGACCCGGTCGAACGGCGCGCCGGTGTCAGCGGCCGCGGGTCCGTCCGCGGCGTCGATCCCCCCGAGACCGCTCTCGGCGGTCGGGGCGATGGGCGCGGCACTCACCGGCGCGACGTCGTCGTGCTCGGCCGGGCCGGAATCGTCGCCGCGCACGGCGGAGCCGGAGGGGGGAGCGACCGGCACGGAGGGTCCGACCTCGGGCGTCGTCGTGAGGACCGACGCGCCCCGCGGGGGGACGTCGACGGGTCCGGCCAGCACCGGTACGGCGGCCGGGACCTCGACCGAGCGCGAAGCGCGGCGGGTTCCGGCGGCCGCGGCGGGCGTTCCCGCCCCGGGGACCGCGGTCAGGGGACCCGACGAGGGCTCCTCGGCGTCGTCGACCGCGGCCTCGTCGACCGCGGGGTCGTTCGCGTCGTGGGGCTTCGCGGCATCCGGGGTCGCTCCGGGTGCGGCGAGGATCCCCGCCCACACGGGCGGCAGAACGAGCGCCAGCGCCGTCGTACCGGCACCGCGTCCCGACGCAGCGCCCAGGCGGTGCGCCGCGGTCGCCTTGAGCACGAGGGCGTAGACGTTGACGAAAGGCACGAGCAGCAGCACGGCGCGCACCGGCTCGACCCGCCCCAGCCGGAAGACCTCGGCGTCGTTCACGATCGGCACCCACGCGCGCCAGGGCTCCGCACCGCGCGCCGCGAAGACGCGCGACAGGCCCATCGCGTACCAGACGTGCAGCACCACGGCGAGCACGAGTACCGCGCCCGCGGTCGTGGCGATCAGGCCCAGAGCGTTCATGCATCCCCCGTCGATGGTCTGCTCCGACGCTACCGTCTCGCGCGGCGCGCGCGGAGGCGTGGTCAGCCGATCGGTCGGGTCATCGCAACGGGCGGCGCCGGTGACACCGGATCCAAGTCCACGCGTCGGGCGGCGCAGCCCGTGCAGCGCACGTAACGCACGCGACCGGCGCTCGTGGCGTGCACCGATTCGGTGAGCCAGGCGTGTTCGTGGACGGATGCCGAGGCGGCGGGCAGGACGGTCGGGAGGGCGGTCATGGAACCAGCGTGATGTAATGCCGTTATGCATCTCAACCCTTACGGTGAGTACGCCGTCCTGTTGGCCGCCTCGCTCGCGAACGACTGGCCGGCCGACCGCGAGGGGATCGAACGCCGCACGCGCGAGAGCGGGATGACGATGACCTTCCCCGCGGCACCCGACGACCACGAACGCACCCGCACCGTCGTCGACGAGTGGTTGCGGATCGTCGATGAGACCGATCCCGATGCGCGCGCCGCGCGGCTGAACGCCCAGATGGCCGCCGTGACGGCCTACCCGCGCCTGACGAACCACGACGGCGAGGGGTGGCACCTGCACTATCGCGACAGCGACGAATCGCTCCCCCGCGTGCTCGCGGCGGTCATCTCGGTCGGCACGTCGCTGCACCTCGTCACCCGGGGAATGACCCGCCTCGCTCGATGCGCCGCCGAGCCCTGCGATCGCGTGGTCGTCGACGTCACGCGCAACGGCCGGCAACGGTACTGCTCGGTGCGCTGCGCGAATCGAGCCGCGGTGCGCCGCCATCGCGCGCGCGTCCCGCGCTGACCTCCCCGGCGCTCACGACGAGCGCCCGGAGGCGGGCGGCCACGACCGGCACCCACCACAGCCGCCGAGATAGCGACCGAGACGACGCGGTGCCGGCGGGCGCTGCCGGGGGCGCCCGCGAGGACCGGGGGTACCAGATCCGTCGCCGACCGGGCGGGGATGGCGGAACACCGCGGGACGCACGTACGTTGTCGTGGACACCGACGACGGACACCGACGACAGGAGACTCCCATGGCCGACGAACTGACCGTGACCCGAAACGACGAGGCGCGCCGCTACGAGATCCACGTGGGCGACGAGCTCGGTGGCTTCCTCGACTTCCGCCCCGCGGGTGAGGACCGCACGACCCTCCCCCACACCGAGGTCGACCCGGCCTTCGCCGGTCGCGGCCTCGGCAAGGTCCTCGCGAGCGAGGCGCTGGCCGACCTCGCCCGACGCGGCGGCAGCATCATCCCGTCGTGCCCCTTCGTGGCGCACTACCTGCGCGAGAACGACGTGCCGGGCCTCGTCGTGGAGTGGCCGAACGAAGACGACGCGGCCGACGCCGCCGGGCCCGGCGAACCCTCGTGACCCGACTCGACGTCGCCCCGCCGGCATCCGAGGGTCCGATCGCGTGCGACGGACCGCGTTCCCTCGTGATCGAGGCGCGCGAGGTGCCGTTGGGCGGCGTCCGGGGCATGGAGGTGCACCGCACGCTGCCGCATCGCGCCCTGCCGATGGTGGGGGCGTGGTGCTTCCTCGACCGGTTCGGCCCGCAAGAGACCCTCATGCGGGTCGAACCGCACCCGCACATCGGCCTGCAGACGGTGACGTGGCCGATCGTGGGCGAGGTGCGACACCGCGACGCGGTGGGCAGCGACGTCGTGGTGCGACCGGGGGCGCTGAACCTCATGACCAGTGGTGCGGGCATCGCGCACTCGGAATACTCCGTCGGCGAGGGCCCCATCCCCCTCGACGCCCTCCAGCTGTGGGTCGTGCTTCCCGACGCGCGCCGGCACGGTGCTCCGGCCTTCGAGCGACACGAGCACCTGCCCACGATCGACCTCGGCGACGGCGCCGACGCGGTCGTCGTGATGGGCGAACTCGGCGACGTCGCCTCTCCCGCGACGGTGCACACCCCGATCGTCGGGGCCGAAGTCCGGCTGCCTGCCGGCGTGACCGTGCGCGTGCCCCTTCACCCCGAATGGGAGTATGCCCTCTACGGAATGACCGGCCACGCCGACGCCGTGACGGGAATGGATGCCGTCGACGCCGACGCCGCGCGACGACCGGCGCCGGGCCTGGAGCCGGGATCCACCGCGGCGATCGACGACAGCCGGCTGGTCTACGTCGGCAAAGGACGCGACCACCTCGAACTGCGTAGCGACGGCGGCGCCCGGGTCTTCTTGTTGGGCGGCGAGCCGTTCGAAGCCGACATCGTGATGTGGTGGAACTTCGTCGGCCGCTCGCACGACGAGATCGTCGAGGCGCGCGACGCCTGGGAGGCACGGGCCGACCGCTTCGGCACGGTGATCGATCACGGCCCCGAGCGCATTCCCGCCCCGCCCCTGCCCGCGGTGCGCTTGACGCCGCGGCGGCGGCGCGACTGACGCGTCAGCCCGCGGAGCGCGCAGGGCGCACGAGTCCGACCCGACCAGCGAGCCCGGCGTGAAACGCCTCGACGAGACCGCCGAGCCGCGGCATCGGGTGCCCCTAGACTCGGGGGAATTCGAGGAGGAACCATGCGCCGTCGCACCGTCGCACAGCATGCGCGCCTGCGGTCCCCGCACCCGATCGCTCAGCTGCTTACCGTCGTCGCCGTCGCCGTCGTGGTGGTCCTCGTCTCGGCCGCGGGCGTTGCCGCGTACACCGCCTACGACCTGACCACGAGCTTCACCGAAGAGGCCGTCGTCGTCGAGAACCAGCCGCCCGTCCCGCCCGACCTCAGCGAGCTCGAGGGCGGCGTGAACATGATGGTCGTCGGCATCGACGCGTGCGAAGAGAGCCTGCGCGAGGTCTTCGGCGAGCGCTGCGAGGGCCCCGACGCCGAGGGGCAGCTCAACGACGTCAACATCCTCGTGCACATCTCCGATGCCCCGCGTCGGGTGACGGTGGTGTCGTTCCCCCGCGACCTGCTCTTCGACGCCCCGGCCTGCGACACCGCCGACGGCGACCGCTGGGGCGGCGGCTACGTGCAGATCAACGAGATCTACACCTACGGCGGACTGTCGTGCGTGATGACGGCGATCTCCGACATGAGCGGGCAACCCGTGCAGTTCGGCGCGATGGTCACCTTCGGCGGGGTGATCGAGATCACGAACGCCATCGGCGGCGTCGAGATCTGCCTCGCCAGCGACATGCGCGACGAGAACACCGGCATCGACTGGGCCGCGGGTCCGCGCACCATCCAGGGTCTCGAGGCCCTGCAGTTCCTGCGCACCCGCTACGGCGTGGGCGGCAGCGACCTGGCGCGCGTGAGCAACCAGCAGCAGTACATGTCGCGTCTGGCCCGCAAGCTCGTCAGCGAAGAGGTGCTGTCGAACCCGGCGACGCTGTTCCGTCTGGCCTCCACGGGGTTGCGCAACGTCACGCCGACGCAGAGCCTGACCAACCCGCTGACGCTCGTGCAGATCGCGTCCGCGGTCAAAGACGTGCCGTTCCAAGACATCGTGTTCGTGCAGTACCCGACCGTTCAGGCCAGCGCCGACGCCAACCGCGTCGAGCCGAACTACGACGCGGCGCAGGTGCTGTGGGACGCCCTTCTCGCCAACCAGGGCATCGAGGTGACCGGCGACGCCGGCGCGAACGGGGGCGTCGTCGTCGCAGAACCCGCTCCCGGTGAGGCCGTGCCGAGCGAGGCACCCTCCGAGGGCGAAGCGGTCGAGCCCGGAACCGTCGACCCGAACACCGGCGCGGTGGCCCTTCCCGAGTCGATCACGGGGTCGAGCGCGGCGCAGCAGACGTGCAGCGCCGGCGTGGTGAACTGACCGGCGTCGCCGAGGTCCCCCGAGCCCGCCGGATTCGTCACGCTCAGCAGCCTCCCCCGTGACCAGCCCGACTCGACCGGCGGGGCGTCCAGCGATCCCGGCGTCGCCGCTACGCTGAGCGGGTGTCCCTGGCATCCGGTCTCTCCACGCGCGTGCTGCTCGTCTGCGCCGCGATCGGGGTGGGGACCGGCATCGTGGGCGGTGCCGCCGGGTGGCTGACGCTGATCGTCCTGGCGGGCGCACCCTGGGCCTACGGGCTCGTGCTGGGCTCGCACGTGCTGCCCGGAATCATCGCGCAGCAGGTGGTGCGCCGCGCCGGGGTGGCCCTGGTGACGCACGTGCTCGCCGCGCTGGTGGCGAGTGCCATGGCGCCGCAGTGGACGTTCCGTTTCCTCGGCACGGCCCTGCTGTTCGGCGGGATCCAAGAAGGCGTCGCCGCCCTCACCCGGTACCGCGTGTGGGCGTCCGTGCGCTTCTACGGCTCGGCGCTCGTGATCGGCGCGCTCGTCGCCGTGGTCGTCTGGTTCGCGGCCGACATCGCCAGCCTCGCGCCGGTCACCCGCGTCGCCTACCTCGTGATCGGCGTCGCGGGACCGGTGGCCTGGACCGCAGTAGGACTCGCCATCGGCTCGGGTCTGCGTCGCGCCGGGGTGGGGCGCGGTCTCTCGACGACGAAATGAGGGCGCGCGGCCAACTTAGGCTGCACTAAGTTAGGGCGTACTCACTTCTCGAGGACTCGCCCGTGACCGCTCACCCCCACCCCGATACCGCGCCCACCCGCGCCGACACCGGGGCTCTGCTGCGCATGCGCGACGTGGCCATCACCCACCTCGACGCCGCGACGCCCACCCCCTCCGCGCTTCGTCTGGACGTGCACCCCGGAGACGTGGTGCTGCTGCTCGGTCCGAGCGGATCGGGGAAGTCCACGGCGGCGCTCGCCATGAACGGCCTCATCCCGCACGCCGTTCCCGCCACGGTGGAGGGCACGGTGAGCGTCGGGGGGAAGGATGCCACGACCACGCCCGTCGCCGAGCTCGCGACCACCGTGGCCATGGTCTTCCAAGACCCCGATGCACAGCTCGTGACGGGCACCGTTCTCGACGAGGTGGCGTTCGGACCCGAGAACCTGCGGCTCCCCGTCGAGGTCGTGCTCGCCCGCACCGAAGAGGCCCTGCGCCGCGTGGGCCTGTGGGAGCGTCGCCACGACGCCCCCGACGTGCTCTCCGGCGGCGGACGTCAGCGTCTGGCCATCGCCTGCGCGCTGGCGATGGGCTCGCCCCTGCTCGTGCTCGACGAGCCCACCGCCAACCTCGACCCTCGCGGCGTCGACGACGTGTACGCGGCGCTGCGCGACGTCGTCGCCGAGGGTGACCGGGCGATCGTGCTCGTCGAGCACAACCTCGATGCCGCGATGGGTCTGGTCGACCGCGTCGTCGCCCTGGATGCCACGGGCCGGGTGGTTGCCGACGGCGGCGTCGACGACGTGCTGCGCGACCGCGCGGAGCAGTTGCACGCGCTCGGGGTGTGGCTGCCCACGGCCACCCTCGCGGCCCTGCGCCTGCGACGGGCGGGATACGACATCGCCCCCTTGCCACTGACCCCTCGCGAGTTGCGACGGACGCTCGAGACGATCGCCCCGCCCGCGACGGCACCCGCTCCCCCACGCCCGCGACGAGGCATCGGCGACCCCCTCGTGCAGGTACAGGGGCTGACCATCTCGCGCGGACGCACGCGCGTGCTCCACGGCGTCGACCTGTCCGTCGGCGCGGGCGAGTTCGTCGCCGTCGTCGGCGCCAACGGCGCGGGGAAGACGACCCTCGTGCAGGCCCTGGCCGGGGTGCTGCGCCCACCGCGCGGAACCGTGCGGATCGCGGGGCTCGACGTTCGCCGCACCGATCCGCGCACGCTTTCGCGTCACGTGGGTTTCGTGTTCCAGAACCCCGAGCACCAGTTCATCGCGACGACCGTGTTCGACGAGATCGCCCACGGCCTGCGCCGACAGCGGCTCTCCGACGACGAGGTCCGCGCGCGCACCGAGGCGCTGTTGCAGCGGTTCGGCCTCGCCGACAAGGCCACGGTGCACCCCTTCCTGCTGTCGGGCGGTCAGAAGCGGCGGCTGTCGGTGGGAACCGCGCTCGTCGGCGGCGCCCGGCTGCTCGTGCTCGACGAACCGACGTTCGGCCAGGACCGCGCCCGCGCCGAGGAACTGCTGCGCCTGCTCGACGACCTGCGCGACGACGGCACGACCATCATCGTCGTGACCCACGACATGCAGGTGGTCGCCGAGCACGCCGACCGCGTGATCGTCGTCGACGACGGCCGGATCGCCGCCGACGGACCGGTCGGCGATGTCTTCGACGACGAGGACGTCGTCGGACGCGCGGGCCTCAGCACGCCCGCGCTGCGGCGCGCCTTCGCCGGTCTGCAGCGGCATCCGGAGCTCGCGGCGCTGATGCGACTGCGCGACCTGCCGGGCGGGGCCGCATGACCGCCCCCGCCGCGGCATCGACACGCGCCGACACGCCCGCCGTCACCCGCGGCCGGCGCGACACGCGGTGGCTCGGGGGTCTCAATCCACTCGCCAAGATCACGGGCCCGGCCCCCGCCATGATCGCGCTCGTCTTCGTGCGTGACCTGAGCACTCCGATCGCGTTCCTCTGCCTCGCCTACGTCCTGCTCCTGACCGGAACGCGTCTCACCCGGCGTCTCGTCGCCCTCCTCGCCGGAGTGGTGCCCCTCTCGATCGTGGTGATCGGCCTGGGCTTCTCGCTCTGGGTCGACCCGGCCCGCGTGGAGGCCACCACCGCGCTGATCCGCGTGGGCGAGTGGACCCTCACCGACGGGGCGGTGTCCACGGGTCTGTCGACCGCGCTGCGGCTGGCCGCGATCATGACGCTCGCCTTCGTCGGCGGACTGACCACCTCGGGCCCCGACCTGGTGCGGGCGCTGGTGCAGAACCTGCGCGTGCCCTACCGCATCGGCTACGCGGCTCTCGCGGCGATCCGCTTCGTCCCGCGCTTCGGCCACGAGCTCGACGTGATCCGCCAGGCGCATCGCGTGCGGGGAACGCGGGGCGGCGTGCTCTCGGCACCCGCGCGCGGGATCGGGTACGTCGTTCCCCTCTTGGCCGGGGCCATCCGCCACGCCGAACGTGTCGCCCTCGCGATGGATGCGCGGGCGTTCGGCGCCCACCCCGACCGCACCGAGCGCCACCGCGTGCCCTGGCGCCGGCGCGACACCGTCTTCACCCTGGCGTTCTGGGCGATCTCGGCCGCCCTCTTCGTCGTTCCCCGCCTGTCCGTCTGATCCGATCCGGAGCATCCATGTCGCGCATCTCGACCGTCTTCCTGCTCACCTGCGCCGCCATCGGCGTCGCCGGCGGCATCATGCTGACCGCCGCCAACTGGGTGTCGACGGTGCTGTTCGCCGCCGCGCCGTTCGCGGCGGTGGCACTCGCCGGGCTGTGGCTGGTGCCCGCGGCCGTCGCGATGCGCCTACTCGAACGCCCCGGTTCCGCGCTGCTGGTCGGGCTCATCTCGGGCCTCGTGGCCGCGCCGCTCTCCGGGTACGGGTGGGGCAGCGTCGCGACCAACCTCTGGTGGGCCTTCTTCGTCGAGCTGCCGTTCCTCGTCGTGCTGTACCGGTTCTTCCACCGGTGGCAGTTCTTCGCCGGAGCCGTCGTGGTGGCAGCCGTCTACCCGACCCTCGCCTGGGCGTCTTTCGGACTCGACACGTTCGCGCCCCTCACCGTCGTGCTCTTCTACCTGCTCACGCTCGTGGCATCCGCTGCCGGGATGGCGATCGGCATCGCCGTCGCCGATGCTCTGCGCCGCGCGGGAGTCGCACGCCTCGCTCGCCGCCGCCCGCGGACGAGCGCCACCTGAGGACGACCCCGCCGGAGGACGATCCGGCCGGCGCGCGGCGTCGCGGCACGACCTCGCGCACGGCCGGACCTCGGCCTCGCCCGCCGTCGGACTCGAGGAGCCGGAGGCCCCCTCCGACGCCTCGACGTTCAGTACGAGGGCGCCCCGGGAAGGCCGAAGAACTCCTCGAGGGTGGCGTAACCGCCCTCGTGGTACGCGCGGGCCAGCTCGGGGCCGATGTAACGCAGGTGCCACGCCTCGGGCTCGTACCCGCTGATGCCCTCGCTGCCCTCGACGTACCGGGTGATGAAGCCGTACTCCCACGCGTGATCGCGCACCCACGCACCCTGGGGCGAGGCGGCGACGTCGTCGAGCGTCGCGCACGAGCCGTTGCACGGCACGATGTCGACGGCCAGGCCCGACTGGTGCTCGCTGTACCCGGCGCGGGCGCTCTCGCGGTCGGCGGCTTCGACCCCGCCCACGGCCACGCGGCCGGCGTACGTCGACTGCTGCGTGCTGTACGAGCGGAAGGCACTCAGGTAGCCGATCTCGCCGGCACCGGCGTCGGAGGCCGCACGCACGAGCTGAGTCAGCGCCCCCGCCGCGGGCGCGCGCAGCGCCGACTCCTCGAGCGCGCGCACACTGTCGGGCATCACGAGGTCGCCCGGGCGGTAGTCGACGGGGTCGTACGCGCGCTGCTTGTTGACCACCATCCACTCGCGGTTCGGGTCCGACAACGACACGCAGGGCGCGATCCCGGATGCCACCGCTGCGCGGAAGGCGCTCCCGCCCCCGGCGGCCGCGATCGCGCCGGCGTCGTCACCCGCGGCCAGGGCCGAGGTGAACGCCGCGTCGTCGCAGGGCGTCGAGGTGGCGGCGACGGCGGCCTGCTGCACGACCGGCAGACCCTCGTCGGGCACGGTGGGGGGCCCCGCGACGACGGCGGCGACGGGCGGAGCGTCGGTGTCGGCCGCGACGCCACCGGGGGATCCCGAGGTCGCCGCACCGATCGCGATGGCGAGGGCGGCCACCACGATGACGGCCCCGCCCACGGCGACAAGGCGACGGCGGCGGAGGACCGGGATCGAGGCCGTCGTCGGCGCAGCGGTCGCGGCCTCGCGCAGCCGGCGGCGGGTGGCGAGGGCCGCCGTGTCGGTGGCGGGCCGCTCGGCGGCGGGGATCGGGGGCACGGGCTCTGCCGCGGCGGGCGCGAGCGTGAGGGCCGCCGTCGCGAGTCGTTCGGCCTCCGCGCGCGCGGCGCGGCGGGGCGAGATCTCGGGATCGTGCGACATGACTCGACCCATTCTCCCCTGGACGGGGGCACGGGTCGAGTCGGCCGCGCGTTCGCGCGGTGAATGTGCGGTCGGGCAGACTCGGGCCGACGGGAACGGCGAGCAGTCAGATATCAGTCACGAGGCTCAGCTCACCGGCCGCCAGGAAGCCCAGCACGATGCTCACCGCACCCGCGACCAGCAGCAGCAGCAGCGGGTGGGCGAACCCGATCAGGACGCGACGTGTGCGAGGGTGCTCGGCGAAGAAGTGATCGGGGATGCGGTGCCGGTCGGGGACGGCGGCCCACCCCCGCAGCCGCGCGATGTATCCCACGCAGCGCAGCACGAGCACCGCCCAGAGCATCGCGATGATCAGCGGCACTACCCCGCCGATGATCTCGAACGCCTCGAACCACGCCTGATCGGGGTTGCTGCCGGTGTCTTCGGCGAGCTGCACGGCGACCGCGGCGCCGAGCACCACCGACCCGACCCACAGCACCAGAGCCCCGAGCACGGCGAAGAAGCGCGCGAAGAAGTGTCCGAGGATCGACTCCTCGTGATCGAGGTGGGTGCGCGGCGTCTGCGAGAGCACGATGAGGGTCGCGCCGAGGCTGGGCGCTGCCGCGCTGAGCGACACGACGAGCGCGACCCACTCCGGGGCGTCCACGAGGTCGCACACCAGCAGCAGCGCCGCCATGAGTGCCAACCACGAGCATCCCGACAGCGCCGGACGACGCACGACCAACGCCGGATGCCAGGGCTCCAAGCGACCGATCGACGCATGGAGCAGGTGCTGACCGCGTACTCGCGAGACCGACTCCATGGGCGCCTCCGTGTCTCGCCGGTGGTCGGCGTCGCGATCACCGTACCGCGACGACACTCGTTCGTGCAGGCGAGGTGCGCGGCGTGGCGGTTGCGAGAAAATCGAACATGTGTTCGACTATGGCGATGAGATGGCAGGGGCAGCAGCTGGGCGTGGACGACCCGTCGGCGCTCCCGGGCATGGAGCGCATCGACGGTCTCGTCCGCTCGGTGACGACTCCGGAGTTCGCCGGAATGACGTTCCACGAGGTGCAGTGCAAGAGCGCCCTGAATCGCGTGCCCGGCATGTCGGCCATGCCGTTCGACTGGACCGTGAACCCGTACCGGGGCTGCACGCACGCGTGCTCGTACTGCTTCGCCCGCAAGACGCACGAGTACCTCGACCTCGACTACGGCGCCGACTTCGACTCCCAGATCGTCGTGAAGGTCAACGTCGCCGACGTGCTGCGCACGGAGGTGCGTCGGGGATCGTGGGCGCGCGAGCCCGTCATGCTCGGCACGAACACCGACCCGTACCAGCGCGCCGAGGGGCGATACCGCCTCATGCCCGACATCGTCGGCGCGCTCACCGACAACGGCACGCCCTTCTCGATCCTCACCAAGGGCACGCTCCTGCGCCGCGACCTCCCCCTGCTCGCCGACGCCGCCACGCAGGTGAAGGTCTCGTTGGCGATGTCGATCGCCGTCTTCGACGACGCCCTGCAGAACGCGATCGAGCCGGGCACCCCCAGCGCCGACGCCCGCCTCGACACGGTCCGCGCCGCCACCGCCGCCGGCTTCCGCGTCACGGTCTTCCTCATGCCGATCCTGCCGCACCTGACCGACTCGCTCGCCGTGCTCGACGACGCCCTCGCGCGCATCCGCGCCGCCGGCGCGGCTCGCGTCGTCTACGGCGCGCTGCACCTGCGTCCGGGCGCGAAGCAGTGGTTCCTCGAATGGCTGGGGCGCGAGCAACCGCACCTGGTGTCGTCGTACCGAGGTCTCTACCCGGGCGTCTCCGCTCAAGCACCCAAGGCCTACCGCACCTGGCTCGGCGCGCGCATGCGTCCCCTGCTGCGCCTGCACCGGCTCGACGGGTGGGACGAAGACGACCACCCTCGCGGGCGACCGCAGCCGGGCCTCGCCGCCCGCGCGACGCCGACGAGCAGCCTCGGTCCGGTCCGCGGCACCGGGCCCTCGGCATCCATTCGCCCCCGCGTCGCCCCGGCCANCCCGAGATCTCTTCGATCAGGTCGTCGCCGAGCTGCGCCGGCTCGAACGGCGCCTGGATCTCGGCGCGGTCGAGCAGCTCGGTCATGCGGCGCTGACGCTGCCGCGTGATGAGCGTCACCACGGTGCCGCTGCGACCGGCGCGGCCGGTGCGGCCCGAACGGTGCAGGTACGTCTTGTACTCGTCGGGGGCGTCGGCCTGGATCACCAGGTCGATGTCGTCGACGTGGATGCCGCGGGCGGCGACGTCGGTGGCGACGAGCACGTTGACGCGACCCGAGGTGAGCTTCTCGAGGTTGCGCGTGCGCTTTTGCTGGTTGAGATCGCCGTGCAGCGCGACCGCGGCGATACCGGCGTCGTCGAACTGCGCGGCGAGCGTCTCGGCGTATGCGCGGGTACGCGCGAAGACGAGGGTCTTGCCCGGGCGGTCGACGAGTGAACCGAGGATCTCGGCCTTGTCGCGGTGGTCGATCACGAGCACGCGGTGCTCGATGGTGCCCGAGTCCTGGTCCTCACCGGCGACCTCGTACACGGCCGGGTCGACGAGGAACTCGTCGACGAGGGCGGCGACCTCACGGTCGAGCGTGGCCGAGAACAGCAGCTTCTGGCTGCCCTTCGCGGTGGCGCGCAGGATGCGCTGCACCGGCTCGAGGAAACCGAGCTCGCACATGTGGTCGCCCTCGTCCAGCACGGCCACCTGCACCTGCGACAGGTCGAGCTTGCCCTGGTTGAGCAGGTCTTCGATGCGGCCGGGGGTGCCGATGATGATGTCGACGCCCTTCTTCAGCGCACCCACCTGGCGGGCCTGGGGCACGCCGCCGTAGATCTGCGTGGTGAACAGGCCGACGCTGCGGGCGATGACCTGCACCGTGCGGTCGATCTGCAGGGCGAGCTCGCGCGTGGGGGCGAGGATGAGGGCCTTGGGCGCGCGAGCGAACTGACGCTTCTCGCCCGCCTGCGAACGCAGGACGCTCTCGACCATGGGGGCACCGAACGCGATGGTCTTGCCCGAGCCGGTGCGACCGCGCGCGAGCACGTCACGACCGTCGAGGATGGGCTTCACCGTCGCCGCCTGGATGGGGAACGGCGTGGCCGCGCCGAGGCTGGCGAGGGCACGGACGATGTTGTCGCCGAAACCGAGCTCGGCGAAGCCGACACCGGTCTCGGTCGCGACGTCCACGGCCTGCGCCTGCAGGCGCTCGTGCACGACGTCGACGCGCTGCTCGTGCTCGGCCGAGCGCTTCGGGGTGGCGTTCCAGTCCGCGCGGTTCGGGCCGTCGGTGCGGCGCGGACGCTCGTCACGGGCGGGGCGGTCACCGAACGAACGGGCCGGGCGCTCGTCGAACGAACGAGCCGGACGCTCGTTCCGGTCGAACGACCGGGCAGGACGGTCGTCGGTCGAACGGGCGGGGCGGTTGTTGCGGTCGAACGAGCGCGCGGGGCGGTCGTTACGGTCGAACGAACGGGCCGGACGATCGCTGCGATCGAACGAACGCGCGGGACGATCAGTGCGGTCGAACGAACGCGCCGGACGATCCGTGCGGTCGAACGAACGAGCGGGACGGTCGCTGCGATCGAACGAACGAGCGGGGCGGTCGTCCGACGAACGGGCCGGACGCTCGTCGCGGCGGTCGAACGACCGGGCGGGACGCTCGCCGGCATCGCGGCGGGGGCGCTCGTCGCGGGCGGGACGGTCCGAGAAATCGCGGCGGGGACGCTCGTCGAAGGAACGGGCCGGACGATCGCCGAAGTCACGACGCGGGCGGTCGTCGAACGAACGGGCAGGGCGGTCGTCGCGGGCCGGACGGTCACCGAAGTCACGACGCGGACGCTCGTCGAACGAACGGGCCGGACGATCGCCGAAGTCACGACGCGGACGCTCATCACGGAACGACGGGCGACCGTCGCCGGTGGCGCGGCGGCTGTCGCGGTCGACGCGATCCACGCGGGGGGCGCGGTCATCGCGAGCGGGGCGACCGGAGCGGTCGTCGAACGAACGGGCCGGGCGGTCACCGAAATCGCGGCGGGGACGATCGTCGAACGAACGCGCGGGGCGATCGTCGAACGAGCGCGCCGGGCGGTCGTCGAACGAGCGCGCGGGGCGGTCGGTGCGGCCGGAGCGGTCATCGCGGGCGGAGCTGCGGATGCCGCGCGACTCGTCGCGACCGACGCGGTCCTGTGCGCTCCAGCGACGCTTGTCGGGGGCGGCCTCGGCCTCGGGACGGTAACCGCGGTGGCTCGGGCTCTTGCTGCCGGGCTTCGCGGACGCGGCGCCCTCGGGGCGGCGCTTGCGGTCCTGGAACGAGGTCTGCGCACCGTAGCGCGGCTCGAAGTTCTTGGCGGGGCGGCCGCCGGCGGGCTTCTTGTTCTTGGGCATGACGATGTCCTTCTGGGTTCTGTTTCGCGCGAGACAGCGGCACCGCGCGCAGCGGTGCGAAACCCGGACATCCGTCGGCCGGGGGCCATTCACTAGTGATGGGAGGACGCGATCGCGTGCTCTCCATCGGCCCCTTGGACTACAAACCCATCCGCGCATCACGCGCGGTGTCCAGAGCCGACTCCCCGACGTTACCGGTCGCGGCTGGGAATGGCATCCATGTCCCCATCCGTGCAGGTTCGCGGCCCGTCGATCGCACCAAGTGGGACACCCCCTCCCCCACCCCGCGCTCATGTCCCCATTCGTGCGGGTTCGACGCCTCAGAACCGCACGAAGTGGGACATGCCTCCCCCGACGTCGGTGAACGCCCGGCGTGGACGAAGATGGACCCATGGCAGACACCGACGCCCACCCCATCACGGTGGCGATCGAGCGGCGCATCGACCCGACGCGCACCGCCGAAGCGACCTCCTGGATGCAGGCCGGCACCGACCTCGCGACCGCGTTCCCCGGCTTCCTCGGCTCGGGCTGGGTGCGCGCGGGCGAAGACAGCGACCTCTGGTACATGCTCTACCGGTTCCGCGACATCACGACGCTCGAGCAGTGGGACACCTCGACGCAGCGTCAATGGTGGCTCGATTCGGGGCGCCCGTTCGCCCGCGAGGAGCGCGTGGAGCGACGCACCGGGATCGAGGGGTGGTTCGACGCCCCGTTCGGCTCGATCATGGAGGCGACGACGGATGCCGGGACCCAACCGGTGCAGCAGCCGGTCCCGTCCGCTCCCCCGCGGTGGAAGCAGGCGGTGACGATCTGGGTCGGGTTCTTCCCCACCAACCTGCTGGCCTCTTGGCTGCTGGGCTTCGTGCCCGGTTTCACCGAGGTTCCCCTGGTGCTGCGCGTGCTCGCGACCACCGTCCTGCTCACGCCCGTCATGACCTACGCGGTGCTCCCGTGGGTCACCCGCCTGCTGCGCCCCTGGCTGCAGCGCCCGCCCCGCCCGAGAAAGGCCTCGTCATGACCGCCGACCCCACCGGACACCGCTTCCCCCTGCGCACCGACCACGCGTCCGCCGAGATCGCCCAGGTGGGCGCGGCGCTGCGGGCGCTCACGGTCGACGGCGTCGACCTGGTTCCGCGTTACGCCGACGACGCACCCACGCCCGCGGCATCCGGCGTCGTGCTGGTCCCCTGGCCGAACCGCATCCGCGACGGCAGGTACACCTTCGACGGGGTCGAGCGGCAGCTCGCCATCAGTGAGCCCGCCCTCGGCAACGCCAGCCACGGGTTGTTGCGCTTCGGCACGTACCAGCCCATCGAGCACACGACCGACCGCCTCGTGCTCGGCGCCGACGTCGTTCCGCAGACCGGATACCCGTTCCACCTGCGCACCCGGGTGACGTTCGCGCTGCAGCCCGATGGCCTGCACGTCACGCACGTCATCGAGAACGTCGGAGCGACGGTCGCCCCGGTCGCGCTCGGCGTGCACCCGTACCTGCAGATCGGCGGGGTCGACACCGCCGATCTCGTCGTACAGTCCACCGGCACGACCACGCTCGTGCTCGACGACCGCAAGATCCCGGTCGACGAGGTGTCGGTAGACGAGACGAACGACCTGCGAGCGGGCCGACGCCTGGGCGACGCCTCGCTCGACAACGGCTACCGCGGTCTCGAGCGCGACGCCGAGGGCCGCGCGCGGCACACCCTGACCGCGCCCGACGGACGCGCCGTGGAACTCTGGCAGGACGACGGATTCCGTTGGGCGCAGGTGTTCACGACCGATCGGTACCCCGGCCAGCCCCTCGCCGTGGCGATCGAGCCGATGACCGCCCCGGCGAACGCCTTCGCCTCGGGACTCGACCTCGACACCCTCGATCCGGGGGCTTCGCTCACCCGGGAATGGGGCATCATCTTTCACTCGTGAGCATTCCTTGTCCCCCATTTGGGGGACACGGAATGTGCAGATGATCAGGGATATCCTCAGGCAACCCCTTTCCCAATAACGCGCCGCGAACGTTACCATTCGAGTGACGGTTTCCGTCAAGGCCGGGGGCGGCCGAGGACCACGGTTCCCTCGGTTGATACCCGAATGAGCCGACGGGGGCCGAGGGTCCCGCGGTGTGGGGGGACGCTCGTTCCGTCCTGAGGAAAGATCCCCCGCCATGAGCACCGCGCTCCGATCCGCCGTCCCTTCCTCGCCCTCGATCCCGCGCCTGCGCGGAATCGTCCGACGCCTCGACGCCGTGCCCACGATGCACGTCGGCGCTGCGGCGTTGATCGTCCTGGTGGGCGGCCTGCTGCTGTCGATCGCGACGACGAGCGACCCGCTGTGGTGGCAGCTGCACTTCAGCCAGTTGGGGACGTTCCACGACCTTTCGGCCGCATTCTTCAACAACACGCTCAAGGTCAGCGGAATGATCGTCGTGTATTTCGCCTTCCGCGTGCGCCGCGATGTCCGCCGCCTCGGTCGCGGACCGGTGCGCCGGGGAGCCGCGACCATCGCCTTCCTCTGCCTCAATGTCATCGGCGTGAATCTCGCCCTCGTCGGCTGCATTCCTCTCAACACCGACAAAGACCTGCACGACCGGGTCGCGGGTTCGATGGTGCTCGGCTTCCTGGCGCTGCTGCTCACCTCGCCCGTCCTGTTCCACCGCCTCGGCAAGCGCATGGCCATCAGCACGGGCGTCGCCCTGGTGTGGTTGGTCATCTCGATCGCGCTGTTCGTGTCGGCGACGATCAACCTCGCCCTGTTCGAGACCATCGCGTGCGCCGCGATGTTCGCGTGGGCGGGCATGTTCACGCACATCCTCGCCTCGGCCCAGGCGACGGCCGTTCGAGCGCCGGATGCCGGGACCCCCCATGTCGCGCACCTCGCCCCCCGCCGCCGCGCGCACCGGTCGTCGATCGTGCGCCGCGCGGGCTCCGTCTCATCGAGCGCCCGCGCACCGCGCCCCGGGGCCCTGGGAGCGGTGTCGGTCACCGCGGTCGGCCGCGCGTCGAGCACGACACCGGCGGTGCCGCTCGTCACACGTGCTCTCGCCCCGGCGGGAGGCCTCGGGGCTTTCCACCCCGAAGCCCGCGGGACCTCGCACGCCACGGCATCCGTGGTTCAGGTCCCGATGATGCCCACGCTCACCGCCCCGCCCGCGCCCGCGTCGAGCGACCGCGCCGCGTCGGCAGCAACGTGCGCGGGCCCGGTGCCACGCCGGCGTGCGGTAACGGGCCGGGTCAGCGGCTCCCGCGCAGCTCTCGGCGGCTCAGCGGGTGAGCGTCGTCGGTCGGCGTCTCGTCGGACTCTTCTGCTTGGGCCGCCCGTCGCTCCCGGCGCCGCTCGCTTGCTCCCTCGATGAGGTTGTAGAGGGTCGGCAGCACGAGCAGCGTCAGGAACGTCGACGACACCAGGCCACCGATCACCACGACCGCCAACGGCTGCGAGATGAATCCGCCGTGGCCCGTGATGCCCAGGGCCATCGGCACGAGCGCGAAGATCGCGGCGAGCGCGGTCATGAGGATGGGGCGTAGACGCCTCGCCCCGCCGACGATGGTCGCGTCGCGCACGCTGAGTCCCCGCGCCCGGTACTGGTTGACCAGGTCGATGAGCACGATGGCGTTGGTGACGACGATCCCGACGAGCATGAGCGCACCGATCATTCCGGCCACACCCAGGGGCACCCCGGTGATGAGCAGCATGAGGATGGCGCCGGTCGCCGCGAACGGCACCGACACGAGAAGCTCGAGCGGCTGACGCAGCGACTTGAAGGTCGCGACCATCACGACGTAGACGATCAGGATCGCCGCGAGCAGGGCGAGGCCGAGCTGGGTGAAGGCGTCCTGCTGGTCGGTCACGGCACCGCCCACCTCGGCGGTGGACCCCTCGGGCAGCTGCACGTCGGCGAGGGCCGAGGTGACGCTGGCCGATGAGCTGCCGAGGTCGTCGGTGGTGGGGGTGACGGTGATGGTGGCGGTGCGGAGCCCCCGCGACGTCGTGATCGACGGCGGAGTCTGGCTCTCTTCGACGGTCGCGATCTCGTCGAGGCGCACCGGGCCGCTCGCCGTGGGGATCTCGAGCGCGCGCAGGTCGTCGATCGTGGCGGGCGGGTTGGCGGCGGCGAGGTACACCGTCACCCCCCGACCGTCGAGCTCGACGGTGCCGGCCTGACGGGGCTGCTGCGTGTTCGACACGAGGGCGCCCACGGCGCGCTCCGACAGGCCGCGCTCGGCCGCCGCGTCGCGGTTCACGCGCACCGAGACGAACGGGAGCGACGCCGACAGGCTGCTGGTGACCTGCCCGATGCCGTCGCGTCCCTGCAGACCGTTCACAACCGCATCGCTGGCCTGCTGGAGCGATGACGAGTCGGCCGAGGTGACGTCGACGGTGATGGCGGTGGAACCGAAGCCCCCGCCCGAGGCCGCGACCTCAATCTCACCGGCGTCGGTGAGGGCTTCGAGCTCGGTGCGCACGCGTTCGCGCAGGTCGACCTGATCGACGCCCGACTGCGAGGTGATCGAGTACGTGATCCCCGACCCGCCGCCCGAGAAGGCGTCGCGCAGCGCCGATCCGCTCGAGCCGATCGAGGTCTGCACGGTCTCGACCCCGTCGGTGTCGAGCAGCACGGCCTCGACCTTCTGCGCGGCCGCGTCCTCGGCATCCAGGCTGGGGGCGGAGCCGATCTTCTGGGTGACGGTGAAGGTGTTCTGGCCCGAGTCGCCAAGGAAGTCGGTCTTCAACAGGGGCACGGTGGCGAGGGTGCCGCCGAGCACGAGCACGGCCAGCAGAAGAGTCACTCCCGAGTGCTTCAGCGTCCAGCTCAGCACCGGCACGTACGCCTTCTGCAGGCGCGAAGGCGGGGCATCCGGAGCTTCGGGGTCGATCGCGTTGCCCTCGGCGTCGCGGACCACCTTGCCGGGCCGCAGGAACCACGACGCCAGCACGGGCACGATCGTCAGCGACACCAGCAGCGACGCGGCCATCGCGATCGTCACGGTCAGCGCGAACGGGCGGAACAGCTCACCGGTGACGTCACCGACGAACGCGATGGGCAGGAACACCGCGACGGAGGTGATCGTGGATGCCGTGATCGCGGCCGCCACCTCGCGCACCGCGCGGATGATCGTGGGGATCTTGTCGGCGTCTCCGACGTAGTGCCGTTTGATGTTCTCGATCACGACGATGGAGTCGTCGACGACGCGGCCGATGGCGATGGTGAGGGCGCCGAGGGTCAGGATGTTCAGGGAGTACCCGAAGGCCTGCAGACCGACGAAGGTGATGAGCACGCTCGTGGGGATCGAGATCGCCGTCACGAGCGTCGAGCGCACCGACATGAGGAACACCAGGATCACCACGACGGCGAAGACGAGGCCCAGAAGGCCCTCCTGCGCGAGCGCCTCGATGGACTGCTGCACGAACGGCGCCTGGTCGAAGACGACGGTGAACGTCGCGCCCTCACCGAGCGAGCTCTCGAGGGCGGGTAGGGCCGCGAGCACTCCGCGCGAGACATCGACGGTGTTGGCGGCGGGGAGCTTGGTGACGGCGATGGTGAGCGCTGGCTGCCCGTCGACGCGCGAGAGCGTCGTGACCGGGTCGGTCTGCAGGGCGACCGTCGCCACGTCGCCGATGGTCGTGCGACCCGCCTGGAACTGCGACGCGTCGCTCGGAACGAGGGGGAGGGCGGTGATCTCGTCGACGCTGGTGAGCTTGGTGCCGGTCTGCACCGTCAGGGTCTGGTCGTTCTGCGTGAGCGAACCACCGGGGAACAGCACGCCGTTGGCGTCGAGGGCGTCGGTGATCGACTGCTGGCTGAATCCCCGCTCGCCGAGCCGGGTGGAATCCGGGGTGATGGTCACGCGCTGCCCGATGCCGCCGACGATCTGCGCCCCGTTGACGCCGTCGACGTCTTCGAGGTCGGGCACGACGCTCGTCTCGAGCGTGGCCTGGGTGGCCTGGGCATCGGTGAAGCCGGTGACCGCCAGCTGGATGACGGGGAAGTCGTCGATGCTCGCCGAGGCGACGGTGGTGTCGGCCGACTCGGGCAGCTGGTCGTTGATGCGCGCGATCGCCGCGAGGATCTTCTGCTGGGCGGCGGCGAGGTCGGTGCCGTAGGTGAACGACGCCGACACGATCGACGAGTTCGTCGTGCTCGTGGCGGTGGTCGACTCGAGCCCCTCGACCCCTCGGATCGCGTTCTCGATGGGCGTCGACACATCGGCCTCGACGACCTCGGGCGAGGCACCGGGATAGGTCGTCACGACCGCGAGCTGGGGGAACTCGATCGAGGGGATGAGCTCCTGCTTGAGACTCGTCAGCGCGAGCCCGCCGAAAATCGCCGCCACGATGGTGACCAGGGCGATGAGGGCGCGGTTCTTCAGGCTCAGAACGGCCAGATACGACACGAAGCACCCTTCGGGGTCGAGTTTCGATACAGAGATGTATCGACAGTAAGTATCACACGGGCCTTCCCCGCGGGATCCGCCCCGATGGCCGCGATGCGCAGAAGGCGGCGTGCGACGCGGGCGGTGACCGACCGCTGATCCCGGACGAGGCCGCCGAGCCCGTGAGGACCGGGCCCCTCAGACGAGCGAGCCGAGCGCGAGACCCGCCGCCGCCGCGAACAACGACCCCGCGAACGAGACCGCGGCGTAGTTCGCCGCGGTGCGTCCGCGGCCTTCCTCGGCGAGCAGCACCGTCGTCACCGCGACGGCGCTGAAGGTCGTGTACCCGCCCAGCAGCCCCGTGCCCACGATCCAGCGCCACGCCTCGTCGCCCGGGAGCATGCTCAGGATGCCGAGCACGAACGCGCCCGAGACGTTCACCGCGAGGATCCCCCAGGGGAAGAGCTCGCCCGTCACGCGTCGCACGGCCGTGTCGAGGAGGAACCGCAGGGCCGCACCGACTCCGCCGGCGAGGGCCACGGCCACGAAGACGAGGGGATTCATCGCTGTCGCCGTCCGCCGCGGCCCCATATCAGGCCGCCCCAGGCCGCCGCGGTCCCCAGCGCCACCGTGCCCACGCCCCACCACAGCATGGCCGGTCCGGCCGCTTCGACGGCGAGCGCACTGTACGTCGTGAACCCACCGAGCACCCCGGTGCCCACGAACAGCTGCACGCGCTGCGCGCGCGCGGATCCCGGCATCCGGGACCTCCAGCCGAACAGCACACCGATCGCGAACGCCCCCACGACGTTGATGATCGGCACCAGAGCCGGGCCGAGGTCGTCGCCGAGTGCCAGGGTGACACCGGCGCGGATCGCCGTGCCGATGGCACCGCCGACGGCGACGAGGACGACGTCACGCCACATGCTCACCGCGCCACCCTACGCCCGTGACCGGCGCGCGCACGTGAGCTCACTCCCCGAGGATCAGACGCCGGATCGCGGCGTCCTTCGACCCGCCCAGTTCCATCGTGCGTCCCTTGCGGTACAGCGAGAAGACGCGGGGGTCGATGTAGCTCGACCGGGCCACGGCGGGAGTGTTGCCCAGCGCCTCGGCGGTCGCGCGCACCGCGGCGATCTCGGCCTTCTTGCGCTCGTTCTTGCCTCCCACCGCGCCGACCTTGGCAAGCGATTCCGCGGCGAGGATCGTGCCGCGCAGCGTGCGGAAGTCCTTCGCGCTGAACGGCCCGCCCGTCAACGAGCGCACGTACGCGTTGACGTCACCGGGCGTGAGCGGAACGCGGCGGCGCCCGCGCGTGTAGCTGAGCAGGGCCGCACGCGAGCGACCCAGCGCCAGTTCCGCGACGAGCGAGGCAAGCTCTTCGTCGTGCAGCGTCAGATCGGCGCGCTTGCCGCTCTTGGCCGGGAACGACAGGCGGATCATGTCGCCCTCGACCGTCGCATCGCGGCGCTGCAGGGTCGTGAGGCCGCGGCTGCCGTTCGTGACGAAGTAGCGGGCGTTGCCGACGCGCGGGGCGACCAGGTCGAGGAAGCGGAACGACACCGCCAGCACCCGCTCGCGGTCCCCTTCGCTGCGGCGCAGCGATTGAGTGACGCGCGCTCGCGCCCGCGGCAGTGACTCGGCCAGTTGGAGGGCGCGGGCGAACTTCCCCTTGTCCTGTCGTTTCGACCAGTCGGCGTGATACGTGTACTGCCGGCGTCCGGCCTCGTCGGTCCCGACGGCCTGGATGTGGGCGTTCGCGTCTCTCGCGATCCACACCTCACGCCACGCGGGAGGGATGACCAGACCCCGCGCACGCTCGGAATCGCGCTCGGGCGCAGCGGCACCCGTGTGATCGACGAACCGGAAGCCCGTGCCCGATCGGACCCGCCGATAGCCCGGGTCTTCGTAGGGGCGTACGCGCAGAAGGCGTGGCATGCGTCAGTGGTCGCGGAGCATGTCGATCAGCTCCGCCTTCTTCTTGCCCGAGTAGCCGGTGAGTCCGAGCTCCTTCGCCCGCGCTCTCAGCTCGGCGACGGTGCGGTCCGCATAGTTCTCGGCCTTCCCGCCCGTCGCCCCCACCGAGCCGCGGCCCCGGGCCGCCGCCGCGTTGGAGATGCGGGCAGCCTTCTCTTTCGAGTCGCCCTGCGCGCGCAGGGCCTCGTAGAGATCGGGGTCTTTCACGCTGCGCGATCCTCGCCGTTCCGGCATGGCCGCCTCCCTCCGTCGGAGCACCGACGCTACGACCCGGCGGGCGCGGGGCCTGTCGGGCTTGACACGGCGCGGCCGAGCGACCGTGTTATCGCGCGCGAGCCTGGCTAACAGCGGGCTCATAGGATCGTCAACCCCGCGCGGTCATCCGAAGGGTGGTGGCACGGTGGAATCAACCACTCGCCCGGTTCCGTGTTTCGACGCGGGCACAGCATCCGCGTCTCGACGTGGACACAGCAAGGAGTCCCCCCATGAACATCTTCCTGATCATCATCATCGTCGCCGCGATCGTCATCGCCGTGGTCAGCGGACTGAGCCAGGCCGCGAACTTCCTGCTCTGGATCGCGATCATCGTCGGCCTCATCGCCCTCATCGTGCTGTTGTTCCGCCTCATCAGCGGCCGCAAGCCCGTCTGACTCACCGAGGAGCGGCGCGTTTCGGGTGCGCGCCACCCCTCTCCCCCCGGCGGGTTCCCCCGCCCCGGATGCCACGTCCTCGGTGAGGGCGTGGCATCCGTGTTTTCGCGGGGCGGCGCTGCCGTGCGAGCAGCGCCCCTGCGCCATCACCGCATGGGGTCTTGACGAACTCGCGATATATCTCGATACTGTCCCTAACGCGATATATCGCGAGTGAGGAGCACCAGCATGGAGAAATGGATCGTCCATCCCGGCGAGACCCGCGTCATCGACATCGAGTCGCTGCGCGAACTCAAGATCGGCCTCGTCGGCGGACAGGTCGACGTCATCGCGCATGACGAGCCCGACGCGCGCATCGAGGTGCACGGCGTCACCGTCAAAGACCTGCGCATCGAGATGATCGACGGCCGCCTCGAGATCGACCACCCGCAGCTGCGGTGGGACAACTTCCTCGAAGTGTTCCGCAACTTCGGCGCCGGCGGCCCCAAGGCCGAGGTCAGCGTCGCCGTTCCCCGCACGGTCGCCCTCACCCTCGGCGTCGTCAGCGCGAGTGCCCTCGTCTCGGGCCTGCGCACCGACGCCCGCCTCAACACGGTCTCGGGCGACATCATCGTCGACGGCCTCGTCGGCGACGTCACCCTCAACGCCGTCTCGGGCGACGTGCAGGTGCGCGAGCTCGAGGGCGCCCTCAGCGCCAACAGCGTCTCGGGCGACGTGGCCGTCACCGGCGCCGTCACCAAGGCGTCGATCGACACCGTCTCGGGCGCGATGCTCGTCGACTCCACGGGTGCGACCCAGTCGATCAGCCTCAACTCCGTCAACGGCACCGCCACCGTGCGTCTGGATCGCTCGCTGCCCGCGAACTACGTCTCCCGCTCGGTGAGCGGGCGCGTGCAGATCGACGGTCACGTGCGTTCGGGCTCCGGCCCGACCAACTACACCGGCTCGACCGGCACCCTCGCGGGGTCGTTCGTCGACGTGCGAGCGAACACCGTCTCGGGCGAGATCACGGTGCTCCGTCGCGGCATCTCGGGCCTGCGTCCCGAGGAACTCGCCGGAGAGGAGGAGTGGTGATGAGCCCCGTCTTCTCGCACGGCGACCTTCGCCTCTACATCCTGAGCCTGCTCGACGAATCGCCCCGGCACGGATACGACCTCATGCAGGCACTCGGCGAGCGCACCGGCGGCACCTACTCGCCCTCGGCCGGCACCATCTATCCGCGTCTGGCGAAGCTCGAAGAAGAAGGCCTGGTCACCAAGACCGTCGACGGCCGCAAGACGGTCTACGAGATCACCGACGCCGGTCGCGCCGAGGTCGCCTCCCGCGCGGGCGACCTCGAGGGCATCCAGGCGGGGTTGGCCGACAGCGTCCGCCTCATCGCCGACGAGGTCCGCGGCAGCGTGCGCGACGCCATGCGGAGCCTGCGCGCCGACCTCGCCGCCGCCTCCCGTGAGGAACGCGAGCACGCGCAGTCCGCCCCCGTCGACGACGCCCGTTCCCGCAGTCGCGAGCAGCTGTCTCGCGCCGATGCGGCGATCAACGAGTTCCGCGGGCGCGTGCGCTCGGAGCTTCGGGCGCACGTCTCGCGCGGCGGCGAGCTCGCGGCATCCGGAGTCGACGACATCGAGACGGCGCTGCGCCAGGCGTCCGACGCGGTCACCCGCGCCATGCGCGGCTGACCGGTCAGCTCTCCCAGGGCAGTTGCTCCTCGGGGCCGGCCGCCTCGCTCACCGGAACCACCAGCACCGGACGGTTCTGCCGGTGGGTGAGCCGGGCGGCCACGGAGCCCGTGAGGAACTCGCGCAGCGACTCGCCCAACCCCCGCTTCCGCGTTCCGACGACCAGCAGCGAGGCGCCGAGCTCGTCGGCGAGGCCGATCAACGCCAGAGCCGGGTCGCCGATCACCGGGCGCACGCGCCACGGCGTCGGATCGCCCGCGAGGATCTCGGTCGCTGCCCGCTGCACCTCGTCGAGTGCCGCCTTCGCCGCGGCTCCCGCCACATCGACGGTCGACGAGTGCACGTAGCCGTCGGGGTCTTCGAACGCCACGAAGCGGGTGGTGTCGACGTAGGCGATCACCAGTTCTGCCTGGGCGAGCGCTGCATACCGCGCCGCTTCCCGCACGACTCGGGGGGACTGACCGGGCACGACCCCGGCGATCACCGGGCCGGAAGCCGTGTGCGGGCGAGGGGAGTCGGTCATGCGCGCGGGCCTTTCGTCGGTGCGGCCACGTCGCCGGCATCCCGCCCGACGGCTGGGGAGGAAGGCGCCGTGATATCCTGGGTGTTACTCTTACCGGCTCGGTCCGGAACCGCAATACGCAGGGCCCGAAGCACGGCCCTCGACGTCGATCGTGAGGGGGTCTCGCATGGGGCGTGGCCGTCAGAAGGCGAAGAACACCAAGATCGCCCGTGAGCTGAAGTACGACACCTATTCGGTGAACTACTCGGCTCTCGAGCGCGAACTGGGTGCACCCGAAGCGGGTGAAGACGCGTACGTCGACAAGTGGGCCGACGAGTACAGCGGCACCTACGAAGACGAGAAGGCGTAACGCCCGGGCGTCGTCACCATGTGGCGCCCGTACGGCGCTCCCAGGACTGCTCGATCGTCTCGCCACGCGAGACGATGAAGCCCGCCGGAATCACGAGGATCACCGCTGCGCCCAACAGGAGCAGACCGGCGGTCCAGCCTCCGGTGAGTTCGTGGGTGACTCCGATCGCGAGGGGCATGAGCGCGGCGATGCCGTAGCCCACGCTCTGCACGAGCCCGCTGAGCGCGACCGCCGTGTCATGCGAGCGCGTGCGCAGGCCGAACAGCACCAGCACCATGGGGAACATCAGCGGGGGTAGCCCGATGAGCACGACCCAGAGAGTGGTGGCGAGCGTCGGGGCGAACAGCAGACCGGCGACCCCGGCGAGCCCGGCCCCCACCGCCACGACGTAGAACGGTGCCGTGCTGCGCATCCGCCCGACGAGCAGAGGAACGACGAGCGAGACGGGCAGGCCCATGAACGAGAACAGGGCCAGCAGACTGCCGGCCTCGGCCGGTTCCACGCCCGCGACGTCGATGAGCAGCGGCGGGAGCCACGCGAACAGGCCGTAGGCGACAGACGAGTTCACCGCGAATGTCGCCACGAGCGCCCACGTCTGCGGCACCCGCACGATGCGCGAGAGCACCGACGCACGCGGGGCCTCGACGATGTCGGCGCGCGACGCGCGGGCGCGCAGGCTCATCGCGATCCACGGCACCACCGCGGCGACGGCCACCACCGCCCACACGAGGAACGATCCGCGCCACCCGACCGCGTCGGCCAGCGGCACCGCGACGAGCGGGGGCGTGAAGGTCGCGACGGCCATGGTCGTGGAGTACACCGTCGTCATCACGCCGATCCGCGTCGGGAAGTACTTCTTGACCACCGCCGGCAGCAGCACGTTCGCGATCCCGACGGCCCCGAAGACCCCCGCGGTCGCCGCCAGCAGGCTGAACGCGTCGACCGCGGCCGCCCGCAGGCCGAGCATCGCGGCGGCGACCACTGCGGCCACCAGCACCAGGCGCTCCAGACCGATCCGTCGCTCGATCGCCGGGGTGACGGTGCCGGCCAGCGCGAACGCCACCGGGGGCGCCATGCCGATGAGGCCCACGATCGCCGCGGGCACGTCGAAGTCGCGCTGGATCGTCGTGAGCAACGGCGACAGCGACGCCACGGCGATGCGCAGCGTCAGCGCGAGCAGAACGATGGCCGCCGCAGCGAGCGCGGCCATCCCCGCCCGGCGCGGGGTCACGACTCCTGGCTGCCCTCGACCCAGGCGAGGTACTCCGGCGACACGGTGCCGGTGACGTACCGGCCGTCGAAGCAGCTCATGTCGAGGTCGACCAGGTCGGTGCCCTCCATGATTGCGGCCTTGAGGTCGTCGACCTCCTGGTAGACCAGGTAGTCGCAGCCGAGCTCCTCGGCGATCTCGGGGATCGTGCGGTTGTGCGCCACGAGCTCTTCCCGCGAGGGCATGTTGATGCCGTACACGTGCGGGAAGCGCACGGGAGGAGCGGCCGAGGCGAACGTCACGCTCTTGGCCCCGGCATCCCGCGCCATCTGGATGATCTCGCGGCTCGTCGTGCCGCGCACGATGGAGTCGTCGATGAGCAGGACGTTCTTGCCCTTGAACTCGCTCGACATCGCGTTGAGCTTCTGGCGCACGCTCTTCTTGCGCACCGCCTGCCCCGGCATGATGAACGTGCGGCCGACGTAGCGGTTCTTGTAGAAGCCCTCGCGGTACTCGATGCCGAGCTTGCGCGCCACCTGCATGGCGGCGGGGCGCGAGGAGTCGGGGATCGGCATGACCACGTCGATGGTGCCGGTGGGGGTGTACTTCGCGATCGTGTCGGCCAGGCGCTCGCCCATTCGCAGTCGCGCCTCGTAGACCGAGATGCCGTTCATGATCGAGTCGGGTCGGGCGAGGTACACGTACTCGAACGAGCACGGCGCGAGCGTCGACTGCGTCGCGCACTGCTGAGCGTGCAGCGTGCCGTCGAGGGTGATGAACACCGCCTCGCCGGGCTCGACGTCGCGGACGACCTCGAAGCCGGCGTTCTCGAGCACCAGGGATTCGGATGCCACGATCCACTCGTCGCGCGGCTCGCCGCCGGGGACCTCCGGCGCGGGACGCTTGCCGAGGATGAGGGGGCGGATGCCGAACGGGTCGCGGAACGCGAGCAGACCGTAGCCCGCGATGAGGGCGATCGAGGCGTACGAGCCCTCGACGCGCTCGTGCACGCGCCCCACCGCGCGGAACACCTGCGCGGGGTCGAGGTCGGGTCCGGTGATCTCGGACTGCAGCTCGGAACCGAGGATGTTCACGAGCAGTTCGGTGTCGCTGCTGGTGTTGAGGTGCCTGCGGTCCTTGTGGAAGAGCTCGCCGGTCAGCTCGCGCGTGTTCGTGAGGTTGCCGTTGTGCACGAGGACGATGCCGTAGGGCGCGTTGACGTAGAAGGGCTGCGCCTCTTCCTCGTTCGACGCGGTGCCCTTGGTGGCGTACCGGACGTGGCCGAGGCCGATGTCGCCGAGCAGCGCGCGCATGTCGCGCGTGCGGAACGCCTCGCGCACCTGGCCGCGGGCCTTGTAGATGTGGAAGACGCCGCTGGACTCGGCCGTGGCCATGCCCGTCGAGTCCTGACCCCGGTGCTGCAGGAGCAGAAGCGCGTCGTAGATCTCTTGATTGACCGGGCCCTGCCCGGCCATGCCGACGATGCCGCACATGGGGTGTTAGCTCGCTCCGTTCGCCGGCGCACCGGCATCCGCGTAGGTTCCGACCAGGCGCACGGCGCCTCCGTCGACGCCCTTCGCGCCCTGTTCGAATTCTCCGTCGGGGCGCGCGTCGTCGCGTACGACGCCGACCTGCCACGTGGCGATGCCGTCGGCCTGGAGCGCCGAGATCGTGGCATCCGCAGCCTCCGGCGCGACGACCGCGAGGAAGCCGATGCCGAGGTTCCATGTGCCCTCGGTCGCGGTCAGCTCGAGCCCGCCCATGTCGGCCAGCACGCGGAACACCGGCGACGGGCTCCACGTCGAGCGGTCGACGTCGACCCACGTGTTCTGCGGCAGCACGCGCGCGAGGTTGGCGGCGATACCGCCGCCGGTCACGTGGCTGAGGGAGTGGATGCCGGAACCCGTGGCCGCGTCGTCGAGCAGGCGCAGGAGCGGCGAGGTGTACAGGCGCGTGGGCTCGAGGAGCGCTTCGCCCCACGTGCCGCCGAGCTCGGCCGACGCCGCGCCATACGCGATGCCCGCGCCGGTGATGATGTGGCGGACGAGCGAGTAGCCATTGGAGTGCAGACCGCTCGAGGCGAGGGCCAGCACGACGTCGCCGCTGCGCACGCGGTCGGCGCCGAGGATGCGGTCGGCCTCTACCACGCCGGTCGCGGCCCCCGCCACGTCGTAGTCGTCGATGCCGAGCAGGCCCGGGTGCTCCGCGGTCTCGCCGCCGACGAGCGCGGTGCCCGTCATGGCGCAGCCGCGCGCGATACCCGCGACGATGTCGGCGATGCGCTGCGGCACGACCTTGCCGCACGCGATGTAGTCGGTCATGAAGAGCGGGCGGGCACCGACCACGACGATGTCGTCGACGACCATGCCGACGAGGTCTTCGCCGATCGTGTCGTGCTTGTCGATGGCCTGGGCGATCGCGACCTTCGTGCCGACGCCGTCGGTGCTGGTCGCGAGCAGGGGACGCGCGTAATCGCGCAACGCGGAAGCGTCGAAGAGACCGGCGAATCCGCCGACCCCACCGAGCACCTCGGGCCCGTGCGTGCGGCGCACGGCCGACTTCATCAGTTCGACGGCGAGGTCTCCGGCGGCGGTATCGACGCCTGCGGCGGAGTATGGGTTTTCGTGGGGAGCGGAAGCCACCGGAACAGACTACCCGGGGTGGACACGCGCGGGTGTCCAGTGCGGCGCGGCGGGGCTGTGGGACGGGTGGGTGGGGGCCGTGGCGTGGGGTCTCGTGACGAGTGGAGGGGCCCCACCGCCGGGCGACCACGCGCACGGGCCCCGCCCCCGATCCTCGGGTGCGCCGCGCGCAAGGCCCATCCGCCCCCGATCTCGCGTCCTACAATGACGCCATGACGGGCGGCCAGCCGCAGTGGACGATCCGCGAGGACGCGGCGCAACCGGTGCTCGTCGCGCTCTTCCTTCGCCAGGTTCTCGGCATCCGGTCCCCCGAGGAACTGCCCGCTCTGCGGCGCGTTCCGCCGTCGACGGTCGGGGAACGCACGGATGCCGCGCAGTCCCAGCTCGAGCGGGAGTGGCGCGAGTACTGGGCGATGACGGTCGAGCCGCAGGCGCACCCCTCCCCCGTGCCGCTCGAACTGGTCGACGGGTTCGAGACGCTCGTCGCGCTTCCCGTGGAGGGTGCCGATGCCCTGCGGCAGGAGATCGTCGCCCATGCCGACGACGCCGTCGACTACGCCCGTCATGCCCACGACCGGTACTCCCGCGAGGCGGCGGCGCGTCCGGGGGTGTCGTACCGGGCCTATGCCAGTGCGATCGCCGCGCACGAACGCGTCGTCGGACGCCGCGCGCACTCGTTCGAACTGAACGTGCAGGTGCTCCCGCTGACTCAGCGCGGGGTGTGGTGGATCGGCTCGCTCACCGTGGCGGTGACCGACGGGCTGCGGGGGGACGTCGCGGCATTCGACACCGCGATCCACCCGATCATCGCGGAACTGGCCTGATCAGGCCCCGTGCCGCTCGTGGTCGACGATGACCTGACGCGTACGGCTGCCCACGGTGCGCTCGAAGATCAACGCGACGACGGCCCCGACGGTGCACCCGACGACGATGCAGATGAGCGCCGTGAAGCCGAACACCTGAAGCTCCGAGTACACCACCTGCGTGTACGGGCTCATGCCGCTGCCCTGGATGGCGAAGGTCAAAATGAGCGCGACCAGGATGCCGATGAAGGCCCCCGCCGCGAGGAAGACACCGTACTTGGGTGCGCGGCGCACGCTGACCGTCTCGATGTCATCGCGCACGGGAGACGGTCGTTCGGGGGCGGGCTGCTCGGCCATACCCCTATTCTCCCACCGCGGCGCGTCGGACGGGTCGCGCATGCCTCGCCGACGTGACACCGCCTGGCGCACGGCCTGCGGCGCACGAGTAGGTCGACCGCGCCCCGCGTCAGCGCGCGAGCGCGCGCGGGGGCGCCGTCGAGCCGCGCACGATGAGCTGCGACGGCAGCACGGTCTCGCCGATCGACGCCGCGCCCACCATCGCCTGCAGCAGCAGGTCGACCGCGAGGGCGCCGGAGCGCGCGATGGGCATGCGCACCGTCGTGAGGCTGGGCGTGACGGCACCGGCGAGGTCGATGTCGTCGATGCCGACGATGCTGACGTCGTCGGGGCACACACGGCCGAGCTCGGCCATGCCCGCCTCGAGGCCCAGGGCGACCAGGTCGTTGTAGGCGATCACGGCGGTGGCGCCGCTGGCCGCGGCGGCGGCAGCGCCCGCGCGTCCGCCCTGGATGGAGGCTGCGTGGTGGCTCAATCTCGACAGGCGGATGCCGAAGCGTTCGCAGGCGCGAGCCACGGCGCCGGCCCGCTGTTCGTCGGCCCATGAGCCGTGAGGCCCCGACGCGTACGCGACATGGTCGTGGCCGAGGGCCGACAGGTGCTCCACCGCCTGCGTCGGTCCTCGCTCGGCATCCATCACCACGCACGGGGCACCGGCGAGGACGCGGTTGATGACGACGTGCGGAGTGTCGCCGACCAGCGAGAGGACCTCGGCCTCGGGCAGTCGCGGCGAGCACAGCAGCAGACCGTCCGTGCGGCCCGCGAGCTCGATCGATTCCCGTTCGCGGCGCAGGTCTTCGTCGGCATCGAACAGTACGATGCGGTGGCGGCCGTGCCACGCCTGGCCCTGGATGGCTTTGAGCAGGGTGGCGTACACGGGGTTGGCCGCGTCGGGGACGACCACCGCGATCGTGCGGGTGCCCGTGGCCACCTGGGGGGTGGCGTAGCCCAGCTCAACCGCGGCGCGCCGGACACGGTCCAGCGTGGCGGGGGCGAGGCGGTCGGGTTCGCCGAAGGCGCGCGACGCGGTGGCGATCGACACGCCCGCGTGCCGTGCCACCTCCGTGAGGTTCGCCGCCATGTCCACCCCCATACCTCTGTCGTCCCATCATCGGGCATGCGGTCGTGAAAAAGGTTGACAAGTTTGTACAAACACCGCACACTGCTTTCATGCCGATCATCGACGATCCCCTCATGGCGAGCCCTCCCGCGTCGCGGGGAGCCCGCGCGTGACCGCCCGACTGCGCCGGGACGCGTCGACCTCGACGGCCTCCCTGCCCGATGCCCCCGCCACCGCGGGGATCGTCCACCTGGGCCTCGGCAGCTTCCACCGCGCCCACCAGGCCGTCTACACCGCCGCCGCAATGCGCGCGACGGGCGGCGACTGGGGCATCGTCGGCGTCGCCTCGCGCTCGCGCCGCGTCGTCGACGCCCTGCACGCTCAAGACCACCTGTACACCGTCGCGACGATCTCGCCCACCGGCACCACGCTCGAGATCCCGGGGGCGCACACCGATTCGTACGTCGCCGCCGACGACCCGGCGCGCGTCGTCGCCGACCTCGCCGATCCCCGCATCCGCATCGCCACCCTCACGGTCACCGAGAACGGATACAGCTACTCGCCCTCGACGCAGCGCCTCGATGTCGACGACCCGATCGTCGCGGCCGACCTGCGCGGCGGCGACCCCCGATCGAGCATCGGGCAGCTCGCCCGCGGCCTTCAACGCCGCGCCGCGGCCGGAGGGGAGCCGATGTCGATCCTCAGCTGCGACAACCTGCTCTCGAACGGCTCCCACACCGAGAAGCTCGTCCGCGCCTTCCTGCAGGAGCTGCCGGATGCCGAGGGCGCCGACGCACTGACCTACCTCGACCGCGCGGTGAGCTTCCCCTCGAGCATGGTCGACCGGATCGTCCCCGCCACCACCCCGGAGTTCGCCGATCGCGTGGCCGGCCTGCTGGGCGTCCGCGACGACGTACCCGTCCCCGCCGAGCCGTTCACGATGTGGGCGATCGAAGACCGCTTCGCCGGCGGCCGACCCGCGTGGGAGGCCGGTGGTGCCGTCTTCACCGACGAGGTCGGCGCCTACGAGCAGCTCAAGGTGCGCCTGCTCAACGGCACGCACTCGCTCATCGCCTACCTCGGCGCGCTGCGCGGCGTGCCCACGATCCCGGATGCCATCGCCCTCCCCGACGTCGAGGCCGCCGCCGCGGCCGTCCTGCGGCACGAGTACGAGCCGTCCGTGACCGCGCCCCGGGGTGTCGACATCGAGCAGTACGAGCGCGAGCTCTTCTCCCGCTGGGGCAACAGCGCGCTGGGGCACCGCACGAGCCAGGTCGGCTCCGACGGATCGGTCAAGCTCGGCCAGCGCATCCCCGGCCCGGTGCGGCACGCCCTCGATGGTGGCGGGTTCCCGCACCTGATCGCGCTCACCGTCGCGGCCTACCTGGCCTGCATCGCCCCGCCCGCCGGCTTCGATCCCGGTCCGCACGCTGCGGCCATGACCGATCCCGCACGCGCGCGTCTGACCGCGGGCCCCGCCCGCGGCGGCCGTGACCTCGCCGCCCGCGCCATCGTCGACCTGCACCTGTTCGGCGAGGACCTCGCCCATCGCACGGCGTTCGTCGATCGGGTCGGCGACCTGCTCGACACCATCGTGCAGCGCGGCGTCGACAGTGCGATCGCCGACGCCCTCGCAGCATCCGACGCCCTTGCACCGACCACCCCCTGACCACCCGGCGCTCTGCGGAGCGCATCGACACGAAGGAGACGCGATGAAGCTTCTCGCAATCCACGGCGCAGAAGACATCCGCTGGGAAGACCGACCGTCACCGGAACCCGGTGCGGGGCAAGTGCGCCTGCGCGTGCGGTACGTGGGCATCTGCGGATCGGACCTGCACTACTACTTCCACGGCAAGAACGGCGAGTACGCCGTCCGTGAGCCCCTGACACCCGGTCACGAGCTGTCGGCCGAGGTCGACCTCGACCCCTCCGGGCGCCTCGCCCCGGGCACGCCGGTCACGGTGCACCCCGCGCGATTCGGACCGTCCGTCGAGGGCTTGGAGGACCGCCCCCACCTGCGTGCCGGGGGCGACTACCTCGGCAGCGCCGCGGGCTTCCCCCACCGCCAGGGTGGGGCGGCCGAGCTGATCGTCGTCGAGGACCACATGGTGCGCGTGCTGCCCGAGGGGCTGACCCTGGAGCGGGCGGCCCTGGCGGAACCCCTCGCCGTCGCGATCCACGCCGTGAGCGTGGCCGGCGACCTCGCCGGTCGACGCGCCCTGGTCATCGGCTCCGGCCCCATCGGCCTGCTCGTCGCCGCCGCCGCCGTGAACGCGGGCGCCGCGGTCGTGGGCGCCAGCGACGTGCGGCCCGAGCCCCTCGAGCGAGCCCGCGCCCTCGGCGCCGAAGAGACGTTCCTCGTCGGCACCGACGCGATCGCGCCCGAGTCGTTCGACGTCGTCTTCGAGTGCTCCGGCGTGGGCGTCGCCCTGACCCAGGCGATCCGCGCGGCCCGCCGGGCGGGCACCGTCGTGCAGGTCGGCATGCTCCCCGACGCCGAGATCGGGGTGAACCTCGCGCCGATGCTCGCCAAGGAGCTCACCCTGCGCGGCGCGTTCCGCTTCTCGACCGAGATCGACGACGCCATCGACCTCCTCGCATCCACCGATGCCCTCGACGCCGTCGTCTCGCACGTCATCCCCGCCACCGACGCGGTCGCCACGTTCGCCACGGCGCGCGACTCCTCGGCATCCGCCAAGGTCCTGCTCTCCCTCTGACACCCGACCCGTCACCATTACAAAGGAGTAATCCGATGAGCAACTCTTCCGCCCCCGGCGTCGACGCCTCGACGTCACCGCCCGTCGTCAAGAGGTCGACCGGCGATCTCGCCCGCGCCGCCGTCTCGGGGTGGCTCGGCACCGCGCTGGAGTTCATGGACTTCCAGCTGTACTCGCTGGCCGCGGCCCTCGTCTTCAGCCAGATCTTCTTCGCCGGAGGGGATGCCGCCATGGCGGTCGTGCTCGCCATGGCGACCTACGGCGTGGGCTACGTGGCCCGCCCGGTCGGCGCGTTCTTCTTCGCCCGCATCGGCGACAAGATCGGCCGCAAGCAGGTGCTGTTCTACACGATCCTGCTCATGGGTGCGGCGACCACCCTCATCGGCGTCCTGCCGACGTACGAGCAGGTCGGCATCCTGGCTCCGATCCTGCTGGTGATCCTGCGCCTCGCCCAGGGCTTCGGCGCGGGAGCGGAGATCTCGGGTGCGGGCGTCATGCTCGCCGAGTACGCCCCCGACAACCGCCGCGGCGTCGTCGCCTCGCTCGTCGCCCTCGGCACCAACTGCGGCACCCTGTTCGCCTCCGGCATCTGGGCGATCCTGCTCGCCGTGATGATGGAGAGCGACGTCATCGCGTGGGGCTGGCGCATCCCCTTCATCGGCAGCGCCATCATCATGCTCTTCGCCCTGTGGGTGCGCTTCAACCTCAAGGAGAGCCCGGTCTTCGAGGAGCGCACCGACGTCGTCGACGGCAAGGCGCTCTCGCGCGCCGAGCTGCAGAAGGTCGCCACCGAGACCAACGACGTGCGCACGCTCGAGTCGCTGCAGAAGAAGCCGATCAAGGCCGTCCTCGTGTCGTTCTTCCTGCGGTTCGGTCAGGCCGGCAACTCCGGCATCGTGCAGACCTACCTCATCTCGTTCATCACCATCACCCTCGCCATCTCGAAAGAGGTCGGCCCCGAGATCGTGATCGTGTCGTCGCTGATCGGCTTCATCACGATCCCGCTCGTCCGGTGGCTCGGCGACAAGGTGGGTCGCCGCCGGATGTACATCGTGATGTCGGCGCTGTCGCTCGTGCTGATCGTCCCGACCCTGCTGCTGATCAACTCCCGTGAGGTGGGCTGGATCTTCGTCGGCTACGCGCTGATCCACAACATCTCGGTGCTGGGTCTGGCATCCATGGAGAACATCTCGATCCCCGAGATCTTCGGTGCCCGCAACCGATACACCCTCACCGCCGTCGTCCGCGAGATCGCGGCCATCATCGCCACCGGCATCGGCCCGGTCGTCGCTGCCGCCTGGGTGGCCGCCGTGACGGGCAGCATCATCCCGATCATGGTGCTGATGGGCATCTTCACCGCCTCGGCTCTGGTGGCCGCGCTCGTGGCACCCGAGTGGACCGGTCGCGACCTGCGGGATCCCCGCCCCGCGATGTGATCCCGCGCGGGCCCGCCCTTGTCGCGGGCCCGCTCCCGGGCGGGCTCGTGACGGCGAGCCCGCCCGTTCGCCGCCCCCTCCCCTCTCGACCAGAAAGACCCCGCATGAGCATCGCCACCGTCGACGTCATCGTCACGAGCCCCGGCCGCAACTTCGTCACCCTCAAGGTCACCACGTCCGACGGCGTCGTCGGATGGGGGGATGCCACCCTCAACGGCCGCGAGCTGTCGGTGGCGTCGTACCTCTCGGACCACCTCGCGTCGATGCTCATCGGCCGCGACGAGGACCGCATCGAGGACACCTGGCAGTACCTCTACCGGGGTGCCTACTGGCGCCGCGGCCCCGTCACGATGGCCGCGATCGCCGCGGTCGACATGGCGCTGTGGGACATCAAGGCCAAGAAGGCCGGGATGCCGCTGTACCAGCTGCTCGGAGGGGCGAGCCGCGACGGCGTGCGCGTCTACGCGCACGCCTCGGGCACCGACTTCGCGGCCCTCTCGAACGCCATCACCGGCTACCGCGAGCTCGGCTTCACGGCCGTGCGCGTGCAGACCGGCGTTCCCGGGCTCGGCCAGATCTACGGCGTCTCGGCCGCCGGCCCCGGTGTGCGCTACGACTACGAGCCGGCGAAGCGCTCCGGCGACCGGCCGGCCGAGGAGACCTGGGACACCCGTCAGTACCTGAACCACATGCCCGGGGTCTTCTCGCAGATCCGCGAGGAGTTCGGCACCGACCTGCGCATCCTGCACGACGGCCACCACCGCATGTCGCCGATCGAGGCCGCGCGCTTCGCGAAGGACATCGAGCCCTACGACCTCTTCTGGCTCGAGGACGCCACCCCCGGCGAGGATCAGACGGCACTGCGCCTCATCCGCCAGCACTCCACCACCCCGCTCGCGATCGGCGAGGTGTTCAACACCGTCTACGACTACCAGACGCTCATCACCGAGCGCCTGATCGACTACGTCCGCTCGGCCGTCACCCACACCGGCGGCATCACCGCGATGAAGAAGCTGCTCGACTTCGCCGCGATCTACGGCATCCGCTCCGGCATCCACGGCCCCACCGACATCTCGCCCGTCGGCATGGCGGCGGCGCTGCACCTGGATCTCGCGATCCACAACTTCGGCATCCAGGAGTACATGCCGCACAACGAGCAGACGCTCGAGGTGTTCCAGACCTCCTTCACCTTCGACCGGGGCTTCCTGCACCCGGGAGACCAGCCGGGCCTCGGCGTCGAACTCGACGAGGAGGCCGCCGGTGCGTTCGAGTACACGAAGGCCTACCTGCCGGTGAACCGCCTGCTGGATGGGACCGTCCATGACTGGTGAGCTCCCCACCCGCACGGTCTCGTCGAAGCTCGTCGTGGTCGCCCGCGCGTCCGCGGCCTCGGACTACGCACCGGTGCTCGCAGCCCTCGCCGAGGCGGGGGTGCAGAGCGTCGAGCTGACCCTCACGACGCCGGGCACGTTCGACGCCCTCGCCGAGCTGCGCGGGTCGTTCGACGGCAACCTCGGCATCGGCACGGTCACGAACCTCGACCAGCTCGAGCGCGCGATCGCCGTCGGCGCCGACTACGTCGTCACCCCGATCACCTCGACCGCCCTGGTCGAGCACGCGGTCGCCGCCGGCATGCCGATCGTGCCGGGAGGGCTCACTCCCACCGAACTGTTCGCCTCGTGGTCGGCGGGCGCCTCGGCGGTCAAGGTGTTCCCGGCCGGCCAGGTCGGCCCCGGCTACCTGAAGGATCTGCGCGGACCGTTCCCCGACATCGCCGTCGTCCCCTCGGGAGGGGTGGATGCCGACAGCGCGGCCGCGTGGCTCGCGGCGGGCGCGGTGGCGGTCAGCGTCGGCGGACCTCTGCTCGGCGATGCGTTCCGCGGTGGCGACCTGGGCGCGTTGCGCACGAGGGCCGAGCGGTTCGTCGCAGTCTGCGCAGGGGTCTCGGCGTGAGCGGCGCCTCCCCGGCGGTTCGGGCCTGCGCCGCCACCTCGGCGGTCGGCCGTTCCGGAATCGCGCGCGCGGCTTCGGGGTCGGCCTGCGATGAGAGGGACGGCTCGTGACCCGCGTCGTCACCCTCGGCGAGACCATGGCGCTCGCCCGCACGACCGAGATCGGGTCGCTCCGCCATGCCGCGGGCCTCGCGCTCGGCATCGGTGGGGCCGAGAGCAACGTCGCCGTCGGGTTGCGGCGCCTCGGGGTCGACACCTCCTGGCTCGGCCGCGTGGGCGATGATCCCCTCGGCGAGCGCATCGCGCGCGAGTTGCGCGGCGAGGGCCTCGACGTGCACGCGCTCGTCGACACCGATGCGCCCACGGGCCTCATGCTGAAGGAGCGTCCCTCCGCGGCATCCACCGCCGTCCACTACTACCGACGCGGTTCGGCCGGCTCGCGCCTCGCCCCCGGCGACCTCCCGGAGCGATGGATCGAGGATGCCGACCTGCTCCACGTCACGGGCATCACGCCGCTGCTGTCGGCCACGGCGCACGACACGGTGCTCGCCGCCGTCGATCGTGCCCGCGCCGCGGGTGTGCCGGTGAGCTTCGACGTGAACTACCGCTCCGCGCTGGCCGCCCCCGACGTCGCCGGGCCGATCCTGCGCGAGATCGCCGAGCGTTCGACGCTCGTGTTCGGCGGGGTCGAGGAGTTCGCCCTGCTGACCCCGGATGCCGCCGACTCCCTGCTCACGGCGGGCGTCGAGCAGGTGGTGGTCAAGCGCGGTCCCGCGGGGGCGGCGGTGTTCACCTCCGCGGGCGTCACCGAGGCGCTCGGCTTCGTCATCGACCCCCTCGACACCGTCGGCGCCGGAGACGCGTTCGTCGCCGGCTACCTCAGCGCCCACCTCGAGGGACTCGACGTCGCCGACACGCTCGTGCGCGCCAACGCCTGCGGGGCGATGGCGTGCCTCGTACCCGGCGACTGGGAGGCGGCCCCGACCCGCCGCGACCTGGTGCGGTTCCTCGCCGGCGGCGGCGACCCGGTCCGGCGCTGACGAGGCGCACCCCTCGGCGCCCCGCGAGGACGCATCCATTCGTCGAGACCGCACGTGTTCGTCCGCAATACCGTGCGGCCTCGGCGAACGAATGCGGTCTCGGCGCCCACCGGCGGCGCCCCGGCGCGAGCCGGGGGGCGGCGGGCGGGCGGGCCTAGGGCCGCAGCGGCAGCAGCGCGCTGATGTCGGCGCGCACGCCGGAGGCGACGATGCGGCCGGCGGTCACGGCATCCGCCCAGTGCTCCCGACCGGTGGCGACGGCGATCCAGGTGGCGGCGTCGGTCTCGACGACGTTGGGCGGGGTGCCGCGCGTGTGGCGGGGGCCCTCGATCACCTGCACCGCGCCGAAGGGCGGTACGCGCATCTCGACGGAGTTGCCGGGAGCCTTCTCGACCAGGAGCTGCAGCAGGTAGCGCACGGCGGTGGCCGTCGCCGTGCGCGGGGCGTCACCCGCGGCCACGGCCGCGAGCGCCGCGCGGCCGTCACCGGTCTCGATTCGGCGGGGAGGCATGCCTCCACGGTACCCGCGCCGCCACCCCGGGTGGCCCGGGTGGCCCGGGTCGCCCATCCCCGGGTCCCCCCAGTTGAGTGTCCGGGACACGCCGCATCGCCTCGAGCGGATGCGGCGTGTCGTGGACACTCAACGGCGAAAGGCCCCGCTCGGTAGGCTGGCCGAGTGAGAATCCTGGTCCTCGGTTCGGGCGCGCGCGAGCACGCCATCATCCTCGCGCTGCGTTCCGAAGAGGCCTCGCACGCCATCTTCGCCGCGCCCGGCAACGCCGGCATCGCCCGCGAGGCCCACCTCGTCGACCTCGACCCGCTCGACCCGGCCTCCGTGCTGGTGTTCGCCAAAGCCGAGGCCATCGATCTCGTCGTCGTCGGACCCGAGGCGCCGCTCGTCGCCGGTGTCGCCGATCCGCTGCGCGCGCACGGCATCCCCGTGTTCGGTCCGGGCAAGGCCGCGGCCCAGCTCGAGGGGTCGAAGACGTACGCGAAGCGGATCATGGATGCCGCGGGCGTGCCCACCGGACGCTCGGCGCGCGCGCACGACCTCGCCACCGTCGAGGCCGCCCTCGACGAGTACGGCGCCCCGTACGTGGTCAAGGCCGACGGGCTGGCCGCGGGCAAGGGCGTCATCGTCACCTCCGACCGCGAGGCCGCCCTCGCCCACGCCGAGACCTACCTGCCCACCGGTGCGGTGCTGATCGAGGAGTTCCTGTCGGGCCCCGAGGTGTCGCTGTTCTTCCTCAGCGACGGTGATCGCGTCGCGCCCCTCAGTCCCGCCCAAGACTTCAAGCGCCTGCGCGACGGCGACGAGGGTCCGAATACCGGCGGTATGGGGGCGTACTCCCCCCTCCCCTGGCTGTCGGAACGCTTCGGCGGCGAGACCGAGTTCGTCGACCACGTGACGCGCGTGATCGCGGAGCCCGTGATCCGGCAGATGGATGCCGAGGGCACCCCGTTCATCGGCCTGCTCTACGCCGGTCTCATCCTCACCGAGCAGGGCGTGAAGGTCATCGAGTTCAACGCCCGCTTCGGCGATCCCGAGACGCAGGTCGTGCTCCCGCGCCTGGTCGACCCGCTGTCGCGCCTGCTGCTGGCGGCGGCCTCGGGCACGCTCGACAACGAGCCCCGCCCGGCCTTCGCCGACGCGACCGCCGTCACCGTGGTGCTCGCGAGCGAGGGCTACCCCGAGGCGCCGCTGACCGGTCGCGTACTGACGGGCATCGACGAGGCCGAAGAGGTCGACGGCGTGCACGTGACCCACGCGGCGACGGCGCTCCGCGACGGCGAGCTCATCGCCACGGGCGGGCGCGTGCTCAGCGTCGTCGCCACCGGCTCCACGTTCGGCGAGGCGCGCACCGCGGCCTACGCCGGGCTCGAGCGCATCGGCCTCGAGGGCGGGCAGTACCGCACCGACATCGCCGCGCGCGTCGTCGAGGCCTGACGCCGGGAGTCCCGGCGCTGAGCGGCCCGGACACTCCGGCCAGAAACCTCCCCCGACACGGCGACGCGCCGGATGGCGTCACACCAGAACGGTCACCGTCGGGCCGGCGTCCACGAGCACGGCCTCACCACTCGCGCGCCGAGGCTGTTCGGTGACCAGGTCGACCGCGGCCCGAGCGACGTCGTCAACAGTGGTCAACCGCCCGCTGGGCGCGAACCCGGCCGCGAAACCTGCTTTGTCGTCGGCCGCGCCGCCGGTGAGACGGTCGACCATCGGGGTGTCGATCACCCACGGGCACAGGGTCAGCACGTCGATACCCGCCCCGGCCAGCAAGGGAGCGGCGCTCCGGCCGGCGGCCACGACGCCCGCCTTGGCGGCCGCGTAGGGAACGGCGATCGCCACGGGAAGCACCGTGCCGACGAACGAGGCGGTGTTGACGATCACGCCCCCGCGGCGCATGTGCGACGAGGCGTGGTGGAGTCCCGACAGCACGCTGGTGAGGTTGGCATCCACGACCTCGCGGAGAGCCTCGGCGGTCCACGAGTCCATCGACCCGATGGGCCCCTCGGTGCCCGCGTTCGAGAACCAGTAGTCGATCGGAGCCTCGGATGCCGCGTCCCTGGCGAGAGCGGCCACGTCGGCGTCGCGCGTGACGTCGGCGACGACGAAGCGCGCGTCTCCCCCCGCGTCGATGATCGCCTGCACGACGTCGGCGCCCCGGTCGAGGTCGCGTCCGGAGACGACGATGCGCGCGCCGGCGGCGGCGAGGTGGCGGGCGATGGCGGCGCCGATGCCGCTGGTGGCACCGGTGACGACGGCGGTGCGTCCGGAGAGAGAGGTCATGGAGTGTCCTTTGCTGGTGTGAGGAGGGAGGGGGGAGGTCAGCGGCGGCGCGCCGCGAGCATCTGCTCGACGTCGTCGACGAGCCCGGGGGCGCCGGGCGCGACCGCGATCGCGTCGCCGATACGGCGGGCGCGGGCCGCGTAGCCGTCGTCGGCGAGGATGCGTTGGACGGCTGCGCGGACGGCATCCGGAGTCGGACGCCCCGTGCGCAGGTTGACGCCCACCCGGGCGTGCTGCACGCGCGCGGAGGTCTCGACCTTGTCCTCCGAGTCGCCGGCGATCACGATCGGCACGCCGTGGCGCATCGCGTGGTGAAGGCCCCCGTAGCCGCCGTTGGTCACCAGCACACTCGTGCGGGCGAGCAGGTCGTCGTAGGGCAGGTAGCTCGCGGCGAAGGCGTTGTCGGGGAGGGCGGGCAGGGTCTCGACGTCGCGCCCACCGGTGGTCACGGCCACCTGCACGGGTAGGTCGGCCAGCGCCGCGAGCGTCGGCTCGATCACCTCGGTGTAGTCGGTGTTCGCGACCGTTCCCTGCGTGACGTGCACGAGCGGCAGGGTCGGGTCGAGGTCGTCGAACCACTCCGGTGCCGCAACGGGATGGGCGGCAGCGGATGCCATGGGGCCGTAGAACCGGAGCGCCTCCGGGGCGTCGCGTCGGGCGTACTCGAACTCCTGCACCGTGAACTGCGCGAGCAGGTCGCTGCGCGAGAGGACGTCCATGAAGAACGCGCCGTTCAGGGGCGGCGCGCCGACGCCTGCGAGGAAGAGATCGAGCGAGCGGTGCACGGGACGCAGCACCGTCTTGGCCGTCACCCCGAGCACGCCGTTGCGCAGGCGGTTCAGCGTGGGGTGCCGGAGCGGCGTGATGCCGAGTCCGTACGGGGCCGTGTCGCGGCTGGAGAAACCCGCCGGCCCGATGCCGCACATCACCGTGAGGGGGCGCTGAGAGCGCGGGCGTGCGAACAAGGTCTGCACGCCGAGGAAGGTCATGTCGTGCAGCACCACGTCGGCGGGTTCGTCGTTCAGGATCTGCTCAAGGGCGGCCGCCGCCGGGGCAGCGGGATCGACGAACGCGCGCTCGACCCCGCGGTTGATGGTGGCGAGTCCGCGGTCGCGTTCGTCGGCGCCGATCCCGTCCAGCGTGTCCGCCTCGGCGGGAAGAGGGAGGAACAGGATGCCGGCCTGCTCCACCATCCGCTGGTACCGCGACCCGGTGAGCAGGCGCACGCGCCACCCGCGCCGCTGCAGTTCCTGCGCGACGACGAGGAGCGGGCCCACGTGGCCTGTGGCGGGCATGCTGCACAGCAGGGCGGAGGGTGTCATGTCTGCGTCTTTCGAGGATGACCCTGTCCGCCGAGGGGCGGGGGTCTAGGCGAGGTTTTCGGAGAGGTGGACGAGCTGCGCCGTCAGCCAGGTGCGGTAGGCGGCGACGTCCCACCCGCGGGCCACGGTGAGGTGCGTCCACGGGTCGGGACCGGTGATGAGCCCCAGGACGTCGGCGGCGAGGGCGACCTGGTCGACGCCGATGCGGTCGCGCTGCAGGAACCAGCCCGCGGCGATCGTCATGTCGCGGTGGCGCCGCATCTCGAGGTCGAGGTAGGCGGCGCGCGCCTCGGGGTCGCTGTCGGCGGCGGCCACCATCGCCCGCACGATGGCCGCCGAGCGCTGATTGGCGTCGATGAGGAAGTCCACGTACCGGGCGATCGCGGTATCGGTGTCGGGCTCGCCCATGATGGCGACGAGCTCGGGGCGCTCGGCGAGCGAGTGCCGCCCCTCGTCTCCCGCGAACGTGCGCTCGAACGCCGCGATGAGCAGACCGTGCTTGGGTCCGTTCAGGTGCACCGTGGGCACCGACACCCCCGCCTCGGCCGCGATCGCCTTGATCGAGGTGGCGACGTACCCGTCGCGCACGAACAGCCGGGCCGCCGCCTCGACGATCGTCGCGCGGGTCTCGGCGGCGTCGGCCTGCCGTCGGGGAGAGTGGTAGCTACGGGGCACGGGAGAACGCTACTTCGCCGCCGCGACCGTCGACCGGAAGATCACGAGCCCCGCGACGATCTGCGCGCCGGTGGAGACGAAGTACATCGCGTTCGACAGCGCCTCGATGGTGCTCACGGTGAGGACGACGCCGAGCGCGAAGCCGACAAGTGCCAGCACCAGGACGGCCCAGCGTGCCGCGCCCGTCAGAACCCCGGCGCGGACGATGACGATGCCGCCGACCAGCAGGGCGACGCCCTGCACGGCGCTCATGGCTCCCAGGAACGCCATCGCCCCATCGGTGAACACGGCGGACGGCATCAGGTAGGCCGTGACGAGGTACATGCTCTGGTTCGCGAGGAACAGAGCTCCGAACCCGAGAAGCGCGACCTTGCCCACGAGAGACGAGCCGACGGCGCCCTCTCCGTCGCCTCGGTCCAGCGCGAGCGGGACCATCGCCGCGACATGGGCGAGCGTGCTCGCGAGGAAGAGCACCCAGAAGGCGGTCGCCGGCCCGGATTCGGTGGCGACGTCGGCGGTGAGCTCGATGGAGGTCGCCGCGGTGAGCAGCACCCCGCCGACGACGATCAGGATGCCGGCGGTTCGGGCCCACCACGGGCGGGTGCCGGTCGTCGCGGCGTCGCTCTCGACGGCGGTGCGGGTGGCGGAGTGCGGGGCAGAGGTGATCATGGATGCTCCTGCGAGTGACCGGGATCGGACGGCGGCTCATTTTGACTATAGCGGCGTATAACTGAATATGGAACCGCCCGCCACGACGCACCGACGATCGCGTCGCGGGCGCCTAGCGGAGGAGCCGTGACGAGCGGAGGACCGCCGGACCGGCATCCGTCCTCCCTAATCCCCAGCTCCTCCCCTCGTCACCGCCGCGAGCGCCCGAACCCTGAGCGCGAACGACGAACGCCGCCGCCCCACGGGGGACGACGGCGTTCGCGCGTCGGACGCTACTCGCGCGCGGCGACGGGGGCAGCCTGCGCGGCCGGCTCGGCTTCGCGCGGGGCACCGTGCGGGCGGATCATCGACGGGCGACGCATGAACAGCACGGCGACCAGGCCGACCGCGATCACGATGATCGGCAGCAGCAGCGATTGCCCCATCGCCGCCGAGAAGCCATCGACCACCTGCGGCGGAAGCGTGCCGCCGCCGAAGCTCGCCCCGGCATCCGCGGCCCCCGGCAGGTTCGCCTCGAGACGCGCCTGCATGAACGCGGCGATGGATGCCGAGCCGATCACCGAGCCGACGGTGCGCGTGGTGTTGTAGATGCCGGCGCCGGCACCCGCCTGGCGCGGCGGCAGGTTGCGCGTCGCGGTCGTGGCCAGCGGGCCCCACATGCCGGCGTTGCCGATGCCCATGAAGGCCGCGGGGATGAGGAAGGCCCAGATCGGCGCGTCGTTCAGGATGAGCGCGGCGTAGAGCCCGAGCGAGCCCCCGACGAGCAGCAGACCGGGGACGAGCAGGAATCGCGGGTCGGTCCGGTCGAGCAGCTTGCCCGCGAAGGGCGCGAGCACGCCCGACAGGATCGCCAGCGGGATGAGCAGCAGCGCCGACTCGGTCGGGGTGAGGCCACGGGCGAGCTGCAGGTAGAACATCTGCGGCAACGCCATGCTCGTCACGGTGAAACCGACCGCGGCGATGGCGAGGTTCGCGATCGAGAAGTTGCGCTCGCGGAACAGTTCGAGGGGCACGAGGGGTTCGCCCTTGCTGCGCGCCTGCGTCCAGATGAACACGCCCATCACGGCCACACCGGCGACGACCATCGCCCAGATCCACGCCGCCCACGAGTAGTGCTCGCCCTCCTGCAGGCCGAACACGATGAGGAAGAGACCGACGGCGCTCAGCACGACGCCGAGGATGTCGAACTTGTGCGCGGTGCGCGGCAGCTGGGGCACCAGGATGACCGCGGCGATGAAGCCGATGATGCCGACGGGGATGTTGATGAAGAAGATCCACTCCCACCCGAGGCCGTCGACGAGCAGGCCGCCGGCCAGCGGGCCGACGAGGGTGGCGACACCGGCGGTGGCTCCCCACAGCCCCATGGCGGCGCCGCGGTTCTGCGCCGGAAAGGTACGGGTGATGACGGCCATCGTCTGGGGCGTCATGAGGGCGGCGCCCAGACCCTGCACGGCGCGAGCGACGATCAGCATCTCGAGCGAGGGGGCCAGCCCGCACGCGAGCGAGGCGAGGGTGAAGATCGCGAGGCCCGTGAGGTAGACGTTCTTCGGGCCGAAGCGGTCGCCGAGACGGCCGGTGATGAGCAGTGGCACGGCATAGGTGAGCAGGTAGGCCGAGGTGACCCACACGACGTTGTCGAGGTTGTTGGTGTCGGGGTCGAGGGCGGCCTTGATGGCGGGGTTCGCCACCGAGACGATCGTGGTGTCGACCAGGATCATGAAGAAGCCGATGACCAGCGCCCAGAGGGCGGGCCAGGGGCTGCGTTCGGTGCGGGTGGATCCCGTACGAGTGGATGCCGCGGAGGCGGCGCGGGAGTCGGTCATGGGGTGGTCTCCTTTGAGACGCGGTGCTTCTTCTTGATGTGTTCGGGGATTTCGGCGATGCCCCAGGCGAGGGAGCGGTCGGCGAGACGCGCACGCAGGGAGTCCTGCCACGCGAGTTCGGCGTCGAGCAGAGCGGACTGCCGCTGCAGCTCGACGAGGAATTGTTCGGGGGTCTCAGACGTGGCGGCCTTGTCGAGACCGGCGCGATGCTCGTCGACCGAGGCGAGGAGCAGGGCGCGGCGTCGGTCGAGCAGGGCCATGACCTCGTCGCGCGGGAGGTTGTGGGCCTCCGACAGCGCGACGCGGAAGTCACTGGCCCGGTCGATCTGGGGGAGCTCGGCGCGCACCCACTGCTCGACGGCCCGGCGCCCGGCATCCCGCAGCGTGTAGGTGGTGCGCTCGGGGCGGTTGCCGTCGCGATCGACGCCGACCTCGGCGAGCAGGCCGTCGCGTTCGAGGCGGGCGACCGCGTGGTAGATCGTGCCCTTCTGCAGGGGGACGAGGCGATCGTCGCCCCGCTCCTTGAGCAAGCGCACCATCTCGTAGGGGTGCATGTCGGCCTCGCGCAGGGTGGCGAGGATCATGACCGCGATCGGGGTGAGGCGGGGCTGTTCCGGCATCCGTCCCCCTCATGGTCCGTGTCGACTAGTCCACGTGGACTATACGCTCTCGGACGGCGCGACGCGAGCCCGGGGGGGGGGGAACGTTGAGTGTCCAGAACACGCCGCAGTCGGGGCGCTCCATGCGGCGCCTCTTGGACACTCAACGGGCTCGCGAGCGCGGCGACTCACGCGCGCGTGCCGGGGAGCGCGGAGCGGGGAGCGCGGGAGCGCGGAGCGGGGAGCGCGGGAGCGCGGAGCGGGGAGCGCGGAGCGGGGAGCGCGGAGCGGGGAGCCGGGAGCGGGCCAGGATGCCGCGACGCGACACGCGAATGTCCACGACACCCGGGCCGCGTGGCGCGGCATCCGGGAGTCGTGGACATTCAGTGCGACAGGGCCCTACGACTCCGGCGACGCCGGGGCGCCCGACTCAGGAGCCGACGCGGTGACCGACTTGCGCGGACGCCAGCGCGCCGGCAGGCCGAAGATGCCCCGCTGGTTGGGCTCCTCGACCTCGAGGCCGTAGTGCTCGCCGATCGAGTCGCGCAAGTGCGCGCGCTCGGCCTTGTCGTACGCCTTCATCTCACGGCGGAACGCCACGACCGTGGCCCAGCAGATCGCCAGCAGTACGACGCTGAACGGCAGCGCGATGCTGATCGCCGCCGTCTGCAGCGCGGTGAGACCGCCGGCCAGCAGCAGGGCGAACGCGATGAGCGAGGTCGCCAGGGTGAAGAAGATGCGCACCCACCGCTTGGGCTCCTCTTCGCCGCCCGTCGCGATCATGCCCATCACCAGCGCGCCCGAGTCGGCCGAGGTGACGAAGAAGATCCCGATGAGCACGAGGAAGCCGATGGCCAGGAACACGGTGCCGGGAATGCCCTCGAGCATCTGGAACAGCGCGGTCGAGACGTTCACCGAGCCGTCGGAACCGAGCAGCGACACGCTGCCGGTGAGCTCGCCGTAGATCGCGGTGCCACCGAGCACGGTGAACCACAGGATGCCGACGAGCGTGGGCACCAGGATCACGCCGGTGACGAACTCGCGCACCGTGCGGCCGCGCGAGATGCGCGCGATGAAGATCCCCACGAAGGGGGCCCACGAGATCCACCAGCCCCAGTAGAACGAGGTCCAGGTCCCCTGCCAGGCGACCCCGTCTTCACCGGAATAGGCGCTGGTCGTGAACGACAGCCCGACGAAGTTCTGGATGTAGTTGCCGATCGACTGCACCACGTCGCGCAGCAGGAACTCGGTGGGACCGGCGAACAGCAGGTACAGCATGAGCGCGCCGGCGAGCACGAGGTTGATGTTCGACAGCCACTTCATGCCCTTGCCGACACCCGAGAGCACCGAGAACAGCACGAAGCCGGTGATGATGCCGACGATGATGGCCTCGCTGATCGCCGACGGCGCCACGATGCCCAGATAGTCCAGGCCCGCACTGATCTGGATGACGCCCAGACCCAGCGATGTCGCCACACCGAAGAGCGTGCCGACCAGGGCCGCCACGTCGACGGCGTTGCCCCAGGCGCCCTGCACGAGGCGCGCCCCGAGGATCGGCTCCAGCGCCCAGCGGATGGTGCGCGGGCGCTTGCGGCGGTGGAACGCGTAGGCGAGGGCGAGGCCGATGACGACGTAGATCGACCAGGCGTGCACGCCCCAGTGCAGGAACGTCTGCGACATCGCCTGCTGGGCGAGCTGGTTCGGGGTCCCCTCCACGCCCGGTCGGGGCTGGGCGAAGTGGCTGAGCGGCTCGCTCACGCCGTAGAACACCAGGCCGATGCCCATTCCCGCCGCGAACAGCAGCGAGAACCACGACATGGTCGAGAACTCGGGCTCGTCGTCGTCCTGGCCGAGCTTGATCGTGCCGAAGCGACTGAAGCCCATCGCGAGGGCGAAGACGACGAAGAACGCCGCGATCAGCACGTAGTACCAGTTGAAGGCCGAGACGATGGTGGTCTGGACGGCGCCGAAGGTGGCTTCGGCCGCGTGGGGGAAGAGCATGGCGAAGGCGATGAACGCCAGAGCGATGCCTGCGGCGGGCCAGAAGACCCAGCCGCGAATGGTCTTGTGGCGACTACCCAGGTGTGGGTCGATGTTCACCGCGGTGTCGGGGGCTGCCTCGGTCATTCCTCCGAGGGTAGTCAACAGCCGCGCGCGAGCCCGGGGGCGGGCACCGCGAGGCCGCATATGACACAATCCGCGCCGATGAAGAGGCCGCGCCTCCGCAATAATGAGCGTGTGACCACCGCTCCCCCGCTCGAGTTCCCCGGCTGGCGCCACATCTACTCCGGCAAGGTGCGCGATCTCTACGTTCCCGCCGGCACCGCCGACGAGGCCGCCCCGACGCACCTGCTGGTGGTCGCCAGCGACCGCGTGAGCGCCTTCGACCACGTGCTCGCCCCCGGCATCCCCGACAAGGGCACGCTGCTGACCACGCTCAGCCTGTGGTGGTTCGACCAGCTCGCCGGCGCCGATGGCGGTCGCGGCATCGCGAACCACCTCGCGGCCGACCACGCCCTCGTGGGCGACGAGGCCGTCGAGCTGATCCCGGATGCCGTGCGCGGACGCGCCATGCTCGTGCGCTCCCTCGATATGCAGCCGATCGAATGCGTCGTACGCGGGTACCTCACCGGATCGGGCTGGGCGGAGTACCGCGACTCGGGCACCGTGTGCGGCATCCCGCTGCCCGCCGGCCTGAACGACGGCGACCGCCTGCCGGAGCCGCTGTACACCCCGGCGTTCAAAGCGCCCATGGGCGAGCACGACGAGAACATCACGTTCGAGCGGTCGGTCGAGCTCGTCGGCTCCGACACCGCCGAGGCGCTGCGCGAGCTGTCGCTCGAGATCTACCGCCGCGCCGCCGCCACCGCCGAGGCGCACGGCCTGATCCTCGCCGACACCAAGTTCGAGTTCGGATACGACGCCGACGGCGTGCTGACACTCGCCGACGAGGTGCTGACCTCGGATTCCTCCCGCTACTGGGATGCCGAGGCCTGGCGCACCGGGTCCACCGCGGCCGAGCGCATGGCGAGCTTCGACAAGCAGATCGTGCGCAACTGGCTCGCCGACAACTGGGACAAGCAGGGCGAGCCCCCCGCGCTCCCGGCCGAGATCGTCACCCGCACCCGCGACCGCTACGCCGAACTCCTGCGCCTCCTGACCGCCTGACCCCCTTCCCCCTCGCGAGATCACGCGCTGTCGTCGAGACACCACGACACGACGTGTGACCTCGCCGATGCCGCGTGATCTCGGCATCCGATCACGAACTCACGAGGAGACACATGTTCCGCTGGAAGCTGCACGGAAACGGGCGCACCGTCGCGCCGGGAGCGGTCGTCGCACCCGGCGAGCGCCTCAACTGGGGCGCCACGGTCGCGATCGGCCTTCAGCACGTCATCGCGATGTTCGGCGCCACCTTCCTGGTGCCGGTGCTCACCGGGTTCCCGGTGTCGACGACGCTGCTGTTCTCGGGCGTCGGCACGCTGCTCTTCCTGCTCGTCACGCGCAACCGCCTCCCCAGCTACCTCGGCTCGTCGTTCGCGTTCATCGCGCCGGTGACCGCGGCCACCGCGACCGCGGGCATGGGTTCCGCCCTCGCGGGCATCGTGGCCGTCGGCATCCTGCTCGCCGCCATCGGCTTCGTCGTGCAGTTCGTCGGTCTCGGATGGGTCGACAAGGTCATGCCGCCCGTCGTGGCCGGCGCGATCGTGGCCCTGATCGGCTTCAACCTGGCGCCCGTGGCGTGGTCGAACTTCCAGCTCCAGCCTCTGCCCGGCACCATCACGCTGGTCGCCGTCATCCTGTTCAGCGTGTTGTTCCGCGGCTTCCTCGGCCGCATCTCGATCTTCCTCGGCGTGATCGTCGGCTACGTCGGCACGGTGCTCATCCAGGCCGGCACGGGCGAGAAGCTCATCGACTTCGCCGCCGTCGAAGCCGCTCCGTGGGTGGGCTGGCCCGAGTTCCACCTCGCCGACTTCGCGTCGCCGCAGACGTGGTCGGTCATCGCGATGTTCCTTCCCGTGGTGCTGGTGCTCGTGGCCGAGAACGTCGGCCACGTTCGCGGCGTCGCCGCCATGACCGATGCCACCGCCAACCGCTCCACCGGCCGCGCCCTCATCGCCGACGGCGTGGCGACGACCATCGCGGGCACGTTCGGCGGCTCGGGCACCACGACGTACGGCGAGAACATCGGCGTCATGGCCGCCACCCGCGTGTACTCCACGGCCGTCTACTGGGTGGCCGGTCTCGCGGCGATCGTGTTGAGCCTGTCGCCCAAGGTGGGCGCGGTGTTCAACACCATTCCGCCGGGCGTGCTCGGTGGTGTCACCACGGCGCTCTACGGCCTGATCGGCATCATCGGCATCAAGATCTGGGTCGACAACCGCGTCGACTTCTCGCGTCCGGTCAACCAGTACACCGGCGCCGTTGCGCTGGTGCTGGCCATCGCCGGCTTCACGATGCAGTTCGGCGACTTCCAGCTCGGGGCCATCGTTCTGGGCTCGGTCGCGGCGCTCGTGATCTACCACCTCGGCAACGCCATCGCCCGAGCGCGCAAGACCGGCGCCGACGACGGCGGCCCGATCCCCGCGGTGGGGCCGCTGGGCGGCGACCCGAGCTGACGCCGGGCGCGCCCCTCGCCGGGCGCCCTCCTCGCCGAGACCGCATCCGTTTGCCGAAACCGCACGCGATTGCCGCCGAAAGGCTGCGGTCTCGACAATCGGATGCGGTCTCGACGGCGCAGGCCGCCCGGGCGCCACGGCGAACCGACCCCGCCGTCCGGGGCGCGACGGCGGGCCGAACTCCTGATCGGTCACGCGGCCGGGAGCGCTCGTGGGCGGAAACGCCGGCGACGCTCGGGAAACTCAGGAGTGCGGCACGTCGGTCCCCCGCCCCGCGCGCGCAGACCCGCGAGCGCGCGCACCGCGCGGGCAGGCCGGCAGCCGGCGTGGCGGGGGTACGCGCACCGGGCGGGCGGACCCGCCTGGCCCCGCTCGCGGGCGCCCGACGTGGCGGCGGGGCGCAGCAGCACACCCGCCGCCGTCCCGCAAGCGGGCATACGCCGCGCACGGGCGTCGATAGCGTCGGGCCTCTCGGCGAGGGTGCCCGACCGGCGCCTCGCCACCGATGACGAGGAAGGCACGATCATGGCATCCGGAACCTCCGACCCCTCGCAGCCCGCGGCGGACGAGAACCTGCACGACGCGCCCGACGACGAGGGCATGCCCAAGCCGGGCGGCCTGGGCGCCGACGGCACCATCCCCAACGATCCCGACGGGGTCGCGGCGGGGCACTCCGCCACCGCCTCGCACTTCAACCCGGAGGAAGACGAGCAGTCCGACTGACCGCTCCTCGCTCGGTGACCGGTGGTGCGGACCGCCGGTCACCGTCGTGCCTGTCGCGTAGAATGGATGACGGTGCGTCGGGAAGTCTGGTCGACATTCTGTCGACCGACCCCTGAGGAATCCCGATGACCCAGAACGACCTCCGCGCCCCGCGCTGGCCCGGCTACGCCGAAGTGCACCGCGTCACCACGATCCTCCGCCGCGAGTCCGTCGGCGGCCTGCTGCTGGTCATCGCGGCCGTCGTCGCCATCGTGTGGGCCAACTCGCCCGCCTCCGACTCCTATTTCGCGCTGCGCGACTTCCGCTTCGGCTACGAGCCGTGGCACCTCGAACTCAGCGTGGGCGCCTGGGCGGCCGACGGCCTCCTCGCCATCTTCTTCTTCCTCGTGGGCCTCGAGCTCAAACGCGAGATCGTCGTGGGCAGTCTCCGCCGGTTCCAGACGGCCATCGTGCCGGTCACCGCCGCCGTCGCCGGCGTCGCCGTCCCCGCGCTCATCTACATCGCGGTCGTGCACTCCCAGCCGAGCCTGCTCGCCGGCTGGGCCATCCCGACGGCGACCGACATCGCCTTCGCCGTCGCCGTGCTCGCGTTGGTGGGGTCGCACCTCCCGGGTCCGCTGCGCATCTTCCTGCTGACCTTGGCCGTGGTCGACGACCTCATCGCGATCGCCATCATCGCGATCTTCTACACGAGCGACATCGCCCTGCTGCCCCTCGGCGTGTTCGCCGCGCTCGTCGTGGTCTACGGAGTCATCGCCCATCGCGCACGCGCGTGGTTCGCGCGCACCCCCTGGGCGGCGTGGGTGGTGCTGCTGCCGATCGGTTTCGCGGCGTGGGCGTTCCTGCACGCGTCGGGCGTGCACGCCACCATCGCCGGTGTCGCCCTGGCCTTCACGATCCCCGTGGGGCCCTCGCGTCGGCGGACGAACGCGGGCACCGACCTCGCCGAGCAGTTCGAGCACCGGTTCCGTCCGATCTCGGCCGGCATCGCTGTGCCGATCTTCGCGTTCTTCGCCGCGGGGGTCGCCGTGGGCGGGGGCGACGGCATCGCCCGAGCGCTCAGCGACCCGGTGACCATCGGCGTCGCCGCGGGACTGGTGCTGGGCAAGCCCCTCGGCATCCTGCTGGGTGTGCGCCTGCTCACGCTCGTCACCAGCGTGCGCCTCGACCCGGCGCTGCGCTGGATCGATCTCGCCGGGGTCGGGTTGCTGGCCGGCATCGGCTTCACCGTCTCGCTGCTGATCGCCGAGCTGAGCTTCCCCGACGGCTCCCCGCACACCGACGACGCCAAGATCGCCATCATGGTCGCCTCGCTCCTCGCCTCGCTCCTGGCGTCGTGCGTGCTGCTCGTGCGCAATCGCCGGTACGCGCAGCTGGCGCGCGACGAAGCGGTGGATGCCGACGGCGACGACGTCGCAGACGTGTACCAGCAGCCGTCGAGCGGCGACCGCTGAGTCCTGACCGCGCGTCGCACGGCGACCGCCGCATCGCGATGGGGAGTCCCCCGCCCGCGGGCCTCGCCGCGCGCCGGCCTGTGCGATGCATCCATTCCCCTCCTCGGATGCTGTGTCGTGGGCACAGCGGGCCGCGGGCGGCGCCTTCCTAGCCTGGGGAGGTATCGCAAGACACGAGGGAGTGCCTGGACATGGACATCGCGAACGACATCGACGATCGGCAGCTCAACCCGCGGGCGCAGCGCCGCCGGGCGGTGATCGGAAGCTCCGTCGGCACGGTGATCGAGTGGTACGACTTCACCCTCTACGGACTGGCATCCGCTCTGGTCTTCGCGCCGCTGTTCTTCCCCGGCGGCGGTCAGTTCGCCGGGCTCCTCGGCGCCTTCGCGACCTTCGCGGTGGGCTTCGGCGCTCGTCCCATCGGCGGCCTGATCTTCGCGCACTTCGGCGATCGCATCGGCCGCAAGGGCACGCTGCTGGCGACCCTCCTCATGATGGGCATCGCCACGACCCTGATCGGTCTGCTCCCCACAGCCGAGTCGATCGGGATCTGGGCTCCGATCCTGCTCATCGTCCTGCGTCTGTTCCAGGGTGCCGGCGCGGGGGCCGAGTTCGCCGGCGCGATGACGATGGCGAGCGAGTCGTCCGAGACGCGCAACCGGGCGTTCATCGCCGGATTCCCTGGCGCCTCCGTCTACCTCGGCATGGCCCTCGCGACGGCCACGTTCGCCCTCATCAGCCTGCTCCCGCTCGAGCAGTTCCAGGCGTGGGGCTGGCGCATCCCGTTCGTGGCCAGCATCGTCATCGTCGCCTTCGCGCTGTACTTCCGCCTGCGCGTGACCGAGACCGCGGCCTTTTCGGCGGCCGAGCGAGACGGCGAGGTGTCGCGCGCGCCGCTCGCCACCGCGGTGCGCTCGCACTGGCGCACCCTGCTGGCGGGCATGGCGTTCTTCGTCTTCGCGCTGCCGTGGGTCTACATCGTGCAGACGTTCTCGATCTCGTACACCACGGGCACGTTGGCCGTGAATCCGACGCACGCGCTCATCGCGCTCATCGTCGCCGAGCTGCTGACCATCCCCGCCACGCTGGGGTTCGGTCGGCTCGCCGATCGCATCGGGCGAAAGCCGGTGCTGCTCGCGGCGGCCGTGTTCGCGATCATCTTCGCGTTCCCGATGTTCCTGCTGTTCCAGACCGAGAGCTCCGTTCTGGTGGGCGTCGCCCTCGTGCTCGGCTTGGCCATCGTGCAGGGGGCGACGATCGGCGTCAGCGCCGCGATGCTCGCGGAACTCTTCCCCACCCGCATGCGGTGGAGCGGTATCGCGATCTCGCGTGAGATCCCGGCGGCTCTGGTCGGGGGCACCGCGCCCCTCGTCGCCACCGCGCTCGTCGGCCTCGCCGGCGGGGCACCGTGGCTGGTCGCGGCCTATCTCGTGGGACTCAGCATCATCGGCGTCGTCGGCATCTCGGCTCTGCCCGAGACCCTGCACCGTGACGAGGTCGACGACGCACCCGCACCCGGGGTCGGGGCGGGCACCGCACGACGCTGACGTCGACGCTGCCGGGGAGGCAGGGCCCCGGCGGTGCGACGACGGCTTCGCACTCGAGCTTGACCCTCACGCCGCGTCAGGCCCGAGCCTGGGGGAATGAACGACACCTTCGACGCCTTCGACATCAGCCCCGTCCCGCCTCCCGGCCCCGCCGCCGTCGCGCCTCCGCTGTTTCGCGGCCTCTACGGGATGCCGATGTTCGTCACCGTGCCGACGGCCGATCTCGCGGCCTCCGTCGACTTCTGGACGCGGGGGCTCGGGTTCTTCGAGCTGTTCGGCATTCCGGGGCAGATGGTGCACCTGCGCCGCTGGGCCTTTCAGGACGTGCTGCTGACGGTCGGCGACGCGCCCGCCGTCGCGCCGGCGGCCACCGTGAGCTTCGCCTGCGTGATCGACCAGATCGGCCCGCTCGTCGAGTCGCTGCGGACAGTCGGGATCGACGCCGGGCCACGGGACACCCCGTGGAACACCCGCGACGTCGAGATCGTCACGCCCGAGAACGCCCGCGTGCTCTTCACCGCCGCGAAGGTCTTCGACCCGACCACCGTGGAGGGGCGCAATCTGCAGGCCGTCGGCATCGGGCGCGACGACAATGAGTCGCATGACTGACCAGGGGATGCCGGTGGGCGAGACGGCCACCCGGCTCGGCCTCACCGTGCGCACTCTGCACCACTGGGACGAGATCGGCCTCGCGCGCCCCGCGGCGCGATCCGCCGCCGGGTACCGCCTCTACACCGACGACGACCTCGAGAGACTGCGCCGCATCGTCGTCTACCGCGAGCTCGGACTCGACCTCGACGCCATCCGCGCCGTGCTCGACGAGCCCGGCGGCGACGTCGCGTCGCAGCTGCGGGTGCAGCGCGCCCAGCTCACCCGGCGCATCGCGCAGCTGCGCGACCTCGACGACGATCTGCAGCGCATGATCGCGGCACAGGAACACGGCATCCTGCTCTCCGACGAGGAGCAGCGCGAGACATTCGGCCCGGGGTGGAACACCGCGTGGCCCGCCCAGGCGCGCGAGGCGTACGGCGCATCGGCGCAGTGGCAGCAGTACGCCGAGCGTTCCGCCTCGCGCACGGCCGGTGACTGGGCGGCCGTGACCGAGACGGTCGCGACGTTCGACGCCGAGCTCGGCGCCGCGGTCGATGCGGGAGCGGTGCCCGGAGACGCCACCGCGAACGCGCTCGTGGAACGCCACCGCGAGGTCTTCTCGCAGTACTTCCCGATCACCCGGCAGATGCAGGTGCACCTCGGGCGCATGTACGCCGCCGATCCGCGCTTCGCGGACCACTACGACGCCGTGCGGCCGGGCCTGTCGACCTGGCTCCGCGACGCCATCGAGGCGAGCGCTCGCGCGCACGGGATCGATCCCGACACGGCGGCCTGGGAGTGACGGCCGATCGCGAGGGTCTCAGGCCGAGTCGCGCTCGATGACCTCGGTGGGCAGGATCGTCGCGTGCGCCGCGGGGCGCCCGGCGAGGATGTCGAGCAGAACGGATGCCATGTGCCGCCCCTGCGTCAACGACGGCTGGCGCACGGTGGTCAGCGCCGGACGCAACGCCGTCGACACGGCGGAGTCGTCGAACCCGATGACGGCGAGGTCGCGCCCGGCCTCGAGCCCCTTGTCGCGCAACGCCGCGTAGGCGCCGCGGGCCATCAGGTCGCTGGCGACGAAGAGCGCGTCGGGCAGCGGGCCCGCCGACAGGATCCGGCTCATCGCCAGCGCGCCGCCCATCTCGGTGAAGTCGCCGTCCTCGATCGCCGCGGGCTCGACGCCCGCCTCGCCGAGCGCGTCGCGAAAGCCCTGCAGGCGGTCGATCGCGGCGGGCATGTCGAGCGGGCCCGAGATCGTGCCGATGCGGCGGTGACCGCGCGCCAGCAGATAGGCGGTGGCGACACGACCGCCCTCCACGTTGTCGACGTCGACGTAGTAGTCGTCCGCGCGCACGCGGGCCGGGCGCCCGCCGTAGACCACGGGCACGACGTCGGCCACGCGGTCGAGGAAGGTGTCGCTGGTGTGGTGCGAGGCCACGATCGCCCCGTCGACGCTGCCGCCGCGCAGGTACGCCAGCGCCTTGGCGCTGGCGTCGTCGCTGGCGATCAGCATGTTCATGATGTAGTCCGACTCGCCGACCACCTCGCCGATGCCGGCGACGATCGAGGCGAAGAACGGGTCTCCGAAGAAGCGTTCCGTCTGCTCGGGGATGACGAGGGCGATGGCCCGGGTCTGCCGACTGGCGAGGGAGCGCGCCGCGCGATTGGGAACGTACTGCAGTTCGTCGATCGCGCGGCGCACGGCCTCGAGGGCGGCCGGGGAGACGGCGGTGGAACCGTTGACCACGCGCGACACGGTCGAACGTGACACACCGGCCCGCGCCGCGACCTCTTCGATCGTGGCGGTGCCCCGCACGGGTGCGAGTTCCATCGCGTTGCCTCCTCGACCCCCTCGCGCGCGGCCTACACCGCGGGTGCGGTGACCAGTGCGCGCTCGGCGATGATGCGAGCGTACTGCCGGCCGGAGTCCTTCACCGTGCGCTCCTGGGTCTGGTAGTCGACGTACACGATGCCAAAGCGCTTCTCGTATCCCCAGGCCCACTCGAAGTTGTCCATGAGCGACCAGTAGAAGTAGCCGCGCACATCGACGCCCTTGTCCACGGCATCCAGAACCGCGCCCAGGTGGGCCTCGACGAACTCCACGCGCTCGGTGTCGTGCACGCGCGCCTCGTCGCCGTCGGTGACCAGCTCGTCGTCGTAGGAGGCGCCGTTCTCGGTGACGTACAGGGCGACGCCGGCCTCGGCCGAGTACTCGTCGCTGACCCGCTCGAGCAGGCGGGTGAGCCCCTCGGGCTGCACCTCCCAGTGCATGTTCGTGCGCGCGAGGCCGCGATCGTGCCAGTACAGGTTCTCGTGGGCCGGGAACGGCTTTCCGATGGGACGCGTGGTGGGTGCGTCCCCGGCGGGCGGGTCGACCTCGGGCGGCGTGCCGCCGACGAACTCCCCGTGGTAGTAGTTCACGCCGAGCGAGTCGATCGGCGTCGAGATGATGTCGAGGTCGCCGGGCCGGACGGCCTCCTGCCAGCGGGCCACGGCCGCGGCATCGGTGTCGCGGAAGTCCCGGATGATGTCGGCGGGGTACTCGCCCCGGAACACGGGGTCGAGGAACCAGCGGTTGAACTGTCCGTCGACGCGACGCGCGGCGTCGAGGTCGGCGGGATCGGCCGGATCCACGGCATCCGCGACCGTCAGGTTGAGGGTGAGGCCGAGGTTGAGCGACGAGTCCCGCGCACGGAGCTCGCGCACCGTCTGCCCGTGGGCGAGCAGCAGGTGGTGGGCGGCGAGCATGCCCTCGGCCTGCGAGTAGTGGCCGGGAGCGTGCGCGCCGGCGGTGTAGCTCAGGAACGACGAGCACCACGGCTCGTTGAGGGTCGTCCAGACGTCGACGCGGTCGCCGAGGGCGTCGTGCATGTCGAGCGCGTACTCGGTGAAGCGTTCGCTGGTCTCGCGCACCGTCCATCCGCCGCGGTCTTCCAGCGCCTGCGGGAGGTCCCAGTGGTACAGCGTCAGCCAGGGAAGGATGCCGGCACCGAGCAGTTCGTCGACGAGACGCTTGTAGAAGTCGACGCCCTTCGCGTTCACCGGGCCCCCGTCGGGGCGCACGCGCGCCCACGACGTCGAGAAGCGGTAGGTCTGCAGTCCGAGGCTCTTCATCATCTGCACGTCACCGGCGTAGCGGTGGTAGTGATCGCACGCCACGTCGCCGTTGTCGGCGTTGATGACGGCGTCGGGGACGCGACTGAAGGCGTCCCAGATCGACGCGGCGCGGCCGTCTTCGAAGGCCGCCCCTTCGATCTGGTAGGCCGCGGTCGCGGCGCCGAAGAGGAAGCCCTCGGGAAAGGCTCGGGTGTCGGACATGGTTCGGGTTCCTTCCGTGGGCGCGAGGGTCATCCCTTCACCGCCCCTTGCATGATGCCACTCACGAGCTGCTTGCCGGCGAAGACGAACAGCAGCAGCAGCGGGATCGTCGACAGCAGCACTCCCGCCAGAACGATGGAGTAGTCGACGAAGTAGTTGGACTGCAGCAGCGACAGGGCCACCGGCAGCGTGGGGTTCTGGCGGTCGAGCACGATGAACGGCCAGAAGAAGTTGTTCCACGCGGTGACGAAGGTGAACAGCGCGAGCATCGCGGCGGCGGGCCGCGCGGCCGGAACCCCCACGGTGAGGAAGGTGCGGAACGAGCTCGCGCCGTCGACGCGGGCGGCCTCGATGAGTTCGTCGGGCACGGCCTGACGCAGGTACTGCGTCATCCAGAACACCCCGAACGCACTTGTCAGCGCGGGCACGATGATCGCGCCGATCTGGCCCGTCCATCCCATCTCGCTGAAGAGGATGTACAGCGGCACGACCCCGAGCTGCGTGGGAACGGCCATCGTCGCCACGACGAACAACAGCAGCCAGGGGCCGCCGCGGAACTTCAGCTTCGCGAACGCCCAGCCCGCGAGCGTGGAGAAGAAGACGACGGATGCCGCGATCACGGCCGAGCTGAAGATGGAGTTCCACAGCCCCGCCCAGAAGTTGACGGCGGGGTTGCCGAGCACCGCGGCGGCGTTGACGAAGAAGTTGCCGCCCGGGATCCACGACAGCTCGGGGTTGCGGATGGTCGCCGAGTCGCCCGAACCGATCAGGAGAGCCCAGTAGTAGGGCACGAGGGCGGCGAGCAGCACGACGCCGAGGCTGGCGTAGACGAACCACCCGGGCCGGGAGCCGCGGACGGCGCGCGGGCGCCGACGCGCGGGCTTCGGGTCGACTGCCCCGGTGACGGGGCTGGTGTCGATGACGCTCATGAGCGGGCGACCTTTCCGGTCGATTCGGCGAGCCGCTGCTTCGCGGCACGGGCGGCGACGCGACGCTGCGCGCGGCTGAGACCGTCGCGTGAGCCCTCGTCGCGCACGAGGGAGCGACTGATGAAGAGGTTGACCGCACCGATCGCGAGGATGATGAGGAAGAGGATCCACGCCAGTGCCGCGGCGCGGCCGAAGTTCCACTCGCCCCAGCCGAGGTTGTAGAGGTACAACGAGATCGTCAGCCACTGGTTGTCGGAGCCACCGGTGCCCGACTGGTCGAACATGCGCGGCTCGTCGAAGATCTGCAGGCCGCCGATCGTCGAGGTGATGATGACGAAGATCAGGGTGGGCTTGAGGCTCGGCAGCGTGATCGAGAAGAACTGGCGGATCTTGCCGGCCCCGTCGACGGTCGCCGCCTCGTAGTACTCGCGCGGCACCGCCTGCATGGCGGCCAGCAGGATGAGGGTGTTGTACCCGGTCCAGCGGAAGTTGACCATCGTGGCGATGGCGATGTGACTGGCGAACGCGTCGGAGTGCCACCCGACCCCGGGCAGGCCGATCCGGCCGAGCAGGGTGTTGATGATGCCGTACTGGTCGCCGAACATGTTGCTGAAGATCAGCGCCACGGCCACGGGGGCCATGACGTACGGCACGAGCACGCCCATGCGCCAGAGGGTCTTCGCCCGGATGTTCTGATCGAGCATCGCCGCGATGAACACCGCGAGCAGCAGCTGCGGAACGGTCGAGAGCACGAAGATGCTGAAGGTGTTGCGCAGGGCGTCCCAGAAGGCGGGCTGAGAGAGCACGTAGGCGTACTGGTCGAAGCCGACGAACGTCCCCGAGCCGCGGATCTGGTCCCAGTCCATGAACGAGATGACGCCCGTGTACAGGATCGGGAAGAGGCCCGTGACGATGAAGAGCAGGAAGAAGGGCGAGATGTAGAGGTAGGGCGAGAGCTTGAGGTCCCACGCGCTGAGCTTCGAGCCGAAGCCGACACGTCGGGGGGAACGGGCGGGGGGACCGTCGGCGGCGGAGGCCGCGGGGGTCACGGGGGGCTGCAGTGTCGTGGTCACGAGGTTCCTTCCGGGAGCACGGGCCGGACGCGGAGCGTCCGGCCCGTGATCGAGGCGAGATCAGCCGATGGCGTCCACCTGCGAGACCCACTGGTCCCACGAGGTCTGTGCGTCCTGCGTGTTGCTCTCGACGCGGGTCAGCGCCTTCTGCATCGCGTCGTTGACCTGGAAGTAGTACTCGCCCTTGAACGGCGTCACGCTGACCGCCTCGGCGCGCTTCGTGAAGATCTCGCCGATGGGGGCGTCACCGAAGTAGGCGTTGGTGCTCTCGAGCAGCTCGGGCGCCTTCAGCGCGTCGACCTGGCTCGGGAAGGTGCCCGTCTGCTGGAAGAACTTCACCTGCTGCTCGGGCGAGGTCAGCCAGTCGGCGAGGGCCTGCGCCTCGGCGACGTGGGCGCCGTTGCCGGGAACGGTCAGGTACGACCCGCCCCAGTTGCCGCCGCCGTTGGGGAACGTGTCGGCGATCTTCCAGCCCGCCACCTCGGGGGCGTTGCCCTCGATCTGCGTCAGCATCCAGCCGGGGCAGGACAGCGTCGCGAAGGCGCCGTTCGCCATGCCGGCGTACCAGTCGGTCGACCACTGCTCGAAGTGCGCCGACTGCGTCTTGGCGGCGTCGAGGGTCATGCCGTAGATCTTCTTGACGTCGGGGTTGGTGGTGGCGGTGATCTCGCCCGAGTCGGGGTTCTCGTAGGCCGCTTCGACCTGGTTGATCATGCCCTGGTAGACGCTGCCGGCCGAGTCGAAGAACGGCTTGCCGGTGGCGGCGACGTACTTGTCGCCCATCTCGAAGTAGGTCGACCAGTCGCCCTCGAGGGCGGCGGCCACCTCGGCCGGGTCGGAGGGGAGCCCGGCCGCTTCGAACAGGTCGGCGCGGTAGCAGATGGCCTCGGGGCCGATGTCGGTGCCGTACCCGATCAGGTTGCCCGAGGCATCGGTGGCGGCCTTGACCTTCCAGTCCAGCCAGCGGCTCTGCAGGTCCTGGGGAACGGGTGCCAGCAGGTCGGAGTACTTCATGACCTCGGGCAGCCAGTCGACCTCGATGGCTTCGATGTCCGCCAGGCCCGACTTGCCGAGCTTCTGGAAGTAGTTGGCGCGGGCGTCGTTCGACTTGGCCGCGCGGTTGTGCACGATCTTCACGTTCGGGTGCTCGGCCGTGTAGGCGTTGAGCAGCTCGTCGGTGTAGCCGAAGTCGTTGAACGTGGCGACGGTGAGGGTCACCTCTTCGTCACCGCCGCCCGCGGCGGTTCCCCCGCCACCGGAGCAACCGGCGAGCACGAGGGCGGAGGTGGAGGCGACGGCGGCGATGAGCGCGGTCCGGCGCAGGGCACGTGAATTCACAGATCACTCCTTTGTGGTGGGTGCTGACCGGTAGCGCTGGTGTTCCCCCGCAACCTCACGTGGGAGCGCTCTCAACCGATCGAGGTCGACGATATGGGATCGCTCCCACGACGTCAAGGGAGCGCTCCCACATTCCTCGCGGTCCGGCCGGGAGCCGACGACCCCGAACTCGGTCCACCCGATGCGATCTCCGCGCGCGCGGTCGCTCCGCGCGAGGCGGGGATGCCGAGCCCGAGCGTCGTAGACTGGCACCCACAACGCCACCCGACTTCTGGAGCTGCAGTGCCCACCATCGTCGTCGACGTCATGCCCAAGGCCGAGCTTCTCGACCCGCAGGGGAAGGCCGTCGCCGGCGCCCTGTCGCGGCTCGGCGAGAACCGCTTCTCGGACGTGCGCATCGGAAAGCGCTTCGAACTCACCGTCGAGGGAGAGGTCGACGAGGCCACCCTCGCCCGCGCCCGCGAGCTGGCCGACGAGATGCTCTCGAACGCGGTCATCGAAGACGTCGTGAACATCGAGGTCGTCGAGTGACGGCTCGCATCGGGGTCATCACGTTCCCCGGCTCGCTCGACGATCGCGACGCGCAGCGCGCCATCCGCCTCGCGGGCGGCGAGCCCGTCGCCCTCTGGCACGGCGAGCACGACCTGCGGGGCGTCGACGCCCTCGTGCTGCCCGGCGGATTCTCGTACGGCGACTATCTGCGCGCCGGGGCCATCGCGGCCTTCGCGCCGATCATGGCCGAGGTCAAAGACGCCGCGGCCAAGGGCATGCCGGTGCTCGGCATCTGCAACGGCTTCCAGATGCTCGTCGAGGCGCACCTGCTGCCCGGCGGCCTCATCCGCAACGCCCACCAGCAGTTCATCCGCCGCGACCAGCGCCTGCGCGTCGAGAACGCCTCGACCGCGTGGACCAGCGACTTCACCGAGGGCGACGAGATCGTCATCCCGCTGAAGAACGCCGACGGCGGCTACATCGCCGACGCCGAGACCCTGGCGCGCGTGAACGGCGAGGGCCTGGTGGCCTTCCGCTACGTGGGCGTGAACCCCAACGGCTCGCTCGACGACATCGCCGGCCTCACCAACGCGCGCGGCAACGTCGTGGGCCTCATGCCGCACCCCGAGCACGCGGTGGAGCCCGGCTTCGGCCCCGGCACCGACGTCGCGATGCGTTCGGGCGTCGACGGACTCGGCTTCTTCACCTCGGCCATCGCCGCCGTGGTGGGCGCCGCAGCCTGACACCCGGCGGGCCGTCGGGTCCCGGATGCCCGCCTCGGCCGTGACGTGCGGAGGGCCGGGGACGAGCGGAGGGCCTTGCGCCGCCCAGCGCCCTCCCGCGGCCCCTCGCCCTCCGCTGGTCACCGCGCTCCCCCATCCTCCCGCGGCCTATCGCCCTCCGCTCCTCACCGCGCTGCGCTCCTCACCGCGCTGCGCTGGTCACCGCGCTCCGCACCTCACCGCGGTGCGCGCGTCCGCCCGCGGCGGGCATCGGTGCGCCCCCGCGATAGCGTGAGGGCGTGACCGAGAAGCGCGCGCCCGACCAGGACGCACTGATCGACCGCATCCTGCACCTGTGGCGAGCGGATGCCGAGACCCTGCCCTCCGAACCGCGCCTGGCCGAGCTCACCGGCGCGAGCCGCAACTCGGTGCGCGAGGCGCTCATCCGCCTCGAGGAGCGCGGGTACGTGCATCGCACGCAGGGCGCCCGCACGTCGCCGAACCGGCGGCTCCCCGGTGTCGGCCGGCGCATCGACCAGCAGTTCGACCACTCGCTGTCGATCCGCGCGGCGGGGTACGAGCCGACGCTCGAGCTCGTGGCATCCGATCGACTCACCCTCTCCGCGGGCGACCCGTCGCGGTACGACGAGCTGCCCGACGGCACCGGGGTCCTGCGCACGGTGAAGATGTGGCGCGTCGACGCCGCCCCCTATGCGCTGGCCGAAGACCTCGTGCCGCTCTCGCGCGAGGTCGATCTCGACCCGCACCGACCGGTGTTCGAGCTGGCCGAGGCGGCCAACGGCATCCGGGTCGCGTGGGAGACCCTGTGGATCGACGCGATCGCCCTCGATGCCGAGCGCGCCGCGATCCTGTCGACGGATGCCGGCACCCCGGCCATCGAGATGACCTATTGCGGGTACGGGGTCGACGACGCCATCGGGTACTGGTCGCGCGAGGTGCAGCTGCCGGCGCCGACAGGCCTGCGCAACGCACTGATCCGTCGCGTCCGCTCCTGAACGCGCGTTTCTGCCGCGTAAACGAGCGGTGAAGTTGTTGGACAAGTAGCGCGCAAGCTTGTTGGACAAGCGTACTGTCGGGCTACCCGACGAAAGCGAGCCCCCGTGTCCGACACCCTCTCCACCCACCACCTCACCGCCGAGACCGTCACCCCCGCGGGCTTCGAGCCCTACGGCGTCGTGCTGACCCCGATGGAAGACGGCACGCCCTTCACCGCCGAGGAAGCCGTGCTCGACGTGTCGAACGGCATCCCCCGCTTCTACCTCATGCACCTCGACGACAAGTCGCCCGAGTTCGTACGCGTCACCCGTCACCTCGAGACGACGCAGACGCTCATGGCCGTCGGCGACGTGGAGTGGACGATCGCCGTCGCCGCCCCCGGCCTCGACGCCCCCGCGCTCGACGACCTGCGGGCGTTCCGCATTCCGCCGCGCACGGCCATCACGATGCGCAAGGGCACCTGGCACGCGGGACCGTTCTTCGCCGACCCGAGCATGGACTTCGTCAACCTCGAGCTCGACGACACCAACGTCACCGACCACCACAACCACCGGCTCGACGACGCCTTCGGCGTGCGCGTCGTGATCGACGCGGAGTGACGGTGCTCACCCCGCTTCCCGACGCCCCCGCGCGTCTCGCGCGCCTCGAACGCGAGGCGGCGCACCAGTCCGCCCTGAGCGCCGGTGACGGGCGGCCCTGGGTGGGCGCGCGCGACGGAGTGCGCCCCGTCGTGATCGTGGGCGCCGGTCAAGCCGGGCTCGTGCTCGCGCGGGGCCTGCGGCGCCGCGGGATCGACGACGTGGTGGTCCTCGACGCCGCCCCCGCGGGGGCTGCGGGCCCCTGGACCACCTACGCGCGCATGCACACCCTGCGCACCCCCAAAGACATCGCCTGGCCGACGTGGGGCACCCCCGCGGTGAGTCCCCGCGCGTGGTTCGAAGCCGTGTACGGCACGGCGGCGTGGGAGCAGATCGAGTACTTCCCCACCACGGCGTGGCAGGGATTCCTGCAGTGGTACCGCGAGGTCTCGGCCATCACCGTGGTGCCCGCCACCCACGTCACGGCGATCACCCCCACCGACGGTCCGCTCGACCTCGCGCTCGAGGGCCCCGACGGGACCTGGACGCTTTCGGCCCACCACGTCGTGCTCGCCACCGGCATCGAGGGAGCCGGCGGGCGGTCCATCCCGTCGCTGCTGCACGACCTTCCCGCGGATCGGGTGCGGCACACGCACGACGACATCGACTTCGCCGCCCTCGCGGGCCTGCGCATCGGCATCCTGGGGGCCGGCACGGGAGCGTTCGACAACGCCGCCACCGCCCTCGAGCACGGCGCCGCCCTCGTCGACGTGCACATGCGCCGCGCCGCGATGCCGCAGGTCAGCCCGTACCGCTGGATGGAGTTCGCCGGGCTCATCGAGAACTACGGCACCTTCACCGACGCGCAGAAGTGGGCGTTCAACGTGCACCTGTCGGCCGTCGACCAGCCCGCCACGCAGAACGCCCTGTGGCGCGCGCACGCCTTCGACACGTTCCGCTTCCTCACCTCGTCGCCCTGGCAGCGTGTGGCGTGGACGGGCAGCGACATCGCGGTGACGACGCCGCACGGCATCCATCACTACGACGTCGTCTTTGCCGCGACCGGCATCGCCTCGGACCTCGCCCGACGACCCGAGCTGGCGAGAGTGGCCGCCGACGCCGTGCTCTGGAGCGAGCGGCTCACCCCCGAGGCCGCGGCGCAGAACCCGGGGCTCGCCGCGTTCCCCTACCTCGACGACGACTTCGGGCTCGTCGACCGCGCGGGCGGGGAGGCGCTGTCGCGCATCCACATGTTCAACCACGGTGCGCGGATCAGCCAGGGCATGTTGAGCCACCAGATCCCCGGCCTCGTGGGCGGGGCGACGAAGCTGGCCGCCGCGCTCTCCCGCCGCCTGTTCGCCCGCGACTCCGCGAGCCTGCTGGCCGAGTACCTCGCGTACGACGTTCCCGTGGGCGTGCAGATCGGCCGACGCGCGCAACCCGCCGCCGCCGAGGCGCCGACGGCGGTAGCGTCGAGGGGGTGACGACCGAGACCCCCCTGATCGTGTCCGTGCCCACCGAACAGCTGCGCGACGATCTGCAGCCCCTGCCCGAGGGCGTCGAGCTCGTGCTGTGGGACATGACGGGGCCCGCTCCCCGTGAGCGGTTCGACCTGGTCGTGCCCCCGTACATGTCGATGGACGGCGTCATCGAGGCGTTGTCGAGCGTCGAGGTCGGTCTCGTGCAGGGCCAGTCGATCGGCTACGACAACGTCGAGGGACGCCTGCCGAAGGGCCTCGCCTTCGCGAACGCCTCCAGCGTGCACGAGACCGCGACCGCAGAGCTCGCCGTGACGCTGGCCCTGGCCGCGCAGCGGCGTCTGCCGGAGTTCGTGCGCGCTCAGGACCGCGCGGAGTGGATCGGCGGCGGCGCGACCGGTCTCGCCGACCAGCGCGTCACGCTCCTCGGATTCGGCGGGGTCGGCCGCGCCATTGCCGCGCGCCTCAAGCCCTTCGAGGTCGAGCTGCGCGCGGTCGCCTCGCACGGCCGGCTCCAGGACGACGTCGAGGTCTTCCCCCTCGGAAAGCTCGACGGCGTGCTCGCCGAGACCGACATCCTCATCGCCTCGCTCCCCGGCGGCGACCGCACCCGCCACATCCTCGACGACGCCGCCCTGTCGGCCCTGCCCGACGGCGCCCTCGTCGTCAACGTCGGCCGCGGTCCCCTCATCGACACCGACGCGCTCGTCGACCACGTGCGTCGCGGGCGTCTCCGCGCCGCGCTCGACGTGACCGACCCCGAGCCCCTTCCCGCGGATCACCCGCTCTGGGCCCTGGACGGCGTGCTCATCGCCCCGCACGTCGGAGGAGCCACCGATGCCATGCGCCCGCGCATCGCGCGACTCGTGCGCCGTCAGATCGAGCGCCTCCGCGCCGGCGAGGAACCGCTGAACGTCGTCATCGGCGGCTGAGAGCCGCCGCCGTCGGGCATCAGGCGGAGCGTCGCGGACGCATCGACCGGAGGGTCTGCGCGATGAGGCGGGCGTCGCCGCGGCCCCCCACCGCCATGATCGCCGCCGCTGCCACGAGCCACGCCGCTGCCAGGCAGACCAGGCGGAGCAGAGCGGGCCACGGCCCGAAGACCGCGAGGTCCAGGCCCCACGCGACGAGGGTCGCCCCGCCGCTCACCGCCAGGGGCACGAGGGACGCGCGCACGAGGACCCCGACCTCGAGGCCCGCGCGGGAGGCGAACACGAAGGTTCCCGAGGCCCAGATGAGCACCTGGCCCACGACCACTCCCCAGGCGATCCCCGCGGGAGCCAGGGGCGCCAGCAGCACGATGAGAAGCACCATCGGCACGCGCCCGACGATCTCCGACAGGAAGAGGGCCCCGGAGCGTCCCAGAGCGGCGAACCCCCAGTAGTAGGCGTACGCCGTGGTCTGGAAGACCGTGCCCACGGCGAGGATCGGAAGGAACTGCATCGCGGGGAGCCAGTCGGCGCCCAGCACCACGTCGATCAACGGCGCACCGCACACCACGAGCAGGCCCGTGACGGCGAGCAGCACGTGACTGACGAGGCGCTGCGCGCGCGCCAGCGCCTCGTTGAGGGCGGGAAGGCTGTCGGCGACGTGCGCCAATCGCGGCAGCACCACGCGCGTCAGCGGGGCGGCGACCTGCAGCAGCGGCAGCATCACCAGCTGGTACGCCCGCGAGTAGAACCCGACGATCGCCGACGGGTACCAGGCCCCCATGACGATCGTGTCGACGTTCGTCGTGACGTAGTGCGCTGCGTGGGTGGCGAGCGTCGACAGGCCGAAGGTGAGCAGCGACCCCATCTCGACGCGACGCGGGAGTCCGGGACGCCAGCCCGCCGCGGCGACGGCCCACCCGAGCGACACGACGGCCGCCACCGTGCCCTGCACGGCGAGAGCCAGATAACCCGAGCCGAGCAGCGCGAGCAGGATCGCGGCGACGATGCCCGCGGCATCCCCTCCCACTTCCGACGCGGCGAGGCGCGAGAACCTCTCCCGGCGATTCAGCTCGACCAGGAACTGGACCGCCGCGGCACGGAGGAGGTAGGCGGGTGCCGCGATGAGCACGACCCCGACCAGGCGACCGTCGCCGAACGCGGCGCCGATCGGAACGGCGACGGCCGCCACCAGCAGCGCCAGAACGGCCCCGATGCCGGTGTTGATCCAGAACAGGTTGCTCTTCTGCGCCTGGCTCAGCGACTTCTCGCGCAGGGCGGCGAGGCTGAGCCCGAAGTCGCCGAGCACCGACGCGATGCCGACGATCGCCAGTCCCAGGCTGACCACGCCGAAATCCGCCGGCCCGATCAGGCGTGCCAGCACGACGATGTTGGCGATCTGCAGGACGTACCGCAGCCATTGCGTCGACAGGAGCAGGGTCGCACCCCGGGCCCGTGCGCCCGAAGATCGTTCGGGCGTCACGTCTGTCGTCCTCCTCGCGTGCGCCGCGGGAGCCGCGCTCGAGCAGACTATTTTCGGCCGCGCGCTGCTCACCTCTCCGCCGCCCCTCAGGGGCTCGTTTTCACCCGGTCGGTCGCCCGTTCCGCCCCGGTCCTGACCGCGATCGATCACCGCTCGCGCGCACCTAGCCTGTGCGGATGACCTCCCCCGCCGTCGCCGCGTCCGACCTCTCGGTACGCCCGGAGTCCGAGCCCGGCACACGGCGCGCAGCGCGGCGACAGCGCCTGGCGGCCACGCCGCTCGCGGCACCGGCTCGCAGCACCGCGGCCCGCGTCGTCGCGTTCGGCCTGCTGCTGATGCTGTGGGCGGCCTCGATCGGCGGCACCATCGCGCAGACGCTGACGATGAGCCGCACGCAGGCGGCCGAGGGCCTGACGAGCGTGTACACGCAGGCGGTCGTCGACGCGGGGCACGTCGCCCTGCTGCTTCCCGCGGCCGCCGCCGTCTTCGTGCTGATCTTCCGCGTCGTCTTCGTGCAGAACGACGTCTCGCCCCTGGTGCTCGTCGTCCTGCCGTGGGTGTGGATCGTGTTCAACGAGTTCGCGCGGGGAGGAGCCGTCACCGAGCAGATGCTGCTGCCCATCGGCGTCGCCGTGACCCTGTGGGCGATCCAGCCGCGTGTGTCGGACCTGCGGGCGTACGCCCTCGCCGCCGCGGGGTTGGCGGTGGTCTCGATGGTGCTGACGTCCAGCGCCCCCGCCCTCATGTACATGCCGCAGACGTTCGACGCGAACTCCGAGAAGTCGTTGACCGGGCTCCCCCTGTTGGCGGGCTTCTTCGGTCACCCCAACGGCTACGGCCTGTTCCTGGTGCTCGCCCTGCCCCTGACGCACCTCTTCTCACGCTGGTATCTGCGCTGGACGACGGCCGGCGTGCTCCTCGTCGCCATCCTGTGGTCGGCGTCGCGCACGGCGTTGTTCGGGGTCGCGGTGTGGGCCGTGGTGCTGCTTGTGAGCATGCTGCTGGGCCGCGCGGGCAACCGGACCGTCGGCCGCGTGCTCGGCGCCCTGCTGCTCGTCCTGGTCGTCGTCGTCGTGGCCCTCCCCCTGATCACCACCGACCCCGAGGCGTTCACCAAGCGCGGCGCGATCTGGCGGTTCGCCCTGTCGCAGCTGTCGGGCGATCAGTGGCTCGTCGGGCTCGGCCACAGCTGGTACGTCGACCACTACGACCTGCTCAAGGCTGCCCTCTCCAGCGCCGCCAGCCACGGCCACAACGTCTTCGTGACGTACGTCGTCACGGGCGGCATCGTCCTCGTCGCGCTCCTCGCCGTCGTCCTCGCCGCCGCCGCCCGCGCGGCCGAGCATCTTCCCCGCCGCGACCAGGTCGCGGCGAGCACGTTCCTCTGCGTGCTCACGGCGGTGTCGATCACCGAGACGGCGTGGCGCGTCGAGGCGCCCGACACCCTGTTCGCGGCGATGGTGGTGCCCCTGTTCATCATCGCCGTGCAGGCTCGGGACCTGTCGCCCCTCGCCCGCCGAAGGGGTGACCGGACGGGTGAAACGCCCACCTTCTCGACGCTCACCCGTCGGACGGCATAAGCCGGACGCGCGGTCCTCCGACGCGCGCCCGCTCCCGCGGATCACACGACCCGCGGGAACGAAACCCGGGCCGTCAGGAGCGCCGCACCGCGGCGCGCAACCGCCGCAGGTTGGCCGAGGCCGGGGGCAGATCCCAGGTGAAAAGTGCCGCCACGGCGGCGTCGTCGATGCGTCGGCCCCGCTGGATCGCCCGACGCTCGCGCAGCTTGCGGGGCATCTTGACCGCGGCGATCCCGACGGCCTTCACGGCCGTGCCCCCCTGCCCGCGCAGCACGGCGCGCACGAACGTGAACGAGTACGAGAGCGCGAGGCGCGGGAACACCACCGGCAGGAAACGCGAGGGGACGTTCTTGGTCATGACCCAGAAGAGGTTCTTGAGCGTCTGGTGGGTGGTGAAGCCCGGGATGCGGCCGCTCGTCGCTCCGATCCGGTGGTAGGCGACGGCCCGGGGCGCGAGTTGCACGCGCCATCCCCGCAGCTGCGCCCGCCAGCTGAGGTCGATGTCTTCGAAATAGGCGAAGAAGTCCTCATCGAACAGTCCGACGTCGCGCAGCATCGCGGCGCGATAGAGGGTCGATCCGCCGCTGCCCCCGAAGATGTCGACCGCATCGTCGTACGCGTCGAGGTCCTCTTCGTCGCGCCCCCGCGGGTAGGGCAGGCCCCAGGTCGAGTAGCACTCGCCGGTGCTGTCGATGCGGCGGCCGTCGAGGGTCACGAACTTGCTCGCCACCATGCCGAGATCATCCCCGCTGCGCATGACGGCGACGAGCTCGGCGAGCCAGGTCTTCTCGACCACGGCGTCGTTGTTGAGCAGCGCGATGTGCTCGTGGCCCCGGTGCAGGGCGTAGCGCAGACCGACGTTCACGCCTCCGGCGAAGCCGAGGTTCACGGGCTGCACGAGCAGGGTGACGCCGGGGTACGACGAGCGGATCATCTCGACCGATCCGTCCGTCGAGCCGTTCTCGACGACGATCACCTCCACCGGTTCGGTCTGCTCCGCGAGCGAGTCGAGGCACGCGGCGAGCTCCTCCCGGCCGTTCCAGTTCGGGATGACGACCGCCGACGTCATCGCTCGTCCCCCCGTCCGAACAGGGCGTCCTCGAGTCGCGACGGATAAGTCTCGGCCGAGAAGACCGATCGCGCCCACTCCCTCGTCGCGGTGGCATCGCTCCAGGCCCGACGAGGATCGGCGAGGATCGCGAGGAGTGCCCGCGCGATCGCCTCGGTGTCGTCGGCGACGACGAGACCGCCCGTCTCTCCCTCGCCGACCAGTCCTTCCGCGCCCACGGTCGTGGCCACCACCGGGATCCCCCGCATCAACGCCTCCACGGTCTTGAACTTCAGCCCGGCGCCCATGCGCAGCGGGACGACGACGGCCGTGGCCGCCCGATAAGCCGGGTCGAGCGACTCGACCTCCCCGGTCACCTCGAGCAGCGGGTCGGTCTGCGCCGCGGCGATCATGCGCGCCGTGGGCCCCGCGCCCGCGAGCACGAACCGCACATCGGCCCGCGCCGCCCGCACGCGCGGAATGATCTCGTCGATCAGCCAGTCGGCCGCCTCGACGTTGACGTCGCGGAAGAACGCCCCCACGAACAGCACCGTCGAAAGCCCGGCCGGCGGGCCGTCGGCGGTCACCACCTCGCCGCCGTCCGGCGAGAACGGCGGCCGCAGGACCACGACGTCGTCGGCCGCGACCCCCAGGCGTCGCGCGTAGCCGGCGTCCTTTCCGCTGAAGACGACCACGGCATCCATGTCGCGGTACAGCCGACCCTCGTCGCGCGCGACGCTGTGGTTCCGCCACCGGCCGAGCAGCCGCGCCGCCGTCCATCGACGCGTCGTGGCGAAGATCCGCTCGTAGGTCTGGACGATCAGGTCCTGCGCCACGACCACGCGACGGGCGCGCGGGCCGGTGGGAAGCGCCCGGGCGATCCATCCCATCTCGCTCCAGTGCGCTTCGACGAGGTCGGCGTGCGCCGCCGCGTCTCGCACGGTGCCCGCGCGGAGGATCGCCCGCCGGAACCGCAGCGGCGGCCGCACGGGGAACAGCCGGATCTGCTGCGTGTCGAGCCACGCCGCGAGACGGCCGGAGGAACGCGGCGGGCAGACCAGGACCGTGACGTCCATCGCCTCCCGCAGGCGCCGGGCTCCCTCGTCGTTGCCCCGCCAGTCGGGCGCGACCACAGTGACCTCGTGACCGAGGGCGCGCAGGGCCCGGAGGTGCGACAGCACGTACTGTCCGCCCGCGTGGGGGATGCCGGGGTACGGCACGTGGGCCATGAGACTGACGATCCGCACGGTTCTCCTCCGGTCCCGCTCTCGACGGGCGACCTCGGGCGCCCGGACGGGCGACGCGGGGAGAGACGGGTGTCCCGGGGAACGTACCAACCGGCTCGACGGCATCCCCCGCCGGTGGCGGCGACGGGCGGCTCCGGAGGCGAACCTCACCCGTCGCCTCACCCCCAGCGCCTCGTCGCGGCTCGCGCCGACCGCCGAGAACCCCGGCGCCGGAGGCGGTCATACTCGGCGGCGGACCCCGCCCGAGAAGAGGACTCCGTGCCCACATCCCCGCCGCACATCGTGATCGACGCCCGTTCGATGTTCACCTCCACCGGGCGCTACACGCGCAACCTCATCGCGCACCTCGAGCAGATCGACACCGCGCACCGCTACACGATCGTGCTCCCCCGCGACCGGTTCGACGACTGGACGCCGACCAGTCCGCTCTTCGGGAAGGTCGCCACCGAGACCCCGTACTTCTCGTGGCGCGAGCAGACCTCGTTCGGGCGCGAGCTCCGGGCGCTACGCCCCGATCTGGTGCACTTCGCGATGCCGCAGCAGCCGCTCTACCTGGGCGCGCGCCGCGTGACGACCTTTCTCGACATGACGCTGCTGAAGGTGCGCAACCGCAAGAAGCACTGGGCCGTCTCTGCCGTGAAGCGCGTCATCGGCGCGGGGGCGTTCGTGGTCACGGCGCACCGCTCCCGCGTGAACCTCGTCATCAGCGCGCACGGGGGCCGCGACCTCGTCGCCCACACCCGCGTGCGCGCGTCGAGCCTGTACGTCACCTCGCCCGCGGCCGATGTGATCGCGGATGCCGCGATCCCGGTCGAGACGCCGTTCCCGCGCTTCGTGCTGTACGTCGGCCGGCAGGAGCCGTACAAGAACCTCAAACGGCTCATCCGCGCGGTCGTGCACCTGCGCGACGCCGGCGAAGAGATCGGCCTCGTCGTCGCCGGAAAGATCGACGACGACGGGGCGCGCCTGATCCGGGAACTCGACGAGCAGGAGCGGGGCGCCGTGCACTTCGCCGGTTTCGTCACCGACGCGCAATTGCGCGGGCTGTACGAGGCGGCGGCGGTGTACGCGTTCCCGTCGTTCTTCGAGGGGTTCGGACTGCCGGGTCTCGAGGCGATGCGCCACGGGTGCGCCGTGGTCAGCAGCGATGCGACGTGCCTGCCCGAGGTCTACGGCGACGCCGCGATCTACTTCGACCCCACGAGCACCGCCGGGATGCGCGATGCCGTGGCCCGGGTCCTCACCGACCCCGCGCTCGCACAGACGCTGCGGGAGCGCGGGGGCGCGCGCGCCGAGATGTTCTCGTGGCGGTGGATGGCGACGCGCACGCTCGACGCCTACCGCGACGCCCTGGAGTCCTGAGCGACCGACCGGCGGCGACGGCGACCGCGGGGGCGTCCGGGGTCACGGCATCCGGACCCTGAAGCCCGCCGCCCTCAGCCGCGGAACCCGCCGGGGTTCGACAGCAGGTCGGCGAAAGCGAGCTCGGCGGGGCCGACGAGCATGAGGCGCGAGCGCAGGTGCGCCCGTTCGAGGCGGATCGTGCGCCCCTCGGCGCCGAGGGGATGCACGCGCACGGCATCGGCCAGTCGTTCGCGGCTGACCGAGAGCAGGGCGCCGAGGTAGCCCGACAGAACGACCGTCTCGGGGCTGAAGGCGTTGACGAAGTTGGTCAGCGCGATCGAGAGCACCTCGACCTGGCGCGTCACCTCCGCCATCACGCGAGGGTTGCGAGCCACGCCCAGCTCGACGTCGAGTTCGTCTTCGTCGAGCTTGCGCCGACCCAGCAGGGGCTCGAGCAGGTCGAGGCTCACCTCGGCCTCGAGGCATCCTCGGCGTCCGCACACGCAGGCGCGCCCACGGGGGTCGACGACGGTGTGCCCCAGCTCGCCGGCGTAGCCCGAGGTGCCGCGCAGAAGGGTGCCGTCGATGATGAGACCGCCGCCGATGCTGTGCATCGCCCCGCCCAGGTAGAGCAGGTTGCCGACACCGACGCCGACACCGAAGCGCGACTCGGCGAGCGCGCCGATGCTCGCGTCGTTGCCGGCGGCCACCGGCATGCCGAGCTCGTCGCTCAGGCGCGCCGACACGGGGTCGCGCTTCCATCCCAGGGTGGGCGAGACGAGCACCGAGCCGTTGGCGTTGACGAGTCCGGGCACCGCGAGGCCCGCACCCACCACCCGGTAGTGCCGGTCGATGTCGGCGCGCATGGCCTCGACCGACGAGGCGACGATCTGCACGAACCGGCGCGGCGACGGCGCACTGGCCGTGTCGTGGCGCAGTCGCGCGTGCACCACCCCGCCCAGCCCGACCAGGGCGACGGTGACGGCGTGGGGTTCGGCCCGCACGCTGAGGGCGGCGACGTGGTCTTCGGGCTCGAGGTCGAGGGTCGGGCGCCCGACCTTGCCGGTGCGCTCGGTGCTGGCCGCCTCGCGCACGAGGCCCAGCTCGGTGAGCTCCATGACCAGGCCCGTCACCGTGGAGCGGTTGAGTCCCGTCGTCGCGCCCAGCTGCGCGCGTGAGAGCGCTCCCCGGGAATGGAGCAACGACAGCACCGACGCGAGGTTCTGCTGGCGGATCAGGTCGTTGGTGGTACGACCGACCGGGGGTGCGAGCGGCGTTGCGGGCTCGAACACGGCAGGGGTCATGAGAGGGGCACCTCCCCCATCATCCCATCGCGCAGGAACGGACGGTACGCGCAGCCGTCGAGAAGGACGGGGGCGGGGCCGACGGTCGACGCCGCGGCCCCGGGACGCGGATGGGGAGCGGGCCCCGGGGCCGCGCTCCCCATCCGGTCAGACACCGCCGTTGCGCCGCTTGTTGAAGATATCGAACGCGACGGCCAACAGCAGCACGATGCCCTTGATGGCCATCTGCCAGGCGGCGTCGACGCTGAGGATCGACAGCCCCATGTTCAGCACGCCCATCACCAGTCCACCGACGACCGCACCGACCACGGTGCCGATGCCGCCCTGGACGGCGGCGCCGCCGATGAAGACCGCGGCGATGGCATCCAGCTCGTAGTTCTGACCGGCGGACGCCACGGCGCTGCCGGCGCGCGCGGTGCTCACGACCGCCGCGAGGCCGGCGAGCACGCCCATGTTGACGAAGATGAAGAAGTTGACCCACTTCGTCTTCACACCGCTCATCACGGCGGCGAACAGGTTGCCGCCCATCGCGTACACGTGGCGGCCGAAGGTCGTGCGGTTGAGCACGAACGTGTACGCCAGGACGAGCACCGCGAGGATGATCAGAACGATCGGTGTGCCGTTGTAGGTGGCGAGCGTCAGGGCGATCGCCATGATCGCGACCGCGGCGATGAGGTTCTTCAGCCAGAACGACCACGCGACCTCACGGGGCAGCTCGAGGCGACGGAGCGTCGCGCGGGTGCGCAGCTGCTGGGCGATGAGCGCCACGACGGCGACGAGACCCAGCACGACGGTCAGCGAGTCCCAGTTGCCGATGTAGCCGAGCACCGGGGGCAGCCAGCCGGCGCCGATGGCGGTGAAGCCGTCGGGCAGACCCGCGATCGTGCCACCGGTGAGCAGCACCAGGGTGAGTCCGCGGAACAACAGCATGCCCGCCAGGGTGACGATGAACGCCGGGATGCCGACGAACGCCACCCAGAAGCCCTGCCACGCCCCGACGACCGCGCCGACGGCCAGCGAGAGGATGACGGCGGCCCACCAGGGCAGCCCCCACGAGTTCATCGAGATCGCCGCGATCGCTCCGACCATGGCGACCACCGAGCCGACCGACAGGTCGATGTGCCCCGCGATGATCACCATCACCATGCCGATCGCGAGGATCAGCACGTAGGCGTTCTGCTGGATGAGGTTGTTGACGTTTCCGGGCATGAGCAGTCGGCCGCCGGTCAGCACCTGGAACAGCACGATGATGATGACCAGGGCGGCGAGGATGCCGAACTGCCGGAAGTTGATGCGCGACAGGATGCCGCGGCGGCGCGGTCCCGGCTGCGTGGGCGCCTCGACCGTCTGGGTGGATGCGGTGGCCATGTCTTTCAGTTCCTTCCGGCGGTCATGTGCCGCATGAGGGTCTCCTGCGTGGCGTCGTCGCGGCTGACCTCTGCCGTGATGCGTCCCTCGGAGATCGTGTAGATGCGGTCGGAGAGGCCGATGACCTCGGGCAGCTCCGACGAGATGACGATGACGGCCTTACCCTGGGCCGCGAGTTCGTTGATGATGCCGTAGATCTCGTACTTCGCCCCGACGTCGATGCCGCGGGTCGGCTCGTCGAGGATCAGCACGTCGGGACCGGTGAACATCCACTTCGACAGCACGACCTTCTGCTGGTTCCCGCCGGACAGCCGTCCGGTGATCGCCGCGACGCTGGGGGCCTTGATGTTCATCTTGTAGCGGTACGAATCGGCGACCTTGTACTCGCGGTACCGGTCGACCACGCCCAGGCGGGCGAGGCGCGAGAGGGCGGATGCCGAGACGTTGACCTGGATGTCGCCGATGAGGTTGAGACCGTACTTCTTGCGGTCCTCGGTGGCGTAGGCGATGCCGTGCTTGATGGCCGCGTCGACCGTGCGCACGTCGATCTGCTGGCCGTTCTTGTAGACCTCGCCCGAGATGCCCGTGCCGTACATGCGGCCGAAGATGCTCATGGCGAGCTCGGTGCGACCGGCGCCCATGAGGCCCGCGAAACCGACGATCTCGCCCGCGCGCACCATGAACGAGGCGTCGTCGATGACCACGCGCTCGGTGTCGACCGGGTGGTGCACGGTCCAGTTCTCGACGCGGAAGAGTTCTTCGCCGATGTCGGGTTCGCGAGGGGGGAACAGGCTGTTCAGATCGCGGCCGACCATGGCGCGGATGATGCGCCCCTCGTCGGTGTCGGCGTCGGTGCGGTGCATCGTCTCGATGGTGCGGCCGTCGCGGATGATCGTGATGCGGTCGGAGATGCGCAGCACCTCCTTCAGCTTGTGGCTGATGATGATGCAGGTGATGCCCTGGTCGCGCAGCTGGTCGATCAGATCGAGCAGGTGGGCGGAGTCGTCGTCGTTCAGCGCGGCGGTGGGCTCGTCGAGGATGAGGAGCTTCACCTCTTTGGCCAGGGCCTTGGCGATCTCGACGAGCTGCTGCTTGCCGACGCCGATCTCGTAGATCTTGGTGGCGGGGTTCTCGCGCAGCCCCACGCGCTTGAGCAGCTCCGCGGCCGCGGTGTTCGTGGCGTTCCAGTCGATGACGCCGCGACGGGCCTTCTCGTTGCCCAGGAAGATGTTCTCGGCGATCGAGAGGTAAGGGCTGAGCGCCAACTCCTGGTGGATGATGACGATGCCCGCGGCCTCGCTGTCGTTGATCGAGCGGAACGCCATCTGCTCACCCTCGAGGGTGATGCTCCCCTCGAAGCTGCCCGCCGGGTAGACCCCGCTGAGCACCTTCATGAGGGTGGACTTGCCGGCGCCGTTCTCGCCGCAGATGGCGTGCACCTCTCCGCGGTGCACGTCGATCGACACGTCGGCGAGAGCCGGAACCCCGTTGAAGGACTTCGAGATCCCCGCCATGCGCAGGATCGGTTCGGTCATGGTGTGTGTCGTCCCTTCACCGTCGCCGGGGGCGACGCAAAAGTGGGCCGCCGAAGCGACTCGTGTGATCGTCGCCGGAGGCGACCGATGCCCTCCACCGGGCGGTGAAGGATCGAGCGGCGGGGCGGGCTGAGCCGCCCCGCCGCGAGAAGAGGACGGGGCGGGCGAGCCCGCCCCGTCGGTGATCGATCAGAGTCCGACGTCGGACGCCTTCAGGAAGCCCGAGTCGATGAGCTTCGTCTGCACGTCGTCCTTGACGACGACCTCGGGGGTCAGCAGGTACGAGGGGACGACCTTCTTGCCGTTGTCGTAGGTCTTCTCGTCGTTGACCTCGACGGTCTTGCCGTCCTTGATCTCCTGCACCATCGTGAACACGCGGTCGCCGAGGGCGCGGGTGTCCTTCCAGACCGTCATCGACTGCGCGCCGTCGAGGATCGCCTTGACGTTGGCCTTGTCGGCATCCTGACCCGTGATGATCGGGTAGTCGGCACCGGGGGTGTAGCCGGCCGACTTCAGCGACGCCTCGATACCGATGGCGAGGCTGTCGTTGGGCGAGAGCACCACGTTGACCTTCTTGCCGTCGCCGTAGAACGACGAGAGGCGGTTGTCCATCTCGGACTGCGCCTTGTCGGATGCCCAGCCCTGGATGCCGATCGACGCCCACGCGTCGTCGTTGGCGGGCGACTTGCCGCTGGGGACGACCAGCTGGCCCTTCTCGACGTACGGCTGCAGGACGTCCCACGCGCCGGCGAAGAAGAACTTGGCGTTGTTGTCATCGGGGCTGCCGGCGAAGGGCTCGAGGTTGAAGGGGCCCTTGCCGTCCTTCAGACCCAGCTGCTCTTCGATGTACTGGCCCTGCAGGGTGCCGACCTTGTAGTTGTCGAAGGTGGCGTAGTAGTCGACGTTCTCGCTGCCGTTGATCAGGCGGTCGTAGGCGATGACCGTGGCGTTCTGCGACTTGGCCTCCTGCAGCACCGGGCCGAGCGTCGAGCCGTCGATCGCGGCGATCACGAGGATCTTCGCGCCCCCCGAGATCTGGTTCTGGATCTGGCTGATCTGCTGGTCGGTCTTGTTGTCGGCGTACTGCAGGTCGACGGTGCACCCGGCGTCGGTGAGCTTCTTCTGCAGCTGCTCACCGTCGTTGATCCAGCGCTCGAGGCTGCGGGTCGGCATCGCGATGCCCACGTTGCACTCGGTCGAGCCACCGCCGGCGGCGTCGCCGCCTCCGTCGGCCGGACGGGTGGAGCTGCACGCTCCGAGGCCGACGGCGAGTGCGGCGATAGCCGCACCGGTCAGGATTTTCTTCAGCATGTGATCTGCGTTCCTCTCTGAACAGCAGGGACCTCGTGGTCCGCACCCGCGCCCTCCCCGGCGTCGGATCGGGTACGTCGTCGTCCCGGCACTCTGGTCCGTCGAATTATGACGGCTCCGAAAAATTATCCATCGAGGGGGGTTTTGTCTAGAGGCACGTCAAAATTCCCCGCGGCCGTGATCAGACCGTGACTCAGCGCTCGTCGCGGTCGGCGCCCGACCACAGATCGCCGCATTCGACGAACTCCGCCTCCTGAGCGATCAGGTAGGGCCGCGCCCCGACATCGCCCCGCACCGACGCCCCCACGGCCGCCCAGTGCGCTCGCCCGATGAGCACGGGATGCCCCGGCTCGCCGGTGTACGCCGCCTGGGCGAGGGCGTCGGGAGCCGCCCGCCGCACGAGGCGGGCGATCGCGGCCGGGACGACGTCGGGGGTGTCGACCGGCAGCACGACGACGGCGGATGCGGGTCCGGATGCCGCGGCCTCGAGGCCCGCGCGCAGCGACGTGGCCACCCCCGTCCGCCAGTCGGCGACGCGCACCACCGTCGCCTCGGCGGGCACCAGGAGGGCCGCCTCATCGGCGGCCGCGCCCACGACGACGAGGACGTCGCCGCACCCGCCCGCGCGCAGAGCCCGCACGGCGATCGCGATCCAGGGGACGCCGGCGCGGGTGCGGGCGAGGGCCTTGGGACCACCGAAACGACGCCCGGCGCCCGCGGCGAGGACGAGTCCGCACGGGGGCACGAGGGGGTCGGCGGGCATGGTCACGACAGCGTAGCGTGCGCGAAACACGCCCCGACTACCGTCGCGTCCATGCTCGAACTGGCCGCCGACCTGGTGCCCCTGCTCGACGCGGGAGTGCCCGTCGCGGCGGTCACCGTGACCGCCGTCGTGCGCAGCGCACCGCGCGGGGTGGGGGCCACTCTCGCCGTGACCCGCGACGCCCGCGTGATCGGATCGATCTCGGGAGGCTGCGTCGAGAGCGACGCCGTGATGCTCGGGCTCGATGCCCTGCGCACCGGCACCGTGCGCCGCGCGCGGTTCGGTTTCGGCGACGACGGCACGGTCACCCCCATCGCCGCGGGGCTCGCCTGCGGGGGTGCGGTCGACGTCGTGGCGTACCGGATCGACGCGGACGCCACGCGCGCCGCCCTCGACGACGCGCGCACCGGCCGCGCGGCGACCCTGCGCCTCGACCTCGACGGCGAGGCCCTCGTGCTACACCGCCCGGCACCGCCCCGGCTCATCGTGCTGGGCGCGGGTGAGCACGCCGCGGCGCTCTGCCGACTGGGGGCCGCCGCCGGATTCGCGGTGACCGTGTGCGACGACTGGGCCCTGCTGGTGACGCGCGAACGCTTCCCCGACGCGACCGAGCTGGTCGTCGCGGCCCCCCACGACTACCTCGCCACCCTCGACGAACCCGACGCGCGCACGGCGGTCTGCGTGCTGACGCACGACGAACGGCTCGACGTGCCCGCTCTTCGCGCGGCGCTGCGTCTGCCCGTGGGGTTCGTGGGCGCGATGGGGGCGCGGGCCACCGTCGCGCGCCGCGCGAAGCTCCTGCGCGCGGCGGGGGTCACGGATGCCGAGCTCGCCCGCCTGCACTCCCCCCTGGGCCTCGACCTGGGCGGCGTCACCCCCGAAGAGACGGCGCTCTCGGTGATCGCCGAGATCGTGGCATCCCGCAACGCCGCCGACGCCCGTCCGCTGCGCGACCGGCGCGGCCCCCGCCTGCACGGGATGGACCTCGACGCATCGTGCGCGGTGAGGAGCGCATGAGCGTGCTCGTCGTGCGCGGCGCGGTCGCCGTCGTCGACGGGACGGGGCGCGTGCACACCGGCGACGTCGTGAGCGTCGACGGCACGATCGTCGCCTCGGCCGATCTTTCGGGGGCGACCGTGATCGACGCCACCGGGTGCGTCGTGACCGCCGGGCTGGTCAACGCGCACCACCACCTCCTGCAGACGGCGTTCCGCACGCTGCCCGGCACCCGCGGCATCCCCATGCGCGACTGGTTGCCGGCGATGGCCGCGGCGTACTCCGCCGCCGGCGTCGACCCCGAGCTCACCGGGCTCGCCGCGCGGGCGGGGCTCGCCGAAGCCCTGCTGAGCGGGGTGACCACGGTCGCCGACCACCACCTGACCTGGCCGAGCGGCGCCGACACCGTCGGCATGGCGCGCGCGGCGGCCGCCGCGGCCCGCAACCTCGGCGCCCGACTCGTGTTCGTGCGTGGCGCCGCGCGCGACGATCCCGCCGAGGCGGCGGCCTCGGCCGACGCGATCGTGCGCGCCCTCGTTCCCGGGGCGCCCGGCGGCATCAGCGCCGACGGTGCGCTGCAGGTCGCCGTGGGCCCGGCCGGAGTGCACAGCGATCCCCGTGAGACGTTCGACGCGCTCGGCGAGGTCGCCCGCGTGCACGGTCTGCGCCGCCGCACGCAGGCGAACGAGGTCGTCGACGTCGCCATCGCCCTCGAACGCTACGGTGCCCGCCCGCTCGACCTGCTCGAGGAGTGGGGTTGGCTCGACGCCGACGTGACCCTCGCCCACCTGTGCGACGTGTCGGACGACGAGATCGCCCGGATCGCGGCATCCGGGGCCTCCGCCACCCACGCACCCGGCTGCGACGTGCCGATGGGGTGGGGCGTCGCCCCCGTACGACGACTGCTCGACGCCGGGATCTCCGTCGGGCTCGGCACGAGCGGTGGCGGGAGCAACGACGCGGGGCATCTGCTCGCCGACGCCCGACTGGCGATGCAGGTCTCGGCGCTCGTCGGGCCGCAGCTGCCCGCCGCAGACGTGCTCGCGATGGCCACGGCCGGCTCGGCCGACGGGCTCGGCCGCCCCGAGCTCGGGCGGCTCACCCCGGGATCCGCGGCCGACCTGTGCCTCTGGGACGTCTCGGGGGTCGCCGACGCCGGAGTCGCGGATGCCGTGGCGGGACTGCTGTGGGCCGCACCCGGCCGGCGTCCGCGCGACGTCGTCGTCGGTGGCCGTGTCGTCGTCGCCGGCGGCCGACTGGTCACCGCCGACGAGGACGAGGTCGTCGCCCGGCTGTTCGAGAGGGTGGGACGATGACGACCATGGCTCCCGCGATCCCCGCCGAGAAAACCCCCACCGGCGACGAACGGCTCGGCGCGCACCTGCGCGGACTGCGCAAAGCGCGCGGACTCACGCTGACGCAGCTGGCCGAGGCGGCGACGCTGTCGCATCCCTTCCTCAGCCAGCTCGAACGCGGTCTCGCGCGGCCCAGCATGGCGAGCCTCGAACGACTCGCGCGAGCGCTCGGCACCAGCCGGGTCGAACTCATCGCCGCCTCGGAGCCGCCCCGCCCCGACCACGACGCGCACCCCTCGTTCGTCGGCGCCGACGAGGGCGTGATCGGCCCCTACGCGGAAGGCACCGCGCGTCTGCTCGCGGAGGGCCCCCGACGCTTCGAACCCCTCGAGTTCACCGGCGCCAACCCCGACCCGGGAGACCACTACGTGCACGACGAGGACGAGTTCCTCACCGTGCTCGAAGGGTCGGTGGTGATCTCGTTCGGCGACTTCGGCGAGCGCACCCTGCGGGTCGGCGACTCGGTCTACTGCCGCTCGGGGACCCCGCACCGGTGGCACTCGCCGGGCGGGCTGCCGTATCGGTTGCTCATCGTGAAGGAACTCGTGCACGGCGGCGGTGTCGACGACACCGCAGAAGGAGAGTCATGACCGGAGGCGTCAGCTTCGAAGCCGTCGTCCGCGCCCGTCGCGATGCGGCGGAGGGCGTGGTCGTGCTCGACCTGGAGCGCACGGGTGGCACGCTGCCGCACTGGTCGCCCGGCGCGCACATCGACGTCGTGCTGCCCGACGGTGTCGAGCGGCAGTATTCGCTCTGCGGGTCGCCGACCGAGCGGGGCACGTGGCGCATCGGGGTGCTCCGCGAACGCGAGGGCTCGGTGTGGCTACACGAGAACGCGCACGTCGGTGCACCGCTTCGCGTGCGCGGTCCCGCCAACCACTTCTTGTTCGCCCCCACCGCCGGCCGCGCGTACGTGTTCGTCGCCGGGGGCATCGGCATCACGCCGATCGTGCCCATGATCGAGGCAGCAGAGACCGCCGGGGCGGCGTGGACGCTGCTGTACGCCGGCCGGTCGCGACGCACCATGGCCTTCGTCGACGAGTTGGTCGCGCAGTACGGCGACCGCGTCGAGGTGTACGCCGCCGACGAGGGACGCCGGCTCGACCTCGCGGAGTACTTCGGCGTCCCCGTCGCACGCACCGTCGTCTACTCGTGCGGACCCGCGCGCCTTCTGGAGTCCCTGGATGCCGCGATGGCGGGGTGGCCGCGCGGGAGCCTGCACGTCGAGCGGTTCGAGGCGAAGGTGCTCGGCCCGCCGGTGTGGGCCGAGCCGTTCGAGGTCGACCTGATGATGTCGGGCCTCACCGTGACCGTGCCCCCGGAGCGATCGATCCTCGACGTGGTGGAGGAGCACGGCACGGTCGTCCCCTCGAGCTGTCGGGTGGGCACGTGCGGCACCTGCGAGGTCGCCGTCGTCGACGGCGAGGTGGAGCATCGCGACTCCGTCCTCTCGCCGGAGGAACAGGATGCCAACCGGTCGATGATGGTGTGCGTGTCACGGGCGGCGTGCGGGCGGATCACGCTGGAGCTGTAGGAGCAGGACGGGCATTCGCCGCGGCCGACGGGGCTGCGCGCAAGGTTTGTCACGAGGGTCACGCCCAGGAAATACAGCGGAAACGCGCGGTTCCTAGCATCGGAACATCGCCGGATGTTGGTCACACCAACACTGGCCGGCCACTCCCGGTGGCCCGCCCCGATGCCGTGGCCCCTGTCTCGAAGTCTGTCTGCCCGACTCCCCGGAGGACCCCGTGTCTGCCGTTCCACCCGTCTCGATCGCCGCGCTGCGCGGCGTGCGCCTGACCTCGGGCGCCGTCGTCGACATCGCGCTCGACGGCGACGAGGTGCTCGCGGTCGTGCCGGCCGGAAGCCCCCTCCCCGACACCGACGGCGAGACGCTCGACCTCACCGGGTACCTCGTCACCGCGGCGGGCGCCGAGCCGCACGCCCACCTCGACAAGTCGCAGTCGTGGGACGCCATCCAGCCCCCGTTCGGCGACCTCGTGCGCGCCATCGAGAGCTGGCAGGCCTTCGCCGTCACCCTCGACGAAGACGAGACGCTCGGTCGGGCCCGGTCGACGGCACTGCGGATGCTGGCATCCGGGATCACGTCGATCCGCACCCACGTCGATCTGCTGCACGGCTCCGACCCCCTCATCGGCGTGCGGGCCCTGGTGCGCCTGCGCGACGAGCTCGAGGGCCTGATGGACATCGAGCTCGTCGCCCTCGGCGGCCCCACCGTGCCCGACGCGGTGTTCGACGCCGCGCTCGACGCGGGCGTCGACCTCGTCGGCGGAGCGCCCCACCTCGCCGACGACCCCCTCGCCGACCTCGAGCGCCTCATCGCCCTCGCGCGCCGCCGCGACGTGGGCCTCGACCTGCACACCGACGAGAGCCTCGCCGGAGCCGACACCCTCGCCGCGTACGCCCGCGCCGTCACCGGGTGGCACCGCCCCCGCACGGCCGGTCACTGCGTCCGCCTGAGCATGATGCCCGCCGCCGACCTCGCTCTGCTCGCCGACGAGATCCGCGCCGCCGACATCGGCGTGATCGCCCTGCCCATCACCAACCTGTACCTGCAGGGATGGGATGCCGCGCACGCGGTGCCCCGCGGGATCGCGCCCCTCGGCCGCCTCCGCGCCGCCGGCGTGCGCGTCGCGGCCGGTGCCGACAACGTGCGCGACCCCTTCAACCCCGTGGGCCGCTGCGACCACCTCGAGACCGCCTCGCTGCTCGTCTCGGCCGGTCACCTGGCACCCGAGGCGGCGATGGATGCCGTCACGACCGGTGCCCGCGACGTGATGGGCCTGCCCGTCGCCGGTCCCGTGCCGGGCGCCCGCGCCGACCTCGTCGCCGTGCGCGCCGACTCGCTCGGCGACGCCGTCGCCTTCGCGTCGGCCGACCGCGTCGTCCTGCACCGCGGCCGACTCGTCAGCCGCACCACCGTCTCGACCGAGACCGCGGCATCCGTCGCCCTGCCCGTCCGAACCCGCTCCGCCGCACCCGCGACGGCGTCGTAACCCGCCCCCAACGGAAAGTGAGCGCCCCCGTGACCTTGGCCTCTCCCGCCCCGGCATCCGTCGCGGATCCCACCGCGCCGATCCTGGACTTTCGCAACGTCGCCCTGACATTCCCCAACGGCACGACCGCCCTCTCCGGCGTCGACCTCACCGTCCATCCCGGTGAGTTCGTCAGCGTCGTCGGCCCCTCGGGCTGCGGCAAGTCGACTCTGCTGCGCATCGCCTCGGGCCTCGAAACGGCCAGCGAAGGCACCGCGACCGTCAACACCGACCGCATCGGCTACGTCTTCCAGGACGCGACCCTGCTGCCCTGGCGGGACGTGCAGTCGAACGTCGAACTGCTCGCCGAGCTGAACTGGCAGCCCAAGCGCGTGCGCGTGCCGAAGGCCAAGTGGGCCATCGACCTCGTCGGCCTGAACGGCTTCGAGAAGCACCTGCCGAAGCAGATGTCGGGGGGTATGAAGATGCGCACATCGCTCGCGCGCTCCCTGACCCTCGACCCCGAACTGTTCCTGTTCGACGAGCCGTTCGGCGCACTCGACGAGATCACCCGCGAACGCCTGAACGACGAGCTCATCAAGATCTTCGTCGCGCAGAAGTTCGGCGGTCTCTTCATCACCCACTCGGTCTCCGAGGCCATCTACCTCTCCACCAAGGTCGTCGTGATGTCGGGGCGACCCGGACACCTCGTCGACACCTTCGAGATCCCCTTCGACATGCCGCGCGACCCCGAGATCCGCTACACCGCGGAGTACGCGAAGCTCGTCGGCGAGGTCTCCCACGCCCTTCGGGAAGGACACTCATGAGCACCACTTCTGCAGAGCCGGTCGCCGTCGAGTCGCCCGAGCCCACGGCATCCACTCCCCCACCCACGCCCCCGCGTCCGCGCGCGACCGGCGCCCGTCGCGGGTTCGGGGCTCGCATCGCCGTCATCGCGCCGCCGTTCGCGGTGCTGGTGGTGCTGCTCGGCGTCTGGTACGCCATCTCGATCGGGCTCAGCGCCTCGGGCAAGGGCTTCCTCATGCCCATGCCCCACGAGATGTTCACCCTCGGCTTCTTCGACCCGCAGGTGGGCGCCGACATCTGGATCGCGCTCTTCCGAACGACCGGCGTCGCCCTCACCGGACTGATCGTCGCCATGGTCCTCGGCATCGGCTGGGCGATCGCGATGTCGCTCGCCCGCTGGGTCGAGCGCTCCACCTACGCGTACGCCGTGATGCTGCAGTGCATCCCGATCCTCGCGCTCGTGCCGCTGGTCGGATTCTGGTTCGGCTACGAATTCCTCGCCCGCGTCATCGTCTGCGTGCTGATCGCCCTGTTCCCCATGGTCTCGAACACGCTGTTCGGCCTGCAGTCGGTCGACAAGTCCCAGCGCGAGCTGTTCCGCCTGCAGAAGGCCAACAAGTGGACGGTGCTCACCAAGCTCACCCTCCCGGCCGCGCTCCCCTCGATGTTCGTCGGAATGCGCACCTCGGCCGGCCTGTCAGTCGTCGGCGCGATCGTCGGCGACTACTTCTTCCGACGCGGCGAGCCCGGTATCGGCTCGCTCATCGCCAACTACCAGTCGCGTCTGCAGAGCGCCGAGCTGTTCGCCGCCATCCTCGCCGCGTGCCTGCTCGGAGTCGCACTCTTCGTCTTCTTCGGCTGGCTCTCGAAGGCGGCCGTCGGCCGCTGGTACGACAGCACGCTCTGACCGACTCCCCGCATTCCGGATGCCACGGCTCCCCACTCCGCAACGGGTGGGGAGCGGCATCCGGCGTACCCGAAAACCCGCACTCGAACACCCGCACCCGAACACCCGCACCCGAGAGCTCCACCCGTCACAGAAAGCGAACCAGCATGCAGCGCTCCACCCTTCTTCGCGGCACCGCCGTCACCGGCGCCTTCGCGATCGCCCTCACCCTCACCTCCTGCGCCGGTAGCGCCGGGGAGCAGGCCGCCCCCGCCACCGACATGCCCATCGGCGCCGTCGACCTCTCGGCCGACTGCCCCGCGACCGTCGTCGTGCAGACCGACTGGAACCCCGAAGCCGAGCACGGTCACCTCTACGAGATGATCAAGGACGACTACACGATCGACGCCAACACCAAGGCCGTCACCGGCCCGCTGATGTCGGACGGCGAGTACACCGGCGTCAACCTCGAGATCCGCGCCGGCGGTCCCGCGATCGGCTTCCAGACGGTCTCGGCCCAGATGTACCAGGACGACAAGATCACCCTCGGCTACATCAGCACCGACGAGGCGATCCAGCTGTCGGCCACCACGCCCACCAAGGCCGTCTTCGCTCCCCTCGACATCAGCCCCACCATGGTCATGTGGGACCCCGCCACCTACCCGGACGTCAAGACGATCGACGACGTCAAGGGCGCGCTGTCGTCGAACGGCGGCGTGTGGCGCTACTTCGACGGCTCGGCCTACATCGAGTACCTCAAGAGCGCCGGCCTGGCCGACGCCTCGATCCTCGACGGCTCGTACGACGGGACGCCCTCGAACTTCGTCGCCGCCGGCGGCAAGGACATGCAGCAGGGCTTCGCCTCGGCCGAGCCGTACGTCTACCAGAACGAGGTCTCGGCCTGGGGCAAGCCGGTCGACTTCGCCCTGATCCACGACGCCGGATGGCAGACGTACCAGTCGTCGGTGTCGGTGAAGTCCGACAAGTTCGACGAGCTGTCCCCGTGCCTGTCGAAGCTCGTCCCCGTGCTGCAGAAGGCCGGCGTCGAGTACTACAAGGACCCCTCGGCGGCGAACGACCTCGTGCTGAAGCTCGTCGACGAGTACGCCACCGGCTGGACCTACACGCAGGGCGTCGCCGACTACTCCGTCAAGACCCAGGTCGACCTGGGCCTGGTGGGCAACGGCCCCGACTCCACCTACGGCAACTTCGACGACACCCGCTTCGCGGACTTCTACACCAAGGCCAGCAAGGTCTACTCCGACCTCGGCACCCCGCCCGCCTCGGGCGAGACCGCGGAGGACCTGTACACGAACGAGTTTATCGACACCTCGATCTCGTTCTGACCGCCCCGGCCCGGTCCGCTTCGCGCGGGCCGGGCCGTTCGGTCGGGTCGCCCCGGTCCCCGAGCTCGGCAACGGGACCCCGACCACTTCCTCCCCCACACCCCCGGCATCCCTTCCGCCCGTTCCACCCGGAGACACACCCATGAGCGACACCGCCACCCGCGTCCTCTCCCTCGAGGACGAGCTGCTCGACCTGCTCGGTCCCGCCGCCGTCAGCACCGAACCGCGCGTGCGCGAGCGCGCGAGCATCGACGGCTCGCCGATGTCGCCGATCATCGCCGCCAAGCTCCCCCTCGGCCTCGCCGACCTGGTCGTCTTCGCCGCCGACGCGGAGCAGATCGCCACCGCCGTCGCCGCGGCCTCGCGCCACGGCGTTCCCGTGACCGTGCGCGGCAAGGGCACCGGCAACTACGGCCAGGGCATTCCGATGCAGGGCGGCCTGGTCATCGACACCACCCGCGCCAAGGCCATCGTCGAGGTCGGCGACGGCTACATCACGGCCGAGGCCGGCACCCCGATGGTGCTGCTCGAACAGGCCGCGTGGGCCGCGGGCCAAGCCCTGTGGATGTACCCCTCGACGGCGCAGTCCACCATCGGAGGATTCCTCTCGGGCGGCTCCGGCGGCACCGGCTCGATCGCGCACGGCTCGAACGACCGCGGTTTCGTGGCCGCCCTCGACGTCGTGCACGCCGACGGCAGCGCCGAGATCCACCACTTCGAGGGCGACGAGGCTCAGAAGTACGTGCACAACTACGGCACCGCCGGCGTCATCGTGCGTGCGACCGTGCGCCTCGAACCGCTGCGCGAGTGGCGAGGGCTCTGGGCGAGCTTCCCCGACTACGCCGGCACGCTGTCGGTGCTGCAGACGATCGGCAACCTCGACCCCTCACCGCGCCTGGTGTCGGGCGACGGACCCGAGATCTCGGCATCCCTCCCCGCCGACGAGGCCATCCCCGAGGGCCGGTCGAGCCTGCGCGCGATCATCGACGCCTCGCTCATCGAGACCGTCACCGCGATCATCGAGGGCGCCGGCGGCCGGGTCGAAGCCGTGCGCGAGGGACCGCAGGCCAGCATCCGCCTGTCGATGCTGAGCTACAACCACCCCATCGAGTGGTACCAGAAGAGCCAGCCGCACGAGGTGTTCCACCTCGAGGTCGCGGGCGCTCCCCTGGCCGACGACGTCGACGCCGTCGAGGCCGTGTTCCCGGGCGGGAAGCTGCACATCGAGTCGACCAAGGAGTACCCCATCGGCATGCTCGCCGCTCCCTACGTCAGCGAGGACGACGTGTACCGCGGCATCGCCGACCTCAACGCGATCGGGGTGGGCGTGCACAACCCGCACCAGTGGAACGTCGACTTCAACGTCGAGCAGACCGCCGCCACCGCCCGCCTCACCGACCCGAACGGCCTGCTGAACCCCGGCAAGCTCGACCCCGCCTACGGCGGACCCCGAAAGGGAGCGATCATCTCATGACCCGCCTTCTCGCCGAGCTCAGCGGCCCCGCCGCTGCGGCCGCCCTCACCGAGGACTCGATCCTCGTGCTGCCCACCGGCGCCATCGAGCACCACGGTCCGCACCTTCCGCTCGCGACCGATGCCATCGTCGCCGAGGCCTCGGCCACGGCGGCCGTCGCTCGGGCCGCCGCCCAGGGCCTCGACGTCTGGCAGCTGCCGACCCTGTCGATCACGAAGTCCGACGAGCACTCGTGGGCGCCGGGCACGCTCTGGCTGACGCCTGAGACGATGATGCAGACGGTCGTCGACATCGGCCGCTCGATCCTCACCACCCGCGCCCGCACGCTCGTCTTCCTCAACGGGCACGGTGGCAACGTCGCCCTGCTGAACGTCGCGAACCGCGAGCTGCGTCGCCGCTTCGGCCTGCGCACCTTCTTCATGCCCGCCGCCCGCGTGCCCTCGTTCGACGGCACCGACGGCACCCCCGACGAGCACGGCACCGGCATCCACGCCGGCTACGGCGAGACGAGCATGATCATGCACCTGCGCCCCGAGCTGGTCGACCCGGCCGAATTCCACGCCACCGTGCCCGCGCACATCGGCGAGTTCCGCCACATCGGCTTCAACTCCAAGCCGGTGACCTTCGGCTGGCTGTCGAACGACTTCGGTCCCACCGGCGTGCTGGGCGACCCGACCGGCGCGAACGCCGAGGCCGGCGCGCGGATGTTCGAGGAGAGCGTGTCGTTCGTCGTCGAGGCGCTCGAGGAGATCAGCCGCTTCGACTACACCGCGTGATGCGGGCGAGGCGCGCACGACTCCTGCACGACGGGCGGATGCGGTCGCTTTGCCCGGGCGGGCGACCGGCCCGCAGGAGTCGTGCGCGGCCCGAGGGACGCGCATGAGCGTCGCCGCCGAAACCGGCCAGGGCGTCCGGGCCTACGGCCAGGTGCTGCGCCTGCCCGGGGCGCGGACGTTCGTCGCCGCCGGGATCCTCGCGCGCTTCCCCCGGGCGACACTGTCGCTCGGCATCATCCTCCTCGTCTCGGCCGCGACCGGCAGCTTCGCCTCGGCCGGGCTCGTCGTGGCACCGCTCGTGGTCGGCATGGCGATCGCGGCCCCGCTGTGGTCGTCGCGCATGGATCGGCACGGGCAGTCGCGCGTGATCCTGGTGTCGCTCGGATGCCTCGTGCTCGCGGCATCCGCATTCCTCGCCCTCGTGCTGACGGGGTCACCGTTCTGGACGTGGCTGATCGCGGCGTTCGTGACGGGGGCGGCGACCCCGGATCTCACCTCGGCCGTGCGGGCACGGTGGACGGTGCTGGCCCCGCCGTCGCAGCGGACGGCCGCGTTGGCCCTCGAGACCATCGCCGACCAGATGGTGTTCATCGCCGGTCCCCCCGCCATCACGGCGGTGGCCGCGGCTCTCGATCCGGCCGTCGCGGTGCTGGGGTCGCTCGGACTCGGGCTGATCGGCGGCGTGTGGCTCGCGTCGCAGCGCGGCACGCAACCCGCGTCGACTCCGCGGACGGAGCGGCGCGGTGTGGTGCTGCCGCCCGCCGGGGTGATTCCCATCGCTCTGGCCTGTGTCGCCCTCGGCGGCGTGTTCGGCGCGTTCGACGTGGGCCTGGTCGGCTGGGCCGAGGTGGGTGGGCACCCGTGGCTGGCCGGACCGGCGTTCAGCGCCCTGGCCGTCGCGATCGCGATCGGCTCGGTCGTCACGGGCGCGCGCACGTGGCGTCTCTCGCCCGCCGCGCGCTACATCGGCTTCGCGGCTCTGGCGGCCCTGGTCGCCGTCGGCCTGCCGTTCGCGCAGGGCTCCGTGCCGGTGCTGTTCGGGGTCATCCTGCTGCTCGGGCTGGCGGTGTCGCCGGTGATGGTGTCGGGGATCCTCGTCGCCTCGGCCCGCGCCCCCGAAGGACGCGTCACCGAAACCCTCGCCTACCCGACCGCCGCGATGTCGCTCGGTGTGCCGATCGGCGGTGTGATCGCCGGAGCTGCCCTGGATGCCACGGGCCCGGCCGTAGCCCTCGTCACGATCGCGGTGTCGCTGGCGCTGGCCGCGGGGATTGCCGCGGTGGGCGAGGCGGTGCTGCGGGTGGGGCGGTCTGACCCGACGCCCTGACGCGCGACTCCCACCCCCGTTGAGTGTCCATGACACGCCGCCCCCGACCGCTCGCGAGCGGCGTGTTCTGGACGCTCAACGGGTGAGTGCCGCGCCGAGGTGACGGAGAACCGAGACGTGGCCGTCGTCGGGACGCAGGTCGAGCCTCGCGTGCGGGAGAGCGACCGCCAGCATCCGCGCGTGGGCGGGAGGGATCACGCGGTCGCGTTCGCCCTGGACGAGGAGGACGGATGCCGTGACCTCCGCGAGCTCGAAACCCCAGTGCCGGGTGAAAGCGAGGTCGTCGTCGATCAGACCGTCGGGTCCGAACTCCTCGGCCGCTCCGGCGTCGGCTCCGAGTGAGGCCCACTCATCCTCGAGCGCCGCGAAGTCGGCATCCACGAACTGCGCCGGATCGAACTGATCGGTCTCGGCGAAGCGGCGCCGGGCGGCCTCGCCCTTCAGCGCGGCGCGCAGGCCGCCGGGCGCCTGCATTGCGGCGAACCAGTCGTCGTCGCCGGTGAACGGCGCGGGCGAGGCGAACGTGATCACCGCGCGGACACGGTCGGGCATCGCCGCGGCGCACGCGAGGGCGTGCGGTCCGCCACCCGAGGCTCCGACCGAGACGACGGATGCCACGCCCAACTCGTCGAGCACCGGCCGGGTGCCCGCAGCGACGTCGGCGACCGTGCGTCCGGGCATCCGCGGCGAACCTGCGTAGGCGGGACGGGCGATCGAGACGACCGCGAGACCCCGGGTGTCGGCCGCGCGCTGCACCGGGGGGAGGATCGCCCCCGTCTGCGGCGAACCGTGATGCCAGAGCAGCACGTCGCGTCCGGCGATGTCGGCGTGGGACGTGTGGACGTCGAGCCCCGCGATGGTCCTCTGCATGCGCCTACGCTGGCACGCCCGCCTCGCGAGCGCGAGGGTGCGACCGCCGCCTGCCGAAGCAGTGCGCCGAAACCCGGACGATGACGGGGCGGCCGTACGGCGTGTTGTGGACGCTCAGCGTGTTCATGCGCGCCCGCAGCGCCTCGAAAGACGTTGAATGTCCAGGACACGCCGCCCCCGGCGGGCGGGGCGCGGCGTGTCTTGGACACTCAACAGGGGGATTTTGGGGGGCGGGGGACGGGGGACAGGGACGGGGGATGCCGCGCCGTGGGGCTACAGGATGACGCCGTACTCGTCGGCCAGCGCGGGCAGCTCCTCGTGCAGCACGCGGGATGCCTCGGCGGCGAGCGGGTTGGTCGAGACGCCGCGGTCGTTGACGAGCTTTCCGCCGACGTAGACCTGCTGCAGGTTGCGCAGCCCGCAGGCGAGCACGTAGCTGCGCACGGGGTTCCAGAGCGGTCCGATGTCGGGGGTACGCGGGTCGACCACGACGAAGTCGGCGAACTTGCCCACCTCGAGGCTGCCGACGCGGTCGTCGACGCCCATGATCTCGGCTCCCCCGAGGGTGTGCAGGCGCAGCACGCGCTCGGGCATCATCGACAACGGGTCGTGGGTGCGGGCGCGCTGCATGAACATCCCCATGCGCATGTTCTGCCAGGGGTCGGCGACGTCGGTGCAGGCCTGGTCGTCGAGACCCATGCCGACCTTCATGCCGAGATCGAGCATCTCGGGCACGTGCGCGATGCCCGACGCCAGACGCCCGTTAGATGCCGGCTGCCACGACATGCTCGCGCCGCCGGCCGCGGCATCCTGGATGATCTCGGGCGTGGTCTGGATGAAGTGGCCGAACATCATGCCCGGGCGAAGAGCACCGGCGTTCTTGTACAGCTGGAACTTGGTCTGCTGGTGCTCGATCGCCTCGTAGGTCTCGAGGAAGTGCGCCTGGTTGGTGACGCCGAAGCGGTCCATGACCGCGACCTCGATCTCGGCGGCGTCGGGCCGCGTCGACCACTGCACCTGGCCCATGATCGAGGCGCCGAGGGCGAGGTCGGGGTCCATCGCGAGCACGTGGTCGAGCGACGCCTCGAAGCGCGCGAAGATCTCGTCGTCGGTGCCGACGGTGGCATCCAACGCGATCGAGTCGACGAAGCGGAGGCCGGCGTCGTGGCATCCATCGGCCTGTCGCGTGTGCCAGGACTGGTCGCGGAGCAGTCCGCCGCCGTCGCTGCGCTTGCCCTCGACCATCGGCTCCCACGGCAGGAGCGGGTCGGTGAAGTTGTACGCCGTGGTGACGCCGTTGGCGAGGAAGTCGAGCGAGCCGTGCAGCGTCGCCCAGTAGATCTGGTCGGGTGAGGCGTTGTTCAGCACGCTGAACATCGAGGTGCACCAGCCGTAGAGCGTCTGGTCGACGCCGAGTCCGCGCGAGCCGCTCGTGAAGAGGTGGCTGTGCGACGAGACGAACCCGGGAGCGACGAACTTGCCGTCGACGTCGAGGATCTCGTCGGCGGTGACGCCCGGATCGGGGTCGCCGGCGCCGATCGCCGCGATGCGGCCGTCGGTGACGAGCAGGAAGCCCCGCTCGATGTAACCGGGGTCGTCGGTGCCCGCGGGAACCGTGATGAGCCGTGCGTTGATTACCAGAAGCGACATGTTGATGACGGTAACAATGGCGTGTTTCCGCGGTGTTCCGAGCGGGTAGCGGGTTGTGTGCGCGCGGCGTGGAGCCGCGCGGCCCCGTTGAGTGTCCAGGACACGCCGTGTGGGGGCGGGCTCGTGCGGCGTGTTGTGGACACTCAACGCCGGGAAGGGCGGCGGGGGGCGAGAGGGACGCGCGTCAGGCGGAGGCGCGGCGCACGGCGGGGGCGATGGCGGCGAGCACCTCGTCGCGCGCGGGCGTCGACGGGAACACCAGAAAGAGGTGCGGCACCCCCTCGCGGCGGAGGAACTCGACGGGGACTCCGGATGCCGAGAGCTCGCCCGCGTACTCCTCCGCCTCGTCGGACAGCGGGTCGACGCCCGCCGCGACGATCACCGCCGGCGCGGAGCCGGTGAGGTCGGGGGCGCGCAGCGGCGCGGCCTCGACCGGGACCGCGGACATGGTCGTCGCGGCGACTGCCCCGGGCACCGCTGCCGCCGGGCCGGGCTGCGGCGTCGGGGCCGCGGCCGTGGCCGGGGCCGCGGCATCCTGCACATACAGCCCCCAGTACCACTGCATGCCGCGCGAGGTCAGCGGCAGGTTCTCGGTGTGCGCGCGATAGCTCGGGCGGTCGGGATCGGGCGCGTCGAGCACGGGGCACAGCAGCACCTGGCACCGGATGCCGGGAGCCCGGCCCTCACGCGAACGCAGCGCCAGAGCCGCGGCGAGGTTGCCCCCGGCGCTGTGCCCGGCGACGCCGAGAAGATCGGGGTCGACCAGACCGCCCGCGCCCTCGGCGGCGAAGCGCAGGGCGCGGTCGAGGTCGTCGAGACCGGCCGGGAAAGGGTGCTCGGGCGCCAGTCGGTAGTCCACGCTCAGCACCTGGGTGCCGGTCGCCGCGGCGAGTGCGCGGCAGAGGGCGTCGTTGTTGTCGAGGTTGCCGGCGACCCAGCCGCCGCCGTGAGCGAAGACGAGCGTGCCCCGGTGTCCGGTGCGGGGTCGGTAGAGGCGGAGCGCGAGGCCGTCGGCATCCGTGTCGATCGACTCGACGACGTCGTCGTCGGGCAGGCGTACCCACGACGGGTTGGCACGCAACTCGGCGATGCGCGCGGCGTCGTCGCCGTCGGCATCGGTCGCTCCCGAGGGGATCGTGCCCGCGCTCGCGGCGAGGCGGGCCAGGTGTGCGCGCACGTCGGGGTCGGTGATGGCCGGGTGCACGGTGTCGGTCACGGGGTCTCCAGGCAGGTCGAGTGTCCAGGACACGCCGCGCCGGTGCGGCGGGATGCGGCGTGTCCTGGACACTCACGAGAGGGGATGCGGGCGAGAGCGAGAGTACGGGGCGCGATCGCGCGGCGAGGGCGGGTTCGCCAGAGCGTTACGGGGCCGAAACACCGACGTCGCGCGCCACGCGCACGATGGCGACATGACCGTGCCCGAAGAGCGCGCCGCCTCGATCCTCGCCGCGCAGCGCTACGTCGTGATCGGCACGGCCGATGCCGACGGGCCGTGGACCGCCGCCGCGCAGTACCGTCTGCTCGCGCGCGGCATGTACGTGGAGTCCGGCCGCGCCTCGCGGCACGCCCGCGCGATCTCGGCGTCGGGGGTGGCATCCGGGGTCGTGTACGACTCGTCGGCCGCGATCGCCGACGCCGACGGTGTTCAGCTGTCGTTCCGAGCGAGCGAGGTGGATGCCGACGCCTCGGCGATCAGCGCCGTGCTGGCCGAGCGGTTGCCGAGGGATGCCGGAACCGACGAGGACGCCGCCGCGGTGCTGGCGGTACCCGACAAGCGCCTGTACGTGCTCGAGGTGGAGCGCGTGTTCGTGTTCGACCGCGATGCGTGGCGCACGCGCGGAACCGACGCGCGGCTGGAGGTCGACGCGGCCGCGGTCTGGGCACGACTCACGTGAGATGACGCCCGCCGACGCGGGTGGGCGAGAGCGTTACGCCGCCGAAACAGCCCCGACGTCACGGCGTGCGACGCTCCGCGTACGGTGACGCCCGAGGGCGACCCGAACCTCGCCAGAAGGAGTGCCATGTCCTACCGCGTCATCGTCACCGGGGGCTCCGGCGGCATCGGTGCCGCCATCGTCGCCCGGTTCGCCGCCGACGGCGCCGCGGTCGTCGTGCTCGATCGGCGCGCCCCGGCCGAGGGCGCGGCATCCGGCTTCTTCGCCGTCGACCTGCGGGACCCGCTCGACACCCGGCGTGCGGTGGGCGAAGCGGTCGCGGCCCTCGGCGGCGTCGACGTGCTGGTCAACTGCGCGGGAGTCTTCCAGCACGCGTCGCTGCTCGACATCACCGTCGACGACTGGGACCGCGTGCTCGACATCAACGCGCGCGCGACCCTCGTGACCATGCAGGCGGTCGCGCCGACGATGCTCGAGGCACGCAGCGGCGCGATCGTGAACATCGCCAGCATGGCGGCCAAGCAGGGCGGTGGCGGCGAGGGGCACTACGCGGCGTCGAAGGCCGCGGTCGTGGCCCTCACCCGTGCCGGAGCGCAGGAATGGGGATGCCACGGCGTCACCGTCAACGCCGTATGCCCCGGATACGTGCTCACCGACATGGGCGCCGACACCCGCTCCGAGGCCGACGTCGCCGCGTGGAGCGCGAAGTCTCCGTTGGGACGACTCGGCATTCCGGAGGACGTCGCGGGAGTGACGCACTTCCTCGCGTCGCCGTCCGGCAGCTACCTGACGGGACAGGCCATCAACGTCACCGGCGGAATGGTCATGCACTGAGCCGCGCGGGTACGCCGATGAGGCGGGCGTGGAAAAAGGGCCTTTCGGCTCCGAATAACCCGCCTCGGACTGTTCGCAGATAATTTCCTCGGACCAAAACTGTTTTGTGCCACTATGTCGTCAGTCGTCCGATAAAGACCCGCCGACGGTATAGATGCCGAGGCGCGGACGTTGAACAGCCCTCTCTGAAAGGCGCGATCATCGTCAGTTCTGGAATCCGCGGCACGTTTTTCGATTTCATCGACGACCCGTGGAAGCACGTGGGCAGAGAAGAGGAATCGGCGCGATTCCTCCGTGACGGCCTGCTCGTGGTCGACGACGGCCTGATCGTCGCCTTCGGACCCTTCGACGACATCTCGCCCCAGTACCCCGGTCTCGACATCACCGAGATCAGCGGGCGCATCATCACGCCCGGTTTCATCGACGGCCACGTGCACGTTCCGCAGACGCGGGCCCTCGGCGCTTTCGGGCAGCAGCTCCTGCCGTGGCTCCTCGACACTGTCTTCCCCGAGGAGGCTCGCTACAGCGACCGCGAGTACGCGCGCGCCGGATCGGATCGCTTCCTCGACAACATGCTCGCGGGCGGGACGACGACGGTGCAGGCCTTCACGACGACCTCCACCGTCGCGGTCGAGGAGTTCTTCGAGGCCGCCGCCCGGCGCGACATGCTGGTGATCAGCGGCGTCACCGGTATCGACCAGTTCGCACCGGAGGGCTCGACGAGCACGCCCGAGGAGTTCTACGACGACAGCAAGGCGATGATCGCCAAGTACCACGGCGTGGGCCGTAACCGCTATGCGATCACCCCGCGGTTCGCCCTCGGCGCGAGCAAGGACCTGCTGAAGGCGTGCCAGCGGCTCAAGCAGGAGCACCCCGATCTCTGGGTGAACACCCACATCTCGGAGAACCCGTTGGAGATCTCCAACCTTCTTCTGGCGCACCCGGACTGCACGGATTATCTCGGCGTCTACGAGAAATACGATCTGGTCGGCCCGAAATTCTCGGGAGGGCACGCGGTCTGGCTTTCCGACAACGAATTCGGGCGTCTTTCCGACAGCGGCGGCGCGGTGGTTTTCTGCCCGTGCTCGAACCTTTTCCTCGGCAGCGGCATCTTCCGCCTGGCGAAAGCGACCGACCCCGACAAGCGCGTCAAGATGTCGTTCGGCACCGACATGGGTGGCGGAAACCGGTTCAGCATGATCCAGGTGCTCGACGAGGCCTACAAGGTCGGGATGCTGGGCAACACGTTGCTCGACGGCACGACGAACCGCATCACCCAGGATCTGGCCGCGGCCGAGCGCAGCAAGCTCTCGCCCTACCGCGCGTTCTGGTCGGTCACCCTCGGCGGCGCCGAGGGTCTGTACATCGACGACCAGGTCGGCAACTTCGAGGTCGGGAAGTCCGCGGACTTCGTGGCGCTCGACTGGAACGCCGGTCCGTCCGCGATGCCGTGGCACCAGTCTCTGTTCTTCGGCGACGAGGGCCCGACCACGATGGAACAGGCCGCGCACGCACTGTTCGCGGTGATGATGGTCGGCGACGACCGCAACGTCGACGAGACCTGGGTCTCCGGCATCCGCCGCTACAAGAAGAGCTAGGGGTGGAGCGCCTCGCCGTCACCGACGGCCGACCGGTCGCCGGGGAGGTGTCGGGCGCCGACGACACCGCCGTCACTCTCGTGACCCACCGGAAGGTCGCGGCGCACGACGTCGACGCCTTCGAGGGATGGGTCGAGCAGTCGGGTCGGTCCCTCACGGGCACGCCCGGGTACCTCGGCAGCACCGTGATCACGCCGACCGACGCGCGAGGCGACTGGACGCTCGTGCAGCGCTTCACCGATGCCGCCTCGGCGCGCGCCTGGCTCGACGGCCCCGCTCGGCGTTCGCTCTACGCCCAGATCGCCGACGTACAGGTGCTCGACGAAGAAGTGACGCTGTTCCGGGAGGACCCGACGCACGGCGACGAGGTCTCGGTGCTCATCTCGTCCACCGTTCCCGCGGCGCTCGAGCAGGACTACCTGGCGTGGCAGAAACGCATCTCCGACACCGAGGCGCAGTTCCGGGGCTTTCGAGGGCACCGCATCCAGCGCCCCGTGCCGGGCGTCCAGGACGAGTGGGTCGTCATCCTCACGTTCGACTCGGCCGAGAATCTCGCGGTCTGGATCGACTCGCCCGAGCGGAAACGTCTGCTGCGCGAGGGCGAGCGGTTCAACGCCGACCTCGCTGTCGCCACGTCGAGCTTCGGCTTCGACTTCTGGACGCCCAAGGGCGAGACCGCGCGCGAATCGGTGATGAAGAACAACCTCCTCGTGCTGGCGGCGCTGTATCCGATCGTGTTCGGGTGGGGCTACTTCGTCAGCACCCCGCTCTTCGACGGACCCCACGCCATCCCGTTCTGGCTGTCGCTGTTCGTCGGCAACTTCGTCAGCACGCAACTTCTCGGCTGGTTCGTGATGCCCCGGGTGTTCAAGATGTTCGCCTGGTGGCTGAAGCCGAAGCCGGGCTGGCGCGCGCAACTCCTCGGGTTCGGCATCCTGATCGTCGTCTACGGCGCATCGATGGCGCTCTACGCCTGGTTGCTGTCGCTCGCGGCGTAGTCCCACCCCCGCGCCGACCCCGCGCCTCTCCCGCGTCTCCCCCCTGTTGAGTGTCCGGAACACGCCGCATCGCTGCGCGTCGGCGCGGCGTGTCCTGGACTCTCGACGAGAGGTGTCGCCGGGGCAATGCGCTCGGCACGGCGACGCGGCCGCGCCGGCACGCTCGACAGCGAAGTGCCCGCGGACCGCACGTCGGCGCCGCGCCCCCGCCCCCAGGCGTTGAGTGTCCGGAACACGCCGCATCGCTGCGCGTCGGCGCGGCGTGTCCTGGACACTCAACAGAGAGGTGTCGCCCGGGAGCGGGGCGACGAAGCGCGCTCGGCGGCGAGGTGTCGCCCGCGGCGCGGCGCGGCCGCGACGTGCCGCCGCGCGAACGAACGCGTCAGCACAGCCGCCGGGACACCTCGGCCATCGCCTCGGCGAACGACTCCTCGGCACCCTCGCGACCGCCCGAGAGGTTGACCCCGACGACGCCGGGGAGCGCCAGCATCTCCTCGGCGAGCGCCACGGCCAGGGCGATGCCCTCGGCCCGCGGGTCGTGGGCGTCTCGCACCCGCGAGAGGAAGTCCTCGGGCAGCACGAGCGTGGTGAACGACTCCAGCAGCGCGGCGGACGCGTGATCGACCACCATCGGCACGCACGGGATGTACATCGCCTCCGCGGCGACCTCGTCGATGAACCGGCGCACGGGCGCCGCGCCACCGGCGTGGTTCACGAAGCACACGTCAGCACCCGCCCGGAGCTTCTCGCGCAGTCGGGCGGCCCGGCGCTCGACGGGCGGCGCGGCCGGAGACGCGGCGACCGACACCACGTGCCCGGCGGCACGCGCGAGGGCCGTCGCCTCGGTCGAGTCGAGGTCGAACACGGGCGCGGCATCGGGTCGATGCCCGGTCTCGGTGTGGTCGCCGGTGACGCAGTGCACCCCGGCCACCCCTTCGACGGCCAGCGCCGCCAGCTCCCCCTCGATCGCGACGCGGTTGCGGTCGCGCATGTTCAGCCCGGTCCAGACGCGCAGTCCCCGGCGCTGCACCAGCGACGCGCGGTACGCGGGTGGGAACTGCACCCGGGCGCTCCCCGCGTCGCCGGCGAGGACGGCATCCACTTCTCCGGCGAGGACGGCGGCGCACGCGTCGATGGATGCCACGCTCACAGCGCGCGCGGGAAGATCGGCCACGACCCACGGCCGCGTGCCGAGAGCGTCCAGCGTCGCGAGGGCTCCGGCGGTGCGCGGGGCGGGAGCCGGCAACGTCGATCGGTCGATGCCGGTCCAGGGGACGGTCGGGCGGTGCAGGAACGCGCAGCGGTGATCCGCGTCGATCTCGCACGAACCGTCGAAGCCGACACCGCCGCACGGGCCGTACTCCATGCGCTTGGGACACGCGTCGATGAGGGGCAGCGAGGTCATGGCGGGGAGTGTACGGAGCGCGTGTTTCCACGAATGTTCATGGCGGCAACATCGCCGAAATGCGCGATGCCTACGCTCGGCGATACCCGCAGCCTCCCGGAGGACCCATGATCACGGCCGGCACCACGTTCGGTTTCGACGTCGACGACACCGACGCGCTCGTCGAGGATCCGCTCGCGTTGATGGTGCAGTGGCTTCCTCCCCACGACAGCGAGCTGCGTCCGCTCGCCGCCCTCTCGACCCTCGGCGTCGACGGCCTCCCGTCGCTGCGGCACGTGCTCATCAGCGACCGGGATGCCGCGGGGCTGACGTTCCACACCGACGCCGCCAGCGCGAAGGTCGCCGAGATCGGCGCGAACCCCGTCGCGGCGATGGCAGTCGCGTGGCCCGAGCTCGGTCGGCAGCTCGTCGTGCGCGGGATCGTCGAGCGCGTGACGCCCGCCGAGGCCGCCACCGTGTACGCCCAGCGCTCGCGGTACCTGCAGCTGCTGGCCTGGGTGAACACGCGCGAGAACGCCCACCTCCCCGCGGACGCCCGCCGGCACCTCTGGGCCGAGTTCGACGAGGCGCACCCCCAGCTCGAGCCGCCCGCACGCTGGGTGGGATTCCGCCTGCGTCCCCTCACCCTCACGTTCTGGCGCGGCGATCCCCTCGGCCAGAGCGTCCGGCAGCATTACACGCTCGACGACGGCCGTTGGTCGGGCCGGATCCTGGCGGGCTGACATGGACATCACCACCGTCACCTCGTACCGCCCCGCCCGCACGCGCGCCGATCTCGCCCTCGCCCCCGGCGAGGCCGTCATCGCGGGCGGCACCTGGATCATGAGTGAGCCGCAGCCCGGCACCACCGGCTTCGTCGACCTCACGACCCTCGACTGGCCCGACCTCGAGATCACCGCCGAGGGCCTGCGCATCGGTGCGACCTGCACCATCGCGCGCCTGCTCGCGTGGGCCGAGCACGAGGCACCCCTCGACTGGACCTCGCTCGCCCTCGCCCGCCCGTCCGCCGACGCGCTTCTCGCCTCGTTCAAGATCTGGAACACCGCGACCGTCGGCGGCAACGTGTGCCAGGCGTTCGCGGCGGGGGCCATGATCGCCCTGCTCTCGACCCTGGATGCCACGGCCCTGGTGTGGACGCCCGACGGCGGCGAGCGCGTGATCGCCGTGGCCGATCTCGTCATCGACAATGCCGCCACCTCGCTCGCACCGGGCGAGGTCGTGCGCGCCCTCGACATTCCCGCGCACGCGCTGCGCTCGCGGGTCGGGCTGCAGAAGATCGCCTTGGCCGAGCTCGGGCGCTCGGGCGCCGTCGTCACGGCCCGCGTCGACCCCGACGGGGCGGCCGTGTTCGTCGTGACCGCCGCGGTGCGTCGACCGCGCGTGCTGCGCTTCGGCCGCCTGCCCGGCGCCGGAGAGCTGCGGGATGCCGTGGCCTCCGCCCCCGATTTCTACACCGACCCGCTCGGCAGCGCCGACTGGCGGCGCGGGGTCAGCGTCGTGCTCGCCGAGCGCCTGCGGACGGCGTTGTCGCGGGATCTGCAGGCGGGTGCCGCGTGAGGGCCCGGGCGTTGCCCGCGCGTCGCGCGACCGTCACGGTTTCGATCGCTCGACGGAGGGGCCGCGCGTGAGATTCGAGGTCAACGGGGCGACGGTCGAGGCCGATCCCCGCCCGGGGCAGAGCGCGCGCACGCTGCTGCGCGAGACGGGCCACGTCGAGGTGAAGAAGGGCTGCGACGCGGGTGACTGCGGCGCCTGTTCGGTGCTGCTCGACGGCGCGCCCACGCACTCGTGCATCGTGCCGGCCGTGCGGTTGGAGGGCCGGTCGATCACGACGGCGGCGGGCCTCGCCCCCGGCGACGACCTCCACCCGGTGCAGGAGGCCCTGGCCGCCGGCTTCGGGTTCCAGTGCGGGTTCTGCACTCCGGGGATGAGTGTCACGGCATCCACGCTCACCCCCGACGACCTCCCCGACCTCGACCGCCGGATGAAGGGCAACCTGTGCCGGTGCACGGGGTACCGTCCGATCCGCGAAGCGATCCGGGCGTCGGTGCTGGGTCCCGTGCGCGAGACGGGTGGGGTCGCCGAGACGCGCGCGTCGCGGTCGACGTGCACGACTCCGGCTGTACCGTCGCCGACCGTGCCGGGATCGCTGGGGCAGCCGCATGCGCAGGACTCGTGCGCCCCCGCGACCGGTGCCGGATCGTGCGCGGGACACGGCGCGACCTCGCCGCGTGACGCCCACGCCGAGCCGGGGGTCGACGCCGCGGCAGGGGGACGCATCGGCACCTCGGTCGTCCCCGAAGCGGCGCGTCGGATCGTGCAGGGCCGCGAACCCTTCACGTTCGACGAGCCCGTGCCGGGCGGCCCGCCGCTGATCCTGCGCGTCGTCACCTCGCCGCACGCCCACGCGCGCGTGCGTTCCATCGACACCGCTGCCGCCCTCGCCGTACCCGGCGTCGTCGCCGTGTTCACCCACGCCGACGTCCCCGACGTGCGCTACTCCACCGGGCGTCACGAGCACCGCACCGACGATCCCGACGACACCCGCATGCTCGACGACGTCGTGCGCCACGTCGGCCAGCGCGTCGTCGCGGTCGTCGCCGAGACGGCGGAAGCAGCGGATGCCGGATGCCGGGCCGTCCGCATCGACTACGACGTCTTGCCCACCGTCTTCGAGCCCGACGAGGCGCGGAGCCCGGGCGCCCCGCTGCTGCACCCCGACCGCACGCCCGCGGAGCGCGTGATGGCGGCCGAACGCAATGTCGTCGCGGGCTTCCACACCGGGCACGGCGGCGACATCGATGCCGCCCTCGCCGCGAGCCACACGACCGTGACCGGCGAATGGAGCTCGTCGCGGGTCACGCACGCCGCGCTCGAGACGCACGGCTCGGTCGGATGGCTCGACGACGAGGGGCGCCTCGTCGTGCGCTCATCGACCCAGGTGCCGTTCCTCGCCCGCAACGAACTCGCGCACATCTTCGGCCTCGAGCCGCACCGCGTGCGCGTCTACGCCACCCGTGTCGGCGGCGGTTTCGGCGGTAAGCAGGAGCTGTTCACCGAAGACCTCACGGCCCTCGCCGTGCTGAGACTCGGCCGGCCCGTCGCGTACGAGTTCTCGCGCACCGACCAGTTCGTGCGGGCGTCCCTCCGGCATCCGATGCGCGTACGCGTGAGCTTGGGGGCGGATGCCGGGGGCACACTCACCGCGATGAAGCTCGACGTGCTGAGCGACACCGGCGCGTACGGCAACCACGCGATCGGCGTGCTGTTCCACTCGTGCGCCGAGTCGACGACGCTGTACCGCGTTCCGGTGAAGTGGATCGACGCCGAGGCCGTGTACACGAACAACCCGCCGTCGGGGGCGTTCCGCGGGTACGGCCTCGGGCAGGTGGTCTTCGCCGTCGAGTCGGCGCTCGACGCGCTCGCGGAGCGGCTCGACATCGACCCGTTCGACCTGCGCCGCATCAACGCGGTGAAGGAGGGCGACCCGCTGCACCCCGACGACGACGAGAAGTACGAGGAAGACCTGATCTGGGGCAGTTACGGCCTCGACCAGTGTCTCGACCTCGCGCAGGACGCCCTGCGTCGAGGCAACGGCGTCGAGGCCCCCGCGGGCTGGGTCGTCGGCGAGGGCATGGCCGCCGCGATGATCGCGACGATGGCCCCGCGCGGGCACATCGCCCACACGACGGCGACGCTACGGCCCGACGGCACCTACCTGCTGCGCGTCGGTACCGCCGAGTTCGGCAACGGCACCTCCACGGTGCACCGCCAGATCGCCGCGACCGTGCTCGACGCCGCTCCCGAGCGCCTCGAGCTGTGGGCCGCCGACACCGACGCGGTGCGCCACGACACGGGCGCCTTCGCCTCGGCCGGAACCGTCGTGGCCGGCAAGGCCCTGCACGGCGCGTGCACCGCGCTCCGCCGTCGCATGATCGCCCTCGCGACCGAGCTCGCGGGCGGGGAGTCCGCCGCGGCCGAGACGATCGACGACGTGGAGTTCACGGCATCCGGGGTCCGCGTCGCGAACGAAATCGTCACGTGGGAGCGGATCATCGCGGCCGCCCCCGCCGACCACGTCGACGCCGAGGGCCTCACGGCCGACGGCGCGGAGTTCGGCGACCTGCGCTCGCTGGCGTTCAACGTGCACGCCGTGCGGGTGGCCGTCGACCCCGAGACGGGCACGGTGGCCGTGCTGCAGTCGATCCAGGCCGCCGACGCGGGCGTGGTCATCAACCCGGCGCAGTGCCGCGGGCAGATCGAGGGCGGCGCCGCCCAGGCCCTGGGCGGCGCGCTCTACGAAGAGGTGCTGCTCGAGGACGGCGTCGTGCAGAACCCGGTGTTCCGCACGTACCGCGTACCGCAGTTCGCCGACGTGCCCGACACCGAGGTGTACTTCGCCGAGACCGACGACAGCCTGGGGCCGTTCGGGGCCAAGTCGATGAGCGAATCGCCCTACAACCCGGTCGGCGCCGCCGTCGGCAACGCGGTCTCGCGCGCCCTGGGACGCCGGGGGTACGAGCTGCCGTTCTCGCGTGACCGGGTGTGGAGGTTGGCCGGCGGGGCCTGAGCCGGGCCGGATGCGGCGTGTCCCACTTCGTGCGACTCACGCCCCCGGAACCTGCACGAAGTGGGACACGGGGGCTCGCCGTTAGGGCAGGGTCAGCGTGGCGCGCTTGCGGGGTTCGGGGCGCGCATTGTGCAGTGGGGCGTCCCCCCACTGCACCGTTGCCGCCCCATTTCAGGCGTGGCTCCTCGGCTCGCCGCCGCCGCGTCCGGCGGTCAGAGCGGCGTCGCTCCGCCCCGCACGACGATGCCGCCGGATGCCGGGACGTCGACCTTCAACACGCTCGGCCGGCCGATGTGCCGCCCCTGCCGCACCGTGAAGCCGAACGGAGCGGGAACGCCGACGCGGTCGCGCAGATACGCCCCCAGCGAGGCGGCGGCGGAGCCGGTGGCGGGGTCTTCGGTGATGTCGCCGACGGGGAAGAGGTTGCGAGCCTCGGCGACCAGGCCGTCGGCGAGGCCGCCCTCGACGTGCACCACGATGGCGGTGCCCTTCCATCCGCGTTCGTCGAGGAGTTCCCGCATCGCACCGGGATCGAAGGTGAACGTGTCGAACACCTCGCGCGCGGTCACGGCGACGACCGGGTGCAGGTTGCCGGCGAAGGACTGCGCCAGCGGCATCCGCTCGTCGAGGTCGTCGCGGGTGAGGCCCATCAGGCCGAGCAGGCGGTCGGCCACCTCGGGCTCCAGATCGATGACCCGCGGCTCGACGCTGGTGAACCCGGCGACCAGGGCGCCCTCGGCGTCGCGCTCGGTGACCACGTCGACCGCGCCCGCGGCGGTGTCGAAGACGTAGCTGCCGACGCCCTCGATCTCGGCGAGCGCGACCGCCGTCGCGATGGTGGCGTGGCCGCAGAAGGGTACCTCGTCGTCGGGCGAGAAGTACCGCACGGCGACGCGGTCGCCCTCGCGCGCGGTCACGAACGCCGTCTCGGGGTGGCCGAGGTCAGCCGCGATGCGCTGCATCTGCGCGTCGCCGAGGGAGGTCGCGTCCAGGACGACACCCGCGGGGTTGCCGCCCCCGGGTTCGGCCGCGAAGGCGAGCAACTGCAGGATGCCGGGGGTGTCGGTCATGCCACGATTCTCGTGCAGGACCGGCGATCGTCCGACAGCCAATCCGGAGTGAGTGGATCGGTCGCCGCACTCCGGGGACGCCGCACGTCGGGTGACGTTCGCCGCGCACGCGATCGCCGTACCGCCTCAGCGGGGCTCCACCCCCAGGTGCAGCACCGCCTCGGCGAGCGCGCGGATCCCCACCGCCACGTCGCCGCCCGCGACCGCCTCGTCGGGGTGGTGGCTGATGCCGTCGGGATTGCGCAGGAACAGCATGCCGACGTCGGTGATGGCGCCGATCGCCATGGCGTCGTGCCCCGCGCGGCTGAAGAGGGTGGGGGCCTCGCCGCCGATGCCCGCGCGCACGACGTCCTGCAGCAGCGGGGCACAGAACACCGCGGGCGCACTGTGCACCTCGCGGGCGCTCCACCGCAGGCCGCGGCGGCCCATGATGGCATCCAATTCGGCCGAGATCGCGTTCCACGTGTCGTCGCGGGTGGAGTCGAACTCACCGCGCAGGTCGAGCGAGAGGTGCGCCTCACCGGGCACGACGTTCACCGCGCCGGGGAACGCCTCGAGCTGTCCGACGGTGCCGACGATGTGGTGCTCGCCGCGGCAGATCCGCTCGACAGCGAGAGCTGCCTCGCTCGCGCCCAGCAGGGCGTCACGGCGCAGGTCGTAGGGTGTGCCGCCCGCGTGCCGCGCCTCGCCCTCGACGACGAGCTGGAAGCGCCTGGCCGACGCGATCGACGACACCGCGGCGAGCGCCTGCCCGGCGCGGTGGAGTTCGGGTCCCTGCTCGATGTGGGCTTCGAGGTAGGCGACGAGGTGGTCGGGCTCGCGGGCGGCCTCGCCGATACGGCCGGGGTCGAGACCGAAGTCGCGGAACGCGTCGCGCAGAGTGACGCCGTCGGCATCGGTCAGCTCCCACCACGAGGCATCCCACTGGCCGGCCACCGCCGAAGACCCCAGCAGCGCCTTGCCGAAGCGCGTGCCCTCCTCGTCGGAGAACGCGACGACCTCGAGAGCGAACGGGAAGGGACTGGATGCCACGCCCTCATCGTCGATGCGCCGCACGAGCCGCACGACCTCGAGGGCCATCAGCACACCGACGATGCCGTCGAAACGGCCGGCGTCGGGCACGGTGTCGAGGTGCGAGCCCATCAACAGCGCCGGCGCGTCGGACGCCCCCGCGGGAGCGAGTCGGCCGACCTGGTTGCCCGCCGCGTCCTGTCGCGTCGTCATGCCGAGCTCGCGCATCCACTCGGCCGCGAGACGGTTGACGCGAGCGTGCTCGGGCGAGAGGTAGACGCGCGTGATGCTGCCGGGCGTCGCGGTGATGCGCGCCAGTTCTTCGCACCGCCCCATGACGCGCCGGGCGGCCGCGTCGATGTGCGCGGGATCGACGGCGAGGCGCGTGGCGGCGGTCACGATCGCTCCCCGCGCGAACGAGGGCCGCGGCGACCGCGGCCGACCACGTCGGCCGCACCGGGAACGAGAGCGCGGCTCACGCCACCGCCCCCGCGTACACGCCCTGCGCCGCCTCGACACCGCCGCCCGCGGGCACCGCTGCCCCGTGTCGACGCAGCACCGCCTCGAGGGCGGCGAGGGTGGTGAGCACCGCATCGGTACGGGCGTTGTAGCCCATGGTGCCGATGCGCCAGACGCGCCCGTGCAGCGGGCCGAACGACGTGCCGATCTCGATGCCGAAGTCGCTCAGCAGCTCCGACCGCACCGCGTCGCCGACCACGCCCTCGGGGATCTCGACCGCGACGACGTTCGTCATCTTGTGCGCGACGTCGCCGAACACCGTCAGGCCGAGGCCCTCGACGCCGGCGAGCATCGCGTCGCCGTGCAAGGCGTGCCGGTCGATCACGGCATCCCGGCCCTCGACGAGAAGCACCCGCGCGCACTCCCGCGCGCCGTAGAGCATCGTCGTCGCCTCGGTGTGGTGATTCAGGCGCCGCGGGCCCCAGTAGTCGAGGATCATCGCCAGGTCGAAGTAGTTCGAGCGGATGAAGTCGGAGGCCACGGCATCGCCCTCCTCGCGGATCCCGGCTTCGACGCGCGCGCGGGACCGCACGATCTCGACCGCGCGATCGGACAGGCTGAGCGGCGCCGACCCCGAGGGGCCCCCGAGGCATTTCTGCAGGCCGGCGGTGGCGGCATCCAGCCCCCAGACATCCATCTCGAAGGCGTTGCCGCCGAGCGAAGCGGTCGCATCGGTGTAGAAGAGGGCGCCGTGGGCTCGGCAGATCTCGCCGATCTCGTCGAGGGGCTGCAGCATGGTCGTCGAGGTGTCGCCCTGCACGCAGGCCACCAGGTGCGGCTTCACCCGCTCGATCGCCTCGCGGATCGTCGAGACCGGGAACACCTGCCCCCACGGCACCTCGATCGTGTGCACCTCGGCCAGCGCGCGCTCGGCGATCTCGGCGAGCAGGTGGCCGAAGCGCCCGAACACGGGCACCAGCACCCGGTCCCCGGGACGGATCAGCGAGATCATCGCGGCCTCGATGCCCGCGCGGCTCGTGCCGTCGATGAGCACGGTGGCGTCGTTGTCGGTGCCCCAGACCTGCCGATACAGATCCTGCGTCTCGGTCATGGTCGCGGTCATGAAGGGGTCGTACTGGCCCACGAGCGGCGCACCCATTGCGCGCAGCACGCTGGGGTAGGCCGAGATGGGCCCGGGGCCCATCAGCAGACGCGCGGGCGGGTCGATCGGGCCGGGGATCTGGGTATTCACGAGGTCTCCATGGTGCGGGAGCGGGAGGGACGGGGGCGGCGGCCGAGGCCGAGGGAGGCACAGCGGGAGCGGGAGGGGCCGGGGCGGAGGGACGCGCCGTGCAGAACTCCTGAGTTTTCGACGGCGCTCGTGGTTCGCGCCCCGTCGTCATGGGGTCGGGTGCCGCACACGACGCGTTTTCTCAGGAGTTTCGCACGGGAGGGCTCGCCGTCCCGGAACCGCATCCGCAGCCTCACGACGTGCCCACGCCCGCGCCCACCAGGGCGGCGAGCCGACGCGCGAGGCGCACGAGGGCGATGTCGGTGCCGGCGCGCGAGACCAGGCACACGCCGACCGGCGCCGGACCGGCCGACGTCGGCAGCGTCAGCAACGGCACCGAGACGGCGGGGAGCCCCGCCACCGCCGCCGGGGCCGTCATGCGCAACGTCGCGGCGCGGACGGCCTCGACGTCGGCCGTCCGCAGCGGAGCGGGGCCCGGCACCGTGGGGAAGATCAGCACGGCGTCGCCGACCAGCTCGGTGAGGTGCTCGGCGAGGGGCTCGAGGTCGGCGCGGGCTCCCGCCTCCGCCTCGGGCGTGATGCGCGAGGCGATCTCGAAACGTTCGGCCACGGCCGGGCCGACGGCGCCGGGATGCGCGCGCAGCCAGTCGCCGTCGTTGCGCCACGCCTCGGCGCCCTGCACCGTGCGGAACGCCGTGAACGTGGCATCGAGATCGCCCGTGTGCACGGCCCGGAACGGGGGCGGATCATCGGATGCCGCGAGCGCGGCCAACAGACGCGAGAACGCCGCGCGGGTGGCGGGTTCGACGTGGTCGAGGATCTCTTCGGGCACGAGGAAGCGCCACGGCAGGTCGGCACCCGAAGCTCCGTAGACGTTCTCGGTCGAGTCGGAGCCGTCGTAACTGAGGCACCAGTCGGCCACCTTCTGCAGCGTCGCACCGTCGCGGGTGAGCCAGCCGACGGTGTCGAAGGACTGCGCGAGCGGCAGCATGCCCTGGCGGGGAACGAGGTCGTGGGTCGTGCGCAGACCCCACAGGCCCTGGTACGACGCCGGCACACGGATGGAACCCGCGGTGTCGGTGGCGAGGCCGATGTCGGCGTGTCCCGAGGCGACCGCCGATGCCGGTCCGCTCGACGATCCCCCCGGGAGCGCGCCGACGACGGCGCCGTTGGGCGGGGTGCCGTAGTGCGCGTTGTCTCCGGCGATCGAGTAGGCGAACTCGTCGGTGCGGGCGATCCCGCGAAGCGACGCACCGCCCCGCAGCAGGTCGGCGACCGCGGGAGCCGTGGCCTTCTCGGGGCGCGCCTCTTCGAGGAAGGTCGGGTTTCCGGCGCCGATGCGGAACCCGGCGATCGCGAAGAGGTCTTTGACCGCGACCGTGAGCCCCGCCAGCGGCCCCTCCCACGCGCCCTGCAAGAACGGATCGCCGACGCTGCGCCAGATCGTGCGGTCGAGCGCCGGGGTACGCGGGGTGACATGCGCGGCGGTGATGAGCCAGCGTCCGTCGATCCGCTGCCACACCTGCGTCTGCAGGCCGCGCCCACCGCCGACGAAGCGCGAGACCGACATCAGCAGGGCGGCGTCGCCGTCGGTGCTCTCCCCCTCGGTCGCGGACGAGAGCGGCCGGTAGTGGATCTCGGCGATGTCGCGAGGGGGGACGCCGCCGCGAAGCGAGCGGAAACCGCTGATCGCGTCGTGACCGATCAGGAGCCCCGCCGTATCACCGCGGAGGGTGTCGGGGCCGGGCGCGAAGAACGCGTCGAGGGCGTCGAGGTCGTTCGCGACGATCGCGCGCTCGTACGCGTCGAAGGCCGCACGGAGGTCGGCGGGGAGAGGCGGGGCGCCGGCGGCTCCGGGCGCGGTCTCGGTCGGGCGAGTGGCCGGGACGGCGGCTCCGGGCGCGGTCTCGGCCGTCCGGGCGGCGGGCGCGGTGCCGGTATCGCCGGTTCCGGTGGCCGGGTTGCTGGCATCCGTCATCGTGCGACCCCGTGCCCTCTGTCGTCGCGCCCGTCGAGTGTCCGAGACACGCCGTTCCGGGGCGGTGCCTCACGGCGTGTGGTGGACACTCGACCCTCCGCGGGCTCGAGGGTGGGGTCGAGGGCGGGCTGGAGGGCGGACTCGACGCGGGCGAGTGCGGCGGCCAGTGCGGGGGTCATGCGGTGCCTCCGTCGGGGATGGGGCGGGATGCCAGGGGCTCGGGCTCGACGGCCGGGACACCCGCGAAGTCGGCCTCGCGGATGCGCGCGTGCACGCCCGAGACGATGTCGACCACCTGCGAGATGTCGAAGTCGGTTGCCGCGCTCAGGTAGGCGTAGCCCAGGTGCTCGTCCATGCCCCAGCGGCCGCGCAGGAGTGCGAGCGACGAGCGCACGCAGGCGCGCATGGCCGCATCGAGGTCGGGATCCATCCCCGTCGGCACGAGATAGTCGGGCGTGCGCACGAGGGGACCTGCAACCTCGCCGAACGCTGCGCGGGCCGCGATCGCGGGAATCACCTCGAAGCGCAGCGTGGCACGCAGCGATGCCTCGAGCGCGGTGAGCGCGACCTCGCCGTCGCCCTGAGCGAAGTGCGGGTCGCCGACGTACGCGAGCGCCCCCTCGACCTGCACGGGGAGGTAGAGGATCGTCCCCTCGACGAGGAGGTTGATGTCGATGTTGCCGCCGTGCGTGCCCGGCGGCACCGAGTGGGGTCGGTCGGAACCTGCGACGGCGACCCCCATCGTGCCGAGGAACGGCGCGAGGGGGAACGCGACGACCGGGTCGCCGCCCTCGACGACGGGGAGCGTGCCATGCAGGATGCCGTCGCGTTCGGCGACGGCGGCGAAGACGCTGACGTTGTGCTCGCCGCGCGGCAGCTCGCCCACGAGCGCACCCTTGCCGTGGCGGTTCGAGATGACGCCGTAGGGCACCCGCGGAACGAGCGTCTCGACGGTGATCTTGAGCAGGTCGCCGGGGTGCGCATCGCGCACGTGCACGGGACCGACGACGACGTGGGGTCCGTCGGCCATCGCATCGCGCGAGACGGATGCCGCGATCTCGACGGCGTCGTCGAGCACCTGCTCCCGCGGAACCCCGTGTGCCGCGAAGTAGGCGGCCGGGTCTTTGCCCTGGTCGTCGAGGATGCCCTCGTGGCTGACGGTGTCGAACGTGACGCTGGCACCCGACGCGATCTCGAGCACGGCGGTGTCGCCCGCGCACGGCAGGCGCCCCCACAGCACGGTGTCGGGGGTGGCGCGGAGGTAGTGATCGCCAGGCACGGCACCGACGCCGGGCTGGAGGATCGGCACCGGCGACGCGGCACCGGGCACGGTCGCCTCGACAGGCTCAGGGACTTCGGCCTGAACCCTGGCCCCGGCGTAGGCCCCGGCCGCAGCACGGGTCGCGGCGGGGACCCCGGCCGCGGGGGCGCTCACGCCTCCACCGCCGCGGGGGTGTGCAGGATCTCGCGGCCCTCACGCTCGGTCACGGCGGCACCGCGGCGGTACACCGACTCGCCGCGCAGCCAGGTCTCGCGTACGACGCCGGTGAGGGTCTTGCCGTGCCACGGCGTCACGGGGTTGCGGTACTCCAGCGCCGCGGCATCGACCACGAAGGTCTCGTCGGGAGCGAAGGCGACGAGGTGAGCCGGCGCTCCCGGTTCGATGACGCCGAGCCCCTCGAGGCCCGCGATACGCGCGGGGCCCGTCGTGAACAACGGCAGGAGGCTCTCGAAGGCCAGCCCGCGCTCGCGGGCGGTGGTGTGCACAGCCGACAGGCCGGTCTGCAGCCCCGCGATGCCGCCCCAGGCGAGGCCGAAGTCGGGATTGCCCTTCAGCTCGACGGTGGACGGCGAATGGTCGCTGACGATCGCGTCGATGGTGCCGTCGATGACCCCCGCCCACAGCAGGTCGCGATTGGCGCCGCCGCGGATCGGCGGGCAGCACTTGAACGCCCCCGCACCGTCGGGAACGTCTTCGGCCTCGAGGGTCAGGTAGTGCGGACACGTCTCGACCGTGAGGCGCACGCCCTCGGCCTTCGCCGCCCGCACGTCGTCGAGCGCGCCCCCGTCGGAGACGTGCACGATGTGCGCGCGGGCGCCCGTGCGGCGTGCGGCGTCGATCACCCGGCGGATCGCGGCCCGTTCGCTGAGCGGGGGGCGACTGGCCTCGAAGTCGCTGTAGCGGGGTCCGAGTGCGCCATCGGGGTGCAGGTGCGCGGGGTCTTCGGCGTGCACGATGAGCAGGCCGTCGAACTCGGCGAGTTCGGCGAGGCACCGCTCGAGCTGGTCGGTGTCGAGGTGTCCGAACTCGTCGATGCCGCTCGGCGACAGGAAGCACTTGAACCCGACGACGCCGGCCTCGGAGAGCGTGCGCAGCGTTCCGAGGTTCTCGGGGACGGCGCCGCCCCAGTACGCCACGTCGACGGCGAGCTTTCCCGCCGCGGCTCGGCGCTTGGCATCCAGAGCTTCGGGGGTGGTGGTGACGGGCAGGCTGTTCAGCGGCATGTCGACCACCGTCGTGACCCCACCGGCCGCCGCGGCGGCGGTGCCCGTCGCGAACCCCTCCCACTCGGTGCGGCCCGGTTCGTCGAGATGCACGTGCGAGTCGACGAGCCCGGGCAGCAGCACCGCGTCGCCGGGCAGCACGGTGGCGGCAGCGGCGTCGAAGGGCTCGACGGCGGTGATCACGCCGTCGTCGATCACGACGGTGGCGGGGCTGAAGGCGCCGTCGAGGTAGACCCGTCGGGCGGCGATCCGTGTGCTCATGTCGTTCACGCTAGGCGCCCCGCATTTCCTGAATGTAACCGTCATCAACATTCATGCGAAAACTGCGAGATCGCCCGCGTGGGGAGAAGGGGCGCGGACCGACCCCGCCGCGCCGCCCGCCGCCATACCGGGGCGCTCGCCGTGCACCGGGGCGTCCACCGACCGCCCCGGTGCACGAAACGCGCCCCGTTCGCGGCCGCCCGCGCCATCCGACACCCCCGCGGGGCGGGGCTCCCGCGGCGGCCGCGCGTACTCGTCGCGCTTGCTGGTTCGAAGCCCCATGCGCACCATCCCGGATGCCATGCCCACAGCCGCCGCGACCCCGTCGACGACCGGCACCCCGATGCGCGCCGTGAGCTCGGCGCAGAGATCGGCCATGCCGGCGCAGCCGAGCACGATGACGTCGGCGCCGGCGGCCGCGGCGCGCGCCCCGTACCGCTCGATGGTCGTGACCGCCTCGGATCCCGTGTCCTCGAGGTCGAGCACTGGGATGCCGGTCGCCGCCAGCGACACGCAGGCGCGCTCCATGCCGTACCGGGCGACGAGGTCTTCGGCACGGCCCAGCGTGCGGCTGAGTGTGGTCACGACCCCGAAATGCCGACCCGACACCGCCGCCAGGTGCATCGCCGCCTCGGCGATGCCGACCACCGGGACTTCTACGATCTCGCGCGCCGCGTCGAGGCCCGGGTCGCCGAAGCACGCGATGACGTACGCGTCGGCCGGGTCGTGGCCGTCGCGATCGGCCGCGATCGCCTCGACGACGGCCGCCGCCGCCGCGATCTCGTCGATGTGGCTCTCGATCGCCTCGGCTCCGGTGGCGGGGCACACGGCCTCGATGAGCACGTCGGGTCCCGCCACCTCCCGGGCGGCGTCGGCGATCTTCTCGGTCATCGCCCGGGAGGTGTTGGGGTTGATCAGCAGGATCCTCACGCGAGCGCCTCGCGGGAGGGTCCGGCGGTCGGTCGCCGGAGCGCTGACGCGGGGGTCGCGGCATCCGGAACCTCGTTCGCGAGCACCGGCGCCGAGTCCGGCGCGGCCGCAGCGTTCTGCGCGAGCACCACACCCGACGCCGAGGCTGCGGTCCCGGCATCCTGAACCGTCTGCGCGAGCACCGGAGCCTCGGATGCCGCGACCTCGGCGACCGCGTCGACGGTGCCGTCGGAGATGCCCTCCGTCTCGCCCTCGAACGTCGGGATGCGGGGGTCGCGGCGCTCGAACAGCAGGAACAGCACGTAGCCCAGGCCGCAGCCGATGAACCAGCTGTAGTCGCTGATCCACGAGACGTTGAAGAGGGCCAGATCGGAGAACAGCTTCGGGAAGATCGCGATCGCGACCGTCGGAACACCCGCGGCGATGACCGCCTTGACCGCGTTCGGGTTGAAGCCGTTGCGGTACCAATAGGGGCCGGCGGTGTCCATCGTGAACATCGCGTCGACCTTCACGCGCTGACGGGCGGCGATGTAGTACCCGGCGATCAGGATGCCGAAGAGCGGGCCGATCAGCGCCCCCAGCACGCCGAGCGAGTAGTGGATGGCGTCGGCGTTGGAGTACCAGTTCCAGGGCATGAGGAACGTCGAACCGACGGCGGCGATCATGCCGCCCGCGCGCCACGAGATCTTCTTCGGGGCGACGTTGGAGAAGTCGAACGCGGGCGAGATGAAGTTGGCGACGATGTTGATGCCCACCGTGGCGGTGACGAAGGTCAGGCCGCCGAGGAGGATCGCGAAGGGGGTGTCGATGCGCTCGACCGTCGCGATCGGGTCGGTGATGAGCGAGCCGAACACCGGCACGGTCGCCGAGGCGGTGATGACGGTCAGCAGCGAGAAGAAGAGGAAGTTGATCGGCAGACCCCAGAAGTTGCCCTTCTTCACCGCGGCGAAGTTCTTGCCGTAGCGGGCGAAGTCGCCGAAGTTCAGCATCGGGCCCGAGAAGTACGACACCACGAGCGCGACCGCGGCGAACATCACGGGGATCGAGGCCCAGAAGTCGAGCTGGGTCGTCGAGAGGGTGAACGAGATGTTCTGGATGCCGGCCTGCGACACGAGGTAGACGGCGAGCACGATCATCACAAGGTAGACCGCCGGTCCCGCCCAGTCGATGAAGCGGCGGATGACCTCCATGCCGTTCCAGAACAGCAGGAACTGCGCCGTCCACAGAATGGCGTACGAGATCCAGCCCAGGGCCGACAACCCCGCGAACGACACGTCGAGCAGGGCCGCGGAACCGGGGATGAACTTCAGGAACACGATGTTCAGCGACTCGGCCGCGAGGAACGTCTGCACGCCGTACCAGGCGATGGCGATGAGGCCGCGGATGATCGCGGGGATGTTCGCGCCCCGGATGCCGAACACCACGCGGTTGATCACGGGGTAGGGCACGCCCGTCTTCTGGCTGGGCTTGGCGACCAGGTTGGCGAAGATCTGCACGATGACGATGCCGGCGATCAGCGCCACCAGCACCTGCCACGACTGCAGCCCGAGCGCGAAGAGCGAGCCCGCGGTGACGTAGCCGCCGACGGAGTGCACGTCGCTCATCCAGAACGCGAAGATGTTGTAGCTCGACCACTTCTGCTTTCGCAGCGGGGCGAGATCCTCGTTGGCGAGTCGGTCGTCGTAGTGCGGCTTCATGTTGCCCCCGCCGTGGGGGTGGCCAGCGGCCTCCACGAGATCGTGGGGACCGGTGAGCGGCGTCGTGGTCATGTCATTCCTCTCAGGACGATGGATGCCACGACGTGGAGTCCGCGGCCGGAGTGGAGCTCTAATGTGAAGTTATGGGTTCACATCGTGCGCTGGGTTTCACTCGTGTAACAGACATGTGAAGTCAGGTCTTCACGAGCGAGGCGTCCTTAGACTCGGGGCATGACGCAGCCCGCCGCCATTGACGACGCCCGCGCCACGCCCACCGCCGCCCGCACCGACGTCGCGACCACGACGGACGCGGGAGTACCCGCCGAGGCATCCGTCGGCGGACGCATCCGCGACCTGCGCCAGTCCCGCGGCATCTCCGCACGCGCCCTCGCGAAGACCCTCGGCATCTCCCCCAGCGCCGTCTCGCAGATCGAGCGGGGAGTGATGCAGCCGAGCGTCTCGCGCCTCATCGCCATCACCGACGCCCTCGGGGTTCCGCTCGTGGCGGCCTTCGACCCGGCATCCGACCGCCCCCTCGAACCCGCCGGCCCCTCGGGATTCACGCTGCAGCGCGCGGGGCAGACGCCCGACATCGTGCTCGACAGCGGGGTGTCGTTCCGCCGCCTCACCCCCGGTTCGTCACCGGGCATCGACTACTTCGAATCGATCTACCCGCCCGGAGCCGCCGCCCACGGCGCCGACGGCCTCTTCCATCACGAGGGGTACGAGGTCGGCACGGTCGTGGCGGGCGAGCTCACCATCGACTTCGAGGCCGAGCGCGTGATCCTGCGCGCCGGCGACGCGATCAGCTACCCCTGCTCGGTCCCCCACCGCCTGCACAACACCGGCGACGCGGATGCCGTGGCGCACTGGCTGATCGTGCACGGCTGAGTCCGCCGCGCGGCCGGGCGCGGCCGGGCGCAACCGGGTCGCGGCCGGGTGGGGTCCGGGGCGCGATGCGTGCACCGGGGCGGTCGTTGCGCGCCCCGGTGCACGGAACGCGCCCCGCAGCGGCGCGTCCGGCCCGCCTCCGCCACCGGAATGTTCCCCACAGCAACATCGCCGACACATCGCGCCACAGCCCCGTAACGCAGCACCCCTAACCTGGCCGACATGCACCTGCACGACTTCCATGCCCTCGACGACGCGGATGCCACGGCGGTCGTCCGCGTCTGGGCCGACGTGCCCGGCTGGGTCGACGCCGTCGTCGACGGCCGCCCGTACGCGAGCGTCGACGCCCTCGCCGCCTACGCCGCAGACCTCGCCGCCGCCTGGTCGCCCGCCGACCTCGAGGCCGCCCTGCACGCCCACCCCCGCATCGGGGCGAACGTCTCCGGCGACGGCGCCGAGGCCGCGGCATCCCGTCGCGAACAGGGCTCGATGGCCGCCGCCGCCGATGACGACGTCGCCGCGATCGCCGCCGGCAACGCCGCGTACGAGCAGCGCTTCGGCCGCGTCTTCCTCATCCGCGCCGCCGGCCGCACCCCGGGCGAGCTGCGCGCCGAACTCGAGCGCCGCCTCGGCAACGACCCCGACGGCGAGACCATCGAAGCCACGCGCCAACTCGCCGAGATCGCCCTGCTGCGCCTGCGCACGACCTTCGCCGACGACGCCCCCGCCGAACCGGAGGCCGCCGAATGAGCCACCTCACCACCCACATCCTGGATGCCACGGCGGGCACCCCCGCCGCGGGCGTCGCCGTGACGCTGGCCCATCTCGACGGCGCGACGATCGACGCGGCCGAGACCGACGCCGACGGCCGCCTCGCCCTCGGGCCCGACCGCCTCGACGACGGCGACTACAGCCTGACCTTCGCCACCGGGGCGTACTTCCGCGCCCAGGGTGTCGCGTCGTTCCACCCCGTGGCGAGCGTCGCGTTCACCGTCGCGGGCGACGCGCACCTGCACGTGCCGCTGCTGTTGAGCCCGTTCGCCTACTCGACCTACCGCGGCAGCTGAGGAGCGTCATGAAGGTCATCGTCATCGGCGCCGGCGTCGGCGGCACCTCGGCCGCCCTCGCCCTGCAGAAGCTCGGCCACGACGTCGTCGTCTACGACCGCATGCGCGAGAACCGTCCGGTCGGAGCAGCCCTGTCGCTGTGGTCCAACGGCGTCAAGGTGCTCAACTGGCTCGGCCTCGGACCCCAGGTCGCCGCCCTCGGCGGGCAGATGGACGACATGGCCTACTACGACGGCCACACCGGAGACGAGCTCTGCCGCTTCAGCCTCGCCCCCGTCACCACCCAGACCGGTCAGCGTCCGTACCCGGTCGCGCGCGCCGACCTGCAGCAGCTGATGATGGATGCCGTGGGCCCGGCGAACATCCGCCTCGGCCGTCAACTGGTCGGGGTGTCCGACGACGGCGAGACGGTGACGGCCACGTTCGCCGACGGGACCACCGACACCGCCGACCTGCTCATCGGCGCCGACGGGGCGCGCTCGATCGTGCGGGACTACGTCACCGAGCCCACCGGCATCCGCCCCGAACGCTCGTACTCGGGCTACGTCAACTACAACGGCCTCGTCGCCGCCGATGAGCGCATCGGGCCCCTCGACCAGTGGACGACCTACGTCGGCGACGGCAAACGGTGCGCCGTCATGCCCGTCGCCGGCGACCGCTTCTACTTCTTCGTCGATGTGCCCGGGCCTTCGGGCGTGGTCGAAGACCGCATGTCGGCTCTCGAGGCCGCGTTCGGCTCGTGGGGCGCCCCCGGGGTGCGCGCGCTCCTCGACGGCATCGACGCCGACGAGTCCCTGAACCGCGTGGAGATCTGGGACATCGACCCGTTCGACACCTGGGTGCGCGGTCGCGTGGCCATCCTCGGCGACGCGGCGCACAACACCGCCCCCGACATCGGTCAGGGCGCCTGCTCTGCCCTGGAAGACAGCTTCGCCCTGGGCATCGTGTTCGCGACCTCGACCCTCGGCGTGGAGGACGCGTTGAAGCGGTACGAGCGCATCCGCACCGAGCGGGCGGGCGACCTGGTGCTGCGCGCCCGCAGGCGCGCCCACGAGACGCACGCCTTCGACATCGACGCGACCCAGGCCTGGTACGACGGCCTGCGCCGTGAGGACGGCACGGGCGTCATCCGCGGCATCGTCGGCAACATCGAGGGCAGCCCGGTAGAACTCGGGGCGAGCGTGCTGGGCTGAGCCTCGCCGCGACCTCGTCCCGCTTTCGGCTGTCTAGGAGTCGCGCAGGCAGCCGTTTCGGGGACACGGTCCACCAATAGCGGGACGTCGATTCGCCGCCGACGCCCGCGACCTCGTCCCACTTTCGGCGGCCTGGGAGCCGCGCAGGCAGCCACTTCTGGGACACGGTCCGCCAAAAGCGGGACACGGTCCGCGCGGACGCGACGCGAAGCCGAGCCGCGCGTGTGACCTCGCGTGACGGCGGGACGGGGACGAGCGCGGAGGGCCGTGGCACCGTGGGACCGACGCACACCGACCCCGCACTGCCTTCGGGAGGCACCATGTCCGAGTACTTCGACCGCACCGCCGACAAGACCTACACCAAGGTCTACAAGGCCGAGACGCCCGACATCCTCGCCGCGTTCGCCGCCTTCGACCAGGCCGTCTTCGCTCCCGAGGGGCGCGCGATCCCGCTGAAGTACCGCGAGCTGATCGCGCTGGCGGTGGGCATCACGACGCAGTGCGTGTACTGCATCGACGGGCACTCGCAGAACGCCGTGAAGGCCGGCGCGACAGAGGCCGAGCTCGCCGAGGCGGCGTGGGTCGCCACCGCCATCCGCGCCGGCGGCGGCTACGCGCACGGACGCCTGGCGTTCAAACTCGCCGACGACGCCCGCCCCGACCACCAGCACTGACCCGCGCCGTGGCCGACGTATCCCCCCTCGAGGCCGAAGCGCTCGAGTTCATCCGCGCCCTGATCCGCATCGACAGCGTCAACACGGGTGAGGCCGCGACCATCGGCGACGGCGAGACCCGGGCCGCGCTGTTCGTGCAGGAGCAGCTGCGCGACGCCGGATACGACACGACGCTGGTCGAGCCGGTGCCGGGACGCGCGAGCGTGATCGCGCGTCTGGCGGGGTCGGATCCGGATGCCGGAGCCCTCGTCGCCCACGCCCATCTCGACGTCGTGCCCGTCGAGGCCGAGAACTGGACGCACCCGCCCTTCGGGGCCGAGATCCACGACGGTGTCCTGTACGGCCGAGGGGCCGTCGACATGAAGAACTTCGCCGGGATGCTGCTCGCGATCGCCCGCGCCTTCCGCCGCGACGGCATCGTGCCGCGGCGCGACCTGATCTTCGCCTTCTTCGCCGACGAAGAGGCCGGGGGCGTCTGGGGCGCACGGTGGATCGTCGACAACCGCCCCGAGCTGTTCGCCGGAGCGACCGAAGCGCTCAGCGAAGTGGGCGGCTTCTCGCTGCCGCTGCCCGACGACCGCCGCGCCTACCTCGTCGCCACCGCCGAGAAGGGCGTCACCTGGGCCACCCTCACCGCGCGCGGCCACGCGGCCCACGGCTCTCGGCCCACCGCCGACAACGCCATCGTGCGGCTGTCGCGGGCGGTCGCCGCCGTCGGCGCGCACCGCTTCCCCCTCGTGCGCACGGCCACCCTCGAGCGTTTCCTCGAGGTCTACGGACGTGCCAGCGGTCGTCCCTTCGACGGCGCCGACCTCGACGACGATCTCGAGCGGCTGGGTTTCGCCGCCTCGCTGATCGGCGCGAGCACCCGCTCGACGGCCTCGCCCACCGTGCTCGAGGCGGGCACGAAGACGAACGTCATCCCCTCGTCGGCCTCGGCGCGCCTCGACATCCGCGTGCTGCCCGGGCAGGACGACGCCCTGCGCGACGAGCTCACGGCGCTCGTCGGACCCGACATCGAGATCGCGTGGGGACGCGCGGTGCACGCGATCGAGTCGCCCGTCGACGCGCGGCTCGTCGACGTGCTGCAGGACGCCATCACCGCGGAGGACCCCGAGGGCACGGTCGTGCCGTACCTGCTGCCGGCCAGCACCGACAACAAGCACCTCGCGCACCTCGGCATCCGGGGCTACGGTTTCGTGCCGTTGCGGGTGCCCGCCGACTTCGACGTGTTCGGGCAGTTCCACGCCGCCGACGAGTGCGTGCCCGTCGACGCCCTGCACTTCGGCACGCGGGTGACGGCTCGGATCCTGCGGGAGGCGTGAGGCCGGGCTGGCGGCCGCGAGTCGCCGCAGCGCCCCCGCTGCGGCGGGCCGAACTCCTGATGCACCGGGTGCCGAGGCCGACTCCGTCGCGGAACGACGCACCGCGCGCTTCGCCGCCGTCGCGATCCTCAGGAGTTCGGCCCGCACCGGCCCGGTAATCCAGCCCGCCCCCGGCCTGTCCCCGCCGTACCTCGACGAGCCGTCACGCGCCAGCCTGTTACCCCGCGTGGCGCGGGGTTGCGGTGCGTATCGGGGCATTGCGGCGTGTGAAACCGCGCCGCACGCGCCCTCCGACCCCGTCATAGCGTTTCGGTCACCCACCGGCGTCCCCGCCGGTCCGGAGTCCGAGGAGCACCCATGACCACCACCGCGCCGGCGTCTGCCGCCCGCCCGATCGCCGAGCCCGCCGGCGCGCCCGCCGCCGCCCGCATCGACCTCGGCACGATTGCCGTCGTCCCCACGCGTCACTGGTGGCGCTGGATCTTCAGCGCGCTGCTGGTGTTCGTCGTCGCGCAGTTCGCGTGGAGCCTCGTCACGAACGACCGCTACATGTGGGACACCTTCGCGCAGTACTTCTTCTCGGAGCCCGTGCTCATCGGCATCGGTTACACGCTCTCGCTCACCGCCGTCTCGACGGTCGTGGGGTTCACGCTCGGCACGGTCCTCGCCCTCGGCCGCCTGTCGGCGTCGCCGCTGCTCAACGCCGCGGCGTGGGGCTACATCTGGTTCTTCCGCTCGGTGCCCCTGGTGGTGCAGATCATCGTCTGGTACAACCTCGGCTATCTGTACCCGACGCTGGGCCTGGGTACCCCGTTCACCACCGACTTCTGGATCGTGGAGTTCCCGACGGTGCAGCTGGTCAGTGCGTTCGCGGCGGCGATCCTGGGGCTGGGTCTTCATCAGGCGGCCTACTCGGCCGAGATCATCCGCGGCGGTCTGGTCTCGGTCGACCCGGGTCAGCACGAGGCGGCGGCGGCGCTGGGCATCCCGGCATCGCGTCGACTGTTCCGCATCATCCTCCCGCAGGCCATGCGCTCGATCGTGCCCAACGCCACGAACGAGGTGATCGGTCTGGTGAAGGGCGCGTCGGTGGTCTTCGTGATCGCCATCCCCGAGCTCTTCTACGCGGTTCAGGTCATCTACAACCGCAACAGTCGGGTGATCCCGCTGCTGCTGGTGGCGGTGGTCTGGTACACGCTCATCACGACGATCCTCAGCGTCGCCCAGTACTACATCGAGCGCCACTACGCCCGGGGCGCGGCTCGGGCCCTGCCGCCGACCCCGGTGCAGCGGGCGCGCACCTGGGCCGGCGTCCAGTGGGCGCGCCTCGGCGACACCCCAGCGCCGCCGGGGCGAACGGATGCCACCGAGCCCGCCGCGACGTCGACGGGGGGCCGCGCATGACCGCCGTCACCGCGACGCGCGGGCTCGTCGAGATCCATAACGTCCACAAGAGCTTCCACGGCGTCGAAGTGCTCAACGGCATCGACCTCACGGTCCAGCCCGGCGAGGTCGTGGCGCTGCTCGGACCCAGCGGTTCCGGCAAGTCGACGCTGCTGCGCACGATCAACCACCTCGAGACGGTGGATGCCGGCTCGATCACGGTCGACGGCGAGTTCATCGGCTACGAGCTGCGCCACGGCAGGCTGCACGAGTTGCACGAGCGCGAGGTGCTGCAGCGGCGGACGCGGGTGGGGATCGTGTTCCAGAACTTCCACCTCTTCCCCCACCTCACCGCGCTCGAGAACATCACCGAGGCGCCCCTGGCCCTGAAGCGGTTGGGGAGAGACGAGGCGCGCACGCTCGCCCGGGCTCTGCTCGACCGGGTCGGTCTGACCGACAAGGCCGACGCCTACCCGCGGCAGCTCTCGGGCGGCCAGCAGCAGCGCGTCGCGATCGCGCGGGCGCTGGCCCTCACACCTCAGGTGCTGCTCTTCGACGAACCCACGAGCGCGCTCGATCCGGAACTCGTCGGGGAGGTGCTCGACGTGATCCGCGACCTGGCGAAGCTCGGCACCACGCTGGTGATCGTCACGCACGAGATCGGCTTCGCCCGCGAGGTCGCCGATCGCGTCGTGTTCCTCGACCAGGGACGCATCGTCGAGCAGGGCACACCCGACGAGGTGCTGGAGCACCCGCAGCACCCGCGCACGCGGGAGTTCCTGGCCAAAGTCCTCGGCTGAACCCGGGCCCCGCCCCCCCCCCC
>NZ_JACYTT010000005.1:0-246986 GCF_014841235.1 Microbacterium sp. CFBP 8794 | reverse complement strand
ATCAGGAAGTGGTTCGCTACATGAGGGGCTGCGGGGCCTTTCGGCCGCTCCGCTCTCCCCTGTGGGGCGAACAAGTAAAAGATTACGTGCCACCCGCCCCCTCAGCCAATCCAGCCACATCCCGGGCGTGTCGCACCCCCTACACCCCCGGAAACACGCGGGAAACGACGAAGGCCCGCACGACGTGAAAGGTCGCCGGGCCCGTGCTGCCGGATCGATCAGACGCGGAGAGCAGCGCTCGAAAACTGCAGGGCAGCCTCGGTGTGTCCACCGGTGAACTCGATCCCGCCGAAGAACATCGCGCCGATGACGAGGGCGAACACGAACGCGATCGACAGGAACAGCACGGCGACGCCGGCGAGGGTGATCAGAAGGGGAAGTCGAGAAGCCATGCGTCCATCTTGCCCTGTCCCGCGCCCGGGAAACCAGGGCTTGTCTCCACCAACGACCGAAGGCCGACACCTCCGAAGAGGTGCCGGCCTTCGATGTGAAACGTTGATCAGCGACCGGAGAGCTTCTCGCGAAGCGCAGCCAGCGACTCGTCATCGGCCAGCGTGCCCTGGGCGGGCGACTCCGACGAGAACGAGCCACCGAACGTACCGGCGTCGGTCGGGTTCGCAGCCTCGGCCTCGAGAGCCTTGGCAACGGCGGCCTTGTGGGCCTCCCAACGACCCTGGGCAGCGGCGTACTCCTGCTCCCACTGCTCGCGCTGGGTGTCGAAGCCCTCGAGCCATGCACCCGACTCGGGGTCGAAGCCCTCGGGGTACTTGTACTCGCCACGCTCGTCGTACTCGGTGGCCATGCCGTACAGCGCCGGGTCGAACTCGGTGCCGTTGGGGTCGACCGACTCGTTGGCCTGCTTGAGCGACAGCGAGATGCGACGACGCTCGAGATCGATGTCGATGATCTTGACGAAGACCTCTTCGCCGACCGACACGACCTGCTCGGCGAGCTCGACGTGCTTGCCCGACAGCTCGGAGATGTGCACGAGGCCCTCGATGCCGTCGGCCACGCGGACGAACGCACCGAACGGAACGAGCTTGGTGACCTTGCCCGGAGCGATCTGACCGATCGCGTGGGTACGGGCGAACACCTGCCACGGGTCTTCCTGCGTCGCCTTGAGCGAGAGCGACACGCGCTCGCGATCGAGGTCGACCTCGAGGATCTCGACGGTGACTTCCTGGCCCACCTCGACGACCTCGGAGGCGTGCTCGATGTGCTTCCACGAGAGCTCGGAGACGTGCACGAGGCCGTCCACGCCGCCCAGGTCGACGAACGCACCGAAGTTGACGATCGACGAGACCGTGCCCTTGCGGACCTGGCCCTTGTGCAGGTTGTTGAGGAACGTGGTGCGCGACTCGGACTGCGTCTGCTCGAGCAGGGCGCGGCGCGAGAGCACGACGTTGTTGCGGTTCTTGTCGAGCTCGAGGATCTTCGCCTCGATCTCCTGGCCGAGGTACGGCGTGAGGTCGCGGACACGGCGCAGCTCGATGAGCGATGCCGGGAGGAAGCCACGGAGGCCGATGTCGACGATGAGACCACCCTTGACGACCTCGATCACGGAACCGGTGACAACACCGTCGTTCTCCTTGATCTTCTCGACGTCGCCCCACGCACGCTCGTACTGTGCGCGCTTCTTGGACAGGATCAGGCGGCCTTCCTTGTCCTCCTTCTGGAGAACGAGGGCCTCGACGTGGTCGCCGACGTTGACGACCTCGTTGGGGTCGACGTCGTGCTTGATCGAGAGCTCGCGGGAGGGGATGACACCCTCGGTCTTGTAACCGACGTCGAGGAGGACCTCGTCGCGGTCGATCTTCACGACGGTGCCCTCGATGAGGTCTCCGTCGTTGAAGAACTTGAGCGTCTTCTCGACCGCGGCCAGGAAGTCTTCGGCCGAGCCGATGTCGTTGATCGCGACCTGCTTGATAGCGGGGGCGGTCGTTGCGGTAGTCATGTAGTGGGTTGTCCTAGTGGGTTTGGTATCGGGCTCCGACTCCTGCGCCCAGAGATCAGGGAGACCCGGGCCGTCGGCACTCGGCCGCCCGAGGGCGAACGGATGCCATGAGTCGAAGCAGAGCGGATTGTGTGATGCGGTGCCACGGGGTCGAACGAGAACGGTCGAAGCCCCAGGAGTGACACTCCAGCCTAGCGCACCCATCCACTCGGCACGGTGGTCCGCTCGCGCCCCGTGCGGAATGCGGGCCACGGCATTCGGATTCAGCCTCGGATCGGCAGTTTTGCCCGTGCTGTGACCCGACGTCTGCCCAGGTGGCATCCAGACTGGCATGCCAGGCTCCCGGTTTTGTGCCCGCTGGACGCGGGCCGGACGTGCGACACCCGCGCCGTCCCCTCTACGTGAAACCGGTTCTATGCGCTCTGATTCGACACCCCTGTCCAACCGCCGTGCCCGCCGTATCGCCTCCCGCCGCTCGCGTCGTCGCCCCGTGCTGACGGTCGGGGCGCTCGTCGTCGGCGTCTTGGCCGCCGCCACCCTGACCGGCACCGCTCCGGCCGCGACGGCCTCGCCCGCCGACCTGTCGACCGCGACGTTCACTCTCGCCTCGACCACCACTCCGACGGCCCTCTCGGTCTCGGCCGGCCCCGAGGCCTACGAGGCACGTGCCGCCACCGCCACCGCCACTCAGACCCTCGCCGCGGCGACGGCCGTGCAGAACGACATCGCGGCATCGGGTCTCGACATCGGCCAGCCGGCCGTCGTCGACACCACCGCTCTCGAGCAGGCGACCGATCGACTCGAGGACGCCGCGGTGCTCCCGCCCGCCTTCCTGCCCGAGATCTCCGACAGCGTCTCGGCTCTGACGACGACCGTCGACCAGCGCGTCGCGGAACTGCGCGGCGGTCTCGACGCCGCGATCGCGAAGAAGGCCGAAGAAGAAGCTGCCGAGAAGGCCCGCCAGGAGGCGGAGGCCGCCGCGGCCGCCGCGGAGAAGGCCGCGGCCGAGGCGCGCGAGTCGTCGTCGTCGGGCAGCGGAAGCGGCGGCGGCAACACCGGCGGTGGCGGCGGTGCGTACGTCCCCGCCCCGTCGGGCGGAGGCACCGGCGACAACAGCGTGTCCGGAGCGCAGGCCAGCGCCCGCGCCATGCTCGGCAACTACGGGTGGGGCGACGACCAGTTCGGCTGCCTCGTGTCGCTGTGGAACAAGGAATCGGGCTGGAACTACCAGGCTTACAACGGCGGCAGCGGTGCCTACGGCATTCCGCAGGCCCTGCCCGGCAGCAAGATGTCGTCGGCCGGCGGCGACTGGCAGACCAACGCCGCCACCCAGGTCGCGTGGGGCCTCGGCTACATCTCGGGCCGCTACGGCAGCCCGTGCGGAGCCTGGTCGCACTCGCAGTCGGTCGGCTGGTACTGACCCCGGCGCGCTGATCGGCCTCGACCGGTCAGCGCCACCGCACCATCGAGCGCGTCGCCGCGGAGGATCTTCCGCGGCGGCGCGCTTCGCTGAGCAGCGGAAGATTCTCGGCCGACGTCAGCTCGTGGAGCACGACGGGTCCGACCCTGCGCCGCCACTCCCCCGCGAATCGGACGGCGTCTTCCCGACGGCGCGCGATGCGCGACGGCACGGGGAGGAAATCGCGCGCGGTCGTCGGCGAGGCGCGATCCAGCACCGCGCGGACGATCCAGGGGCCGCCGCGGTCGATCTCGAGCACGAAGCGCGGTGAGCGGATCGGGCCGTACAGCTCGTCGAGGGCCGCCGCGAAGGTGCGTTGATCCTCCGGGGCCGCCTGTGGAATCCGCACGTCGAGTCGCACGCGTCGGGCGTCGACGCCGGTGCCCGTCACGACCGGGGTGCCCGATACCGAGGCGACACGGTCGGTCGTCACGAGCGACTCCCAGACCACCTCCGCCATGCGGCGGTGCGATTCGACGGCGTCGACCGCCTGTCGGCGGACGTTCGCCCATGCTCGTCCGAGAGGAACCGCGAGCCACACGCCGGTCGCTGTGGCAGCGAGGGCGATCACCGTGCCCACCGCGGACGGCAGAAGGAACGCCGCCGCCACGAGTAATGCCGCAACAGCCAGGGTGCCTGCGAAGACCGCGCCGAGAGACCGTGCCGCGCCGACGGTCGTGCGGAACACGGGCGTCGCCCGATCCCGCTCCAGAACCGTCGACACCTCTTCCCGATCGTCGTACGGCTCGCCGATCCGCCACTCGAGACGCGTCTGCGCGCGGGGCGGAACGCTGCGCAATCCGTCGACGTCGGCGAGGGCCACCCCCGGGACCTTCGCGATGACGTCGCTCAGGGCGCGGCGGCGGGCGACATCGAGGGCGGCACCGAGCCCACGGACGATCTGCGTGGAGTCGTCGGCGTCGAGCCCCCACAGCCGTGAGTGTTTGCGGCGGAGGCGGGCGGCATCCGGTTGCGCCTCCAAGCCCACCGAAGGAGGGAGGACCGCCGTCACGGTCCAGTTGTGCGCGACCTTCTCGGGCCAGTCGGGGTCGAGGCGCAGGGTGCGTCCGCGCAGCTGCTGCGTGGCCGCCGCGGTGGCGACCATGCTCAGATCGATCAGCGTGTTGACCGCCGGGCAGTCCCATCCTTCGCCGAACAGGCCACGGGTCCCCACGACGACGTGGATCATCCCGCGGTCCAGCAGGCGGGAGGCCGCGCCCACGATCCCGCTCCCCCCGATCCCCCGCACGACGGCGACCTGTGCGTCGTCGTCGCTCGCCTCGGCCGAGACCTCGACCCCGAGTTCCGCCGACAGCGCGGGCAGCAGCATCGACGCGTCGCGCGCCGCGATGCGCACGGTCGAGGAGGTGACGAGGAGGGCACGGAGGCCGGAGGTCGCGGCATCCGTCACCAGGACCGAGAACGTCCGCACGGCGCCGGCTCCGCCCAGGAGACCGCCGTGGACGTTCCCGTGCCGCACGAAATCGGTGACGACGAGGGCGCGCAGTCGATCGTCGCCCACCTCCCCCCGCTCGATCGCGAGGATGTCGCACGCCCCGCGGTCCTTCGCCGACGACGACGCCAGGACCGTGTCGATCGGGTCGCGCGTGCGGCGGATGCCGCGATCGGTGAGGGCGTATCCGAAGTCGGCCAGGACGCGGCGGATCCGCCGCCACTCGTCGGCGCGCTCGGGATCGGGCAGCACCCGATCGAGCGCGTACCGCCCGAGAAGACGCAAGGTCTCGTCGGTGGTCGGTGGGCGCTGCGCGACGGCCGGGAGGCGGGCGATCACCGGGTCGTCGGGAACGACGAGCGACAGCATGGCCGCCGCGGCCTCGGCGGCGGGGAAATCGTCGGCGAACGCGGCCGCGAGGCGGCGATCGAGCGCATCGGGGACGGCGCCCGGCGCGGGCGGGGCGAGCGGATCGGTCGGGGCCGGCGCAGCGAGGGGCGGCTGGAGCACGTCGAGCAGGAAGGCGCGGCCGGGTCCCCCCGCGAAGGTGGTGCGCAGCGACACCTGCAGCGCCTCGGCGTGCGCGGAGAGGAAGAGCTGCTCCTCGGGTGTCGGCTCGACGACGTGGACGAGATCGCGGTAGGGCGCGAGATCCCCTTCGCGCACGACCGCCGGCACGGGGACCTCGAGATCGACCTCGCCGAGCAGCGACACGTAGTTGTCGTATTCGTCGGCGTCGTCGGGAGACGGGAGCGTCGCCGTCAGTCCGATGACCAGCGGCTCGCGTCCCCCCGCGCGGATACGGGCGAGCAGCGCGGCGACGACGAGCGCCCAGTGGTCGAGCAGGTGGTGGCATTCGTCGAGCACGACCGTCTCGACCCCGGCCTCGACGAGCCGGTCGAGCAGGGCGCGGGCGTTCGGGTGGAGCGCGGAGGCCAGAACATCGGCGTCCTCGCGGGCGAGGGACCGGCGGATCGACCGCGAACGCGAGCGGATGCCACGCCGGTAGGCCGCGGGATTGCTCTCGGCGAGGGCGCGGAGCCACTCAGCCGCGGCCTCCGGCGTGCGGTCGTCGGCTTCGAGCTGGGTCTCCCACCGGCGATGCGCCAGCGCAGCGAAGGGCGAGGTCGCATCCTGCACGCTGATCGCCTGATACGTCAGCGCCGTGAGGTCGGCGGGCGCGGAGGGATCGTCGGACACCGCCGCATCGGACACCGCCGCGTCGGATGACGCGAGGCCCCTCGCCGCATCGACCCACTGCGCACGGATGGCGGTGGTCGGGGCGAAGACGACGGTGCGCCGGCCGCGGCGCGCGGCGAGCAGCAGCCCGAGAAGCGTCTTGCCCGAGCCGGGAGGCGCGACCAGATGCACGGGCGAACCGGCGTCGACGTCCACCCGGGCGAGCGCATCGGCCTGATACGCGCGCAGCGTGCCGTCGAAGCGCCACGCCGAGAGAGGGCGCGGGGTTTCGGGCGTCACCGGGCCAGTCTAGGTACGCGCCCACGAGCGGGCGGGAGCGGGCGCGAGCCCCGCGGAACAGGAGTCGGCGTGGATCTGCGCTGGTTGGACGCCCCCGCCGCCGACGTGGCCGCCGCTCTCGCCGCCGCGGCCCCTCGACCACGGCCACCCTGGGTACCCACCCGGCGGCAGATCGCGCTGCACGTCAACAACGGGTTCTTCCTCTGGTTCCTCTTCTTCGCGTTCCTGTCCATCGGCATCCGGGTCGACGGTGTGCAGGACGGCGTGGTGCGCGAGGCGGATGCCACGGCCTTCGTCGTGTCGTCGGTGATCGCCGCGCTGTGGCTCGCCGGAACGGCCGCGCTGTGGTGGTGGTCGCGGCAGCCGATGGCCTCGCGCACCCGTGTGCGTCACGGTCGTCGCGACCTCACCGCTCTGGCCAACGGGTATGAGCCGTCGCCCAGCTCCGCGGCGACGTTCTCGTCACTCGTCACCGATCACCGCCTCGGGGTGCGCGAGTATCCGCGGTTCACCGCGGGGCGGGTCGAGTTCGGCACCGTGCGCCCCCGCACCGCGCGCTCGCGACCACGACAGTACGTCACCGTCACGCTCGCCTCTCCGCTCCCCCACCTCGTCCTCGATGCACGGGGCAACGACGGATGGGGCGCCGCCCTTCCGGCATCCATCGCCCGTCACCAGCGGATCTCGCTCGAGGGCGACTTCGACCGGACGTTCCGCACCTACTCCCCGCGCGGCTACGCCGGCGACGCGCTGTACGTGCTGACCCCCGACGTGATGGCGGGGCTCGTCGACCACGCGTCGGGCTTCGACGTCGAGGTCAAGGACGCCCGGGTCGTCTTCTTCCGCTCGGTCGACGCCGACTACACCCGCGCCGACGATTGGGAGAGCGTCGACGCCGTGCTCACCCACGTGGCGCCCAAGATCCTCGCGTTGTCGCACCGCTACGTGGACGAGCGCGTCGACGGGCAGGACGCCGTGCAGGTGTCACGGGCATCGCGGGACACGGCTGCGTGGCGACCGCCCCACCCGATCATCGGACCGAGCGGGCGACGCCTGGACGCGCGCACCCCGCAGACGGGGTGGTGGCCCCTCGTCGGCCGAGTCGCCTGGGTGGTCTTCCGCACGGGCCTGTACGTCTTCCCGGCGATCTTCGCGTTCGCCGGGTTCATGTCGATCGTCGACGGGCGCTGAGACCGCGCCGCACAGGGGCGTCCGAGGCGTCAGGCTCCGTTGCGGCGCGCGATGAAGCCGGCGAGCAGGGCGTGCGACAGCGGAACCACCGACACGATCATCAGGATCGTGCCGAGCACGGACTGCTCGACGTGCAGCAGCACGCCGCCGACGAGCAGCCCCGTGAACAGCACCGACGACACGACTCGACGGATCATGCGCTCGAGATCGCGCAGACGACGCTCGATGCGCGGCGTCTCGACCGAGAGCGAGCCCTCTTCCAGGCGCGAGATGAGGTTGTCGGCCCGGCGCGGCAGGCGCGCGGTGACAGCGGCGACCGCTCCCACCTCGCGCACGAAGGCCTGAGCGGTGTTGCCGCTCTCTTCGCGGATCAGGCGCTGGGCATAGGGCTCGACGGCATCCCAGATGTTGAAGGACGAGTCGAGCGCGCTGCACATTCCGCTGGTCAGCGACATGGCACGCACGATGAGGAGGAAGTTCTCGGGCAACTGGAACGGGAGGGCGCGCACCACGTCGCCGAACTCGATCGCGAACGACCGGAACTCGCGCGGATCCACCTCTTGGAGCTCGGCGAAACCCATTCCGCCGAAGCGCGAGAACAACTGGGTCATCGCGCGTTCGAGCTGGATGGTGTCGGCGGAGGGCAGCAGCACTCCCACATCGCGGATGCCGTCGACCAGACCCTTGCCGTCACGCGAGGCCGCGGCGATCAACACGCGTCGAAGCCCCCGACGGAGGCTGGGAGGCACCTCGCCCATCATCCCGAAGTCGATGAACGTGAACCGCCAGGCCGGGGTGGCGGCATCCGGGGTCGAGACGGGCGTGACGAAGACGTTGCCGGGGTGCGGGTCGGCGTGGAAGAACCCGTCGTCGAAGAGCTGGTCGAACATCACGGCCGCGAAACGCGCCGCCACCTCGGACGGGTCGATGCCCGCCGCACGGAGCGCGTCGACGTCGTTGATCTTGATGGCCGTGACGTCCTGCAGGGTCAGCACGCGACGGGTGGTGCGCTCCCACACGACCTCGGGCACCGCGACTCCCCCCTCGCCCCCGAAGTCGGCGGCGAAGCGCTCGGAGTTCGCGGCCTCGTGGAGGTAGTCGATCTCTTCGAGGCTGGTGATCGCGAACTCCTCGACGAGCGAGGGCATGTCGACGCGGTCGCGGACGAGCGCGACTCTGCTCAGCCAGACGCCCACCTTGCGGAGCGCCCGCAGGTCGACGTCGACGATCCGGTCGATCCCGGGGCGCTGGATCTTCAGCACCACCGCGCTCAGGCCCGTCTCGGCGGCCAGCTCGTCGGTGAGGGTCGCGCGGTGCGCCTGGCCCAGCGACGCCGCGGCGAGCGGGCGCTCGTCGACCCGGGCGAAGGCCCGCTCCAACGGCATCCCCAGCTCGGCCTCGGCGCGGGCGCGCATCTGGGCGAACGGCACCGCCGGCACCTCGTCCTGCAGGCCCTCGAGCTGCTTGGTGATCGAGGGGGGCAGCACGTCGAGGCGCGATGACATGAACTGTCCGACCTTGATCATGAGACCGCCCAGGTCGACAGCCAGCACGTGGAAGCGCTGGGCGATGCGCTCGAGCCGCCGGGTGCGGCCCCGGGCGGAGATCCACCCGAGACCGAACCGCGGCAGGAACAGCTCATACCACCAGGCCTGCACGAGGTATCTCGCGGCGAACCGCGTGATCCGTCGGTAGCGGGCCTTCATGAGGGCGTCGTCGGTCATCGAATCTCCTGGATGCCGACGAGCGCTCCGCACGCGTCGAGCTCGAGCAATCTCAGCCCTGGGCGAGGATGGAGTAGAGCTTGCGACGCGCCTCGTCGAGGATCTCGACGGCCTGCGCGACCTGCTCCTTGTCGCCCGTGCGCGCGACCTGCGCCGCCGCCTGGGCCAATTCGACGCCGGCCTTGGGCAGTGCCGTCATCCGGCCGCTGTCACGCGAGGTCGCGGACTCCCACGGCGCGGTGCGCTCGGTGGTCTCGTCTCCCGCGGCCGCGCGGCCCTCGGCGGTGAGCGAGTAGGTCTTGCGACCGTTGGACTCCTCGGACTGCACGAGTCCTTCGTCGGTCAGCAGCTGCAGGGTGGGGTACACCGAGCCGGGGCTCGGCTTCCACGATCCCCCGCTGCGGTCCTCGATCTCGCGGATGATCTGGTAGCCGTGCATGGGCTGCTCGATCAGGAGCGAGAGGACGGCCGAACGCACGTCGCCCTTGTTCATACGCGGGGCGGCGTTGGTCTTCTGCTCGAACTGCGTGCGCAACTGCTCCATCGCGTCGAGGATGTTGGACATCGGCCAGCCGGGGGTGTTGTTGCCGCCGCGTCCGCCGAACGCGTCTCCCAGGAATGAACCACTCATGACGACCTCCTTCGCGCGGACCCGATCTGGGCCAGCGATACATAACGATATATCGCTATCGGTCGGCGAAGGTCGCTCGCGGGCGAATTCTCAGTACCAGTTCACCGACTGCGAGTGCCCCCAGGCGCTGCACGGCGTGCCGTATCCGCGCGAGATGTAGTCGAGGCCCCACGCGATCTGGGTGGCGGCGTTGGTCTGCCAGTCGTCGCCGAACGACGCCATCTTGCTGCCCGGCAGCGACTGCGGGATCCCGGTCGCACCGCTGGAGTTGTACGCCTGGTAGTTCCAGCCCGACTCCTTCTGCCACAGCGACGACAGGCACGAGAACTGGTCGCTTCCCCAGCCGTACTTCTGGGCCGAGAGCTGCGCCGCGTAGTCGCGCGCACCGTCGGGGGTGTTCACGCGGGCGAGCATCGCGGCGGCGTCCGCCTGTCGCTGCGCCTCGGCGGCGGCTGCGGCCTCGGCCTGTCGCTGCGCTTCGGCGGCGGCATCGGCGGCCGCCTTGGCGGCCTTCGCCTCGTCGAGGCTTCCCTGCACCTGCGCCACGCGCGCGGTGACGCGCTCGGTCTCGGCCTGCGCGTTCTGGCTCAGTGCGGGCACGAGCAGGACCGGCAGCAGGTCGGTCGAGTCGAGGCGCTCCACCGCGTCTTGGAGCGCGCTCGTGTCGATGGAGGCATCGCCGATCGACAGGGGAAGGCCGGTCGTCGCGACATCGGCCTCGACGGCCGTTGCGCTCGACAGCGCGGCCTGCGCCGCCGAGGTCGCGGTGGCGGCGCCGGTGCTGATGGCGTCGAGGGTCGGCGCCGTCGACACCGGTGCGGCGGTGCCGGGAGCAGAGAAGGAGGATGCCGAGGCATCGGGCAGCGACGTGGGCGCGGCGATCGCGAGCCCCGTGGTCGCCACGAGCCCGAAGGCGAGTCCGGCGCACGTGGCGGCAGTGACGAGGGTGCGACGGGCGCGGTGGACGTGGGCGAGCTTCAGGTCGGAACGCAGCAAGGAGGAATCTTTCGTCGGGGGCGCGACTCGTCGGGATCGAGCGCGAAATCGTGCCGTCGGGTCGGCACAAGTCCCCGAGTGTGGGTGGCGCTTCTGAGCGTTATCTCTTCGTTACCTGGGAGGGGCGTGAGAGCGCAGTCCTCGAACCACCCCTGGGCGGAGCCTGAGCGCGGCACCGGCGGGTGCATCGGGAGCGGAGCAATTTACGCCTGACCGGGATTTCCCTCACCGTTCGCGCGCCCCGACGGGGGTCGGCACCTCGCTCCACGGGCATCGCCAGCGCTCCCACGCGAAACGGGCCGATCCGCGAGCGAGAATTCTCGGCGGATCGGCCCGTTCGGCCGCGGTCGGCGGAATCGACCGTCAGGCTCGGTGCGCGCGGTAGTACTCGAGCAGGGCGGCGGTGGAGGCGTCCTGGGCGGCGAGGGCCTCGTCGTCGCCCTCGATCGCCGGAGCAATCTGGAGGGCCAACTGCTTGCCCAGCTCGACACCCCACTGATCGAAGGAGTTGATGCCCCAGATGGTGCCCTGCGTGAAGGTGATGTGCTCGTAGAGGGCGATGAGCTGGCCCAGCACCGACGGCGTCAGCGACGGCGCGAAGATCGACGTGGTCGGGCGGTTGCCCGGGAAGGTGCGTGCGGCGACGAGGGCGCCGGTCGTTCCTTCGGCCTCCACCTCTTCGGCGGTCTTGCCGAAGGCCAGGGCCTTGGTCTGGGCGAGGAAGTTCGCCAGGAACAGCCCGTGCACGTCGCGTCCGTCGTCGGCGAGCGGGTAGGCCGGGTTCGCGAAGGCGATGAAGTCGGCCGGGATGAGCCGCGTGCCCTGGTGGATCAGCTGGTAGAACGCGTGCTGACCGTTGGTGCCGGGCTCGCCCCAGAAGACCTCACCGGTGTCGGTGGTGACGGGAGTGCCGTCCCACCGGACCGACTTGCCGTTGGACTCCATCGTGAGCTGCTGCAGGTACGCCGCGAAGCGGTGCAGCTGCTGGGCGTACGGCAGGACGGCGTGCGACTGCGCGCCGAGGAAGTTCGTGTACCAGACGTTCAGAAGGCCCATCAGCACGGGCACGTTCTGCTCGACGGGCGTGGAGGCGACGTGCTCGTCGACGACGTGGAAGCCGGCGAGCAGCTCGCGGAACGCGTCGGGGCCGAGGGTGATCGCCAGGGACAGACCGATCGCCGAGTCGACGGAGTAGCGGCCGCCCACCCAGTCCCAGAAACCGAACGCGTTGGTCGGGTCGATGCCGAAGGCGGCGACCTTGTCGAGCGCCGTCGACACGGCGACGAAGTGGTGGGCGACGGCGTCGGTGCGCGCGGCGTCGGTGTCGTCGATCGCCCCCGCTGCGGCGAGCTTCTGCCACAGCCAGTCGCGAGCGAGGCGGGCGTTGGTCAGGGTCTCGAGCGTGGTGAAGGTCTTGGACGCGACGATGAACAGCGTGGTCTCGGGGTCGAGATCAGCGGTCTTCTGCGCGATGTCGGTGGGGTCGATGTTGGAGACGAAGCGCGCGTGGATGCCGGCGTCGGCGTACGGAAGAAGGGCCTCGTAGACCATGACCGGACCGAGGTCGCTGCCGCCGATGCCGATGTTGACGACGGTGGTGACCTTCTTGCCGGTCACCCCGCGCCACTCGCCCGCCCGCACGCGATCGGCGAAGACGCTCAGGCGGTCGAGCACCTCGTGCACGTCGTGATCGATCTGCTGGCCGTCGACCACGAGGGCAGGCGCGGCGCCCGCCGGGCGACGCAGGGCCGTGTGCAGCACCGCGCGGTCTTCGCTGGTGTTGAGGTGTGCGCCCCGCAGCATGTCGGCGAAGCGCTCGCGCACGCCCGTCTCGCCCGCGAGAGCGACGAGGGCGTCGAGCACCTCGGCGGTCACGAGGTTCTTGGACAGGTCGACGTGGAGGTCGCCGACGCTGCGCGTCAGGGTGCTCGTGCGGTCGGCATCCGCGGCGAACCAGCCGCGCAGGTCGGGATCGAAGGCGTCGCGCAGGGCGGTCAGTCGGGACCAGGCGGCGGTGGTGGTGGGGTCGATAGGCGCAGTCACGAACTCCACGCTAGCGATCCGGACGGCAGCGCACATCGCGGATGACGAAGCCGGAGGAACACGCTAATGATCAGCGGTGTGGGGAGAAGGGGTCGAGCCCGGGTCGGGGGGCGCGATCTCGCGTTCGGCATCCCACGGCTCCGTCCAGCCCAGGCGGTCAAACAGCCCGTCGAGCACCATCGCGGTGAACCCCCAGACCGTCTGCGGACCCCCGGCCGTCTCGAGCGAGAACGCAGGCCCCCTCCACTCCCGTCCGTCGCGGCGGATCACCGTCGACCCGCGACGCGCCGGGTCGAGCAGATCTGCGACGGGCGCGCGGAACACCTCGGCCGACTCGGCCCGGTCCACGGCGCGCACGGGCGTCGGACGCGACCACCAGCCGATCACCGGGGTGACCTCGTGCCGGGAGAACGCCAGGGGGACGGCGTCGAGCGCGCCCAGCACCTCGACCCCGGCCGGATCGAGCCCCGTCTCCTCTCGTGCTTCCCGCAGCGCCGCCGCCACGGCATCCGCATCGTCCGGGTCGACCCGCCCACCGGGGAAGGCCACCTGGCCGGGGTGGGCGCGCAGCGTGCTCGCCCGAGCCAGAAGCAGGACGTCGAGGTCGCTCGGAACGTGGGTCGCCCGTCGCCGACTCGGGATGCCGTCGAGCACGCCGAACAAGATGAGCACGGCCGCCGCGCGCGCCTCGCCCTCGACCGGCAGCGCCTGCAGGGCGGCGAAGGCGTCGGCGGGTGCCGGTCCGGTCCGCGGCCGACGGACGAGGTCTTGCAGTTGTGCGCGGGGCGAGGGCATGGATCGATTAGATCACCGAGCCCGCCGCTCGCTCAGCCGTTGCAGGCCCAGCCGTCGCCGTCGCGGTCGTGCGGGTCGGTCGGTCTCGGCGCGATCAGCCCGCCGCCCGAAAAGCGAACCTGTCGTCGGGCGACCACTCGTGCTGATCGTCGCACCGGTACCCCCGCAGCCACGCTCGGTCGTCGATCACCCTGAGATAGAGGCCTGCCGGGAAGTCGGGGTCGTCTTGAAGGCGCGGAGCGGCGACGGTGAGGGATCCCGACGGCGCGCGACCGGCGCTCAGCACCCTGTCGGGGGCCGACGCCTGGTCGTGCAGAGCCAGTCGCAGGTACGCCGCGGTGGCCGGGGGGCAGAGTCGGAGCCCGTCGGCCAGCGCGCGTTCGTAGATCTCAGGCAGGGTCCCCCCTTCGGGAAGACCGAGCTCGCGCACCGAACGCTCCACGATCACGAGCGTCTCGGCCTCGGAAGGGCTTTCGACCGCCGCCGCGGCCAGGAGCGTTTCGGCGTGCACGTTGAGGAGGACGCCCGCGTCGCCGAGTCGCGCGAGAAGCTCCCCGTGGGAGAGATCGCCGACGAGAACACGCCGCCCCGGCGTCGCATCGTTCTGAAGTCCTGTCACTCACCGAGGCTACTCGCGGCGAGATCTCACCGTGAGGCGGTGGCGTTCAGGACGGTGAGGGTGGGGTGGGGTCCTCGTCGGTCAGCCGCGTCCGCCGGGAGCGGCGCCCGCGGTCGGGGTGGTGGTGGTGTCGACGCGGACGCCCAGAGCGACCGTCCAGCCTGCGGTGTTGTCGCCCGAGGCGGTGGCGAACTCGAGCGCTCCCCCGTCGTCGCCGAACACGTTGTCGCTGTCGAGCGAGACGCGGGAGAGATTGGATGCCGACGAGGGATACGCCGCGTCCGCGTAGACGACGTCGCACGCGGCCTGCGGCAGGGCCACCTGCGAGGTCGCGATCGCCTCGGAGGCGTCGGTGATGGCATCCACGTTCGGATACACCTCGAAGTGGATGTGGGGCCAGCGGCCGTCGTAGCAGCCGGGGAAGATCGAGGTGAACGACACGACGCCGTCGGATCCGACGACCTGCACGCCCCGGAGGTACGTCTGGTCCTCGATGCCCGAGGAGTACATCGAGTAACGCCCCTGGGTGTCGCAGTGCCACACGTACACGGCGGCACCGGCGAAGGGCACGTCGCCGCCGGCGGTGTCGAGAATCGTGAGGTTCAGGGTCATGGGCACGCCCGTGGCCGCAGCGCCTCCGTCGAGGCTCGTGCGCAAGTCGCTGCGCACGATGCCGGACCGCTCGAGGACGTCGGGGCCGTTCGACCCGTCACCCGGGTAGGGCCCCGCGGTCTCGTCGGGGATCTCGCCGGCGGGCAGGGCGGCGGCCGCGCTCGCGGCTGAGGCGGTGGGTGTCGCCGAGGCGGTCGGAGTGGCGGTGGGCGTGGCGGTGGGGGTCGCCGTGGGCGTCGCCGTCCCGGTCGCGGCCGGGGTGCAGGCGGCGAGCGCGACCGCACCGGCACTGAGGGTGACGAGACCCAGGATGCCGCGGCGCGACACGAGCGTTCGGATGTCGAACGGTGCCCCCTGGTCGACGACCGGCTCGTCGGCACGGTCGAGCAGACGGCCCTCGTACGCGGGGCCGTCGGGGGTCATCTGGGTGTCGGGGATCCTGGTCATGGCCGCCTCCGGGTGTCGGGTGATGTCGATGGGTCGACTGTGCGCGACGCACCCTGTCCGAGACTTGACCGATCCTGTGTGAGAGCTATGCGATCCGCCGCCCCGCGATCGTCGCCCACGACCCGCGCGCGGAATCCGCGTGTGAAGATGAACCGACAGGAGGTGGGCGATGTCCGAGACGCTGCACGCGGTGACGCTGGTCGTCGACATGCCCATCACCAAGATCGACGCGTTGGATGTCATCGCGCTCGCTGCCGACGGAGGGGTCGACGACGCCGGAACGGCGCGCCCCCGGGTCTGGTTGGCCCCGCACGCCTGGGCCGAGGTCGAGATCCCGAAGTTCGCCGATCCGCCGCCGTTCGCGATCGACGTCTACTCCGACGTGTCGGGTGAGATCGCCTGGGCGCAGGCGCGCCGCTTGCACGACGGCCTCGAGCGCCTCGGATGGAACGTCGGGCCGCCGCGCGCGGGAGTGCGCTGACCGCACCCGCGGGAGCCGTCCGCGCGGCGGCGACCCGCGACCGCTCGGCTCAGAGCGGCAGGTCCGCCAGCACGGCGCTGCGCTCCCAGAGCTGTCGCGCCACCACGGGGTCATCGGCCAGCCGGTTGGTCTTGGCCGCCTTGTTGTTCGAGTAGAAGCCGCCGGGCACCCAGTCGACGCCGGGCTTGCCGAGGGCGAGCCAGGTCAGGCGCGCGCCGCCGACCGACGTCGACGTCATGAGGCGTTGGGCGAGCGGTCCGCCGTAGAGGAACTTCCACGGTCCGTCGCTGGTCGATCCGAAGTTCGAGGCGATCACGCCCGGGTGGAAGGCCACGGCCGAGAGACCCGCATCGCCGAAGCGGCGGTTCAGCTCCTTGGTGAACAGAACGTTCGCCAGCTTCGCGTTGCCGTACGCCGCGGTCGAGGAGTAGCGGTGCTCTCCCTGCAGATCGTCGATGTCGAAGCGGGGGAAGAGCCTGGCCGCAGCGCTCGAAGTCTGGATCACCGACGCCTGCGACTCGATGAGCCGCTCGCGCAGCAGGTTCGTGAGCAGGAAGGGCGCGAGATGGTTCACCTGGAACGTGGTCTCGTAGCCGTCGGCCGTCAGGGTGCGCTCGCCGAACACGCCCCCGGCGTTGTTGGCGAGCACGTCGATGCGGGGGTAGCGCTCCAGAAGGGAGGCCGCGAGCTCGCGCACCTGCGACAGCTCGCTGAAGTCGACGACGAACGACTCCACCCCGAGCGTGCGCGCCACCCGGGCGGTCTTCTCGGGGTTGCGCCCGACCACCACCACTTCCTCGCCGAGCTGGGCGAGTTGTTTCGCGGACGCGGCGCCGATGCCGTCGCTGGCGCCGGTGATGACGATGGTGCGGGTCATGCGAACCTCCTGGTCGATGTCGTCACGCTAGTGCGGGCACCGGTGACAACCGCGGGGCTTGCTCTCGGCATCCGCCCTCCCCGACAACTCACAGCCCGCTCCCAGCCCCACGGGACCAAAACCGGCGGCGACGACGTTCTTCCCCGTATCGCCCGATTCCGGGCGTCTGAACGAGAGGACACACCCGTGAGCACGGAGTACCGGAAGACGTCGGAGGCGTTGAGCCGTCTCACCGACCGCCAGTTCGCCGTCACGCAGGACGACGCCACCGAGCCGCCGTTCCGCAACGAGTACTGGGACAACCACGAGGACGGGATCTACGTCGACGTCGTGTCGGGGCAGCCCCTGTTCTCGTCGAGGGACAAATTCGAGAGCGGTTCGGGCTGGCCGAGCTTCACCCGCCCCCTCGACGACGCCGCCGTCGTCGAGAAGAAGGACCGCACCCTGTGGATGACGCGCACCGAGGTGCGCTCCGCCGGAGCGGACAGCCACCTCGGGCACCTGTTCGACGACGGCCCCCGCGATGCCGGCGGGCTGAGATACTGCATGAACTCGGCGGCGATGCGTTTCGTGCCGGTCAGCGAGCTCGAAGCCCAGGGGTACGGCGCGTACCTCCCCCTGTTCCGCGAGAGCCCCGCCTCGTGAACCTCTTCCCGTTCCGCAACCGCAAAAGGAGCACCACCATGACCAGCGGACCTTCCGACACCGGCGAGATCACCCGCCGCCCCGGCACCGAGACCGCCGTCCTCGCGGGCGGCTGCTTCTGGGGTGTCGAAGACCTCATCCGTCGCCAGCCCGGCGTGCTCGACACGCGCGTCGGGTACACCGGCGGTCAGAACGAGCACGCCACTTACCGGAACCACCCCGGGCACGCCGAGGCCGTCGAGATCGTCTTCGATCCCACGCAGACGAGCTACCGCGACATCCTGGCGTTCTTCTTCCAGATCCACGACCCGTCGACGCTGAACCGTCAGGGCAACGACGTGGGCACGAGCTACCGCTCGGCGATCTTCCCGCTCTCCCCCGAGCAGGAGAAGGTCGCTCGCGACACGATCGCCGACGTCGACGCCTCGGGCATCTGGCCCGCGAAGGCCGTCACGACGATCGAGCCCGAGGCCGCGTTCTGGGAGGCCGAGCCCGAGCACCAGGACTACCTCGTGCGCATCCCCCACGGCTACACGTGCCACTTCGTGCGCCCCGGTTGGGTGCTGCCGAAGCGCGAGGAAGCCTCCGCGTAAGTCGCCTGACGAGGGCTCGGATGCCACGGCATCCGGGCCTTCGTCGTATCAGGCGAGCAGTTCGTCGAGCAGGCGCTGCACCCGGGTCTTGATGTCGTCGCGGATCGGCCGCACCTCGTCGAGGCCCTTTCCCGCCGGGTCGGTGAGCTCCCAGTCCTCGTAGCGCTTGCCGGGGAAGATCGGGCACGCGTCGCCGCAGCCCATGGTGATCACCGCGTCGGACGCGCGCACGTCATCGGTCAGCAGCAGCTGCGGCACCTCGGCGCTGATGTCGATGCCCTCCTCGGCCATCGCCGCGACCGCCATCGGGTTGAGCGTCGCGCCCGGGGCGCTGCCTCCGGACAGGACGGTGACGCGGTCGCCGCCGAGCGCGCGCGCGTAACCGGCGGCCATCTGGGAGCGTCCGGCGTTGTGGACGCAGACGAAGAGGACGGTGACGGATTCCATGCCCTCATCATCGCGCACGGCAACCCCCGCTCGCGCCGGTAACGCGCTGCATAGGCTCGCCGGATGAGCGCATACGACGTCATCGTGGTGGGCGCGGGCCTGGCCGGGCTCCGCTGCGCGACCCACCTGGCCGAGTCCGGTCGCGACGTCGTCGTGCTGGAGGCCGGCGACACCGTCGGCGGGCGAGAACGCACCGACGTCGTCGACGGGTTCCGCCTCGACCTCGGGTTCCACGTGCTGAACCCGGCGTACCCGGCCGTGCGACGGTGGGTCGACGTCGACGCCCTCGCCCTCCGGCGCTTCCCCGTCGCCGTCGGCGTGCGGCTCGACGACCGCCTCGCACGGCTGGCGCATCCGCTGCGCCACCCGCTGTCGCTCCCCGCGACGCTGTCGAGCGGACTCGTGCGACCCGCCGACCTCGTCGCCCTGGCGCGCTGGGCGGCCCCCACCCTCGCCTCCGCCCGCGCGGCGAAGACCGGCCCCGACCGCACGCTCGCCGAGGCGTGGGATCGCACCGGGCTCCGCGGCGCGCTGCGCGAGAGCGTGCTCGAGCCGTTCCTCGCCGGTGTCCTCGCCGACGATCGGCACGAGACCTCCGACGCCTTCGTGCGCCTTCTCATCCGCAGCTTCGCCCTCGGCCGCCCGGGCGTCCCCGCCGCGGGCATCGGCGCGCTTCCCGCGCAGCTCGCCGACACCACGCGGCGCGCCGGGGCCGGCATCCGGCTGTCGCACCGGGTCGTCTCCACCCGCCGCCGCCCGCGCGGCTGGCACGTGGGCGTCGAGGGCCACGAGGCCGTGACGGCGCGCGCCGTCGTCGTCGCGACCGGGCTCGCACCCGACCTCGACGTCCCGCTCCCCCGCCCGCGGGGCCTGCAGACGTGGTGGTTCGCCACCGACCGGTCGCCCAGCACCGACGCCGCCCTGCGCGTCGACGGGCGCCGTCGCGGCCCGATCGTCAACACCGCGATCATGACGAACACCGCCCCCACGTACGCGCCGCGCGGGCAGCACCTCGTGCAGGCGACGTGCGTGATGCCGTCGGAGGCGTCGGAGGACGGCATCCGTCGCCAGCTCGCCGAGATCTGGGGTGCCGACACCCGCCCCTGGCGCCTGCTCCGCCGCGACGATGTCGTCGGCGCGCTCCCCGCGCAGGACCCGCCGCTGCGGCTGCGTCGACCCGTCAGGCTCGACGACGGACGGTACATCGCGGGCGACCACCGTGACACCGCGTCGATCCAGGGCGCGCTGGTGTCGGGGCAGCGGGCCGCCGAAGCCGTGCTCGCAGACCTCGCCGGCTGAACGGGCACCCGGGCGGTCGGCGGAATGCCGTCTCAGACCGCTCCGGCGACCTCGCCGCGCGCCGCCAGCGCGGTCAGGGCCTCGCCGGTCACGCGACGCGTCGTCCACTCCTCCATCGCCTCGGCCCCGAGCGCGCGGTAGAAACCGATGGCGGGCTCGTTCCAATCGAGCACGGTCCACTCCAGACGCGTGTACTGCTTCTCGAGGCACTCCGCGGCGAGCGCCGACAGCAGGGCGACGCCGTAGCCGTGCGAGCGGTACTGCTCGTGCACGTACAGGTCTTCGAGCCAGATGCCGTGGCGGCCGGTCCACGTGGAGTAGGTGAGGAACCAGATCGCGATGGCGCGGATGCCGTCGGGCCCCTCCACGACGAACGCGAACGCACGGGGATCGTCGCCGAACAGGGTCTCGGCGATCATTCCGGCCGTGTTGACGACGGCATCCGGCTCCTTCTCGTAGTCCGCCAGCGCCTGGATGCACGCCAGGATGCCGTTCTCGTCGCCGGCACGCGCGGCGCGCAGCACGGCGCCGTCTCGAAGGTCGGTCATGGGCGGGGCTCCCAGCTCTCGGCTGCGACCCGGCGGAAGTTGCCGCCGAGCACCGCAGCGACGTCGGTGTCGCTCCATCCTCTCGCCTGCAGCGCTCCCCCCAGGTCGACGAACGTCTCGGGCGGCATCCACTGCAGCGGCCCCCACCGGGTGTAGCTCTCGTCGTACAGCTCGGGGGTCCCGGCGATCGTGGCGCGGAAGGTCTGCCAGTCGAACGAGAAGTCGGTGCTCACCCCGACGTGCCGGATGCCGACGACCTCGACGGCGTGATCGAGGTGGCGCACCATCGCCTCGAGGGTCGGGGTGTTGGGGCCGAGGAAGATCCCCACCCCCGTGATGCCCACCACTCCCCCGGTGTCGGCGACGGCTCGCGCCTGGTCGTCGGTGATGTTGCGCGGGTGCTCCCACACCGCACGCATGTTGGAGTGGCTGAAGACGACCGGTCGGGTCGAGACCGCGCACAGGTCGAACGTCGTCCGCGGACCGACGTGCGAGCCGTCGGGCACCATTCCGCGCGCGTTCATCTCGGCGACGAGGTCGCGTCCCCACCCGGTGAGGCCGTCGTCGACCGCGTCCAAGCAGCCGCCGCCGGCGCGGTTGGCGTGGTTGTAGGTCGGCGCCAGGGTCCGCACACCTTGCGCGACGAGGCTCTGCACCGCGTCGAGGTCGCCGCCGAGCGGCGCGCAGTCCTCGAGGTCGAAGGCGACGGCGGTGTCGCCTCGCGCGGCGATGCGGTCGATGTCGGCGACGGTAGCGGCCAGCTCGAGGCCGTCGATCGCGGTGACCTGCGCCCGGAAGGAACGCAGCAGCGATGCCGTGAGCGCGGGCGAGTGAGGGGCGAATCCGACGTTGAGCGAGACGTATCCCCCGCCGCCGCCGCGATAGCGGAGCAGTTCGCCGATGTCGGCCGTCTCGACGAGCTCGACGCAGGCGTGCTGATCCCAGAGCATCTCAGACGCCCGCCGGAGAAGCGCCCGCGGGAGCGATGGCCGCGCCCGCCGGGGCGAGCGCCGGGGAGACGGCCTCGCGCTCGTCGAAGACGAAGCACTCGCCGTTCCAGTGCGCACCTCCTTGGGCGGCGAACCACCCGAGGATGCCCCCGTCGAGCTGATAGGCGTCCAACCCCTCGTCGCGCAGGTACAGCGCCGCCTTCTCGCAGCGGATCCCCCCGGTGCAGAAGCTCACCACCGTCTTGCCGGCGAGTTCGTCGCGGTGGGAGTCCGCGGCATCCGGGAACTGGGTGAAGCGCTCGATGCGCCAGTCCTTCGCGCCCGCGAAGGTGCCGTAGTCGACCTCGAACGCGTTGCGGGTGTCGACGAGCACGACCTCGCGGCCGTCGTCGTCGCTGCCCCGGTCCAACCACCGGCGCAGGGTCTCGGGCGACACGGCGGGGGCCCGGCCGTCCTGCGGGCGCACCTCGGGGCGGTCCATGCGGATGATCTCGCGCTTGACCTTCACCAGGAGCCGCCCGAACGGCACGGTGTCCGACCAGCTGTCCTTCGTCTCGAGGGCGGCGAACCGCTCATCGGCGCGCAGCTGGTCGACGAAGGCACGCACGGCCTCCGGCGATCCAGCGAGGAAGAGGTTGATGCCCTCCTCGGCCAGCAGGATCGTTCCCCGCAGTCCCGCCGCCCCGGCCCGATCGCGGAGCGTCTCGCGCACGACAGCGGGATCGTCGATGCGCGTGAAGAGGTACGCCGAGACGTTGAGGACGGATGCCATGTCTCCAGCGTACGAAAGCGTCAACCCGGCGAGCGCCCCTCGACGCATCGCTTAGCGTGGCAGGACGACCCCGTCTGGAGCCCGCCGTGCCCGAAAGATCCGCTGTGACGCCCGATACTGTGCCGCTCAACACCGTGTCGGTCGTCATCCCCGTTCTCGACGACGGACCGCACCTGCGGCGGTGTCTGCGAGCCCTGGCGGCCCAGACCACCGTCGCCGACGAGATCGTCGTCGTCGACAACGCCTCGACCGACGACAGCGCAGACATCGCCCGCGCCGCGGGTGCCCGCGTCGTGTTCTGCGGCGAGCGGGGCATTCCCGCCGCCGCTGCCGCCGGATACGACGCCGCCCACGGCGACCTGATCCTGCGCCTCGACGCCGACAGCATTCCCGAGCCCACGTGGGTGGCGAGCATGGTCGATGCTCTGAGCGACCCGGCGGTGGATGCCGTGACCGGCGGCGCCGTCTTCCACGACGGTCCCGTCGCCGGGCGAGTGGCCATGTCGCGCGCCTTCCTGGGCACGTACGCCGCCTTCGCGTTCCCCGCACTGGGCCACACGCCGCTCTGGGGGTCGAACATGGCGTTCCGGCGACGCGCCTGGAACGCGGTCCGCGGTGAGGTGCACGTGGACCCCGAGCTTCACGACGACCTCGATCTCGCGTACCACCTCGGCCGGAGTCACCGGATCCGCTTCGTCCCCGGCCGGCACATGCGGGTGTCGTCGCGCACGGTCGAGCCGCGCCGCTTCGTCCGCTGCTTCCGCCGCGGGGCGGGGACGGTGTTCGCACACTGGCCGGGCGACCTCCCGCCCGCACGGTGGGCGCGGCTCGTGCGCCGACGCGCGACCCGTGCCGATCGCGCCCGCGAGGTCAGCGCGTCGGGTGAGTCGCGCGGCTCGCGCAGCGGGGCTGCTCGCTGATGGCCGGCATCCTGTTCCCGAACGTCGACGCGCCCGACCTGCACGTCATGAGCTTCAACGTGCGACGCCGCTTCGAACGCCTCACGTGGCCGCCCGCCGACCGATGGCCCCTGCGCAAGCAACGCCTGCGCACCTTCCTCGGCGCGAACCGCCCGCACCTGCTCGGCTCGCAGGAGGCGATGCCCGACCAGGCTCGCTGGGTGCAGGACTCCCTGGGCACGCGCTACGGACGGGTGGGCCTCGGTCGCGGCAAGGATCGCGGCGGCGAGGGCACACCGCTGTTCTACGATCGCGACCGCATCGAGCTGGAGGACTGGGAGCAGGTCATGCTCTCCGACACCCCGACCGTGCCGGGTTCGACGGGGTGGGGCAACACCATCCCCCGCGTCGCGGTGATCGCGCAGCTGCGCGACCGCGCGACCGACGCGCGCTTCACCTTCGTCAACACCCACTTCGACGCGTTCTCACGACGAGCCCGCAAGCGCTCGGCCACGTGGCTGCACGACCTGGTCGCCGACCGCACGCGACCGCTGCTGTTCACCGCCGATGTCAACGCGCCCATCCGCTCCGACGAACTCGCCGACATGTTCGCGGCGGGTCTGCTCGTCGACACGTGGTCGTACGCCCCCACCCGGCGGACCGCCGAGTGGGGCACCTTCAACAACTACGCGCGCCCGAAGCTCGGCGCTCGGCGCATCGACGCCGTGCTCGCGACCCCCGACGTCGGGGTGCGCGCCGTGGGCATCGACCCCCGGCCGACGGGCACCCAATGGCCGAGCGACCATCTGGCCGTGCAGGCCGTCGTGCGCATTCCCACCGGGGCGGCGTGATGGCGAACGGACGAGCTGTCGACACGAGGGAGGGGCACCCGTGATCCGGGCCATGTACGCCAACCTGAAGCGCCCGCCGCGAAGCGTCACGGATTGGGTGACCGATGCCGTTCGTGCGCTCGCCATCGTGCTCGTGATCGTCTCGCTGTTCACCCTGCCGTTCACGGACTTCGCGGTGCTGTCGATGTCGCTGCCCGCGGTGATGCTCTCGCGCATGATCGGCCTGCGTTCGGGCCTCGACCTCGTCACCTGCGTCACCGTGTTCGTCGCCGCCGGCAGCAACGTGCTCGAGCTGTATCGGGCGTGGACGGGATGGGATCTCGTCGTTCACCTCGCCTGTACCGGTCTGCTCGCCGCCGTCGCCCTGGTGCTGCTCGACGACGCCGGAGTCGTCGGGCCGACCGGGCGTCGCCGCACGCCGATCGTCGTGGCCACCCTCGCGGGCCTCGCGCTCAGCGCCGTGTGGGAGATGATCGAGTGGTTCGGCTACCGCTTCATCACCGACGCGATCTTCGTCACCTACGACGACACCATCGGCGACATGATCGCGGGCGGGGCGGGAGCACTCATCGCCGGCGTGCTGGCATCCCGCTTCCGGCTGACGCGTGAGGAGCGCGCGCCGCTCTGAGCCGTGGACCGGCGACGCCCCGCGGGGCGCCGCCGGTCGCCGACCTCAGATCTTCCCCGCCACGTCCGTTCCGACGAGGTCACCGTCGGGGTTCGGCTCGCTCAACTGCTCGCCGGGCGCGGTCGAACCCTCGAGCGGGGGCAGCGCGGCCTCGACGCGGGAGCCGACCTCGGCATCCACGTTCTTCCAGTACTGCACGGCGCGCTCGCGCACCTCGGCGCGGGTCACTCCCCCGACGTGCCCTGTGATCGTCTCGACGAGACGGTCGCGCTGCTCAGCCGACATGACCTCGCGCACCAACGTGCCCGCCTGACCCCAATCGTCGTCTTCGGGGTGCAGGGTGGCCGCCGAGCGGACGAGGTCGCCGTCGCTCTGCCAGCCGCCGCCGCCCGCGCGGCGCGGGTCGGCCGCGGGGCCCCCGACCGAGTTGGGCGCGTACACGGGCACCTCGGGCGCGTTGTACTCGTAGCGCATCGCGCCTTCCTTCGAGTACGAGTGCACCTCGGTGTGCGGCCGGTTGACCGGCAGCTGCTGGTAGTTGGTTCCCACGCGGTAGCGGTGCGCGTCGGCGTAGCTGAAGATGCGGGCCTGCAGCATCTTGTCGGGGCTGCCGTCGATGCCGGGCACGAAGTTCGACGGCTCGAAGGCCGCCTGCTCGATCTCGGCGAAGTAGTTGCCCGGGTTGCGGTTCAGCTCCATCGTGCCGACCTCGATCTCGGGGTAGTCGCTGTGCGGCCACACCTTGGTCAGGTCGAAGGGGTTGAACCGGTACGTCTTGGCGTCGTCGTACGGCATGATCTGCACCTTGAGCGTCCACGTCGGGAACTCGGCCCGCTCGATCGCGGCGTAGAGATCGCGAATGTGGAAGTCGGCGTCTTGACCGGCGATCTGGTCGGCCTCGTCTTGCGTGAGTGTCTTGTGGCCCAGGTCGGTGTGGAAGTGGTACTTGACCCAGAACCGCTCCCCCTCGGCGTTGATCCACTGGTACGTGTGCGAGCCGTAGCCGTTCATGTGACGCCAGGATGCCGGGATGCCGCGGTCGCCCATCAGCCAGGTCACCTGGTGCGCGCTCTCGGGAGACAGCGTCCAGAAGTCCCACTGCATCGTGTTGTCGCGCAGGTGGCTGCCCGGCAGGCGCTTCTGCGAGCGGATGAAGTCGGGGAACTTGATGCCGTCCTTCACGAAGAAGACCGGGGTGTTGTTGCCGACGAGGTCGTAGTTGCCCTCGGTCGTGTAGAACTTCAGCGAGAAGCCGCGCGGATCGCGCCAGGTGTCGGGGCTGCCCTGCTCGCCGGCGACCGACGAGAAACGGGCGAGCATCTCGGTCTCGACGCCGGGCTGGAACAGAGCGGCGCGCGTGTAGGCCGACACGTCGCCGGTGGTGCGGAACGTGCCGAACGCTCCGCCGCCCTTGGCGTGCACCACGCGCTCCGGCACCCGCTCGCGGTTGAACTGCGCGAGCTTCTCGATGAGGTAGTGGTCGGTGAGGGCGAGGGAGCCGTCGGCTCCGACGCTCTGCGAGTGTTCGTCGCTGGCGACCGGGGCGCCGTTGTTGGCGGTGGTCGGGCTCTGCGGGGTGGTCGGCTCGGTCATGGCTCTCCTGACGTCATGGGCCGCGAAACGAAAGGCCCACCTCGACGCTACGCAGGGGCTCCGACATCACTCGGGCATTGCGGTTGCGCGCCCGACCACGTAGTGGGTGCAGCCGGTGTCAATCCCCCGAGAGCGCCCTCGCGCCGCCGAGAGCATGAGCGCACACCAACGGAAGGACGCAACCATGTCGAAGGATCTGTCGAAGGGCGACCGGGTCAGCTGGAACACTCCGCAGGGGCGCACGCAGGGTGAGGTCGTCGAGAAGAAGACGAAGGATTTCGAGCACGACGGCCAGAAGTTCACGGCATCAGATGACGAACCGGCCTACCTCGTGAAGTCCGAGAAGTCGGGCGCGAAGGCCGCGCACAAGGGTTCGGCACTGAACAAGCTCAAGGGCTGACCGGGCACGCGGTGCCGAACTCCTGAGTTCTCGGCGGTCTGGTGCGTATATCGCCCCGACGCGGCGCGGACGCGCGAGAACTCAGGAGTTCGGCACGCGGCGCGGACGGCTTCGCCGACCGCCGACGAGAGCGCGGCGCCCGAGGGACCGCCCTACCCCTTCGCGTCGCGCCGCTTGCGCATCTGGGCCAGTGCGAGGCTCAACCGGTGGTTGCCCGCCAGCACGTCCTCGTGGCGCTCGAGGAACGCCCAGTACGCCTCGGTGAACACGGAGTCCTTGGCATCCGCCGCCGACGGCCACCACGAGCCCATCCTCTGCAGGTACGCCCCGCCCGACACGTACGGCTTGGTCGCGACGAAACCGCCGTCGGCGAACTGGCTCATCCCCATGACGTTGGGCACCATGACCCAGTCGTACGCGTCGACGAACAGGGCCAGGAACCAGTCGTTCACCTGTCGCGGGGCGTAGCCCTGCAGCAGGAACCAGTTGCCGAGCACCATCAGCCGCTCGATGTGGTGCGCGTAGCCCCACCGGTGCACGCGTTCGAGCACCGTGCGCACGGGGATCGGCAGGGTGCTGGGCATCCGTTGCGCGGTGTACCAGTACTTCTCGATGCGCTGCTCGAGGTGCAGCGCGTTGACGTGCTCCAGCTTCGGGTGCGCCCGGTACATGCCGCGCATGTACTCGCGCCATCCGATCACCTGGCGGATGAACCCCTCGACGGATGCCAGTGGGGCATCGGTCCGCGTCGCCGCGGCGACCACCTCCTCGACGGTCAGCAGGCCGATGTTCAGCATCGGCGAGATGATCGCGTGGAAGAGGAAGGGCTCGTCGGCCTTCATGGCGTCCTCGTACCGGCCGAAGTCGTTCAGGCGCTCGGCGACGAACACGTCGAGCCACTGCCTCGACTGCTCCGGCGTGACCGGCAGCCAGAACTCCCCCGCCGCGCCGGGCTGGTCGGGGAAGAGCTCGTCGACCTCGGCGATGACCTCCCGGGTGATGTCATCATGCTCGGGCTGCGGCAGCGCCGGGATCTCGACCCCCTTCTTGGGCAGCGGCTTGCGGTTGTCGGCGTCGAAGTTCCAGCGACGCCCCGCGGGCTTCCCCCCGTCCATCAGGATGCCGGTGCGCCGGCGCTGCCAGTGGTAGAAGTCCTCCATGAGCGGCGTCGGGTGTTCGGCGAACCACCGGTCGACCTCGTCTTCGGGGGTGAGGAACAGCCCGTCCGAGAGGATGTCGGTGTCGACTCCCCGCTTCTCGCACAGACGCGCGATGCGATCGTCGACCGGGCGGTTCGGGTCGCTCATCCACCGCAGCGTCCCGACGCCGTGATCGTCGAGCAACCGCGTCAGGCCGGCCGCGAACCCGAGATCGTCGCGCAGGGTGATCCGACGCACGGTGCGCCCCTCGGACTCGAGCCGTGCGGCGGTGTGTCGCATCGCCGAAACGAGCAGCACGATCTTGTGCCGGTGGTAAGGGAGCTTCCGGAACCTCGGCGCGGATTCGATGAAGAAGAACTCGTCGACGTCGACGTCGGCGTAGGCGGGGTGCTCCTCGAATTGCTGCGTCGCCAGGATGAGCGCCGCGGTGACCTTCGCCGACGCACTCACGCGCTCCTCCGAGCTGCGGCGGCCTTCGCTCGGCATCCGCGCGAGCAGTAGAGCACCTGATCCCACTGATCGCGTCCGCTCCACCGCTTGCGGTCGGTGAAGGGCCGGCCGCAGAACGCGCAGGGCTTGGAACGCACCTCGGGTCGTGACATGCCGTCATCGTCGCAAGACCCGACCGTGCGCCCCGGGGGCTTGCGCCCCGCACACGGGTACGGTCCGCGCAATCCCCGCGCGCGATGAGCACGGGCCGTGGTCGGGTGGCGGCATGAACTCGACACCCGGCCACGGCCACGACGACACCGCCGATCAGCCCGACGAACTCGAGACGGCGGACGCCCCCGAGATCCCCGACACCACCGACGGCGACGACGCGCCCGTCGACAACCCCTCCGGCGGCTGAGCCGACACCCCCCGCGCGGCGAGCCGCCGCGGGGGGGGCGTGCTCTCAGTCGGTCAGGTCGAACGTCTCGTTCTCGCCGCCCCGAGGACGTTCGCCGGTGACCTTCGACGTCACCAGGGCCACCGCCGTGGCGATGCGACCGCCCGCACTCCCCCAGTACTCGCCGGTCAACGCCGACACCTTCAGCAGCGTCACCCCGGGCGACTCGGGCCCCTCCGGGAACCACGCCTCGACGCTGGTCGACCACAGCTCCTTGAGCTTGGCCAGGTCGTCCACCACCTCGCCCTCACCGGCGAGCGAGAGCCAGAGACCGTCGGAGCTGAACGACAGGCCCACCTTCGGGTCGCGCCGCACGTGCTCGACGGCCGACGCGTGCGTCCCCACGATGAACCACAGGTCACCGTCGGACTCGGTCTCCTGCACCGTGAGTGGGTGGGCGTGCAGGTCGCCGCCCTCGGCCCGCGTGGTGACCATCGCGAACCGGAACTTCTTGAGCAGATCGTTGAGCTTCTCGAGCTCGGACGGGGTGGAGGACATGACGGTTCCTTTCGTCGGAACTCTCAGCAGACCCCGACGGCGCGCGGCACGCTACGGATTGACCTCGCCGCCGGCATCTGCTCCCGAGGCGGGCGGTGCGAGCCCGTCGAGTTCGGCGACGGCGTCGGTCGCGCGACCGATGCGCACGTCGACCTCCTCGTCCCACCAGCGCGGGCCGCGCTCTCCGAGGCCCGTCTTCGCCAGGCCCACCCGACGGCGCGCCGAGGCGACCGCGGCGTCGTCGCCCGCGCGCTTTCCGGTGCGCACGGCGGAGCGCGCCCGGCCCAGATGCGAACGCAGACGTGCGGCGAGGTCGTCGGGCAGGGCGGGGTCGGTACGCCGCCAGCGACGGCCGTCAATGACGAGCCACCGCTCGTCGTCGGAGGGGGAAGGGTCGCCGGATGCCATGACTCCAGTGCACACGTTCGACGCCGTCAGCATCCTCTCGGGCACAGAACCGGTATCCGTGATAACGTAGAGGCATTAATTCTGGGACTTGCTTCATGGACGACCGCCTCATCGCAGAGATGCCGGGCGCACAGCGCCGAGCCGTGAGTGACAGCATTCCCTCCCCCTACCATCGCGTGCCTCGCTCGACGGCTTCGGTCCTCGCCTCGCACTCGCGGAAAGTTTCTGTGTCCTTGCTTCACCTTTCGCCACTATCGTGGCGCCAGGCCGATCTCGACGTCTTCGTCGCGATGGCCGGATCCGACTACGCCGGTTTCGTCGGCGCGGGCACCTCGGGCTTCGAAGCCCAGGGTCCGCTCGGCGAGAATCTCGGTGTCCACACGTCCGTCGACGCGGCTCAGGCCGCCGTCAACGGGCATCGCGTACGAGCCACCAGTACGGTGACTCGGCGTAACCCGTCCGCTCCGCACGCGCCGGAGCGGCGCCCACGGCCGCGACTGCGGCCCAACATGAATAAAGGAAGAACACGATGGCCACTGGCACCGTGAAATGGTTCAACTCCGAAAAGGGCTACGGCTTCATCGCTCCCGATGACGGCTCCGCCGACCTGTTCGCGCACTTCAGCGCGATCCAGGGCAACGGCTTCAAGGAGCTGCAGGAAGCGCAGAAGGTCGAATTCGACGCCGAGCAGGGCCCCAAGGGCATGCAGGCTGCGAACATCCAGCCCCTCTAAGCTCCGCTTACCTCGGAAGCCGGGACCCGTCGCCTCGCGACGGACCCGGCTTTCGTCGTTCCCGGGGGGCGTCGGCGACCTTCGCGTCCGCGCCGGCGTCGTCTGCGTCTCTTCGCATTTCCCGTGAGCCTCCTGCACATGTGGATGTATTCCGAACGCCCCATACGGTCCCCCGTAGTGTGATCCTCAGACCGGGGTATCCACCTCGGCTCCCGACCACGGTCAACCCGATTAGAGGAGCAGTCCATCGCCTCCACCATCGTCGAGTCCCGCCTCGGCCCCGTTCGTCAGACGTACTCCGGCACCACCGAATTCCCCCCGATCGCGAAGGCCTACACAGAGTTGTCGTCGGTCGTGCGCGAGAGCGGCCTCCTGGCCCGCACCCCCCGGTTCTACCTCGTGGTGGGCATCGCGATCACCCTCGGGTTCGCCGCCACCATCACCGGTTCCATTCTTCTCGGTAACAGCTGGTTCCAGCTTCTGATCGCCGCGGCGCTCGGCATCCTGTTCACCCAGGTCGCGTTCCTCGCCCACGAGGCGAACCACCGCCAGATCCTGGCATCCGGTCCCGCGAACGACCGGTTGGCACTGTGGATCGGCAACGGCATCGTCGGCATGAGCCAGTCGTGGTGGGCGTCCAAGCACACGCGGCACCACGCCAACCCCAACCGCGTCGGCAAAGACCCCGACATCGAGATCGACACGATCTCGTTCCTCGACGAAGACGCCGCCAAGGCCCGCGGCATCCAGCGCTGGATCACCCAGCGACAGGGATGGTTGTTCTTCCCCCTGCTCACGCTCGAGGGCCTGAACCTGCACGCCCTGGCCTTCCGCCACCTGTTCTCTCGTCAAGAGGTCAAGGGCCGCTGGCGCGAGTTGGCTCTGCTGGCCGTGCGCCACGCGCTGGTGCTGACGCCCATCTTCGTGTTCCTGCCCCTCGGTATGGCGTTCGCCTTCCTCGGTGTGCAGCTCGCGGTCTTCGGCGTGTACATGGGAGCGTCCTTCGCCCCCAACCACAAGGGCATGGCCGTCATCGAACCCGGAGCGAAGCTGGACTTCTTCAGCAAGCAGGTGCGCACCTCACGCAACATCTCCGGCGGCTGGTGGGCCACCTGGCTCATGGGCGGTCTGAACTACCAGATCGAGCACCACCTGTTCCCGAACATGGCCCGCCCGCAGCTCAGCCGCGCCCGCGCCATCGTCCGCGAGCACTGCCAGACCCTCGGTGTGCCGTACGTCGAGACGACCCTGCTGCAGTCCTACGGAATCGTCATCCGCTACCTCAACGAGGTCGGACTCGCGGCCCGCGACCCGTTCGACTGCCCGCTGACCGGCTCGTCGCGTCACCTCGCGGTCAAGTAGCAGCACGCAGCACCACGACGGCGCCGCCCCCTCCGGGGGACGGCGCCGTCGCTGTATCACCCGCGGGCTCTCACCCGCGGGCTGTCACCCGCGGGCGTCGGTGCGCGGCTCGGGGCAGTCCTCCCCGTCGCGGGTCGCGCGTTCGAAAATGCCACCGCTCGTTCGCGTACGTCTGGCAGAGCCCCCACGCGCGACCGTGCTCGATGAGCCACAGCTGCGCGTCGAGCGAGCCGATGTCCACCGCCCGGCCCGTCACATGACTCGACCGCTCGGGCGTGGCCACGAGCTCACGCGCCGTCTCTTCACTGCCGGAGGTGGCGATCGCGTCGGCCAACAGCCACCGTTGATAATCGGCGCTGCGCCACCCGCTCGTGATGTCGAAGGTGACGCCATCGTCGAGGGCGGCGACCTGCGCCGCGCGCAGGGCCTCACGCAGACCGTCGTCGAGGCGCACCATCGCGGGATGTTCGTCTTCGTCGACGCTCAGCGGGAGTGCCGCGTCGACGACGCCGTCGTCGATCGTGGGGGCGGATCCCGTCGCCGCGAGCACGCCCGAGGTGAACGAGATGGCCGTCGTCGAGGCGGCCAGGGCGATCGCCGCCGTGAGGACGACGACGAGGCCGCCGCCGATGGTGAGCAGCGCCAGACGGCGTCGGTGTCGAGAAGAAGAGGGAGAAGAGGTCGGGGGTGCCATGGACCCAGTCGAGCGCCCGCCGCGTTGCAGGATCGTATGCGACGCCGCATACGACGCCGATACCGCGTTCAGTCGCGCGACACCTCGTGCAGTTCGACGTCGTGCACCCCGGCGTCGGCGAGGGTCAGCGTCATCACCGTGCACGCCGGCTGACGCCGCCGGTCGGTGGGCGACCCGGGGTTGAGCAGTCGCAGGCCTCGCGGAGTCACGGTATTCCAGGGGATGTGGCTGTGCCCGAACACCAGCAGATCGGTGTCGGGGAACGCCGCGTCCATTCGCCGCTCGCGCCCCGCCGCCGCGCCCGTCTCGTGCACCACGGCGACGCGCACGCCCTCGATGTGGGCGCGGGCGACCTCGGGCAGACGCGCCCTCAGATCGTCGCCGTCGTTGTTGCCCCACACGCCGAGGACCGGTCCGAGGGCGCTCAGCTCGTCGAGGACCGCCGCCTCGACCCAGTCGCCCGCGTGCACGATGAGGTCGGCTCCGGATGCCGCCCGCCGCACGGCATCCGGAAGCACGCGCGCCCGCTTCGGCACGTGGGTGTCGGCCAGCAGGAGGAGTCGCGTCGCCATGCCCCCACGCTACATACGCCCGCGATACACCGGTCGGCCTACGATCGCGGTATGCGTGTGCTGATCGTCGAGGACGAGCCCTACCTCGCCGAAGCGATCCGCGATGGTCTGCGGCTGGAGGCGATCGCGGCCGACATCGCCGGCGACGGCGACACCGCCCTGGAACTGCTCGGGTACACCGCCTACGACGTCGTCGTGCTGGATCGCGACATCCCCGGCCCCAACGGCGACGAGATCGCGCGCGAGCTCTCGGCTCGGCCGGCGGCCCCGCGCGTGCTCATGCTCACCGCCGCCGACCGACTCGACGACAAGGCCCGCGGGTTCGAGAGCGGCGCCGACGACTACCTCACCAAGCCCTTCGTGCTCAAGGAGCTCGTGCTGCGCCTGCGCGCCCTCGCCCGGCGCCCCGCGGCCGGGACTCCCCCGGTGCTCGAGCGCGACGGCATCCGCCTGGACCCCTTCCGGCGCGAGGTCTACCGCGACGGACGCTACGTGTCTCTCACCCGCAAGCAGTTCGCGGTGCTCGAGGTGCTGCTGGCCGCGGCCGGCGGGGTCGTGAGCGCCGAGACGCTGCTCGAACGCGCGTGGGACGAGAACGCCGATCCCTTCACCAACGCCGTCCGCATCACGATCTCGACGCTGCGCAAACGTCTCGGCGAGCCGTGGCTGATCCAGACGGTCGCCGGGGTGGGATACCGCGTCGGGTCCGCCGATGAGTGAGCGCCCGGCGGGACTCTCGGTCCGGCTCAAGCTCACTCTCAGCTACGCGGCCTTCGTCGTGGTCGTGGGCGTGGCGGTGTTCGTGCTGGGCTTCCTCGTGCTGCGGTTCCTGCCCGAGGGCAACCTCTCGTCCGAGAGCGGGGCCTTCACCCCCGGCCGGCGCGATCTGGTCGAGGCGTTCGTGCGATACGCCTGGTACACGGTGATCGGGCTCGCGGCCCTCGGCCTCGGCGGCGGATGGTTCGTGGCCGGTCTCATGCTGCGCCCGCTGACGCGCATCACGGACGCTGCCCGTGCCGTGCGCGACGGTGACCTGCAACACCGCGCGGCGCTGCCCGGGCGCCGCGACGAACTCACCGATCTCGCCGACACCTTCGATGCGATGCTCACCCGCGTGGGCGAGACCCTCGACGAGGAGAAGCGCTTCGCGGCCAACGCGTCGCACGAGCTGCGCACCCCGCACGCCACGATGCGCACGCTGCTCGAAGTGGCGCGCGCCGATCCCGCGGGCGTCGATCTGCCGACACTTCTGCACCGCCTCGAGGTCACCAACGAACGCGCCATCGACCTCACCGAGGCGCTCCTCGATCTCGCGCGGGTCGACCTCGCGGTCGCCGGACGAGCCGGTGAACGGCCGCGGCACACGACCGATGTCGGAGCCCTGGTCACCGCGGCGGTCGACGACGAACGCGACGGGGCCGCCGCCGCCGGCGTCGATCTCGCCGTCCCTGCCGCGACGGGTGTCGTGGCGCGCGTCGATGCGACCCTGGTCCGCCAGGCGGTGGGGAATCTGGTCCGCAACGCCGTCGTGCACAACGTCGCCGGCGGTTGGGTGCGGGTCGCGGTGGGCGGCGACGAGACCGACGTCATCGTCGACGTCGCGAACTCGGGGGCCCCGCTCGCACGCGAACTCGTCGCCACGCTCGCCGAGCCCTTCGTGCGGGGAGCGGGCCGCACCCGTGGCCGGTCCGACGGAACGGGTCTCGGGCTCGCCATCGTCGCTTCGGTCGCCCGGGCGCACCGGGGCCGGCTCGAGCTGTGGCCGAGGGCGGACGGCGGGCTTCACGCCCGTCTGCGGCTGCCACGCTGAGCCGACCCGCGATCCCCGCGGAACATCACCCGCGCGAAGACCACGACGACCGTGCCGACCAGGGCGCCGGCGGCGTTCGCCACCACGTCGCCCGGATCCGACACGCGACCGGGCAGCACCGTCTGCGCGACCTCCACCGTGAGCGACACCGCGGCCGCCACGAGGACGGATGCCGGAGACCATCGCAGCGGCAGCAGGAGCGCGAGCGCGGCGCCGAGCGGCACGAAGAACGCGATGTTGAGCGCGGTGTCGGCGTTGCCGCCGAGCAGCAGGTCGTTCCACCGCGGCGGGAGGTGGTCGAGCGCATCGAGGACGAGCGTGCGCGCGGGCCAGGCGACGGCCCGCGGAGCGAGCGTCAGCCCCGCCACGACGGTGAGCACGGCGGTGGCGAGCAGGATGCGCGCGGTGGTCGGAGAGGGCGCGGAGCGATCGGACACGGAAACCTCCAGCAGAACGGGAACCTCAGTCCATCGCCCGCGGTGTTGCCGCAACGTCTGCGCCCGGCGATACATCCGCGATATCCCGCGCGCGGGTGCGTGCGCGCGGTCGCCGTGCGGGGCGAGGACAATGGTGGGGTGCCGACTCCTCGCCGCTCCCCCGTCCTGCCATTCGTCCTCGACGCCGTGCTCGTGGTCGTCTTCGCCGGCATCGGTCGCTCCACGCACGACGGCGACGTGTTCGGACCGTTCGGCTCGCAGCTCGCGATCACCGCGTGGCCGTTCCTCGCAGCTCTCGCCCTCGGCTGGCTCGTCACGCGCGCCTGGCGTGGCCCGCTCGCGGTCGTGCGGACGGGACTGCCCGTGTGGGCCATCACGGTCGCGCTCGGCATGGTGCTGCGCGCGGTGAGCGGTCAGGGCGTCGCCGTGGCGTTCGTCATCGTCGCCGCGATCACCCTGGCGCTCCTGCTCATCGGATGGCGCGGCATCGCCCGACTGGTCGCGCGGTCGCGCCGACGCTGAGCGGCGCCCCGAGGCTCCTCGCCGCGTGGGGAGGAGTCCCCGCCGGCTCCGCGTCCGGACTACTCCAGCAGCGAGACGTCGACCTGGATCTCCGCCGCGAGGTGCTCGAGGTCGGCCACCAGGTCGTCGACGACGACGTCGGGCCCCAGAGTGGCGGTGATCACGGCCTCGAACAGGCGACCGCCGGCCATCGCGGCATCCGTCGTCTGCGTCGACATGCGTTCGATGCTGGCGCCCCGCGCACTCAGCGCGGTCGAGATCTCGCGCACGATCCCCGGCCGGTCGTTGCCGACCACGTCGAGAGTGACGGTGCGGGGAACGGATGCCGCCGGCGCGGGCGTGCGGGCATGCACGGTGACGGTAAGGGTTCCGGCCAGGCCCTCGAGGGCGGCGCGCAGGCCATCGGCGCGGTCGGGCGCCACCGACACCTCGACGATCCCGGCGAACGCCCCGGCCAGTTCGGCCAGTTCGCTGTTCTCCCAGTTGCCGCCGTGGGCGTCGACGATGTCGGCGACCGCCGAGACGAGTCCGGCGCGATCGTCGCCGACGACGGTGAGCACGAGGGTGGTCATCGCCCCAGCGTAGCGAGCGGGCCCTGCTAGCGTGGAGCCCGACCGCAGAGGGGGTGGCCACGTGTTCGCATCGCTGATCAGCATGCTCACGGTGCTGTTCGCCTCCGCCGAGCTCGCCCTCACCCCCGGCGACGGCGCACCGCTCCTGGCGATCGTGCTCGCCGCGGCGGTCGTGGTCACCGCCGTCGTGGTGCTGGTGGTGCTTCCCGCGCTGCTGGCGTCCGTCTCACCGCCGTCGTCGCGGCCGATCGATCCGTCGGCGCCCGTCGCGCAGAGCGACCCCGACGCGGCCGGGCATCCTCGTCCCCGCGCGCCGGGGCACACGGTCCGCACCGCGTAGTCCCGCGCCCCGAGCCGTCTCTCGCGACGGTGTCCTCGGCATCCCGGGACCCGCGATGCCGGTCGCCCGCGCACACGCGCGCCGCACGCCCGTCCCGGATGCGTGCCGTCGCGCCCGCGCCCCGCGACCGATCGACCCGTGATCGCCGCACCGAACGGACACCCGTGGACCTCTTCGCCCTTCCTCCCCTCGCCCTGCTCCTCGACCTCACCACGCGAGCGATGCTCGCCCTCACCGCCGCCCTCGATCCCGTCGCCGGCACCGCCGCGGCCGCTCTCGCGGTCGTCGTCGTGACACTCGCCGTGCGCCTCCTGCTCATTCCCGTCGGCGTCTCGCAGGCCCGGGCCGAGCAGACCCGCGCGCGTCTCGCTCCGCGCCTGCGGACGCTGCGCGAACGCTGGGGGAAGAATCCCGAGCGCCTGCAGCGCGAGACCCTGCAGCTGTACCGCGACGAGGGAACCTCTCCCGCGGCGGGATGTCTGCCGATGCTCGCGCAGGCGCCGATCGTGGGACTGCTCTACGCCGTGTTCCTGCATCCGAACGTCGGAGGTCAGTCCAACGCCCTGCTCTCGCACGATCTGCTGGGCGTGCCGCTCGGACGCAGCCTCATCGGCGCGCTCGGCTCGGGAACGGTGGATGCCGCGGCCCTCGCCCTGATCGGAGCGCTCGTCGTGGTGATCGCGGGCGTGGCCGAGCTCACGCGGCGGCTCCTGCGGCCTCCCGTCGACCCCTCGGCCCCCGCGTGGACGACGGGCATGGTGGGCGCGCTGCAGTTCACCACCGCCGTCGTCGCCCTGTTCGTGCCGCTCGCGGCCGGGCTCTATCTCACCGTGACGACGGTGTGGACCCTGGTGCAGCGTGTGCTGCTGCGACGCCGGTACCCGCTGCCGTCGTGACGGCATCCCATCGTGGGGCGGCGGAGGCGTTCAGCGCGGCCATCGCCAGCACCAGCAGGGCCGCGACCGCGGGGAACAGCATCGCGGTCTGCACCGAGACGCTCTCGGCGACGGCGCCCGTCACCGCCGACGACAGCGCCTGCGCGAGGGTGAGGGCCGAGGCGAGGATCGTCATGGTCGACGCCGTGCGCCCGCGTGGTGCGCGGTTTCCGGCGAGGCTGAAGAGCGTCACGAGCGAGGGGCCGACGCCGATCCCCATCAGGCACAGCACGGTGGTCACGGTCGCGACCGAGCCGCCGACCGTGTACGCCCCGGCCGAAGCCGTGAGGACGATCGAGAACGCGACCAGGCGCCACCGGAGTGAGAACCGCACGGGGAGCGCGGCGACGGCCAGCGCGAGCACGGCCGACCCCACCCCCATCACGCCGTACAGCAGTGCCCCCGCCTCGGGTGCCCCCTGCGCCTCCATGAACGCGGTGAGCGAGGTGAGCGTCGAACCGAAGAACAGCCCGACGCCGAAGACCGCGGCCACCAGCACGAGCATGCGCGGATGCACCAGCTCGCGGAAGGGGGCCATCGCCGCACGCGCCGAGCGTTCGGGCACGGCCCGCCCGGTCGGGTGCAGCGCGAAGGCGGTGACGAAGACGAAACTCAGCACCGCGGCACCGGCGATGGGCGCCCACGGGGCGATGAGGGCGGCGAGCACACCGACGACGAACGGTCCGATGACGAAGGCCGTCTCATCGGCGGCGGACTCGTAGGCCATGGCCCGCGAGAAGGTGCGTTCGCGACGCGCGGGGTCCACTCGGTCGCCGATCAGGGCCATCACACGNAGCGCGTCGGCGCCCGCGTTCGCCACGACCAGGGGGAAGATCGCGAGCAGGATGCCGTTGGCCACACCGACCGGCACGAGCACGCGCCGCTGCCCGAAGCGGTCGGCGAGGTCGCCGAGCACGGGACCCGCGACCACCACGCCCAGGCCCACGGCCGCCGAGGTGAGACCGCCGAGAGCGACGGAGCCGCGCATCGCGACGACCAGGGCGAGCACGCCCACCGTCATCATCGCGAACGGCAGTCGTGCGACGAACGCGACGGGGAAGTACCAGAACCCGGTGTGGTGGATCAGCGGGCGATGGGCGGCGACGGGCGTGGTCATGGAGCGTTCTCCGGTGGGGGCGATGGAACGTGCCGCCTTGCCGGTGAGGTAGGTAGTTGCACAATGTGCGGCGGGAAGACCCGCGACCCGATTCTACCGTGGGGTGTGCACGACCGCCCCGGTCAGCCGACGAGGGCGGCGATGCCGGCGATGAGCGAAGCGAGCGCGAGCGCCAACGCCAGAGCGATCAGCACGGTGTGCACGATGAGGAACGGCGTGGCCTTGCCCGCGGCGTTCTTGGCACGGGGGTCTTTCGCCACGCGCACGTAGAAGCGCGGCCAGACGACCGCGTTGAAGACGGCATTGGCGAACAGCAGCGTGATGAGCACGGGTTCCATGCGTCGAGCCTACGGGCGTCGCCCGCTCGCGCAGTCAATGCAGCGGCGAGCGAAGGGGCGGGCCTCGAGCCGGGCCTCGGCGATCGGGCGGCCGCAGTTCTCGCAGATGCCGAACGTCGCGGCGGCCACGCGTTCCCGCGCCGCGAGGATCTCGTCGCGCTCGGCCTCGGCGCCGCGCCGCAGCGCGTCGACCTGGGCCCACTCACCCGACAGGGTCGAGCCCTCGGGGTCGTGCTCGTCGTCGGCCGTGGCGTCGGCGCGGTCGTGACGCAGGCTCGCTTCGTCTTCGCGCAGGCGCGACAGCCTGTGGTCGACCTCGCGCTGGCGCTCGTCGAGCATGCGGGCGGCTCGTTCGGCATCCATCCCCCGACGCTAGCCCCCACCTCCGACACCCGGGGTGCGCGAAGATCGGGTCATGAGAGAGCTCCGCCGTCACTGGACCCCGACCGCCGTCGTCTTCCTCGCGTTGGCCGTCGCCGGCCTCGTGGGCACGTGGACCTTCAACGTCTTCGCGATCGTGCAGATGCGCGACTTCGTCGGCGACCTCGTCTCGAGCGGGCCGGCCGTGTCGTCGATCACCGTCGACCTGCTGGTCGTCGCCGTGGCGGGGAGCATCTTCGTCATCGTCGAGGCGCGTCGTATCGGAATGCGCTTCGGCTGGCTGTACGTCGTGCTGTCGGGGGTGACGGCGTTAGCGTTCACCTTTCCGCTCTTCCTGGCGATGCGCCAGCGTCACCTGACGGCGCACCCCGACCGCAGAACGGCGTGAGGAGCCGAGAATCGTCGCTTCGTGGGGGCGCGAAGCGACGAATTCCGGCTCCTCACACGGTGGTCACCGCGCTCAGCGCGCGGCGAGACCGGCGCGCAGGCCCTCGACCAGCGGAGTCGTGGGGCGACCGATGATGCGCGCGAGCGTGCCGTCGGTGCGCGACAGCGCGCCCCGGGCGATCGCGTCGTCGATACCGGCGACGAACGCCGCCGTACCGGCATCCAGTCCCGCCGCCTGCAGCCCCGCGGTGAGCTGCTCCACCGACACCGGCGTGTAGGTCACGGGACGACCCACGACCTCGGATGCCGCCCGCGCCAGCTCGTCGTAGTCCCAGGCGACGTCGCCGCCGAGCTCGAGCGTCTGACCGCGGAACTCGTCGCCGATGAGCGCCACGGCATCGGCCTCGGCGTAGTCGCGCCGGCTGGCGCTGGCCACGAGGGCCTCGCCGACGGCGGCGACGATCTCGCCCGTCTCGGTCGCCCGGGCGACGGCGTCGAGGTAGTTCTCGGTGTACCAGTTGTGGCGGAGGATCGTGGCCTCCACCCCCGAGGCGGCGATCGCGGCCTCGGTCGCCTTGTGGTCGGCGCCGAGGGCGTAGTCGACCTCGTCGACGCGCGGGGCGCTGGTGTAGACGAGGCGCTCTACGCCGGCCGCGCGCGCGGCGTCGATGACGTTGCGGTGCCCCGCGACGCGATTCGCATCGGTTCCCGAGATGAGCAGCACGCGGGTCACCGACTCGAACGCCGGGGCGAGCGTCTCGGGGCGGGAGTAGTCGAGCTCGACGACGCCCACGCCGCGAGCGGCCAGGTCGTCGGCTTTGGCGAGGGTGCGCACGCCTGCGACGATGTCGGATGCCGAGACCCCGCGTTCGAGCAGGGCGTCGATGACGAGACGGCCGAGGTGTCCGGAGGCGGCGGTGACGAGGAGGGTCATGGGGTGTCCTTTCGATCGGTACGACGAAGCCAACGTCGATCCGTTCAGCGCATTCCGGAATGCAGGTACCCACTTTCTGGTTAGGTACTCACATGAACGTCAGTCTTGCGGATCTCCGCGCCGAACAACCGGGTGTCTTCCAAGACGGGTGCCCCACCCGCACGGTGCTCGACCACGTCATGGGCAAGTGGGGCGTGCTCGTGCTGATGGCCCTGTCCGACGGCACCCAGCGGTGGGGCGTGCTGCGGCGCAACGTTTCGGGGATCAGCGAGAAGATGCTCGCCAGCACGCTGAAGACCCTCGAGGCCGACGGTCTCGTCGACCGCACCGCCTACCCCGAGGTGCCCCCGCGCGTCGAGTACCGCCTCACCGACCGGGGGCGCGATCTGATGGAACGGGTGATCCCGCTCATGCAGTGGGTCGCCACGCACGCCGACGACATCGTCTCGCGCCGCAGCTGAGGCGTGCGCGCCGCCTAGGCTCGATTCATGCGCGACAGCCTGACGTTCCGCTCCGCCCGGCGCATCCCGCTCCTGCAGGTCGCGAAATCGGCCGTCGCGGTCGTGGCCGCCTGGCTGCTGGCCGGGTGGCTCGTGCAGGGCCCGCCGCCGATCTTCGCCGCCATCGCGGCGCTGCTCGTGGTGCAGCCGAGCATCAACCAGTCGTTCACGCGCGCGGTCGAGCGCAGCGTCGGCGTGATCGTCGGCGTCGTGATCGCCGCACTGCTCGGGCTGGTGTTCGGCTCCCAGCCGTGGGTGGCGCTGCTGTCGGCGGGAGTCGCACTCGTCGTCGCGTGGGCCGCGCGCATCTCGCCCGGAGCCACGAACCAGATCGCGATCAGCGCCCTGCTGGTGCTCGCCCTCGGGACGGCGACCCCCAACTACGCCCTCGACCGCGTGCTCGAGACCCTCATCGGCGCGGCGATCGGCATCGTCGTCAACGCCGCGCTCGTGCCGCCCGTGCTCGTCCCCGCCGCGCGCGCGAAGGTCGACGTGCTGGGGCGGGAGCTCGCCGAAGCACTCGAACGCCTGGCCGACGCGCTCGAGGCGCCGCAGACCCCCGGCTCGCTCGAGGAACTGCTGCTCGAGGCCCGTCTGCTGCGCCCCGTGCGCGACGGCGCCGCCGATGCGATCCGCGACGCGGCGGACTCCCTGGCCCTGAATCCCCGCAGCGGCCGTCACCGCAGCGATCTGGCCGCCATGGGCGACCTGCTCGAGCGGTTCACCCCCGTCGTCACGCAGACGATCGGCATGACCCGAGCGGTGTACGACGGGTACGAGAAGACGATCGTCGACGAGCCCGCCGTGCGCGCGATCGCCGAGCAGCTGCACCGCGCGGCGCACGACGTCCGCCTCGCATTCGCGCTCGACGCGGGTCCCGAGCGGGTGGTCGTCGAAGAGCCCGCGCTCACTCGCCCCCTGCAGATCCGTACGCCCTCGACGGCGCACTGGGTGCTCGTCGGGTCGCTGCTCATGGATCTGCACCGCATCCACGAGACCCTGCGCGACGACGACGCGTGACCCCGCTCGCGCGGACTGCTCGCACCGCGGATGCCGCAGCCGCGGCCCCGACGCGCATGCACGCTGGTTGACTGGAGCCATGGGTACCGCGATGTTCCCCCTGGGCGCCGTCCTCTTCCCGCACACGCCCCTGGCGCTGCGCATCTTCGAGGAGCGCTACCTCGTCATGCTCGGTCGGCTGCTCGATGAGACCGATCCCTCGTTCGGCGTGGTCCTCATCGAGCGCGGCAGCGAGACCGGTGGGGGCGACCAGCGCTTCGCCGTCGGCACGATGGCGCAGCTGAGTCACGTCGTGCCGCAGGCCGGCCAGATGCAGATCGTCGCCCGCGGCACGGAGCGCTTCGAGATCACGGGGTGGCTCGACGACGCACCGTACCCCCGGGCCGATGTGCGGGCCCTCCCCGACCTCGAGTGGAACGACGCGCTCGCCCCTCTGCTCGAGGAGGCCGAGCGCATCGTGCGGCGGGTGCTGGGGCGTGCTCAGCAGTTCGGCGGCACCCGGTGGGATGCCGAAGTCGAACTGTCGGAGGAGCCCCTGCCCCGGGCCTGGCAGATCGCCGCGATCGCGCCGCTCGGCGAGCTGGACCAGATGGAGCTGCTGCGCTCGGCGACCCTCGGAGGTCTGCTGCGCGCCACGATCGACCTCACCCTCGCCGCGGAGCCCCTGCTGGCCGATCCCGTGCCCGATGGCGTGATCGTCGTCGACGACGAGGACGACGACAGCCTTTGACCCCCGGCGCGACGGGCTCCGTCCTCCGCGGCACCGCGACCCCCCCCACGACGACGGCGAGGCCGGCCCCGGGTTCGGGACCGACCTCGCCGTACAGATGAGTCGTCAGTTCAGTGCGCGCACCGAGGAGGGGATGACGCCGTCGCCGTAAAGGTCGATCGCGAGATCCTGCAGGGCGGTCAGGGCGACGCGCTGGGTCTGCGGACCGTACGAGATGCGGGCGACGCCGAGCGCCTCGTACTCGGCCGCGGTGAGCGCGCCCGGCACGCCGATGACGCTGAGCGTGCGCTCCCCCAGCCCTTCGACCAGGCGCCGGGTGGTCTCGGCATCCAGTAGTCCGGGCACGAACACCGAGGTCGCCCCGGCAGCGAGGAAAGCGCGGCCACGCTCGATGGCATCCGCCACCTTGTCGTCGAGCGGACGGTCGGCGCCCTTGAGGAACACGTCGGTGCGGGCGTTCAGCACGAACGGCACGCCCTCGGCCTCACCCGCCGCGATGACGGCCTCGACCGCGGCGACCGCGTCGGCCAGCGGCTTCACCTTGTCTTCGACGTTGGCGCCGACCACACCCACGCCGATGGCGCGGCGGGTCGTCTCACCGGGGTTGCCGAAGCCGGAGTCGAGGTCGGCCGTGACCGGCACGTCGACGGCGGCGACGATGCGACCGACCATGTCGAGCATGAGCTCGACGGGGATGTTCTCGCCGTCTTCGTAGCCGAAGGTCGCGGCGATCGAGTGACCGGCCGTCGCGAGGGCCTTCGTCTCGGGCAGGGCGGCGATCGCCCGCGCCGAGACGACGTCCCAGATGTTCACGACCCGCAGGATCTCGGGGGCGGTGTGCAACCGCGCGAACGACTGCGCCTTGTCGCTGAGAGCGCTCATGCGTGCACGCTCCCGTCGTTGTCCGAGCCGTCGACGAGGGCTTCGGCGATGAGGGTCTCTCCCCCGCCGAACCGGATGAACCGTCCGATCGTGGCGGGCTGCACGAGCGCCGCCGCGGCGACGGCGGCGACATCGGCACGGCCGACCTCGGCCTTGCCCTGCGGCGCGGTCGTGATGCGCCCCGAGGCGGGGTCGTCGGTCAGGGTGCCGGGGCCCAGGATCGTCCAGTCGAGGTCGCTCGCGCGCAGGTGGTCGTCGGCGGCGAGCTTGGCGTCGGCGTACGCGTAGAACGCGTCGTCGGGGTCGATGCCGTGGTCGGGGGTCGATCCGATCCACGACACCATGACGAACCGGCGCACGCCCGCGCGAGATGCGGCGTCGACGGCGCGCTGCGCAGCGTCGCGGTCGACGGCGTAGGTGCGCTCCGCGCTGCCTCCGCCCGCTCCCGCGGACCAAATCACGGCGTCGGCGCCCGAGAAGGCCTCGGCCATCTCATCGGTGTCGGCGTTCTCGACGTCGAGCACGAGCGGCGTCGCGCCGGCCTGCTCGATGTCTGCCGCCTGGTCGGGGTTGCGGATGACCGAGGTGGCCTCGTCTCCGCGCTCGGCCAGCAGCCGAGCGAGGTGCAGGGCCACCTTTCCGTGGCCCCCGATGATCACGATGCGTTCCATGTCGTTGTCCTCCCGCGTTGTCGATCGTCGTTCGTGATCGACCGTACGCCGCACCACCGACAGCCGCGGGCGGGGTTGACGCCCTTACTCGACGTCTCCGTCCACGTAGACCCAACGGCCCCCGCGGCGGACGAAGCGGCTGCGTTCGTGCAGCTCCCCCGCCCGCCCGCCGTGGCTGTACCGGGAACGGAACTCCACGATCGCGGCATCCCCGTCTTCGCGGGCCTCGACAACCTCGAGAGCCGTCCACTCGGTGCCGCCGTCGGCGACGACCTCGTCGGGGCGGGTCCGCGGATGCCACGACCGCACCAGGTGCGTCGTGTCACCCACGGCGAAGGCGGTGTAGCGCGAACGCATGAGCCGCTCCGCGCTCGGCGCCGCTCCCCCGTCGAGGATCGGCGCGCAGCACGTGCCGAAGGTCCCACCGCCGCACGGACAGGGTGCCGCCGCAAGAGGACGACGGGAAGCCGAGCCGAAGGACATCCCGACAGCCTAGGACGAGGGCCGTGCCCCCGTGCCAGGATGACTCCCGTGACCGACCGCATCATGCTCCTCGACACCGCGTCGCTGTACTTCCGTGCCTTCTACGGCGTTCCCGACAAGGTCACGGCGGCCGACGGCACCTCGGTGAACGCCGTGCGCGGCCTGCTCGACATGATCGCGAAGCTCGTCTCCACCTACGAGCCCACGCGTCTCGTCGCCTGCTGGGACGATGATTGGCGCCCGGCGTGGCGCGTCGACCTGATCCCGAGCTACAAGGCCCACCGCGTCGTCGAGGCCGTTCCCGTCGGCGCCGACGTCGAAGAGGTCCCCGATCCGCTCGAGGCCCAGATCCCGCTCATCCGTGAGGCTCTCGCCGTGCTCGGCATCCCCGTCGTCGGCGCGGCCGAACACGAGGCCGACGACGTGATCGGCGCCCTCGCGACCCACGCCGACGTCCCCGTCGACATCGTCACGGGCGACCGCGATCTGTTCCAGCTGATCGACGATGAGCGCGGTGTGCGCATCGTCTACACGGCCCGCGGCATGAGCAACCTCGAGATCGTCGACGACGCGGCCGTGCTCGGCAGGTACGGCGTGCACGCCGCGCAGTACGCCGACTTCGCGGTGCTGCGCGGCGATCCCTCCGACGGCCTGCCCGGTGTCTCGGGCATCGGCGAGAAGTCGGCGGCGTCGCTGCTCACCGCCCACGGCTCGCTCGACGGCATCCGGGCGGCGGTCGCCGACGGTTCCGCGGGCACCCCGAGCCAGCGGGCGAAGATCGCCGCCGCCGCCGACTACCTCGACGTCGCGCCCGCCGTGGTCCGCGTCGCCCGCGACCTCACCTTCGCGCCCTTCGACGATCACCTGGGCGCCGCGGACGAGACCGCCGCTCACGCACTGGCCGAGAGGTGGAACCTGGGATCCTCGATGACCCGCGCGCTGACCGCGCTCGACCGCTGAGTCTCAGCGCGAGCGCTCCAGCCACTCCCGCAGGCGATCGAGGGGCCACGTCGTGACGATGCGGTCGACGGGCACCTTCGCCGCCTCCGCGCGCGCGGCTCCGTAGTCCAGCAGCGACAGCTGCCCGGGCGCGTGCGCGTCGGAGTCGATCGAGAAGAGGCACCCCGCCTCGATCGCCAGGGCCAGCAGCTCGTCGGGCGGGTCCTGACGCTCCGGACGGGAATTGATCTCGACCGCCACCCCCGAGGCCGCGCATGCCGCGAAGACCGCCTCGGCATCGAAGTCCGACGGCGGACGCGTCCCCCGCGCCCCCTCGACGAGCCGCCCGGTGACGTGCCCCAGCACGTCGACCCGCGGGTCCCCCGCCGCGGCGACCAACCGTCGTGTCATCGGAGCGCGTTCCATGCGCAGCTTCGAATGAGAGGATGCCACCACCACGTCGAGCTCGTGCAGCAACGCGTCCTCCTGGTCGAGGTCGCCCTGGTCGAGGATGTCGACTTCGATCCCGGTGAGCAGCGTGAAACCGTCACCGCGGTGCCCCCGGACGATCTCCATCTGCGCCCGCAGACGCTCGGGGGAAAGGCCATTGGCCACGGTGAGGCGCGGCGAATGGTCGGTGAGAGCCAGGTACTCGTGACCCAGCCCCCGCGCGGCCTCGACCATCGCCTCGATCGGGGTGAGCCCGTCCGACCATTCGCTGTGGCTGTGCAGGTCGCCGCGCAGCTTCGCCCGCACGTCCGAACCACCCACGGGCGCGTTCTCGGCCCGCAGGGCCGCCAGTCGCTCCGGGACGCCGCCCGCCAGCGCCTGCTGGATCACCCCGAAGGTCGACTCGCCGATCCCCGCGCGGCGCCGCAGACCCGGGTCGCGCAACTCGTCGTCGCTCAGCCCCTCGATCGCGGCCGCGGCGGTGCGGAACGCCTTCGACTTGTATCGCGACGACCGTTCCCGCTCGAGCAGATAGGCGATCTCGGTGAGCGCGTCGAGCGGGTGCACGATGGCCTACTCCGCCAGAGCCTTCGTGGTGTCCACCCAGTCGGTGAGCTTGGCTGCGGCACGGCCGTCGTCGACGGCGGCGGCGGCGTCGGCCATCGCCTCGGCGAGGCGTTCGATGATCGGACGCTGCACCTCGGCGGCATCCTGGAACAGTCGGTACGACACCAGACCCGCGGCGGCGTTGAGCAGCACGATGTCGCGCACCGGGCCGGTCTCGCCTCCCAGCACGCGCCGCACCACCTCGGCGTTGTGATCGGGGGAACCACCGAGCAGGTCGTCGATCTCGGCGAGGGGGATGCCGAGATCCCGGGGATCGAGATCGTGCTCGTGCACGTCGCCGCGACTGATCTCCCAGACGCGACTGTGGCCGGTCGTGGTCAGTTCGTCGAGGCCGTCGTCGCCGCGGAACACGAGCGCCGTCGCGCCGCGGGTGCGGAACACGCCGGTGATGAGGGGAACGCGATCGAGGTGCGCGACACCGACGGCGTTCGCCTCGGCGCGCGCCGGGTTGCACAGCGGCCCGAGGAAGTTGAATACGGTGGGAACGCCCAGCTCCGCGCGCGTCGAAGCCGCGTGGCGGAACCCCGGGTGGAACGCCGAGGCGAAGGCGAAGGTGATGCCGGTGCGCTCGAGCGTCTCGGCGACCTGCTCCGGAGTCAGCGTCAGCGCGACGCCCAGCGAAGAGAGCACGTCGGAGGATCCGGATGCCGAGCTCGCCGCCCGGTTGCCGTGCTTGACCACGGGGACTCCCGACGCCGCCGCCACCACCGCCGCCATGGTCGACACGTTCACGGTGCCGTACCTGTCGCCGCCGGTGCCCACGATGTCGAGCACCTCGGCGCGCACGGGGAGCGGCACGGCCGCCTCGAGGATCGCGTCGCGGAAGCCGACGATCTCTTCGACCGTCTCGCCCTTGGCCCGCAGTGCCATCAGGAATCCGCCCAGCTGCGAGGGCGTCGCCTCGCCCGCCATGACCTTGCGCATGGCCCACGTCGACTCGGACACGCTGAGGTCGTTGCCGGCCAGCAGCGCCGAGAGCAGATCGGGCCAGGTGAAACGTTCCGCCATGCCATGATCCTTCCACACGCGTGTCGCCGATCCGCGCGGTCCGCGCGTCTGATGGAACCCACGCCGTACCGGGGATTCCTTGCAGATTCTGAGGCTTCCCTAAGTCTCGACGATGGAATATCTCAAGTTGAGGATGGGAATATCGGGCTCCGTCATCGCGCATAATGGAACGGTGACGACCTCAGCGACGTATTCCCAGGCCGTGCGTGCCGTGAAGCGGCCCGACCCGGTCGCGGTGGGCACCATCGTGTGGCTGGGCAGCGAGGTCATGTTCTTCGCCGGCCTGTTCGCGATCTACTTCACCCTGCGCAGCACCTCCGCGCCCCTGTGGGCCGAAGAGACGCAGCTGCTCAACGTCCCCTTCGCGACCGTCAACACGATCATCCTCGTGTTGTCCTCGGTCACGTGCCAGATGGGCGTCTTCGCCGCGGAGCGGTACCAGCCGTACCGCACCGGCAAGGCCACCGGCATCCTGAAGTGGGGAATGGTGGAGTGGTTCTACCTCACCTTCATCCTCGGCGCGGTCTTCGTGTCGGGTCAGGTGTGGGAGTACGCGACGCTGGTCGCCGAGGGCATGCCCATCAGCGCCAACCCCTACGCCTCGGCCTTCTACATCACCACCGGCTTCCACGCCCTGCACGTGACGGGTGGCCTCATCGCCTTCCTGCTCGTGATCGGTCGCGCCTACGCCGTGAAGAACTTCGGCCGCAAAGAGATGACCACCTCGATCGTCGTGTCGTACTACTGGCACTTCGTCGACGTCGTCTGGATCGCCCTGTTCTTCGTCATCTACTTCCTCAAGTAAGAGAGCTGCACTTCACATGGCACGCGAGAAGAAGACTCGTCGGGCGTCCGGACGCCGTAGTCCCCTGGCCGCCGCTGCACTGATCGGCATCGGACTCCTCCTCACCGGAGGCGTCTACGCCGGCGCATCGGCCGCGATGGCGGCGACCAACGCCACCCCCACGAGCGAAGCGAACTCGGCGACGGCCGTCGAAGAGGGCCAGAAGCTCTTCCAGGCCAACTGCGCCACCTGCCACGGCCTCGACCTGCAGGGCAGCCAGCAGGGCCCGTCGCTGTTCGGCGTCGGTGAGCTGTCGGTGCACTTCCAGGTGTCGACCGGCCGCATGCCCCTGCAGGCGCAGGGTCCCCAGGCTCCCGTGAAGCCGGTGCAGTTCACCGACGAGCAGATCAACGCGATCGCCGCGTACGTGCAGTCGTCGGCCCCCGGCCCGACGTACCCCACCGACGAGCTGGTCGACGGTGAGGGCGACCTGTCGCACGGTGCCGAGCTGTTCCGCATCAACTGCGCGATGTGCCACAACGTCGCCGGCGCCGGTGGCGCGCTCACCGAAGGCAAGTGGGCCCCCGACCTGCACACCGTCAGCCCGGTCAACATGTACGCCGCGATGGTCACCGGCCCGCAGAACATGCCGGTCTTCAACGACCTGAACCTCACCCCCGAAGACAAGCGCGACGTCATCTCGTACCTGATGTACCTCCAGAAGTCCGAATCCCCCGGCGGTTACGCCCTCGGGTCGTTGGGTCCGGTCTCGGAGGGTCTGTTCATCTGGATCTTCGGTATCGGGGCGTTGATCGCCCTCACCGTGTGGATCACGGCGAAGTCCAACTGACCGTCGTTCTCGACATTACGTAAACGCACGAGGAGCACCATGGCACACGAGGACGACGCACTCGAGCACGAGAGGGCTTCCTGGAAGCCCGGCTCGGGGCTCGCCGTCGCGGTTCCCGACGCCGTTCAGAACCCCGGCCTCCCGGGGCACCGTCAGCGCATGACCGATCAGGACCCGCAGGCGATGAAGCGTGCGGTTCGCACGGTCTACACCCTGTTCTACTTCTCGGTCGCGGCGAGCATCTGGGCGAGCATCGCCTACATGATCTTCCCGATCGAGTCGGGCGCGTTGATCGACATCCGCTACAACAACCTCTTCATCGGTCTGGGCATCGCCTTCGCGCTGCTCTCGATCGGTATCGGCGCCATCCACTGGTCCAAGTCGGTCATGTCCGACAAGGAGTACATCGAGGACCGCCACGCCACCCGTGGGCGCGACGAGGTGCGCGAAGCAGCCATCAACGTGTTCGTCGAGGGCGACAAGGAGTCCGGCTTCGGCCGTCGCGAGATCATCCGCAACTCGCTGTTCGCCGCTCTCGCCGCCTCCGTCATCCCCGGCATCACGCTGTTCCGCGGTCTTGCTCCGCAGGATCAGGACCCCGTGAAGCTCCTCAGCCACACCATGTGGAAAGAGGGCTCCCGCCTGTCGCACGACCCATCCGGTCGTCCGATCCGTGCGGCCGACGTCACCATCGGCTCCGCCTTCCACGTCATCCCGGAAGAGCTCGCCAGCCTCGGCCACGACGAGGGCTACCTCGAAGAGAAGGCCAAGGCGATCGTGCTGCTGATGCGTCTGCAGCCCGAGCAGCTGAACCCCGACACCAACAACATGGACTGGTCGTACGACGGCATCGTCGCGTACTCCAAGGTCTGCACGCACGTCGGCTGCCCCGTGGCGCTGTACGAGCAGCAGACCCACCACCTCCTGTGCCCCTGCCACCAGTCGCAGTTCGACGTCGCCAATGGCGCGGCCGTCATCTTCGGCCCGGCCGCCCGTCCCCTGCCGCAGCTCCCCATCTCCGTCGACGCCGAGGGCTACCTCGTCGCGCAGAGTGACTTCCACGAGCCCGTCGGCCCCAGCTTCTGGGAGCGCTCATGAGCACCGGTACCCATCCCACCGAGAACGTCACCTCCGCGCCCGCGGTGCACGCAGGTGCCCCGGCGACCGCCGGCCGCGACGGCAAGCCCCTGGGCGGACGCTTCGTCGGTGCCGCCGCGAACTATCTCGACGAGCGCACGAGCATCTCAGGCATCGTCAAAGAGATGGGTCGCAAGATCTTCCCCGACCACTGGTCGTTCATGCTGGGTGAGATCGCGCTGTGGAGCTTCGTCGTCGTGCTGCTGTCCGGCACGTTCCTGACGTTCTTCTTCCAGGCATCGATGGTCGAGACGCACTACAACGGCGCCTACGAGCCCATGCGCGGCATCGCGATGTCGGCGGCCATGGAATCGGCGCTGCACATCTCGTTCGACCTCCGCGGTGGACTGCTCGTCCGTCAGATCCACCACTGGGCCGCCCTGGTGTTCGTGGCCGGTATCGGCGTGCACATGCTGCGCGTGTTCTTCACCGGTGCGTTCCGCAAGCCCCGCGAACTCAACTGGGTCGTCGGCTTCATCCTCTTCATCCTGGCGATGGCCGAGGGCTTCACCGGCTACTCGCTCCCCGACGACCTGCTCTCGGGCAACGGCCTCCGCATCATCGACGGCATGATCAAGGGTCTGCCGATCATCGGCACGTGGACCTCGTTCCTGCTGTTCGGCGGGGAGTTCCCCGGCACCGCGATCGTGGGCCGTTTGTACACGCTGCACATCCTGCTGCTGCCGGCCATCCTGGTCGCGCTGCTGGCCGTGCACCTCATGTTGATGATCATCAACAAGCACACGCAGTTCGCCGGCCCCGCCCGTACGAACAGCAACGTCGTCGGCTACCCGATCCTCCCCGTCTACGCGTCCAAGATGGGTGGCTTCTTCTTCATCACGTTCGGTGTGATCGTCTTGATCGCCGCGCTCGTGACGATCAACCCGATCTGGAACTACGGACCGTACGACCCGTCGCCGGTGTCGGCCGGAACCCAGCCCGACTGGTACATCGGCTTCGCCGACGGCATGCTGCGCCTCATCCCGCCGCACCTCGAGTTCGTGCTGTTCGATCACACGTTCTCTTGGAACATCATCATCCCCGTCGGCGTGCTGGGCCTGTTCATCGTCCTCGTGCTGATCTACCCCTTCATCGAGGCGTGGGTCACCGGCGACAAGCGTGAGCACCACATCGCTCAGCGTCCGCGCAACGCGGCGACCCGCACCGCCATCGGCGCGGCGGGCGTGACGTTCTACGCGGTCATGTGGGCGGCGGCGTCGTCGGACATCATCGCCACGCACTTCCACCTCACGATGGAAGGTGTCATCCACGTCCTGCAGGCCCTGCTGATCGTGGGCCCGATCGTCGCCTACTTCGTCACCAAGCGCATCTGCATCGCGCTGCAGAAGAAGGACCGCGAGATCGCACTGCACGGCTACGAGTCCGGACGCATCGTGCGCCTCCCCGGTGGCGAGTACATCGAGGTGCACCAGCCCGTCGACGAGTTCGAGCGCTGGAAGCTGGTCGACAACGAGGAGTACGCTCCCCTCGTCGTTCGTCCGAACGCGAACGGGCAGATCCCCTGGCACGAGAACCTTCGTGCGTCGGTGTCGCGCTGGTTCTTCGAGGACCGTCTCGCGCCGCTGACGCAGGCCGAGCTCGACGCCGCGGTCGCTCACCAGCACCACGAGCTCGACCACATCGCGCACGAGGAAGCCGACGAGATCGCCGGCGCCAACGCCCGTGCCGACGAAGACGGCCGCCCGCCCATGGCGATCGGTGAGCACACCGAGGTCGAGTTCCCCGCTCCGAAGGGCCTCGAGGAGCGCAACCGCCCTCAGGGTGACAAGAGCGAGTAAACCCTCGATACGAAACCCCGGTGCTTCGGCACCGGGGTTTCATCGTTTCTGCCAGCATGCTCCGATGCACGGCGGACGCATCCCGGCGCACGTGCACACCGGCGTGCGCGTGCCCCACCCGGCGTCGCGACGCACGTTCTTCGGCATCCGCGGGCCCGCACACCCGCGACGGTGTGCGAGACCGACGTGGCAGGATGCCGCGGAGGGCTGGCACATACGCCCCTCCCCTGCGTCGGCTCCCGACCGTAGCGTGTGGGCATGACCCTCGCACACGAGTACTTCTCGACACGCCTCGCCTTCGAGACGGACCCCTCCGATGTCTACGCGGCGCAGAAGGCGGGAGAGCGCTTCGTTCTCGTCGACGTGCGAGGAGATGACGCGTGGCTTCAGGGCCGCGTCTCGGGCGCCGTTCACATGCCGTACCGGGACATCGCCGAGCGGGCCGCCACCGAGATCCCGGCCGACATGCCCGTCGTGGTCTACTGCTGGAGCCCCGGGTGCAACGCCGGGCAGAAGGGCGCACTCGAGTTCTCGCGACTGGGCTACGAGGTCCGCGAGATGATCGGCGGGTACGAGTACTGGGTGCGCGAGGGGCAGCCGTTCGAGAACGACGAGGGTCCGTGCGAGCGGGTGTTCGATCCGACCGTCATGGTGATGCGCCGCTGACACGCACCGGCGGCTCCTAGGAGACCGGGGCCCCGTTTCCTCGCAACGCGCCAGGGCGGGCCGCCGCGTCCATCAGGGAAGGCGGCGCACGGCCTCTGAGAGCATCGCCGCACCGTCTCGTCGGCGCTGTCACCGCCGCACTGCTCGCCACCGAACTGACAGAAAGTCAGTGACGCAAAAGCCGCGCGGACGCGATGAGCAGCACTCACCGAGCTGCCTCAGCACGTCGACTGGGCAACTCCACCTGCCAGGACGATGATGATCGACACAATGAAGATCCACGCCAGCGAGGAGACGACCGTGCGCCGCAATGACCGCGTCGCGAGAAGCGCAATCACGTTCGCACCCACGAGCGCGAGCGACGGTGCCACGGTGACGAGTGCGCCCGACATCATTTCCGACCACCGTGACGAACCGCCGCTGAGACCGAAGGACAGCGAAGCGGTGATCACCATGCCGTAGAGACCGAGCACGATGATGGAGCAGACAAGGGCGAACCCGCCGATCCACGCCGCCCCGCTGACGCGGGCGGCCATCATCGGCATCACACCCGCGAACACAGCGAGGAGGATTACTCCGATCGCGGAGCCTCCGAGCGTCACCGGGTCGAGCAAACTGCACTGTGCCACCCCGCGCCACACGAGTATGCCCGCCCACCAGAGACCCGCAGCCGCACCCACCGACCACAGGGCTCCTGCAGCTGCGACCACGAATCTCAAGACCGACCGCGTGCGCGCGTTCCCCGCGAGGGAGCTCATGGCTTCCGTTCCGGGCTCACAGCGACTGGCATCGCCGACCGCCTTGCATCCCGTGAGTATCATCACGAGACAACAGCGCAGCGTCGTGAGAGCGTCCACCACGCGAGATTGTCAGCCCCACCGCTAACCCGCCAACCACCAGCCCGATGGCCAACAGGCCAATTATGGCCGGCAGCAAGATAGTCGGTGCCGCCGCCTGGTCTTCCAGGTCGAGAGACGACCCAATCTCATCGAGCCATGTACCGTACTGCGTGCCGTAGACGACGAGCAGCACAATCATAGTCAATCCGATTGCCGCAGTGAGTAGCCCCCAGATGATCCCTCGCACCTGGACAGCTTTGCAGGACGAGGGGCGATGCGGAACCGATCACACCACCGTCATCGCATGATCAGCTCGATAGGCCCGCCAGAGCCTGTACGCCTCAGGCCGTCTCGACGTCCTCGGCGAACCAGCGCGCAGCAGAACCGGAGAAGACCGGCTCGCTTGCCACCGGCTCGTCGTCGTCGACGACGTCGCACACGACGACCGTCACGTTGTCACGCGTTCCGGCTTCGAGAGCGAGCGCGACGGCGGAGGCGGCCGCGGCGCGGGGATCCGAAGCCTCGGCGATGATCCGGGCGACGTCTGCTTCGGGGACGTAGTCGGTCAGTCCATCGCTGCACAGCACCCATCGGTCACCGACGACCGGGGGGCGCTCGGCGACGGACACGACATCGCCCTCGGCGCCCCCGAGCGAGGCCGTGATGATGTTGCGACGCGGGTGGGCCGCGGCGGCCTCCGGCGGGATGATGCCGTGATCGACGAGAGCCTGCACGTACGAGTCGTCACGCGTCTCGCGAGTGAACTCGCCGTCGCGGAGCAGGTAGGCGCGGGAGTCGCCGGTGTGAGCCAGCAGCAGGTCGCCGCCCGTGCTGAGGAACAGACCGGTGAAGGTCGTCGCCATCCCTTGGAGCGCGGGGTCACGCTCGACATGGGCGCGGATGTCCCAATTCGCCTCGCGAATGCGCACCAGGAGTCCATCGGCGTCGAGGCCACCGCCCCGAGTCGCGACAAGTCGGTGCAGGAGCGCCGCGGAGGCGAGGTCTCCCGACGGGCCTCCCCCGACGCCGTCTGCCACCGCCGCACCCCAGGACGCCGCGAAGGCGGCGTCCTGATTGGTGGGACGGTGGGAGCCGGCGTCGGAGACGGCGGCCGCGATCAGCCGAACGGGCACAGGATCAGCGTGCGAAGTACCCGCGGTAGTACTCGTACACCCATCCGACGATGGCGATGACGAAGACCAGGAATCCGACGGGGACGAGCCAGCTACCGACAGCGAGACCGATCACGGCGATCGCGGCGGAACCGGCCAGGACGATGGGCCACCACGACCACGGGCTGAACTCGCCCATCTCGGGGTCACCGTCGTCGATGTCGGCCGTCAGGGTGTCCTCGGGCAGCTCGCCGTTCTGTGCCTTGAGCACGCGGCCGATGTAGAAGGCGATCATGGTCGACATGAGGCCGAGGAAGGCCAGGGCGACCGTTCCGACCCACTCGACGCCACCGTGCTGGAGCAGGCTCCACACGGTGTAGACGCCGGCGATCACGAACGCGAAGACGGCCAGGAGCCACCAGAGTCCGACATTGGTACGCATCGTTACTTGACCTCTCCGGCAGCGGCGTCGACGACAGGCGCGTCGGGGGCATCCTTGGCCGGACCCACACCGACCGGAATGCCGGCCTCGGGGTGGTTCAGGTCGAAGGCGGGGCGCTCGCTACGGATACGCGGGATGGAGGTGAAGTTGTGACGCGGCGGCGGGCACGAGGTGGCCCACTCGAGCGACGCTCCGTAGCCCCACGGGTCGTCGACCGTCACGCGCGGCGCCTTGCGCGCGGTGATCCAGACGTTCAGCAGGAACGGGATCATCGACGCACCGAGGATCATCGATCCCACCGTCGACAGCTGGTTCTCCCACGTCCATCCGTCTGCGGCCGCGTAGTCGGCGTAACGACGCACCATGCCGTCGACGCCCAGCCAGTGCTGGATGAGGAAGGTCATGTGGAAGCCGACGAACAGCATCCAGAAGTGCACCATGCCGAGACGCTCGTTGAGCATCTTGCCGGTCCACTTCGGCCACCAGAAGTAGAAGCCCGCGAACATCGCGAACACGACGGTTCCGAAGACGACGTAGTGGAAGTGCGCGACGACGAAGTACGAGTCCGACAGGTGGAAGTCGAGCGGGGGCGACGCGAGGATGACACCGGTCAGACCGCCGAAGACGAACGAGACCAGGAAGCCCAGGGCGAAGACCATCGGGGTCTCGAAGGTCACCGAGCCGCGCCAAAGGGTACCGATCCAGTTGAAGATCTTCACGCCGGTCGGCACCGCGATGAGCATCGTCATCAGGGCGAAGAAGGGCAGCAGCACGCCGCCCGTGACGTACATGTGGTGGGCCCACACGGCCACCGACAGCGCGGCGATCGCGATCGTGGCGTAGACGAGGGTCTTGTACCCGAAGATCGGCTTGCGGCTGAAGACCGGGAAGATCTCGGAGACGATGCCGAAGAACGGCAGCGCGATGATGTACACCTCGGGGTGACCGAAGAACCAGAACAGGTGCTGCCAGAGCAGGACGCCGCCGTTCTCGGGGCTGTAGATGTGCGAGCCGAGCACGCGGTCCGACGCGGCGGCGAAGATCGCCGCGGCGAGGACGGGGAACGCCAGCAGGATCAGGATGCTCGTGATCAGCGTGTTCCACGAGAAGATCGGCATGCGCCACATGGTCATGCCGGGCGCGCGCATCGTGAGGATCGTCGTGATGAAGTTCACCGCGCCGAGGATCGTGCCGAAACCGCTGATGCCGAGTCCCAGCATCCAGAGGTTTCCACCGACGCCCGGCGAGAAGCTCGCATTGGCGAGCGGCTGATAGGCGAACCATCCGAAGCCGGCCGCACCCTGCGGGGTGAGGAAGCCGGAGACGGCGATCGTGGATCCGAACAGGAACAGCCAGAAGGCGAAAGCGTTCAGACGCGGGAACGCCACGTCGGGCGCACCGATCTGCAGCGGCAGCAGCGCGTTGGCGAAGCCCGCGAACAGCGGCGTCGCGAACATGAGCAGCATGATCGTGCCGTGCATGGTGAAGAGCTGGTTGTACTGCTCTTTCGTCGGGATGATCTGCATGCCGGGCTCGAAGAGCTCTGCGCGGATGATCAGCGCCATGACGCCACCGAGCATGAAGAACATGACGGAGGCGATCAGGTACATGTACCCGATGGTCTTGTGGTCGGTGGAGGTGATCCACTTGACGACCAGGTTGCCCTTCTGCTCAACACGCGTGGTGCTCAGCAGAGCGGCTTGACGCGGCGGGAGAGTCGTGGGGCGCGAGGCCCCCTTCTCCTGGAGCGGAAGCGTCGTGGCCATGATCACTCGTTCCCTTCGGTGCCGGCCGTGCTCAGGTTCTGCAGGCGCGACAGGTCGCTGATGTCGCCCACGTCGCCGGCCGAGCGCAGCGAGTCGAGGTAGTCCTCGTACTCGGCGTCGCTGACGACCTTGACGTTGAAGAGCATGGCGGAGTGGTATTCACCGCACAGCTCGGCGCACTTGCCCTCGTACGTGCCCTCACGGGTGGGCGTGAACGACCACTCGTTGTCACGGCCGAGGTACATGTCTTTCTTGTAGAGGAAGTCGATGATCCAGAACGAGTGGATGACGTCGCGCGAGCGGAGGTCGATCTTGACCGTCTTGTTCACCGGCAGGTACAGGGTGGGCACGTCCTGCAGGTCGTAGCCGTCGGACGTGGCCTTGGCCTGGACACCCATCGAGTAGACGGCGTCGGAGTTGTCTTCCTGCGTGCCGTTGTACTGGAAGTCCCACGCCCACTGCTTGCCGTACGCCGTGATCGACACGTCGGGGTCGTCGTACTGCGTCTCGAGCGTGTTCTGGTCGCGCGCCGTGAAGGCGAAGAAGCCGACGACCAGGATCAGAGGAACGATCGTGTAGAAGATCTCGACCGGCATGTTGTAGCGCAGCTGGACCGGCAGACCGGACTGCCCCTTGCGACGGCGGTACGCGATGACCGACCACAGCATGAGGCCCCAGGTGACGACACCCACGGCGAGGAGCACGATCCACGAGTTGACCCACAGACCGGCGACCATGTCGGTGTGGTTGGTGGCGGGCGTACCGTCATCGACGAAGCCGGGCAGGAAGCCGTGGAGCTGTGTCGTGGTGCAGCCGGACAGGAGCGCAACCGAGGCGATCCCGACGGGGAGCGCAGCCCAGCGAAGGCGACGTTTGGAGGGCACAGTGCACCTTTCCGGGTCGTGGATGAAGCTTTGACAGTCTACGGCAACCTCTCACTGTTCTCAGGCCATTCGTCCAGTGCCGAGACATCGAGAACCCCCGGGTTCCGCGGTGTGATCCGGGGTCCGGGGGTTCTCGATGGGGCGCCGTGAAACGGCGGCTGAGATCAGTGGAAGCTGTCGCCGCAGGCGCAGGAACCGCCGGCGTTGGGGTTGTCGATCGTGAAGCCCTGCTCCGAGATCGTGTCCTTGAAGTCGATGTTCGCACCGTCGAGGTACGGAACGCTCATGTCGTCGACGATGACCTCGACGCCGTCGAAATCGGCGACCTTGTCACCGTCGAGGTAACGCTCGTCGAAGTAGAGCTGGTAGATGAGTCCGGAGCATCCGCCGGGCTGAACGGCCACGCGCAGACGAAGGTCGTCGCGACCCTCCTGCGAGAGCAGGCTCTTCACCTTGTCGGAGGCGGCGGCGGTGAGGCCGACACCGTGCTCGCGGGTCTCGGCGGAGGACGACAGTGTGGTGTCGGTCATGGCGATGCCCTTCGGTTGATCGGTCGCGGGGACGTGACGAGTCTACGCCCGCCACGGCCCCGCGGTCCGCTCAGACGGTGCGCTCGTTCAAACGCGTCAGCAGGAGGGCCTCCGACACCAGGGCGTTGCGGAACGTGTCGAGGTGCAGCGACTCGTTCGGGCTGTGCGCGCGGGCGTGCGGATCCTCGACACCGGTCACGAGGATCTGGGCGCTCGGGAACTCGCGGACGAGGTCGGCGATGAAGGGGATCGATCCGCCGACGCCGACGTCGACCGAGTCCACGCCGTACCCGTCGGCGAACGAGGCGCGAGCGTCTTCGACGGCCCATCCGCTCGTGTCGACGAGGAACGCGTCGCCGCAGTCGACGTCGGTGAACTCCAGCTGCGCGCCGAACGGCGCATGGGCGCGCAAGTGCGCCTCGATCGCCCGGTAGGCCTCGTGGGCGTCCTGCCCCGGGGCGACGCGGGCGCTGATCACCACGCGGGTCTGCGGGGCGAGGGTGTTCGACGCCGAGTCGACGGGCGTGGCGTCCCAGCCGGTGATCGTGACCGACGGCTTGTTCCAGATCCGGCTGAGGATGGCGTCGCGGCCGATCGGCCGCACCCCGTCGAGCAGTCCCGACTCGGCGCGCAGGGTCTCTTCGCTGTAGTCGGGCGTGGGGGCGTCGCGCTCGAGGAGACCGTCGACGGCGACGGCGCCGTCGTCGTCCCACAGCGTCGCGAGCAGCTTCACCGTGGCGAGCATGGCATCCGGGACGGCGCCGCCCATCATGCCGGAGTGCGATGCGTGCTCGAGGGTGCGCACGGTGAGCGTGAAGCGCGCGTTCCCGCGGAGCGACACCGTGAGACCGGGGGTGCGGTCGTCCCAGTTGCCCGAGTCGGCGACGACGATCACGTCGGAGCGCAGCACCTCGGCGTTGTCGGAGAGGAACTGCCCGAACGAGCGCGAGCCGTACTCCTCTTCGCCCTCGATGAACACCGCGATGCCCAGGTCGAGGTCGTCTCTGAGGACTTCGCTCACGGCGCGGATGGCACCGACGTGGGCCATGACCCCCGCCTTGTCGTCGGCGGCGCCGCGGCCGTAGAGGCGGCCGTCGCGCACGGTGGGTTCGAAGGGCGGTGAGTCCCACAGGGCTTCGTCGCCGGGAGGCTGGACGTCGTGGTGCGCATACAGAAGAACGGTGGGCCGACCGTTGCGAGCGGCTCGCGACGCCAGCACGGCGGGCTGTCCCATCTCGTCGGTGCCGGGGATCGCGGCGCGCGCTACCTCGACGGAATCGAAGACGCCGGTGCCCCTCAACAGGGCGGCGACGGCGTCGGCGCTCTCGACGAGGGCGGACTGATCGAACGACGGCCACGCGATCGACGGGATGCGTACGAGGGAGCCGAGATCGGACAGGGCGGCGGGGATGCCGGCGTCGGCTGCGCGATGCACAGCCTCGTGCCGGGACAGGTCGGGGGTCATGCGGGTAATCTTAGATCTCCCGATCCGCGAACTGCCGAGGTAACCCGTGGCCAAGTCCCCCGCCCCCGCCCCCAACGACACCCCCGTCGAGCCGACGGTCCTCGGATCGGGTAAGGGTCGCGCGACCCCGTCGCGCGCCGAGCAAGAGGCCGCCCGCAAGCGCCCGCTCGTCCCCGACACCAAAGAGGCCAAGGCCCGCGCCCGAGCCGAGCTCGCCGCCCAGCGCGAGAAGGCCCGCGTCGGCATGGCCGCCGGCGAGGAGCGCTACCTCCCGGTGCGCGACCGCGGTCCGCAGCGCCGCTTCGGACGCGACTTCGTCGACGCGGGCTGGCACCTCGGTGAGGGCGTCATGCCGTTCATGGTCCTCGTGATCGTGGCGACGCTGATCCCCGTCGCGTTCTTCCAGTACTGGTCGTTCGTGGCGCTGTGGATCTTCATCCTGTTCGTCGTCGGCGACATGATCATCACCTCGATCCGCGTCAAGCGCGCCGCGAAAGAGAAGTTCGGCGAGAGCAAGCTCGAGAAGGGTCTCGGCTGGTACGCGGCGATGCGCACCGTGCAGATGCGGTTCATGCGTCTGCCCAAGCCGCAGGTCAAGCGCGGGCAGTACCCCGTCTGACACGACCGATCTCCTCGAAGCGGCGCGCCTCCGGGCGCGCCGCTTCGTCGTTTCCGGGGCCGCCACCGGCGCGCTCCGGGTCAGCGAATCGCAGCCCGCGCCCTCCGGGTCGGCAAATCGGGCCGGCGCGCTCCGGGTCAGCGTCGCGCGGCGAGACCGCGGCTGATCTGCCGGGCCCACAGTGGACCGCGATACAGGAAGCCCGTGTAGCCCTGCACCAGCGTCGCGCCGGCGGCGAGGCGGTCGCGCACGTCGTCGGCGGTCTCTACTCCCCCGGCCGAGATGACCACGAACTCGGCCGGAACGGCGGTCCGCACGAGTCGGAGCACCTCGGCGGCACGCGCTCTGAGGGGCGCCCCCGACAGGCCACCCGCTCCCGCTGCCTCGACCTTCGCGGCATCGGTGGAGAGCCCCGAACGCGAGATGGTGGTGTTGGTGGCGATGATGCCGGCGAGTCCCGCATCGACCGCGAGGCGCGCGATGTCCTGCACCTCGGCGTCGTCGAGATCCGGAGCGATCTTCACCAGCAGCGGGGTGTCCCCCGCGGCATCCCGAACCTCCGTCAGCAGGGGGCGGAGCGTCTCGACCGCTTGCAGTCCGCGCAGGCCGGGGGTGTTCGGCGACGACACGTTCACCACGAGGTAGTCGGCCAGCGGCGCCAACAGGCGGGCGCTGCGCACGTAGTCGGTGGTGGCGTCGTCGACGGCGACCACGCGGCTCTTGCCGATGTTGACGCCGATCACCGGACGACGCCGCGCACGACGCAGCCGCCGCAGCTTCGCCGCCGCCGCCGCCGCGCCGTCGTTGTTGAACCCCATGCGGTTGATGACCGCACGGTCGGCGACGAGGCGGAACAGACGCGGACGGGGGTTGCCGGGCTGCGGCAGCGCCGTGACCGTTCCGACCTCGACGTGTCCGAACCCGAGCGCGCCGAGTCCCCGCACCATGGTGACGTTCTTGTCGAAGCCCGCCGCGACTCCGAACGGCGAATCGAAGTGCAGTCCGAGCGCATCCACTCCGTGGCCCGCGGGGGGCGCCGTGAAACGACGGACGACGGATGCCACCGGCTCGACGCCCGCGACACGGATCACGAGCGCACCCAGGTGGTGGGCGAACTCGGGGTCGAGGCGGGTCAGGACCGTGCGGAAGAGAAGGGGATACATCCCCGCCAGGTTACTGGACGTCGTCGCCGTCGTCGGGCGCCGCTGTCGGTCGTGCCGCGTGGTCGGCGCGCAGCTGCGCGATGGCCGCGTCGAAGTCGTCGAGCGAGTCGAACGCCTGGTAGACGCTGGCGAAGCGCAGGTACGCGACCTCGTCGAGCTCGCGGAGCGGTCCGAGGATCGAGAGGCCGATCTCGTTGGCCTCGATCTGCGACGACCCCGTCTGGCGGATGGCCTCTTCGACCTTCTGGGCGAGCACGGCGAGGTCGGCGTCGGTGACGGGTCGACCCTGACAGGCCTTTCGGGCACCCGACATGACCTTCTCGCGGCTGAAGGGTTCGACCACGCCCGAGCGTTTGATGACGTTCAGGCCCGCCGTCTCGACCGTCGAGAAGCGCCCACCGCAGTTGGGGCACTGACGACGCCGACGGATGCTGAGGCCGTCGTCGCTCGTGCGCGAATCGATGACGCGGGAGTCGGGGTGGCGGCAGAACGGGCAGTGCATGACGGCGCCAGACTACGCGTCGAAACGCGCGGTCACGGCCTCGCCGTGCGCGGGCAGCGCCTCGGCATCGGCGAGGACGACGATGGCGTCGCGCACCTGGGCGAGCGCCGCGCGGTCGTACTCGATGACCTGCTGAGGTCGCAGGAACGTCGACGCCGACAGCCCGGCTCCGTACCGGGCCTGTCCCCCGGTCGGCAGCACGTGGTTGCTGCCCGCCAGGTAGTCACCGAGGCTCACCGGCGTGTAGGGACCGACGAAGACGGCACCCGCGTTGACGAAGTCCTCGGGGCGGGGGTCGGACAACTGCAGCTCGAGGTGCTCGGGCGCGTAGGCATTGCTGAACGCGGTGGCCTGGGCGATGTCGTCGACGAGCACCACGGCCGACTGCGGACCGTCGAACGCGGCGATGACCCGGTCCGTGTGGCGGGTGGCGGCGACCCGGTCCGGCAGCGCCGCCCGCACGGCGTCGGCGAGCTCGACGGAGTCGGTGACGAGGACGGCCGAGGCCTGCTCGTCGTGCTCGGCCTGGCTGACGAGGTCGGCGGCGACCAGATCGGGGCGCGCCGACGCATCGGCCACGACGAGGATCTCGGTCGCACCGGCCTCGGAGTCGGTTCCCACCCGGCCGGCGACCGCGCGCTTGGCCGAGGCCACGAAGTTGTTGCCCGGTCCGGTGACGACATCGACCGGGTCGAGACCGATCTCGGCCACGCCGTACGCGAAGGCGCCGATGGCACCGGCCCCGCCCATCGCGTACACCTCGGTGACGCCGAGCAGACGCGCGGCGGCCAGGATCACGGGGTGCACACGCCCCCCGAAGGCCGATTGCGCGGGAGAGGCCAGTGCCACCTCGCGTACGCCCGCGACCTGCGCGGGAACGACGTTCATCACCACGCTCGACGGGTAGACGGCCTTCCCGCCCGGAACGTAGAGACCGACGCGGCGCACGGGTTGCCACCGCTGCGTGACACGCGCGCCCGCGCCCAGCTTGGTGACCACGGGGGCCGGAATCTGAGCGGCGGATGCCGCGCGCACACGCGAGATCGCCTCATCGAGGGCGGCCCGGATCGCCGGGTCGAGATCGCGCAGGGCCTCGTCGAGGTGCGCGGCGGGCACGCGGATGACGTGGTCGCTGACGCGGTCGAAACGGGCGGCCTGTTCGCGGAGCGCCTCTTCGCCGCGTCGTGCGACATCGTCGACCAGACGGGCGGCGGTGGCGAGGGCCTCATCGCGGGCGGCCTCGGCGCGCGGAACCACAGCGAGGAGCTCGGCCGGCGAGAGCACGCGGCCGCGGAGATCGATCGTGCGAAGCATGAGTCCAGGCTACCGGCCGCCTGCGAGCCGCTCCGCGCGCGGCGGGCGGCTCGCAGGCGGTCCTCAGCCGCGCGGGTCAGCCGCGGGTGACGCCCGAGACGTCGTGGAGGTAGCCGATGCGACCGTCGTCGTGACGGATGACGAACGTCTCGCCGCGGTCCTCGACCACCAGGGCCCAGGCGGTCGGCCCGACCCGGAAGATGGGCGTGCCGTAGTCGTCGACGACCTCGCGCTCGACTGGGGCCAGCGCCCAGAAGGCCTGGGCGTGGTGTTGTGCGTGCCGGTGGTCGTCCTGAGCATCGTGGCTCGGCGCGTCGGACGCGTGATCGTGCCGGGGATCTTCGTCGCGGACTCCACGGCCATCGTGGTCGTCGCCGCGGAGGGGAGCGAAGACGTCGGTGTCGTTGTGGTCGTCGGCGTGCGTGGGGAGCACGCTGGTGGCCGGGGCGCCCTCGTGCGTCAGGTCGGTCGAACCGGTGTAGCTGCCGGGCGCCGGCGCCTCGTCGTGCGCCGACGCGGAGTCGGGGCGCGACCCGTCGTGGTCGTCGGTCACGGGCGCACCGGCGGCGACGTGCACGGGCCGTGGGGTGCGCGGGCGCGGCACGACCGGGCGGATCGGGCGCGCGTTGCGGTGCGCGGCGACCTCGTCACGACCGCGGAAGTCGCGCGAGAACGGCGGGATCCACGGACCCGCCACGGTGAGCACCACACCCGCGAGAAGGAGCACGGCCTCGACCCAGACCACCCAGGAGCGCGTCCAGATGCCCGTGTCACCGAACACCGCGACGGTGTCCCACACCCACGCGACCCAGACGAGAGCGGAGATCGAGAACGCCACCGAGGCGAACTGGTCGATCCCGAGCGAACCGACGCGACGAATGCCCTGGGGCGACAGGCGGCGCAGCGCGATCAGACCGACGGCCGCCGTCGGCAGAGCCATCGCCGGGATCCACCACAGCCCCGAAGACCACACGTTGACCCCACCGACGAGCACTCCCGACGGCGAATCGAGGATGTTGGTGCGGAAGAACGAGACGAAGAAGGCGAGGATCCACGTGCCCAGCAGTGCGACTTCGCGGACCGAGAACGGTCCGACACCGAACTGCGGTGCGTCGCCCGGGTGCGCGGTGCCGCCGACGGCGGACGCGTGGCGCGGCGCGCCCTCGTCGACGCGGTCGCCGGTGGAGGCACGCCCGGCGTCGCCGTGCGGGTCGTCGCCGTCGGATGAGGGGTTCGCCGCCCCATCCCGCGCGTGGTCCGCGGCGTCGGGGGAAGCGTGGTTGCGGGAGGCGTTCTCGGAAGAGGCGTCGGCGGCGGAGGCGCTGTCGGAGGAAGCCGTGTCGGCGGAGGCGGACGCGTCGTACGCCGGGGCGTCCGGCGCGAAGATCTCGTCGACGTCGCGGGCGGTGCCGGGAGTACCCGGCGCCGTCGCGCGGTCGTGGGGGGTGTGATCGGTCACGGTGGTCCTTTCCGAAGGGCGGCGGAACGCCCGGTCATCGTAACCAGCGGGGGTTCGGCACCGCCGGGGATTGCGGCGCGCGCGTTTGGGCGCGCGAAGTGGTCGTCAGCCGAGGCAGTTGGGGCCGAGCAGACCCTTGAGCTCCCCGAACAGGTCGGCGGTCACCCGCACCGGCATCGGCACCTCGAAGACCTTGGCTGTGCTGCCCTTGTGGAGTTTGAGAACGACCTCTGTACTGCCTGAATGGCGACGCAGCATCTGCGCCAGTTCTCCGACGAGCGCTTCGCTCGCCCGCTGCTCGGGCACCATCAGTGTGAGCCCGCCGGTCTCGTCGAGACCTTCGAGATCGGGCGCGAAGGCGCTCTGGGCGTGCAGGTTGAGACCGTCATCGCGTCGCGATACGCGCCCTCGGATGACCATGATGCCGTCGGCCACGAGCGCCGGCGAGAACTCGGCGTACGTCTTGCCCATGAACATCACGGTCACCTCACCGTTGAAGTCCTCGATGGTGACCATGCCGTAGGGGTTGCCGCTCTGCTTCGCGACGCGGTGCTGCACGCTCGTGAGCAGACCCGCGACGGTGACCTGGTCGCCGTCCTGGACGTCTTCGGAGGCCAGCAGGTCGTGGATCGAGGTCGACGCGTGCTTGGCCAACGGCACCTCGAGCCCGGCGAGCGGGTGATCGGACACGTACAGGCCGAGCATCTCGCGCTCGAAGGCGAGCTTGTCCTTCTTCGTCCATTCCGGCCGCTCGGGAACCTTCTGCACCTGCTGCGGTTCGTCCCAGAGCGAGTCGAAGTCGAACCCGACCTCGCCGTTGGCTTCTCGCCGCTTGTCGAGCACGGCGCCCTCGCAGGCGTCCTCGTGCACCTCGATGAGCGACCGTCGCGTCGACCCGAGCGTGTCGAAGGCGCCGGCCTTGATGAGCGACTCGACGGTGCGCTTGTTCGCCACGTGCACGGGCACCTTCGACAGGAAGTCGTGGAACGAGGTGTACGGGGCGTCTTGGCGCGCCGAGACGATGCCGTCGACGACGTTGGTGCCGACGTTGCGGATCGCGCCCAGGCCGAAGCGGATGTCTTCGCCGACGGCCGCGAAGAACCGGATCGACTCGTTGACGTCGGGCGGCAGAACCTTGATGCCCATGCGACGGCACTCGTTGAGGTACACCGCCATCTTGTCTTTCGAGTCGCCGACGCTCGTCAGCAGCGCGGCCATGTACTCGGCCGGGTAGTGCGCCTTGAGGTAGGCCGTCCAGTACGAGACGAGACCGTAGGCGGCGGTGTGCGCCTTGTTGAAGGCGTAGTCGGCGAACGACTCGAGCACCTTCCACAGGGTCTGCTGCGCGGCGTCGCCGAACCCGCGCTCGGTCATGCCACCGAAGAACGTCTCTTTCTGCTTGTCGAGCTCGCTCTTCTTCTTCTTGCCCATCGCGCGACGCAGCAGGTCGGCCTGGCCCAGGGTGTACCCGGCCACGCGCTGCGCGACGGCCATCACCTGCTCCTGATAGACGATCAGCCCGTACGTCGTGTCGAGGATGTCGGCGAGGGGCTCCTCGAGTTCGGGGTGGATCGGCTCGATCTCTTGCTGCCGGTTCTTTCGCAGGGCGTAGTTGATGTGCGAGTTCACGCCCATGGGACCCGGGCGGTACAGCGCGAGCACCGCCGAGATGTCCTCGAAGTTGTCGGGGCGCATGAGCCGCAGAAGCGAGCGCATGGGACCACCGTCGAGCTGGAACACGCCGAGCGTGTCGCCGCGGGCGAGCAGCTCGTACGAGGCCACGTCGTCGAGTTCGAGGTCTTCGAGCACGAGGGGGTGCCCGCGGTTGGCCTCGATGTTGTCGAGGGCGTCGTTGATGATGGTGAGGTTGCGCAGCCCCAGGAAGTCCATCTTGATCAGGCCGAGCGACTCGCACGCGGGGTAGTCGAACTGCGTGACGATCTGGCCGTCCTGCTCGCGGCGCATGATCGGGATGATGTCGATCAGCGGCTCGCTCGACATGATGACGCCGGCCGCGTGCACGCCCCACTGGCGCTTCAGGTTCTCGAGGCCCAGGGCGGTGTCGAAGACCGTCTTCGCCTCGGCGTCGGTCTCGATCAGCGTGCGGAACTCGCTCGCCTCTTTGTATCGCGGGTGCTCGGGGTTGAACATGCCGTCGAGCGGCATGTCTTTGCCCATCACGGCGGGGGGCATGGCCTTGGTGAGCCGGTCGCCCATGCTGAAGGGGAAACCGAGCACGCGCCCGGCGTCTTTCAGCGCCTGCTTGGCCTTGATCGTGCCGTACGTGACGATCTGCGCGACGCGCTCGTCGCCGTACTTCTCGGTGACGTACTGGATCACCTCGCCACGACGACGGTCGTCGAAGTCGACGTCGAAGTCGGGCATCGAGACGCGGTCGGGGTTGAGGAAGCGCTCGAAGATGAGGCCGTGCTGCAGCGGGTCGAGGTCGGTGATCTTCATCGCATAGGCGACCATGGAGCCCGCGCCGGATCCACGGCCGGGGCCGACGCGGATGCCGTGGTCCTTGGCCCAGTTGATGAAGTCGGCGACGACGAGGAAGTAGCCCGGGAACCCCATCTGCAGGATGACGCCGGTCTCGTACTCGGCCTGCTTGCGCACGGCGTCGGGGATACCGCCCGGGTAGCGGTCGTGGAGGCCGTTCTCGACCTCTTTGATCATCCAGCTGTCTTCGGTCTCGCCCGCGGGGACCGGGAAGCGCGGCATGTAGTTGGCCGAGGTGTTGAACTCGACCTCGCACCGCTCGGCGATGAGCAGCGTGTTGTCGCAGGCTTCGGGGTTGTCGCGGAACACCTGCCGCATCTCGGCGGGCGACTTGACGTAGTACCCGTCGCCGTCGAAGCGGAAGCGCTTGGGATCGTCGAGCGTCGATCCCGACTGCACGCACAGCAGCGCCGCGTGACTCGTGGCGTCGTGCTGGTGGGTGTAGTGGAGGTCGTTGGTGCCGACCAGGGGGATGTCGAGGTCTTTGGAGATCTTGAGCAGATCGCTCATGACGCGACGCTCGATCGAGAGTCCGTGGTCCATGATCTCGGCGAAGTAGTTCTCTTTGCCGAAGATGTCCTGGAACTCGGCCGCCGCGGCGCGCGCGGCCTCGTACTGTCCGAGTCGAAGACGCGTCTGCACCTCGCCCGAGGGGCACCCGGTGGTGGCGATGAGCCCCTTGCCGTAGGTCTGCAGCAGCTCGCGGTCCATGCGGGGCTTGAAGTAGTAGCCCTCCATGCTCGCCTTGGACGACAACCGGAACAGGTTGTGCATGCCCTCGGTGGTCTCGGACAGCAGCGTCATGTGCGTGTACGCACCGGAGCCCGAGACGTCGTCGCCCTGCTGCTCGGGGGTGCCCCAGCGCACGCGGGTCTTGTCGGAACGATGGGTGCCCGGCGTGACGTACGCCTCGATGCCGATGATCGGCTTGATGCCGGCGTCTTTCGCGGTCTTGTAGAACTCGTAGGCCGCGAAGGTGTTGCCGTGGTCGGTGACGGCGATGGCCGACATGCCCTGCTTCGCCGCTTCTTGGACCATCGGTCCGATGCGGGCCGCACCGTCGAGCATCGAATATTCACTGTGAACATGAAGGTGAACGAAGGAGTCTGCTGCCACGTACCGAGTGTACGTTCGGCCTCCGACATCGGTTCCGGAAGTTCGCGGCGGACGCCCAGTTCGCGTGTCGTCCCCGGGCGCGTCGCCGGGGTCCGGCATCCTGTTCGCGCCCGACGTCGAGATCAGATCGAGTCGGAGAGGATCTCGAGCGCGCTCGCGAGATCGGCGGGGTACGGCGAGTCGAACGACACCCACTCCCCCGTACCGGGGTGGCTGAAGGCCAGCCGATGCGCGTGCAGCCACTGCCGCGTCAGCCCCAGGCGCGCCGACAGGGTCGGGTCGGCGCCGTAGAGCGGGTCTCCCGCGCACGGATGCCGGTGCGCGGCCATGTGCACACGGATCTGGTGCGTGCGTCCGGTCTCGAGATGGATCTCGAGCAGCGATGCGCGAGGGAACGCCTCGAGGGTCTCGTAGTGCGTGACCGAGTCTTTTCCGTCGGGGGTCACGGCGAACTTCCACGAGTGGTGCGGATGCCGCCCGATGGGTGCGTCGATCGTTCCCGCGAGGGGGTCGGGGTGCCCCTGCACCACCGCGTGGTAGATCTTCTCGACCTCGCGCTCTTTGAAGGCGCTCTTGAGGAGTGTGTACGCGCGCTCGGTCTTGGCGACGACCATCAGCCCGCTCGTGCCGGCGTCGAGACGATGAACGACGCCCCGGCGCTCGGCCGGGCCGCTGGTGGCGATGCGGAAGCCCGCCGCGGCCAGGGCGCCGAGCACCGTGGGCCCGTCCCACCCGACGGAGGGGTGCGCGGCGACGCCCGCCGGCTTGTCGACCACGACGATGTCGTCGTCGTCGTGGACGATCCCCAGATCGGGCACGGCGACCGGGATGATCTCGGGGTCGCGCTTGGGCTCCCATTCGACGCTCAACCAGGTGCCCGCGCGCAGGCGGTCGGACCGGCCGGCGGGGCGACCGTCGACGCTCACTCCCCCGGCGTCGGCGACCTCGGCGGCGAAGGTGCGGGAGAACCCCAGCATCTTGGCGAGCGCCTGGTCGACGCGCGTTCCGTCGAGCCCGTCGGGGACGGGCAGGCTCCGCGACTCCATGTCAGCGCGCACCCGTGTCGGTCGACGCATCGACGACGCCGTCGTCTGCAGCCGCCTCGGCGGCGCGCGACGCGCGGGTTTCACGGGTGCCGTCGAGTCGCAGACCCGAGAGGACGAGGATCGCCACCGAGATCATCATCGAGACGATGAAGATGTCGGCGACGTTGTAGATGGCCGGCATCATCCACGGGGTGGAGATGAAGTCCACGACGTGGCCGACCGGGAAGCCGGGCTCGCGGAGCAGGCGGTCGGTGAGGTTGCCGAGGACACCGCCGAGGAGCAGGCCGAGCACGACGGCCCACAGGCGCGAGCGCACCCGTCGGACCGCGAGGTACGCGATGACCACCGCGACCACGGCCAGAGCGATGGTGAACACCCAGGTCACGCTCTCGCCGAGCGAGAAGGCGGCTCCGGGGTTTCGGACGAGGTAGAACTGCAGGGCTTCACCGATCACCGGGACGACGCGCTCCGGGGGGAGGTTGTCGATGGCGACGGTCTTCGCCAACTGGTCGGCGGCCAGCACCACCACCGCGAGAATCGCGATGACGATGCCGGCCGCCGCCGGACGCAGAGGAGATCGACTGCGCAAAGAGTGGTCCTACAGACCGATCGCCGACACCGGCGTCGAGCCCGAGGACGATGCCGTGGTGTCGAGGTCGCGGAGCTGACCCTCGATGTAGGAACGCAGCTGCGAGCGGTAGTCGCGCTCGAAGTTGCGGAGCTCGGTGATGCGTCCCTCGAGCGTGGTGCGCTCCTTCTCGAGACGGGCGCGCTCTTCGCGGCCCTTCTGCTCGGCCTCGGCGACGATGGACGCCGCCTGTGCCTGCGCCTCGCCGATGAGCTGGTCGCGCTGGGCCTTGCCCTCGGCGACGTGCTCGTCGTGCAGACGCTGAGCGAGCTCGATGATGCCGGCGCTCTGGGCCACGGGGGCCGCGTCGTCGGCGGTGGACGCTGCGGGCGCGGCGGCGACGGGAGCCGGAGCCGGCACCTCGGAGACGACGGGCTCCTCGACCTGGGCGGTCTCGGCCACCGGAGCGGCAGCGGCGGGCGCGGCCTCACCGGACTCGAGAGCGGCGAGCTTCGTCTTCAGCTCTTCGTTCTCAGCGATCGTCTTGCGCCACTCGACGACGATCTCGTCGAGGAAGTCGTCGACCTCGTCGGGGTCGAAGCCCTCCTTGAAGCGGACGTGCTGGAACTGCTTGGTGACGACGTCATCGGGGGTCAGTGCCATGGTGTTTCCTCTTTCGAGAGCTCTGAGTCGGAACTGTTAAGGGTGTCGCACCGGGGCGTACCGCTTCGGAACAGCATAGCCGTCGCCCTTCGTCGGTGTCGAAGGGCGACGGCTATGGATGTCAGGCGGCCGCGAGCGACCGGGTGACGCTGAGAAGCATGAAGCAGACGAACAGGGTGATCGCGAAACCGAAATCGAACGCGATACCCCCGATGCGCAGGGGCGGAATGATGCGGCGGATCAGCTTGATCGGCGGATCCGTCACGGTGTAGACGATCTCTGCGGCCACCAGGGTGGCGCCACGCGGACGCCATTCCCGGTTGAACATCGGGATGTACTCGAGCACGAGGCGCGCGAGAAGCAGGACGATGTAGATGAACAGGATCGCGCTGAGGATCGAGCCGACCAGGCTCAGTACGGCCACGAGGGGTTACTGGGGCGCGAAGGGCGCACCCTCGGGGTCGGCCTGCGCGATCGCTCCATCGCCGGAGACGGCGATGTTCTCGGGCGAGAGCAGGAAGACCTTGCTCGTCACCCGCTCGATACGGCCGTACAGCCCGAGCGACAGGCCGCTCGCGAAGTCGATCAGGCGACGCGCGTCGGCGTCGCTCATCTGCGACAGGTTGATGATGACCGGGATTCCCTCGCGGAAATTCTCGGCGATCGTCTGCGCATCCCGGTACTGCTTGGGGTGCACGGTGAGGATCTCGCTGACGGGGCCCACCGAGGGCTGACGCACCACGGCGGGACGGTGCAGCGGGGTCACCGGAGCAGCCTTCTCGACCGGGGCCGTCTGCTGAGGCTGCTTCCGCGCAATGGGCTGCGGCGCAGTCTCCTCATAGGTCTCTTCCTCGTCGGCGAGGCCCAGGTACACCATCGTCTTCTTGAGGGGGTTCGACATCGCATCCTCCGTTCGCTCGTCTGATCCGAGGCTAGTCGCGCGGGGGCCTCGGGCCCGTGATTGCGGAACCGATCCTCAGGTGTGTCGCGCCCATTGCCACGGCTTCCGGGAAGTCACCGGTCATTCCGGCCGAGATCCAGTGCGCGTCCTCGACCACCCGACGCACGGCGTCGGACGAGCGGCGCAGACGCTCGAAGGCGCGAGCGGCCTCTTCGTCGAGCGGCGCGACGGCCATGACACCCCGCAGGCGCACCGTCTCGAGCCCCGCGACATGGGCGGCGAGCTTCTCGACCCCGTCGGGCTCCACCCCTCCGCGACCGACGTCGTCGGTGAGGTTGACCTGCAACAGGACGTCCAGGATGCCGTCGCCCTCGGCCGCGTCGAGGGCGTCGGCGATCCGCGTCCTGTCGACGGAGTGCACGGCGTGCGACGCCGCCCGCACCGCGCGGGCCTTGTTCGTCTGCGCCTGCCCGATGAAGTGCCAGACGAGCCCGTCGAGCCCGCCGGTCTCGACGCGCTTGGCGGTGAGCTCCTGCTGGCGGTTCTCCCCCACGTCGCGTACCCCGAGGGCGTACAGGTCTGCGACGAGCGACACGGGGTGGAACTTCGTCACGACGATCCGCGTGATGTCGTGCGGGTCGCGATGCGCCGCGCGGGCGGCATCCGCGATGCGCGCGTCGACGGCGGCGAGGCGATCGGACAGGGCGGCATCCATGGTGCTCCTTCGACGACGCAGCGGGCCCGGTGATCACCGGACCCGCTGCATCGAACGCTCGTGCTTACTTGAGGAAGTCCGGCACGTCGAGGTCGTCGTCGGCGTAACCGCTGTCGTACGACGTCTCGGGAACGCGGGCGGCGACCGGGGCCGGCTCCGGGCGACGCTCGGGGGCGCGCTCGGCGGGGCGATCGGTCGAGGCCTTCTGCTCCTCGGCGGCGTCGAGGTCGCGCGCGACGTCGTCGCTCGGGATCACGGGCACCACGGGGGCGGCGACCGAACGCTGCGCTCCGACGGCGTCGATGCGCAGCGAGGGCTCTCCCCCGTCGAATCCGGCGGCGATGACCGTGACACGCACCTCGTCGCCGAGGGTGTCGTCGATGACCGTTCCGAAGATGATGTTGGCCTCGGGGTGCGCGGCCTCCTTCACCAGCTGGGCGGCGTCGTTGATCTCGAAGATGCCGAGGTTCGATCCGCCCTGGATCGACAGCAGCACACCGTGCGCACCCTCGATCGAGGCTTCGAGCAGGGGCGATTCGACGGCGAGCTCGGCGGCCTTGATGGCACGATCCGCTCCTCGCGCCGAGCCGATGCCCATGAGGGCCGATCCCGCGCCCTGCATGACCGACTTGACGTCGGCGAAGTCGAGGTTGATGAGACCGGGGGTCGTGATGAGGTCGGTGATGCCCTGCACACCGGCGAGCAGAACCTGGTCGGCGGTCGCGAAGGCCTCGATCATCGAGATGCCGCGGTCGCTGATCTCGAGCAGACGGTCGTTGGGGACGACGATGAGGGTGTCGACCTCTTCCTTCAGGCGTCCGACGCCGGCCTCGGCCTGGCTCTGTCGGCGACGCCCCTCGAAGGAGAACGGCTTGGTGACCACACCGATGGTGAGGGCGCCGATCGACTTGGCGATCTTGGCGACCACCGGCGCACCGCCGGTGCCCGTGCCGCCGCCCTCGCCGGCGGTGACGAAGACCATGTCGGCGCCGCGCAGCGCCTCTTCGATCTCTTCCGCGTGATCCTCGGCGGCACGACGGCCGACCTCGGGGTCGGCGCCGGCACCGAGGCCGCGCGTGAGCTCGCGTCCGACGTCGAGCTTGACGTCGGCGTCGCTCATCAGCAGCGCCTGTGCGTCGGTGTTGATCGCGATGAACTCCACGCCGCGCAGGCCGAGCTCGATCATGCGGTTGACGGCGTTGACGCCGCCACCGCCGACGCCGACGACCTTGATCACAGCGAGGTAGTTCTGGTTGTGGCTCATGCCGGCCTCCGTTTGTCCCCGAACCCGAAACTTTAAACCTCATGTTGAGGGTTAAAGAATTGCCCGGTATGCAATTCCTTAGCTCGAAGGTATGCGGCCAGCCCGACGCCACCGGGGCGACACGCGGGGCGCCCGACGATCATCGGGAAAATCCCTTCGGCGCGCGCGGACGCGGCAGCGGTCGCGCGCAGACGGCCGCGGAGGCCGAGGCGGAATCAGCGGACGACGCCCGCCTCGGGCGAGGTCACGTCGTACTCTTTCGTGCGGTCGGGCGGGCTCTTCGCCATCAGTCGGTCGAGCACGACGGCTTTCTCGGCCGAGCGGTCGGAACTGCCCCACGCCACACGCGATCCGGTCGCGCCGAGCGTCAGCGTGACGTCGTCGGGGGTCGAGGCCGACACCCCGGTCACCTGCGCGCGCACGGCATCGGGCAACGCCCGCATGACGCGCCCCGCCGCGCGGAACGCGTCGGAATCGGTGTCGCCGGCGATCTCGAGCAACGGCTGGCCCGCGGGCGCGTCGGGCGTGGTCGACAGGGCGACGCCCGCGGCATCCACCACCGTGAAGCCGGCGGTGCTCTGCAGCACGCCGATGGGAGTGCGTTCCACCACCCGCACGACGAGGTCGTGCGGGGGCCGCGCCTCGAGCGTGTACGACTCCACGAGCGGGAAGCGCACCAGCGCCGCCTTCACGGCGCTGTCGTCGACCAGCGCCAGGGGCGTACCGACCTGCCCGTCGAGGGCGTCGGTGACCGCGGCGACATCGAGCTGCGACGCGCCCACGACCTCGATGCGCTCGACCGCGAACAGGGGGCTGTACGCCGCGCCCGCCGTGCCGAGCACCATGACGAGGAACGCCGCCGCCACCCCGATCCACACGCGCCGGCGCCGACGCTGACGCACCGTGAAGCGCCGCACCTCGGCGGAGAGCGCACGACGACGCGCGCGCGAGGCACGCCAGACGTCGCGCAGGCTCGCGCCCTCGGCATCCGGAGTCGCCGCGAAAGACGCGGAGCCGGTCGGCTCGGAACCGTTCGCATCCGAGACGCTCGGCCGCACGAGCGGCACCACGGGCGCGGTCTCGTCGGCGGGATCGGGATGCCGCGTCGGCGGTGCGGAGACGGGCTCGTCGACCCGCCGGCGGGAGGGCTGTTCCGACGCCGGGGGCGGGGGCAGGGGCGACGGCCGGCGCACGCTCAGACCGCCGCGGCCTCGGTGCGGGAGAGCGCCTCGAGCACCTGCGGGATGATCTGGTAGACGTTGCCGCACCCGAGGGTGATGACGTAGTCGCCGGGGCGGGCGATGTCGGCCGTGTAGTCGGCAGCCGCCTGCCAGTCGGGCACATAGTGCACGTGCGCCGGATCGGCGAAGGCGCCGCTGACGAGCTCCCCCGTCACTCCCGGCACCGGGTCTTCCCGGGCGCCGTAGACGTCGAGCATGACGGTGTGGTCGGCGTGCGTCTCGAGCACCTCGGCGAACTCGCGGTACATCTCCTGCGTGCGCGAGTACGTGTGCGGCTGCTGGATCGCGATGATGCGCCCCTCGCCCACGACCGTGCGCGCGGCGGAGAGGGCCGCGGCGACCTCGGTGGGGTGGTGCGCGTAGTCGTCGTAGACGCTGACGCCCTGCGACACCCCGTGCAACTCGAAGCGACGCACCGTGCCGCCGAAGCCCTCGACGGCACGGGCGGCGGCGGCGAGCGGGTGGCCGAGCACGCGCAGCACCGCGACGGCCCCCGCGGCGTTGACCGCGTTGTGCGCACCGGGGACGCGCAGCTGCACCTCGACGCTCTCGCCGTCGGCGGTGAGTGTGAAGGCGACGGGGCCGTCGGTGCGGATGCCGGTCAGCCGGACGTCGGCGGAGGGATCCTCGCCGAAGGTGACGACGTGGGCGTGCGTGATGCGCTCGCGCACCGCGCGGGCGCCGGCGTCGTCGGACGAGATGACGACGGCCTCGCGCGCGGCATCGGCGAAGCGGGCGAAGGCGGCGTCGAACGCATCGCGCGAGCCGTAATGGTCGAGGTGGTCGGGGTCGACGTTGGTGATGAGCGCCACCGAGGTGTCGTACAGCTCGAACGTGCCGTCGGACTCGTCGGCCTCGATCACGAACAGCTCGTCGCCCCCCGTGCCGCTGGAGGCGCCGAGGTCGGCGATCACGCCGCCGTTGACGAACGTCGGGTCCTCGTCGAGGGCACGCAGCGCCGTGACGATCATGCCGGTCGACGTGGTCTTGCCGTGCGCGCCGGCGACCGACACGAGACGGCGACCGCCGATGAGCCAGTGCAGCGCCTGCGAGCGGTGGATGACGTGCAGCCCCCGCTGCTTCGCCGTGACGAACTCGGGGTTCTCGGGCCAGATCGCCCCCGTGTGCACGACCGTGTCGGCGTCGCCGAGGTGCGCCGCGTCGTGGCCGACGTGCACCGTGGCTCCGCGCGCGGCGAGGTCGCGCAGCGCCGCGCTGTCGGAGCGATCGGACCCGGAGACCCGGATGCCGCGGTCGAGGAACATGCGCGCGAGTCCGGACATGCCCGAGCCGCCGACACCGATGAAGTGCGCGGAGGAGATGGACTCGGGGAGGGGGAGACTCAGGTCGGGTCTGATCATGGCGAATGCGAGTTTACGTCGCCCACCCGGGGCCCAGGCCTCGGCGCGCCCGGGAGCGTGCGTCAGCGGGCGAGCGCCTCGTCGACGAGGGCGATGACGTTCTCGGTCCCGACCCGGATGCCGGTGCGCGCGGCCGCGGAGCGCATGGTGTTGCGGCGCTCGTCGTCGCGCAGCAGCGGCACCACCTCGCTCCGCACGCGCTCGGGGGTGAGGTCCGCGTCGTCGATGAGCAGGGCAGCGCCCGCGCGGACCGCCGCCGCGGCGTTCAGCCGCTGCTCGCCGTTGCCGACGGCGTAGGGAACGTACACGGCGGGGATGCCGAGAGCGCTGATCTCGCTCACGGTGGCCGCACCCGAGCGCGAGACGATGAAGTCGGCGAGGGCGAACGCGAGGTCCATGCGGTCGACGTACCGCACGACGGCGTACCCGTCGACGCCGGGGTCGGGCAGGTCGGAGTTCTGCCCGGTGACGTGCAGCAGCTGCCAACCGGCGTCGAGCACGTCTCGCCATGCCTCGCCGAACGCCGCGTTCAGTCGCAACGCCCCGAGCGAGCCGCCGAAGACGAGGAGCGTGGGGCGGGCGGCATCCAACCCGAAATGGGTGGCGGCCTCGTCGCGGAGGGCCGCGGGGTCGAGCTCGACGATCTCGCGCCGCAGCGGCATGCCCACCACGCGCGCGCCGCGCAGCGGTGTGCCCTCGAAGGCCACACCCACCCCTGCCGCCCCCCGCGCTCCGAGCACGTTCGCCAGGCCCGGCTTGGCGTTGGCCTCGTGGACCACGAAGGGCACCCGCTCGCGGCGCGCCGCGACGTACGCGGGGGCTGCGGCATAGCCGCCGAAGCCCACCACGACATCGACACCACGCTCGCGGATCAGGCGGCGCACCACCGCGACCGCCCGCAGGAACTGAGCCGGGAACACGGCCGCTGCCCGGTTGGGTCGACGCGGGAACGGCACCTTCGCCACCGTGAGCAGCTCGTAGCCCCGCAGCGGCACGAGGCGGGCCTCGAGACCCTCGCGGGTGCCCAGCACCAGCACGTCGGCCGACGCATCGCGCGCGCGCAGACCGTCGGCGACGGCGAGGAGGGGGTTCACGTGCCCGGCGGTACCGCCGCCGGCGAGGAGGTAAGTCGTCACCGTACGACCCTAGCCAGAACCGCGGAGCGTTCCGCGCGAGGCGGACGCCGGGTGCGCTGTTCGCCTGCTCAGCGACGCGGGAGCGCGTTCCGGGCGGCGCGGGGCGGACGCCGGGTGGGCTGTTCGCCTACTCAGAGACGCGGGAGCGCGTTCCGGACGGCGCGGTGCGGCCCGGCGCCGACTCCCCGCGTCTCAGCGCGTGCGGGTCTTCGTCGCCGGGGCGGTCGCCGCACGGCGCCGCGGGGCGCGCGCGGGAAGCTCGGCGACGGCGCGGCGGTCGGGCAGCGTGCGCGCGCACGACAGCAGCACGCCGCAGGCGATGAGCACCGACAGCAGCGAGGTTCCACCCTGCGACATGAACGGCAACGGCACACCCAGCACGGGGAACACGCGCAGCACGACCGCGACGTTGATCAGGGCCTGGCCGATGATCCAGATGGTGATCGCGCCGCACACGATGCGCACGAACGGGTCGTCGGTGCGGCGGATGATGTGGAACGCCCCCACGGCGAAGAGCGCGAACAGCGCGAGCACGACGATGCAGCCGATCAGACCGAGCTCCTCGCCGACGATGGCGAAGATGTAGTCGTTCGCCGCGGCCGGGAGCCAGTCGTACTTCTCGGCCGAGTTGCCCAGGCCCACCCCGAACACTCCCCCGGCGGCCAGACCCCAGATGCCGTGCAGCGGCTGGTAGCAGTCGCCGAGGTAGTTCGCGATGCAGTCCTGGTCGAGGAAGCTCATGATGCGCCGCATGCGGTCGGCGCTGGTGATGGCGAGCATCGCCACCGCCCCGATCGCACCGATCGCCGGCAGCAGGAAGATGCGCAGTCGCACCCCCGAGAAGAACAGCGCCCCGAGCAGCACGAGCACGAGGATCATCGCGGTGCCGAGGTCTTTGCCCCCCATGACGGTGGCGATGACGAGCGCCCCCACCGGAACGATGGGGATGAAGACGTGGCGCCAGTTGCCGAGCAGCGTCTGCTTGCGGAAGAGCACGTAGCCCAGCCACAGCGCGAGCGCGAGTTTGAGGAACTCCGCGGGCTGGGCCTGGATACCCGCGAGGTTGATCCAGTTGCGGTTTCCGTTGGCCGAGATGCCCAGCGGGGTGAACACCAGCAGCTGGAACATCGTGGCCAGGATCAAGGCCGGCCACGCCATGCGCTTCCAGAACTTCAGCGGAGCGCGGCTGAGCACGAACATGAGCGGGATGCCGATGACGGCGAACACGCCCTGCTTGAGCACGTGCTCGAACGGGCTCTGCGCGCCGTCGAGGGCCGAGGTGGCCGACAGCACCATCACCAGGCCGAAGCCGGTGAGCAGGAGCGCCGCCGACGTGATGAGCAGGAACTCGCTCGGCACCGGCCGGAAGGCCCGACCGAGCGACACCCGCGCCGCGAGACCCGCGCGGGCGGGCTCGTCGGGGGTCTGCCGGGAACGAGGCGCCGTCGTGGTCACGCGTGTCCCCTCAGTCCTGCGGTCGAGATGGTCCGTCGTCGTGCCGCGAGATCCACGTCCGCACCGCGTCGGCGAAGCGTTCGCCGCGGTCGGAGTAGGACGAGAACTGATCGAACGACGCCGCTGCCGGGGCGAGGAGAACCGTGTCTCCGTCCCGGGCGACGGCCGCCGCCAGTTCCACGACCTGCGCCATGACGTCTTCAGTCTCGGCGTGGTCGACCTCGAACAGCGGCACCGCGGGGGCGTGTCGCGCGAACGCCGCGACGATATCGTCGCGCACCGTGCCGATCACGATCGCGGCGCGCACCGCACCACCGCGGGCGCGGACGAGTTCGCCGAGGTCGACGCCCTTCAGCAGACCCCCGACGATCCAGACCGAGCCCGGGTACGCGGCGAGCGACGAGGCCGCCGCGTGCGGGTTGGTCGCCTTCGAGTCGTCGACCCAGGTGACGCCCGCGTGGGCGCCGACGACCTGGATGCGGTGCGGATCGAGACGGAACCGCTCGAGCGCGTCGTGGATCTGCGCGGGCGTCGCGCCGAGCGAGCGCGCGAGGGCGCTCGCGGCGAGGATGTTGGAGACGACGTGGGGGGCGGCGAGGCCGCGGGCGGCCAGGTCGGCGACGGTCGTCAGTTCGAGGGCCGAGGTGGCGCGCTCCTCGAGGAAGGCGCGGTCGACCAGGATGCCGTTGACCACACCGACGTCGCTCGGCCCCGGAACGCCCAGGTCGAAGCCGACGGCGCGGGCGCCCTCGACGACCTCGGCGTCTTCGACCATCTCGCGGGTGGCGTCGTCGGCCTTGTTGTAGACGCAGGCCACACGCGTGCGGGCGTAGACACCGGCCTTGGCGTCGCGGTAGGCGTCGGCCCCGCCGTGCCACTCGAGGTGGTCGTCGGCGAGGTTGAGGCACACCGCCGCGTGCGGCGACAGCGCGTCGTCGCCGGTCTGCAGGTTGAGGTACCAGAGCTGGTGGCTCGACAGCTCGACGACGAGCACGTCGAACCCGTTGGGATCGCGCACGGCGTCGAGCACCGGGGTGCCGATGTTGCCCACGGGAGCGGCACGCAGGCCCGCCGCCACGAGCATCTCGGCCGTGAGCCGGGTCGTGGTGGTCTTGCCGTTGGTGCCGGTGATGAGCACCCAGTCGGCGGGGCGGCCGTCGGGACGCACCACCTTGTCGCGCACGCGCCACGCGAGCTCGACGTCGCCCCAGAGCGCGATGCCCTGCTCCTGAGTCCACCGGATGACGGGGTGGTGGGGCGCGAATCCGGGCGAGGCCACGACCACGTCGGGCGCGAACGCGGTGAGCTCGTGCGGGACGGTGTCGAGCGGGCCCTCGTGCAGCCGCACGCCGAGCACGGGCAGCAACCGCGAGTACTCGGCATCCGCCCGCTCGGTCACCACGAGCACGTCGGCGCCCAGCTCGCTGAGCGTGTCGGCGGCCGAGAACCCGGTGACCGACAGGCCGAGCACGACGACGCGCAGACCCTTCCAGTCGGCGTGCCAGCTGGTGAGGGAGGCGAGAGAGGTCATACGCGTGCGAGCCATTCGACGTAGAAGAAACCGATGCCGGAGACGGCGAGGAGCCCCGCGATGATCCACATGCGCACCACGATGGTGACCTCAGGCCACCCCCTCATCTCGAGGTGGTGGTGCAGCGGACTCATGAGGAACAGGCGCTTGCCGCGCGTGATCTTGAAGTACGCGCGCTGCAGGATGACCGACCCCGACGCGATGACGTAGACGCCGGCGATGAGCACGAGCAGCAGTTCGGTGCGGGTGAAGATCGCCATCGCGGCGATGACGCCGCCGATGGCCATCGACCCGCAGTCGCCCATGAAGACCTTGGCCTTGGGGGCGTTCCACCAGAGGAATCCGACCAGGGCGCCCACGAACGACGCCGAGACGATGGCGAGGTCGAACGGGTCGCGGACGGCATAGCATCCGGCCTGCACCGACGCGTCGAGCACGTCAGCGCACATCTGCTTGTTCTGCCAGAAGGCCATCAGGCTGTAGGCGCCGACGACGAAGATGCCCGATCCCGCGGCCAACCCGTCCAGGCCGTCGGCCACGTTGACGGAGTTCGACGCCGCCGTGCCGATGAGCGAGATCCACGCGAGGTACAGCAGCCACCCGAGGATCGGGCCGAGGGCGAACAGCGACAGCACCTGGATGTCGCGGAAGACCGAGATGTACTCGGACGCGGGGGCCTGGCCGAAGGCGTTCCGGGCGTTCAGCGCCACGATCGCGAAGGGGACGACGACGATGACCTGGCCGGCGATCTTGCGCCAGCCCGAGAGGCCGAGACTGCGCTGCTGGCGGATCTTCATGTAGTCGTCGATGAAGCCGACCACGCCGAAGCCGAGCATGAGCCACAGCACGAGCAGGCCCGAGATCGTGGGCGGGTTGTTGCCCGCGTACGAGCCGATGAAGTAGCCGATCATCGTGCCGAGGATGAAGATCGTGCCGCCCATGGTGGGCGTGCCGCGCTTGGCCCCGTGCGAGGGGTTGTGCACGTTCTCGGGCGTGCGGATGACCTGACCCCAGCCCCACTTCCGGAACCACCGGAGGAACACCGGGGTGAGGAAGAGGGTGAAGGCCAGCGAGATCGCCGCCGACGTCAGAAGTGATCTCACGCGAACAAGTCTCCCAGACGGTCGCCGAGATGCCGGAGCCCCGCCGAGTTCGACGACTTCACCAGCACGCGGTCACCGTCGCGCAGTTCGGTCGAGAGGTAGTCGTAGGCGGCGTCGGCGTCGGCGAAGAAGACCGCCTCGCCGTCCCAGGACCCCTGGGCGATGGCCTCGAGGAACATGCGCCGCGCCTCGGGCCCCACGATGACGATGCGCTGGATGCGCAGGCGCACCGCGAGCAGGCCCACGCGATCGTGCTCCTCGTCGGCGTACTCGCCGAGCTCGCTCATCGCGCCGAGGACCGCGACCGTGCGCTCGTCGGGCCCGGTGATCTGCGCGAGGGTGCGAAGAGCTGCGGCCATGGAGTCGGGGCTGGCGTTGTACGCGTCGTTGATGATGCGCACCCGGTCGGAGCCGAGCGGCTGCATGCGCCACCGCTCGGCGATCTCGACGGTCTCGAGTCGCGCGATCGCGTCGGCCGCCGACACGCCCAGGGCGATGGCCGCCGTGAGGGCCGCGAGGGCGTTCATGACGTGGTGCTCGCCGAGCACGTGCAGTGTGAGGGTGTGGGGCTCGCCGTCGACCAGCAGATCGGCGCGGGTGCCGGATGCCGAGACCTCGACGTCGACGGCCCGCACCTGCGCGCGCTCGCCCCGGCCGAACCACCGCACCTCGAGGTCGCGCTCGCGCGCGATCGGCTCCATCGCGGCGACCCGGGGGTCGTCGGCGTTGAGCACGGCGAGGCCGCCGGGACGCGTCGCCCGCACGAGCTCGCTCTTGGCGTGGAAGGTCGACTCGATGCCGCCGAAGCCCCCGGCGTGCGCCATGCCGACCATCAGCACGACGCCGATGTCGGGGGTGACGAGGCCGGCGAGGTGGGCGATGGCCCCGGGGCCGCTCGCGCCGAACTCACTCACGAGGTAGCGGGTGTCGTCGGTGACGCGGAGCATCGTGAGAGGAGCGCCGACCTCGTTGTTGAACGAGGCGCGGGGCGAGACGGTGTCGCCCTCGTCGGAGAGGATGCGGGCCAGCAGGTTCTTGGTCGTCGTCTTGCCGTTGGAGCCGGTGATGCCGACGATCCGCAGGTCTCCCCCGGCGCGCACGCGACCCACGACGTCGCGGGCGAGGTCGCTGAGCGCGGCCACGGCGTCGGCGACGACGATCTGGCTCACCGCGTCGTCGAGCTCGCGTTCCACGATCGCCAGCGCCGCCCCGCGCTCGACCGCGGCGGCGACGAACAGGTGGCCGTCGGTGGCCTCGCCGGGCTTGGCGACGAAGATGCCGCCGGGCTCGATCAGGCGCGAGTCGGTGTCGACGTCGCCCGAGACGGTGGTGTCGGGGGTGTCGGTGCCGCGGACGACGAGGCGCCCGCCGAGCACGTCGGCGAGGTGGGAGAGGCTGGTGGAGATCATTGCTGTGCGGACGCCCTTTCCGTGTCGCATTCGTTACCGAGACGAGACCGGCGTCGGCGGTGTCTCAGCCGAACTTGGGCAGTTCGGGGGTCGTGGTTCCGGACGGGATCACGCGGTAGGTCTTGAGAACCTGCGTGAGGGCCTTCTGGAACGCGGGGGCGGTGGCCGCCGACGATTTTACCGTCCGCGGTTCGTCGAGGTTGACCGCGACGACGTACTGCGGGTCGTCGGCGGGGGCGAAGCCGATCATGGTCGTGAAATACGCGTCGGGCTTGTACGCCCCGGTGTTCTCGTCGACCTTCTCGCCGGTTCCGGTCTTGATCGCGATGCGGTAGCCGGGGATGGCGATCTTCGAGGCCAGCTCCCCCTGGGTAGCGACGTTCTCGAGCATGAGCGACACCGCCCGCGCGGTGTCGGTGGAGACCACCTGCGTGCCCTCGGTCGACGGGACGTCGGTGACGGTGCCGTCGGCGGCGGTGCACCCCTCGACCAACGACAGCGGCATCTTGAGCCCGCCGTTGGCGATGGTCTGGTAGGCGCCCACGAGCTGCGGCACGGTGACCGACAGGCCCTGACCGAAGGTCGTGTTGTAGAAGGTCTGCGTGTCCCAGTCCTGGGCCGGGTGCAGGATGCCGCCGGATTCGCCCGGGAAGTCGATCGCGCTGAGCGAGCCCATGCCGAACTTCTGCAGGTAGTCGTAGCGCGTCTCTTTGGGGATCATCTCGCCGAACTTCGAGATGCCGACGTTCGAGGAGTCGATGAGCACGCCCGCGGGCGTGTAGACGTTGGGGCCGTGCGAGAACGCGTCGGAGACGCGGGCGTCGCCGCCGAGCACCTCGCGCGACGACGCGGTGACGGTCGTCTCGGGCGTGTACGAGCCGCTGTCCAGACCGATCGCGGTGGTGAGCGCCTTGAACGTGGAGCCCGGCTCGAAGGGGCTCGAGAACGCCCGGCTCCCCCGGTCTTCCGACGGGGTCGCGGTGGGGTTGTTCGGGTCGACGGTGGGGTACTCCGCCAGCGCGCGGATCTTGCCCGTCTTGGCCTCGACGACGGTGATCGTGCCGCGCAGCGATCCCGTGTTCTGCACCTGCTCGGCGATGAGCTGGCCCATGTACCACTGCAGGTCGCGATCGACGGTGAGCTTGAGCGTGCCGCCGTCGACCGCGGGCTCGGCCACGGTCTCGGTGCCCGGCAGCACCACGCCGTCACGGCTCTGCTGGAAGACGACCTTGCCGTTGGTGGAGGCGAGGCAGTCGTTGTCGGCCGCCTCCAGCCCGGCGAGGGGCTGACCGTCGCTGCCGACGAAGCCGATGAGGTTTCCGCCGACGGCGCCGTCGGGGTACACGCGGCCGGCCTGGGGCGGGAAGCTCAGGAACGGCAGACCGAGGGCGACCAGCGCGCGGTACTGCTCGGTCGAGACGTTCTTGGTGATCATCGCGTAGCGCGAGTCGGGGTTCTCGGCGACGGCGTCGGTGACGCTCGCCTCGACGTCGGCGGCATCCTGCCCCGTGACGGCCGCGATCTTCGCGGCGATCTCGGGCCATCCCGTCGTGGTCTCGTTCTCGTCGTCGTCGCGGGTGGTCACGCCCTTGATCGCGAGCATGGGGTCGACCTGCACGTCGTAGCGGTTCACGCTCGACGCCAGGATCACGCCGTTCTCGTCGACGATCGAGCCGCGCGAGGCGTACTCGACGCGGGAGTTCTGGAGCCCCATGGCGAGCGAGTCGTCGACGTGCTCCTTCGCGTTGACGACCTGGATGTCGACGAGGCGCACCACGAAGGCGAGCAGGACGGTGAGGACGATCGCGAGAGCGACGACGGTGCGACGCCGAGGGGACCGGTGGGTAGTCGTCGTCATGGGTCTCATCGTGTCGCGGGAGTCGGCAGACCGTCGCTGATCGACGGGGGTGTCGCCGATTCGGCGGGGGGCGTGGCGTCGGTGGGGGCCGCCGGGTCCGTCGGCGCCGCCGCCGCCGGGTCCGTCGGCGCCGCCGCCGCGGGGTCCGTCGGCGCCGCGGCCGCGGGGGCGACGGGCGCCTGCGGGTTGGTCACGAGCGGCTTGTCGGCGATCAGGGCGTTGCGCACCGAACCTCGGCCCATGGCATCCACCGACGAGACGGCGTCCGCGGGCTTGTCGCTACCGATGACGGCGCCGTCGCTCAGGCGCAGGTAGGTCGGCGACTCGTCGATGACCATGCCGAGGGCGGCGGCATTGGCCGCGAGGTACTGGGGCGAGCTGAGCCCGGCGTTGTCGTCGGCGAGGATCTGCTTCTGGTACGTCAGGTCGCGCTGCTGCTGGGTGAGCGACGCGATCTCGAACGAGCTCTGAGTGGTCAGGATGCCGAGACCCATCTGCACGAGCACGATGGCCAGCGCGCCGGTGACGGCGATCACGCCGAACAGGCGGCGCGGAGCGCGGCGACGCGCGGGGGCGACGGCGTGGAGTCGGCGCGGTTCGCGCACCGGCGCCGGGAAATCCGGGAGGAAGTCCGCATCGACGGTCTGGGTGGCACTCATGCGTCCTCCTGGATTCGCTCGGCCGCGCGCAGACGCACGGGGGTGGCTCGGGGGTTGACGGCCCGCTCGTCGTCTCCGGCGAGCTCGGCTCCGCGGACGAGGAGGCGGAACTTCGGCGCGTGCTCGGGCAGCTCGACGGGAAGCCCCCGGGGGGCGGTCGAGGTCGAGGCGTCGGCGAACACCCGCTTGACGAGGCGATCCTCGAGCGACTGGTACGACAGCACGACGATGCGCCCGCCGACCGAGAGGGTGCCGAGGGCCGCGGGAATCGTGCGTTCGAGGACCGAGAGCTCGGCGTTGACCTCGATGCGCAGCGCCTGGAAGACGCGCTTGGCGGGGTGGCGCTCACGCAGCACGGCGGCGGGGGTCGCGGCCTGCAGCACGTCGACCAGCTGACCCGAGCGCTCCAGGGGCGCGAGGGCGCGAGCGGCGATGATCGCCCGGGCGTAGCGGCCGGCGAGCTTCTCTTCGCCGTACCGCTCGAAGATGCGACGCAGATCGCCCTCGCCGTAGGTGGCCACCACGTGCGCGGCGGTGATGCCGCTGGTCTGGTCCATGCGCATGTCGAGCGGGGCGTCCTGCGCGTAGGCGAAGCCGCGGGAGGCCTCGTCGAGCTGCAGCGACGAGACTCCGAGGTCGAAGAGGATGCCGTCGACCTTCTTCACCCCCGCGGATGCCACGGCCTCGGCGATGCCGTCGTAGACGGTGTGCACGAGGGTGACGCGGTCGCCGAAGCGGGCCAGCCGCTCCCCCGCGATGCGCAGGGCGTCGGTGTCGCGATCGAGGCCGATCAGGCGGGTCGTCGGGAAGCGCTCGAGGAAGGCCTCGGAGTGCCCGCCCATGCCCAGCGTGCCGTCGACGAAGACGGAGCCGGGGCGCTGGAGCGCGGGCGCCAGCAGCTCGGCGCAGCGTTCGAGAAGAACGGGGGTGTGGATGTCGCGGATGTCCATGATGTCGGGCTCCGAAACCTCGGGCTCTGATGCCCATCCGCAGGACCTGGCGCCGGGGAAGTGCGTCAGGGCGTGCGGCTGGACATCACAGCCGGAGGGTCAGAACAGTCCCGGGATCACCTCCTGCTCCATCTCGGCGTACGTGTCTTCGTTGCTCTCGGCGTAGGCGTTCCAGGCCTCGGCATCCCAGATCTCGGCGTGGGCGCCGACACCCGTGACGACCAGCTCGCGACCGAGCCCGGCGTAGGCGCGCAGCGCCGGGGGAACGGTGATGCGGTTCTGGCTGTCGGGCTTCTCGGCGCTGGCCCCCGAGAGGAACATGCGCAGGAAGTCGCGGGCCTGCTTGTTGCTGAGCGGGGCCTCGCGGATCCGCTCGTGCACGCGCTCGAATTCCTCGGTGCTGAACACGTAGAGGCAGCGGTCCTGCCCCCGGGTGATCACCACTCCGGCTCCGAGATCGTCACGGAACTTCGCGGGCAGGATGACGCGCCCTTTGTCGTCGAGCTTGGGGCTGTGCGTTCCGAGCAGCATTCGAGCGTCCACCCCCTTCGTCCGGCCAGCGAAGTTTCCCCCACTTTACTCCACTGCCCTCCACTTAGCTATCGAATCCTGCGATCTTCCGCGAAGGAATGCCGCCGTGTACTGTTGCTGGCCCTCCCTCGACGGCGCGACGAGATCCGCGTCTTTCCGCGGCTCGAGAACGGTCGAACACCGTGTGAAGACGGCCGGTGGAGCAAAAGGGAGGGGGCACGGCGAAAAAGGGGCACTCCCCCACTCGCCCCATTCCGTCGCAACCCGCTCCCCGGGCGCACGAAAAAGCACCGGCTCGGAAGAGCCGGTGCTGATTCAGGATGCGGGAGGGTCAGTGCCCTTCGCGGCGGCGGTCCCACCGATCGTTCATGCGGTCCATGAACGACGTGCTCGCCGCGCGAGGGGCGCGTGCACCCGGTGCGGAGGCGACGGGCGCCGTGGGAGCGGAGCCGCGCATCGGCGTGACGGCGAAGACGACGCCGCCCACCATGAGCAGGAATCCGACGACCCCGATGGCGATGCCGAGGAACCCGGTGTTGAAGCCGATCGACACACCGACCACCAGCGCTCCGAGCCCCGCGAGAACGAGGATCGAGCCGAGGACGATGTTGCGATAGCTCAGGGCGCGACTGGGGGCGGTGACGACATCGGTGTCGTTGCTCATGAGATGGCGCTCCATCTCATCCAGCAGACGCTGCTCCTGTTCGGAGAGTGGCATGCATCCCCCTCTGTTGTTCGGTGCGGACGATTCTACGCGCGGCGTGGATCACTAGGCTAGGCCCGTGCCAGCCTCCCCGGAACCGATCGAAGCTGTTTCCCAGCGACTCGACAAGTTCCTCTCTGATCAGCTATCGTACGCGGCCATGCTCGGCCCCGAGGCCGAAGCGCTCACCCGCTCCGGTGCCGCCGCCCTCCGCGGCGGAAAGCGCCTGCGCGCGCGCTTCTGCCTCACCGGCTGGCGCGCGGTCGACGAGCTCGACCACCCCGAGGCGCACGGCCTCGACGACGCCGCCCTCGCGGTGGCGTCGTCGCTCGAGGTGTTCCACGCCGCGGCCCTCGTGCACGACGACCTCGTCGACAACTCCGACACGCGACGGGGTCAGCCGGCCGCGCACCGCGCCCTGCAGAACGCGCACGGCGAAGCCGGGTGGACCGGCGACCCCGAGACCTTCGGACGCTCGGGCGCCATCCTGTTGGGCGACCTCCTCGTCGCCTGGAGCGACGACCTGCTCGAAGAAGGACTCGACGGAGCCGCGACCGCCGGCGCCACCCGGCGGGCTTACGCGCGGATGCGCCGCGACGTCACGATCGGGCAATTCCTCGACGTCGCCGAAGAGTCGGCCCACGTCGTCTACCCCGACGACACCCACGCCGAGCGGGCACTGCGTATCGCGTCGTACAAGTCGGCGCGCTACAGCATCCAGCAGCCGCTGCTCATCGGCGCGGAACTCGCCGGGGCCGACGACGCGCAGCTCGAGGCCCTCGGGCATTTCGGGCACGACGTGGGAATGGCCTTCCAGCTGCGCGACGACGTGCTGGGCGTGTTCGGCGACAGCGCCGTCACCGGCAAGCCCGTCGGCGACGACCTGCGCGAGGGCAAGCGCACCGTGCTCGTCGCCTACGCCCGGGAATCGCTGCCCGAGGCCGAACGCCGCGAGATCGACGCGTTGCTCGGCGACGCCACCCTCGACGCCGACCGGATCGCGGGCCTGCAGCGCACGATCGTCGACACGGGCGCGTTGGCTCGCACCGAGGAGCTCATCGCGGACTACGCCCGTCGGGCCGACGCCGCCCTGACCGACACGCGCCTGGGCGCCTCGGCCGTCGGCGAACTGCGTGCGTTGGCGCGGGCGGCCACCGAACGCTCCGCCTGACGCGGCGACATCCGGCGCCCGAGCGGGCGGTGGGCTCAGGCGAGCGACGCCGCGACGCGGCGCACTTCGCTCTTGCGACCGGTGCGCAGCGCCTCGATGGGGGCGACGCCGATGCTGTCCTCGGGCGTCAGCAGCCAGTCGATCGTCTCGTCCTCGTCGTACCCGGCGTCGTGCAGCACGATGATCGTGCCGCGCAGCGACGCGAGGGGACGACCGTCGACCAGGAAGACCTCGGGAACACGCAGCGCACCGTGCCGACGCGAGCCGACCAGGTAGTTCTCGTCGAGCAGACGACGCACCCGGCCGAGGGGCTCGTCCAGGATCTCCACCAGATCGGGGAGGGTCAGCCAGGCGGTCTCATAGGGGGAAGTGTCGGTCACGATGCCACTATCTCACCCTCCGCGCCGGCCGTGGTGCCGGCGCCGCCAGGCCCGGGCGGGTCACACGCGTCACACGAGCCCCACGCGTTGACATCTCTCACAGCCCGTGCGAGCGTCGAAGGAAGTCGGAAGAACGGACATCCCCCACCATGCAACGACTCCCCTCTCTCGCCGCGCCGGCCCCGGCCGCATCGACGCCGCCCACCGCGAAGATCTCCCCGGCAAAGCGGGTCGCCGCGATCTGGCCGGCCGCGGTGGCCGGTTCCATCGCCTTGGCCCTCACGGGCGAGCACGCCGCGCACGCGACGCCACCCGCCCCGCCCCTCGCGGCGCTGCCGCCGGCCCCCCGCGCGCTCGACGTCCCCGCCACGGCCGCGCTCGCGGCATCGGCCACCTACACCGTGCAGGCGGGCGACACCGTCTGGGGCATCGCCCGTGCCCACGGCCTCGACACCGCGGCGGTGCTCGCGGCCAACGGGCTCGACGCCTCCGCCGTCATCCGCCCCGGGCAGGTCCTCGCCCTCGTCGCCGCGGCCGCGCCGCCGGCGGCTCCCGCTGACGCCCCGACGCCCACCTACGAGGTGCGCCCGGGAGACACCGTCTCGGCGATCGCCGCCGCCCACGGCGTCTCGATCGACGTCGTCCTCGCCGCCAACGACTTCACGCGTTCGTCGATCATCTACCCCGGCGAGGTGCTGCGGATCCCCTCCGGCTCCGCTCCGGCGGCTCCCGCCCCGGCGGCGCTCCCCCCGGCGACCGCTCCCGGACTCGACGCCGAGCAGTCCGAGAACGCGCGCCTCATCATCCGGATCGGGCGGGAGCTCGGCGTGTCGGATCACGGCATCCGGATCGCCCTCGGCACCGCGATGCAGGAGTCGTGGCTGCGCAACCTCGACGGGGGCGACCGCGACTCGCGCGGTCTCTTCCAGCAGCGGCCCAGCACGGGGTGGGGCTCGCCCGAGCAGATCCTCGACCGCGACCGATCGACCCGGGCCTTCTACGGCGGATCCGCCGACCCCAACGGCTCCGACACACGCGGACTGCTCGACATCGGGGGCTGGGAGCAGCTGTCGTACGCCGACGCGGCTCAGGCCGTGCAGATCTCGGCCTACCCCGATCGCTACGCGCAATGGGAGCAGCCCGCGACCACCTGGCTCGCCGTTCTCGACTGAGGTGGCGGTGAGCCGTTGCCCGGGCTCCCAGGGGGCGCTCCGTAGACTCGACCCGTGAGCACGAGTCAGCAGGCCGACCCGCTGATCGGCCGTCTCGTCGACGGCCGGTACCGGGTCCGCGCGCGCATTGCGCGCGGCGGCATGGCGACCGTGTACGTCGCGACCGATCTGCGCCTCGAGCGCCGCGTCGCGCTGAAGGTCATGCACGGGCACCTCAGCGACGACACGGTGTTCCAGAGCCGGTTCATCCAGGAGGCCCGCTCGGCGGCGCGCCTGAGCGACCCGCACGTGGTGAACGTCTTCGACCAGGGCCAGGACGGCGAGATGGCCTACCTGGTCATGGAGTACCTGCCCGGCATCACGCTGCGCGAGCTTCTGCGCGAGCACAAGCGCCTCACCGTCGATCAGACCCTGACGATCATGGATGCCATCCTCTCGGGGCTGGCCGCCGCGCACCGCGCCGGCATCGTGCACCGCGACGTGAAGCCCGAGAACGTGCTGCTGGCCGAGGACGGCCGCATCAAGATCGGCGACTTCGGTCTCGCCCGAGCCACCACGGCGAACACCGCCAGCGGCGCCCAGCTGATGGGGACGATCGCCTACCTGGCTCCCGAGCTGGTCACGCGCGGCACCGCCGACGCCCGCAGCGACATCTACTCGCTCGGCATCATGCTGTACGAGATGCTCACCGGCGAGCAGCCCTACAAGGGCGAGCAGCCGATGCAGATCGCCTACCAGCACGCCACCGACTCCGTGCCCCGCCCGAGCGCGAAGAACCCCTCCGTCCCCGAGCAGCTCGACGAGCTCGTCCTGTGGTCGACCGAGCGCGAGCCCGACGACCGGCCGCTCGACGCCGCGGTGATGCTCGAGCGCCTGCGCGCCGTCGAGAAGGAACTGGGCCTCGCCCCGCAGGTGGCCCGCGCCGTCTCGGTCGGCACGACGAGCCCGGCGACCGCGGCGGAGTCTCGAGAGCTCACCAAGGTGCTGCCGCAGACCGCGTCCCTGCCGTCGGCGCCCGCCGACGAGCCCGACAACGCCGCCCGGCTCCGCACGAAGACCCGCCGCCGCACCGCCCGCGGCATCTGGATGCTCATGCTCGTGCTGCTGCTGGCCACGGGCGCCGCCGGCACGGGCTGGTACTTCGGTTCCGGCCCGGGATCGCTCGTCGCCGTGCCCGACGTCTCGCAGCGCAGCTACGCCGACGCCGAGGCCCTGCTCATCCAGGAGCACCTGCGCGGACAGGCGCAAGAGGTCACCGATCGTGAGATCCCGGCGGGAACGACCGTCGGAACAGATCCGGCCGCGGGAGAACGACTCGACAAAGACACGGTCGTCACCGTCTTCGTATCGATCGGGCCCGCGACCCATCAGATTCCCGAGCTGGCCGGAAAGAGCGCCGACGAGGTCACCGGCATCCTGCAGGCGGCCGTCGTGGGCGTCGGCGACCCGACGCGGGAGTTCGCGGATGCCGGCGACGGCACCGTGCTGTCGGCGTCGGTCATCCCCCGCTCCGGCGCGAACGCGATCGACTGCACCTCGGGCTGCACGGTCTACGAAGGCGACGCGGCCTCACTGGTCGTCTCGCTCGGGCCGATCCCCGACGTCACCGGCCGCTCGCAGTCGCAGGCCGAGCGGGCGCTCAACGCCGTGGGACTCGAGACGTCGACGACCGAGGAGTACAGCAACTCCGTGGCATCCGGGAACATCATCGGCATCGGCGACCGCGACGGCGGCGGCAACTGGCGCCCCGGCGACACCGTTCCCCTGACTGTCTCGATCGGGCCGCGCCCGGTGGAGATTCCCGGCAACATCGTGGGCATGACGATCCGCGACGCGGTGAACGCGCTCGAGAACCTCGGATTCCAGGTCAACGCGGGCATCGACGACGGCACACTGCCGCTCGGGTTCAAGTACTGGGACATCTACAAGGTGCGCGCGACGAACCCGAAGGCCGGCGGCACCGCGCCCCAGGGCTCGACCATCACCCTGACCCCGACGCTGTAGCGCGCGGGTCCGTGCGCTGATCAGCGGGCGCGGGCTGCGACACCACACGCACACGCACGACGCCCCCGACCACAGCGGATCGGGGGCGTCGAGGCGACGGAGACGCGGCTCAGCGCTTCTCGAGCTCCTCGGCGACGAGGAACGCCAGCTCGAGGCTCTGCCGGTGGTTCAGACGCGGGTCGCACAGGCTCTCGTAGCGGGTCGCGAGGGTGGCCTCGTCGATCATCTCGGAGCCGCCCAGGCACTCGGTGACGTCGTCGCCGGTCAACTCGACGTGGATGCCACCCGGGTGCGTGCCGACGGAGCGGTGCGCCTCGAAGAACCCGCGCACCTCGTCGACGACGTCGTCGAAGCGACGCGTCTTGTAGCCGGTGGGCGTGGTGATGCCGTTGCCGTGCATCGGGTCGGTCACCCAGAGCGGCGTGGCGCCCGAATCGCGGACGGCCTCGAGCAGCGGCGGCAGGGCGTCGCGGATCTTGCCGGCGCCCATGCGCGTGATGAACGTCAGGCGGCCGGGCTCGCGCTCGGGGTCGAGCTTGTCGATGAGGGCGAGCGCCGTCTCGGCCGTCGTGGTGGGGCCGAGCTTGACGCCGATGGGGTTGCGGATCTTCGAGAAGTAGTCGACGTGCGCGCCGTCGAGCTCGCGCGTGCGCTCACCGATCCACTGGAAGTGCGACGAGGTGTTGTACGGCATGCCCGTGCGCGAGTCGATGCGCGTCATGGGGCGCTCGTAGTCCATGAGCAGACCCTCGTGGCCGGTGTAGAACTCGACGCGCGTGAGCTCGTCGAAGTTGGCGCCGGCGGCCTCCATGAACTTGATCGCGCGGTCGATCTCGGTCGCCATGCTCTCGTAGGCCTGGTTGGCCGGGGTGCTGGCGAAGCCCTTGTTCCAGCTGTGCACCTCGCGCAGGTCGGCGAAGCCGCCCTGCGTGAACGCGCGGATCAGGTTCAGCGTCGAGGCGGCCGTGTGGTAGCCCTTGAGCAGCCGCGCCGGGTCGGCCTTGCGGGACTCCTCGGTGAAGTCGTACCCGTTGACGATGTCGCCGCGGTAGGCGGGCAGCGTCACGTCACCGCGCGTCTCGACGTCGCTCGAACGGGGCTTGGCGAACTGGCCCGCCATGCGGCCCATCTTCACCACCGGCATCGACGCCCCGTAGGTGAGCACGACGGCCATCTGCAGGACCGTCTTGATGCGGTTGCGGATCTGCTCGGCGGTCGCGCCGGCGAACGTCTCGGCGCAGTCACCGCCCTGCAGGAGGAACGCTTGACCGGCGGCGGCGCGCGCGAGGCGATCGCGCAGATTGTCGACCTCGCCGGCGAAGACCAGCGGCGGGAGGGTCGCCAGCTCTGCGGATGCCGCGTCGACCGCGGCCTCGTCATACCACTGGGGCTGCTGCTTGATGGGCAGGGTTCGCCAGTGGTCGAGGTCGTGGAGCTGCTGATTCACCCCTGAAGTCTAGTGGCGCGCCGCGGGCGCCTTCGCCGCCTGCGCGGTGGCCAGGCGGTCCTTCACGGTCGACGCGTACACGTCTTCGTACCGCTGTTCGCCGAGGCGCTGCAGCGCCACCATGATCTCGTCGGTGACCGACCGCAGCACGTAGCGATCGCCCTCCATGCCCTCGAAACGCGAGAAGTCGAGCGGCTCGCCGATGACGATGCCGACGCGTCCCACCCGCGGCAGGCGCTGACCGATGGGCATGACGGCGCCGGTGTCGACCATGACGACCGGGACGACGGGGACGCGCGCCTCGAGCGCCATGCGCGCGATGCCCGTGCGACCCCGGTACAGGGTGCCGTCGGGGCTGCGGGTGCCCTCGGGGTAGATGCCGAGCAGCTCGCCCCGGCCGAGCACGCCGAGACCGGTGTTGAGCGATGCCTCCGACGCCTTGCCGCCGGAGCGGTCGATGGGCAACTGGCCCGTGGCGGTGAAGAACAGGCGGGTGGCCCAGCCCTTCAGACCGCGCCCGGTGAAGTAGTCGCTCTTGGCGAGGAAGGCCATGCGCCGGTCGATCATCAGGGGCAGGAAGATCGAGTCCGAGAACGACAGGTGGTTGCTGGCGAGGATCGCCGCGCCCTCGACGGGGATGTTTCGCCGGCCCACCATCCACGGGCGGAAGATCGCCTTGATGATCGGTCCGATCACCACGTACTTCATGAGCCAGTAGAACATCGTCAGCGTTCCTTCCCGGCGAGGTCGGCGACCCCGATGAGACCGGCGTCGTTGCCCAAGCGTGCGATCGCGAACTCCGCGACCGGACGTTCACCGTATCCCGGCAGCGACGTCTCGTACGCGAGTTTCACCGGTTCCAGCAGGTCGGCACCGAGCTGCGCGACTCCCCCGCCGATGACGAACACCTCGGGGTCGAGCACCGCCTGGAAGCCTCCGCAGGCCTCGCCGAGGGCCGTGGCCACCCGGCGCAGCGCCTCGACGGCACCCGGGTCGCCCGCGAGCACCAGTCGCGAGACGGCGGGACCGGGGATGGCCCCCTTCTCGTCGCGAACCGCCGCGAGAGCCGCGCCGATCCCGCCCTCGTCGGCGATGGCGTTCGCCTCGCGTTGCAGCGCGCGGCCCGAGGCGTACTGCTCGAGGCATCCGTTCTGCCCGCAGCCGCAGGGGTGTCCCCCGCGCACGAAGCGCAGGTGTCCGAGCTCGGCTCCGATGCCGTGTCCGCCGCGGAAGAGCTCGCCGTCGGTGACGACGGCGCCGCCCACTCCCGTGCCCATCGTCAGCATGACCATGTCGCGCACGCCCTGGCCCGCGCCGAAGCGGTACTCGCCCCAGCCCGCGGCGTTGGCGTCGTTCTCGATGGTGACGGGGGCGTCGAGGCGCTGCTCGAGGCGCGCGCGCAGCGGCTCGTCGCGCCAGTCGATGTTGGGCGCGTAGATCACGGTGCTGCGGTCGCGGCTGATGAAGCCCGCCGCCGCGACGCCGATGGCGTGCACCTCGTGGGCGCGACGCAGGTGGTCGGCCATGTCGACCACGGCATCCACGAGGGCCGACGGGTCGATGGGGGTGTCGACGCGGAGCTTCTCGATGATCGTCCCGTCGGCGTCGACGACGCCGCCCGCGATCTTCGTGCCCCCGATGTCGATGCCGACGTTCTGCACCGCGTTCCCTTCCGGGCCCACCGCTCGGCCGGCCCGGAGCAGTCTAGCCACCCGGGACACCCGTGCGAGGAACGCACTTCACCCGGGGCAGGGAAAGACGTGCGGATAGACTCGACGAACCGCTCGACGTTCTTCCGGTGCCAAAGGAGTTACCGTGATCCAGTTCGACCTCTCCCCCCTCGTCGCCGCCGACCCGGACGCCAACACGTCCGACCTGCTGGCCGACCGTGTGCGGGCGACCCCCGACCGCGCGTTGTTCGCGGTGCCCGATGCCGACGGATGGCGCGACGTCACCGCCGCCGAGTTCGAACGGCAGGTGATCGCGCTCGCGAAGGGATTCGTCGCCGCGGGCATCCAGCCCGGCGAGAAGGTGGCGTTCATCGCGCGCACGACCTACGACTGGACGCTCGTCGATTTCGCGCTGTTCTACGCCGGCGCCGTGATGGTGCCGGTGTACGAGACGAGCTCCCCCGCGCAGATCTCGTGGATCCTCTCGGATTCGGGCGCCATCGCCGTCGTCCTGGAGTCGGCGGAGCACGCCGAACGCCTCGACGAGGTGCGCAGCGACGTGCCGCTCATCCGCGACGTGTGGCAGATGCACACGGGCGCGCTCGACACGCTCGTGGCCGGGGGCGGGCACATCACCGACGAAGAGATCGAGCGCCGCCGCCACCTGGCCAAGGCGTCGGATGTCGCGACCCTCATCTACACCTCGGGGTCGACGGGACGCCCGAAGGGCTGCGTGCTGGTGCACAGCAACTTCGTCGAGCTCGCCCGCAACTCCGCCAAGGCGCTGCACGAGGTCGTCGAGACACCCGGCGCCTCGACGCTGCTGTTCATCACGACGGCGCACGTCTTCGCCCGCTTCATCTCGCTGCTGAACGTGCACGCCGGTGTCAAGACCGGCCACCAGCCCGACACGAAGCAGCTGCTTCCCGCGCTCGGCTCGTTCCGGCCCTCGTTCCTGCTGGCCGTGCCGCGCGTGTTCGAGAAGGTCTACAACTCGGCCGAGCAGAAGGCCGAGGCCGGCGGCAAGGGCAAGATCTTCCGCGCGGCCGCCGCCGCGGCCATCGAGCACTCCGAGCGTCTGCAGGACGGCCGGTCCATCCCGCTGGGCCTCAGAATCAAGTTCGCGCTCTTCGACAAGCTCGTGTACTCGAAACTGCGGGATGCCATGGGCGGGCGGATCGTGTACGCGGTGTCGGGGTCGGCTCCGCTCGGCCCCCGGCTCGGTCACTTCTTCCGCAGCCTCGGCGTGGTCATCCTCGAGGGCTACGGCCTCACCGAGACCACGGCGCCGGCGACGGTCAACCTCGCCACGAAGTCGAAGATCGGCTCGGTCGGTCCGGTGCTGCCCGGCGTGGGCGTGCGTCTGGCCGACGACGGCGAGATCCAGGTGCGGGGCATCAACGTCTTCCGCGAGTACTGGCAGAACCCCGAGGCCACCGCCGAGGCGTTCGACGGCGAGTGGTTCAAGACGGGTGACATCGGCGCCTTCGACAGTGACGGCTTCCTTTCGATCACCGGTCGCAAGAAAGAGATCATCGTCACCGCCGGCGGCAAGAACGTCGCCCCCGCGGCTCTCGAAGACCCCATCCGCGCGAACCCGATCGTCGGCCAGGTCGTCGTCGTCGGAGACCACAAGCCGTTCATCTCGGCCCTCGTGACCCTGGACTCCGAGATGCTCCCCACGTGGCTCGCCAACAACGGCCTGCCCTCCGACATGACGCTCACCGCTGCCGCGGCGAACGAGAAGGTGCGCGCCGAGGTGCAGGGCGCCATCCACCGGGCCAACGCGCGAGTGTCCCGCGCGGAGTCGATCCGCAAGTTCACCATCCTGCCCACGGAGTGGACCGAGGCCAGCGGGCACCTCACGCCGAAGATGAGCATCAAGCGCAACGTCATCGTGGCCGACTTCGCCGACGACATCGAGGACATCTACGCGGTGCCGGTCAACACCACCAACGTCTCGCTCCCCTGACGGGCGCGACGCGAACGGCCCGGTCCCCCGCGTGGGGGCCGGGCCGTTCTCTGTCGATGGCGCATAACCTCCGCGATGGGCCCAACCTCAGTCCCTCGGGAGCGGATCGGACTCACCCCGCGCACAGCGCTGACGATGCGCCCGACCGGATGCGACAGCGTCGGGTCAGAACCAGTCGCTCTCGCGCACCTGGCGCATGGCCTCGCGGCGCGTGTCGGCGGGAAGACGCGACAGGTACAGCATGCCGTCGAGGTGGTCGGTCTCGTGCTGCAGCGCCTGGGCGAGCAAGCCCTCACCCTCGAGCACCACCGGGTCGCCGTCGAGGTCGATGCCCTCGACCCGTGCCCAGGGGAAGCGCTGCGCGTCGTGCCAGAGGCCCGGAACCGAGAGGCAGCCCTCTCCCACCGTCTGCGGTTCGCCGCGGGTCTCGACCAGCACGGGGTTCAGCACGTAGCCGATGTCACCGTCGATGTTGTAGCTGAAGGCGCGCAGGTTCACCCCGATCTGGGGGGCCGCGACTCCGGCCCGGCCGGGGAGCGCGACCGTGTCGAGCAGATCCCGCACGAGCGAGCGGATGCCGTCGTCGATCGTCTCGATGGGCGCGCTGACGGCGCGGAGCACGGGGTCGCCGAACAGCCGGATCGCACGGACGGTCATGCCGTGGCCACCGGAGCGCGAAGCCCTTCGACCACGGCGGCCGCGAGCTCGCGGGCCGCCTGGCGGGTGGCCGGCTGCAGCTCGCGGAACGTGATCGCGCTGCCCGCGGCGATGCGCGCGTCGTACGGCATGCGGATGACGGTGCGCACGCGCGAGCGGAAGTGCGCCTCGAGCTCGCTCTCGCGCACGAGCGGTGCACCGGGCCGCGAGTTGTTGAGCACGACGACGGCATCGCGCACCTGCGTCGTGTACCCGTTCGTCTCGAGCCACGTCAGCGTCTCCGACGCCAGGCGGGCCTCGTCGACCGAGAGGCCGGCGACGATGACGAGCGTGTCCGCGAGCTCGAGGGTGGCCCCCATCACCGAGTGGACGATGCCCGTGCCGGTGTCGGTCAGCACGATCGAGTAGTAGTGCGCGGCGACGTCGGCGACCTGGCGGTAGTCGTCGTCGCTGAAGGCCTCCGACACCCGCGGGTCGGTATCGGATGCCAGGACGTCCAGGCGCGTGGCATCCCGGGCCACGATCGACGAGACGTCGTTGTATCCCGACATCTCGTCGTGCGCGCGGACGAGGTCGCGCACGGTGCGGCCGTTGGCGCTCCCGACACGATCGGCGAGGGTTCCGCGGTCGGGGTTCGCGTCGACCGCGATGATGCGGTCCTCGCGGGCGTCGGCCAAGGCCATACCCAGCAGCGACGTCACGGTCGTCTTGCCGACGCCGCCCTTGCGCGAGAGCACCGGCACGAATCGCGCACCGCCGACGAGCGGGGCCGAGATGCGGCGGTCGAGCTCTTTGCGCTGGCGCGCACGACGGCCGTCGCCGAGGTTGATGCGGTGACCCGACACCGAATACACCAGCTGACGCCACAGGCCCTCAGGCTCGGGGCGGGCGATCTGCCGCGGATCGAGCAGCCGGTCGGCGGTGAGCAGGTCGGCGCTCTCACGCGTGTCGCCCACCTGGCCGAGACGCTTGCTCGTGAGCGACACCTCGGGCTCGGGCGTCTTGACGCGTTCGAGCGCGTGGGCGCGCCCGACGCGCGCGGCCTCGTCGGCCTGCTGGGCGCTGCGGCGGGTGAGCGGCACCGTTCCGATCACGCCGGTCGCCGCGCGCTCGGCGCGGGTGGTCGGCACCGTCCCGGTGGCCGGGGCGGTGGCCTTCCGCGGTGCGACCTCGGCCTGTGCGACCTCGTCCGCGTGGGACGCGGGCTCGGGGGTCACTGTGGTCGACGCGGTGGTCGACGCGGTGGTCGGAGCCTTCGGCTCGATCGGGGTGGCGCCGGTGGCGGACGGGGCACCGGTGGATGCCGCGGCCGCCGCGACGTCATCGGTGGGGGTCTCCATCACGATCGACGTCGAAGACGTTTCGAACTCGCGGACGACCGGGCGCGCGTCGAGCTGCTCGGCGTCGGGCACATCGGCCTGTTCCGCGGACGTGCTGGCGGAAGCCTCTGCGGCGGTGTCGCCTGCCTCGACGGGAAGGTCGGTGTCGACGGCCGCGGCGATGTCCGCGTGCGCGTCGGTGCCGGTGTCGGTATCGGTGTGCGCGTCGTCTTCGCCGGGCGCCTCGGCCTCGGCACGGGGTCCGCCCGCCGCGGGGGCGGGAACCCACGGAGCACGCGTGAGCGACGTCGAGGCGTCGACGTCGGAAACGACGGCGGCCTCACGCGCGCTCTCGTCGTCGGCGCGCAGCCCGACGGCCTCGGCCGCGGTGTCGGAACCTGCGGACTCGGTGACGTCGTCATCGATCTCGGTGCGCGCGACGTCGGTCGACTCGGCCTCCCGCTGCGCATCGCCCTCGGGATCGGCGGGCGCGGCCAGCGCCGGATCGGCGGTCAGCTCGGTCTGCTCGACGTCTCCGTCCGCGGCATCCGCGGCGAACAGTTCGGCGTCGTCGACGATCTCGACGTCGTGGAGGTCGTCGAGGGCGGCGGAGCTCTCGTTCACGCCGCTCTCCTCGTCGTCGGCCGACGACGTCACGCCGTCGAACGCGTGAGCTTCCGCGTCGTGCGTGTCCGGGGCGTGAGCGTCGCCGTCGTGGTCCGCAGCGTCGTCCTGCGGGTCGACGGCGGGCGCATCGCCGCCGTGCGCATCGCCGCGGTCGGTCTCGACGACGTCGCTCTCGACGACGTCGTCCTCCGAGTCCTGGCCGCCCGTGCTCTCGGGCTCCGAGGTCTCGTCGATCTCCGCCTCAGCAGCAGGAGACTCGTGCGCGTGCGACGGCGCGGAATCCTCCCGCGCGTCGGTGTCTCCGGCATCCTCCTCGTCGAGCGCCGTCGCGTGCGCGACGGCCACGTCGACCCACGTGTCCCCCGCCGAGGGGGAACCGGCGTGGTCGTCGTCGTGCACGATCTCGGCGTCATGGATGTCGTGATCGCCGTCTTCGGCGTCGCCGACAGAGGCCTCGTCATGGTGCGGTTCGAGGATGATGTCGCCGGTCGGCAGCTGCTCGACGTGCGGCTCGTGGACGATCTCGGTGGAACGCTCGAGGGGGGAATCGCGGAACTCGGGCGCCTCGAGGGGGCGCAGGTCGGCGTCGTCGATCACGACCTCGTCCTCGATGACGTCGTCGTCGAGGTCGTCGTCGTCGGACACGGTCGGCAGGTCGACGTTGACCTGGGCGATGTGTCCTCCGAGGATCGTGATGCTGGCGGTGTCGAGGTTCCCGCTCTCGTCGAGGACGCCGTGTTCTGCGTTCTCGTCGGGGTTCGCGTCGGTGCGGTCGGGGGTCACTGCAGTCTCCAAACGGGAAGAGGGCGCGAAAGCGCCCCCTCCCAGGTTACTGCGCGTGGCGGATTACCAGCAAAAGGTCTCCCGCTTCCACCTGCTGTGTGGTAGCGATGGCGACACGTTCGACGACACCGTCGACGGACGCCGCGATCGCGGCCTCCATCTTCATCGCCTCGATCGATGCGACGGCCTGACCCGCGGTGACGTGGTCGCCGACCGCGGCCTTGATGGTGACCACGCCCGAGAAAGGAGCTGCGACCTGCCCCGGCGTGGACGTGTCGGCCTTCTCGGCCTGACGCGCCTCGACGTTGACCGAGCGATCACGCACGAACACGGGGCGCAGCTGCCCGTTGAGCGTGGTCATGACGGTGCGCATGCCCTTGTCGTCGGCGTCGCCCACGGCCTCGAGGCCCACGAACAGCTGCACGCCGCGCTCGATCTCGACGGTGTGCTCCCCGCCCGCGCGGAGTCCGTACAGGTAGTCGGCCGTGTCGAGCACGCTGAGATCGCCGTACGACGCGCGCATCTCCTCGAAGATGCGCGTGGGCCCGGGGAACAGCAGATGGTTGAGGCGCGCGCGGCGCTCGGCCGGGGCTCCCGCGAGCGCCGCCGTGTCGTCGTCGGAGAGGGGCGTGACGCCGATCTTCACGTCGCGACCGGCGAGCACCTTCGATCGGAACGGCTCCGGCCACCCACCGGGCAGGTCGCCGAGCTCGCCCGCCATGAACGACACGACCGAATCGGGGACGTCGTACTTGTCGGGGTTCTGCTCGAAGTCGGCGGGGTCCGCCTTGACCGCGGCGAGGTGCAGGGCGAGATCGCCCACCACCTTCGACGACGGGGTGACCTTGGGAACGCGCCCCAGGATGCGATCGGCGGCGGCGTACATGTCCTCGATGAGCTCGAAGTCGTCGGACAGGCCCAGCGCGATGGCCTGCTGACGCAGGTTCGACAGCTGGCCACCCGGGATCTCGTGACGGTACACGCGGCCGGTGGGGCCCGAGAGGCCCGACTCGAACGGACGGTACAGGTGGCGCACGGCCTCCCAGTACGGCTCCAGGTCGCTCACGGCCTCGAGATCCAGCCCGGTGTCGCGCTCGGTGTGCGCGAGGGCGGCGACCAGGGCCGACAACGACGGCTGGCTCGTGGTGCCCGCCATGGGAGCGGCGGCCGCGTCCACGGCATCCGCCCCCGCCGCCGAGGCGGCCAGCAGGGTGGCGAGCTGTCCCCCGGCGGTGTCGTGGGTGTGCACGTGCACGGGCAGGTCGAACCTCTCACGCAGCGCCGTGACCAGGCGCGATGCCGCGGCCGGGCGCAGCAGACCCGCCATGTCCTTGATGGCGAGGATGTGCGCACCCGCGTCGACGATCTGTTCGGCGAGCGCCAGGTAGTAGTCGAGCGTGTACAGGGTCTCGGCCGGGTCGAGAAGGTCGCCGGTGTAGCAGATGGCCACCTCGGCCACCGCGGTTCCGGTCGCGAGCACCGCGTCGATCGCCGGGCGCATCTGCGAGACGTCGTTGAGGGCGTCGAAGATGCGGAAGATGTCGACACCGGATGCCGCTGCCTCGGCGACGAATGCGTGGGTGACCTCGGTGGGGTACGGGGTGTACCCGACGGTGTTCCGCCCGCGCAGGAGCATCTGGATCGCGACGTTCGGGAGCGCGGCGCGGAGGGCGTCGAGGCGCTCCCACGGGTCTTCGCCGAGGAAGCGCAGGGCGACGTCGTACGTCGCGCCGCCCCAGGCCTCGACCGACAGCAGGCCGGGCGTCATGCGCGCGACGTACGGCGCGACGCGAGCGAGGTCGCGGGTGCGCACGCGGGTGGCGAGCAGAGACTGGTGGGCGTCGCGGAACGTCGTCTCGGTGACAGCGAGAGCCGTCTGCTCCCGCAGCGCTCGGGCGAAGCCGACGGGTCCGAGTTCCTGCAGGCGCTGGCGCGAGCCCGCGGGCGCGGGCTCGACCAGGTCGAGGGCGGGGAGCTTGGCGCCCGGGTCGATCGACAGCGGGTTCTCGCCGTTCGGACGGTTCACCGTGGTGTCGACGAGCCACGACAGCACCTTGGTGCCGCGGTCCTTCGACTCGCGGCCCGCCAGCAGTTCGGGGCGCTCGTCGATGAACGAGGTGCTGAGGTCGCCCGCCACGAAGGCGGGATCGTCGAGCACCGCCCGCAGGAACGAGATGTTCGTCGACACTCCGCGGATGCGGAACTCCGCCAGGGCACGGCGGGCGCGGGCGACGGCCGCCGGGAAGTCGCGGCCGCGGCAGCTGAGCTTCGACAGCATCGAGTCGAAGTGCGGGCTCACCTGCGAGCCCGCGGCGGTCGTGCCGCCGTCGAGGCGGATGCCGGCACCGCCCGGTGAACGGTACGTGGTGATCTTGCCGGTGTCGGGGCGGAAGCCCTGCGTGGGGTCCTCGGTGGTGATGCGGCACTGAAGAGCGGCACCGCGCAGGTGCACCTCGTCCTGCGTGAGGTGCAGGTCGGCGAGGGTCTCGCCGGCGGCGATGCGCATCTGCGACTGCACGAGGTCGACGTCGGTGACCTCCTCGGTCACGGTGTGTTCGACCTGGATGCGGGGGTTCATCTCGATGAAGACGACCTCGCCGGTGCGCGGCCCCGCGGTCTCGAGCAGGAACTCGACGGTTCCGGCGTTCTGGTAGCCGATCGACCGGGCGAATGCGACCCCGTAGCGGTGCAGGTCCTGTCGCACCGTCTCGTCGAGGTTGGGCGCGGGGGCGATCTCGATGACCTTCTGGTGCCGGCGCTGCACCGAGCAGTCGCGCTCGAACAGGTGGATGGTCTCGCCCGTGGCATCCGCGAGGATCTGCACCTCGATATGGCGGGGACGCTGCACGGCCTGTTCGAGGAACATGCGCGCGTCGCCGAAGGCGCTCTGCGCTTCGCGCATCGCCTCGGCCAGAGCCGGGGCGAGTTCGCCGAGTGCCTCGACGCGACGCATGCCGCGCCCGCCGCCGCCGGCCACGGCCTTGGCGAAGAGCGGGAAGCCGATGTCGTCGGCCTGCGCGACCAGGGCGTCGATGTCGTCGGAGGCCGCGGTGGAGCGCAGCACCGGAACGCCGGCGGCGACCGCGTGCTCTTTGGCGGTGACCTTGTTGCCCGCCATCGACAGCACCTCGGCGGGCGGGCCGATGAAGGTGATGCCGTGGGCGGCGGCCTTCTCGGCGAGCTCGGGGTTCTCGGAGAGGAACCCGTAGCCCGGGTAGATGGCATCCGCCCCGCATTCGCGTGCGACGCGGATGATCTCGTCGACGTCGAGGTAGGCGCGCACCGGGTGGCCGCGCTCGCCGATCTGGTAGGCCTCGTCGGCCTTGAGGCGGTGCAGCGACGCACGGTCCTCGTAGGGGTAGACCGCGACCGTGCGCGCGCCGACCTCGTAGGCGGCTCGGAACGCGCGGATGGCGATCTCTCCCCGATTGGCGACCAGAATCTTCGAGAACATGCGCACCTCACGTCAAGCTGGCGGAGCTGAATGTGCTCACAGCCTAGGGGACGGTAACGTGGACTCTCGTGCACGTACTCTCCGTCAGCTCTTTGAAAGGCGGGGTCGGCAAGACGACCGTGACGCTCGGGCTGGCATCCGCTGCCTTCGCACGTGGCGTTCGCACTCTCGTCGTCGACCTCGACCCCCAGTCCGATGTGTCGACCGGTATGGACATCCAGGTCGCCGGCCGTCTCAACATCGCCGATGTCCTCGCGAACCCGAAAGAGAAGGTCGTCCGTCAGGCGATTACCTCGAGCGGCTGGGCGAAGGTCCACCCCGGCACGATCGATGTGCTCATCGGCAGCCCCTCGGCCATCAACTTCGACGGTCCGCACCCGAGCGTCCGCGATGTGTGGAAGCTCGAAGAGGCGCTCGCGACGATCGAGGCCGACTACGACCTCGTGCTCATCGACTGCGCCCCGTCGCTGAACGCCCTCACGCGCACCGCGTGGGCGGCGAGCGACCGCGTCGTCGTGGTGACCGAGCCGGGCCTGTTCTCGGTGGCCGCCGCCGACCGAGCTCTCCGCGCGATCGAGGAGATCCGCCGCGGTCTCTCGCCGCGGCTGCAGCCCCTCGGCGTCGTGGTGAACCGCGTGCGCCCGCAGTCGATCGAGCACCAGTTCCGCATCAAGGAGCTCCGCGACATGTTCGGCCCCCTCGTGCTCAACCCGCAGCTGCCCGAGCGCACCTCGCTGCAGCAGGCGCAGGGTGCGGCCAAGCCGCTGCACGTCTGGCCCGGCGACAGCGCGCAGGAACTCGCCGCCGACTTCGATGCCCTGCTCGACCGGATCGTGCGCACCGGCCGCATCCCCGTCGAGAACGAGGCCCCGCAGGCCTGACCGACGCCGCTTCTTCGACGAGACGCCGTCCCGCTGCCCCGCAGCCGGGCGGCGTCTCTCGTCTCGCTCCCCGTGGTCACCCCCGCGTGAGTCGCCGAGCATTGTCGCCTCGGGTCGGGGCGAAGCGACAAAACGTGGCCCCTCGCGCGCGGGACAAAGCGAAACCCGGATGCCGTGGCACCCGGGGGGCGGAGAGGTGCGGGGTGCGGTCAGGCGGTGCGGGCGGCACGACGGGCCGCCAGCTCGTCGACGGAGTCGGACGTGGCCGACTCGAAGTCGACCAGCGTCGACTCGACCTCGCGCAGCACCTTGCCGACCGCGATGCCGAAGACGCCTTGACCCCGGCTGACCAGGTCGATGACCTCGTCGTTCGAGGTGCACAGGTAGACCGAGGCCCCGTCGCTCATCAGCGTGGTGCCGGCGAGGTCGCGGATCCCCGCGGCGCGGAGCTGATCGACGGCGGTGCGGATCTGCTGCAGCGAGATGCCGGTGTCGAGCAGGCGCTTGACGAGCTTGAGCACGAGGATGTCGCGGAAGCCGTACAGCCGCTGCGAACCCGAGCCGCTCGCCCCGCGGACGGTCGGAACGACGAGTTCGGTGCGGGCCCAGTAGTCGAGCTGACGGTACGTGATGCCGGCGGCACGGGCGGCGACGGCGCCGCGATAACCGGTGTCGTCGTCCATCTCGGGCAGACCGTCGGTGAAGAGGAGATCGGAAGCGAACCGGGGTTCACCGAGTGCGTCGCCAGCGTTCATGCTCGCGTTCCTCCTCATCGGTTCGTTCCTTCCACGCTAGATCAGCGAGGGTCCCCCGGCAATGACATCCGCGTCGGGGGCTGCGGCGTGTCGCAATCAGGACAGGATCCGCTCGAGCGCTTCGCGCACGAACATCCCCCGCACCTCGTCGAGACGGGTGGCGAGCTCGGGCGCGAGCTCGCTCGCACGGGCTCGGGATGCCGCGTCGGGACGCCGCAGCAGGGCCGACATCGCCGACTCGACGAGTGCAACCTCGCGCTCCGCGCTCTGTCGCAGCGCCCGCACGTGGCGGGGCTCGATCCCGTGACGGTCGAGGGCGACCAGGGCGCGCAGAAGCGCGACGGTCTGCTCCGGGTAGGTCTCGGCCGCCGTGATCACGCCGGTGCTCACGGCGTCGTTCAGCAGCTGGGGGCCGGCACCCGCGGTGCTCAGCAGCTCGTCGCGCCGGTAGCGGCGCGGGGCGGCGGTCATCGACGGGATCGACGTCGGCGGGGCGGGGTTACGGCCCGCGTCGAGCTCGGCCAGGTAGTCGCGGATGACGACGAGCGGCAGGTAGTGGTCGCGCTGGAGCGTGAGCGCCATGCGCAGACGCTCGAGGTCGGCCGGTGAGAACTTTCGGTAGCCCGACTCGGTGCGCGTGGGCGAGACGATGCCCTGCACCTCGAGGAAGCGCAGCTTGCTGGAGGTGAGGGCCGGGAAATCGGGGGTCAGACGCGCGAGCACCTGACCGATGCTGAGCAGCCCCGCAGCCGTCTGACGACCACGGGAGGGGGCTGCCGCCATCAGTGCTCTGCCGCGGGCAGGTCGACCGGCGAACCGAAGAAGTTCAGCCGGAACTTGCCGATGCGCACCTCGGCGCCGTTGACGAGGGCGGAGCGGTCGACGCGTTCGCCGTTGACGTAGCTCCCGTTGAGCGAGCGCTGGTCGACGATCTCGAACGCCGTGCCCGTGCGGATGATCTCGGCGTGGCGACGCGAGACGGTCACGTCGTCGAAGAAGAGGTCGGCCTCGGGGTGGCGTCCGACCGTGGTGACGTCGGTGTCGAGCAGATACCGGGCGCCGGTGGTCGGGCCGGAGCGCACGATCAGAAGGGCGGCTCCTCCGGGAAGCGCGTCGATGGCTTCGAGCTCGGCCTCGGTGAGGTCGGCGCCGAAGGGGACGAAGGACAGGTCGGCGTCGTGGCCGAAGGTCTCGGTCGTGTCGTGCGAACGCTCGGACGCGACGGCGTCAGCCGCGCGCCGAATGTCGTCGCGATCGAATCGGCGGGTCTCGTCCACGGCTTCTCCTTCTCGTTCACCATAACCCGACCGATTCGCCTGGGGAGGGGGAACCGGCCTCGCGCGGGCCGTGATGATGCGTGATGTGTCTTCGTTCGTCGACGCCGGGCAACGCGTTTCGGGTCGCGGAAGGCCAGGCGCGGACACTCGAACCTACCGACCCGGAGACGGCCCTGTCGAGTCCGCGCCCGCGCGGCGTCATCGTTGTCCTGCCGCGCCCCGGGTGCGGCGGGCCCACGGAACGGACACCGCCCCGCTCCGGGTCACCCGCGCGCACTCCTTCTCTCACCCGACGCGGGCGCGTCATGGACGCTCCCAGGCCCGTGTCGGGAGGTCTCGTTAGGGTCGGACAGTGACTTCCCCCGTGGCGCCGCGTCGGCGCACCCTCCCCGCCCTCCTCGCGACCGCCCTGCTGGCCGCCGCCGCTCTGCTCGTGCCGGCGCTCCCCGCCGCAGCGCACGACGAGCTGGTCTCGACCGACCCGTCGGCCGATGCCGTGCTCGAGGCGTTGCCCGCCGAGATCACCTTCACCTACAGCGCCGATGTGCTGACCGACCCCGGAGCCACCGTCGTGCAGGTCACCGACGCGTCGGGTGCGTCGCTGACCTCCGGCGCGCCGGTCGTCGACGGCAGCACCGTCGTGCAGCCGCTGGCCGGACCCGCATCGGGCGCCGTCTCGGTGCTCTGGCGCGTGGTGTCGAGCGACGGTCACCCCATCGACGGGTCGTTCTCGTTCACCGTGCCCGCGGCCGCCCCCACCCCGACCGCGACGGCCACGCCCACCTCCTCGCCCGCGCCCTCGGCGAGCCAGACCACGGCCGAGAGCGCCGCTCCCACGTCGACTCCGGATGCCACCGCCGTCCCGGCGGACACCGCGTCGGAGGCCTCTCCCCTGCCGTGGATCCTGCTGGTGGTCGCGCTCGTGCTGGTCGCCGCGGTGATCATCGTCGTCGTCGTGTCGCGCGGCCGTCGTCGTGCGTCCGGTGGCGGGTCGACCGGCACCCCCGCGCGATAGGATTTGCGCATGCCTCATTACGATCTGGTCATTCTCGGTGCGGGTCCCGGCGGGTATGTGGCCGCCGTCCGCGGCGCACAGCTCGGACTATCGGTCGCGATCGTCGAAGAGAAGTACTGGGGCGGTGTGTGCCTCAACGTCGGGTGCATCCCCTCCAAGGCCCTTCTGCGCAACGCCGACCTCGCTCACACCTTCCACGCGAAGGCCGACATGTTCGGCATCTCGGGTGACGTGCACTTCGACTTCGGCAAGGCGTTCGACCGTTCGCGGTCGGTGGCCGCCGGCCACGTCAAGGGCATCCACTACCTGATGAAGAAGAACAAGGTCACCGAGTACGAGGGTCGCGGGTACTTCGCCGACGACCACACGCTCGACGTGACCAAGACCGACGGCTCGAAGGAGCAGGTCACCTTCGACAACGTCATCATCGCCACGGGCTCCACCGTGCGTCTGCTCCCGGGCGTCACGCTGAGCGAGAACGTCGTGACCTACGAAGAGCAGATCCTCACCCGCGAGCTCCCCGAGTCGATCGTCATCGTCGGCGCCGGTGCCATCGGTATGGAGTTCGCCTACGTCATGACGAACTACGGCGTGAAGGTCACCATCATCGAGTTCCTCGATCGCGCCCTGCCCAACGAAGACGCCGAGGTCTCGAAAGAGATCCAGAAGCAGTACAAGGGCTACGGCGTCGACATCCTCACCTCGACCAAGGTCGACTCGGTCACCGACCACGGCGACAAGGTCACCGTCGCCTACACGGCGAAGGACGGCTCGCAGGGGTCGATCGACGCCGGCCGCGTGCTCATGTCGATCGGCTTCGCGCCGAAGGTCGACGGCTTCGGCCTCGAGAACACGGGCGTGAAGCTCACCGAGCGCGGCGCCATCGAGATCGACGACCACATGCGCACCAACGTGCCGCACATCTACTCCATCGGCGACGTCACCGCGAAGCTGCAGCTCGCGCACGTGGCCGAGGCCCAGGGCGTCGTCGCGGCCGAGACCATCGGCAATGCCGAGACGCAGACCCTCGGCGACTACCGCAACATGCCGCGCGCGACGTTCTGCAACCCGCAGGTCGCCTCGTTCGGCCTGACCGAGCAGCAGGCACGCGACGCGGGCCACGACATCAAGGTGTCGAAGTTCCCGTTCTCGGCCAACGGCAAGGCGAACGGCCTCGGCGAGCCCGTCGGTTTCGTCAAGCTCGTCGCCGACGCCGAGACCCTCGAGCTCATCGGCGGCCACCTCATCGGCCCCGACGTCTCGGAGCTGCTGCCCGAGCTCACGCTGGCGCAGAAGTGGGACCTCACCGCTCTCGAAGCAGCCCGCAACGTGCACACCCACCCGACGCTGTCGGAGGGCCTGCAAGAGGCCTTCCACGGCCTCGCGGGGCACATGATCAACCTCTGACCCGTCAGAGAACGAAGGCCCGCCCGGTGTTCCGGGCGGGCCTTCGTCGTCGGTGTGACGTGTGTGGAGTCGAGGCGCGTCAGCGGCCGAGCGCCCGAGCGAGCTTCGATCCGGATGCCGCGGGGCGACCGCCCGCGGCGAACACCGCCGCGTCGACGGCGGCGAAGAAGGCCCCGCGCCCCTGCTCGTCGGCGGGACCGGCGGGGCCCAGCTCGACCTCCCACTCGCGCCACGCCGATTCCACGCCGCGGCGCTCATCGCGCGCGCGCACGTGATCGTCGACGAACTCGGCGACCTGCTCACCGTCGGCGTCGAGCAGGGCGTACGCGGTGCGGTCGTTCCGCAGCCGCGCGAGCGGGATGAACGGTGGCGCCGCGTGAGCGGCGACGGCATCCTGAACCGCCGGAGGCACCACCGGGTCTGCACCGGGGGCGGTGGACGTGTCGTCGTCCAACGGCCAGTGCGTCTCGGTGCGACCCGCGCCGTCGAGCGGGCCCTTCACATGCCACCCGGCGTCGGGGCCGCCGGTGCGTCGACGCACGGCGATGCCGGCGCGGGCCAGGTCGGCCGCGGGCGTGTCGACGTAGCGTGCGTCGAGGTCACGCGGTTCGGCCGCGCCGACCGACACCACACCCGGCAGCGCCGACCAGTCGGGCAGGGGTGTGGTGTCGTCGACGTCGTACTTCGACTCGATCTCGACGCTGGAGGCGCCGTGCGAGTCTGCGCTCAATCGTCGCGTCCGTCGGCGTTCGGGTTGATGTCCTCGGTCTCCTCCGAGAAGACGAAGACCGCCTGCGTGGGGCCGTCGGCGTCTCCGGTGTTCTCGAGACCGCCGTCGCGACGGTAGACGAGCTGTCCCTCGCTGTAGGGCATGATCAGCGTGTCGTCGGTCTCGTTCTCGAGGGGGAGCACCTGCCCGTCGAGCGGGCCTCCGGTCAGTCGTGCAATAGCCATGCCGCCAGCGTAGACCGCGGGGCCGACCGCGCCCCGCGCCTTGACAGGGCGGGCTTAGAATCGCTCGGGTGACATGGACGGACCTGCCCGGTGATCGCCCGTTCGTCCTTCTCGCCACGCGCGCGCAGGACGGCCCGGCAGACGAGGAGTACGCACTCTTCCTCCGGTTCACGGGTCTGCCTCCCGAGCGCCTGCGGCGTGTGCGCCTGGAACGCGAGTCGATGCCCGATCTCGACCTCGACGAGATCTCCGGCATCCTGGTCGGGGGAAGTCCGTTCAACGCCTCGGACCCGATCGAGCGCAAGTCCGCGGTGCAGCAGCGGGTCGAGGCCGAGATCGCCGCACTCGTCGAGGCGGTCGTCGCGCGCGACACCCCGTTCCTCGGCGCCTGTTACGGCGTGGGCACCCTGGGGACGCACCTGGGGGCACCCATCGACGGCACGTACGCCGAGCCGATCAGCGTCGTCGACGTGACCCTCACCGCCGAGGGACGCGACGACCCGCTCGCCGCGGGGCTTCCCGAAACCTTCCCCGCCTTCGTCGGCCACAAAGAAGCGATCAGCGAGCTGCCCTCGAGCGCCGTGCTGCTGGCCTCGTCTTCCACGTGCCCGGTGCAGATGTTCCGGCTCGGGCAGAACGTCTACGCGACGCAGTTCCACCCGGAGCTCGACCTCGACGGGATCGTCACGCGGATCCACGCCTATGCGGCCTTCGGCTACTTCGCCGCCGACGAGCTCGACCTCACGCTCGCCGCGGTGCGACGCGCGCCCGTCGAGGCACCCTCGCTCCTGCTGCGGACGTTCGTCGAGCGCTACGCGCGCTGACGCCGCACGCGCCTTTCGGGGCCGTGCGCGTCGCGAGCGCTCCCCCGCGGCGTCGCTGCGGAGCCCTCGTGCGAATCGCGAGGGGCTCGGCGTGCCCGGGGACGCGACTGTCGCTCCGGAGCGAGACCGCGACGCCGCGACCGCTCAGGCGCGCTGCGGCGGCGTGACCCGCACGACGTCGAGCGCCGCGGTGACGGCCGGGTGCGCGCGGCGCAGGAACGGGTCGAGGCCGAGGTCGACGAGGTGCACGCGTCCGGCGAGCTCGGGTCCGCGCCCACGGACGAGTCCCGCCTTGAGCGCACCGAACGTGACCGTGAGGTCGGCGGGGAGGACGGCGGCATCCGCGGTGCCCTCGTCGGGGTCGAGCCCGCTCGGCACATCGACGGCGATCACCCGCGGTCGACCCGAGGGGAGCGCGAGGATGCACTCGACGATCGCCCGGGAACCCCCGCGCAACCGCCGGTCGGTCAGGCGCCCGATCCCCAGGATGCCGTCGAGCACCAGCGCGTAGTCGCCGACCCGCGCGCAGACCTCCGACGCCGGCAGCACGCGCGCGCCCGCGGCGACGGCCGCGTCGAAGGCGGCGCGGTGCACGCGGTCGCGCACCAGCACGACGTCGACGCGCTCGGGCCCCCGGGCGAGCTCGGCCGCGGCGTAGAGCGCATCGCCGCCGTTGTCGCCGGCGCCGACGAGCACGAGCACGGGGCCGGGTGCCCGCGCCGACTCGGCCGCGGCGATCTCGGCGAGGGCCGACGCCGCCCAGCGCATGAGCGGGTGCCCCTCGGCCAGCCGCGGGGCTTCGGCGGCCCGCACCGCGTCGGCCGTGTAGGCGGCGACGCGTTCACCGGTGGCCAGCACGGCCGATCGCGGGTCAGACATCGGTCTGAGCGCCGGCCTTCGCCCCGGCGTTCGACTCGGCCTCGCTCTCGCGTGCAGCGGCGGTGGGATCGGCGGTGGCGAGCGTCTCGCGTTCCTTCGTTTCGGCCTCGCGCGCGGCCGTCAACTCGCCGGTCGCCGCCTGGACGGCCTTCTCGGCGCGGCGGACGCGGAACTGGATCATCGTCGACGCGCCGAACTTGGCGCGGACGCGGTCGTGATCTTCTTCCGTCGCCACGGTGATGTAGGCCCCGGCGATCAGGATCACCTGGCTCGACAGGTTGAGCCAGAGCAGAAGGGCGATCAGCGAGGCGAACGTCGCCAGCAGCGGGTTGTTGCTCGCGCCGCCGATGAACAGTCCCGACAGCTGCTGGAGCACCACCAGGCCGAAGCCGCCGAGGAGGGCCCCGCGCAGGAGAGTGCTGCGGCGGGTGCGCACCCCGGACAACGCCGCGAACGCCACCGCGATGGCGGCCGAGTCGAGCGCCAGAACAATGATGGTCGACACGAGCCACGTGAAGAACGCGGTCACCCACGAGTCGGCGGACACGCCGATGAGCTCGCGCACGAAGGTCAGTCCGGCCGTGGCGACGAACGTCACGAGCGCGGCGGCGACGAGCGCGACGCCGATGCCGAGGGCCACGCCGAGGTTGCGCAGCAGCACCCACACGATCAGCGTGTCGTCGGTGGTCACCCCGGCGATCTGACGCAGCGCGGAGCGCAGCGAGCCGATGGCGCCGATCGCGGCACCCAGAAGACCGAGGGTTCCGAGGATGCCGCCCAGCGTGAAGCCCGCCGGGGCATCGATGCTGCTCACGTCGAGCAGCCCCTTGGGGCCGACGAGACCGGGGACCACGCTGTTCACCGAGCTCGTGAGGGCGCTCAACCCGGCGGGGTTCCCCGCGAGCCAGAGCGCGGCGAACGAGAAGCCCAGCAGCACCGCGGCGAACAGGCTGAACAGGGTGCGGTAGGTCACGCTGTCGGCCAGCATGGGGCCACGCGCCCCCGAGTAGACGAGGAAGGCGCGCACGACACGGAGCGACAGGGCCCACGCGGTGACACGACGAATGAGGGCGGGCATGGGGTCAGCGTATCCACGCCGAGACGACCGGCCAGCGGGGTTGACCGATCGGACCGCGCGCGACAGCCGAACGGGCCGCGCGCCTCTCGACGCTCTCGAACCCGACGCGTGACGTTCCGGGGGCGCCGGCCGCTGAACTCACCCCGGGCCGGAGAGCACCCGCCACCACGTTCCGGCAAGGAGGAAGGGGCCGAAGGCGAGCGCGGCGCCGCGTTCCCCCGCCGCGACCGTTCCCGCCGCCGCGACCCCGCCGGCGACGAAACCGGCCGCCAGACCCGACGCCACGGCCTCGACGCCGCACCATCCGAGGACCGCGCCGCAGACCGCGGCGAGCTTGACGTCGCCCCCGCCGAACGCCGCCGGGCGGGCGAGATGCACCGCGAGGCAGCCGACGAACGCCAGCGCCGCTCCCCCGACGACGCCACCCACGCGTTCGGGTTCACCGATGGTCAGCGCCGAGCCGACCAGCAGCACCAGGATCGTCGCCCCGCCCGGCAGCACGAGCGCATCGGGGAGGCGGTGCGTTCGCACGTCGATGACCACCAGCACGAGGCCGAGCACCGCGAACACCGCCAGAGCGGGGGCGAGAGCCCACGGCATCCGCAACCTCAGGCGTCGAGAACGACGAGGTCGACCAGCACCACCGCATCGGGGGCGATGCCCTCGGCGTCGCGCACCGCGCGCTTCAGCGGCAGCACGTACACGCCACCGGTCTGCGGGAAGATCGACGTGCGCCAGGTCGACCCGCCGATGGTCGCCTCGACGCGCACGCCGCCGAACCCGCGACGATACGTCTGCACCTCGCGGATCTCGGTGCTGAGCTCGACCGGGACCGCCACGAAGTACCAGTCGCTGTCGCTGCGGGCCTCCCATCGGAAGACCTCGCCCTCGAACCGTACGAACATCGGTCCTCCTCTCGTCGCGGTCACCCTACTCGGAGGCTCCGACGTCGGTGCGCGCCCGTCGCCTGGGGAGGAACCGTGCCGACACGAAGGCGTCGACGCCGAGGGCGACCGCCACCGCCGACGCGTACACGACGAGGTCACGGGCGTCGAAGCCGGTGCCGAGCACGAGCGCGAGCGGGGGGTACCCCTCGGCCAGCACCAGCGGGATCCCCGTCAGCTGCAGCAGCTCGACGCCCACGCACCACAGCGCGGCGCCGAGCGCGAGCAGCGCGCGCGACGCGCGCGGGAAGAGCATCACGAGACCGGTGTACGCGGCGACGGCGTACAGCGCGTCGCCCGCGACGTCGGTGGCCTCCGAGCCGGGCAGCCCGCGGGCGACGACGAGACCGGCCCCCACGACGACGATCAGCGCCCCCAGTGCGGCCACGCGACGACGACCGGCGGTCACGCGAGCACTCCCGCCGCCCGCGCGGGTTCCGCGTAGGCGCGGGCGAGAGTCGCGACGGTGTCGTGGGCGTTCAGACCGCTGGGGTTGGGGAGCACCCACGTGGGAACACCGGCGATCGCCTCGTCCTGCCGCCCCGCGGCGGCTCTCGGACGCGCGAAGCCCTGGCGGTAGGCGGTGAGCCCCACCACCGCGACCGCGCGGGGCCGCAGCGCGTCGACGCGCTCGACGAGCGCCGCCGCACCGGCGCGCAGCTCGTCGCGCGAGAGTTCATCGGCCCGCGCCGTCGCCCGCGCGACGAGGTTGGTGACCCCGATCCCCGCGTCGAAGATCATGCGGCGATCCGCGTCGCCGAGGGGCGCCGCATGGGCGGGCAGCCGCGGGAGGATCCCCGCCTGCACGAGCGCGGGCCAGAAGCGGTTGCCGGGGCGGGCGAAGGGAGTGCCGGTCGCCGCCGTCCACAGCCCCGGGTTGATGCCGACGAAGAGCAATCGCACACCGGTCTCGACGAGGTCGGGCCGCGTGGCATCCCGGTACGACTCGAGCTCGGCGCGCGTGTATCCCATGAGACCACTATGACCACTACCCGGACGCACCCCGCGCGTCTGCCAGGATCGGAGGAATGGATGCCGTGCCCGCGCTCACCGAGATACCCACGCCGCAGTTCGTCATCGTCGCCGACAACGTGCGCCTGGCGACGTACACGTGGGGCGACCCCGACGCCGATCCGGTGCTGTGCGTGCACGGGTTCGGATCGAGCACGCGCGACAACTGGGTGAACACCGGGTGGGTGCGCGACCTGCTGCGGGCGGGCTTCCGCGTCGTGGCCGTCGACCAGCGCGGCCACGGGGCGAGCGACAAGCCGCACGAGGCCTCGGCGTACACGATGCCGACGCTCGTGGGCGACCTCGTCGCCGTGCTCGACACCTACCTGCTCGACCAGGTGCGCTACCTCGGGTACTCCCTCGGCGGACGCGTGGGATGGCAGCTCGCCGTCGACGCCCCCGAGCACGTCGAGCGCGCCGTGCTCGGCGGCATCCCCGACGGGCGCCCCCTCGCGCGGCTGCAGGTGGACCAGGCGCGGGCGTTCCTCGACCACGGCACCCCGGTCGAAGACGCCACCACCCAGCGCTACGTCTCGCTCGCCGAGCGCGTACCCGGCAACGACCTGCGGGCCCTGGTCGCGATCGCCGAGGGGATGCGCCTGGGCGAGACCGACCCCGACCCGGCGTCGCCGCCGCAGCAACCCGTGCTCATCGCGACGGGCACCGAGGATCCGATCCACGACCAGTCGCAGCACCTGGCGGGGCTCCTCCCCCGCGGCGAGTTCGCCGACATCCCCGGGCGTCACCACGTGAACGCCCCCGGCGCGCGGACGTTCCGCGAGGCGGGCCTGGAGTTCCTCTCGCGCGACGTCTGACGCCCCCGCAGTCACCGTCGGGCCGCGGCCGAGCCGCAGTCAAGCCGAAATCGAGCCGCAGTCGGCTCAGGATGCCGCGACGGTGAGTTTCGGAGACGTCGGCGCGCGCGTGGCCGCCGCTTGCAGCCCCACGCGCACGGTCTGGCCGGCGCCGAGAACCGCGCCGTACCCGTCGCCGGTACACGTGACTCTCGACCCCGTCACGCTGCACGTCATGCCCCAGGCGCTGGTGATGGCGGTGGTTCCGGGGGCGTCGAAGGCCACGGTCCAGGCTTTCACCGACCCGGTGGCGGTCAGCGCCAGCTCGGCGACGTAGCCCTCGCCCCACGCGCTCTGCGGAATCCACTCCGCGCGGAGCGCCGCCGACGAGGAGGGCTTCGGCGACGACGACGGGCTCGACGTGGGCTTCGGACTCGACGTGGGTTTCGGGCTCGACGTGGGCTTGGGGCTCGACGACGGCAGCGGAACCGTCGTCGGCTTGACGCTCACCGAAGGCTTCGGCGACGAGGACGGCTTCGGGCTCGTCGTGGGCTTGGGCGTCGCCGCCGGCGTGAGGATGGGCGCGAGGGCCGCGAGCTTCGCCTTCTGCAGGGTCTTCCAGTCGTCGGCGACGAGGCCGCCGGTGTCACCGCTGTTGGGGTTGAACGACCAGTAGGCGTAGCTCGTCTTCGTCTTGGCGAGATAGGCGACGAGCGTCTTCAGCCAGGCCCGGTCGCTGTCGGTCTCGAGCTTGGTGCCGAACTCGCCGAGCAGCACGGGGGCGATGTTCTGGCGCACCAGGTAGCCCCAGTTGGCATCCCAGATCCCCTCGAGGTTCGCCGGATAATTCGGCGCCGAGAACCACTCCTGGGCGTGCACGGTCGCGGGGTACTCGTGCGGGGAGTAGACGACGCGGTTCTTCACCGAGAGGGTGACGGGCGCCGACCGCACGTCTTTCAAGCCGCCGCCCCACCACGTGTTGCTCCCGTCGTTCTGGCGCTCGACGCCCTCGACCACGATCAGCAGCTTCGGGTTGACCGACAGCACGGCGTTGCCCGCGCGGGTGGCCGCCGCGCGCCAGTCGCGCGCGGGGTCGCCGCAGTTCCAGCAGGCGGGGCCGTGGGGCTCGTTGTGCAGGTCGACGCCGATGACCGCCGGCTCGTTCTTGTATCGGGCGGCGAGCATCTTCCAGTCGTCGATCCAGCGCTTCTCGCTGTATTGCGCGGTGTACCACAGCTCGCTCTGCGCGCCCGAGTCGGGCCGGTGCCGGTCGAGGATCACCGAGATGCCGCGGGCCTTCGCGCGGGCGATGACGGTGTCCATCAGCCTCAGCGGTGAGAGGGCGACGAGGTCGGCGTTGACCGAACCGTTGATCGAGTTGGAGGTCTTGGCCGCGAGGCACTCGTTCGAGAACGGGAGGCGGATGGCGTTGAACCCCATGCCGGCGATGGCGTCGAGTCCCGCATCGAGCGAGATCGACCACAGGCCGTGCGGGGCGCAGTTCGAGGTCTCCATGCCGAACCAGGCGACCGCCTTGATGGTGAAGGGAGTCCCCGACGCCGTGACGATCGTCGAGCCGCGGGTCGACAGCCAGCCCGGCAGCGAGGCCGCCGCAGACGCCGCCGGGGCGGCCACGGCACCGGATGCCAGAAGCGTCGCCGCCGCGGCGATCGCGGCCCCGCGCACGACCGCTCGACGCGTCGACCGCCATCTTTCCCGCCACCCGGACATGCGCACCCCCGCGGTCATCGTAACGGGGGCGCGACGCGCCCGGGATACGCGGGCTCGTCCCGAAGACGCCCACCGCGAGGTTCCGCACTGCACGTTCGACGGTTTCCGCGTTGTTACGCCCCGGTAAATGCCGAAAACATCATTGATAAAGGTCGCTCAGCGCTGATACCGTCGCCGATCATGGCTCCCCTCACTGATCGCACCGCCGTCCTCGACCGAGTGTCGAAGGCGATCGTCGAGCAGCTGCAGGAGGACGGGCGGCGCTCCTACTCCGAGATCGGCAAAGCCGTCGGTCTCAGTGAGACCGCCACCCGCCAGCGCGTGCAGAAGCTCCAGGATGCCGGCATCCTGCAGATCGTGGCGGTCACCGACCCGCTGCAGCTCGGCTTCGCACGCCAGGCCATGATCGGCGTGCGCGTCTCGGGCGACACCCGGGTCGCCGCCGCCGCGATGACCGAGCTGCCCGGCGTGACCTACGTGGTCTCCACGGCCGGGTCGTTCGACCTGCTCGTCGAGGTCGTCTGCGAGAGCGACGACGACCTGATCGACCTGCTCAACGACCGCATCCGGTCGCTGCCCGACATCGTCTCGACCGAGACGTTCGTCTATCTGAAGCTCCACCGACAGCTCTACAACTGGGGAACGCGATGACCCTTCTCGACACCGATCTGCACACCGACCTCCAGGCCAAGGCCCGCGACCACCTGTGGATGCACTTCTCCCGCCAGTCGACGATGACCGACGGCCCGGGTGTTCCCATCATCGTCAAGGGCGAAGGCCACCACATCTTCGACGCCACCGGCAAGAAGTACATCGACGGCCTCGCCGGTCTCTTCGTCGTCAACGCCGGTCACGGCCGTCGGCGCATCGCCCAGGCCGCGGCGAAGCAGGCCGAGGAACTGGCGTTCTTCCCCCTGTGGTCCTACGCGCACCCCGCCGCGATCCAGCTCGCCGAACGCCTCGCGCACCTCGCCCCCGGCGACCTGAACCACGTCTTCTTCTCCACCGGCGGCGGTGAGGCGGTCGAAACCGCCTTCAAGCTCGCCAAGCAGTACTGGAAGACGCAGGGCAAGCCCACCAAGCACAAGGTCATCTCGCGCGCGATCGCCTACCACGGCACGACACAGGGCGCCCTGGCGATCACCGGCCTGCCGGTCATGAAGCACATGTTCGAACCCGTCACCCCCGGCGGCTTCCGGGTGCCGAACACGAACTACTACCGCGCCGAGGAGTCGGGCTTCGGGGGCGGGACGCCCGAGGAGTTCGGCCTGTGGGCCGCCGACCGCATCGAGCAGATGATCCAGTTCGAGGGTCCCGAGACGGTGGCCGCGGTGTTCCTCGAGCCGGTCCAGAATGCGGGCGGCTGCTTCCCCGCCCCGGCCGGGTACTTCCAGCGCGTGCGGGAGATCTGCGACAAGTACGACGTGCTCCTCGTCTCCGACGAGGTGATCTGCGCCTTCGGCCGACTCGGCCACTACTTCGGCGCGACCGCCTACGACTACCAACCCGACATGATCACGTTCGCCAAGGCGGTCACGAGCGGATACTCCCCCCTCGGCGGCACGATCATCAGCGACCGCATCTACGAGCCGTTCGCCCACGGCGACGCGACCTTCCCGCACGGCTACACCTTCGGCGGACACCCCGTCTCGGCGGCGGTCGCACTCGAGAACCTCGACGTGTTCGAAGAGGAGGGTCTGCTCGAGAACGTGCGCACGAACTCCCCCATCTTCCGCTCGACCCTCGAGCGGCTGAACGACCTGCCGATCGTCGGCGACGTGCGCGGCGACGGGTACTTCTTCGGCATCGAGCTCGTCAAGGACAAGGCGACCAAAGAGACCTTCGACGACGACGAGTCCGAGCGCCTGCTGCGCGGCTTCCTGTCGAAGGCCCTCTTCGACGCCGGCCTGTACTGCCGTGCCGACGACCGGGGCGACCCCGTGATCCAACTCGCGCCGCCCCTCACCATCGGTCCCGCCGAGTTCGACGAGATCGAGCAGATCCTGCGTTCCGTCCTCACCGAGGCCGGGACCCGCCTCTGACCCCCGGGATGCCGGCCCCACCGATGCCGGCATCCCTCTCCCGCTCCCACCCCTGAGCGGTGCTCCTGATGCTGTACCCGACACCATCCCGCTTCGCGCCGAGCGCGCGCGGCCGCACCCTCTTGGAGGAGCCATGAACGACAACACCCGCGCCGCCACGGCCGCGCACACGAACTCGGGCGCGAAACTGGCCCGCACCCTGGGACTCTGGTCGATCGTCGGCCTGGGCCTGGGGTACATGACCCCCACCGTCGTCTTCGACACCTTCGGCCTCGTCGCCGAGAAGACCAACAACGTCGTGCCCGCCGCCTACGCGGTCGCCCTCGTCGTGCTCGTGTTCACCGCCATCAGCTACGGCAAGATGGTCCGCGTCATCCCGAGCGCGGGCTCCGCGTACACGTACGCCCGCGAGGCCATCCACCCGGGCGTCGGCTTCGTCGTCGGCTGGACCGCGCTGATCGACTACATGCTGCTGCCGATGGTGAACGCCCTCATCCTGCGCAGCTACATGGAGGCGCTCTTCCCCGACATCCCCGGCTGGATCTGGGTCGTCGTCTTCACCGCGGGCGTGACCCTCGTGATCTACCTGACCATGCGGGGCACCTCGAACGTCAACATGATCCTGCTGGTGTTCTCGATCCTCGTCATGACCGTCTTCGTCGTGGTGGTCGTCGTGCAGCTCGTGGGCGGTGCGGGCGCGGGAACCGCCGTGTCGCTCGCTCCCTTCGCCCACAGCGAGGTGCAGTTCGGCGCCGTGCTGGCCGGAGCCACCGTCGTGTGCTTCTCGTTCATCGGCTTCGACGCGGTGTCGATGTACTCCGAAGAGGCGAAGACCCCCAAGATCATGCCGCGGGCGATCCTGCTCACCCTCGTCGTCGGAGGCCTGATCTTCCTCGTCGCCTCGTACGTGACGCAGCTGCGCTTCCCCGACTCGACCGCGTTCCCTCCCGAGGCCATCGAGGACAGCACGCTTCCCGAGATCGGTGTGCAGGTCGGCGGCCCGGTGCTGCAGGCCGTGCTGACGGCGGCGGGATTCGCCGCAACCCTCGCGTCGTGGCTCGCCTCGCACGCCTCGGTCTCGCGCATGCTCATGGTGATGGGACGCAACAACGTGCTGCCGCGCCGCATCTTCGGTTTCATCAACCCGAAGACGCACACCCCCACGTTCTCGATCGTGATCGTCGGTGTCGTGAGCCTGCTCGCGATCCAGTTCACCCTCGAGCAGATCGCCGCGTACATCAACTACGGCGCACTCGTGGCGTTCTCGTTCGTCAACATCTCGGTCATCGCCTGGTTCGCGATCCGCCGGGGACTGCGCAAGACCCCCGGCGACATCGTGCGCTACATCGTGATGCCCACCATCGGCCTGCTGCTGACCGCCCTGCTGTGGGTCAATCTCGACGGGCACGCCCTGATCGGCGGTCTCATCTGGACGACGCTCGGGGTGGTCTACCTCGTGATCCTGACCCGCGGCTTCCGGCGGCCCATCGCCTCGTTCGACGAGAACCAGCCGGTGACCGGCGTGAACAAGACCGTCTCGGGTCCGCGCTCCGAGATCTGAGTCCCGCCATCACGGCCGCGGCCTCCCTTCGTTCCGGGATGCCGCGGCCGTGACGGTGCCGCCGCCGACCGGGGAGCGTGCCGCACTCCTGAGTTATCGCGGCCACACGCGGGCCATGAGCGGGAAAGCGGCTCGAACGGCCGGTTCATCCGGAGTCCGGCACGCGCCGCCGACGGTGTCAGCGCTCGAACGGGGTGACCGCTCCGAGCACGACGGTCTCGCCGTCGTGGCCGTTCGCCCACCAGTGCGGGGCCGAGCAGCCGTAGGTCACGGTGTCGCCGGCGTGAAGCTCGACGCGCCGATCGGCCTGGCAGACGACGAGGACGCCCGCCTCGACCGTCACCGTCTCGGTGCCGATGTGGCGGAACGGGCTGGCCTCGTTCGTGAACCCCGCCGGCAGGGTCGAGCGGATGAGCTGCAGCATCGATTCGCCCCGCGGCGTGAGCAGCTCGCGGACGGCGCGCTGGTGGGCCGGGGCGTCGGCGGCGGTGGGCATGACGTGACGCTTGGCGCGGGTCACCACGGCCAGCGGCACGGCGGGTTCGTCCAAGAGCTGTCCGACCGGGATGCCGAGCGCCCCGGCCAGACGCTGCAGGGACTGCAGCGAGGGGTTGCCGAGGCCGCGCTCGAGCTGGCTGACCAGCCCGAAGCTCACCCCGGCCTTCTCGGACAGGGCGTGCACGCTGAGGCCGAGGCGCTTGCGGGCATCGCGCACCGCGGCCCCGAGGGTCTCGACGGCGCGCTGCTCGTCGGCATCCGTGGCTCGAGTCATGACCGTGTCAGCGTATCGCCGTCATGCCCGTACGCGCGGACCGTCGGGCGGCACCGCAGCCAGCAGGGCGCGCGTGTAGTCCCCGCGGGGATGGGCGAACAACTCGGCCGCGGGCGCTGCCTCGACCACCCTGCCCCCGCGCAGCACGACGACGTCATGGCTCATCTGCTGCACGATCGCGAGGTCGTGGGCGATGAACAGGTACGTCAGCCCCTGCTCGAGCTGCAGGCGCCGGAGCAACTGCAGGACCCGCGCCTGCACCGAGACGTCGAGCGAGGCCGTGGCCTCGTCGAGGATCATCAGTTCGGGCTCGAGGGCCAGGGCGCGGGCGATCGAGACCCGCTGACGCTGGCCGCCCGACAGCTCGTGCGGGTAGCGGCGCGCGAACGCCGGGTCGAGGTCGACGAGGGTGAGCAGCTCCGCGACGCGGGCCGAGCGCGCGGTGGCCGTCGCCCCGCCGAGCCGGTGCACGCGGAGCGGTTCGGCGATCGCATCCGCGACGGTGCGGCGGGGGTCGATCGAGGCGAAGGGGTCCTGGAACACCATCGCCACCCGTCGACGCTCGCGCCGCCGCGCGCGCAGCACGTCGCGCACCTCCGGTCCCTGCGCATCGGCGAGGGTCGCGGTGCCCGCGTGCGGGGCTATCAGCCCCGTGAGGGCGTTCGCGATGGTCGACTTGCCCGACCCCGACTCCCCCACCAGGGCCAGGGTCGTTCCGCGGCGCACCGTGAACGAGACGTCGTCGACGGCGTGCACCGTGCGGCGCCCCGCGGGCGTCTGCACGGCGAAGCGCACGTCCAGCCCCGCCACGCGCAGCAGCGGGGCCGCCGCGGGCGCGGGGGCGGGACCGGCTCCGGCCACGACCCGGGGACGCGCCGCGAGCAGCTCCCTCGTGTAGGCGTGGTGCGGGTCGGCGTACACCTCGGCGAGCGCGCGCTGCTCGACGGCCTCGCCGCCGCGGAGCACGAGCACGTCGTCGGCGACCTGCCCGATGACGCCGAGGTCATGGCTGATCCACACCACCGCGGTCCCGCGGTCGCGCTGCAGCTCGCGCACGAGGTCGAGGATCTGCGCCTGGGTCGTCACGTCGAGGGCGGTGGTCGGCTCATCGGCCACGAGCAGGGCCGGGTCGCACGCCAGGGCGATCGCGATCATCACGCGCTGCTTCTGCCCGCCCGAGAACTGGTGCGGGTAGGCCTCGACGCGCTCCTGGGGGTCCGGGATGCCGACGGCCTCGAGCAGCTCGACGGCTCGGGTGTGCGCTGCCCGGCGGGAGAGTCCCCGGTGCACCTCGAGAGACTCCGCGATCTGTCGCCCCACGGTGAGGAACGGGTTGAGAGAGGTGGAGGGGTCCTGGAAGACGAAGCCCACCGAACCGCCGTGCACCGAGCGGAGCGCGGCCTCCGACGCTCCGACGAGCTCGAGGCCCGCGGCATCCGGGCTCGTCCGCAGCACGCTGGAGCCGCTCACCCGTCGCCCCGGGGCGTCGATGAGCCCGGTGGCGGCGAGCACCGTGAGCGACTTGCCGGAACCCGACTCCCCCACGATGCCGAGGGTCTGGCCCCGCTCCACCGAGAAGTCCAGGCCCCGCACGATCGCGGTCTCGCCGATCGCGACGCGCAGATCGCGCACTTCGAGAACGTTCATCGTGTGCTCTTTCCGTCACGGTGCGTCGGAGTCGATCGGCGCGAGAGGGCGGCGGCGACGCGTTCTCGCCGGCGCTGGCCCTGGCGCGCTTCGATGATGGTGCGCTGGCGGGGGTCGAGTCCGTCGCGCAGACCATCGCCCAGCAGGTTGAACGCGAGGGCGGTGACGAAGATCGCCGCTCCCGGGAACACGCTCATCCACCACGCCTGGGCGAGGAAGCCCTGCGCGGTGAACAGCATCCCGCCCCACGACGGCGCGGGCGGCTGGATCCCGAGGCCGAGGAACGACAGCGCCGCCTCGGAGAGGATCGCGAACGCGAGGGAGAGCGAGGTCTGCACCACCACGGGACCGCCGATGTTCGGCAGCACGTGCCGCACGAGGATCATCGGGGCGGGCGTGCCCATGCTGCGCGAGACCTGCACGAACGGCGAGGTCCGCAGCGACAGCGTGCTGGCCCGGGCGACGCGGGCGAAGATCGGCGTGTAGACGACGCCGATGGCGATGGTCGTGGTGAGCATGCCCGGCTCGAAGATCGCGATGATGGCGAGCGCCAGCAGCAGGACGGGGAAGGCGAACATCACGTCGACCACGCGCATGAGGGTCGCATCGACCGCGCCGCCCGCGTAGCCGGCGACCACGCCCAGCAGCAGGCCCAGCACCAGGGCGAGGGCGACGGCGATCACGGCGATCGTGAGTGAGGTGGATGCCGCCCGCAGCACGCGCGAGAACACGTCGCGGCCGAGCTCGTCGGTGCCGAACCAGTGGGCCGGGCTCGGCGCGGTGAGCGCTCGGGAGACGTCGATCTCGTTCACGCCGTAGGGGGCGATCCAGGGGGCGAGGAGCGCGGCGACCACGATGATCGCGAGCACGGCGGCGGCGGCCACGGTGAGGGGGTTCGCGGCGAGCAGGCGCCACGATGCCACGCGGGCGGGAGTCGCGGGCGCGGCCGCGGCGGGGACGAGGGCGGGGTCGGTGGCGCTCATGCGGCTCGGATCCTCGGGTCGACGACGGCGTAGAGCACGTCGACGATCAGGTTGACGACGATGAACATGACGGCCACCAGCAGCACGGCCCCCTGGATGAGGGGGTAGTCGCGCGCAGCGACCGCGTCGTAGACCAGGCGGCCGAGGCCCGGCCAGGCGAAGACCACCTCGACGACGATCACCCCGCCGAGGATGGTGGCGAGCTGGATGCCGGCGATCGTCAGCACCGGCACCAGTGCTCCGCGCACGATGTGCCGCGACACGACGACGCGCCGCGGCAGCCCCTTCGACACCGCGGTGCGCACGTATCCGGCCGACGCCACGTCGATGACCGCCGCGCGGATGTAGCGCGTCATGATGGCGCCCGCGACGAGACCCACGGTGAGTCCGGGCAGCGCGACCTGTCGCAGCCACCCCGCCGGGTCGTCGGTCAGGGCGACGTAGCCGCTGGCGGGGAGCCAGCCGAGGGTCACGGAGAAGAGGGAGATCAGCAGCATCCCGAGCCAGAAGTCGGGGATCGAGACGCCGAACTGGCTGCTCACCCGCACGATGACGTCGCTCACGCGTCCCTCGCGAAGTGCGGAGTACACCCCGGCGGGGAGCGAGATGAGCAGGGCGACGACGAGCCCGACGACGGCGAGGGACACCGTGGCGGGCAGGCGCTGGAGGAGGGTCGTGGTGATCGGCTGACCGTTTCGGAAGCTGACGCCGAAGTCGCCGGTGACGGCGTGCAGGACGTACGAGACGAACTGCTCGGGCAGGGGGCGGTCGAGACCGGACGCCGTACGCAGCGCCTCGTACGCCTCGGGGGTGTACCGGGTGCCGAGGGCCAGCCGCACCGGGTCACCGGGGACGAGGTGCACCAGGGCGAACACGACGATCAGCACACCGAGCAGCACCACGGCCGACGACAGCACGCGCGTGCCGATGAATCGGAGCACCTGTGCGGGGGCGATCCTCATGGGTCCCTCCTCTGTTCGAGCCGTGGGGGCGCCGACCCGGCGCCCCCACGGCGGGGATCACTTGTCGAGGCTGGTGCCGGCGAAGCGGATCGCGCGGTCGGCCCGGGTCTCGTACCCCGTCACGGCCGGCGACCACACCTGGGTCACCGAGGGGTTGTAGAGGTAGATGTAGCTGGCCTTGTCGGCGATGATCGTCGCAGCGTCCGCGTACAGCTTCTTGCGGGCGTCGGCGTCGGTCTCGACCCGACCGGCGTCGAGCAGGCGGTCGACGTCGGGGTCCGAGAACTTCTGCGCGTTGCTCGCACCGTCGGTGTGGTGCTGCGAGTAGTAGAAGTCGTCGGGGTCGATGTTGCCGAGCCACCCCATCATCAACATGTCGAAGTTGCCGGAGTTCTGCTCGTCGAGCCAGGTGGAGAAGTCGGGCTGACGGATCTGCACCTGGATGCCGAGGGGTTCGAGGTTGGCGGCGATGATCTGGGCCGCGGTCACGGTCTCGGGGTAGTCGCTCGTGGCGAGCAGGTCGAGCGTCCCGCCGGTGTACCCGGCCTCGGCGAGCAGCTGCTTCGCCCTGTCGACGTCGGTGGAGTACTGGTCGTACTCGGTGTACCAGACGCTCCGCGTCGGGATGGCGAGCTGGTTCTTCTCGGCGGTGCCGTAGCTGACCGCCTGCACGATGGCATCCCGATCGATGGCGTACGCGATCGCCTGGCGGACCCGCACGTCGCTCCACGGCTGCTTGGCCTCGTTGAGCGCGAGGTACCAGTAGTCGCTGGAGGGGGTGAGGCCGAGGGTCACCGCACTGTCGCTCCCGAGCTGCTCGACCTGCTGGGCGGGCACCACGTCGGTCCAGTCGATGTCGCCGGCCTTGAGCGAGGCGAGGGCGGTCGCCGGTTCCGAGATGAAGCGGTACTCCACGCCGCCCAGCGACGGTGCGCCACCCCAGTAGTCGGGGTTGGCGGTGAGGGTGATGTGATCGCCGGCGGTGTAGTCGCTGAGCGAGAAGGGGCCGGTGCCGACGGGCGCGGTGGTGATGTCGCCCGATTCGACGTTGGCCTTCTCGACGATCGCCATGCCCTTGAAGCCGCCGAGGTTCGACAGCAGGTTCGGGGTGGGCTGGGTGACGGTGATGACGACGGTGGCGTCGTCGGGGGCGGCGACGTCGGCGACGGTGGCGAACTTCCACGCGTTGGAGAGCTCTTCGTCGATGATGCGGCGGTAGGAGTAGACGACGTCTTCGCTGGTGAAGGCGGAACCGTCGTGGAACGTGACGCCGTCTCGCAGGTGGAAGGTCCACGTGAGCTGGTCGTCGCTGGTCTCCCAGCTCTCGGCGAGCGCGGGCTGCATCTCGAGTGCCGCGTCGGGCGCGACGAGGGTGTCGTAGACGTTCTCGAGCACCTCGAACGCGAAGTACGACGTCGTCTTCTGCGGGTCGAGCTGGTCGGGCTCACCGCCGATCGCGGCGACGAGGGTCTGGCCGGAGGCGGTGCCGGAGTCGCCGAGGTCCACGCCCTGACCGGCCGAGCAGCCGGCGAGGGCGAGGGTCGCGGCGAGCGCGCCGGCGATGCCGAGTGTGATGCGCGTGTTCATGTGGATGCCAATCGGGTGAGCGAATCATCATTTAGATGATGTTTCGATCAGTATGTGCAAGCATGGGGACGGACACAAGCCCCGGCCGGCACCGAAACACGATCTTCACAAACCGCCGTCATCCCCCCGGGCGCCCCTCGCCGACCCCTCGGGAGCATCCATGACCTTCACCGTCCTCGGCCGCGACCCTCTGCGCGGGCGGATCGGCGCCGCCACCGCGAGCAGATCGCTCGCCGTCGGCGCCTCGGTGCTCACGGTCGCCGCGGCGGTGGGCGTCGTGGCGAGTCAGGCGTGGACCAACCGCTCGCTGCGCGCGCTGCTGCTCGACGAGATGCGGGCGGGATCCGACGCGGCCGCGGCGGTCGCTCGCGTCCCCGACTGGGACGACGGGTCGCGCCTGCGGCAGGTCGCCGTGCTCGGCTGGGCCGGCGACGGTGCGGCGCGCTCCGGCGCCGACATCACCGCCTGGGCGGGCCACCGGGTGGGGCCGGATGCCGTCTTCGTCGGCAACCTGCTCGTCGGCGGCGAGGTGCTCGAGGCGATGGCCGAGACCTGGACGGCGACGGCCGGAATCGATCTGGCGGACCGGCTGCTGGAGACGCTCGCCGCGGGCGACGGGGCCGGGGGCGATGCGCGGGGCCGCCAGAGCGCCGCACTGCTGGTGGCCTCCCGCACAGACACCCTGCTCGATCTGCGCGTCGACGACCACACCGACCCTGTTCCGGAGCTGGCGCGCCTCCGCCGCCTCGCGGGGCAGGATGCCGAGGCACCCGCCCGCGCCCGGTGATGAGGGGGCGCTACGGCGCGGTGTACTCGGTGGTGACCGTCTCGGTCGTCGACGCCGTTCCCGCCGGCATCCGCACCGTGCCCGTGACGCTCACGCTGTAGGTGCGACCGGATGCCACCTCGGTGAAGACGGTCGATCCGCGAAGACGCGCGACGACCACGGGATAGGCGCGACCGGTCGAGGTGTCGGTCACCGTCACCGAGAAGGCGGTGGGCGTGCCGATGTCGTTGGTGGTCCAGGCCAAGGCGACACCCGCGGGGTCGGCGGTGGCCGTCAGCGCGGTGATGCGGGGAACAGCGGGGAGGGCGGCCAGCAGGTTCGGCGTCCCGGCCGGGAGATCGGCCACGTGGCCGGTCGCCGCCGCGGTCGTCAGGGCTGCCTGCACCTCGGCCGGCCCCCACGCGGGGTGCAGCTCGCGCACCCGGGCGGCGAGGCCGGCGACGTGCGGGGAGGCCATCGACGTGCCGTCGAACACCGCGGTCGAGGAGTCGAGGTAGGTCGAGGTGATCTCAGAACCCGGGGCGAGGATGTCGACGCACGAACCGAAGTTGCTGTACCACGCGAGGGAACGGCCCGAGTCGATCGCTCCCACGGTGAGCAGGTCGGGAGCGCCGGCGGGCGAGACGTTGCACGCGTCCTGCGTCTCGTTGCCGGCGGCGACGACGATCACGAAACCGAGCTCGATCCCGTCGTCGATGATGTCGTCGACGAAGGCGTTGCGCGGCAGACCGAGGCTCATGTTGATGACCGCGTTCGCACCGTCGTGGTTGTCGTAGATCCAGAACATCGCGTACAGCAGGGCGAGGCCCGAGCCCTCCCGACCACAGCCGAGCACCCGCACGGGCACGATCCGCACGTCTTTGGCGACGCCGTACGTGGTGCTGCCGACCGTGCCCGCCACGTGGGTTCCGTGACCGTTGCAGTCCTCGGTGCCCCGACCGTCGTCGACCTCGCTGTGACCGTTGGCGGCGTCGACGCGCCCCCCGAAATCGGGATGCGAGGACTGCACGCCGCTGTCGACGATGAACGCCGTGACGCCGGCTCCCGTGGAGTCGTACAGGTAGTGGTCGTCGGTGAGGGCGGCGGTGTTGTCGACGGCATCCAGACCCCACGAGGGGGTGGGGGTCTGATCCGCGGATGCCGTGACGATCTCGTTGGGCAGGAAGCGGGCCTCGGGGATCACCGCGAGGATCGTCGGCACCTCGGCGGCGGGCACGGCGACGTAGACCGTGTCGCCGCGCGTGACGGGGCTCACCTCCGAGACGTCCGGCAGGGCGCGCAGCTGGTCGTAGCGCGCGGTCGGCACGGCGACGAGGTCGTACGACAGCTCGATCCGCAGCCGCTCCTCTTCGGTGGCGTCCGCGGGGATGCCGATCGCCTCCGACCACGACGGGGTCGCCGCCGTGACCGCGGGCGCCGGCGGCGGGGAGGCCGCGGCCTCCGGCGTCGCGGGGGCGGAGGGCCACACACCGACCACGCCGGCGGTGGTCAGCAGGGCCCCGACGATGCCGACCGCCCACCAGCGACGAGCACCGGACGGGCGACGCTCGGGCGGGCGAGGAGTGGGGGTCACGGGTTCTCCTTCGTGCGGACGGCTCAGCATGAGGGCGCCACGGATGCGAGGGGGATGACGATCTGGGACGACCCCGACGCCGCGGGCACGGGGTATCCGGCCGCGGCCACGCCGGTGGCGACGACGCCGTCGCCGTCGCGGTGGATGCTCTCGCCGAGCAGGAACAGGTCGACACCGATCGGGGTCGCACCGTTCGGGACGGCCGTGGCTTCGCGCACGGTGTTGCCCGACACCATGAACAGCGTGGCCGCCCCCGACGACGTGGTCACGGGCAGCAGACGCTCGCCGACGTAGGAGGGGTTCGGGGTGAGGGTTCCCCACGACGCGATCCCGGTGGCCACGGCACCGGCACCGTAGGGGCAGTCGCCGTCCCAGCTGACGCGATACAGCACGCCGTCGGCGATGAAGAGGTCGCCGGCGACCGGCGTCGCACCCCGCGGTGCTCCCGACGGGCCGTCGAACTCGAAGGCGGCGCGCGTCTCGTCGAGCGGGACGCGCAGCAACCGCGGCGTCCCGTCCAGGGCGCGGTAGGGCAGCTCGAACTGTCCGGTGCCGCCCCCTCCCTGCTCATGCTCGAGCAGCTGGCCGTAGGCGGCGACATCGGTGGCGATCGCGACGCCGGCGCGGTAGACGGTCGTGCCCGCCAGGAACAGATCGGCCGCCACGGGCGTCGCCCCGGAGGGGATGCCGACGGCGGGGACGACCGTCCCGGCCTGCGTGTCGTAGACCGCGGCGGAGCCGTCTTCGAGACGCAGGGGCAGCAGGAAGGCCCCGTTCTTCGCGGGCGCCTCGGCGAGGGCGCCCGCGGCTGCCACCCCGGTGTGCACGACCCCGACACCGGCGCGGTAGAGCGCAGCGTCGTGGAGGAAGAGGTCGTGAGCGAGGGGCACCGCCCCCGCGGGGACGAGCGAGACCGCCGACAGCGTCCCCGGCGTCATCAGCAGCCGTCCGCTGAACGCGGTGAGGGTGGCCGAGGCGCTCGTCGCGCCACTCGCCGAGGCGGCCAGGGTGCCGGTCGCGCCGCTGCCCGGAACGTGGATGGTGCCGCACGGGGCCGTACCGTCGGCGTCGGTGACGACGGTGGCGGTGACGGCGGCCGCATCGAAGGTGTAGCCGTCGGAGAGCTGGAGCACCACGCTCACGCCCGCCTGGGGGACGCCGCCCGTGGCCGCGCGGACGACGGCGTCGGTGATGTCTTCGCAGGGCACTCCCGCGTACGAGCCGGACGAGAACGACAACGTCGCCCCCGACACCGCGAGGGCCGGGCTCGTGACCACGAGCGCGATGGCGGGAACCGCCCACGTGCCCGCCGCCACCACGGCGCGCCGACTCGGGGCGGCACCGGACAGATCGATCCGAGCCCGGAGGCCGTCGAGGTTGTGACGCACCGGTCATCCTTCCCGTCGTCGGCCGCGGGGGCGACCGGCGCCGTGGCACACGGCGTTCTCGCGACGATGCCCGGGGTGACGGGCGGCTCCCGCGGACGGTCGCGGGGGCCGGAGCGGGTGAGCGGCGCGTCGGGAACGGCATCCGGCTGCCGTTCCCGACGCGCAGCGGGCGCCCGGAGACGGCAGGGCTCACCCGTAACATCACCCGTCGCGGCGCACGACCTCGCCGATCCGGCGGCGCGGGCGGGGCGCCGGTAGACTCGAGCCAGTGAGCAGCACCCGAACCGAAGCCGCGTACCTGCGCTCGGTGACGGCGTTTAAGAACCCCACACTCGACCTGCTGCACGGGCGCTTCGCCCCCTTCGTCGTGGCCGTGCTCTCGGTGGTCTTCACCCCCGACCGCGCGGCGGTCACCGTCGCCGACGCGCACGTCGAGGTGGCCGAGGCCATCGACGAGCTGCGCGCGGCGGGCTACGACACCGACGACGACCGCCGCATCCCCGCGGGGTCGGCGCGCGAGATCTGTCGCGGCTGGGTGCGCGTGGGCTGGCTCGGCCTGCAGATCGAGGACGACGTCGAGGTGTACCGCCTCTCGGCGCACGCCGTGGGCGCCCTCGAGATCGCCGGTCGCGCCGGCGGCGGCCGCGCCCGTGTCTCCCGCTCGCGCGTGCGCACGCTTCTCGACGCGGTCGAGCGCCTCGCCCGCGACGCCGAGAGCGACCCCGCCCGACGCCGCGAGGCACTTCTCGAGGAGCGGGCAGCCCTCGATGCCGAGATCGCCGCGCTGGAGGAGGGCGTCGTCGAGCCCCTCGACGACGACCACCTGCTCGAAGAGGCCGAGAACGTCATCCACCTCGCGCGCGAGTTGCCCGCGGACTTCTCGCGCGTGGCGGAGTCGATCGCCGCGATGCAGCGCGACGTCGTCGCCGAGCTCCGCCGCGACGTGCGTCCCACCGGCGAGGTGCTGCGCGAGTATCTCGAGCGCGGGCGCCAGGTGATGCAGGCCACCCCCGAGGGTCGAGCCTTCCAGGGCGCGCTGCGTCTGATCGGCGACCCCGAGAACATCGACGACCTCACCGACCAGCTGCACGCCGTGCTCACCCAGCCCTTCTCGCGGCTGATGACCCCCGACCAGCGGGCCGAGCTCGACGCCATCGCCCGGCGCGTCGAAGCCGGCGTACAAGAGGTGCTCACCGCCCAGCGGCGGGCCTCGCACGTCATCACCGCGCAGGTGCGCACACACGATCCCATCCGCGATCGTCAGGTCGACGACCTGCTGCGCGGCGTGATGGCGGGGCTCCACCGCTGGAGCCAGACCAAGACCCCCGGTCGCGTCGAGCCCGTGCGCACGCTCCCGCTCGCCGACATCGGGCACCTGCGCCAGTCGCTCAGCGACGTGCGTCCGGCCGGGGCGCCGGCGCCGTTGGCATCCGCAGACGTCGAGGCCGAGTTCGTCGACGCCGACACCCGCGCCTGGGGCGGCCCGCACTACGCCGAGCTCGAGGCGTACGTCGCCACGCTCGGCGACGGCTTCGACCTGGCGACCGCCTTCTCGGGCGGCTCCGCCGACACCCGCCGCCCGGTCGATCTGGTCGGCCTGCTCGAGATCGTGCATCGCGGAGGGCTCACCGAGACCGACGACGTCTCGATCGTCGAGGCCGTACGCCCCGACGGCACCACCCGGCGCTTCGCCTTCGGGGCGGTCAGAGCGAACAGCTTGCGAGAAAAGGATGCCGATGACTGACGAGGACGTGTTCGCACCCTCCCGCGCGCGCGACGGCGCCGACGCCCCCGCGTCCTCGACGACGCCGTCGTCGCCGGATGCCGAGGTCTCCCCCGGCGGCACGGAGTCCTCCGCCTTCATCGCCCCGGTCGCGATGGAGAACGACCCCGACGCGCTGTTCCCCGGCGATCGCGGCATCCTGGACTCCGAGGTGCGGCGCGTGCTCGTGCGCATCCTGCAGCGCCGGTTCCTGAGCGCCGAGAACTCCCCCGCCGAGTGGAAGCTGCTGCTCGAGCACCAGCAGATGATCGAGTCGCGTCTGAACGATCTGTTCGTGCGGCTCGTCGTCGACCACGCGCGGGGCGTCGCGTACAAGGAGCAGGTGCGCAGCGACGAGATCGACGTGCCCATCCTGCTGAAGGACGAGGCGTACTCGCGCGCCGAGACGCTCGTGCTCGTGTATCTGCGGACGGTGTTCCAGCGCGAGACGACCGCCGGCACCGCGTCGGCGCGCGTCGACGTCGAAGAGGTCGAGCAGACCGTGCTGACGTATTTCGCCGAGACCGACGGCACGCGCGCCAGTCAGCAGCGGGCCGTGCGCACCGCGATCGCGCGACTGGACCGCGAGGGCATCATCGAGGAGGAGTCCGAGGGGCGGTACCGCATCGGGCCGCTCATCGAGGTCGTGCTCAGCGCCGAGACGCTCCGCGAGCTGCAGCTCTGGTTGGAGGAGCAGACGCGGGATGCCGGGAGCTCACCCGAGGGCGGGGTCGTGACATCCGCTTCCGACGAGCACACACAGGATGCCGGGAGCCCACGCGAGGGCGGCGTCATGGCATCCGCCCTCGACGAGCACACACAGGATGCCGAGGCTGCCGGTGACCGCGAGGTCGCGGCATCCGGAACGTTCGAGGGAGACCCCCGATGACCATGCTCGAGACCCTGTTCGGCCTCATTCCGGCCGCCTCGCGCGGACAGCAGTGGGTGGCCGAAGACCTGCAGCTCGTCAACTGGGGCGGCTACGACGGAACGCATCGCGTGCGCTTCGCCCCCACCGCGACGCTTCTCTGCGGTGGTTCGGGCTCGGGCAAGTCGACGCTGATGGACGCGTACGTCGCGCTCATGATGCCGCACACCACCCCGTTCAACGGTGCCTCCAACGGTGCGGTGGTGGGGCGTCCGCGCGGGCAGGAGCAGCGCAACATCCTCTCGTACGGCCGCGGCAAGCTCGATGAGTCGCGCACCGACGAGGGCACGAAGATCCGGGTGCTGCGCGGCGACGGTGTCGACACGTGGACCGCGATCGCGATGACCTGGGCCGACCACGACGGCGCCCGTTTCACCGCGGTGCGCGCCTGGTACATCCCCGCCGCCGCCCGCACGCTCGACGACGCCGTCAAGGTGCGCGCCACCGTGCACGGCGCGTTCGACCTGCGCGACCTGGAGCGGGCGGCGCAGCAGCACCTGTCCGACGCGGCGGTGCGGGCGACAGGGCTCGATACCCTCGCCACCGACCGCGAGTTCTCGGCCCGACTGCACGGCGTTCTCGGCATCGGTGCGGCGGGGGCGGGCACGAAGGCGATGAGCCTGCTCGCGCGCATCCAGGCCGGGCAGCAGATCACCACCGTCGACGACCTCTACAAGCGCATGGTGCTCGAGGAGCCCGAGACCCTCACCGTCGCCGACGCCGTCGTGTCGCACTTCGACGGGCTCGAGTCGACGCGCACGCGCATGCTCGAGGCGCGCCAGCAGGTGCGGGCGCTGCAGCCCATCCGTGCGATGAAAACGCGCATCGACGAGGCCGCCGAACGTCTGCAGCTGATCGACGCGCTCGGACGCTTCACCGACCTCGACTCGCGCGCCTCGCTCTGGCGGGCGCAGCGCCGAGTCGATCTGCTCGGCGCGGTCGAGGCGGAGCTGCGCGACCGCACGCACGCCACCGACGCGCTCGTGCGCGAACGCCAGGCCCTCGCCGACGCCGCCGAAGCCGAGCGCGAAGGCCTCGGCGACGTGCTGCGCGCGGCCGGCGGCGACCGCCTCGACGCCGCCCAGCGCGAGCTCCGCACGCTCGAGCGGCGCCTGGCCGGCATGCAGCGCGACCGGGAGCGCTTCGAGACGGCGCTCGCGGTGCTGCAGACCGAGGTGTCGACCGAGAAGCAGTTCGCCGCCCTCGTGGACGACGCGCGCCGCACCCTCGGTGACGCGGATGCCAAGACGGCCGTCCGCGACGCGTTCGTCGCCGCCAGCAGCACCCACACCGACCTGCGCCAGCAGCTCGCCGCCCTCGAGGCCGAGCACCGCCGCACGCAGACGCGAGACGACAACATCCCGCCCCGTCTGCACGAGGCACGCGAGGCCCTGGCCGAGGCCGCCGGTCTGACCGCCGCCGAGCTGCCCTTCGTCGCCGAGCTCGTGGACGTGCGCACCGAGTACGAGCCGTGGCGCGGGGCCTTCACCCTCGCGCTCGGGGGGTTCGCGACGACCCTTCTCGTGGATGCCGCGCACCTGACATCGTTCCGCGCGGCGATCGACGGCGTCCGGCTGTCGGAGCGCCTGCGGTTCGAGGGCGTGTCGACCGGGCTCCCCGAACGCGGCGGGCTGGATCCGGCGACCCTTCCCGGGCGTCTGGAATTCCGCACCTCGCCCTTCACCGGGTGGCTGCAGGACCGGCTCGAGCAGCAGTTCGCGTTCGTCTGCGTGGATGCCGCGTCGGAGTTGTCGCGGCACCGCCTGGCGCTCACCATCTCGGGGCAGACGAGCCAGGGTGCACGCGGCGCGCACGGGGGGTCGATCCGTCAGAGCGTGCTCGGGTTCTCGTCGCGCGTGCGGTTGACCGAGCTCGGCGAGCAGATCGTCGCCGCGCGCCGCGCCCTCACGGCCGCCAAAGCCACGGTCGACGAGGCCTCCACCGCCCTCGACGCGTTCGACGAGCGGCGCAGCGCCCTCGAGAAGATCGCCGACCTGTCATGGGACCAGGTGGACGTGGCATCCGTCCAGCGCGATCTGGACCGCTGGAACGAGACGATCGCCGACATCACCGCCGGCAATCCCCGTATCGCCGAGCTGCAGGAGCAGATCTCGGGCACCCGTGCCCGGGCCGGCCGCCTGCGCGAGGAGATCGGCGGGGCCAAGACCGAACAGCAGGCGACGGCCGCGCGCTGGGCCGAGATCACCGACGACGTCGACGCGGCGCAGATGCTCATCGAACGCGCGGAGGATTCCGAGACCGCCCTCTCGCCCGACGAGATCGACTACCTCGACGCTCTCTTCGTGGCACCGGGAGCGTCGGACGCGACGCCGTCGCAGCTCCTGGCGAGCTTCGACGCCGCCCTCGAATCCGCCTCCCGACGGTTGCTCGAGGAACAGCGGTCGGCGCAGGAGACGTGGGGCGACCAGCGCGAGAGCCTGCGGCGCACGCTCATCGCGTTCACCGACCGGTGGCCGAGTCCGAACCTGCTCGCCGACCCCGACGAGTCGCTCGGCGACTTCGAGCGGATCCTCGCCGACCTCGAAGCGAGCGGCCTGCACGAGCTCGAAGCGGAGTGGCGCGACAGTCTGCTGCGCCTGTCGGGCAACGACCTGACGAGCCTCGACTCGGCGCTGACGCGGGCGCTGCGTGAGATCCGGGAGCGGATCGCGCCGATCAACGACATCATGCAGGACCTGCCGTTCTACGACGACGAGCACCGCCTGCAGATCGTGCCGCGCGAGGGGCAGTCCGAGGTGCGTCGCCGTTTCCGTCGCGAGCTGCGCGACGTGCGTGCGGCCATCGACGCGGCCTCGTCCGACGAGGAACGCGAAGCGGTGTACACCCGCATGGCGCGCCTCATCAACCGCATCCGCTCGACAGCGCCCGACTTCGCCGACCTCGTCGACGTGCGCAACCACGTGCGGGTGAGCGCCGAGCGCTTCCGCGCCGACACCGGCGAGCACGTCGCCCTCTACGACCACATCGGTGAGAAATCCGGCGGGGAGTCGCAGGAGCTCATCGCGTTCATCGTCGGAGCGGCGCTGCGGTACCAGCTCGGGGATGCCGGAGCCGAGCGCCCCCGCTACGCCCCGGTGTTCCTCGACGAGGCGCTGATCAAGGCCGACGCGCACTTCACCAAGCGCGCGATCGGCGCGTGGCGCGGCCTCGGATTCCAGCTCGTCATCGGCGCCCCGAACGACAAATACAGCGCGATCGAGCCGCACGTCGACGTCGAGTACGACATCTTGAAGGACACGCGCGGACGGTCGTGGGCGAAGGCGAAGGTGGGGGTCGCGGCGGAGGGGTGAGGCGGCGCTGCGGGCCGGGTGGGCCGGGTGGGGCATCTCTGCGGAGGGGTGCTTCCACGCTGCGGGCTCGGCGGGCGGGGTGAGCCGTCGCTGCGGAGACGCGGGGGCCGAGATTCCGGGGCCGAGACTCGGGGGCGAGACTGCCGGGCCGAGACACCGGGTCGTGAACGGCCCGGGCGCGTGGGCAAGGGCGTTCTCGGGTGTTCGTCAGCCGTCCCGAGGCACCACACGCAGCAGCTGTTCGAAGGAGTCCGCAGCTGGCATCCACCGGTCTTCGCCGCCGAGGTAGACCCGCACGGCTCCCGTGGATTCGCGGCCGACGTGGAGCAAGAACAGGTTGCCCCCGGGATCGTGTGCGAACGGCATCCACTCGTCGAACGCGTCGCCGCCGCCTTGGCGAAGGTCCGCCCACAGCCGTTCGATCGGGAGCGCTCCGTGCTTGACCGCCGTGAAGCCGTGCAACATTCCTGACTCAGCGAGGGGCCACCCGCCGTTGTCCGCAGATAGAACGCGCGGAATGCCCGTGGCAACGCGCATCCGACGAGTTGCTCCAGCTCGTCGAGATCCTCCGCCCGCACGGGCAAGGCGGAGCCCTCCCAGTCTTCCGAGAATCACGGGAGGTCGGCCCAGGTTGGCAGATCGTCCACGCCGCTCACGCGGAGAATCATGTCACAGGCCAACCACGACGGGAGGGCCGACGGCTTCGATCCTGCCCCGGCGTTGCATCGTCGACCTCGGCGGCGGCGTGCCCGCTTCGACTCGGCTAGAACGGCGGCGGATCCTCGGCGATCTGGGCGCCGAGCGGCGACGTCCAGCGCAGGTCGCCGGTGTCGGGGTCGCGCGAGGGATTCCACCGAGTCTCGTGACGGATGCGGTGATGATGTCGGCACTCGGGTGCGAGGTTGTCGTCATCGGTGACACCGCCGGCGCTCCACGCGGCCAGGTGATCCAGGTCGCACTCGCGCGCGGGTCGTCCGCATCCTGGAAAGACGCACGTCGGCGAGGTCACGCCCAACCATCGACGCAAGGCGGTCGGCACGCGGTAGGTCGACCGATCGAGGGCGAGGGGCACGCCCGTCAGCGGATGCGTGAGGATCCGCACCCACGAGGTGGCCTCGCCGGCGAGACGCCGAGCCGTGTCGAGGTCGATCGGGCCGTACCCGTCGAGACGAGCGGGCTCGTCGCCTGCTCCGAGAAGCGTGAGTGCGGGGACCGTGATGACGATCGACGCGCGACGATCCGGGGGCGCGGAGGGCGTCGGCGGTGAGGCGTCGGGCGGCGGGGCGGCAGTCGGCGCGGCTGCAGTAGACACGGCGGCAGTCGGCGGGGCAGCGGCTGGCGGGGCGGCGGCCGGTACCACGGCAGCCGGTACCACGGCAGCCGGCACGGCGGCAGCCGGCACGGCGGCAGCCGGCACGGCGGTATTCGGCACAGCGAAGGAAGCGCCGTCGCCGGTACGACCACCCGCACTCGCCGGGCGTTCCTCGGCGCGATGGATCGAACCGGTCGCCGCGCGGGACCCGGCCCCGCCCGTGGACCGCGTGAGCAAATCCGCGAAAGCATCGGCCCGCAGCTGCGCGAGCGTTCGTTCCTCATCGGGGGCCACCCGCAGGTGACGGGCTGCGCGATCGACATGCGCGAGGGCATCGTGCGCACGATCCGCGGGAAGCAGAGCGGTCAGTGTGGCCATGCCATCGAGTTCGGCCGCGAGCCACACGCCTCGGTCGCGAGCCGCCCGACGGTGCCGCGTCTGAAGGGACTCGCGGTGCACGCGCTCGCGGAGAGCGCGCGCCGAGACGGAGAACCGCGCGGGCGGAAGCCGGAGAGCGCGGTCGAGGGCACCCTCGTCGAACGCCCGCCAGGATTCATGCTCGCCGGAGGCCGGAGCCGGCCCGCCAGAGGCCGGAGCCTGCTCGCCCGAAGCCAGAGCCGGTTCGTCGGCGAGCGTTGCCGTGTCGTCCAGAAGCACGTCGGGGAGCAGCGTCGAGCCGTCGGGACCAGGCGCCGGGCCATCTGCCCCGGTCGGTCCGGTCGGCGGCGACTCGGGCTCGTCGGCCGGCGACGACTCGGGCTCGTCGGGAAGAGACGTCGTCAGCCGCGCCGACTCGACGGCGTGACGCTCCGAGATCGTGCCCTCGACGAAGGCGTTCCAGATCTCGGGACAACGGCTCTGCAAGGTCTCGGCATGGGCGGCTCGCGTGCGCACCGTCTGCTCCGACAGCCGCAGGCGCGTCGCGATCTCGGCGATCACCGCCCGTGCGGCCATGTCACGCCTATCGCGGCGCACCGCCGCCACGGTGCGCCGCCGCGGGTCGGTCCACGCGATGTCGAGGGTCGGGTCGGGACCCACCCACGGCTCGGGATCGGCCACCGCCTCGTCGAGCAGCAGTCTCAGGAGGCGGTACTCCGCGGCCGTGGCCCGGTGGCGTTCGCGCACGTGGTGCTCGAGCTCGCCGAGAAGGTGCGCGGGAGTGGAGGTGAGGAGCCACGCGCCATCCTCGTCGGCGGCGCCGGTGGCACCGTCACCGAACGGGTGGGGGTCGACCAAACCCACGTCGATCGCCCACGCCGTGGCGGCGTCGGCGGACAGGTCTTCATCGCTGGGCCACGGCACGCCCCACCCCGAAGAAACCGGCTGTGACCGGCCTTTCGAAGGTCCATGGTGTCCATGCACCCAATCTAGCGAGGGGGTACGACATCGCCGCGAGCGGCACCTAGGGAGCCTGCTCGAGCAGAGCGGAGCTGCGCGTACGCGCCGCTCGCCGCACGCGAGCCGACCCACCCGCGAGCCGACCCGCGCGCGCTGCACCAATCCTCACGAGCCGACGCGCGCTGCACCATTCCGACACAAGCCGACCCACACCGCGAACCGACCCACACCCGCCAGTCGCCAGTCGCCAGTCGCCCACACCTCCCCGCCGCGCCACTCCCCACGAACCCGTCACACCGTAACGAGCACCCCCCGCGGCACCTCCGTCCGCTCCACGAAACCCAACACCTCGCCCAGGCGCCGAACACCCTGCGCCGGGTCGGCGACGACCCGCGAGGCGACCGAGCGCACGAGCACGACGACCCGCGCCGAGGGGACGACCGCGTGGCTCCCGGGAGCGGTGCGGGCTCCGGCGACCGAATCGCCCGCGAGCGCCTGGTCCACGGCATCCAGGATCTCGAACAGCCGTTCGTCGTGGCAGCGCTCGTCGTCGACACCGATCCACTCGAGGACGGCGGCAATGGTCCACTGGGGAGTGAATGGACTGGGGATGCGATCAGAGGATGCGAACGAGAGGGCCATTGGACCAGAATCACCAGGTATGACCCTTCTCGACAGAGCCACTTCCGCCCTGGTGGACCAGCGCACGGCTGTCGTCTCGGCGGAACAGCTGGCGTTGCGCCTCGGCCGTTGGGCGACGACCGACGCCACCCTCTCGGCGAGCCTCGCCGACGGCATCGCCCGGCTCGTGCGCGAGGGGGAACTGCGCGGCGGCGACCGGCTGCCCTCGGAACGCACGCTCGCCGCGACCGTCTCGGTGTCGCGGGGCACGGTCGTCAGCGCCTACGCGCGGCTGTACGACGACGGCATCCTCGATCGCCGCCAGGGCAGCGGCACGCGCGTCGCGGGGACGCCCCCGACGGCCGCGCGTCAGAGCGCCGGTCGCGCGGAGGCGCTGTACGCCACCCTGCCCTCGAGCATCGATCTGCTGCGCGCGGTCCCCCCGATCTTGCCGCTCGCCGTCGACATCGTGCAGCGCCACCGGCCCGTGCTCGACGCGAGCACCGTCGAGGGCGACCCCGCGGGCCTCCCCGCCCTGCGCTCCCTCATCGCGCAGCTGATGACCGACGACGGCACCGCCACGACGTCGGCGCAGATCCTGGTCACGCACGGGGCGCAGCAGGCGCTCAGCCTGCTCGTCGACGAACTGGTCTCCCCCGGCGACACCGTGCTCACCGAAGAGGTGGCCTGGCCCGGCTTCACCGATGCCGTGCGTCGTCGCGGAGGCCAGGTGCACGGCATCCGGCTCACGCCCGACGGCGTCGACATCGACGCGCTCGAGATGGCGATCGTGGTGCGCCGACCCGTTCTGATCGCGCTGAACCCGCACAATCACAACCCCACCGGCGTCCAGACGAGTCTCGCCGTGCGCCGGCGCATCGCGGATCTCGCCGCCGAGCACGGCGTGACGGTGATCGAGGATCGCGTGCTCGCGCACGTGTCGTTCGACGGCGTGACCCCTCCCTCACTGGCGAGCCTGCGCCCCGACGCGCCCATCGTCGTGGTCGAGTCGCTGTCGAAATGGGCATGGGAAGGCCTGCGGGTCGGGTGGTTGCGGGCGGACCCGGTGCTCGTGCGGCGACTGCGCGGACTGCGTCAGACCACCGACCTGTCGACCAGCGTCCCCTCGCAGCTGCTGGCGATCGACCTGATCGCGCAGGCTCCGGTCCTGCGCCGCACCGTGGCCACCGTGCACCGCGAAGCGGCCGACGCCGCGGCGAAGCTGCTCGCCGTCCACCTGCCCGACTGGCGGTTCCGTCCGCCGCGCGGGGGGCTGTGGCTCTGGGCGCAGCTGCCGTCGGGCTCGGCGGCCGGCTTCGCGCGCTACGCCGCGGGGCTGGGCGTGTCGGTGGCCGGGTCGGCGCAGTTCATGTCGGACGTGGATGCCGACGACCACATCCGCATCCCCGTCACCTCGACGCCCGCGGTGCTCGAGGCCGGAATTCAGCGTCTCGGCGAGGCGTGGCGGGGATACGCCGGGAGGGGCTGAACGGGCACCGATCGGGTCCGCTCCGCGCGGCGCGACGCGGCGCGGTCCTGCGCGGTGGCACCGTGCTGGCGCAGCGGCCCATAGTATGAAGTCGTGCCTTCACATCTTCCCGGGCGCCGGGTCGTCCCCACCTCGGCCATGCTCGCCGCCCTCGCGGTGCCGTCGCGCCTCGCGATCCTGTCGCTGCTGCTGTCGGTCGGGCCCCGGACGGCGACCGAATGCGCCGAGGTGGTCGGGGCGACGGCATCCAACTGCTCGTGGCACCTGCGCGAACTCGCCCGGCTCGGCCTCGTCGAGCGATCCGACGACGACACCGGCGACGCACGCAAGCGACCCTGGCGTGCGACGATCACGGGCATCGACCTGGATGCCGGCGGCGGACCCGCCGACGATCTCACGCGCGCCGCGGTGCGCTCGGCCTGGTTCGCCGACACCGACGCGCGGTTCGACGACTACCTGCGGCACGAGAGCGACCTCGCCGAACCTTGGCGCGAAGCGGCGGTGATCAGCGACTACGCCGTCCTGCTCACCGCCGACGAACTCGCCGACCTCGGTGCGCGCATCGACGCGATCGTGCGCCCCTACGTGCGTGCGACCCGGGCCGACGTCCCCGCGGGCAGCGCCGTCGCCTCGATCTCGGTGCGCGGTGTCGTCGACCCGCGCTTCGTCGACCCGCGCTTCGTCGACCCGGGCTCGGTCGGCGCGGGCTCGAGCGGCCGGCGCGCCCGGAACGCGGACGCGATGGGCCCGCGCGCCCGGGGCAACGACCCCGCCGACCCGCAGACAGGACCCCCGCGCACACCCGACCTCCCCTCCCCCGACAGCGCGACGTGAGCGGCGGCACCTGGCGGTTCCCCGGCGTCGTACGCCTGATGTCGGGGGGCGCGATCGCCGAGACCGCCGACTGGATGCTGCTGGTCGCCCTGCCCCTCTTCGTGCTCGGGGTCACCGGGTCGCCGCTGATCACCTCGATCGTCTTCGTCCTGCAGGCCGTGCTCACGGTGGCGGCCGCCCCGCTCGCGGGCCTGCTCATCGACCGGGCCGACCCCTGGCACCTGATGGGCGGCACCGCGGCGCTGCAGGTGATCGCCGTGCTCCCCCTGCTGTTCGTCGACTCGGCCGCCGACCTGTGGATCGTGTCCCTCGTCGCGGTCGTGCAATCGGTGCTCGGGGCGATCATCGAACCCGCGCGGCCGAGCGTGGCCGCCGCTCTCGTGCCCTCGGACCACGTCGCACCCGTGAACCAGCTGCTCGGCATCGGCTCGGGTCTCGCGCGCCTGGTCGGGGCACCGCTCGGCGGTCTGGCGCTGGGGCTCGGCGGAGTCGACGCCCTCGTCGTCGCCACCGCGGGTGCCTACGCCGTGGCATCCGTCGTGCTCTTCGCGCGGGCGAAACGGCGACCGGATGCCGCCACCCCGGCGAACGACGACACCGCGGCGCTGCGCACCCTCGAGGTCGACGCCGCGGGCGCCCCCGCGCGCGCCACGTTCTTCGGCGAGCTCGGGTCGGGACTCGCGATCGTGGCCGGCGACCGCGTGCTCCGACGTCTCATGCTCGTGGCGGTGCTCATGTCGCTCGCGCAGGGTCTGTTCTCGATCCTCTTCGTGCTCTTCGTGCCCCAGGTGCTGGGCGGCGGTGACGTCGAGATCGGCGTGCTGCGCGGCATCCAGGCGATCGGAGCTCTCGTGGCGGGCGTCGGACTGCTCGGCGTCGTCGGACGCGTCGCACCCGCGCGCCTGGCCGCCGCCTCGATCCTCGGATTCGGCGTGCTGTCGCTCCTGATCTGGAACCTGCCGGCGTTGACGACGTGGTTCCCGCTGTACGTCGCCCTGTTCGCGCTGGTCGGGGCGCCGGGCCTGCTCGCCATGACCGCGATGCTGACGATCGTCGACCGCGAGACGCCCGCCGGTCATCGCGGGCGGGTCACCAGCCTGCTGTTCGCCGCACTGACCGCCCTGCAGGCGGTGGGCACCCTGGTCGGCGGGTTCATCGGTACGGGACCGGCGTTCACCGTCTCGCTGCAGGTGCAGGGGGCGCTGTATCTCGTGGCCGGCCTCGTCGCGCTGACGTTGGGACGACGCGGATCCGCCTGACCCTCGGGAATGTCCGGGCCCCTCTCTACGCTGTGTGGTGAGGGCGCAGGGAAGGCGGTTGGCATGCAGGGACTCGAAGTCACGGTTCTGCTCGGACTCGCGATGCTGGTGGGCACGGTGCTCGCGCCGCGGCTGCGGGTGGCGACGCCGCTCGTGCTGCTGGTGATCGGCCTGGCGCTGGGCTTCATCCCCGAGCTCCGCGCGATCGAGCTGCCGCCCGAGACGGTGCTGCTGCTGTTCCTCCCGGTCATGCTCTTCCGCGAGGCGTGGACCACGTCGCTGCGCTCTGTCCGCCGGTCGCTGCGCTACATCATCCCGATGAGCACGCTCCTCGTCGTCGCCTCGGCGTTCGCCGTCGCCGGTGTCGCGACCTGGATGGGCGTGCCGTGGGAGGCCGCCCTCGTCATCGGAGCCGCCGTCGCCCCGCCCGACGCCACCGCGGTCGCCGCCCTCGGTCGACTGCTGCCCGCCAAGGCCTTCATGAAGCTCAAGGCCGAGAGCCTCACCAACGACGGCACGGCCCTCGTGCTCTACGCCATCGCGGTGTCGCTGCTGCTCGGCGGGCAGGTCACGCCGTGGTCGATCACGGGCATGGTGCTGCTGTCGTACGTGGGAGGTGCGGCCGCGGGCATCGCGGTGGCCGCGCTGGCGTACGTCGCCCTGCGTCGCATGCAGTCGACGCTCACGATCAACCTCACCCTGCTGCTCGTGCCGTTCCTCGCCTTCCTCATCGCCGAACTGATCGAGGCGTCGGGCGTGCTCGCCGTCGTGTTTGCGGGGTTGATCGTGGCCTGGGTCTCGCCGCGCATCACCACGGCGATGTCGAGAAGAGCGGCCGACGCCACCTGGCCCTTCGGCGTGTACCTGCTCAACGGGGCGTTGTTCGTGCTCATCGGCCTCGAGGTGCAGCTCGTGCTGCACGAGATCTCGCCGTCCGAGATCGGGATGCTGCTGCTGATCACGGTGGCCGCGTGGGTGGTGCTGTTCGTCGTGCGCTACCTGTTCCAGTGGCTCTTCTCGCCGTTCTCGAGGCCGCCCGCGGGGTCGTCGCGGTCGCTCCGGCACCGCTCCCGGGTGGTGAGCACGGTCGCCGGATTCCGCGGCGCCGTCTCGCTCGCCATCGCCCTGTCGGTGCCGACCACGACCGCGAGCGGCGAGCCCGTCGCCGGCCGCGACGCCGTGGTCTTCGTCACCGCGGGCGTCATCGTGCTCACGCTGCTCGTGCAGGGGCCGCTGCTGCCGGCCGTGATCCGGTGGGCGAAGCTCCCCAACGACGACGCCGCGATCGAGGAGTACGAACTCGCCGAACGCGCGATCTCGGGCGCCGCGCTGGCGGCACTCGACGACCTCGCCGTCGAACACGGCATCAGCGACCGGGTGCGCGACCGTGCCCGACGCGAGGGCTACGAGCGCCTCGAACTCGCCAACGCACGCGCCGTCGCCCGCCAGCGCGCGATCGAGGAACGCGACCTGGCCGAGCTCGACGCCTCGCTCGACGACGACGCCGGAGAGTCCTCGACGATGGGCCCCGTCCCGCCCGAGGCGAAGGACGAGGGCCGTCCGCGACGCCGGCTTCCCGCGCCCCCCGACGGCACCAACGGCGCCACGGGCGGAGCCGGCGCCGCCGGAATGGACACCGGTGACGCCGCCGCGCGGCTCGCCGCCGGCCCGCTCGAGATGATCGCCGTCAGCGACGACATCGACGTGACGCAGCGTTCCCCGCTGCTGCGCCACAAAGAGGCCGTGCGACTGCGTCTGGCGGTGCTCGACCGCAAGCGCGAGGTGCTGCTGCGGCTGCGCCGCGAGGGGACGATCGACGACCTCGTCGCGCGCAAGATCCTCGCCGGGCTCGATCTCGACGAGATCCGCGCGCGCGGAATCGACAAGTCGAACGACTGAGCGGGCGGCACCCGACGGCTCGACCGGGCTCATCGCCACGCGGTGACGCGGAAGCCTGTGGTCGGGCACGGATTCTCCGGCGTGCGCCGGCGCGATGACGCCCCCGACGCCAGGCGGACGATTCCGCGTCAAGCCAGCACGAGCTCGATGTTCTCGTGGTCGGCGAACACGCGCAGCACGAGGTCGAAGTACGTCTCGCCCGCTCCCGCGTCGAGGGCGTCGAGCGCTCTCTGCGCCGGTCCCGCGGCGTACACCTCGGGCCTCTCGAGCTTCGCGCGGTAGTACGCCCGAGTCGCCTCGACCCCCAGCGCCGCGCGTGACGCGGCGTGGTCGACCCAGGTCACGCGGGCCGGGGCCGCCCCGTCGAGCACACCGAACCCGCCGTACAGTAGGTCGTCGAGCGCGTCGAGGCTCTCCCCCAGCGTCCACGGCTCGTCGGGCATGAGCACGCGACCCAGTTCCCGGTAGAGCGAGGCGATGCCGTCGACGCGCGATCCCTCGAGGCGCAAGGTGAGCGGGCTCATGGCGTCTTCCTCTTCTCGATTCTCACGACGAAGGGCCGGAGCCTGACGGCATCCGACCCTCTCGCGACGAGCCCGAGGCCCGCACGTGGACGACCTCAGTTGCCGCCGTTGATGACCGACAGGTAGGCGCCGAAGGGGCGCGAGGCGTCGGTAGTGGCGAAGTCGTCGGCAAGGCCCTCGTGGGGGGTGTTCTCGTTGTGCATTCCCCGAGTGTGACCGACCGGACCCCGAGATCGACGTCGGTTGACATTCGGCTTTACTTCATCTAGCTAAATACTCGTCTACCAAGTATTCAGCCTCAGTCCGCCGCCGTCGCCGTCGGCCCGAGCATGATGATGCCCGCCCCCACGAGCGCCACCGCCGAACCGATGTAGTCCCACGAGGTGGGGCGGAACCCGTCGACGACGATCCCCCACGCGAGCGAGCCGGCCACGAACACCCCGCCATAGGCGGCCAGCACCCGTCCGAAGTGCGCGTCGGGCTGCAGAGCCGCGACGAAGCCGTAGGCGCCGAGGGCCAGGATGCCGAGAAGCGCGAGCCACCACCCGCGATTCTCGCGCACCGCCTGCCAGATGAGCCAGGCCCCGCCGATCTCGGCGACCGCGGCGAGGGCGAAGAGAACGACGATACGCGCGGTGGTCATGCGTCCCAGTTTCTCCTCCGAGGCTCGTTTTCCGAACGAACAGCGCCCGAAAAGACCTCATTGCGAACCCTTAGGTTACGGAGAGGGAACATCTCGGTAGTACCGGAGAAAGAGGACTACCGTTCCCCGCAAGGGGGTGAGCATGACTCGACCACGCACCGTGACCCACACCTACACGCTCGACGGCGGATGGCGCAGAGCCCACCACGAACCGCTGACCGTCGACCACGCCGACGACCTGCGCCACCAGGGGGTGACGATGGTGCGAGCGCGACGCGGGATGTTCGACAGCCGCGAGCTCTCGCTCCGCGAGTACCCGCCCCGCGCATCGACCCGGCCGCCCACACCGGCCTGACCCGACGGCGGCGCGCCTCACCGCCCGGGTGCCAGCAAGCCGCTCTCGTACGCCGCGATCACCAGCTGCGCCCGATCGTGCGCGCCGAGCTTGATCATCGTGTTCTTCACGTGCGTCTTCGCCGTGTGCGGCGAGATGTACAACAGCGCCGCGATCTCGTCGTTCGAGCGACCGCGGGCCACGTGCAGCAGCACCTCGCGCTCGCGGTCGGTGAGCGCGTCGAGCGCGGCGGGCGTCGGCACGTCGGCGGCGCCGGTGGCCCGCACGTATCGCTCGATGAGCGCGCGGGTCGCGGCGGGAGAGAGCAGCGCGCCGCCCTCGTGCACCGACAGCACGGCCCGCACGATGTCGTCGGGCTCGGCGCCCTTTCCGATGAAACCGCTCGCCCCCGCGCGCAGGGCCGCCACGACGTAATCGTCCTCCTCGAAGGTGGTCAGGATCAGCACGCGCGTGTCGGCCAACGCGGGATCGGCGCAGATCGCCGCGGTCGCCTCGATGCCGTCCATGCGCGGCATGCGGATGTCCGACACCACGACGTCGGGGCGGAGCCTGCGCGCGAGCGCGACACCCGCCTCACCGTCGGCGGCCTCGCCCACCACCGAGATCCCGTCGGCAGCGTCGAGGAGGTCGCGCACGGCCGAGCGGATCAGCGACTGGTCGTCGACGACGATCGCGGTGGTCACGAGCCCGACTCCCCCGCACGCGCGGGCAGGGGCAGGCGAGCGGCCAGGCGGTAACCGCCGGGGGCGAGACCCGCCGCGAGGTCGCCGCGCACCGCGTCGACGCGCTCCCGCAGCCCCACCAGACCGAAGCCCGACGACGGCAATGCCGACTCGGCGGCCTCGGGCACGCGCTCGATCGGATTGGTCACGACCACCTCCAGGTCATCGCCGTCGCGACGCAGCAGCACGTGGGCGCGGCGGGTGGTGCCGTGCTTGAGGGCGTTCGTGAGCCCCTCCTGCACGACGCGGTAGGCCACGATGTCGATCCCCCACGGGATGCCGGCGGCTTCGGCATCCGTTCCGATCTCGTCGCGCACCACGACGTCCCACCCGGCGACCCGCACCGACTCGACCACCTCGGGCACGCGCGCGAGCCCGGGCTGCGCGCGCACGGCGGCGTCGTCGGGCGCGCGGAGCAGGCTCATCATGGTGCCGATCTCGCCGAGCACGTCGCGCGAGGCGGTGCGGATGGTGGCGAGGGCCTCGCGCGCGCGGTCGGGGCGGTTCTCGAGCGTCGACGACGCGACCCCGGCGTTCAAACTGATGACCGAGATGCGGTGGGCGACGGCGTCGTGCAGGTCGCGCGCGATGCGCAGGCGTTCCTCGGTGACGCGGCGGCTCGCCTCGGCCTCGCGCGTCTGCTCGGCGCGACGGGCGCGCTCGACCACCGCCTCGAGGTAGGCGCGACGCGAGCGGGCGGCGTCGCCGACGGCTCCCGCGAGCGCGAGCGAGAGGGCCACCTGCAGCACACGCGTGTCCATGCCGGTGACGAGGGCGACGATCACCCCCGCCGACACCACGGCCCCCACGGCGGCCAGGGTCGCCGGCACCGACGTGCGCCGCTGCGCGCGGTGGGCGATGCCGTAGGTGGCCACGACCATCGCGATCGCCCCGCCCGGCGAGAGCGTGCCGAGGGCGAGGGCGGCGATCCAGACGGCGACGCTCACGGCCAGCACGACCCGCGGCGCCCGGCGACGGAACGGCAGCGCCAGGGCGGGCAGCAGCACGAGCACGAGCACGAACGGGTGCGACGGCCGCATCTCGGCGAAGGGCACGGGCGCGAGGGCCGGGACCGCGACGAGCACGACCAGCACGACGTCGATCAGCCAGGGCCGACCGGCCCACGGCGAGCGCGGCGCCGGCTCGTTCGTCTCGTCGGGCCTCACGGCTCCAGTCTCCCGCGTCCTGCGGCCCCGGCCATCGCCTGGCGGGGGCATTCGCGAATCCCCCACCGGGGGTAGACGACCGCCCCGGCGGTGGGACGCGCACGATCTCGCCGCGAACGAGGCTGAGGTCATGGCATCCGACCCTCCTCCCCCACTGTTCTCGATCACCGATCTGCACAAGTCGTACGGTCGCGGCTCCGCCCGCTTCGACGCCCTGCGCGGGGTGAACCTCGACATCCATCGCGGCGAGAGCGTCGCGATCATCGGCAAGAGCGGCTCGGGCAAGTCGACGCTCATGCACCTGCTCGCCCTGATGGACGCCCCGACACGGGGCACGGTGCGCCTCGACGGAGTGGATGCCACGACGCTGCGCGGACGTCAGCTCAACCGCACCCGCAACCAGACGTTCGGCTTCGTGTTCCAGCAGTTCTTCCTCACGCCCAGCGCCTCGGTGTTCGACAACGTCGTGCTGCCGCTGAAGATCGCGGGCGTCGGCCGCGCCGAGCGGAGCCGACGGGGGCGGGCGGCGCTCGCGGAGCTCGACATGGACGACAAGGCGCGCAACAAGGCCACCGCACTCTCGGGGGGACAGAAGCAGCGCGCGGTGATCGCGCGGGCCCTGGTGAACGACCCGCAGGTGATCTTCGCCGACGAGCCCACCGGCAACCTCGACACGGCCACCGGGGCCGTCGTCGAAGACATCCTGTTCCGGCTCAATCGTGAGCACGGGATCACCCTGATCGTCGTCACCCACGACGAAGACCTCGCCGCGCGCTGCGACCGGCGCGTGCAGATCCGCGACGGTCTCATCGTCGCCGACGAACGGCACGCCGCATGAGAACCGTCGATCTCGTCTCGACCGCCGTCGCGAACACCTTCCGCTCCAAGACGCGCACGATCCTCACCGTGCTGGCGATCTTCGTGGGCGCCTTCACCCTGACCATCACGAACGGCCTCGGTACGGGCATCAACGCGTTCATCGACAAGACGGTCGCCTCGATGGGGGCCTCCGACGTGCTCACGGTGACCAAGACGACGTCGGCGACCTCGACCGGGCCGCAGAAGTACGATCCGGATGCCGTCGCCTCGGCGCAGCAGACGGGGGGCCGCCCCGGCGCCACGGGGGAAGTGACGGCGCTCACCGATCAGGACATCGCGACCGTCTCGCAGCTCCCCGGCGTGGAGAAGGTCGTTCCCGTGACCTCGGTGTCGATCGACTACGTCGAGGCCCCCGGCGGGGACCCCTACACGGCGCAGGTGGGCAGTCTCGTCGCCGGGCAGACGCCGCAGATCGCCGACGGGGCGGCGCCCGACGATGCCTCCGACGCGCTGCAGGTCGCGCTCCCCGACGCGCTGGTCGCACCCCTGGGGTTCGCCGACGCGAACGACGCGGTGGGCGCGACCGTGACGATCGCCGTCACCGACCCGGTGCGCACGCAGCACCTGGTCGAGGCGACCGTGACCGGCGTGACCGAAGCGGCCTTCGGCGGGACGACCTCGCTCACGACCAACTCCGCGCTCGAGAAGACCTTATTCACCCTGCAGAACACCGGCGTGCCCGCCGACCAGCTCGACCGCTACGCCTCGGCGAGCGCGACGGTGTCGTCGTCGGCGACGACGGCGCAGATCGACGAGGTCAAGGCCGCGCTGACCGACGCGGGGTACACGGGAACCACCGTCGCCGATCAGCTCGGCACGTTCGAGTCGGTGATCGACGGCATCGTGCTGGTGCTCAACGCGTTCGCGGTCATCGCCCTCCTGGCGGCGAGCTTCGGAATCGTCAACACCCTGCTGATGTCGGTGCAGGAGCGCACCCGCGAGATCGGTCTGATGAAGGCCATGGGAATGGGCAGCGGTCGCGTCTTCACCCTGTTCAGCCTCGAGGCGATCTTCATCGGTCTGCTGGGCAGCGCTCTCGGCGCCGTCATCGCCATCGGTGTCGGCACCGCCGTCAGCGCGCAGCTCGCGGCGAGCCTGTTCAGCGATCTGCCCGGGCTGCAGCTGATCGCCTTCGACCCGGTGTCGATTCTGCTGACCGTGCTCGCGGTGATGGGGATCGCGTTCCTCGCGGGGACGCTCCCGGCCGCGCGCGCCGCGCGGGCCGACCCCGTGGAGTCGCTGCGATACGAGTGACGGCGGTGCGCCGAGCGGCGGGCCGGGGCGGCGGCGGATCATGCCGATGCCCCGGCCCGCCGCTCGCGCGCGGCGATCTCGGCACGACCACTGCGCCGCCCCGCGCAACCCCGACGGCGGTGGAGTGATCGTCTGTCATGCTCGGGCAGTGAAGTCGTTCCGTTGCCGCGTCTGCGGAAATCCCCTGTTCTTCGAGAACTCGGTCTGCCTCTCGTGCGGCACCGGCCTCGGTTACTCGCTCGAAGAGGCCGAGATCGTGCCGGTCGATGCCCGGGGCCGGTACGTCGACGCCGCCGGACTCATCTGGCACGTCTGCCGCAACCTCAACCTGTCGGGCTGCACGTGGCTCTCCCGCTTCGAGGGCGGGCAATGCTCGGCCTGCGAGCTGACCCGCGTGCGGCCGAACGACGCCGACGCCCGGGGTCTGTCGCAGTACCCGGTCGCCGAACGCGCGAAGCGGTGGCTGCTCGTCGACCTCGACCGCCTCGGCATCCCGATCGCGAGCAAGGCCGAAGACCCCGACCGCGGCCTCTGTTTCGACCTGCTGTCGAGCGTGGCCGAGAACGTCACCATCGGTCACGCCGACGGCGTGATCACGATCGATCTGGCCGAGAGCGACGACGCCCACCGCGTGCGCGTGCAGAGGCAGCTCGGTGAGCCCTATCGCACGATGCTCGGCCACTTCCGCCACGAGGTCGGGCACTACGTCGAGTGGGTCTTCGTCGAGGGCACCGACCGCATCACCGAGGCGCGCGCGCTGTTCGGCGACGAGACCGCCGACTACCAGGCCGAGATCGACCGCCACTACTCCGAGGGCCCGCCGAGCGACTGGGCGGAGCGGTACATCTCGACCTACGCGAGCATGCACCCCTACGAGGACTTCGCCGAGACGTGGGCGCACGTCCTGCACATCACCGACACGATCGAGACGGCCTCCACCTTCGGGCTGACGAACGTGTCGGGCCCCGGGGAGGTCCCGCGCTTCCGCGAGTTCGTCACCGAGGTGTGGATGCCGCTGTCCGTGGCCCTCAACATGGTCAACCGATCCATGGGCAAGAACGACCTCTATCCGTTCGCCCTCCCCGACCGCGTGCTCGACAAGCTCGACTTCGTCGCGTCGCTGCTGTCCACGCGCTGAGCGGGCTCGGGTCTCACGACCGCGTCGCGAACGCGCCGGGCGTCACACCCCAGACGCGGCGGAAGTGCCGGGTCAGGTGTGCCTGATCGTGGAAGCCCGTCTGCGCGGCGGCGTCGGCCGGACGGCATCCGTTCCCCAGCAGCCGCCGCGCGGCGTCGACCCGTCGCCCCACGAGGTACCGGTGCGGGGCGATGCCGTACGTGTCGGAGAACACCCGCACCGCGTGGCTCGGGTGGGCGCCGAGCTCGGCGGCGGCCGCCGCGATCGTGAACGACTCGGTATAGCGGGAGTCGAGCAGCACGCGAAGCCGGCGCGCGAGGGGCACGTCGCGCGTCGCCGGGCGGGCCGTTCCGGCGTGGCGGTACACGGCATCGCGCACGGCGAGCAGCCAGTGCTCGGCCGCCATCTCGTCACCCGGGTGCGCCAGCGCCGCGTGCACCCTGCGTGCGGCCGCGTGCGCGGGCGGCGCGGTGACGGTGGGCCGGTGCGCGATCCGGCCCGTCAGCTCATCGGGGAGCCAGTCGCGGCGAAGGTAGAGCACCTGCTTGCGGTACCCCGACCCGGTGACGGCCGGGCGCCCGTCGTGGGCGACGCCCGGGGGCAGCAGGGTCACCGCGGCGGGCGATGCCCGGTGCTCCGCGCGGTCGAGGGCGTACGTCACCGCGCCGCGGTCGACGAGCATGACGGCCCAGTCCTCGTGGGTGTGCATCGGATAGCTGTGCGCGAAGCTCGCGTGGTAGACCTCGCGCAGCATCGGCACGTCCGGGTGCCACGCGCGCACCCGGTTCTCCATGCAAGAAACGTACAAGACGCCGCGGCGCCCGGTCGCGATGCTGGAGGGATGACCGACGACATCGTCTCCCCCGCCCCGCTGTTCGACACGAAGGTGGTCGTGGTGCTCGCCGACGGCCTCTCCGCCTGGCAGGAGCTCAACGTCACCGCGTTCCTCGCTTCGGGTATCACCACCAGTGCGCCCGACCTCGTCGGCGAGCCCTACCGCGACGCCGACGGCACCGACTACCTGCCGATGCTCCGCCAGCCCGTGATGGTGCTCACCGCCGACGCGGGCCTCCTCGGCCGCGCGCGGGCCAAAGCGGCCGCGCGCGACGACATCGCCCTGGCGATCTACACGCGCGAACTGTTCACGACCTCGCACGACGCCGCCAATCGGGCCGCCGTCGCCGGCGTCGCCGCCGCCGACCTCGACCTGGTGGGCATCGCCGTGCGCGGTCCGCGCAACGCCGTGGACCGCATCCTCAAGGGCGCCGTGTTCCACGCCTGAGTTCGGCGAACGGAGGCGATGCGGTGCAGCCGCGCACCTCGGCGAGGCCGAAGGGGCCGCGGCATCCGTTCTAGTCGAGCGCCGCAGCCGCGGTCGCCGCGTCCAGCAGCGATGCCACCGCTTCTTGCTGTTTCGCGTCGACCCCCGAGAGGGCGGCCGAGAAGGCGTCGTCGAAACGGGTGAGGCAGTCCCACGGTTCGACGCTCAGATCGACCTGGGCGAAGATGTGGTTCGCGCGCCGGTCGTCGAGGTCGACTTCTCGGCGCAGGATGTCTCGGCGCACGAGGCGGTCGACGATGGTGGTCACTCCCGCCGACGTCACCCCGAGGTGCTGCCGCAGTTCCGAGGGGCGGATGCCGGGATTCCGGGTGATGTGCAGCACGGCGACGACGTCGACCTCGTTCAAGCCCAGAATGCGGCGGGCCTCGGCGAGACAGCGCGCCCGTTCCACGAGATATCGGTTCAGCGCGGCAACGACAGGGGAGGATTCGTTCGTCATATCGATTCAGTTCGTTTCGCGGCTCTTCTGCGCGTGTACACCTCACGGTACCCGGCGGGGCGTCGGCACCCGCCGCGGCGCGGGGCACTTGACATCCCGGTCATTGTGGTGCGCGGTGCCTTTACGTCGCACTCCGTCCGCGATACGGCAGACGCGAGGCGCCGCACCCCCATGGTCCGGGATGCGGCGCTGCGACGGGACGCTTTACTTCATTCGTCCGAAGGTCGCATCGATGTCGGCCATCTCCATCGCGGCCGTCGCCTCGATCAGTTCGCGCAGTTCGGCATCCGCTCCGGGAGAGAACTCCTCGAGACGTTCGGGCGCCACGGTGATCGGGGTGCCGGCGGGCGCCTGCTCGCTGGCGTCGAGTTGGGTTCCGTCGTGAGAGGGCGAGGCGCCCTGGAAGATCTTGCCCGCCTCGGACTGGTTGCCGAGGTCGAAGGAATACTGCTTGCTCTGCAGACCGAGGTCGAGCAGCCGCTTGACCTCGGGGAACTGCTCGGCGTTCGTCTTCGGAATAGGCAGCGAGGTGCGCCAGTTCACCCCGAGCGTTTCGAGAGCTTTGGCGTACGCGTTCTCATGGGCCTGGTCGCGCACGATCAAGTACGCGATGGTGCTGCGCGCCATCTTGTTGTCGGTCATCTCGTACAGCCGGCACTTCTGCAGGCGCCCGGTCGATTCGAGCATGAGGTTGTACAGCAAATCGAGCACGAGGTTGCCGGAGTTGTAGACGTAGCTTCCCGACCACGGGTTGCCCGCCGCATCCACGGGCAGCGCACCCTGAGCACCGACGAGGTAGTGGTGGATGTTGCTGTGATCCACCGCGATGCTCAGCGGAGTCGCGCCGCCGGCTCCCGGCTGATCCACCGGATCGCCCGGCTTGCCCTGATACGCGGGAGAGCCGTCCAACAGGCGGGAGATCGTGGTGCCGATGAGTTCGACGTGGCTGATCTCCTCGGTTCCGATGCCCTGGATCAGATCCTTGTACGCCTTGCCGGACGGGCCACGGAAGTTGATGCTCTGAAAGAGGTACTGCATCATCGTGCGCATCTCGCCGAATTGACCGCCCAAGCCCTCCTGAAGGGCATTGGCCGCCGCCGGATCGGGCTCGTCCTGGGCGATTTCATTGATGAATTCCTGCAGGTGGAAATACATGGTGCCTCCGAGGGGGAATGGTCCTCGAAGTGTCCGCAGCATCGGGGAGCGCCGCTCCCCCCTCGCCATCGCGGGCGACGGCGGGTACGCTTCCCGGCTCGTCGTCGGGGCGCGGGAGAGCAAGCGGACGGGCGCGGTGTTCCTGGCTTGGGCGCTGCCGCAGCTGATGTCGCGCCGTGTCTAGACAGCCCTGGGCGGCTCCGGGAACGACGAAGCCCCGGCAGATCTTGCGATCCACCGGGGCTTATCTGTCGGGATGACAGGATTTGAACCTGCGACCCCTTGACCCCCAGGCGTCCAGATGCCCCCGCCAGAGCCGAAGTCCGCATGATTCCGGGACTCAGATAATGCAGAGGACATCACGAGATGCATGGTTTGCATGATTCTGGTCTCCTTCTGGTCCCCCAATGCCTGCCATTCGACTCGTCATGAACGTGAAGGTGTGCGTAGCAAGCGGCATCTTCTACAGAGGGATCGGGCGCTCAGGTCAACGAGGGGTATGACGTTGAGCTTGTGGCAGGCGTCGACCACGGGCGCCATCAGCCCGCTCAAACAACTCGTTGAACCACTTCACGTTTGCGGTACGTGCGGCTGCCTGAGTTACACGAGCGCCAGCAAGGTACCGCTTACCGCCGTAAACGGTGCCGAAGCGGATGCCAGGACCGATGCGATGCAATCCAACTAGTTGCGGCCCGCCGCCTGAGTATGGGTCCGCACCCTGTGCCAGGGCCTCGGTGAAGGCACTGTAGATGGCTCGGCTAGTTCCGCCCTGAAGGCTCTCCTCCCATAGGCGTTCTGCGTTGCGGACCTCGTGAGCGCCGCTCCCTGCAACATGGAGCCGTGCCGAGGCGCGCGGCATCTCGACCTCTCTCAGGTTCCACGTGGCGGTAGCAGCTTCGAAGGTCATGATGGCTAGTTCGAAGACCGAGTCCATTCCCTCTCGTCTCCGTATTGCCATCACGATTCCGAAGTCCCGCTGCTCTTGCCTCGGGTAGTCCGTCCAGAGGCGCCGGATGCTGCTCGCGATACCGCCGAAGGCCGCCCGGCGAGGCCGGATGGTGCCTACGGCAAGTTCGTCGATGACGGTCGGTAGTGCGAGCGCCGGGAACAGCACGTCTCCCCAATATCCGAAGATGTGCGGCGTTCCTGGAGCCGCGAATGTCTTACGTCCTTGGTTCCAGAGGTGTGAGTCGCCCCAGGTGATGCGACTGTCGCTGGCAATGTAGATGGAGGAGACTTTGCGCTGGTCAACGCCGGCCCACGCGACGATCGTGGTCACGAAACCTGCCTCCTAATGAGGACCCGGGGCACCGGCTATGCCGGCACCCCGGGGAAGACCTGAGTGCTCCCGCGAGGGGAGCAGGGACACCTCGTACCGCCTCGATGATGGCAGCCTCAGGAGTTGCGTCCTCGGACGAGCTGCGACGCTTCGTCCAAGGTCATCGCCAGTAGGCGACTCTCGCATTCTAGAGGATGGCGCCGACCAACCTCGTGCAATCCAGCATCCCTCGTTCGCCCGCGACTCTATGCCAACAGCAATGCCCGCCGACCGGAACGCCGAGAACTTCGAGGCCCTGCCGCTTCTGCTTGGCCGGAGGGCTATCCACACGAGGCTTAGCCGAGATGCTATCGGCATGGGAACCGACGCTTGGCGGAACTGGAACGCATTCAACGAAGGGCTCCCGGAAAGTGAGAACGCAGACGACGAGCTCTACTCGGACCGACACTTCGTCGGTGGCCCGTCGACCCACGGTCCGTACACGCTGACCACGATCATCGGCAGGGGCCTACCCTCCGCCGTGCCTGCGGTCAGACCGGCAGTGAGGCTGCACACCAGTGTCCACGCGAATCTCATCCCGGAGACCATCATTGATCGCGCACTAGCGCCAGCCGATTCCGCTGCCTACCACGGTGGCACCGCCGGCGACGAGGTCGCTGCACTCGCGTCGTTGGAACTCGGCGTACGTCTCCGGGTAGCAGGAACCAGCCAACTCTCCGGTATTCACCGAGACGGTGAAGAGCATTCGCCCATCTACTTGGAAGTGGCGCCCCTCGCGCATCCTGGTCGTCCCGGATACGAGTTCGTCCCAGCTGCAACCAGCAGGCCTGCTGATCTCGGATAGCTCAGCCGCCTGGATTCGTTTTGCAGTATGGAGGAGACAGCTCAGATCGAACTGGTGCGTGCCGCTCGTGCGTATGCCACAGGATTGTGGTGGTCCAATGAGGATCAGAACCAGGCTTGGCTTCAGCTGGTGACCGCGGTGGAGATCGCCGCGAACCACCGGCAGCAAGTTCAGACTGCGCCTGAGAGCCTGGTTCAAGCCCTATGGCCTGAGCTCTGGTCAGCACTTACAACCGCAGGTGACACTGCCCGCGCCCAGGTTGCCTGGCTGGTCGCGCCTCAAATTCGAGCAACAAGGAAGTTCGTCGATTTCCTAGTCGCATGTGCACCGGAACCTCCAGCTCTCCGTCCGCCCCACGGCAAGCTGGAATGGGATGACATGGCTCAACACGCGAGGCTCATCTACGGCCATCGTTCGACTGCTCTTCATGCAGGAAAGCCGTTCCCCCTGCCAATGCTTGAGCGTCCTCGCTCCGAGGAGAACGGCACTATCCAGGAGGTGCCGTGGGGCCTCAACAGTGGCGGGCAAGGCGGTATCTGGGACGCGAAAGAAGCCCCGATGTTGCTCTCGACGTTCGAGCACATCGCTCGTGGCTCGCTCCTGAACTGGTGGGATGAGCTGCGCGGTGCTTGAGCGATGCGATCAGCTAACGGACCTGACACAAACCTCAGATCTACCACACGGCTACTCAGGGCATTCCCCGTACCCGACGCAGGTCTATCAGGATGGGCGCTATGCGCACGTGGTTGCCGCATCTCACGGCCGCCAGCCAACCGTAGCCTCCTGAGCGATAGGAACGATCAGGCTCCCCAGCGCCTGGGCCCGGCCCTCAAGGCCAAGTAGCCTGATTGTATGGATTCAGTTGAACTTGAACGGTCGGGCCAACGTTGACTCGACCTGGATACGTCGATCGCAGCAAGCTGCAGAACTGGGCAGACACGCGCTCAGCGCAGTCCGAGTTCCCGCGACTGGCGCGGCGTCTCGTCCTCGAGACCACCCCGGGGGTGCTGGAACTCGGTATGCCCGCTGGCGAGGGCGTCGCGGCGGGCGATTGGGATGGTTCTATCCGCACAACGGATGCCACCGCGTGGGTTCCTGAAGGCCTCTCCGTCTGGGAGTTGTCAGTCAACTCAAGCCCAAACAAGAAGGCGGATGAGGACTACGTCAAGCGCGCCGCCACCCCGGATGGCACCGCCACCGGAGACTGCACTTACGTGGAAGTGATCTTGCGGCCGTGGACTGCCCGCGCATCTTGGGCGAGGGGTAAACGTGGCGACAAAGTCTGGAGGGACGTTAGGGCACTGGGCCTAGATGACATTGAGATGTGGCTCGAAGCAGCGCCAATCACGTGGGCATGGTTTTCCGAGGAACTAGGTCTCTCGCCGCGCGGGCTCCGAACCGGATTGACGTGGTGGCGTGATTGGGCGGCGCAAACGAATCCGGCATTGACCTCGGGAGCCGTGCTCGCGGGCCGAACGGATGCAGCACAGGAGCTTGAAGACCGAGCGGCGACGTCCGGTTCGATTACCTCGGTGGCCGGCGCGTCATTGGAAGAGGTCTGCGCCTTCGTTGCTGCGGTCGCCGTGGATCGCGACGAGCAGGGCAAGGGACAGATGCTTGCTCGGCTTGCATTCGTTGACGACATATCCACTTGGAGGCAGTTGGCCGCATCATCTCAACCGCTCGTCTTGGTCCCTCGCACGCCCGAACTGGCGAGGGAGATTCCGACCGGAACGGTCCACAGTTTCTGCGTGCCGGTCGTCGCCGAGGAAGGCGCGGACGTCATACTTCCGCCGTTGGACCCGTCCGTGTTGGCAGACGCGCTGAAGGCCGCCGGCATCGCGGACAGCGAAAGGGCCGACAGGCTCGGCAGACTCGGACGTCGCAGCTTGACAGCCTTGCGTCGAAACATCGCCATCCAGGCCGCACTCCATCGACCGGTGTGGGCTGACACAACTCCCTCACGGCACTTCCGATCGATCCTCTTGGCCGGCTCATGGGGAGACAACGCAGCAGGCGATCGTTCGATGATCGAGGCGTTGACCGGGGTCGACTACGAGACGTTTAGGGATTCGATTACAGGGATCGTCGATAATCCCACCGATCCCCTGGCGATCCGGACCGATGGCGCATGGCATCTCGTCTCAGCCGTAGATGCGTGGATGCTGTTGGTGTCAAAGCTGACGTACGACGACATGCAGCGATTCGAGAGTGTTGTTGAGATGGTCTTGGCGGAGGGGGACCCGGCCCTTGATCTGCCGCGGGACCAGCGTTGGCGGGCATCGATCGACGGTAAGACCCGACGCTATTCAGGCGATCTCCGTCGAGGCCTCGCTCAGTCACTGGCCCTGTTGGGTGTGTACGGCGGGACCGTGACCTGGTCGGGTGGAGCATCGGGTGCAGGGGTCGCCAATTATCTGGTCCGGAAGCTGCTGGAGTGGGCATCGGCAGACCCCACAGGACGTGCCTGGCAATCACTCGCCGACATCTTGCCGCTGCTAGCTGAGGCTGGGCCAGAGGCGTTTCTCGATGCTGTGAGCGTAGCGGCTACGGGCGAGGAGCCGTTGTTGGCGACGATGTTCCAAGACAGCACTGATGAGTCCGGCCTCTTCTCTGGCGGCACTCCTCACACCAATCTGCTGTGGGCTCTTGAGTGTCTGTCGTGGTGCCCCGACTACTTCGGGCGCGCGGTCGCTCTCCTTGGGCGTCTCGACGAGATCGATCCTGGCGGCCGAATGTCGAACCGCCCGGCCGCGTCGCTAGCTGCGATCTACCGACCGTGGCATCCGGACGCGTCTGTCGATCCCGACCGACGCATTGCGGTGCTCGACTCGTTGCGCCGTCGGCATCCTGACGCCGCGTGGAAGTTGGAGTGCAGCATGCTTCCCGAGGGCCATAGCGGGGTTCACTTTCCGATCAGCGCGCCCGTCTTCCGGACGTGGAGGCCGAACAAGCAGTCCGTTACATATGGCGAGATATGGAAGATGACTACTGCGGCAGTTGAGCGCTGCATCGAGGACGCAGGTGCAGATGCTGAGCGGTGGGCAACGATCCTCGATCGTACGTCAGCCATGGCGCCAGCGGATCGGGAGCGTGTCGTTGCGGCACTCGATTCGATCGCCGATCAGGCTGATCTCGCGTCTGACTTCAGATATTCAGTGTGGCGATCGCTGATCGACCTCATTGGGCGTCATCGAGAGTTCACGGATGCCGCTTGGTCACTGCCAGAAGAGGAGCTGGCCAAGCTCGAGTCGCTAGCGGCTCGGTATCAGCCCGAGTCTGCTTATCTCCGACTAGTCGGACTGTTCCAGTCATACACACCGCACATTGGCGCTCGGCGATTGGATGACTACGAAGGCTTTGAACGCGAGCTTGGGCGCCTGCGCGTGGAAGCGATCAAGGAGATCGAGGCCGAAGGCAGGTTCGACGCCATCACCAAGTTGGCACGCGATGCGACCGTGCACGGAGCCGTCGGCATCTCCCTTGCGCACCTCGGATCATCGTATGACTCGGAACTCCTCGGCTGGTTGGCGATCGAGGGCCCAGACGATCTCGCCGAGACCGCAATGTCGTACTTCTCGGCCCGCTACGCGCTCGAGGGGTTCGACCTGATCACGGGCCTCCTCGCACGGGACGACCTCACTATCGAGCAGAGGGCCCGGCTTCTCCTGGTTGCACGAGAAGACCTCACGGAAGTGTGGGCAATAGCGGCTGCGGATCAGGAACTTGAGACTCGTTACTGGATGGCATTTCAGCCGCTCGGATTGGGTCACGACTTCGACAAGCTTGACGAAGTCGCCGACCGATTGATCCGTGTCGGCCGCCATGCCGACGTCCTGCACCTTATGAGCATGTACTCCCGCAGGGAGAAGGATGGGCCACGCCCGGAGGGCGCGAAGCTCATCGTGCGAGCGCTCGACGGACTGTTGGCGGATCAGGCCCAATCTGCCGCCGCGCGCGGCTTGCGGACATACGACTTCCAACGGCTTTTCGCTTACCTCGAAGCCATGCGCGACCATCTTGAGCCCGGCGATCTTGTCCGCCTCCAGTGGGCGTACCTTCCTGCGCTTGGCTATGACGCGAAGATCCCAGCGCTGTCCGAGAGTTTGGCTGCTGACCCGTCCGGGTTCGTCGGAATGGTCTGTCTCGTGTTTCGTGCTCGACCAGGGGCGGAGGACGAGGAGGGAGTTGAGGGCCAGGCTGACGACGAACAACACGACGCATCAATGGCGTCCAACGCCTATCGCCTGCTCAATGCATGGGATTCGCCGCCCGGGCTCGTAGACGGCTCCATGGATGCCGAAGTGCTTCGATCCTGGCTCGACAGGGCGATGGAGCTCCTGACAGAACGTGATCGGACAGAAGTCGGCCTGCAACAGTTCGGACAGGTTCTTGGGCACACCCCGCCGGACCCGGACGGCACATGGCCGGGCGTCGTTGTGCGGGACCTTCTAGAAGACGTGCAGCTCGAGCACATCGAAACGGGGCTCTACCTGCACGTCGTGAACAGTCGCGGCATCACAAGCCGTGGCCTGGAAGACGGTGGGGGTCAAGAATTCCAACTTTCCACCGACTACCGAGCCAAAGCAGAGGCACTCGCTGACACCGCGCCTAGAACGGCCGCTCTATTCCGGCGAGTCGCCGCTTCGTACGACAGCGACGCACGGCGCAATGAGGATGACGCCGAGCGCTTTAGGCGTGGCCTCCACTGACCACCGCGGCGCCCGACGCATCTGCAGACCGCTGAAATCCTACGGAGAGTTTGGCCAGTCCTACAGCGACTTCGTCATGCTCGCAGCGCTCCACTCCTCGCCGCACAATCCCCCAGGCGTCCAGACGGTTTCGACAGGGTCAGATTCCGCGTGGTTCCGGGCGTCAGATCACGCAGAGCATGTCACGAGCTGCATGGTTTGCATGGTTCTGGTCCCCGGTCCCCCAAAGGTCACGAGCCTAGGCGCCGAGTCACGCTTGTTCGTCGTCCTCCTGACGAAGGTCGCGAGCCAGCCGCATCAGTTCGCGGGTCTCGGCCTCATAACCGGGCTTGCCCACGTTTCGGAAGGGACTTCGGTCGGCGTCCGGAGGATTGAAACGGTAGGCCGAGTTCGGCAGAGACTCGCCCGGTACACCCTCCCTCAAGGATCGCTGCAGGTCCGCGCGGAACTCTTTGACAACGTCGTCCAGCTCTTCGCTCTCATCGAGAGCGAGCCAGGCTAGATCGTCGTCGTTCAGAGGCGGGAGCCCCGCTGCCTTCTCGTCCTGCTTCTTGCCTTCGATGTGCTCGCCAAGACGAAGCTGCCAGCCAATCTGATGAACGCGCGCGATTACCTCGCGCATGTCAGCATCGTCGGATACATCTGACGGAGCCATGACCTCGCCAGTCTTGCTAAGACCAACGTAAAAGCCGCGCTGCTTCGATCGGTCATGGCGACGTGCCCACGACCTAATCGTGCCAAGATACGCAGCGTTCTCGCCGGGATCGGAGGGCTCCACGCCGAACCAGTACCTCTCCTCCACGAGGAAGCGGTGAACAGCCTCCAGCTTCTTCTCATGACTCCCCCACAGTTCATCCAACCGATCGCACCTAAACGGCTCTCCGTCTGCGATATGGCACATCTCGACGCGGCGCTCATGAACGGCAATGGCCTTGCCCGACTCTTCGAGGCCCAAGATCGCAAGGGATCGTGCGAGAGCACCGTGTCCGACGTCGAGGAGAGCCAGAGCAGATGTGAGCAGCGTGTTGGCGTTCGCGAGCAACGCGTCTTGCAACCTCACCACTTGCACGGGGCTGAGGTCTGGGAGCCTTCGAACTGCCACGGCTCAAGTCTGCCAGCGAGGATCGTGCTTCTCGCGCCGACGGGCTCGTCGAGCCCGCCGGTGCGTAGCCTTAAGGATGATGAGTGCCAGCGAGTCGCGGGCGTCGTCCGCCGCCGGAACATGCAGGCCAACCGGTCACGTGACACGGGGCCTTGTCCCAATTGACCGTGTCAAGGGGCTGCGGGGCGAAGCAACTCGTCCGGCACTCATTGGCCACGCCGAGTCACCTCAGCTCCTGACCAGGGCGCGTGTACCTTGGAAACGCGGGCGATCCGCGCCCAGTAGACCGTGAGGAGGATGCCAGGTGGCGGCAGTCAATGACGAAGCGTCGTTCACGTTCAGCTGGCTCGCTTTGAAGCTGCTCGGGCGGGGTCTGTACTCGAACCCGTGGAGCGCGCTGTCAGAGCTCGTCGCAAATGGGCTCGACGCGGGCGCCACTGAGGTCTATGTCTACGTGGATGCCCGAGACAAGTCGAACGCCATTGTAGAGGTCATCGACAACGGCGGCGGCATGTCCCGCCATGACATCGACACGTATGTCAAGGTCGGCTACGACAAGCGCAAGGCCGAGAGCCACAACAATATCGCCGATGCCACCCCCAAGGGCCGCAAGGGGATCGGCAAGCTTGCCGCTCTATTTCTCTCACCGCACTTCTATCTGTCGACGAGGCACGTGGAAGGAGCCTCGTCGTGGGAGCTGGACGCACGTGAGGCCGAGGTAGACCTCGATGCGCACCCCAGCCTTGTAGCCGTAGATGCGACGTACTCGACCCCAAACGACACGATGTGGGCCAGACTCGATACCGGTACACGACTCACGATGCTCAGTGTTGATCTCACTGGGTATGGAACCCAGGCTGTCAACGCGCTCGGGACTCGCCTCGCAAACCAGTTCCTTCTGCCAGTGAGCGCGACGCCCCGAATATTGCTCTGGGTCCAGACGTCCAGCGCTCAGTCGGAGCCCGCGTACGAGCCAGTTGGGAAGAGCATCGCGTTCGGCAATCTCGCCGAGGTCGTGATGAACTTTCCCGACTCCTCTCTACAGCCAGTGGAACTCGCGTCCTCGGCGCAGGATTTACAGATCCCCGCGAAGGGACTGCCCGGCGACATCTACACGCACACGCCTCGGCGTTCTCTTATGCGCGCAGAGCCGGAACAGGACGAGGCCTGGGCCGAAATCGCGGACGACGTCGATCCTGAAAATCGCACCTACCTAGGCGTTCACTACAGACTCACCGGTTGGATCGGTGTTCATGCGACTATCGACAACGATTCCGCCCAGGCCAACGACGCACGCTTTACGAAGAACAGGTACTACAATCCGGCCCAGCTCCGTGTCTACGTGCGCGGAAAGCTGGCAAGCGATCACCTGCTCTCCCAGCTCGGGCTAACCGGAACCTACGTCAACTACATCGAAGGTGAGATTACGTTCGATCTCCTTGACGAGGATTCTCTTCCTGACATCGCTACGTCAAATCGGCAGGACTTCGACGAGACAGACAAGCGCGTAACGTTGCTGCGCGCACTCGTTCGGCCGCTGGTTCGCTACTTGATCCAGGAACGCAACAAGCTGGCGAGCCTCATATCCACCGAAGTCGGCAGAGAGAAGGAACGCCGCGAGACGGCGAGCAAGCGGCACTTCGCCGAACAGCTTCATGCGGATCTGGAGCAGCACGAGGAGATACCGCAGAGCACCAGAGACGAACTACAGATGGTGATCACGAACAAGATCCAGGGCGACGTGACACCGAAGCAGTCGTACCGGGTGTTCATATCCCATGCCAGGACGGATCGGGCGTTCGCTGTGTTCATCGATGAGCTCCTTCGGGCACGCGGCGCGAAGCAGGAAGAGATCTTCTTCACTTCCCGGACAGGGGCGACAGATGTGTTGCTCGACGCACAGGCGTTGAGCGAAGTGGTCAAGCGCAACATCACAGATGACAACACACTGATCTTCTATATGACGAGCAAGAACTTCCTCGCGAGCCAGTTCTGTCTTTTCGAAGGAGGAGCGGGATGGGCGACCCGGTCCGTCAGCGAGTACCTGAAGCTGAACGTCGAGTATGGCACCATCCCAGGATGGCTGACCAACGGGAGGGGTGAGGCGGTTCTCCTCGGTGCGAACAACACGATCGAGTTGACACCGGAGGTTCACAACTACCTAGTCGACGGAGTTCTCAACCCAATGATCGCCCACCTGAATCGCGGGCGAGACATCGCAGGCGAGCAGTCCATCCCCTCTTTCACTAGCGCGGAATTCCCCACCGCCGTCGAGATGGCTAAAGAAAGCAAGACGCCGCAGGACTACTACGATCCCGCCATCGTCGAGCATTGGGAAGCAGTAGTCCAGGGAGAGCTTGCCGGCTATCTGGAGCAGTACTTCGCACCGTCGAATGAAGCAAAGCGGATAAAGGAACTCGAGGTCGAGAACACTCAGCTGCGCGCGCTACTAGAGAATCAACCGGCTCCCTGAACGCCGCGTCCGCCAGCTAGTAAAACTAGCTGGCGACGGACTCGAGTTGCCGAGTTTCGTCAGGAATCACGTCCACTTCCATGCTGGCTAGCAACGGAACGAGATAGTTTGCCGAAAGCCACTCCACGACGGGCGCGCAGACCGCATCTCCGAAACCGGAGTATGCGTGATGTTCTTTCACGCCGTCGATCAGGTATTCCGGGGCGCCCATAAGTGATGCGTACTCGCGTGGAGTCATCCACCGGATACGGACGTCACCACGCCCGAGGAAGACGACCGCCTGCTTCGACGAGCCGCCGCTAGACGTGCGCAGACAACCGGCAATGCCGTCGGAACGCAGTTCCCAGCGTGGTGTTCCTTGGCGCATTCGACGGTATGCGGTGCGCGCAGTATCCGTCTTCCCGTCCCGAAGCGTATTGAACCTCTCGGACTGCAGGTCAGACAACGAGCCGACAAAGGCGTCGACACGCTCGGTCGACCACCAACGCGGATCGTCCTCGCTCAGTGTCTCCAGGTATGCGACGAGCCCGTCTGCGAGGAGCGGCGGCGGCTCCGGCACGCGCATCTTGTGGGTCACGAGGGCGGGGTCATCGAAGATCGGGGCCAACCAGTCCGGACGCAATGGACTTGGTTCAGTCACAGTCGCGACGGGCGCACTGGTGCCGATGAGGAACAGTCGCGGCCGCGATTGAGGGACGAAACGGCGGGCGTCGATGCTTAGGACATCCACCGAGTACCCAAGCCCGTTGAGCGATCGGATCGCGCTCGCGATGTCCTGCCCCGAGTGGCTCGTCGCGAATGCTGTGACGTTCTCCAATGCTATGACCGGTGGACGTGCGGAACCTAGTTTGCTCAACGCCTTGATGAAGTGCCAGAAAGTGGAGCTTGCGATTCCACGGTGAAGTCCAGCACGCCCGCCGGCGACCGAAAGGTCTGTACAGGGGAACGACGCCCAGGCTATGTCTGTGTTTTCTGGAAGTTTCTCACGAGCCACCTTGCCCAGATCCTCAACGAGGAACGTATGGTCTTCGGAGGTTCCGAAGTTTCGCTTGAACATCGCATGCTTCGTGGGCGCTATATCGTTAGACCACACGACGTCGATTCCGGCTTTGGACATCCCTAGCCGGGCGAGACCGATACCGGCGAAGAACTCGGCAGCACGCCATGCGCGTGGCGAGTCCTCAGCCATCATCTCTAGCTTCCTCCAAGGGGTGTTCGCAGTAGGTCATCTGGCGCATCGCCCTGAGGCTCAGAGCGTTCGGGTCTAAGCCTACTTTCTGGTCTGGCGGTGCGTGCGCTCCACGCCAACGCCGGGCGCGCCTCCACGTATGAAGCGATCAAAACAATGGCAGCGACCAGCTTCCTTGTGCGCGCGGTCGAAGCGTCCGGTCACCGTGTGCTCTGCGCTAGCGCCCCACGCGGAAGCGCTGGCCAATCGGAGCAGCAACTATGGGCGGAGCGGCCCCCGACCTGCACATCCGCACCGTCTGCATCGTCTGCATCGTCTGCATCGTCTGCATCGTCGACTGTGGCCTGGCCTGTGCACGCGATACGCGTCCGGCCGGCACCACACGGCGGGACGCGTCGTGGCGAGCAGCCATCGATCCGATCCCGCACGCTCCCGACCCCAGACCGTCACCGACGACTGAATCGGCAGCCTCCCGGCGATCAGGCGCTGACGCCCGCGCGGCGCGCGCGCACCTGCTCCGCGATGTGCTCCGCGACAGTGGCCGGCGGCTCATGCTCCCAGAACCGCAGCACGAGCCACCCGCGGGCCTCAAGCAGGGTCGTCGTCTCCAGATCACGAGCCTGGTTCCGGCCGATCTTCGTGCTCCAATATTCGAGGTTCGTCGCTGGCATCGAGAAGTGCTCGGGGCAGCCGTGCCAATAGCAGCCGTCGATGAATACAGCGACGCGGACCCGGGTAAACAGCAGGTCCGCCGTCCGACGGAGGCCCGGCTCTGGACGAGGGCCTCAAGTTCGCCGTCCGGGCCCTCGGCGCACACGCCCTCGCCTCAGCCAGGGGTCCAGAGGAGGACCAACAAAAACCGTCGCCGGACATGACGAAGACCCCGATGAAAATAGCTTCTCATCAGGGCTTTTTCGTCGGGATGACAGGATTTGAACCTGCGACCCCCTGACCCCCAGTCAGGTGCGCTACCAAGCTGCGCCACATCCCGTTACCCGCGAGCGGGCAACTCCCCTATGTTAGCCCCTCCCCGACCCCGCCGCGAACCAGCGCACGCCCCGGGCGTGTGGGGCTCGGCGGCCCGTTCTTGCGCGCGAAGGATTGTCGATGTCGGAGCCCCTCGCTACGGTCGCGTCATGACCATCGAGATCCTCCCCGCGACCGGCGACCGCTTCGACGACGCCGAGACGGCACTCGACAGCGGCGACGGCCCCGAGTGCCAATGCCAGTGGTGGCTGCTGCCGAACGGCCCCTGGAAGGAAGCCTCCGTCGATCAGCGCACCGACCTGTTCCGCGCCGAGCTCGACGGTCCCCGCCCGCCGGGCCTCATCGCCTACGTCGACGGCGAGCCCGCGGGATGGGTGCGCGTCGGCCCCCGTGTCGCGCAGCCCCGTCTACTGCGCACTCGGGATGTGACCTCGTCGACCGCCGAGAGCCTCCACGCCGATGATGTCTGGGCGGTCTCGTGCTTCGTCGTGCGCACGCAGCACCGCGGGCGGGGCCTTGCGGCGAAGCTGCTGGATGCCGCGATCTCCACCGCCCGAGAAGCCGGCGCCCGGGTGGTCGAGGGGTATCCCCTCGACCCGAAAGCGGCGAAGCGCTCGTCGAACCAGCTCTTCCGCGGCACGGTGTCGGTGTTCGAAGACGCGGGGTTCACCGTCGTCGACCGGCCGAAGCCCGACCGCGCGCTCGTCTCGCTCACCCTGCGGGACTGACCCGCGCGCGCCCATGCCCGTGCCCGTGCCCGTATGAGCCCCCGCGCCGTACGCCAGCAGCACCGACCCGTGTCGGTAACGGCGCCCGAGACGCCCACCCGCAGCACCCCACTTACGATGGGAGTTCCCCCGACGAGAGACCTGACATGACCGACGCCCCCACCAGCGCCCGCGTCGACGCGTGGCTGTGGGCGGTGCGCGTCTATAAGACCCGGTCGGCCGCGACGACCGCCTGCCGCGCGGGCCACGTGCGCGTCAACGGCGACCGGGCCAAGGCCGCGCAGCCCGTGCGTCCGGGCGATGAGTTGCGGGTGCGCATTCAGGGCTTCGAGCGCATCCTGGTGGTGAAGAAGACGATCGCCAAGCGCGTAGGAGCAGCCCTCGTCGCTGAGTCGGTCGATGACCGCACTCCCCCACCGCCCCCGCGCGAGAGCGTGCCGTTCGTTCCCGTCCGCGACCGGGGAGCCGGTCGGCCGACCAAGCGTGATCGCCGCGACATCGAGAAGCTGCGCGGCCGAGACGGCGAGTGAGGCATCAGCCGCCACGACCCGGCGGCCGCAACCCCGCGCACAACCTCCGCGGTGCGCACAACCTCAGCCACCCACGCCTGAATCGCACAGAGGTTGCGCGCATCGCTGAGCGTGCGCCGCGCCACGACCCCACCGCCGCGCCGCACCGAACCAGCCACACACACGACCCGGCGGTCGCACCCCGCGCACAACCTCCGCGATGCGCACAACTTCAGCCACCCACGCCTGAATCGCACGGAGGTTACGCGCATCAGTGACCGTGCGCCGAGCCGCGAAAACCCCGCAGCGCCGGCGAACGAGCCCGACGCACGCGCGTGAGCTCAGTCCAACTGCTCCAGCAACCACCGCGTGCCCTGCACGACAGCGCCGAGCTCCTGCACCCGCGCGGCGAGGCCCCGATCGCTCGTCACGACGATCACCGGGCTATGCAGCGCGACCAGCTCGCGGGTGACGGCGACGATCTCATCGTCTCCGGAACCCTCGGCGATGCGCACCGAAACCCCCGCCTCGTCGACGGTGGCGGAGCGCGCCTGACCCTCCAGCACCGCGGTGACCGGCGGGAACCAGCGCGTCGCCGAGAGGCCGAGGGTGTCGGCATCCATTCCCGCCACAGCCCTCGCCGAAACACGTGCGAGCAGTCGCGACGCGGCTCCCGCGCGATCCTTCCACCAGCCGTCGGGCACCGACCCGACGACGTTGGCGACGTCGACGACCACCGCGGGGCGGGTCGACAGCGCGGTGCGCAGCGCGGGCCATGCCGAGGCGAAGCCCGGATGCAGGGGCAGAGAGTCGACCCGGTCGACGGCGACCCACTCGAGGGCCACGCTCTCGGGGTCGCTGATCACGGGCTCGAACGGCACCGTGACGTCGGCGACGAGGGTCGAGTACGACCAGATCCCGAGGTCGAGGACGCTCTCGAAACGCGCCCGCACGGCATCCGCCGGCACTCCGGCCTCTTCGCCCGACTCGCGCAGGGCGCCGTCGAGGGCCGATTCGTTCTCGTGGCGCGCACCCCCGGGCAGAGCCCAGGTGTCGCCGAAGTGACTCCACGAGACCCGGTGCTGCAGCAGCACGCCCCGCCGCGGATCGAGCGCAAGCAGACCCGCCGCACCGAAACGACCCCAGTACTTCTCGCCCGTCGGGGCGACCACCCAGGCATCGCCGGGGTCGCGGGGCCCATGCGGGCGCCGCGGTTCGCCCGGGGCGGGAGGCTGGATCGTCATCCTCCCCAGCCTGACACACCCCGGCCGCGCGTGGACCCTCGGTCGTCATACGGCGCCGTCATCGGCCGGCGTTCCTCCGCAAACGCCACGCGCCCCGGCTCCACGAGGGAACCGGGGCGCGATGAGAGCGAGGATCAGCGGTCGAAGCGCGCACCCTCGGGCTTCGGGCCCATCAGCATGAACACGAAGAGCACGATGCCACCGACCAGCGGAACCAGACCGATGAAGATCCAGAAGCCGCTCTTGTCGGAGTCGTGCAGGCGACGCACGACCAGGGCCAGGTACGGCACGATCGTCGCGAGCGACCAGATGATGTAGACGATGTAGAAGACGAGGCCGACGCCCGAGGGAGTGGCCATCATTCCGTATTCGTCGACCGTGCCCACGCCGCCGGTGGCCGCGGCGAGCACGTTCAGGACGCCGCCGACGATGAACATGACCAGCACCCACCACCAGTACTCGCTGCGGCTGGCGCGACCCGAGAAGGTGGCGTACTTCTTGAAGAAGCGCTTGACGGCGGCGCCGATCGGCGCGCCGTAGTACGGCTGAGCCAGAGGCGGCTCGATCGTGGAATTGCTCATGGTTCCCCCAGGCTGAAGTTTCGATCACGACGGTGCGGGCGGGTATTGCACCGCCGCGAATGAACCTTATCGAACCTGAGTGTTGGCTGTGCACACGACGCATGTGTGCTGTACGCCGGTCCCCTTCGCCAGAACCACGCCCGCAGACGCCGAATGCCCCGATCCCTCGCGGGGACCGGGGCATTCGACACGCGCGTCAGCGCTGGCGCTTCTCGCGGATACGCATGTTCAGCACGATCGGGGTGCCGTCGAAGCCGTAGATCTCGCGCAGACGACGCTGGATGAAGCGGCGGTAGCCCGGGTCGAGGAACCCGGTCGTGAACAGCACGAATGTCGGCGGACGCGTCGCCGCCTGGGTGCCGAACAGGATGCGGGGCTGCTTGCCGCCGCGCAGCGGGTGCGGGTGCTCGGCCACGAGCTCCGACAGGAACGCGTTGAACTTGCCGGTCGGAATGCGGGTGTCCCACGATTCCAGCGCCGTCTCGAGCGCCGGCACCAGCTTGTCGAGGTGGCGGCCGGTGCGGGCCGAGATGTTCACGCGCGGGGCCCACGCGACGTGCGCGAGGTCCTGCTCGATCTCGCGCTCGAGGTACCGACGACGATCCTGGTTCTCCATGTCGTCGTCGTTCAGGCGGTCCCACTTGTTGAACGCCAGCACGAGCGCGCGACCCGACTCGAGCACCAGGTCGATGATGTTCAGGTCCTGCACGCTGATCGGCTGCGAGACGTCGATCACGACGACCGCGACCTCCGACTTCTCCAGCGCCGTCGAGGTGCGCAGCGACGCGTAGAAGTCGGCACCCTGCTGAAGGTGCACACGACGACGGATGCCGGCGGTGTCGACCAGCGTCCAGAGCTTGCCGCCGAGCTCGACGACCTCGTCGACGGGGTCGCGGGTGGTGCCGGCCAGCTCGTTGACGACGACGCGCTCTTCGCCCGCCGCCTTGTTGAGCAGCGACGACTTGCCGACGTTGGGGCGTCCCAGGATCGCGACGCGACGCGGGCCGCCGATCTCGTACCGTGCCACGGCCGAGACCTCGGGAAGCACCTTCATGATCTCGTCGAGCAGGTCGGCCACGCCGCGGCCGTGGATGGCCGAGACGGGGTGCGGCTCGCCCAGGCCGAGGTTCCAGAGGGCGGCGGCCTCGGGCTCGTGGCGGGCGTCGTCGACCTTGTTCGCGATGAGGAACACCGGCTTGCCGCTCTTGCGCAGCAGCTTCACGACGTGCTCGTCGGTCGAGGTCGCCCCCACCGTGGCATCCACCACGAACAGCACGATGTCGGCGAGGTCGATCGCGACCTCGGCTTGCGCGGCCACCGAACGGTCGATACCGCGCGCGTCGGGCTCCCAGCCGCCGGTGTCGACGAGCGAGAACCGCCGGTCGAGCCACTCGGCCTTGTAGGTGACGCGGTCGCGGGTGACACCGGGGGTGTCCTCGACGACCGCCTCACGGCGCCCGAGGATGCGGTTCACCAACGCCGACTTGCCGACGTTCGGCCGGCCGACGATCGCGACGACCGGCAGCGCCGGCAGGAACTCGATGGCTCCTTCGCCCGACGCGAGGCCCGCGAGCAGCGCGGCATCCTCTTCGTCGAGGTCGAAGTCCTCGAGTCCCGCGCGCAACGCTTCGGCCCGCTGTTCGGCGAGCACCTCGTCGAGCTGCTCCATCTTTTCGGCGAGCTGGTCGGGCCCGCCTTCGTACTCGTCTTCAACGCCCATCGCGGGCTCCCATCGTGGAGTCGACGACGCTCAGCACGGCGTCGACGGTCTGTTCGAAATCGAGGTGGGTCGAATCGACGACCTGCACGCCGGGGGCGGCGGTGAGGAAGTCGACGACCGTGGAATCTGCGGCGTCGCGCTGGTGCAGAGCTGCGGCGACCTTGGCGGCGTCGTGCCCTGTCAGCTCGGCGCTGCGACGCGCGGCGCGCACCTCGGGCGCCGCGGTCAGAAGAATGCGCACGGGCGCGTCGGGGAACACGACCGTGGTGATGTCGCGGCCTTCGACGACGACGCCGCGAAGACCCGCGGATGCCACAAGCCGGCGGAACAGCTCGTTCACCGCGTGCCGCACGGTGGCCACCCGCGCGACGCCGCTGACGGCGTCGGTCACGCGGGGTTCGCGGATCGCGGCGGTCACGTCGGTGCCACCGACGCGCACCCAGCGGTCGGACGCGTCGAGCGAGATCGCGTAGTCGAAGTCGCCGAACACCTCGACCACGGCCGTGGCGTCGGAGGTGTCGATCCCGTGCTGCAGCGCGTGCCAGGCGAGCGCGCGGTAGGCGGCGCCGGTGTCGAGGAAGCCGTACCCGAGGCGGGTCGCGGCGGCCTTCGACACGCTCGACTTCCCGCTGCCGGCCGGGCCGTCGACGGCCACGACGACGGGAGCTGCTGCTCCCGCGGGCGTCGTGGTCAGCGAGGGGGTGGAATCAGTCATGGGTGGTGCTCGCAATCCGCCATCCGCGCTGCTGGAGTCCGTCGACGGCACGGCGGACCGCGTCGGGGACGACGCTGATCTCGGCCAAGCCGAAGGGGGCACCGGGCGAGTGCTCGAGGCGTAGGTCTTCGACGTTGACGTCGAGGTCACCGAGTTCGCCGAACAGGCGACCCAGCTGGCCGGAGGTGTCGTCGACCATGACGACGAAAGTATCGAAACGGCGGTTCTGGCCGTGCTTGCCGGGCAGGCGTTCGACGCCCTCGTTGCCGCGGCGGATCGTGTCGGCGACCGTGCGGCGGGCTCCCGGTACGTCGGGGTCGCGCAGGGCGTCGGCGACGTCACCGAGGTCGGCGGCGAGCTGATCGAGCACCTCGACCACGGGGGCGGCGTTCGCGCCGAGGATCTGCACCCACAGCTCGGGGGCCGACGCCGCGATGCGTGTCGTGTCGCGCACGCCCTGGCCCGCGAGCCGCAGCGAGCCGTCGGGGGCCTCGATGAAGCGCCCGGCGAGCAGGCTCGCCACCAGCTGCGGCACGTGCGACATGAGCGCGACGGACTCGTCGTGCTCTTCGGGCGTCATCTCGATGAGCGTCGCGCCGAGGTCGAGCGCGAGCCCTTCGACGAGCGACAGGTCGTGGGCCGAGGTCTCGCCGTCGCGGCAGACCACCCACGGACGCCCCACGAAGATGTCGGCGCGGGCCGAGATGGCTCCCCCGCGCTCGCGCCCGGCCATGGGGTGCGAGCCGATGTAGTGCGTGAGGTCGACGCCGCGCTCGCGCAGGGTGCGCAGCGGCTCGAGCTTCACGCTCGCGACGTCGGTGATCACGGCAGCGGGGAACGCCGCGAGCTCGCGCTGCACGACGTCGGCGACGACGTCGGGAGGCGTGGCGACGACGACGAGCGAGGGCGCGTCATCGGCGCGCTCGGCGCGGCCGGCGCCGTAGTCGATGGCCAGACGCAGCTGCGACGGAGACGCGTCGACGAGCACGACGTCGACGCCGCGTGCCGTGAGCGCGTGACCGATGCTCGCGCCGAGGAGCCCCGAGCCGACGATGCGGACGGTGCCGCTCGTGCGGGTCGCCAAAGGCCCGGCCGCGCGCGCGGACGTTTCCTTCGGTTCGGTCATCGGGTCTCCTGCTGCCCTGGGCGGCGCCGCTCGCGCCGCGAGACGCGCCGCACGTCACTCAGCCGGATCGGCCGAGGTGTCGCCGTCTCGACGAGACAGCGTGAGAAGGGCGCCTCGTTCTACTGTAGTCAACTCGCGTGCCTTGCCCACCGGGAGAGTTCCCAGGTGGAGGGGACCGAACTGCCGCCGCACGAGTTCGATGACCGGGTGTCCGACCTCGTCCATCATGCGCCGCACGATGCGGTTCTTCCCCGAGTGCAGCGTGAGCTCGACCAGGCTCTCGCCCCGCGACGCGTCGAGCAGGCGTGCCTTGTCGGCGGCGATCCGCCCGTCCTCGAGGTCGACGCCCCGGGTCAGCTTCGCGATGGTCTGCGGCGTGACGAGCCCCTCGACCTTGGCGATGTACACCTTCGTCACCCCGAACGAGGGGTGGGCGAGCACGTGGGCGAGGTCGCCGTCGTTGGTCAGCACGAGCAGGCCGCTCGTGTCGGCATCCAGTCGTCCGACGTTGTAGAGGCGTTCCTCCCACTCGTCGGCCCACTCCCGCAGGTCGGGGCGACCGCGGTCGTCGTTCATCGAACTGACGACACCGGTCGGCTTGTTCAGCACCACGTAGCGCTTGGACTCGTCGAGCTGGATGGCGACGCCGTCGACGTCGACGAGGTCGGTCTCGGGGTGGATGCGCGAGCCCAGCTCGGTGACGGTCTCGCCGTTCACGCGCACGCGGCCCTCGACGATCATGTTCTCGGCCACGCGCCGCGAGGCCACGCCCGCGTTGGCGAGCACCTTCTGCAGGCGGATGCCCTCGTCGCTCGCGGAGCCCGCGCCCCCGGTCGCTGCGCCTGTCGAAGCGTCGCTCATTTCAGTACCTCTCCGTCGAATCCGTCGGCGCCGTCGTCGAGCAACGGCGAGATGTGCGGCAGCTCGTCGAGCGAGTTGATGCCGAGGTTGACCAGCAGCTGGTCGGTGGTCCCGTAGTGGATGGCGCCCGTGTCGGGGTCGGTGAAGACCTCGGCGATCAGCCCCCGCGACAGCAGGGTGCGAACGACCGAGTCGACGTTCACCGCGCGGATGGATGCCACCTGCCCGCGCGTGACGGGCTGCTTGTACGCGATGACGGCCAGGGTCTCGAGCGCCGCCTGCGACAGGCGCGAGGGCGCCTGGGTGTTGACGAACTCGCCGACGACGTCGTCGTACTCCTCGCGCACATACAACCGCCATCCCCCGCCGACCTCGCGCAGTTCGAAGCCGCGCACGGGTCCGCCGGTCTCTCCGTCGTAGTCGGCGACGAGGCCCGCGACGGCCTGGCGCACCGCGGGCACGGGAGCGGCGACCGCGGCGGCCAGACTCACGAGGCTCTGCGGCTCGTCGAGCACGAGCAGGATCGCCTCGAGGCGACGGGCGACGGATGCCGGATCGGTCGGGCGGGCGACGGGCGCCGGTTGCTCCGCGGCCGCGACGGCGTCGACGGGGGTCGCCGCGGCGTCGACGGCGACGGCGGGGGGATCAACGGTCATAGTCGGCTCCGAGGGCGGCGAGGTTCTCTTCCGACCACCGTTCGGCGGTCCAGCGCAGCGTCAATTCTCCCAGGGGTTCGAACTGCTCGAACGACAGGGCGGCGTGGCGGTACAGCTCGAGGATCGACAGGAAGCGTGCCACGACGACCCCGGTCTCGGTGACCCCGGCCACGAGGTCGCGGAAGTTCAGGGTACCGGCGGAGCGCAGCAGGGTCACGACGATGGCGGCCTGCTCGCGGATGCTCACGAGCGGGGCGTGCAGGTGATCGAGGCCGACGGTGGGGATCTGCTTCGGCGCGAGCGCCACGACCGCCAGCGCCGCGAAGTCCGCGGCGTTCAGCGTCCACTTCAGCTCCGGCACGGCGCTGCGGTACTTCTCGTCGAGGCGCACGGCGCGCGTATGACGGCGGTCCTCACGCTGCAGACAGCGGGCGAACCACGCCGACACCTCTTTGAACGCCCGGTACTGCAGCAGGCGGGCGAACAGCAGGTCGCGTGCCTCCAACAGCGCCACGGACTCGGCATCCACCAGCTCGCCCTGCGGCAGCAGACCCGCGATCTTCATGTCGAGCAGGGTCACGGCGACCACCAGGAACTCCGACGCCTCATCGAGATCGCCGTCGGGTCCCATCGCGCGCAGGTAGGCGATGAACTCGTCGGTCACGCGGCTGAGGGCGACCTCGGTGATGTCGAGCTCGGCCCGCGAAATGAGCGTGAGCAGCAGGTCGAAGGGACCGTCGAAATCGGGAAGGGTGACGCGGAAGCCCGCGGGCTCGGGGGCCGAGGCGGGCTCGGTCACCGGCGCGGGCTCGGGCACCGACGCCGGCCGGGAGTCCGAGGCCGGAGCATCGAGCGTCGCGGCGGGGGCGCCGTCATGCGGCGCGGCGGAGGCGGTGTCGTCAGGCGACGGCGCCACGGGCGACCAGTTCCCGCGCCAACCGCAGGTAGGCCTGGGCTGCGGCGTGCTCGGGCGCGAACTCCGTGATCGGCATGCCCGACACCGAGGCGTCGGGGAACTTGACCGTGCGGCCGATGACCGTCTCGAGCACATCGTTGCCGAACGCCTCGACCACACGCTCGAGCACCTCGCGCGAGTGCAGCGTGCGGGGGTCGTACATCGTCGCCAGCACGCCGTCGAGCTCGATCGCCGGGTTGAGACGGTCGCGCACCTTGTCGATCGTCTCGACCAGCAGTGCGACGCCGCGCAGGGCGAAGAACTCGCACTCGAGCGGGATCAGCACGCCGTGCGCCGCGGTCAGCGCGTTGACGGTCAGCAGGCCGAGCGAGGGCTGGCAGTCGATGAGGATGACGTCGTAGTCGGCCGCGACCTTGCGCAGCACGCGCGCCAGAATCGTCTCGCGGGCGACCTCGTTGACGAGGTGCACCTCGGCCGCCGACAGGTCGATGTTGGCCGGCAGGATGTCGAGGCCCTCGACGCGCGTCGCCACGATGACCTCGCGCGGGTCGCGCTTGGTGTCGAGCAGCAGGTCGTAGATGGTCGGCACGTCGTGGGTCTGGATGCCGAGACCCGCCGACAGCGCACCCTGGGGGTCGAAGTCGATGGCGAGCACGCGGCGCCCGTACCCCGCGAGGGCGGCGGCCAGGTTGATGGTGGTGGTCGTCTTACCGACGCCACCCTTCTGGTTGCACAGCGCGATGATGCGCGCCGGACCGTGGCTGTCGAGGGCGGCCGGAGTGGGGAACCCTTGGTAGGGGCGACCGGTGGGTCCGAGGATGACCTCGTCCGCGACCGTCTTCTTGCCCTTCGTGCTCGCCGACACCGAGTCTCCCGCCTTCGTCATAACGCCCCCGAGTCTAACCGCCGCCCGCTCCCCCGCCCGGTGCACGCGCCGGACGCCGGCCCGGTCGGTGCCGAGACCGCTGGGAGGCCGCCGGGCGGGCCGCAGGGGGCGACCGTCGGGCGGGGGGCGTGCCGCCGGACGCGGGCGAAGCCGCCGAAGACGCACGCGATTGACGAGGACGCACGGGATGGGCGTCGAAGCCGTGCGGCCTCGACAATCGCATGCGGTCTCGGCGCCGGTCGGTGCCGGGCGCGCGGGTCCGGGGCCGCCGGGCGCGGGTCAGCGGCTGCGACGCATCGCGGCGCCGCGGGCCTGTACGGCGAGCGCGAGCACCAGCGTCGCCGCTCCCCAGGCGGCGGCGACCTTCACCAGCACACCGTAGATGAGGTGGGTCGGGGTGTAGCCCGCGTCGAAGCCGCCCGCGACAGCGAGCGCAACGATGGACGCGACGACCAGGGCGGCCGGCAGCGACAGCCACCACGCGACGCGCACGGCATCCGGAAGCACGCGGCGCACGGGCGTCGCCGCGCGCCGCGACCACCACCACAGCCCGAACGCCGCAAGACCCGCCAGCCCGAACACCCCCGAGCCGTACTGCAGCCACTTCACGCCGAGCAGCGGCCCCCACTGCTGCTCCAGCACGGGCAGCAGCGCCTCGCCCGCCCGTCCCTCGTGCGTGAAGAAGTCCCAGACGACGTGCGTGACCACACCGATCGTGAGCGAGAGCACGAGCCACACGATGCCGCGCACTCCCCCGCTCAGCGTCTCGCGGGCGGCGGCGCGAGCCCCGGCATCCCACCCGTCGGGAAGACGGTCCGCGACGACGCGGGGAGTCAGCTCCCGCGTCGCGGGGCGCAGGACGCACCTCCACACCAGCAGCAGCACGAACGCCATGACCACCGTCACCGGTAGCCACGCGAGATCGTGCGTCACCGCGTACGGGGGCACGATCCCGCGCAGGAACAGCGGAAGGTCGGGCGTCATCGCGCCGATCGCGATGGCCGCCGGCACGAGCGGTGTGCGCAGGAACGGCAGCGCGACGACGGCGTGACTGACCGTGAACGGCATGTCAGTCGAGGAACAGGCCGGCGAGCGTCTTCTTGCCGCGGCGCAGCACCGACACTCCACCCGGGAGCGTCCCCTCGACGACGGCGTCGTCGGAGGTCACCTTCTGGCCGTCGAGCGACACCCCGCCCTGAGCGATCGCGCGGCGGGCCTCGCTGAGGCTGCCCGACAGCTCGGTGGCGGTGAGCGCCTCGACCACGGTCGTGCCCCGGGCGACGGTCGCGTGCGGCAGCTCCTCGAGGGCGGTGCGCAGCACGGCGGCGTCGAGGGCCGTCACGTCACCCTGACCGAACAGGGCCTCGGTGGCGGCGATGACGGCCTCGGTCGCCTCGGCGCCGTGCACGGTCGTGACGACCTCGCGGGCGAGACGCTTCTGCGCCGCGCGCCGGAAGGGCTCGGCCTCCACCTGGGCGGCGTACTCCTCGATCTCGGCGCGCGTGAGGAACGTGAACACCTTGAGGCGCTCGAGCACGTCGCGGTCGTCGGTGTTGAGCCAGAACTGGTACATCGCCCACGGGCTGCACATCTCGGCATCCAGCCAGATGGCGTTGCCCTCGCTCTTGCCGAACTTCGTGCCGTCGCTGTTGGTGATCAGCGGCGTGCCGATCGCGTGCACCGAGGCGCCCTCGGCGCGACGCACCAGGTCGGTGCCGCTGGTGAGGTTTCCCCACTGGTCGCTGCCGCCGGTCTGCAGCACGCAGCCGTAGGCGCGGTACAGCTCGAGGTAGTCGAGCCCCTGCAGGATCTGGTAGCTGAACTCGGTGTAGCTGATGCCCGCCTCGGAGTTCAGGCGCGCGCTCACCGCGTCTTTCTTGAGCATCGTGCCGACGCGGAAGTACTTGCCGATCTCGCGCAGGAAGTCGATGGCGCTCAGCGGCGCCGTCCAGTCGAGATTGTTGACGATGCGGGCGGCGCTGTCGCCCTCGAAGCTCAGGAAGCGCTCGACCTGCGCCCGCAGGCTGGCGACCCACTCGGCGACGGTCTCGCGCGTGTTGAGCGTGCGCTCGGCCGTGGGGCGCGGGTCGCCCACCAGACCGGTGGAGCCGCCGACGAGGCCCAGCGGGCGGTGACCGGCGAGCTGCAGGCGACGCATCGTGAGCAGCTGCACGAGGTTGCCCAGGTGCAGGCTCGGCGCGGTCGGGTCGAAGCCGCAGTAGAACACGATCGGGTCTCCGCCGAGCAGTTCGCGCAGCTCGCCCTCGTCGGTCGACACGTGGATCAGCCCCCGATAGACCAGCTCGTCCCAGACGTTGTCGAAGGTCGGGTCGTTGGCGGGGGTGAGGGCGCTCACGGGCGCCGCGTCGATCGGTGCAGACACCGGCCCAGGGTATCAGCGGGGTCGTGGGGCTCCGGATGCCGAGACCCCGCCGCCGCCGCGCTCGCCCCGCGTACCGCGCGATCGCCCCCTGCCGCTCGGTCCGCGCGCGGCCGCACGCTGCCGTCAGCCCGCGTGCACGCCCCACCACACGAGGAACGCCGCCGCCAACGACGTGACCCAGCTCACGAGGCTGCCGATCAGGAAGTACTCCGCGCGGTCTCCCCCGTCGCCGTCGCGCGAGATCTCGGGGAAGCGCACGATGCCCTTCGCGGCGAGCACCGCGGCGATGAGCGTGTACGCCCCGGCGAGCGTCAGCACGAAGACCAGGATGCGCTCCAGCGGTCCGATGAGGCGTCCGCCCTTGAGCGTCGGCGTCGCCGTCTCGTCGGGGGCGACGCGGCCACCCATCTCGGAGCGGAGCGCGATGCGCACGACCGCGTTGCCGGACTCGAGCAGGAACACCAGGCACCCGACGACCAGCACGATCACGTCGACCGACACGGCGTCGGCCGGTCGGTAGGTGGTCCACATCTCGCCCAACATGCCGGGGCGGACGCGGCCCGGGGCGATGACCACGCAGGCCGCCGCGGCGAGCGCCAGCAGGGCCACGGGCCAGAGGCCCGCGCGCGCGGGACCGTGCTCGGGCACGACCCACGTCCAGATCGCGGCGACGGCGACGGCGAGCAGGCCCGCGATCACGGCATCCAGTCCCGCCGACACCACGACGAGCGCCACCGCCGCCGCCGCGAAGGCGATCCAGCGGCGGGAACGGATCATCTGGCGCACCAGGTCGACCGACCCGACGGCCAGCAGCAGGAGTCCCGCGGCGATCACGAGCGCGCTCCGCGGGTGAGGGCGGCGAAGCCCTCGATGATCGCGGCGGAGCCGGCGGAGGCCAGGGCCTGCGAGACGGCCGACTGGCTGACGCCCTCGGTCTCGGCCAGGTCTCGCTGCGAGCGGCCCAGGCATCGGCCGTAGGTGAGGCGGCGCGTGCGTTCGCTCATCGTCGAGACCAGTTGGTCGCGGCTGAGCGCGTAGGCGTTGGCGAGCGAGATGGTGTCGACCATGGCGGCATCCTCTCCCTCGGCGGCCTCGATCCACGTGCGCGCGAACGGCGCGGCGCGTTGCTGCAGTCGTGCGGTTCTCTCGATCGCGGCGCGGGCCGCCCACCAGGCCGGCCCTTCGGGCACGGTGCGTCCGTCGAGCTCGATGGGTCGCACCGCGCCGACTCCCACGCCGAAGCGGCAGTCGATCCCGTCGGGGAGCGCCAGACGCACGAGCAGCAGCGACGCGAGGGCGTCGCCGAGTCGGTCGTACTCCCCCTGCAGTTCATCGCCCACGACGGCCGCGAGGGGCTGCCTCGCGACCGGCAGGTCGCGGTCGGCGTCGCCGACGACCCGCGCGATGCGTCGCTGTGCGGCGGCGCGGTCGGCGAGCTGCCTCGAGGCGACGATGTCGGCGATCACGGCGATACTCATGACATAAGCGTATCGCTTATCTTTACGGTTTGATAAGCGAAAAGCTGATACTCAGTCGATGAGTGTGCGAGCGGCGGCCTGCGCGCGCGAGACGAGCTCGTGACGCTGCTCGCTCACGCGTGCGGGCGCCGTTCCCCCCACGCCCGTGCGGCTCGACACCGACCCCTCGATCGAGAGCACCTCGCGCACCGCCGGAGTGAGACGGGGCGAGACCGAGGCCAGCAGAGCGTCATCGGCGTCTTCGAGGCCGATCTCGCGCTCCTCGCAGGCGCGCACGAGCTCCCCCGAGATCTCATGCGCGTCGCGGAAGGCCACGCCCTGACGCACGAGCCACTCGGCCACGTCGGTCGCGAGCGAGAACCCCTGGGGGGCGAGCTCGGCCATGCGCTCGGTGTGGAACCGCAGCGTCGCGATCATGCCCGAGAAGGCCGGCAGCACGAGCTCGAGCGTGCGCACCGAGTCGAACACGGGCTCCTTGTCTTCTTGCAGGTCGCGGTTGTACGCGAGCGGAAGACCCTTGAGAGTGGCCAGCAGGCCCGACAGGTTGCCGATCATGCGGCCGGCCTTGCCGCGCGCGAGTTCGGCGATGTCGGGGTTCTTCTTCTGCGGCATGATGCTCGAGCCCGTCGAGTAGGCGTCGTCGAGCGTGACGAAGCCGAACTCGCGCGTGTTCCACAGGATGACGTCTTCGGACAGCCGCGACAGGTCGACGCCGATCATGGCGGTGATGAACGCGAACTCGGCCACGACGTCGCGCGACGCGGTGCCGTCGAGGGAGTTCTCGGCCGGTCGGGCCAGGCCCAGGTGATCGGCGACCAGCTGCGGGTCGAGGCCCAGGGTCGCGCCGGCGAGCGCCCCGCCGCCGTAGGGCGACACCGACGCGCGCACCGACCAGTCGCGGAGGCGTTCGATGCCGCGCGTGAAGGCCCAGCCGTAGGCCTGCAGGTGGTGGGCCAGCAGCACCGGCTGCGCGTGCTGCAGGTGGGTGCGGCCCGGCATGATCGCGGTGTCGTGCGCCTCGGCCTGGGCGACGAGCGCGTCGATGAGGCGCAGCACCTCGCGGGTGATCGTGCGCGCGTGGTCGAGCAGGTACAGCCGCACGAGGGTGGCGATCTGGTCGTTGCGACTGCGGCCGGCGCGGAGCTTGCCCCCGAGCGCGGGCCCCACGGTCTCGATGAGCACGCGTTCGAGGGCGCCGTGCACGTCTTCGTCGCCGGGAGCAGCGATCAGGGTGCCCGCGCGCAGGCGCACGGCCAGGTCGTCGAGACCGGCGTGCATGGCCGCGGCCTCATCAGCGTCGAGGTAGCCCGCCGCCTCGAGGGCGGCGGTGTGCGCGTGCGAGCCCGCGATGTCGTACAGGGCGAGGTCCCAGTCGAAGTGCGTGGAACGGCTGAGGGCCGCCAGCTCGGGAGAGGGTCCGCCCGAGAAACGGGCCCCCCACAGGGCGCCCTCGTTCGTCGACTGACCGCTCTCGTGACTCATGCCCCCAGCCTACCGAGGCGTCTCAGCGAACCGCGGCCGGGGTCGTGGCATCCCGGCCCACGACGAAGCGCACCACGGCGTCGATGAGCGCCTCGAGAGGCCCGCGCCCCACCGTCAGCGCCCACGCGGTGCACCCCACGACCAGGCCGAGGGTCAGCGGCCCGAAGAGGCCCAGGGCGCGGATCCCCCACAGGTCCGACGTGTCGCCCAGCACCGCGAGAGCGACGAACGCCCACACGACCAGCTGCAGCGCGTAGGCCGTGAGCGGCATGGAGCCGACGGCGCGGAGCGGGATCGCGAGCCACCGCACCGGCGTCCGGCACAGCAGCAGGCACAGCCCGATCGTCGCGATCGCGAAACCGCCCGATCCGATGACCTCCCACAGCCCCGCCGAGTGGTCCTCGGCGGTGAGGACGGTGGACAGGTACCGATCGCCGGCGACCGCGGGTTCCGTCACCAGCGCCAGGCCGTAGCCCGCGAGCATGAGGGCACCACCCGACAGCAGCATCAGGGTCTGCTCGGGCAGCAGACGCAGGTCGAGGCGGCCGAGCCCCATGCCCGCCAGCAGGAACGCGATCCATACCGGGAACGGGTAGTTCCAGCCGAGCGCGGCGGAGATCTCTTCGCCGAACCGGCCGCTCCAGAGGGGGGCCGCATCGAGCACGGGTTGGATCCACGGCATGACGAGGGCGACGGCCCCCGCCGTGAGGAACAGCCCGCGCGGACGCATTCCCAGGAACGGCAGCGACAGCGCGAACAGCAGCGCGTACGCGGGAAGGATCACGTACACCGGCACCCCGGTGAACACCAGCAGCATGCCGATCACCCACAGCAGCGCCCCGCGCAGTGCCAATCGCGCGGCCGCGCGAGCGCGCCGGGGTCCCTCGAGCGGACGGGGACCGCCGGTCACCAGCGCGATCGACACGCCCGCCAGCACCGCGAAGAGGATGGACGAGCGCCCGTTGACCACGTCGAGCCACGACGACGGGTCGCGCGCGACGAAGTCCTCGGTGTCGAGCAGGTGCGCGGCCAGCATGCCCAGGACCGCGAGGCCCCGGGCCAGGTCGACACCGATCAGCCGCCCCGGCCCGTCGAAGCGGGTCCAGGTGCGGCCGATCCGCGTGGTCAGCCCTGGCGCAGAAGCCACACCAGCAACGCCTTCTGGGCGTGGAGCCGGTTCTCGGCCTCGTCCCACACCACGCTCTGGCGACCGTCGATGACCTCGGCGTCGACCTCGTAGCCGCGGTCGGCGGGCAGGCAGTGGATGAAGATCGCCCCCTCGTCGGCGCGCGTCATGAGCTCGCTCGTGACCTTGAAGTCGCCCAGGTCGCGGATGCGCGCGAGCTTCTCTTCTTCTTTGCCCATCGACACCCACGTGTCGGTGACGACGACGTCGGCTCCGGATGCCGCGGCCTCGGGGTCGCTGGTGAGCGTCACCGATCCGCCGGTGGTGGCGGCGATGCGCTCGGCATCGGCGATGACGTCGGCGCGGGGCGCGTAGTCGGCGGGAGCTGCGACACGGACGTGCATTCCGGCCGTGACGCCGGCGAGCACGTACGAGTGGGCCATGTTGCTCTGCCCGTCGCCGAAGAACGACAGCGTCAGCCCCGCGAGCTCGCCCTTGTGCTCACGGATGGTCAGCAGGTCGGCGAGCAGCTGGCACGGGTGGAAGTCGTCGCTCAGCGCGTTGACCACCGGAACGCGCGTGCCGCGCGCCATCTCTTCGAGGCCCGCTTGCGCGTAGGTGCGCCAGACGATCGCCGCGACCTGACGCTCCAGCACGCGGGCGGTGTCGGAGGGGGTCTCCTTGCCGCCGAGCTGGCTGTTCGCCGTCGAGATGATGAGCGGCGAGCCGCCCAGGTCGGCGATGCCCACGGCGAACGACACGCGCGTGCGGGTCGACGACTTGTCGAAGATCACCGCGACGGTCTGGGGGCCGGCGAGCGGCTTCTGCGCCCAGCGGTCCTTCTTCAGCTCGATGGCGAGATCGAGGATCTCGGCCTGTTCGGCCGGGCTCAGGTCGTCGTCGCGCAGCAGGTGGCGGGTCACGCGGGGGCTCCTTCGAGGATGAGGGCGTCGGAAACGGTGGCGAGCGCGGCGCCGAAGAGCGAGAGGAACTCGGCCACTTCTGCATCGCCGATCGTGAGGGGCGGCGCGATGCGGATGGTGTCGTCGTTCGCCGCGTTGATGATGAGACCGTGCTGCTGGGCAGCCGCGACGACGGCCTTTGCGACCGGGCTGGTGAGACCGATGCCGAGCAGCAGGCCACGCCCGCGGACGCCGGCGACCAGGGGCGAGCCGAGCCCGGCGATACCCTCGCGCAGTTCGGTCTCGCGGCGTGCGGCGTTCTCGACGAGGCCGGACGACTCGATCTCGTGCAGGACCGCTCCGCCGACGGCGGTCCCCAGCGCGTTGCCGCCGAAGGTCGAGCCGTGCGTACCGGGGAAGAACAGGTCGCTGGCCGCCCCGAAGGTGATGAGCGCGCCGATCGGGAAACCGCCGCCGATGCCCTTGGCCACGGTGATGGCATCCGGCACGATCCCGGAGTGCTGGAAGCCGAACCAGGCACCGGTACGGCCGGCGCCCGTCTGGATCTCGTCGATGATCAGCAGCGCGCCGTGGCGGGCGGTGATCTCGCGGGCCGCCTGCAGGTAGCCCTCGGGCAGCTCGACGACCCCGGCCTCGCCCTGGATGGGCTCGACGAGCAGGGCTGCGACACGGTCATCGACAGCGCTCTCCAGCGCCTCGATCGTGGCGTCGATGTGCTCGACCCCCGGGACCATGGGCAGGAAGTCGGCCTGCAGCGCGGGCTTGCCGGTGAGCGCGAGGGCACCCATGGTGCGCCCGTGGAAGCCGCCCTTGAGCGTCAGGATGCGGGTGCGCTCGGTGCCACGACCGTGCAGACGCGCGAGCTTGAGCGCCGCCTCGTTCGCCTCGGCACCCGAGTTGCCGAAGTACACCCGGCCCGATTCGCCCGTGCCCGCGAGACGCTTCAGACGCGCGGCGAGCGCGAGCTGCGGCGGCGTGGCGAAGTAGTTCGACACGTGCGCCAGTGTGGATGCCTGGGCGGTCAGCGCCTCGACGAAGGTGGGGTGCGCGTGACCGAGGGCGTTGACGGCGATTCCGGCCAGGAAGTCGAGGTACTTCGTGTCGTCGGCGTCCCAGACGTAGGCCCCCTCGCCGCGCACGAACAGTGCCATGCGGTCGCCGAAGCTGCGGACGAGGTCGCGTCCGGCGTCTTCCTGCCAGGTTGCGGTGGTCATGCCACCACCTCCGTTCCGATTCCCTTGCTGGTGAACAGTTCGACGAGCACCGAGTGCGGCACACGACCGTCGATGATGGCCGCGGAGGGCACTCCCCCGTCGACCGCGTCGAGGCAGGCCTGCATCTTGGGGATCATGCCCGATTCCAGACGCGGCACCATCTCGCGCAGCTCGGTCGAGGTCAGGTGCGACACGAGCGAGTCGCGGTTGGGCCAGTCGGCGTAGAGGCCGGGCACGTCGGTCAGCACCACGAGCTTCTTGGCGTTCAACGCCACCGCGAGCGCCGCGGCCGCGGCATCCGCGTTCACGTTCAACGACGCGCCGGGGTGGTCGAGGTCGGGCGCGATGCTCGAGACGATGGGCACGCGGCCCGCGGCGAGGTGATCGAGCACCGGCTGCGGGTCGACCGTGACGACATCGCCCACGCGGCCCAGGTCGTGCTCGACGCCGTCGACGACCACACCGCGACGACGACCGCCGAACAGGCCGGCATCCTCACCGCTCAGTCCGGTGGCCAGTGGTCCGTGGGCGTTGACCTTCGCGACGAGCTGCGGGTTGATCTGCCCCGTCAGCACCATGCGCACGACGCCGATGGCCTCGGTGGAGGTCACGCGGTAGCCGCCGCGGAACTCGCTCGGAATGTCGAGGCGGTCGAGCATCGACGAGATCTGAGGTCCGCCACCGTGCACGACGACCGGCTTCACCCCGACGTAACGCAGGTAGGCGATGTCGGCCGCGAAAGCGTCCTGCAGCTCGTCGCTGACCATCGCGTTTCCGCCGTACTTCACCACCACGACCTGGTCGCGGTACTTGCGCACCCACGGCAGCGACTCGACGAGCGTGACCGCCCGGTCACTGGCCTGGGCGGGATCGGTGTCTTGAAGGTCGATGTGTGTCATGAGGAGTAGGCGCTGTTCTCGTGGACGTAATCGTGCGTCAGGTCGTTGGTGCGGATCGTGGCCTCGGCCGAGCCGGCACGGAGGTCGACGACGAGGTCGAGCGCGCGCGGGGTGAGGTCGACGTCTTCGCGAGGGCGGTCGGGGCCACCCGCGGTGCACACGCGCACGCCGTTCATCCAGACGTCGACGTCGTACGGGTCGAACCGGGCCGAGGTCGTGCCGATCGCCGCGAGGACCCGCCCCCAGTTGGGATCGTTGCCGAACACGGCGGCCTTGAACAGGTTGTTGCGCGCGATGGACCGGCCCACCTCGACGGCCTCGTCCTCGGAGGCGGCCTGGGTCACCCGGATCGTGATGTCGTGACTCGCCCCCTCGGCGTCGCCCTGCAGCTGCGCGGCGAGGTCGTCGCACACCGCGGCCAGCGCCGTGGCGAACTGATCGGCGGGCACACGGATGCCACTGGCCCCGCTGGCGAGCAGCGTCACCTGGTCGTTGGTCGACATGCAGCCGTCGGAATCCAGACGATCGAAGCTCACGCGCGTGGCCGCCCGCAGAGCCGCGTCGGCTTCGTCGGCGTCGAGCACGACGTCGGTGGTGACGACGACGAGCATGGTGGCGAGGCCCGGAGCCAGCATGCCGGCGCCCTTCGCCATCGCGCCGATGCTCCATCCGTCGCCGACGTGCACGGCGCGCTTGGGGCGGGAGTCGGTGGTCATGATCGCCAGCGACGCGTCTTCTCCCCCGTCGGTCGAGAGAGTGGCGATACCCGTGTCGACACCGGCGAGCACCTTGGCGCGGAAGACCTCGTCGCCCGTGCCGATCAACCCGGTCGAGCAGACCACCACGTCTCCGGCGCCGACACCCAGCAGCTCGGCGGCACGCTCGGCGGTCTGGTGCGTCGTCTGGAACCCGAATGCGCCCGTGAAGCAGTTCGCCCCGCCCGAGTTGAGCACGACGGCCTCGATGACGCCGTCCTTCACGACCTGCTCCGACCAGAGGATCGGATTGGCCTTGGCACGGTTCGACGTGAAGACGGCCGCACCGACCTTGAGAGGGCCGCGGTTCACGACGACGGCGACATCGCGCGCACCGGTCGACTTCAGGCCTACAGCGACTCCGGCTGCCTCGAATCCTGCGGGGACGGTCACGCTCACGGGGCGACTCCGTTCAAGGGGAGGGCGGTGGTCTCGGCGAGGCCCAGCGCGATGTTCATGGATTGCACGGCGGCACCGGCGGTGCCCTTGACGAGGTTGTCGACGGCGGCGACCACGACCACGCGGTTCGCCGCGCGGTCGATGGCGAGACCCAGCGAGGCGACGTTGGCGCCGAGCACGTCGGCGGTGCGCGGGAACACACCCTCGGGAAGCAGCTCGACGAAGTTCTCGTCGGCATAGGCCTGCTCCCACGCGGCGCGGATCTCGGCATCCGAGACCCCCTCACGGATCGGGGCCGACGACGTCGCGAGGATCCCGCGCGCCATGGGAACCAGGACGGGGGTGAACGAGATGCGGATGCTGGCGGCGGGCGTCCCCGCGGCGGCCAGCGCCTGGCGGATCTCGGGGATGTGACGATGTGTGCCGCCGACGGCATATGGGTTGGCGGTCCCGAGGATCTCGCTCGCGAGGAGGTTCGTCTTGGCCGACTTTCCTGCCCCGCTCGGGCCCACCGCGAGCACCGAGACGATGTCGCCGGGCTCGATGACCCCCGCCGCGATCCCCGGCGCGAGCGAGAGGGCGACGGTCGAGGCATTGCATCCCGGAGCGGCGATACGTGCGGCGCCCCGCAGCAGCTCACGCTGCTTGCGGCCCCCGACGGGCAGCTCGGGAACGCCGTAGGCCCACGGCTCGGGGTGCGCTCCGCCATAGAACTCCGCCCAGTCGTCCGGCGAGGTCAGGCGGTGGTCGGCACCCGCGTCGATGACGAGCGGGGTGTCGGCAAGCGCGTCGGTGTACTGCGCGGACTGGCCGTGCGGGAGGGCGAGGAAGACGACGTCGTGACCGGCGAGCACCTCGGGTGTCGTCGGCTTCAGTTCGAGATGCGCGAGAGAGCGCAGGTGCGGCTGATGGGCGACGAGGGGCTGGCCGGCACTGGAGTGCGCCGTGACCGTTCGCACCTGGACGTCGGGATGATCGGCCAGCAGACGGAGGATCTCGCCGCCCGCGTAGCCGGAAGCGCCGGAAACGGCGACCGAGAGGGTCATGTGTCCACCTTAGGAGTCGGGGCTGGTGCTGAACTCAGCGATAACCGGGGCGGCGACGCCCGCATGCCCGACCGTCGGCGGGTTACGAGGTCGCCGAAACTCGGCGTGCGACCCGACGTCGACGCACGGCAACGGGGCTCACGGAGAGCTCCTCGGTGCACACGACGGTCGACGACATGTGGCGAGGTTATCCGCCGCGCCCGGGCGAGGGCAAATCAGCGACCGTATGCACGCCCGCGTGAGAGCAGCGAATGACCGGCCGCGCGAAGGCGTCGCGTTCGCGGAGCCCGCCGAGACGACGAAGCGCCGCGCGGCGTGAACCGGCGGCGCTCCGTTCGATCAGGGCGTCAGTCGCGAATGGCCGCGCCGAAGCGCTTGGCGGCCACCGCGACGCCGGCGAGCTTGGACTCCGTCGCCTCGGCGGCGGTAAGGGTGCGGTCGTCGGCGCGGAAGCGCAGGGCGAACGTCAGGCTCTTCGTGCCGTCGGTCAGCCCGGGGCCGCGGTAGTCGTCGACCAGACGCGCCCCCTCGAGCAGCGGGGCTCCACCCTCGATGAGGGCGGCACGCACCGATCCCGCCGACACCTCGACCGGGACCGTCAGCGAGACGTCCTGCGTCGCCGCCGGGAAGCCCGAGAGCGATGCCGCGACCACGCGCGCCTGCGCCAGCTCGAGCACCGCATCGAGGTCGAGTTCGGCCACGAGCACCCGGCCCGGCAGGTCGGCGTCGGCCGAGACGGCGGGCAGCAGCTCGCCGACGTAGCCGATGTCCTGTCCCGCGGCCAGGACGCGTGCGGTGCGTCCGGGGTGCAGGGCTGCGCGCTGAGCCTGCACGAGCTCGATGTCGAGGCCTGCCGCCGAGGCCAGCACGCGCACGGCGTCGACCGCATCGGCCAGGTCGGCCGCGACGGCCGGCTGCCCGGGCTGCTTGGCGACGGTGTTCCCGGCCAGCAGCACGGCGACGTGTCGGCGCTGCGGCGGGATCGAGGCGTCCAGAGCGGTGAGGGTCGCGGCATCCGGTCGCACCGCCAGCGGCGGAACCGACGCGGTGCCGTACTGCACGCCCGGCTTCGGCAGGAAGACGGTGCCCATCTCGAACAGGGCGAGATCGACGATGCCGCGCGAGACGTTGCGGTGTGCGACCTGCAGCAGGGCGGGCACGAGCGAGCGACGCAGGTACGGCGCGAGACCGTCGAGCGGATTGGCGAGCTTCACGCTCGGCAGCGCGTCACCCGAGGGCGAGCCGTGCAGGGCGTTCTGCTCGTCGGTGGTGAACGGGAACGACGGCGTCTCGACGAAACCGGCCGCGGCCAGGGCGTTCGTCACCCGACGACGACCCTGCTGCGCGGCGGTGAGGCCCCGGCCCGAGGGAGGCGTCGGCAGCACCGAGGGGATGCGGTGGTATCCCTCGATGCGGGCGACCTCTTCGGCCAGTGTCCACTTGTCGGTGAGGTCGTGGCGCCACGAGGGGGCGACGACCGACCAGCCCGACTCGCGCTCGTCGACGGTGCATCCGATGAGCCGGAGCGCCGAGACGATCTCGTCGTCGGTGTACTCGACGCCGATCAAGCCCGAGACGAACCCGGCCGGCAGGGTGATCGCGTCGCGACGGTACGCCGACGAGAGCGAACCGCCGAGCTCTGTGTCGAGCGTGCCGCCGGCGAGCTCCACCATCAGCGACGCGACGCGCTCGGCGGCGACGTACGGCACGAGCGGGTCGACGCCGCGCTCGAAACGCCGCGACGCTTCGGAGGGCAGCTTGTGCCGCCGCGCGGTACGCGCGATCGAGACCTGGTCGAACGTCGCCGCCTCGATCAGCACGTTGCGGGTGGCGTCGCTCATCTCGGTGGGGCCACCGCCCATGACACCGGCCAGGCCGATGGGGCCCGACTCGTCGGTGATGAGCAGATCTTCGGCGTTCAGGGTGCGCACCTGGCCGTCGAGGGTCTCGAGCTTCTCGCCGGGCGCGGCGCGGCGCACCGTGATGCCGCCCTGCAGGCGGTCGAGGTCGTAGCCGTGGATCGGCTGGCCGAGCTCGAGCATGACGTAGTTCGTGATGTCGACCAGCACGCCGAGCGAGCGGATACCGGCGAGCGAGAGCCGCGTGATCATCCACGGCGGAGTCGGACGCGAAGGGTCGACGTCGCGAACGATGCGCGCCACGAACTCGGTGGCGCCGTGACGACCACGGATCGGCGCCTGATCGTCGACGGTGATCGCGAAGCCCGAGGGCGTGCGCGAGACGGCCTCGTCGTGGCCGGCACCGGGGTCGCGGAAGTCGGCACCCGTGGCGTGCGAGTACTCGCGGGCGACCCCGCGCAGCGACAGGGCGTAGCCGCGGTCGGGGGTGACGTTGATCTCGACCGCGAGGTCGTCGAGCCCCAGCAGCGCGATGGCATCCGTTCCCACGGGCGCGTCGATGCCGAGGTCGATCAGACGCAGGATGCCGGAGTGCTCGCTGCCGAGCCCCAGCTCTTTCGCCGAGGCGATCATGCCGTCGGAGACGTGGCCGTAGGTCTTGCGCGCGGCGATGGGGAACGGGCCGGGCAGCACCGAACCGGGCAGGGTGACCACGACCTTGTCGCCCTCGAAGAAGTTGCCGGCACCGCAGACGACACCGCGCACTCCCCCGTTGTCGGCGCCGACGTCGACCTGGCACCAGCGGATGGTCTTGCCGTTGGACTGCGGTTCGGCGGTGAACTCCTTCACCTCGCCGACGACGATCGGGCCCGACAGCTCGAAGCGGTGCACGTCTTCTTCTTCGAATCCGACCGAGACCAACGCCGCGAGGACGTCTTCGGGCGTGGCCGTCGCGGGTACGTCGACGTACTCGCGCAACCAGGAGAGAGGGACGCGCATCAGACCACCATTCCGAACTGCTCGCTGAAGCGCACATCGCCCTCGGCCATGTCGCGCATGTCCTGCACGTCGCTGCGGAACATGAGCGTGCGCTCGATGCCCATGCCGAAGGCGAAGCCCGAGTACTCCTCGGGGTCGATGCCGGCGGCGCGCAGCACATTGGGGTTCACCATTCCGCACCCGCCCCACTCGATCCAGCGCGCCCCGCCCTTGAAGGTGGGGTGCCACAGGTCGAGCTCGGCGCTCGGCTCGGTGAACGGGAAGAAGTTCGCGCGGAAGCGCGTCTTGGCCTCGGGCCCGAACAGCACGCGCGCGGCGTGGTCGAGGGTGCCCTTGAGGTGGGCCATCGTGATGCCCTTGTCGATGACGAGGCCCTCGAACTGCGTGAACACCGGCAGATGCGTCGCGTCGAACTCGTCGGTGCGGTACACGCGGCCGGGGCAGAGCACATAGATCGGCAGATCGCGCTCGAGCATGGAGCGCACCTGCACGGGGCTCGTGTGCGTGCGCAGCACCAGATGCCGCGCGACCGGGTCGACGAAGAACGTGTCCTGCATCTGGCGCGCCGGGTGGTCGACGTCGAAGTTGAGGGCGTCGAAGTTGAACCACTCGTGCTCGAGCTCGGGTCCCTCGGCGATCTCCCATCCCATGCCGACGAAGATGTCGGACACCTGCTCCTGCAGGAGCGAGATCGGATGCCGTGCCCCCACGCGTGCGCGCTGCGGCAGCGCGGTGACGTCGATGCGCTCGGCCTCGAGCTGGGCGGCGGTCTCGGCTTCGGCCAGCTCGGCCTCGCGGGCGGCGAGCGCCTGAGTGACCTGGCCGCGGGCCTGACCCACGAGCTTGCCGAAAGCGGCCTTGTGCTCGGGGGCGACGGCGCGCATCTGGGCGTTCAGTCGCGCGAGGGAGGATTGCTCCCCCGTGTGCGCGGAGCGGGCGGCTTTCAGGTCGGCGGTGGTCGCGGCCGCGGCGATGGCCGCGAGTGCGGCTTCGACGGCGGAGGCGACGGCCTCGGGGGTGATCTCGGGTGCGTCGGACACGAGATGAGAGTCTACCGACGGGCGGGGACACTCCCCCGCCCGTCGGCGGATTCGATCAGACCGACGGACCGCCTCGCTGGGCGACGATGAGCGCCGTGTCGGTGCCGCCCTGCTGCGGGGGCTGCACGGGGGCGGCCACCTGGCCGACGCGCGGCGACCGGCGCAGACGCTTCTCGACCAGGGTCGCCACGTACGACAGCAGCAGGCAGAGCGCGATGTAGATCGCACCGACGATGATCGTCGCCGGGATGATGGGCGAGCCCACGCTCGGCTGCGCACCGATGTACTTCGCGTAGAACAACAGCTCGGGGTACGTGATGATGAAGCCGAGAGCCGTGTCCTTCAGGGTCACGACGAGCTGGGCGATGATGACGGGCATCATCGCGCGGATCGCCTGCGGCAGCAGCACGAGGCGCATGACCCCAGCCTTGCGCAGGCCGACGGCGTAGCCCGCCTCGGCCTGCCCGCTGGGCAGCGACTCCACACCTGCGCGGATGACCTCGGCGAGCACCGAGCCGTTGTAGCAGATGAGGGCGATGACGACGGCCCAGTACGGCTCCATGCGGATGCCGAGGACGGGGAAGCCGTAGTAGAGCAGGAACATGAACACGAGCACCGGGATCGCGCGGAAGACCTCGATCACGGCGGTGAACGGCCAGCGCACCCACTTGTGATCGGACAGGCGGCCGATCGCGAGCACGAAGCCCAGGGCCAGCGCACCGAGGGCGGCCACGACGAAGGCGGCGATGGTACGCATCGTGGCCTCGCCGATCTGCGCCCACACGTTCGTGTAGGTGAACGCCGACCACTTCTGGGCAGTGAACTGACCGGTGTCGGCGAGACGCCAGACGAAGAATCCGATGATGCCGAGCACGACCAGGATCGTGACGACACCGAGGACGCGGTTGCGGGCGACGGCCTTGGGACCGGGGACGTCGTACAGGACGCTGCTCATCGTGCGACCCTCCATCGGTTCTCGAGCGTTCGCTGCAGCCATGACAGCAGCAGGACGAGCGCGACGAAGATGACCATCACCCACAGGATGACGACGAACGCGTTCTCTCCGCGCTCACTGAGGTAGTTGCGGACCGAACCCAGGTTCACGATCGAGAAGCCCGCGGCGACGGTCGTGTTCTTGAGCAGCGCGATGAACACGCTCATCATCGGGGGGATCACGGAACGGAACGCCTGCGGCAGCACGACGAGCGTCATGACCTGGCCGAAGCCCAGGCCGAGCGCTCGAGCGGCCTCGGCCTGACCGACGGGGACGGTGTTCACGCCCGACCGGATCGCCTCGGCGACGTACGTCGCCGTGTAGATGCCGAGGGCGCAGATCCCGAGCGTCAGCGAGACGTCGCCCGTCAGACGCAGCCCCAGGAGCGGGGGCAGCGCGAACACGAACGCGAAGAAGACGAGCGTGAGGGGGGTGTTGCGGATCGCGCTCACATAGAACGTGCCGACACCGCGGGCGATCGGCACGGGCGAGACGCGCATGGCGCCCACGATGAGGCCGAGCACGAGGGCCAGCGCTCCGCCCGCGAAGAACAGCAGAAGGGTTCCGCCGAGCGCCTCGCTCCACACGTCGAGGTTGTCGGTGATGACGCCCATGCGTGCTCCTTATCTTGGTCGGGGGTTCGGGGGCGGTGCGGTGCACCGCCCCCGAACGGATCACTCGTCAGCGGTGGGCTGGTCGCCCTTGATACCGGCGGGCGCGAGGTTCTTCTCGAACAGCGCCGTCCAGACGTCGCCGCCGTCGTTGAACAGGGTGTTGATGTGGTCCTTCAGGACGGTGTCGCCCTTGGGCAGGCCGACGCCGTAGCGCTCCTCGCTGAAGGTGTCGCCAGCGATCTTGAACGCGTCGGGCTCCTGGGCGACGTAACCGGCGAGGATCGCCTGGTCGGTGGTCACCGCGTCGACCGAACCCGCGCGCAGCTGCTCGAGGCACTGCGTGTAGGTGTCGTACTCGACGGTGTCGCCGGGGGCGTACTCGTCGCGGATGCGCTGCAGCGGCGTCGAACCGGTGACCGAGCAGACGATCTTGCCGGCGAGGTCGTCGGGGCCGGTGATGTCTTCGTTGTCGGCGGCGACGAGCAGGCCCTGACCGGTGATCAGGTAGGGGCCGGCGAAGTCGATCTGCGCCTTGCGCTTGTCGGTGATCGAGTAGGTGCCGACGTAGTAGTCGACGTTGCCGTTCACGAGCTCCTGCTCGCGGTTGGCCGAGGGGATCGTCTTGTACTCGATCTGGTCCGCGTCGAAGCCGAGCGAGGCCGCGATCCACTGGGCGATCTCGACGTCGAAGCCGCCGCGCTCGTTGCTGACCGGGTCCTTGAAGCCGAGACCGGGCTGGTCTTCCTTCACACCGACGATGACCTTGTCGGCGGCGACCATGCGGTCGTAGGTGGGGCTGCCGTCGAGCGAGACGTCGGAGGCGACCTCCCACAGCTGCGTCGATTCGGTGCCGCCGTCGGCGCCGGGAGCCGCGCCCGGGGTGCCGCTGTTACAGGCCGTCAGGGCCAGAAGGCCGGCGGCGACGATGCTCGCGCCGGCGAGAAAACGTGTCTTACGCATGTGATGTCTCCTTGGTTACGTGTGCTGTGCGGATAAGGGTCGTCGGTGACGGCGCGCGAGATAGACCGGGGGGAACGGCAACCAGGCGGTCGGCGGGAGAACCTCCTCGTTCATCGCCGTCAAGGGGAAGAGCGTCAGTGGGTGATGAGCTTCGACAGGAAGTCCTTCGCCCGATCGGATTCGGGCTTCGTGAAGAACTGCTCGGGCGTCGCCTGCTCGACGATCTGCCCGTCGGCCATGAACACCACGCGGTTCGCGGCCTTGCGCGCGAAGCCCATCTCGTGCGTCACGACGATCATCGTCATGCCGTCTTTGGCGAGACCGACCATCACGTCGAGCACCTCGTTGATCATCTCGGGGTCGAGCGCCGAGGTGGGCTCGTCGAAGAGCATGACCTTGGGCTTCATGGCCAGGGCGCGGGCGATCGCGACACGCTGCTGCTGACCGCCCGAGAGCTGGGCGGGGAGCTTGTCGGCCTGGTGACCGACGCCCACGCGTTCGAGGAGCGCGCGCGCCTCTTTCTCGGCATCCGCCTTCTTCATCTTGCGGACCTTGAGGGGGCCGAGCGTGACGTTCTCGAGGATCGTGAGATGGGCGAACAGGTTGAACGACTGGAACACCATGCCGACGTCGGCGCGCAGCTCGGCCAGGCCCTTCCCCTCTTTGGGAAGCTCCTTGCCGTCGATGGTGATCGTCCCGCTCGTGATGGTCTCGAGGCGGTTGATGGTGCGGCACAGCGTCGACTTGCCCGAACCCGAGGGTCCGATGACGACGACGACCTCGCCGCGGTCGACGGTGAGGTCGATGTCTTTCAGAGCCTGGAACTGTCCATAGTGCTTCTGGACGTCGCTGACGACGACCAGGGGCTCGGTCTTCGGGGGAACGGATGCCATGTCAACACCCTATGAGGATGCTGGGCGCCCGACCACATTCCGGCGCGCGCCTTAACCGATCTGTAACAGCAGGGGTTCAGCGATCGCGCTGCGCGAACGCCGTCTCGTAGAGGCAGACGCTGGCCGCGGTGGCGAGGTTGAGCGACTCGGCCCGCCCGTAGATCGGCAGCCGCAACGCGATGTCTGCGTGCGCCAACGCCTCGTCGTCGAGACCGCGCGCCTCGTTCCCGAACAGCCATGCCGTGGGTTCGGCGAGCATGTCGCGGGATGCCAGGAAGTCACCGCCTTCGACGTCGGCGGCCACCACCCGCATCCCCGCCTCGTGCACCCGCGCGACGACGTCGGCCAGCTCGAGGTCGACGGCGACGGGCAGGTGGAAGAGCGACCCCGTGGTCGAGCGGACCACCTTGGGGTTGTACGGGTCGACCGTCCGACCGGTCAGGATCACCGCGTCGGCTCCCGCCGCGTCGGCCGCGCGGATGATGGTGCCGAGGTTGCCGGGGTCGCGCACCTCTTCGCAGATGGCGATGAGGCGGGGGCCCGCTGCCAGAACGTCCTTCAGGGCGGTCGGCGACTGGCGGGCCACGGCGACGATGCCCTGCGGCGTGACGGTGTCGGCCATGGCATCCAGGACCGCTTCGGTCGTGTACTGCAGGTCGACGCCCGCGGCCTCGGCGGCCTCGCGCAGGTCGCCGTGCTTCTCGAGGGCTGTCGGGGTCGCGTACATCTCGATCACCGTCTCGGGCGCCCACGCCAACGCCTCGCGGGCCGCCTGCGGTCCCTCGAGGAGGAACAGACCGGTCTCTTGACGGGCGGCGCGCTTGCTGAGTTTTGCCACGGCGCGCACCCGGGGCGAACGGGGGTTCTCGAGCACGTCCTCAGTGTATGGCGTCTGCGGTATGCGCTCCGGACGCCGCGCAGGAACGACGAACGGGCGCCCTCCGAAGAGGACGCCCGTTCGACGAGGAACTGCGTATTACGCGGTCTTCGCGGCGTTGACGTCGCTGGGCAGCGCCGCCTTCGCGGTCGCGACGAGTGAGGCGAACACGGCCGGCTCGTTCACGGCGAGCTCGGCGAGCATACGACGGTCGACCTGCACACCCGCGAGGCCGAGGCCCTGGATGAAGCGGTTGTACGTCATGCCGTTCTGGCGGGACGCCGCGTTGATGCGCTGGATCCACAGACGACGGAAGTCGCCCTTGCGCTTGCGACGGTCACGGTACGCGTAGACGAGGGAGTGGGTGACCTGCTCCTTGGCCTTGCGGTACAGGCGCGAACGCTGACCGCGGTAACCGGACGCGCGCTCGAGGATGACGCGACGCTTCTTGTGGGCGTTTACTGCCCGCTTGACTCTAGCCATTTCTTCTTCTTCCTAACGTGCGTCGGCGCTCAGAGGCCGAGGAGCTTCTTGGCGACCTTGGCGTCACCCTTGGCCAGGACCTGCTCCTGGTTCAGGCGACGGGTGCGCTTGGACGCCTTGCCCTCGAGGTTGTGCCGCATGCCGGCCTGCTGCTTCATGAGCTTGCCGCTGCCGGTCAACTTGAAACGCTTCTTGGCACCGGAGTGGGTCTTCTGCTTCGGCATGTCTCTTCCTTCGTTGTGTTTCCCGCCGGGCGGGAGTCTGGGGGGCCTTACTCGGCGGGGGCCGAGGTGGGCTGGTCTGCGGGAGCCGCGGTGGGCTCGCCCTCGGAGTCCGAGTCGCCACGGGCGGCGCTCCGCGCTGCTTCACGGTTCGCCGTGCGCTGCGCGTTCTGCTCGGTCTTGACCTCGGACTTGTTCTTGTGAGGCGCGACCACCATGACCATGTTGCGACCGTCGATCGTGGGGCTGGACTCCACGGTGCCGAACTCGGCGACGTCTTCCGCGAACTTGCGGAGCAGACGCACGCCCTGGTCGGGACGCGACTGCTCGCGACCACGGAACAGGATCATGGCCTTGACCTTGTCGCCCGCCTGGAGGAAGCCCTCGGCGCGCTTCAGCTTGGTTATGTAGTCGTGCGCTTCGATCTTCAGGCGGAACCGAACCTCTTTGAGCACGGTGTTGGCCTGGTTGCGGCGCGTCTCCTTGGCCTTCTGAGCGGCCTCGTACTTGAACTTGCCGTAATCCATGATCTTGACCACGGGCGGCTTCGAGCTCGGCGCAACCTCGACCAGGTCGAGGTCCGCTTCCTGGGCCAGGCGCAGCGCAGCTTCGATGCGGACGATGCCGACCTGCTCGCCGTTGGGTCCGACGAGACGGACCTCCGGGACTCGGATGCGCTCGTTGGTGCGGGGATCGCTGATGCGGAACTCCTCTTGTCTACGGATGACGGCCGCCGCGATCCAAGGGAATCGCGGGCGAAGAGGAGAAACACGCCACCCGGCACAGTGCTACCAGCACCGGCTTCTGCACCCAGACAACCCCGTGCGAAACGGAGCGGAGTGCGGGAACCCGGTAGCCTGGAGCGGCAAGCGCGGGTGGGATGTCATCCTCTTTCGTCCGGAGTGAAGCACTCCGAAGCCCGCCATAGTCTAGCAGAGAGATTCACGTGGACACGATCCCCCCCGACCAGCCCGCCGACGACAGCGCCGCACACCGCCACGGAGCCGAAGACGAGCGCCTCGCCCGCTGGGAGGAGCAGGAGCGCGCCTCCGCCTCCGCCACCCGCGACATCGCCGACGTCCCCGCCGTCGAAGTCATCACCACCGCCGCCGTGCACCTCATGAGCGCCGCCGCCGTGAAGACCGGCCTGGCCGACAACCCCGCGCAGCAGCTCGACCTCGACGAGGCCCGCAAGCTCATCAACTCCCTCGCCGGCCTCATCACCGCCGGAGCCCCCGAGATCAGCGACATGCACGCCCGCTCCCTGCGCGACGGCCTCCGCTCCCTGCAGCTCGCGTTCCGCGAGGCGTCGGTGATCCCCGACCCCATCGGTAAGGGGCCGGGCGAGAAGTGGACGGGGCCCGTCACGTAGGTCGTTCGTTCTGGGGGTACCGGGCTCCGGGATGCCATCCTCCCGAGGCAAGAACGGGGCCCCTTCCCCGATTGCCTCGGGAGGATGCCATCCTTGCGCCCTGTGCCGCAGGCCGACTCCACCGTGACACCCCCAGGGGTATGGGGCGTTGCCCCTTCCCCGATTGCCTCGGGAGGATGGCATCCCTGCGCCCTGTGCCGCAGGCCGACTCCTCCGTGACACCCGGGAGGTGGGGGGGGCAGCGGCCCCCACCCCGATCGACGACGCCGCCCACTCCCGGCAGGCAGGCTCCCGGAAAAACGCGGGACTCAGGCCTCGGTGCTGCGGTGCAGCTTGACCGTCAGGGAGTCGACGAGCACGGCGATGCGGTCGTCGGCGGCCCAGCGGCGGGCGACGCGGGCGAGCACGGCATCCAGTTCCTCCTGCGCGAGACCCGACATCAGCTGCAGATGCACCACCAGCTCGGGACCGCGCAGGCGTCCGGTCGGGTCTCCCGCCTCGACGGCCAGGTCGAGCACGGCCAGCTCGCCCGAGATGCTCTCCTGCAGGCCGGTGAAGATCGTGGGAGACGTGTGCGCGGGCTCCCACGCCTCGCCCTGTGCGATCGCCCAGACGGCGGGGCGGCGGATGACGAACTCCGTTTCCGACCCCGGATCGACGACGATGAGCTCGGTGTCCTCGGAGGCTGCGGCCAGGGCCGTGCGACGCCCGTCGGCGGGAACCGGTCGGGCCAGGGCGTCCCAGGTCTGCAGCGCCGTCACCGACGTGAACACCGGCAGGACCTTGCGGCCGTCGGGAGCGGCGACCGTCACGATCGACAGCTCCTGCGTCTTGTCGACCTCGAGGCCGTGCGCGCCGATGCCGTGGTCGCCCTTCTCGGCGACGAGCGGGATCAGCAGGCGCGCCTCGCGGTAGGCGTCGACCACCGCACGCGCGTCTCCCTCACCGGCGCGGAACGCCAGAAGAGCTGCGAGTAGGGCGGGGTCGGCAGAACCGTCGTCACCCGAGTGCGGGTTGGACTGGAAGCTGCGTCCCTCCCACGGGACGCCGGCGGAATCCGCGTTCGCGGCATCCGAATGGAGGGCGTCCGTGTGCGGAGCGTGCGCACACTGGTCGTGCCCGTGCGCGCCGTGGCCGTGCGGACCGTCAGTGTCCGGCGACATCCAGTGCCTCAGCGAGCGTGAACTGCCCCGCGTACAGTGCCTTGCCCACGATCGCGCCTTCGACGCCGAGCGGTACCAGGTCGCGCAGCGCCGCGATGTCGTCGAGGCTCGACACCCCGCCCGACGCCACGATCGGCTTCGGGGTGCGCTGCGTCATCTCGCGCAGCAGTTCGATGTTCGGGCCGCGGAGCGTGCCGTCTTTGGTGACGTCGGTGACGACGTAGCGGCTGCAGCCGGCGTCTTCGAGCCGGTCGAGGACGGTCCACAGGTCGCCGCCGTCGCGGGTCCAGCCGCGCGCGGCGAGCGTGGTGCCGCGCACGTCGAGGCCGACGGCGATCGCCTCGCCGTAACGATTGATGACATCGGCGGCCCACTCGGGGTTCTCGAGCGCGGCCGTGCCGAGGTTGATGCGGCTCGCGCCGCTCTCGAGGGCGGCCTCGAGGGAGCGGTCGTCGCGGATGCCGCCCGACAGCTCGACCTGCACGCCCTTGACCTGCTTGATGACCTTGCGCATCACCGCGGCGTTGTTGCCGCGACCGAAGGCGGCGTCGAGGTCGACGAGGTGGATCCACTGCGCGCCCTGGCGTGCGAAGTCCGCGGCGGCGTCGACGGGGTCGCCGTAGCTGGTCTCGGTGCCGGCCTCACCCTGGGTCAGGCGGACGGCTTTGCCGTCGGCCACATCGACCGCGGGAAGCAGGACAAGTTCGGGCGTCGACGCGAAATCGTTCATGGCTCCTCGCACCCGTCAGCGCACTTCGCCGAGCCTGGGCACGAGGTCACACAGTAGTCGTGCGCAGCCCGTCGATCCAATTGGCCAGGAGCCGGATGCCGGCCTCACCCGACTTCTCGGGGTGGAACTGCGTCGCCGACAGCGGGCCGTTCTCGACCGCCGCGAGAAACGGCGCACCATACGTGCACCACGTCAGAACGGGCTCCGGGAACGGCGGCGTGACCTCGAGTGACCACTGCTGCGCCGCGTACGAGTGCACGAAGTAGAAGCGCTCCTTCTCGATGCCCTGGAACAGGCGCGACCCGTCTCCGGACGCCACGGTGTTCCAGCCCATGTGCGGCAGTACGGGTGCTTCGAGCTCGTCCACCGTGCCCGGCCACTCACCGAGCCCGGGGGTGTCGGCACCGCGCTCGACCCCCCGCTCGAACATCACCTGCATGCCGACGCAGATACCGAGCACCGGGCGGCCTCCGGCGAGCCGCCGGTCGATGATCTCTCCCCCGCGGCTGGCGTTCAAGGCGCCCATGACCGCGCTGTATGCACCCACACCGGGCACGAGGAGCCCGTCGGCGTCGAGGAGCAGCGCGCGGTCGGAGGTCAGTCGCGCATCGGCACCGGCTTCGATGAGCGCCTTGACGGCCGAGTGGACGTTGCCGGAACCGTAGTCGAGGACCGCGACGACGGGCTTGCGCGTCACAATGCACCCTTGGTGCTGGGGATGCCGTCGACCAGCGGGTCGAGGGCCTTGGCCTGACGGAAGGCGCGCGCGAACGCCTTGTACTCGGCCTCGGCGATGTGGTGCGGGTCGCGCCCACCCAGAACGCGCACATGCACGGTGAGGCCGCCGTGGATCGAGATGGCCTCGAACGTGTGACGCACGAGCGAACCGGTGAAGTGTCCGCCGATGAGGTGGTGCTCGAAGCCCGCGGGCTCACCGGTGTGCACGAGGTATGGGCGACCGCTGATGTCGACGACCGCCTGCGCCAGCGCCTCGTCGAGGGGAACGAGCGCGTCGCCGTAGCGGGCGATCCCCGACTTGTCGCCCAGGGCCTGACGAATCGCCTGACCGAGCACGATCGCGGTGTCCTCGACCGTGTGGTGGGCGTCGATGTGGGTGTCGCCCGTCGCGCGCACCCGCAGATCGGTCAGCGAGTGCTTGGCGAAGGCCGTGAGCATGTGGTCGAAGAACGGCACCGTGGTCTGGATGTCGCTGACCCCGCGACCGTCGAGGTCGAGTTCGAGTTCGATGTGCGACTCGCTCGTCTCGCGCGTGATCGAGGCGGTACGGGGCGTGGCGGGGCCGGTCATGACCGCGATCCTACCGAGGCGAGGGCGTCGAGGAACGCGGTGGTCTCGTCGTCGGTACCGGCCGTGACACGCAGGTGGTGCGCGATGCCGACGTCGCGGATGAGCACGCCGCGGTCGTACAGCGCCTTCCACGTGGCGGCGGGGTCGTCGACGCCGCCAAAGAGCACGAAGTTCGTCCACGACTCGTGGGCGGTGTAGCCGAGGGCGGCCACGGTGGCCGAGATGCGGTCGCGCTGCGCGACGATCTCGTCGACCATCGACAGCATCGTCTCGGCGTGCACGAGGGCCGCCGTCGCGGCGGCCTGCGTGAGCGCGCTCAGGTGGTACGGAAGACGGACGAGTCGCAGCGCGTCGACCAGAGCAGGATCGGCCGCCAGGTACCCCACGCGTGCGCCGGCGAAGGCGAAGGCCTTACTCATGGTGCGCGACACCGCCAGACGCGGGCGACCGGGCAGCAGCGACACGGCCGAGGGCTCGTCACGCGGAGCGAACTCCTGGTAGGCCTCGTCGACGATCACGATGCCGTCGGTCTCGGCGTACACGGCCTCGATCACATCGAGACGCAGCGGGGTACCCGTGGGATTGTTCGGCGCGCAGAGGAAGACGATGTCGGGGCGGTGCTCACGCACCTGGGCCGCGGCGGCCTCGGCGCTCAGCGAGAAGTCGTGCGCGCGTTCCCCGGCGATCCATCGCGCGCCCGTCGCACGGGTGAGGATCGGGTACATCGAGTAGGTGGGTGCGAAGCCCATGGCCGTCCGGCCCGGTCCACCGAAGGCCTGCAGGATGTGCTGGAGCACCTCGTTGGAGCCGTTGGCCGCCCAGATCTGCTCGCGCGTCAGGCCATGACCAAGGTATGCGGCGAAGCTCTCTCGGAGAGCGGTGAACTCGCGGTCGGGATACCGGTTGACGTCGCGCAGGGCCCGAGCCACGGCGTCGAGGATGTCATCGGCCACCTCGGGCGGAACCGGATGCGTGTTCTCATTCACGTTGAGAGCCACGGGCAGGGCGGCCTGCGGGGCTCCGTAGGGGGTCATCCCCCGCAGATCGTCGCGAAGAGGCAGGTCGTCGAGGCGTACGGTCACCCCACCCATCGTAGGCGGCGTGCCGAGGAGCGGCTCATCGCGCACCCGCGGAGGTCAGCCGGCCTGGATGTACTCGGTGGGGATCGCGATGCGCTGACCGGCCGCGAGCGAGCCGCCCTGGAGGGCGTTCAGACGCGTGATCTCGGCGACGACGTCGCGCGGATCGGCCGCGGGGGCGATGTCTTCGGCGATCGACCACAGGGTCTCGCCGCTCATGACCGTGATCTCCGTGAACGAACCGGCCGGTGCGCCGGCGTCGCCCGAGGCGAGTGCTGCTCCCCCACCGACGGCGGCGACGCCGAGGGCGACGGCGAGCGGGAGGGCGACGACGAAGGCGACGACACGGCGCCCGCGGGCGGTGATACGCAGGCGGGTCGTCGAGGCGGTGGAGGTGATGCTGCTCATGGTGTGCTCCTTGGTGGGGAGAGATTCGCACCCCGCCCTCGGCCGGGAGGGCGGTGTGCGAATCTGTATTCCGAATCTATCTTCGATACTGCGACGGTGTCAACACACCGGTTGTCGGAAACGAATCGAACGCGACACGCGTGCGGCTCCGTGTCATTCGTGTCGTCGACCGGATACGGTTTCGACACGGAGACCTCATCACCAACCTCCGACATTCGAATTTCCGCCGCCCTTCCCGCGGCGCGAGGGGAGCACAGATGACCGACGCGACGACCGCCGCAGGGCGTGAACGACCGCAGACGCGACGGCGCAAGAACCTCAGCGACAAGCAGCTCGCGATCCTCGAAGTCATCCAGCGCTCGATCGCGCGGCACGGCTATCCGCCGAGCATGCGCGAGATCGGCGACGCCGTCGGCCTGAAGTCGCTGTCGAGCGTCACGCATCAGCTGAACCAGCTCGAGCTCAGCGGCTATCTGCGCCGCGACCCGGGCAAGACCCGCGCCATGGAGGTGCTGATCGACCTTCCCGGCACCGCCGCCGAGAACCCCGCCGACTCCGCCCCCGCGGTGGGCGACGCCGCCCTCGTGCCCCTGGTGGGCCGGATCGCGGCGGGCGTGCCCATCACCGCCGACCAGCACGTGGAGGAGATCTTCCCCCTCCCCCGCCAGCTCGTCGGCAAGGGCGAGTTGTTCATGCTGAAGGTCTCGGGCGACTCGATGATCGATGCGGCGATCTGCGACGGCGACTGGGTGGTCGTGCGCTCGCAGGCGAATGCGGAGAACGGCGAGATCGTGGCCGCGATGCTCGACGGCGAGGCCACGGTGAAGACGTTCCGTCGCCGTGACGGCCACACCTGGCTGCTCCCCCGCAACAGCGCGTTCGAGCCCATCCTCGGCGACGAGGCCGTCGTGCTCGGGCGCATCGTGGCGGTGCTGCGCGCGGTGTGAACCGTGCGTCGCGGCGGCGGGCGCACCACAATGGCGCCATGACCGTCGGCCCGCCCTCGACCGCATCGACCTCGACGAAACGCGTCGCGAAGCCGTCACCCGTGGTGCGCGTCACGGCATCCGTCGTGGTGCTGATCGTGGTGGCCCTGCTGACGCCGGTGGCCCTCGTCGCCTCCTGGGTGCGCGTGCAGCTCGTCGATGAGGACTCCTTCGTCGCCACGCTCGCGCCCCTCTCGTCCGACCCCGCCGTGCAAGACCTCGTCATCGCCGAGACGACGAGCGCCATCTCGGCGTCGGTCGACTTCTCGGCGATCGCGGGCGCGGGCGTCGACGGTCTCGTCGCCCTCGGCGTGCCGCAGGAAGCGGCGCGCGTCCTCGGCCTGGTCGCGCAGCCGTCGGCCGACTCGCTGCGCTCGATCACGCAGCAGGCGGTGACCGACGTGGTGCACTCCGACCGGTTCTCCGACGTCTGGTCGGGGGTCGTGCGCACCGCGCACCGCGCCTTCGTCTTCGGAGCCACCTCCGACGGTGGCGGCATCATCGTGCAGACCCCGGACGGCCTGGGCGTGCAGATCGGCGGGGTGGTCTCGGCGATCGTCGCCGAGCTGGACCTGCAGGGATCGCCCGTGGCCGCGCTGGTCCCCCCGATCGACCGGGTCGTGGTCCTCGGCGACGGAACGACGCTGCAGGCCGTGCGGTCGGCGTACGCCGCCGCCACCACGGCGGGAGTGGCGGCACCCCTGCTCGTGGGCGTGCTCCTGGTCGGCGGGGTCGTCATCGCTCCCCGCCGGCGACGCGCACTGATCGGCGCCGCCATCGCGGTCGCCGTCGGCTCGGCCACGGTGCTCGTGGCGGTCGCCGTGGGCGCGGCGCAGGCGCACCGCACCGCCGTTCTGCGGGGCTTCGACGCCGCGGGGATCGACGCCGTGGTGCGGCAGCTGTCGTCCGGTCTCGTGGGCACCGCGAGCGCGGTTCTGGGCATCGGCTTCGTCGCGGGCATCGCGGGCGTCCTGCTCGTCCGGCGTGCCCGACCCCGACGGATGTCGGAGCCCCGGCCTACGCTGGAGTGATGGCAGACACCCTCCCCTACGGTTCCTGGCCCTCCCCGATCACTCCCGAGTCGGTGGCGCGATCCTCCCCCCGCATCGACGGCGCGCTGTTCGTCGGCGATGAGGTGTGGTGGGCGGAATCCGTGCCCGCCGAGGCGGGTCGCGTCGCGGTGAAACGGCGCCGCGCCGACGGTGCGGTCGAGACGGTGCTGCCCGCACCCGCCAACGCCCGTTCCGCCGTCCACGAATACGGCGGCGGGGCCTGGACCGCCTCCGACGACGGGGAGCTGTTCTACGTCGAGAAGGCCGACCAGCGCGTCTACGCCCTTCGGCCGGGCGGCGAGGCGCGCGCGCTGACGCCGGCCGACGACACGGTGCGCCACGGCGGGTTGCGGTTCGAGCACGGCACCCTGCTCGCCGTTCGCGAGACGCACGAGAGCGACCGCGTCCCCGCACGCGCCATCGTGCGCATCTCGCTCGACGGCGCCGTCGACGTGCTCGCCGAGGGCAGCGACTTCGTCGCGCAGCCCGCGCTGTCGCCCGACGCCCGGTCTCTCGCGTGGGTGGCGTGGAACCACCCCGACATGCCCTGGGATGCCACGACCCTGCGCGTGACCGAGATCGGCACCGGCGAGGTGCGCGAGATCGCCGACACCCCGCGCCGCGCCCCGCTCCAGCCCGTGTGGCTCGGCGACGACGAGCTGTTGTACGCCGACGACCCCGACGGCCGGTGGAACCTGTTCCGCCGTCCCCTCGACGGCGAGCCGCAGCCGGTGTCGCCGGTCGACGCCGACACGGGCGGCGGGCTGTGGGTGCTCGGGACGCGGTGGTTCGGAGCGACCGACGACGGGCGCATCGTCGCCGTCCGCACCGACGGTGCCGACGAGATCGTCGAGATCGCGCCGTCCGGCGTGCGCCCGGTGGACGTGCCCGTCGTGGCCGGCGCGGCGATCGATGACGTGCGCGGGCACCGCGTGCTCGTGTCGGGCTCCGACGCCGGCGGCCGCTCGGGGCTGTGGGCGGTCGACCTCGACGCCGGCACCGTCGACCTGGTGACCGGTGGATCCGGGGCCTGGGGCGACGAATGGATGCCGACGGCCCGTGCCCTCGAGACCGAGGGGCCGCACGGACCCGTGCACGCTTTCGCCTACGCGCCCACGAACCCCGACGTCGCCGCGCCCGAGAACGAGCGCCCGCCCTACGTCGTGCTCGTGCACGGTGGCCCCACCTCGCACGTGGGTCCGGCGCCGTCAGCCAAGACGGCGTTCTTCACGAGCCGCGGCATCGGCGTGCTCGACGTGAACTACGGCGGTTCCACCGGATACGGTCGCGACTACCGTGACCGGCTGAAGGGTCAGTGGGGCGTGGTCGATGTCGATGACGTCGCCGCCGCGGCCTCCGCCCTCGCCGAGGCGGGTCTGGCCGACCGCGAGCGCCTGGCGATCGCCGGGGGCTCCGCCGGCGGATGGACGGTGCTCGCCGCCGTGACGAACACCGACGTGTTCTCGGCCGGGATCTCGCGCTACGGCGTGGGCGACGCCCGTGCCCTCGCCGAAGACACTCACGACTTCGAGGCCCGGTATCTCGACGGCCTGATCGGACCGCTGCCCGAGGCCGAAGCGGTGTACGTGGAGCGCTCGCCTCTGAGCCATCCCGAGCGCTTCCGCGTTCCCCTGCTCATCCTGCAGGGAAGCGAGGACCGGGTCGTGCCGCCGTCGCAGGCCGAGGCGATCCGTGACGCCCTCGCGGCGCACGAGATTCCCCACGCGTACGTCCTGTACGAGGGCGAGGGCCACGGCTTCCGCCGCGCCGAGACGGTAGTCGACTCCCTGCGACGCGAACTGGGCTTCCTCGGGGCGGTTTTCGGCTTCGAGACCCCCGGTATTCCGCCGCTCGAGCTGAGCTGAGGCTGTCGCGCGGCTGAAGCGGGCGATGCAGGCTCTCGGTGCGGAAGAAGCCGAGGCGTCGGCGCGCGCGCCGGGAGAGCGTCGGGGGCGAGGTCGGCGTCGACGGTGCGCGCCCCCGAACCGCACGCCGACAGGCCCCCACCGCGATCGGAGGGGGCCCGTCGTGCGACGGCCGTCAGGCCGCGAACTGCTCCAGCTCGGCCGCCAGGCGCGCCCCCACGTGAGCGTGCAGGAACGTCCCGGTGTCGCGGTGCTCCTGCGCCACGATCAGTCCGCTCTCGTGCACGGCCGACACGAGGTCACCGCGGTCGTACGGGACGACCGCCTGCACCTCGACGGCGGGCAGGGGCAGGGCGTCCTCGATGGCGGCGCGAAGCTCCTCGATCCCCTCGCCCGTGCGCGACGAGACGAACTTCGCGTTCGGGGCGAGGCCGCGCAGCACCAGGCGTTCGTCCTCGGTCACGAGGTCGGCCTTGTTGAAGACGACGATCTCCTGACCGAAGTTCGCGTCGACATCGCCCATCACGTCGCGCACCGTCATCAGCTGCGCGGCCGGATCGGGATGCGACGCGTCGACGACGTGCAGGATGACGTCGGCGTCGCCGACCTCTTCCAACGTCGAGCGGAACGCCTCGACGAGCTGGTGCGGCAGGTTGCGCACGAAGCCGACCGTGTCGGTCAGCGTGTACACGCGCCCGTCGGTCGTCTCGGAACGGCGGACCGTGGCATCCAGGGTCGCGAACAGCGCGTTCTCGACCAGCACGCCCGCGCTGGTGAGGCGGTTGAGCAGGCTGGACTTTCCGGCGTTGGTGTACCCGGCGATCGCGACCGACGGGATGGTGTGACGCTTGCGCTCGGCACGCTTGGCCTCGCGCGCCGGGGCGAAGTCGCGCAGCTGCTTGCGCAGCAGAGCCATCTTCGTGCGGATGCGACGACGATCGAGCTCGATCTTCGTCTCACCCGGACCGCGCGAGCCCATGCCCGCGCCTCCGGCACCGACCTGTCCACCGGCCTGGCGCGACATCGAGTCACCCCAGCCGCGCAGACGCGGCAGTAGATATTCGAGCTGCGCGAGCTCGACCTGCGCCTTGCCCTCGCGGCTCTTGGCGTGCTGGCTGAAGATGTCGAGGATCACCGTGGTGCGGTCGATCACCTTCACCTTCACGACGTCCTCGAGCGCGCGACGCTGGCTGGGGGCGAGCTCGGTGTCGGCGATCACGGTGTCGGCGCCGACGGCGGCGACGATGTCGCGCAGTTCGGCGGCCTTGCCGCGGCCGACGTACGTCGCCGGGTCGGGATGGGGACGACGCTGCAGAACGCCGTCGAGCACGACGGCCCCGGCGGTCTCGGCCAGCGCCGACAGCTCGCGCAGGGAGTTCTCGGCATCGGCCTGCTCGCCCTGCGGGTGCACGCCGACGAGAACGACGTTCTCGAGGCGCAGCTGGCGGTACTCGACCTCGGTGACGTCTTCGAGCTCGGTCGACAAACCGGCCACGCGGCGCAGCGCTGCGCGTTCCTCGCGGTCCCACTGCTCGCCGTCGGCGTCGCCGCCGTACGCCGTGGAGGCGTCTTGGAGCGCCTGCGCTGCACCGAAGACCCGGACCCCGCGGTGCGCTTCGGCGCGCGACAGCACGCGGTCCACCGGGTCGACCGGCGTCGCGTCCGTGCTCGGGGGTGTGGTCTGTTCGGTCATGTGTTCCTTCCGTCCGCGGGTGTTCCCGCGGTTTTTCCTGGTGTTCTCGCACTTTAGCCGCCCGCGGCGTCGCGCGGCCGGGTCGGATATTCTGTGGGGATGGGGAGCGAGCACTACTTCAGCGCGGCGCCGTCGAGTCCCGAACAGCTCCGCCGTATCCGAGTGACACTCGCGGGGCGCGAATTCGAGGCCGTGACGGCGGGTGGCGTCTTCAGTCCCGATCACGTGGATGCCGGAACCTCGGTGCTGCTGCACAACACCCCTCCCCCTCCCGCCGGCGGGGACTTCCTCGACCTGGGGTGCGGGTGGGGTCCGATCTCGTTGTCGCTCGCGCTCGCCTCACCGCACGCGACCATCTGGGCGGTCGACGTCAACGAACGTGCTCTCGATCTCGTGAGGCGGAACGCGCAGTCCCTCGGCCTCACCAACATCAACGCGGTGCGACCGGAAGATGTTCCCGACGACGTGTCGTTCCGGACCATCCGGTCGAACCCGCCGATCCGCGTGGGCAAGAGCGAACTGCACGGCATGCTCGAGCACTGGATCCCGCGGCTCACCGAGCGCAGCGACGGGTGGTTCGTCGTGCAGCGCAACCTCGGCTCCGACTCGCTGCAGCGCTGGCTGTCCACGACGTTCGAGAACGGCTACAGCGTGCAGCGGGCCGCCACCGGGCGCGGTTTCCGTGTGCTCCGGGTGCGCCGTCACGGCTCGCCACCGAGCGAGCCGATCGACATCATCGCCTGAGTCGCCGTCGTTCAGGCGCAGCGACAATCCCGACCGTCGGCCGGATGCCCCTCGGCTCGCGCCGGACCGCGGCCCATCGACGGGCTCAGGCCAGTGCGACCTCGCCGGTGAACACCAACGATGCCGGCCCCGACAAGAACACGCGCCCCTCGGCGACCCGCACCCCGAGCGTGCCGCCGGGGGTGTCCACGACCCACGAGTCGGGAGCAGCCGCCCCCGCCCAGTGCCGCACGGCCAGAGCGGCGGCCGCGACGCCGGTGCCGCAGCTGAGCGTCTCGCCGACGCCGCGTTCGAAGACGCGCAGGCGGATCGCGCCGACGCCGTCATGCACCAGCGGATCGGCGGGAACGACGAACTCCACGTTCGCCCCGTGCCGCGGCGCGGGATCGAGCACCGGCTGGAAGGCGAGCTCGAGGCCGTCGAGCTCGGCCTCGGACGACAGCGCGACGACGACGTGCGGGTTGCCCACGTCGATGCCCACGCCCGGTCGCGCCACCGGAAGCCCCTTCGCGCGGACGAGGGCCTCTTCCGCCTCGATCGCGTAGGCCCCCAGATCGACCTCGAAGCCGCGATCGCTGCGGGTGAGGGTCTTGACCCCCGCGCGGGTGCCGATGCGCAGGCCCCCCTCGATCGAGGCGAGGCCGGTGTCGGTGAGGTAGCGGGCGAACACGCGTGTGCCGTTGCCGCACATCTCTGCCGCGGACCCGTCGGCGTTGCGATAGTCCATGAACCACTCGGCGCCGGATGCCATGGCATCCGCCCCCTCGTCGATCGCCGAGGAGCGCACCACGCGCAGCAGACCGTCGGCACCGATGCCGAAGTGGCGGTCGCAGAGCGCGGCGATCTGCGCGGCGGACAGGTCGAGCTCGCCGTCGGGGTCGGCCACGACCACGAAATCGTTGCCGGAGCCGTGGCCTTTGGTGAACGCGAGAGTCGCCATGCGACCAGTCTAGGAGCGGGCGTCGGGGTCGCTTCCCGGGGCGTCTGCGAAACGGCACCGCGCGGGTGACGGCACGCGCTCCTCGCGGCGGTCGCTAGGCTGTCCCAGCCCTCCGCCCCGTCCGTTTCGAGGAGACCCATGCCCAAGCCCGCCGCCCTGGTCCCGCCCTCGTTCGATCGCCCTCCGCTGGACGATCTCGATCCGGGAGAGCCCGCGGCCCTCGCTCCCCGGGCGGCCCTGGAGGGGCTGTCGTTCCGCGACCTCCGCGTCGACGGTCTCGACCTCGAGAGCGCGGAACTGACGCTGTGCCGCATCGAGGGCCTCCGCGCGCCCGAGGTCACGCTGCGGTATGCGCACCTGTCCGAATCCGCGCTGTCGGGCTGGGACGTGCCGATCGTCCGGTCGGCGCGGACCACGTGGCGCGACGTCGAGATCGAGGGTTCGCGGACGGGATCGCTCGAGGCCTACGAGTCGACCTGGAACGGCGTGCATTTCGTCAACTGCCGACTCGGATTCGTGAACCTGCGCGGGTCGCACCTGCAAGACGTCGCCTTCACCGACTGCACGATCGACGAACTCGACCTGGGGCAGTCCCGGGTCACCCGCTTCGCCGCGAGCGGCACCCGGATCTCGCAGCTCATCGTCGAGCAGGCGACGCTGCAGCACACCGACCTCCGCGGCGCCGAGCTGGAAGGCCTCGCGGGTCTGTCGGCGCTGCGAGGCGCGACCATCTCGTCGATACAGCTGCAGCAGCTGGCCCCGCTTCTGGCCGCGGACCGTGGCATCACCGTCCGGGACTGACACGAGCGGGCGCGGGTCGGCGATAGACCCGTGGGCCCGACGCGTGAGGCCCGCGCCGGGAACGCAGACCGCCGCGCTCAGCCGGGTGGCGGCGGTCCGCCCGGTCCGTCGACGACGAGCCTCTTCCCGGTGGCCCACGTCTCGAACGGTTCGTACCCCAGGGCGTCGTAGAAGCCCCGGGCGCCCGTGTTCTCGGGACGCACCATGAGCTGCACCTTCGGACAGCCGAGCGCCTCGAGCAGCCGCTCCGCCTCGGCCACGAGCAGGCGACCGACACCTCGACCGCGGTGCGACGCCGCCGCGGCCAGGTAATAGAGCCATCCGCGATGGCAGTCGTAGCCCGACATGACGCTGCCGACCACCGTGCCGCCGTCGACGGCCACGAGGAACAACTCCGGCTGCACCGTGAGCTTGCGGCGGATGTCGGCTCGGGGGTCGTTCCACGGTCGGGTGAGACCCGCCTCCTCCCAGAGGGCCACGACGGCGTCCTCGTCGTCGAGCTCGAAGCTCCGCACGACGATGCTCACTCCCCCACCTCGCCCGCGGACACCAGGGTCGTGGCATCCACGGTGCGGGCGTCGACCCATCGAGCCTGGGCGTAGCGGCGGAACCACGACACCTGTCGCCGCGCGTACCGACGAGTGAGGGCCTGCGTCTCGGCCACCGCCTCGTCTCGTGTCAGGTCGCCGCGGAGCTGCGAGAGGGCCTGTGCGTACCCGATCGCCCGTGCGGCGGTGACCCCGCGCTCGAGCCCGTCGCCGCGCAGCCGCTCGACCTCGTCGACCATGCCGGCGGCCCACATGCCCTCGACGCGGGCGTCGAGGAGCGGCACGAGCTGTTCGCGGTCGACGGTCGTCGCGATGATCCGGGTATCGGGATGCCAGAACTCCGGCGCGGAGGGAAGGGCGCCGCCGTGCGTCTCGCCGCCCTGTGCCAGCACCTCGAGCGCCCGCACCACGCGGCGACCGTTGCGCGGATCGATGCGCTCGGCTGCGGCGGGATCGGCCTCGCGCAGGCGCGCGTACAGCGCACCCGCGCCGAGACGGTCGAGCTCCGCCTCGAGCCGCGCCCGGACGGCCTCGTCGCGCGGGGGGAACCGGAAGTCCCACAGCACTCCCGAGACGTACAGGCCGGAGCCGCCCACGAGGATCGCGTCGGCTCCGCGCCCGTGGATCTCGGCGATCGCCGCGCGGGCGGCATCCTGATACCAGGCCACCGCCGCCTCGTCGGTCACGGCGAGAGCGTCGAAGAGGTGATGCGCAATGCCGCGTCGGTCACCGACCGGGAGTTTCGCGGTCCCGATGTCCATGCCCCGGTACAGCTGCATGGCGTCGGCGTTCACGATCTCGGCCGCGCGTCCCCGGGCGGCGAGGGCCTCGGCGAGATCGAGGGAGAGCCCCGTCTTGCCGGTGCCGGTGGCCCCGACGACGGCCCACAGGCGCGGCGCGGCGGAACTCACACTCCGACGCGCAGGGACGGCAGACCGAGCGAGACCGCGCGCGGGGTCGCGGCGTCGCCCGCCGGCGCCGGGACGCCGCAGGACTCCGCCTGCGAACGGTCCCAGGCATCTCCCGCGCGCGTCCGACGGATGCGCAGGGGGGCGGCATCGGGCGCGTCGGCCAGCAGGTGGAAGGGCGCGGCGTGCGTCACGGTGACCGAGACCACGTCGCCGGGACGCGGGACGGGAGAGCCCGCCGGCACCTCGAAGTGCACGAGACGATTGTCTTCGGCGCGACCGGTGAGGCGGTGCGTCGCGGCGTCCTTCTTGCCCTCACCCGCCGACACGAGCACCTCGAGCGTGCGTCCGAGCTGCTTCTGGTTCTCTTCGGCCGCGATGCGGTCCTGCAGCGCCATGAGCCGCTCGTAGCGCTCCTGCACGACGGCCTTCGGGACCTGGTCGGGCATGGTGGCCGCCGGCGTCCCCTCGCGGATGGAGTACTGGAACGTGAAGGCGGTCGCGAACCTCGATGCCTCGACGACCCGCAACGTCTCGAGGAAGTCCTCCTCGGTCTCGCCGGGGAAGCCCACGATGATGTCGGTGGTGATCGCCGCGTGCGGCATGCGCTCGCGCACCCGATCCAGGATGCCGAGGAACTTCTCGCTCCGATAGGACCGGCGCATCGCCTTGAGCACGCGGTCGGACCCGGACTGCAACGGCATGTGCAACTGCGGCATGACGGCGGGCGTCTCGGCCATCGCCGCGATGACGTCGTCGGTGAACGCGGCGGGGTGCGGGCTCGTGAACCGGATGCGCTCGAGGCCCTCGATCTCGCCGGCCGCGCGCAGGAGCTTGCCGAAGGCGAGGCGATCGCCGAATTCGACGCCGTAGGAATTGACGTTCTGGCCCAGCAGAGTGACCTCGATGGCACCGTCGTCGACCAGCAGGCGGATCTCGTTCAGGATGTCGCCGGGGCGACGGTCCTTCTCTTTGCCGCGCAGGCTCGGCACGATGCAGAACGTGCAGGTGTTGTTGCATCCCACCGAGATCGACACCCAGCCGCTGTGCACCGAATCGCGCTTGGTGGGCAGGGTGGAGGGGAAGATCTCGAGCGACTCGAGGATCTCGAGCTCGGCCTCGCCGTTGTGGCGGGCGCGCTCGAGCATTCCGGGCAGCGATCCCATGTTGTGCGTGCCGAAGACGACATCGACCCACGGCGCCTTCTGCTGCACGGCGTCCTTGTCCATCTGCGCCAGGCACCCCCCGACCGCGATCTGCATGCCCGCGTGGGCGTCCTTGCGGGACTTCAGGTGCCCCAACGTCCCGTACAGCTTGCCGGCAGCGTTGTCGCGCACGGCGCACGTGTTGATCACGACGACGTCGGCCTCGGACCCGACATCGGCGCGGACGTACCCCGCGCTCTCGAGCGATCCCGACAGGCGCTCCGAATCGTGGACGTTCATCTGGCATCCGAAGGTGCGCACCTCGTAGGTGCGGGCGCCCGTCTCGCCCTGTGCGGCGGGAGAGGGAGCGATGAGCGTCGGGGAGGAAACGGGGGTCGTCATGATGCGAGCAAGTCTAAGCGCCGGGGCGGGACGAGCCTCGGGCCGGACTCGGCGTCACTCCGACAGGCGCGGAGCGACCGTGGTCGCCGGAGACTACCGAGAGGCACTACTGGTCGATGGCCGCGGACTACCGGTGTGCCACATTTAGCGCAAAAGGCGCATACGCTTCGGTTAAAGGCCGGACGACGCTGTGCTCAGTAGGTAGCCTTTTGGTCGTACGCCATAACCCGTCCGCCTGCGGGTTTTTCCGGGGGGAGATGGGCATGCGGAAAGAACGATCGAGGGAGTGGGCGAAAGCCCTCGTGGGGGCAGATCGGAACGCCGGCGTGCTGGCATCCCGACTGCGAGAGGGGACCTCTCTCGTGCTGGCGGGGCCACGAGGAAGTGGACGGAGCTACGTGCTCCGCACCGTCGCCGCCGAGCTCGAACGCTGGGGGTCCGCGCCCGTCGTGCTACGGCCGTCCGCCCTCTTGAGCGACATCCCGTTCGGCGCGGTCGACGCCACCGACGACCCGCGAGCCTCAGCTCTGCGGGACGGCCCGCCACCCGACTCCGACCGCACCATCGTGATCGTCGACGACGTCGACGCGCTCGATACCGCCTCTACGACCGCGATCGTCCGCGCGGCGGCCGCGCGGCGGATCACCCTGCTCATCGGCGTGCGCACCGCGCGGGCGCGGGCAGCCCGCCCCACCGCAGAATCCGACGCGCAGCGCCTCGCCCTGGGACTGTGGCACGACGGCTTCGCGAAGCGGATCGATCTCGGCGAGCTCATCGCCCCCGACGCCGAGGAGCTCGTGGCCCTCTTCCCCGGGAGCGAGACTCTCGACAGTGCCACCCGCGCGGGGCTCGTGTGGCGCGCCGACGGCTCCCGCACGCTTTTGCGGCGCCTGCTTCTCGAGGCCCTCTCGGCCGTGGCCGCGGGACGTGATCCCCTGCGCGCGCTCGAGAACATCGCACCGCAGAGCCGCCTGGCCGTCGCCGTCGAGAGTCACGTCGCCGACATCGCCCCCGACGACCTCATGTGCCTCTCCGTCGTCCACCGACTCCCCCACCTCGAGCTCAGCGTGGCGACACGCCTGTTCCCGACCGACACCGTCGGCGGCCTGGTGGCCGGTGGACTGATGCACGCCGACGGCACTCCGGCTCGGCGCCTCACGGCGAACGATCTCATCGCGCGCGAGGCCGAACGCCAGCTCGGGTCGGCGTGCGTGCGCGCGGTCATCGACGCCGCCTGTGAACGCATGCTGGCCGAGGCAGAAGAATGGTGGAGCCTGCCGATCTCGCTCCACGTGGCCGAGAAGTGGCATCGTGACGGTTCCTCTGCGGCCGACGCCCCGCCGGTCGATCCCCTCGTCCGCGCGCGGATCGCGCTCGACGCGGCGAGGATCGCCAACGATCGAGGCGACTCCGCTCATGCGGCCGCACACGCCGCGCGGGGCCTGCGCGCCCACGATCATCCCGACCTGCGACTGGAGGCAGTGCTCGCCTCCGGGGGGTGGAACGATTCCGCGTCCGGAGTCGACGCGGTCGACGCGTCGGATCGCGACGTCCTCCGGCGACTCGCTCGGCTGCGCGCGCGACCGCGCGACGGAGCCACTGACTCCGCAGCCCCGCGTGACGAGGGTGACGCGGACACTCAGATCGAGGTCTTGCTGGTGCGATCCGGCCAGGCGGGCGACGCCCTCGACTGGGCTGGGGCCGCCGACCTTGCGGCCCAGGCCGTGGCGGTCCAGGCTGCGTCGCCCGAAGCGCGTCTGCGCGCACTCATCACCGCCGGAACATCGGCGACCTTCCATGGCGGGTGGAGCGCGGCATGCCGGTACTACCGCGCCGCGGAAAGACTCCTCGACTCCCGCCAGAAGATCACGGGGATCGCCGCCAAGGACCGATTGTCAGCCGTGATGTTCATGCTCGCCGGGTATCAGGTGGCGGGGGCTGACGGCAACGACGTGCGCCAGCGGCTCGACGAAGAGCTGCGTACCGCGGCACGCGAGGGCGGGGCAGCAGAGCTGACGCTCGCGGGGGCTGCGGCCTCCATCGCCTTCGCCGGCGAGGGCCGACCCGTCGAGTCGCAGCGGGAGTTGGAGGCGGCGCTCGGCCGGCAGCCGCTCGCCGTCACGGACGCGAATGCCGCCATGATCGAGCTGGGCGTCGCCGAGGAACTCGCGATGAGCGGGCGCACGAAGGAGGCACGCGCCTCTTTGGCGAGTCTCGACCTGGAAGCCAGCCCGATGCTCCTTCACGGCATGCGGTACGTCGAAACGACCATCCTCGCGGCCGAAGGGCGAGACGAGGAGGCGCGGGCGACCGCTCGCGCGGCGGCCGAAGTGACGGCCGGGACGACCGCTGCGGCGCTGCGGATCCGCGACCTCTTCCGCCTGTCGACCCTGGGAGCAGCCACCCGGGAAGAGACCGACGAACTCATCCAGCTCGCCGCCACCACAGACCTCCCCCTCGCCACCGAAGCGGTGCGGCGGTTGTCGGCCCGTTCGGTGGAAGAGGAATCGACTCCCGTCGACGAGCTGCGCTTGCACAACCTGTGGACCGCGGATCACGGCGAGCGGTGGACGGAACCGGGAGGGATCGAGCGGCTCCCCGCGCACTCCCCTGCCCTGGCCTCGGGCGAAGAACTGACCCGACGCGAGCACGAGATCGCCGTGCTGGTCGTCGAGGGCCTGACGAACCGAGAGATCGCGACACGACTGTTCCTGTCGGTACGCACGGTCGAATCGCACGTGTACCAGGCGCGCTTGAAGGTGGGAGCGGCGAGTCGACGCGATCTGGGCCGTATGGTGGCCGCCGGTGTGGTGCCTGTGCCGCCCGGGGTGCGGTAGCAGGCCCGCCGCGCGTGCGGCGAGCGGACCCGCCGGGCGTGCGGCGAGCGGACCCGCCGGACGTGCGGCGAGCGGGCCCGCGGTGGGCGGACCCGCGGTGGGCGGACCCACGGTGAGCGAGCCGCCCGGGCCGCGGTGAGCGGGCCCGCCGACGTCTGGCGTGCGCGACCCGTCGGGCGACGCGCGACACTCAGTCGTCGGGTGTGAAACGAACGCTCGTCGACGGCGAAGACCGGAACGTCGAACGGCTGCGGCCCAGTCCGGCCTCGTCGAGCGCCGTCCGCGCCGCCGTCAACGCCACCGACGAGGGGTAGCCGCGTCGCGCGAGCTGGCCGACCAAGCGGCGCAGATCGGTGTCGAAGTCTTTGCCGCCCACCGACCGCACCTTCGATCGAGCGAAGTCCAACGCTCGCTCGGCGTCGTCGTCGGGCATCTCGGCGATCGTCGCCTCCGCGACATCGCGCGAGATGCCGCGCTTGCGCAGAGTCTCGGCCACCGCACGACGACCCTGCCCGCGGCGCTCGGTCGCCGACATGGCCAGCTGCTCGGCGAACGATGCGTCGTCGAGATAGCGGAGGTCGAGGAAATGATCGATGATCTCGGCCGTGATCGCGTCGTCGACGCCGTCGACACCGCGCAGAACCGTTCGCGCCTCAGATAACGACAGCGAGCGGGAGTTCAGCTTGCGCAGCAACACGGATTCGGCACGCTCGCGGATCTCTTCGGGGCTCGGCGCAGCCTCTTCGGGGACAAGACCTTCGTCGGCGTCTCCGGGGCCGTCGACTCGTGAGAACCCTCGTCTCGATCCTCGTGAGCCGCGTTGCGCCGGGTGCTCGTTCCGGTCGCGCCAGGACGACGATCCGGCGGGAGCGTCGCCCGATCCGCCTCGCGAGGGGTGCGCCCCTTCGCCGTTCCCGAAAAGCGGGATGACGGGAGCGAGGGTGTCGTCGTCCAGGGCGCGCAGCGCGGGCCGCGCACCCCGTGCGTCGTCGACGCCGAGCGCGGCCTCGTCGCTCGACGCGACCTCACCGACGGAGCCCGAATCGACGGCGCCCAGGTCCCGGTCGTCGATATCGTCGGGGTTCTGGTCGCCGCCCGCCCGTGTGAACGGACGAAGACCAGAACCCGATTCGCGTTCCGTCATCAGGCCGGGCGGCGGGCAGCCAGCTCATCGTCAGCGGGAGCTTCGGCGACAACGGAAGGTGCGCCGATGCCCGTCTTGTTCTTGATCTTCGTCTCGATGTCTCCGGCGATGTCGGGGTTCTTGATCAGGAAGTTTCGGGCGTTCTCTTTACCCTGACCCAGCTGTTCGCCGTCGTAGGTGTACCAGGCTCCGGACTTCTTGACGATGCCGTGCTCGACACCGAAGTCGATCAAGCTGCCCTCTCGCGAGATGCCCACGCCGTACAGGATGTCGAACTCGGCCTGCTTGAACGGCGGAGCCATCTTGTTCTTCACGACCTTGACGCGCGTGCGGTTTCCGACCGCCTCGGTGCCGTCCTTGAGCGTCTCGATACGACGGATGTCGAGGCGAACCGACGCATAGAACTTCAGCGCCTTACCCCCGGCGGTCGTCTCGGGCGAACCGAAGAACACGCCGATCTTCTCGCGCAGCTGGTTGATGAAGATCATCGTCGTGTTGGTGGTGTTGAGCCCACCCGTGAGCTTGCGCAGCGCCTGCGACATCAGACGAGCCTGCAGACCGACGTGCGAGTCGCCCATCTCGCCCTTGATCTCGGCCTCGGGCACGAGAGCGGCGACCGAGTCGATGACGACGAGGTCGATGGCTCCGGAACGGATCAGCATGTCGGCGATCTCGAGCGCCTGCTCACCGGTGTCGGGCTGCGAGACCAACAGCGCGTCGATGTCGACGCCGAGCTTCTTGGCGTACTCGGGGTCGAGCGCGTGCTCGGCGTCGATGAACGCGGCGATGCCGCCGGCGCGCTGCGCGTTGGCGATCGCGTGCAGGGTCAGCGTGGTCTTACCCGAGGACTCCGGGCCGTAGATCTCGATGATGCGGCCGCGAGGCAGTCCGCCGATACCCAGAGCGACGTCGAGGGCGACGGAACCGGTGGAGATGGTCGCGATGGGCGCACGGTCGTCGCTGCCCAGGCGCATGACCGAGCCTTTTCCGAACTGCCGGTCGATCTGGGCGAGGGCTGACTCGAGGGCCTTTTCGCGCTCTGCGGGTGAGGGCATGACGTCTTCTTTCTGCTCGCGTTCCGGTCGCCTATAGGCTGTCGCGCTCCCCATCGACGATGGGGCTGCCCGACAAGGCGTTCAGAGTGTCGTTCGACGTTGTCCACGTTAGGGAGGGCCTCCGACATTGGCGGAGGAGAACCTCCCCGATGGGGATGAACGCGTCGCAATCGCTCTTGTGAAGGAGCCTACCGATAATCGAACGAAGGTTCGATGACCGCCGCGCCCGGCGTGTCCGACTCCCGAAACCTCAGTGTCGTCGCGGTTCGAGGCGACCGACGCCGTACCGACGGTCGGCGGGCACGTCGGTCTCGGCACACAACGCCAGCCAGACGTCGCGCGGGTCGACTCCCGCCGCCAACGCGTCGACGCTGGTGCGGCCGCCGACCGCGGACAGGACGAGGTCGGTCAGCAGAGAGCCGCCGCGTGCGCCGAATTCATCTGCCACGGCGCGATCGAACTCGCTACGACGCATGGAAGACGACGAGTCGGCTGCTCAGCGCAGCGAGAGCTCGGGTTCGACCGATGCGACGAGCTCGTCGGGAACGACGTCGGGGAACGTCTGGAGCCCCTCGAGGACGGAGAGTCGGTCTCCGACTTCGCGCATGATGGTGGAGATGGGAACGTCGAGGGCCTCGGCCACCGAGGCGAGGATCTCGCTCGACGCCTCTTTCTGGCCACGCTCGACTTCGCTGAGGTACCCGAGGGCCACGCTCGCGCGGCTCGCGACCTGGCGGAGGGTGCGACCCTTCTGCTGGCGGAGGTCACGCAGGACTTCGCCGATCTCTTGACGAACCAGGATCATTTCGGGCCCTCCTCACTGCTGATTCCGTCGCTGTCCGGGTGGACAACTGTAAACACCGTCTGTGTCACCCTAATGCCGCGCGCTGTGCACCGGATGGGAATCGCTAGACGAAACCGGGATGTGCGACCATTTGTTCCCGCGAATTCGGGCGGGTTCTCGCGACGGCTCGCGGACGGTCTCGGCGTCCGGTCGCGAGTCGCCGTCACAGCGCCGCCAGAGCCCGTCGGATCGCCTGGTGGGCCGTCTCGTGACGGATGCGATCACGATCTCCCGCGATCACGAGCGAGTCGACTCGCGTTCCCAGGGGCGTGGAGACGGCGATGTGCACGGTACCCACCGGTTGTCCGTCTTGCTCGTCGGGACCGGCGACGCCGGTGGTCGCGATCCCCACCTGAGCCGCCGCGCCATCGATGCCGAGCACGTCACGGACACCGCGAGCCATCTGGCGCGCCACGCGGGGATGCACGGCCCCGTGCGCCTCGAGCAGAGCCGCATCGACGCCCAGCACGCTGTGCTTCAGATCGGTCGCGTACGCGACGACTCCGCCCCGCACGACGCGTGACGCCCCCGGCACATCGACCAGCGACGACACCACGAGCCCACCCGTGAGCGACTCGGCGACCGCGACGGTCCACCCCAGCTCCACCAGCCGCTCGATCAACGACGCCGCACTCTCACGAGGGTCTCGGACGAAGGTCTCGTCGAAGTCCTCGGGAACGCCGTCGATCATCGGGCGACTCGGCCCTTGCGCGCCGCTCTGATCTCGGTGACGACGTAATCGAGGCCCGAGGCGATGGTCAGCACGACCGCGATCGTCATGGTGATCACGCTCACCCACCAGACGGTGTTCTGCCACGCGCTCGCGTCGGACAGACCGGCGAACGGAACCAACGCGATCGAGAGCGCCACGGCCTGGGCCACGGTCTTCAGCTTGCCCATCCAAGCGGCCGCCAGCACGTGGTCGCTGACGACGATGAAGCGGTAGATCGTGATGCCGATCTCTCGGATCAGCACGATGATCGTCACCCACCAGGGCAGTTCGCCGAGCAGAGACAGACCGACGAACGCCACGCCCGTCAGAGCCTTGTCGGCGATCGGATCGAGGAGTTTGCCGAGATCGCTGACGATGTCGTACCGACGGGCGATGTACCCGTCGATGCCGTCGGTCGCGATCGCGACGATGAAGACGACCGCGGCCGCCCACCGGAGTCCTCCGCCCCGTCCGTCATCGGCCAGCAGCAACCACAGGAACACCGGCGCGCACAGGATGCGCGCGATGGTGATCGCGTTGGGGAGTTGGGGGTGCACTGCCATCAGTCGCGTCCTGTCAGCTGCCAGGCGTCTTCCGAGCCTTCGTCGTCGTCGCTCTCGACGACCGGGAGGCCATCGTACTGAGACGCGATGGCATCGGTACCGTAGCGGTCATCATCGGCGAGGGCCGATGCCGCCGACGGAGCCGCTGCCGGCGCGGGTGCCGACGGGGCGTCGTCGCCGCGCAGACGAGCGATCACCGCGGGAAGCTGCTCGTTGGTGACGAGCACGTCGCGGGCCTTCGATCCCTCGGACGGTCCCACGATCTCTCGGGATTCGAGCAGGTCCATCAGGCGGCCGGCCTTCGCGAAGCCGACGCGGAGCTTGCGCTGCAACATCGAGGTCGACCCGAACTGCGTCGAGACCACGAGCTCCGCCGCAGCGAGCAGCAGCTCGAGGTCGTCGCCGATGTCGGCGTCGATCTCTTTCTTCTCGGCGGCCACCTGCACGTCGGACCGGTACTCGGGCCGCGCCTGCTGGGTGACGTGCGCGACGACCTTCTCGATCTCTTGCTCGCTGACCCACGCCCCCTGCACGCGGACGGCCTTCGAGGCCCCCATCGGCAGGAAGAGCCCGTCGCCCTGACCGATGAGACGGTCGGCGCCCGGCTGGTCGAGGATGACGCGAGAGTCGGTAACGCTCGTCACGGCGAACGCGAGACGCGAAGGCACGTTGGCCTTGATGAGACCGGTGACCACGTCGACCGACGGACGCTGCGTGGCGAGGACGAGGTGGATGCCGCTCGCACGGGCGAGCTGCGTGATGCGCACGATGGAGTCCTCGACGTCACGGGGCGCCACCATCATGAGGTCGGCGAGCTCGTCGACGACCACGAGCAGGTACGGGTACGGCTTGAGCACCCGCTCGCTGCCCGCGGGCAGCGTGATCTCGTTGTTGACGACGGCCTTGTTGAAGTCGTCGATGTGACGGAAGCCGAACGACGCGAGGTCGTCGTAACGCATATCCATCTCTTTCACGACCCACTGCAGCGCTTCGGCGGCCTTCTTGGGGTTCGTGATGATGGGCGTGATGAGGTGCGGAACGCCGGCGTACGACGTCAGCTCGACGCGCTTGGGGTCGATGAGCACCATGCGCACGTCGGAGGGCTTGGCCCGCATCAGCAGGCTCGTGATCATCGAGTTGACGAAGCTCGACTTTCCGGATCCGGTGGAGCCGGCCACCAGGAGGTGGGGCATCTTCGCGAGGTTCGCCACGACGAATCCCCCACCGACGTCCTTGCCGACGCCGATCGTCATCGGGTGCGTGGACGACGTCGCCGCATCGGAGCGCAGGATGTCGCCGAGCGTGACGATCTCGCGGTCGGCGTTGGGGATCTCGACACCGATCGCGCTCTTGCCGGGGATGGGCGCGAGGATTCGCACTTCGTTCGAGGCGACGGCATAGGCGATGTTGTTGGTGAGCGCGGTGATGCGCTCCACCTTCACGCCGTGCCCGACCTCGATCTCGTACTGCGTGACCGTGGGGCCGCGCGAGAAGCCCGTCACCCGGGCGTCGACCTTGAACTGCTCGAGGACGCTCTCGATGGCCTTGACCACCGCGTCGTTGGCGGCCGAACGCGCCTTCGGCGGGGTTCCGGCGGCCAACGCCGTGACCGCCGGCAGACGGTAGTTCGCCGCGGGCGGGGCCCCCGCATTGTCGCCGCCGAGGCCCGAGATGCCGGGCAGTTCGTGGTCGGGTGCGTCGTCGACGGGCGAGTCGTCGTGCAGCCCCCGACCGGCGGCGGCTCCGGCGAGGGCGCGCGCGTCGAACACCTCGGTGAGGGCATCGGGCGCGGGGGTCGACGGCACCGGCGGACGAAGGGGGGCGGTGACGGGCTCAGGTGCCACGACCGCGGATTCGAAGCCGCCCTGCGTGGTGCCGGGGCTGAGCAGGGTCGTAAGGTCGTCCGATCCCAGGGCGCCGTCGGTGTCTTCTTCGCGACCGGACTTGTTGCGCCGCCACCAGGGCAGCGACTTCTCGGCCGGCTCGTCGTCATGATCGTCGACGGGGAGGACCTTGGTGGTCGCGTCGCGCTCGACGCGCTCGGCGCCGAACATCCAGGCGTAGAGGTCGCCGAGGCGACGGCCGATGCGGTTGGGCGGCGTCTTGGTGAGGATGAGGACGCTGAGCACGGCCAGCAGGGACAGGGCGATGTACGCGCCCACCTCGGTCAGCAGGGTGAGCGGTTCTCCGACGATCCAGCCGGCGATCCCCCCGGCGCGGCTGAGGACCGGCGGTCCGCCCTCGTTGGGGGCTGGTCGGCCGCCCGCGACGTGACAGAAGCCCGACACGGTGACGACGAACAGGCCGAAGCCGATGCCGACCCGGCCGTTGTCGTGGACGGAGGAGGGATGCCGGAAGAGCCATCCCGCCAGAAGCAGCAACAGCACGGGGAGCACGAAGGCGACCCGCCCGAAGAGGAGCCCGAAGCTGTACGCGCTGATCAGCGCCGCCGCCTCGGTTCCGATGAAGAACCATTCCACGACGGCACCGACGACGGCGAGCACGACGAGGAAGAACGGGAAGCCGTCTCGACGCTGATCCCGCTCGAGGTTCTCGGGGCCGAAGGTGCGGAACATCCCGCCGACCCCGTGGGCGAGCGCCATCCAGGCGCGGACGGCGGCCGAGGGCTTCTCGGGCTCGTCGACGTAGCGCTTCGGCGCCGGGGCCGAGGCTTTCGATCGCGGAGACCCCTTCGCGGGGGCGCGACCGCCGGTGGGGGACGAACTGCGAGCCATGCCTCCACGGTAGGCGGGACCCCCGACATTCGCCCGCACCGACGCGGGGTTCAGCCCAGGCGCTTCACCATCACGTCGCGTCCGATCCCGGGGCGCGTGACCGCGAAGCCCTCGGATCGGTACAGGCTGACGGCGTAGTTCCCGCGCTCGACGCTGAGGCTGATCCGGGCGTAGCCCTGCGCACGGGCATGATCGACGAGGCGCTGCAGGAGCGCGCGCCCGACGCCGTGGGCACGCCAGACGGGCCGGACGCCGATGATCAGCTCGGGTACCCCGGTGCCCACCCACCCGAATCCGGGTTCGTCGCGCGGCAGCATCCGGTACCAGGCCGCGCCGACGGCTTCTCCCCCGGGCGACTCGGCGATGAAGCCGGCGTCTCCGGGACGCATCCATCCCGCGATGTACCGGCGGTACTCGGAGCTGCTCACGATCTCGTGACGAGCACGTGCCGCTCCCGCGCGCCACAGGGCGGCCTCGACCGTCATGTCGGCGAGGAAGGCGCCGTCGGAGGCGACGGCCGCGCGGATCGGGAGACCGGGCATGCCCGAATGATAGCGGCGGCGCGCCGCTCCCGCGCCGGGTGAATCGACGAAGCGCCGCCGGCGAACCCGAGGGTCGTCCGGCGGCGCTTCGGAACGCGGGTCAGGCCTCGATGACCATCGGCACGATCATCGGCCGACGGCGCAGCGACTGGTTGACCCAGCGACCGATCGTGCGGCGCACGACCTGCTGCAACGCGTGGTTGTCGCGGACGCCCGACTTGGCGGCTTCGGCCAGGGCTGCGGCGATCTTGGGCTTGACGCTGTCGAAGACCTTGTCGTCTTCGGCGAAACCACGGGCGTGGATCTCGGGACCCGAGATGATCTTGCCGGTCGCCGAGTCGACGACGACGATCACCGAGATGAAGCCCTCCTCGCCCAGGATGCGACGGTCCTTGAGGTCGGCATCCGTGATCTCGCCCACCGACGAGCCGTCGACGTAGACGAAGCCGATGTCAATCTGACCGACCACGCGGGCGACACCGTCGCGCAGGTCGACGACCGTGCCGTTCTCGCCGAGGATCGTGTTCTCTTCGGGGATCCCGGTCTCGCGCGCGAGCTTCGCGTTGGCCATGAGGTGGCGGTACTCGCCGTGCACGGGCAGGACGTTCTTGGGCTTGAGGATGTTGTAGCAGTACAGCAGCTCGCCCGCGGCGGCGTGACCCGACACGTGCACCTTGGCGTTGCCCTTGTGCACGACGGTCGCGCCGAGCTTGGTCAGCCCGTCGATCACGCGGTAGATCGCGTTCTCGTTCCCCGGGATCTGGCTGGAGGCCAGGATGATCGTGTCGCCCTCGCCCGGCTCGATCGCGTGGTCGAGGTTGGCCATGCGGCTGAGCACGGCCATGGGCTCGCCCTGCGAACCGGTCGACATGTAGACGATCTTGTCGTCGGGCAGGTCGCGGGCCTTCTTGTAGTCGATCAGCACGCCGTCGGGGACGTTGAGGTACCCGAGGTCGGCGGCGATGCCCATGTTGCGCACCATGCTGCGACCCAGCAGCGCCACGCGCCGACCGTTCGCGTGCGCGGCGTCGAGCACCTGCTGCACGCGGTGCACGTGGCTCGAGAAGCTGGCGACGACCACGCGGCGCGGAGCGCGCGCGATGACCTGATCGAGCACCGGACCGATGGCCCGCTCAGTGGGCGTGAACCCGGGGACGTCGGCGTTGGTGGAATCGACGAGGAACAGGTCGACGCCCTCTTCACCCAGGCGGGCGAACGCGCGCAGGTCGGTGATGCGGCCGTCGAGCGGAAGCTGATCCATCTTGAAGTCGCCGGTGGCGAGCACGAGGCCGGCGGGCGTGCGGATCGCCACGGCGAGCGCGTCGGGGATGGAGTGGTTCACCGCGATGAACTCGAGGTCGAAGGGCCCGACCTTCTCGTGCTGCCCCTCTTTCACCGTCAGGGTGTAGGGGCGGATGCGGTGCTCTTTGAGCTTCGCCTCGATCAGCGCCAGCGTGAGCCCCGACCCGATGAGGGGGATGTCGCCCTTGAGCTTGAGCAGGTAGGGAACCGCGCCGATGTGGTCTTCGTGTCCGTGCGTCAGGACGACGCCGACGATGTCGTCGAGACGGTGCCTGATCGGCTCGAAGTCGGGCAGGATCAGGTCGACGCCGGGCTGGTGCTCCTCGGGGAACAGCACGCCGCAGTCGACGACGAGCAGCTTGCCCTCGTACTCGAAGACGGTCATGTTGCGTCCGACCTCGCCGAGACCGCCGAGCGGGACCACGCGCAGCGTGCCGGGCGCGAGTGCGGGGGGATCGTAAACAGTCGTGGGCATAAGTGCCTCCTCGGATGCCACCGCGTGGCATCCCCTCGTGTGGCGTCCCAGGCCGCGGATCGGCGGACGCCCATGTCTATCTCGTGGTGCCGTGCACCTTCGGCAGGGCACCGCCGGCGGCCGCGTTGCGGTCGGGGCGGAAGTTGGAGAAATCGGCACCCGCGACGTCGGCGACCAGGGCGAGCTCGTCTTCGATCACCGCGGCCTCCCACTCTTCGGGGCCGACCAGGGGCAGGCGCACGCGCGGGCTGGCGATGCGCCCGAGGCCGTGCAGGATGTACTTCGCGGCGACCGTGCCGGGCACGTGCGTCATGACGGCGCGCACGAGCGGCTCGAGGCCCCGGTGTGCGGCGGTGGCCGTGGCGAGATCGCCGGCGTTCACGGCATCCACGATCGTGCGGTAAGGCGCGGCGGCGATGTTGGCCGTCACGCCGATGAGCCCGCTCGCACCGATCGACAGGTGCGGCAGCACGTTGGCGTCGTCACCCGAGAAGTACATGAGGTCGGTCTGGTTGAGCACCCGGCTGACCTCGCTGAAGTCGCCCTTGGCGTCTTTGATCGCGAGTATGTTGGGGTGCTTCGCCAGGCGCAGGATCGTCTCGTACTTGATGGGCACACCGGTGCGGCCCGGGATGTCGTACAGGATCACCGGGAGGTCGGTCGCGTCGGCGACGAGACGGAAGTGCGTCAGGATGCCGGCCTGGGTGGGCTTGTTGTAGTACGGCGTGACGATCATGATGCCGTCGGCGCCGGCCTTCTCGCTGGCCTTGTAGAGCTCGATCGCGTGCGCGGTCTCGTTGGACCCGCCGCCCGTGAGGATCTTGGCGCGGCCCGCCGAGACGTCTTTGCCGACCTCGACCAGACGCAGCTTCTCGGGGTCGGTCAGGGTGGAGGTCTCACCGGTGGTGCCGGTGACGACGATGCCGTCGGCGCCCGCGGTGATGACGTCGTCCATGTGCTTCTCGACGGCGGGCCAGTCGACTTCGCCGTCGGCGGTCATCGGGGTGATGAGCGCGACGAGCACCTGACCGAAGGGATTGCCGGAGTGCGTCATGCACCCAGGATATCGGTTCGCGGCCCGCTCTCCGCGGCGTCCATCTGCATGATCGGTGGGGCAGCAGTGAACATCGGGCGTCGAAGTGCCCCCGCTGCATGATGCCGGTCATGCATACCGACCACCGCGCGCGTGTGCGCGGCGCGCCAGGACCGCCGCCTCCACCAGATGCCATTCGTGCAGCACCATCGCGTAGTCGAAGCGCAAGGTCTCGAAACCCTGCGCCGCGGCAGTCGCGTCCCGGCGCAGATCTTTGTGCCGCAGCGACACCCCGTCATGGTTCTCGCGGCCGTCGACCTCCAGGATGATCCGCCCGTCGAGCAGGAAATCGACCACGCCGACGCCGGGAATGCGTACCTGACTCTCCAGGCGGATGCCGAGACGACTCAACCGCAGCCGAAGGATCGACTCGAGGCCGCTGTCGGCATCGGGACGCGCGAGGTCGACGAGCCATCGTCGTCCAGCGCGCAGTCCCGCCCTCACCTCGGCCCGTTGTGCACGATCGATCAGCCCCTTGCGCCATGCGGACTCGAAGGCGGCGAAGAAGACCTCGTCTCCGAGGCAGGTCGCCACTTGCACGAGAGCCTGAACGACCGACACGACACCGAACGAGGCAGTCCCGGCATCGTGGTGGTTGACGCACCGGCATCCGGGATGACCGTGGCGGCGACCCGAGGTGCCCAGCCACACGTGGACGCGCGCATCGTCCTCCCACAACCAGACCCCGTACCGGCGGAGGGCGGAGGCGCACGCGACGGATCCGCCGTGCATCGCCGCCGTCGCGACGAGCGGATCGGTCTCGGGCAGAGCGAGCACGCCGTCGCGCAGGCGTTCGAACACCTCGCCCCGCACGAATCGGCGGACGTCGGCATGCGTGGCGCCGCGGCGGATCAGGTCGGCACGCCGCATCACGCCCCCGGCTCGCGCCACGAGTTCGATGGCGGTGGATGTGCGCACTCGTGCAGCGTGCCCGAGCGCGACCCGCGCTCGCGCACCTCCGGGCGCGGCTGTGGGTAACAGCCCGCCTGCCCGGCGGGCGGGGGGCGCGGTGGGCGGTCGATATGCATGATCGCTGGTGCGTCTGCGCACAGATGTGGCGAATGGAGCCGTCGCGCCCAGCCCGCTCCTGCATCTGAACCACGGCACGAGCCGCGCCGTAGGGTGACCTCATGGCCTGGACCACCCGCGCATCGCGCACCGTCTACGAGAACCGCTGGATCCACGTGCGCGAAGACGAGGTGACGGGGCCCCACGGCGACGGTATCTACGGGGTCGTCCGCGTGCAGCACCCGGCGGTGTTCGTGATCGCCCTCGACGACGACGAGCGCGTGTGCGTCATCGAGCTCGAGCGCTACACGACCGGGCGTTCGCTCGAAGTGCCCGCGGGCGGCTCCGACGGCGAGGATCCGCTCGAGGCCGCGAAGCGGGAACTCCTCGAGGAGACCGGGGTCACGGCATCCGAGTGGCACTACCTCGGCCGCATGAACGCCCTCAACGGCATCGCCGACGCCCCGGAGCACGTGTACCTCGCGCGGGGTCTCGAGACGACGGATGCCACGGCGTCCCAGCACGAGGAGGGGATCGACCAGGTGCGATGGATCCCGTTCACAGAGCTGCTGGCCCTCGTGGCCGACGGCACCGTCTCGGACGGCGAGACGATCGCCGCCCTCGCGTTCGCCGGCATCCACCTGGGACGCTTCCGCTGAGCAGCGACCCGGCCGTCGCGGTGGCCCGAGCCGGCCGCGGCTCAGGGAGTTTCAGCGCCCTCGGGCGGCGGCGCGCACGACCAGCCCGTCGGGCAGCAGCCGCGACGCGGCGACCAGCGCCTTGTACCGCAGCGACGGCACCGACACCGCGCGTCCGCGCGCGGCATCGCGGAGTCCTTCGCGCACGACGTCTGTGGCCGTCAACCACATTCCCGGCGGCACCCCCTCTTCGCCGGGAGGCAGGCCCAGACGCTCGTGGAAGTTCGTGTGCACGAACCCCGGGCACACCGCGGTGACGCTGACGCCCCGCTTACGGTAGGCGACGTTGGCCCAGCGGCTGAAGGAGATCAGCCACCCCTTCGCCGCGCCGTAGGTGCCGCGCGGCACGAAACCCGCCACCGAGGCGACGTTGACGATGCGTCCACTCCCCCGCGCGAGCATCGCCGGCAGCGCGGCGTGCGTGAGACGCAGGGCGACCTCGACGTGCAGACGCAGGTGACGCACCTCGTCGTCGACGGCGTTCTCGTCGAACGCGAGGTCGAGTCCGAAACCGGCATTGTTGACGAGGATGTCGACGCCCGCGGCCACCCGCCTCTCGACGAGGGCCACGGCGTCGTCGTCGAGAAGGTCGGCGACGACGACCTCGACCCCGACGCCGTGCGCGGCACGCACGTCGGCGGCGACGGCCTCGAGTGCCTCGCGATTGCGGCCCACGAGCACGACGTCGGCTCCGCGGGCGGCGAGCTGACGGGCGAACTCCGCGCCCAGACCGGAGCTCGCGCCCGTGATGAGAGCGGTGCGCGTCATCTCAGGCGCCCCGGCGCTCGTAGGTCTCGAAGCGGTACCGGATGCCGCTTCGCGATACGTGCCATCCCTCGACAGGGGCGGCGGCGACACGCGACCATCCGTCGAGGCTCGGAGCGTGGGTGTCCCCGTCGACGGCGACGTCGAGGCGGGTGAGCTCGATGCGGTCGGCGTGGCCGATCGCCTCGGCGTAGAGCTGCCCGCCCCCGATGACCCACGCACGCTCTCCCTCGGCGCGGTCGAGTGCTGCGTCGAGCGACCCCGCGCGATCGGCACCCTCGGCGGACCAGTCGTCGGAGCGCGTGACCACGATGTTGCGCCGGCCGGGCAGCGGCCGGAAGCGCGGCGGGAGCGATTCCCACGTACGCCGACCCATGATGACGTCGGACGACCCGGTGACCTCGCGGAAGTGCGCGAGGTCTTCGGGGACGTGCCAGGGCATTCCTCCGTCGGCGCCGATGACGCCGCCGTGGGCCTCGGCCCAGACGAGCCCGATCGAGGTCATACCGCGACGGCTCCCCTGATGGCGGGGTGGTGCTGGTAGCCCTCGACGATCACGTCGTCGTAGCGGTAGTCGAAGATCGAGTCGGGCGTGCGGGCGAATCGCAGCGTGGGCAGGGCGTACGGCTCCCGCGTGAGCTGCTCCTGCACCTGCGCGCGGTGGTTGTCGTAGACGTGGCAGTCGCCGCCCGTCCAGATGAACTCGCCGGGCTCCAGGCCGGTCTGCTGAGCGACCATCAGGGTCAACAGCGCGTAGGAGGCGATGTTGAACGGCACCCCCAGGAACATGTCGGCGCTGCGCTGGTACAGCTGGCACGACAGCTTTCCGTCGGCGACCGAGAACTGGAACAGCGCGTGGCACGGCGCGAGTGCCATGTCGGGGATGTCGGCGGGATTCCACGCCGACACGATCAGCCGACGGGAGTCGGGGTCGCGCCGGATCTGCTCGACGACCTGTGCGATCTGATCGATCGTGCCGCCGTCGGCGGTGGGCCAGGAGCGCCACTGCACGCCGTACACGGGTCCGAGCTCGCCGTCGGCGTCGGCCCATTCGTCCCAGATCGAGACGCCGTTCTCTTTCAGCCAGCCGACGTTGGACTCACCGCGCAGGAACCACAACAGCTCGTACACGATCGACTTGAGGTGCACGCGCTTGGTCGTGATGAGAGGGAACCCGTCGGCGAGATCGAACCGGATCTGTCGGCCGAAGACGCTCGTGGTGCCGGTGCCGGTGCGATCGGACTTGTGCGTGCCGTTCTCGAACACGTCGCGCAGCAGGTCTTCGTACGGGGTGAGGATGTCGGCGGTCACGCGCTTCACGATACCCGCGCGGGGCCCGCGACGACCCTGCCCGTACGGCATCGCGGACATCCGCTATCTGGGGAGGAGGGGTACTCCCGTCACGCGACGACTCATCCGCCCCGGTGTCGGTGGCGGCGGCTACCGTTGACGATCGTGGACCTGACCCTCGCCCTCGTGATCGCCGCCGCGCTTCTCGCGGCGACCGCCGCGGTGGGCCTGCTCCTGCGGCGCGGTCAGGGGCGCGTCCGCGCCGTCGACTCCGCCGAGTCGATCGACCCGCGCACGCTCGGCACGGGTCCCCTGGGCGAGAACGCGACCCTTCTGCAGTTCAGCACCGAGTTGTGCTCGCTCTGCCCGGGCGTCCATCGTCTGTTGTCGGCGGTCGCCGACGAGCGCACCGGTGTCCGCCACCTCGACGTCGATCTCACCCATCGCCCCGACCTCGCCCAGCGGTTCCGCGTGCTCCAGACCCCCACGACCCTCGTGCTCGACCGCACCGGCACCATCCGCACCCGTATCGCCGGCGCACCGACCCGCGCCGTCGTCGAAACCGAACTCGATCGTCTGCACGAAGAGGCCCCGCATGTCTGAGAACGCCCGCATCGACGTCCGCGGCCCCCGGTTCGCCGCGTCGATCACCGCCGTCCTGTTGCTGATCGCCACGGTGCTCAGCCTGACCGGCGTCGCGACGGCGCACGAGACGTCCTCCCCCAACGGCTGGCTGCTGCCGCAGGTCTCGGTCGTCGCGCGGATCGTCGATCCGGGCTTCCTGCTGCTGCTCGTCATCGCACTGCTTTTCGTCTGGGGGGTCGCCTCCCCGCGCACCGCCCCCTGGGGTGTGCTCTTCCGCCGGGTCGTCCGACCGCGCCTGTCGCCGCCGACCGAGTTCGAAGACCCGCGTCCCCCGCGGTTCGCCCAGGGCGTCGGCCTGTTCGTCACCGCGGTCGGTCTCGTCCTGCACCTCGCCGGGGTCCCCTGGGCCCTGCCGATCGCCGCCGCCATGGCCTTCGTCGCCGCCTTCCTCAACGCCGCGTTCGGGCTGTGCCTCGGATGCCAGCTCTACCTCGTTCTGCAGCGCGTCGGCCTCATCGGGCGCCGGGGCACGGCATCCGCCTGACAGCCACCTTCGCGGAGGCTGTCAAGACCCGAGCGGTGTGGCAGACCCTCGTTAGGCTGGCCGCGTCGCGGTCGCTCCGACCGCGCGTGATGATGGAGGTCCCCATGGCCGTCACGAGCGAAGCAGCCACCGCCTGGAAGGGCAGCCTGTTCGAAGGTTCGGGTGAGGTGACGTTCACCTCGTCCGGCATCGGCACCTTCGGTGTGAACTGGAAGGCCCGCAGCGAGGGGTCGAACTCGGTCACGACCCCCGAAGAGCTTCTCGCCGGTGCGCACTCGGCGTGCTTCAGCATGGCGCTGTCGAACGCCCTCGCCGAGAACGGCACCCCTCCCGAGTCGGTCGACGCCACCGCGTCGATCACGTTCAAGCCCGGCACCGGCATCACCGGCAGCCACCTGAACGTCAACGCCGTCGTGCCCGGTCTCGACGCCGCGACGTTCGAGAAGATCGCCGCCGATGCGAAGGCCAACTGCCCCGTGTCGCAGGCGCTCGCAGGCATCGACATCACCCTCGAGGCCACGCTTGCCTGAGTCTTCGGCCCGACGCGTCGTCATCGCCGGCGCGTCGGGCCTCATCGGCTCCGCTCTGGCCGATTCGCTGCGCTCCGACGGCGTCGAGGTCACCGCTCTCGTCCGACACGAGCCACGCGACGCAAACGAGGTGCAGTGGCTCCAGAACGCCGCCCCGCTCGATCCCGACGTGTTGGCCGGAGCCGACGCGGTCGTGTGCCTGAACGGCGCATCGATCGGGCACTTCCCCTGGACACCGTCGTACAAGAGCCAGCTGCTGTGGTCGCGCGTCACGCCGACGCGCACCCTCGCCGCGGCCGTACGCGCGTTGGGCGACGACGCTCCGGCTCTGATCAACGCGAGTGCCACCGGGTTCTACGGCTCGCAGCCCGGCGTCGTACTGACCGAGACCTCTCGGTCGGGTCGGGGTCTGCTCGTCGACATCTGCGTCGAATGGGAGGCCGCGGCCCGCGGGGCGGGCGACAAGGCGCGCGTCGCGTTCCTGCGCACGGCTCCCGTCGTGCACGAGCAGGGGGTGCTCAAGCCCCTGCTGCTGCTCACCAAACTCGGCATCTCGGGCCCCATCGGCCGCGGCACTCAGGTGTGGCCGTGGATCACGCTCGAAGACGAGGTGCGCGCCATTCGGCACGTCATCGACTCCGACCTCGACGGTCCGGTCAACCTCACCGGTCCCACGCGGGCGACCGCCAACGATCTGGGGTTCGCCCTCGCCCGACGCATGAACCGGCCCTACGCCCTGCGCGCCCCGATCTGGGGCGTCAAGCTCGCTCTCGGCGCCGACGCCACCGAGGCGCTGCTGACCTCTGACGCCGACGTGCGTCCGACCGCCCTCGAGAACGACGGCTTCACCTTCACGCACCGCACGGTCGACGAGGCCGTGGCCTCGGCCGTCCCCGCCCACGCCGCCGCCTGAGACGCCCGCGCCGGGCAGTGCTTCTCGCCCGGCGCGGTGCGGTCGCGGCGCCGTCGGCGCCCCGGCTGCGACTCAGCGCGCGCGGCGCTCCGCGCCCTCGAGTCGGATCGCCGTGCGCACCGACTCGCGTGCACGGCGTCGATCACCCGCCGCGTCGTAGGCGAGGGCCAGGCGGTATCGGGCCCGCCAGTCTTCGGGGTGCGCCTCGACGTCGGCGCGGTACTGCGGAAAGAGGGCGTCGCCGTCTTCGCGCTCGATGCGCCCGCTGGGACGCACCGGCAGGTCTTCGTCGGGCAGCCCGCCCTCGGCATCGAGGCGCTCCCCCAGGCGCTGCGCGCCCACGCCGAACCACAGCTCCCGGCCGATGGCCCAGAGTGCCAGCAGCGGAAGCACGAGGAGCGCGACGCCCATCGCGATCCCGACCCCGTCGCCGCTCGTGAGCAGCACGATCGCCCGCTGTCCGGCCAGGACCACGTACAGCAGAAGCAGCACCGTCATCACGGCGACGGCGATGCGCGTTTTCATGCGCTGGTGGCGCCCGCCACCTGGCCCGAGACGTCGCCGTCGGCGATCGGGGCCCCCGGCTCGATCGGGCGGGTGCGCACGCCGATGTCGATGAAGCTGTCGAGCCCGACGATGACGCCCCGCGCCTCGCGCGCCGCCGCGAGGGCGATGCGGATGCCGGGGGCATAGGCCGTGGCGGGCTCCACCGTGTCGTGCACGATCGTGAGCGACTCACCGGCCCCCGACAGCACGGTCTCTTGGCGAGCGACCACGCCCGGTCGCCGCAGCGAGTGGATCGGCACGGAGGCCACCCGCTGACCCCGTGCGCGCTGGTCGACGTGCGGCGAGTCGACGGGACCGACCTCGGCGCGCGCCGCGGCGATGAGCTCGGCGGTTCGTACGGCGGTTCCACTCGGCGAGTCGATCTTGGTCTCGCGGTGGGCCTCGACGATCTCGATCGACGGGAAGAACGGGGCGGCCGCGGCCGCCAGCGCGCTGCCGATGACGGATCCGAGCGAGAAGTTGGGGATGAACACGGCACCCGTGCCACTGGCCTCGACGAGCGAGCGGACGAGGGCGATGCGCTCGTTCGACCAGCCCGACGTTCCGACGAGCACGTTGATGCCGCGCTCGATCGCGGCGCGCACGACATCGATCGAGACGGCGGGGGTCGAGGCATCGACGACCAGGTCGGCGCCGTCGAGTTCGCTGAGGTCGGAGGTCGACGTCAGGATCGCCGAGACCTCGTACCCGTTCCCGGCCTCGACGACCTCGCGGATCACCCCGCCCAGTTTGCCGGTACCGCCCACGATGGCCACACGCGTCGTCATGCGTCCAGCCTAGGCGGCGCGCACACGTTCGACGCGCTGTCCACAGATGTACGGTGCGCGGTCCGTCAGACCGGGAGCGGGTCCATCAGCCCCGTGCGCAGCTCGACCGGCAGGTGCGCCAGGTCGTTGTGCGAGAGCAGCGTCCAGGGGCGGCCCTTCTTCTGCGCGATGACGGTCAAGCCGCAGTAAGCCTGATTGATCGTCATCCAACGCCAGTCGGGGGCCTGCAGCACCTCGCGGACGAACCACGAGATGACGAAGTTGTGGGTGATGACGAGCTCGTGCACCTCCCCCGCCTTGCGGGCGAGGAACTCGGCGGTGGCGTCGGCCATCTGCGCGCGGCCGGCCTCGATCTCGGCCTCGGAGACCGACCCGAAGAACGACTCGTAGGCCGCGGGCGTTTCGGGCGTCATCCCCGTGGGTACGCAGTCGAACAGCAGGGCCGACGACTCCGGAGCCACCGACGGCAGACGCTCGGCGACGGCTCGCGCCGTCTGCGCCGCACGCTCGAGCGGGGAGTGCCACACCGCGTCGAGCGGAAGCCCCGACAGCCGGTCGGCCAGCAGGGCCGCCTGACGCTGACCACGCGGAGACAGGGGGCCGTCGGTGAGCCCGTGCTCGGCATCCTGGTGCTCGCCGTGGCGCACCAGATAGATGTAGTGCGTCACGTCAGCTCACCTCGTCGTCGATCTGCCGTCCCCCGGCCCCGTGTTCCAGCCTACGTCACGCTCTCGCGCGCGGGCCGGTCACTCGGCGGCGCGTGCGATATCCGCCAGCTGCGCCCGGCTGAGGCGCACGCCCACGGCGCGCATGCATTCGACGACGTGACGAGGCGCGAAGGCGTTGACGATGGGGGCGGTGACGATCTTCTGCGCGAGCAGCCAGGCGACGGCCACCGCGGCATCCGGGATGCCGAGCTCGGTGCCGACGGTGTCGAGGGCGCGCAGCACACGAGTCCCCCGGCGGTTCAAGTTGGCGGCCAGTTGGAACCCCCGCACCGACTGCGACGACTGGTCGCGCGTGCGGGTCTCGCCGGAGAGGAAACCGTGCGCCAGGGCGTGCGACGGCGTCACGGCCATCCCCTGCGCCGACGCGATCAGTCGCAGGTCGCCGTCGAACTCGTTCCGGCGCAGCACGTTGTAGGGAACGTCGAGCACCGAGATGCGCGGGTAGCCCGCCGACGACAGGATGCGGGCCTCGACGAGCTGCGCGGCGGTGTACCCGTGCGCACCGATGGCCCGGACCTTGCCCGAATCGACGAGCCACTCGCTGGTGGCGAGCGTGTCTTCGAGCAGGGCCGTGTCGCCGCGGGCGGCGTCGAGCGACAGCACGTCGATACGGTCGGTGCCCAGGCGCGTGAGCGACGCCTCGACGGCACGCACGAGGTTGACGGAGTCGAGCCCGGGGTTGTCGGGGTGTCCTCCGATGCGCACGGTGACCACGGCCTCGTCGCGCATGCGCCGGGTGCGCAGCCACTCACCGATGATGAACTCGCTGCGGCCGGCCGCGTAGCTGTCGGCGGTGTGCAGCGCGTTCCCACCGAGCTCTGCGTAGGCGTCGAGGATGTCGTGGCTGGCGCCGGCGTCGACGTTCCAGCCGAACTCCCCCCCACCGAGGAAGAGCGGGAAGACCTCGAAGCCGGTCTCACCGAGCGGAACCCGCACGTGGGAGCCCAGACCGGGCCCCTGCAGGGTGATCGGAGAAGAGGGGTGCGACGCGCGATCACGACGCAGGCGTGGCGAGGCCGTCTCGTCGACGCCCGGGCCGCTCATGGTGAATCCCCTCGATGCCGGGCGACGGTACGGCGAACCCGTAACTGCACGCCCCCCGACGTACTTCGAGGCTAAAGCTTCGCCCGCGGTGGGCCGCCGATTCGCCCGCCCCGGCGATAAACATTGCGTAACGCTTGTGCACCGATCACCCCATGCGTCACACCCGTCACACGACGGATGCCCGCCCCGCGAGAAGCGGGACGGGCATCCGATCAGACGAGAGGATCAGCCTTCGGCGGGAGCCTCGGGGCCCTCGCTCGCGGCGGCCGAGCTCTGCGTGTCGGCGGGCTCGGTCGCGTCAGCGGCCTCGTCGACGACGGGCTCGAGCGACAGCTTGCCGCGGTCGTCGATCTTCGTGATGCGCACGAGGATCTTGCGACCGACCGACAGCACGTCTTCGACGTTCTCGACGCGCTTGCCACCGGCGAGCTTGCGGACCTCGCTGACGTGCAGCAGTCCGTCCTTGCCGGGCAGGAGCGAGACGAACGCACCGAAGGTCGCGATCTTGACGACCGTGCCCAGGAACTGCTCGCCGACCTCGGGGTTGGTCGGGTTGGCGATCGCGTTCACCTGCGCACGGGCAGCCTCGGCCGAGGGGCCGTCGGTCGCGCCGATGTACACGGTGCCGTCGTCTTCGATCGAGATCTGGGCGCCGGTCTCGTCCTGGATGGAGTTGATCGTCTTGCCCTTGGGTCCGATGAGCTCACCGATCTTGTCGACCGGGATCTGCACGCTGATGACGCGGGGCGCGGTGGGCGCCATCTCGTCGGGGGCGTCGATGGCCGAGTTCAGGACGTTGAGGATCGTCAGACGAGCCTCCTTCGCCTGGGTGAGGGCAGCGGCGAGCACCGACGACGGGATGCCGTCGAGCTTGGTGTCGAGCTGGATCGCCGTGATGAACTCCGACGTACCCGCGACCTTGAAGTCCATGTCGCCGAGGGCGTCTTCGGCGCCGAGGATGTCGGTCAGGGCGGCGTAGCGCGTCTGTCCGTCGACCTGGTCGGTGACCAGGCCCATGGCGATACCGGCGACGGGAGCGCGCAGCGGCACACCCGCGTTCAGCAGCGACAGGGTGGAGGCGCAGACGGAGCCCATCGAGGTGGAGCCGTTGGACCCGAGGGCCTCGGACACCTGACGGATCGCGTACGGGAACTCCTCGCGGCTGGGCAGCACGGGCACGAGCGCGCGCTCGGCCAGGAAGCCGTGCCCGATCTCGCGACGCTTGGGGCTGCCCACGCGACCGGTCTCACCGGTCGAGTACGGCGGGAAGTTGTAGTGGTGCAGGTAGCGCTTGCTCGTGATGGGCGACAGCGAGTCGATCTGCTGCTCCATCTTGAGCATGTTCAGCGTGGTGACGCCCAGGATCTGGGTCTCGCCGCGCTGGAAGATCGCCGAGCCGTGAACGCGCGGGATGACCTGCACCTCGGCGTCGAGCGGACGGATGTCGGCCAGACCGCGGCCGTCCATGCGGACGCCCTCGGCGAGGATGCGACCGCGGACGATCGTCTTGGTGACCGACTTGTACGCGGCGCTGAACTCGAGCGTCGCGACGGCGGGCAGCTCACCCGACTCGACGGCGGCGACGAGCTCGGCCTTGACCGAGGTCTTGATCTCGTCGTCGGCGTTCTGACGATCCTGCTTGTCGGCGATCTGGTACACCGGCACGAGGCGGTCGTAGGCGCGACCGGCGACGAAGTCGTACGTCTGCTGGCTGTAAGCCGGGAAGACGGGGAACGACTGGATCTCCTTGGCCGCCGTGCGGGCGACCTCGTTCTGCGCGTCGACCAGCTGGCGCAGGAACGGCTTGGCCGCTTCGAGGCCTTCGGCCACGACCTGCTCGTTGGGCTTGGTGGCGCCGCCCTTGATCATGTTCCAGCTGCCCTCGGTGGCCTCGGCCTCCACCATCATGATGGCGACGTCGCCGTCGTCGAGCACGCGGCCCGCGACGATGAGGTCGAAGACGGCCTCTTCGAGCTGCGTGACGGTCGGGAACGCGACCCACTGGTCGGCGTTCTCACCGTGGCCGGGAATGAGCGCGAGGCGCACACCGGCGATGGGACCCGAGAAGGGCAGACCCGAGATCTGGGTCGACAGCGACGCGGCGTTGATCGCGAGGGCGTCGTAGAACTCGCCGGGTGCGATCGACAGCACGGTGACGACGATCTGAACCTCGTTGCGCAGGCCCTCGACGAACGAGGGGCGCAGCGGGCGGTCGATGAGGCGGCAGACGAGAATGGCCTCGGTCGAGGGGCGACCCTCGCGGCGGAAGAACGAGCCGGGGATCTTGCCGGCGGCGTACGAACGCTCTTCGACGTCGACGGTCAGCGGGAAGAAGTCGAAGCCTTCACGCGGGTGCTTGCCGGCGCTGGTGGCCGACAGGAGCATGGTCTCTTCGTCGAGGTAGGCGGCAACGGCGCCCTGGGCCTGCTGAGCGAGGCGTCCGGTCTCGAAGCGGATGGTGCGGGTGCCGAAACGGCCGTTGTCGAGAACGGCTTCAGCGGCGGTGATTTCTGGACCTTCCAAGAGGTCCCTCCTTCTTTGTTTAGGCTCGCCGCCCCGTGTGGGCGACGAGCTGCATGCGAAGGAGCAGGAACAGGCAGAAAGGGCGCGCCGACGTGTCGGCCCGGAAATCCCGGCGACTGGCCACCAGTAGACGACCACCCGGCAAACGACGGGGAGTCCACCACAGGGGACCAGCGTCTGCCGGCCTGCTCCGTGAGCTCATGTGTAATTGAGCGGATGCCAAGACGGCATCGTCCTCACCCTACCAGCGCCGCGCGGAACGGGGTGGTCACCGCACGGCTTCGTGCTTTAGCGTGACCTCATGGGCATCATCCGTCGCAGCAGTCACACGCTCCTCGTGTGCGTGCCCCTCGGCGCGGCGATGGCCCCCCTGTCGGCCGCCGCCGCCTCACCCGCCTCCGCGACGAGGGCCGTGACCGCCGCCGTCGATGAGGCGGCCGTCGCCCAGGTGAAGCAGGCGCTGGATGCCGCGGAGCAGTCCGCCGCGTCGGCGTCGCGTCGCGCGCTCGACACCTCGGCGACCGCCGAGCGCACCCGACTGCTCGCGGAGTCCACCGCCGCCCGCGCCGAGACGCTGACGGCGCAGAGCACCGCCGCCGACGCGCACCTCTCGTCCACCCGCACCCGGGCGGGCGCCAGCGCCTCACGCCTCTACCGCACCACCGGGAGCGGCCCCCTCGTGGCGCAGCTGCTGACGGGCGCCGATCCCGACTCCCTGCTGTCGCGTCTGGGCATCCTGGATCGGATGGCGACCGTGGCGGCGCGCACGGCCGGCCAGGCCCGCAGCGCGGCCGACGTCGCCACGTCTCTGCGCACCCAGGCAGAGCAGGCCCGCGCCGAGGCCGCACGCCTGGCAGCCGAAGCGCAGACGACGGCGGCCACCGCCGCCGCCGAGGCCGCGACCGAGACGGCGACCGTCGCCGCCGCCCAGGCCCAGCTGAACGACCTGTACGCGCAGCTGGCCGAGTTGCGGCGCACGACCGCCGAGCAGGAGCGCGCAGCGCGCGAGCGCGAGAAGGCCGAACGCGACGCCGCCGAGCCCGGCGGATCGACCGGCGGCGGTCCGGGCTCCGGGGACGAGGGCGGTGGGTCCGGCGGCGGCTCGGGCTCGGGCGGCGGCGACTCGGGCGGCGGGTCCACTCCCGGCGGCGGGTCCGGCGACGGCGGCGGCTCCGGGAGCGGGTCGAATCCCGACGGGAACGGCAACGGCTCCGGAAGCGGCGGCGGGAACTCCGGCGGAGGCGGGAACTCCGGCGGAGGCAGCGGCGGAAATGGCGGCGGCTCGGACGGCGGCACGACGGCCCCCGCCGGCCCGGTGATGAGCCCGAGCGAGGCGCGCACCCATGCGCGCGGAGCGATCAGCGGCTACGGCTGGGGTGACGACCAATTCTCGTGCCTCGTGTCGTTGTGGAACCGCGAGTCGGGCTGGCGGGCCGACGCGCTGAACCCCTGGAGCGGTGCCTACGGCATCCCCCAGGCCCTTCCCGGCGAGAAGATGGCCTCGGCGGGTCTCGACTGGCGCTCGAACGCGGCGACGCAGATCTCGTGGGGCCTGCGCTACATCGCCGACCGCTACGGCAGCCCCTGCGGCGCATGGGCGCACTCGGAACGCACCGGCTGGTACTGACGCGGCCCCGCCGCCCGCTAGCTCACGAGACCACCCGTCCTTCGCGAACGCACGGGTCGTGGCGTGCGCTCTCGACGACGCCACCACGACGTCCGCGACAAGGCAGTCGTCAGACGGCGCGGGTACGCTCGCGATCGCCGCGGGTGGGCAGCTCGACGTAGCCCGCGTGCTTCGCCAGAATGCCGTCGCCCGCGGTGCGTCCGCGGACGCGGCGCCACACCCACGGCAGGGCGTCGCGCGTGAGCCAGGCGCCGTGCGGGGCGTCGTCGTCGGCGTGCAGCGCCTCGTCGAGTCCGAGCAGCGCCGACGCGTCGGGTACTCCCAGGGCCTCGGCCGCGCGATACGCCACGAGGCGATGCCCGGCCGAGCGCAGGTGCACCAGATCGTCGGCCCAGTGCGGCAGCTCGCCGAGGTCGGCGACGGCCTCGAGGTCGAGCAGGATCGCACCCTGCTCCTGCGCGATGCGACGCAGCTCGACGTTGTACGTCGCGAAGCGGCGCGCGAAGATGCGGGCCGCCGCGCGCCGGGGCAGGAAGGTCGTCACCAGGAGCACGTCGGCGCCCGTGCGGCGGATCGCGCGCACGGCGGACTCGACCTCGGCGACGATGGCCGGGATGACGGGCGCCGGTCCCACGAGGTCGTTGGCGCCGATGAGGATCGACACGAGGTCGGGCTCGAGGGCGAGCGCCGCGGGGACCTGCTCGTCGATCAGGTGACGCACCCGACGGCTGCGCACGGCCAGGTTGGCGTAGCGGAAAGGACCCGCGTCGCTGGTGTGCGCCAGCAGCTCGGCCAGACGATCCGCCCACCCGCGGTACTGCCCCGCCGGCATGCGCGACGCGTCGCACAGGCCCTCGGTCAGCGAGTCGCCGAGCGCGACGAAGCGCGTCCACCGCCCCCGGGTGCGGGATGCCGACAGGGTGGCCGGTCGCGTTCCCCCGCGCAGCAGCATGCTGTCGTCGACGGCGCGGAGGGCGACGGCATCCTGGTAGTGCCCGACCAGGTCGCGGGTGAGGGCCTGCCAGGTGCGCCCCTGTACCGCCTCGCGCGCGGCGCGGGCGAACGCGCGGCGCTTCGACTCGTCGCCGACGAGATCGGCGACGCGGGCGCGCAGGTCGTCGAGGTCACCGGGACGGTACAGCCAGCCGTCGACGCTGGAGCGCACCAGGTCGAGCGGCCCGCCCACGCCGGTCGCCACCACGGGAACGCCGCTGGCGAGGGCCTCCTGGATGGTCTGGCCGAACGTCTCGCTCTCACCCGGGTGCACGAAGACGTCGAAGCCCGCCATGGCCTGCGCCAACGCCGCACCCGACAGGTGCCCGGTGAAGACGGCATCCGGAATCGCCCTCTCGAGCGCGGGCCGCGAGGGGCCGTCGCCGACGATCACCAGGCGCGTGCCGGGTACGTCGGCGAGCGCGCGCAGGTCGTCGACCTGCTTCTCGGGGGCGAGGCGCCCGACGTACCCCACGATGCGTTCACCGTTCGGGGCCACCTCGGCCCGCCACGCGTCGTCGCGGTGCTCGGGCGCGAAGCGGACGGCATCCACTCCCCGACCCCAGCGGCGGATGCGGTCGACGCCCAGACCTTCGAGCTGGCGCGTCGACGCCGACGACGGGGCGAGGGTGAGCGTGGCGCGGCGGTGCAGGCGGGCGACGTGCCCGGCGACGAGCGCCGTGGCGTGGGGCAGGCCGTACTTCTGCGAGTAGGCGACGACGTCGGTCTGGTACACCGCGACCGAGGGGATCCTCAGCGCGTCGGCGGCGGCGAGCCCCTGCCAGCCGAGCACGAACGGGGATGCCAGGTGCACCACGTCGGGATCGAAGTCGCGCAGGAGGGCCCCGAGGCGGGCGGCCCGGGCGAACACCACGCGCACCTCGGGGTACGACGGCAGCGGCACCGAGCGCAACAGCTCGGTGCGCGCGCCGTGCAGATCGGCGGTGACATCGCCCGACTTCGGAGCGATGACCAGGGTCTCGTGCCCCGCCTCGGCCAGATGGCGCAGCACGTGCAGAACGGAACCGGTGACCCCGTTCATGTGGGGGAGGAAGGATTCGGCCAGCAGCGCGACTCTCACGTCTCCAGGGTGAGACCTCGGGCGGGCCGGTGGGGGCCGGATCGGGGCCAGGTTCGCGATGTTCACCCGATGCTCCGCTGGGCGTCACCGCCGCGTGGGCGGGGCGTCTCGATCGGCGGCGGAGAGTGACGGAATGGACGGTGTCGACGGGTGGCTGCAGGCGATCGCCGCGAGCCCGTGGGCCCTGCTCGGCATGGCGGTCCTCGTGTTCGCCGACGCCTTCCTCGTCGTCATCCCGGGCGAGGCGGCCGTCACCGCCTTCGGGGCACTGGCGGTGTCGCACGGCACGCCGCCGCTCCTCGGGGTCGTGCTCGTCGCCGCAGCCGCGGCCTTCGCGGGCGACGCCTGCTGCTACCTGGTCGGTCGCACGGTCGGCGTCGAGCGCTGGGCGTGGATGCGCCGCCCCCGCGTGCGCGCCGCCCTCGACTGGGCACGGGCGCGCCTGGAACGCAACGCCGCCGTGGTGCTGTTCACCGCGCGGTTCGTGCCGTTCGCGCGCCTCGCGGTCAACCTGGCCGCGGGCGCCGCGCGGGTGGCTCCGGCGCGCTACCTCGGGGTGGCGGCGGGCGCGGCGCTCGCCTGGGCGGCGTACCAGGCCGTGATCGGCGCGATCGTGGCCGCGGTGGTGCCGGGCGGGCCGGTCGTCGCGGTGGTCGTGTCGATCGTCGTGGCGGTGGGGATCGGCGTGGGGATCGATTCCGTGCTGGCGCGTCGCGCGAAGCGCCGGGTGGCGTCGCGGGGCTGATCGTCGGCGGCGGATGCCGGACCCCGGGCGCGACGCCGACGCGGGCCGGGTCTTCATACGATGTTCTCGGCACGCGTCTGTCGCGATGTCGGAGGCCCCGGGCAGCATGGGGGCATGAGCGACGGCTACGACCCGGACTTCCTCGGCATCCCCCTGCCCCTCCCCTCCCCCACCGCGCCGGTCACCCGGCTCGACTACCCGCGGTTCTCGGTGCTCCTCGACGAGGAGCGTCGGTTCGCCGCCGTCACCGGGGTGGTCGTCGACGGGGCGACGCTGCGCGAGCAGCCGCGCACGGGCGAGTGGCGGCTCGATCCGCGCGTCTCCGCCGACGCGCAGGCGGGACCCGAGGTCTACAGCCGCAATGACCTCGACCGCGGCCATCTCGTGCGGCGGCGCGATCCGGGCTGGGGCTCGGCGTCCGAGGCTCGAGCTGCCACCGAGGCGACGTTCTTCTACACGAACGCCGCTCCCCAGGCTGCGGGTTTCAACCAGTCGAAAGAGCTCTGGCTGGGCCTCGAAGACCACGTGCTCGCCTACGCCGAGACGACCGACCGGCGTCTCGCGGTGTTCACCGCCCCGGTGCGGGGCGCCGACGACCCGCCGTATCGCGGCATCCGCGTGCCCCTGCGGTTCTGGAAGATCGCCGCCTGGCGCGACGGCGACGCCCTGGCCGCGGCGGGCTTCGTGCTCGATCAGAGCGCGCTCGTCGACACGCGGCAGGCTCTGACGGTGGCACCGCTCGGGGCGTTCCGCACGTTCCAGGTGCCCATCGCCGACATCGCGGCCGAAGCGGGGGTCGACGTGGGGCCGCTGCAGGCCGCCGACACGTTCGTGCGGCGGGGGCTGCGCCCGGTCGCGGCGCGCGAGCTGCGCAGCGCCGACGACATCGTGCTGTGAGGCGAGCGCTCGCGCCGACGCCTCGCTACCCCGCGCAGCACGGCGGCGCGCCCATCGACGCCTCCGCGAGCGACGACCCCGCGACGTCGGGGCCGCCGACCCGGCGCGTCAGCCCACCCGCACCGCGTGCAGAAGGGTGTCGATCGCGGCCGAAGCGTGCCCGCCCCGCAGCTCGGCATCGGCGCTCGTGCGCGTGATGCGCTCGCAGCGCTCGATGCGGAACCTCTCGTCGAGGGCGCTGCGCAGCAGTTCGGGCGTGTACAGGATCGCGGGGTCGGTCGGTCCGTGACCACCGGCGGCGATGTTGTCGACATCGTGACCGATCACGACGAGCGACCCCCCCCCCCCCCCCCCCC
>NZ_JACYTT010000004.1:0-636722 GCF_014841235.1 Microbacterium sp. CFBP 8794 | reverse complement strand
ATCTCGCTCGAGCCTTCGGTGTCACGGAGTGGACGATTCAGAACGTACGGAAGCGAGCGGGTGTCGCCACGCGAGGTCGCAGCATGTCGCAGGCCTCCATCGATCGTGCAGCTGAGCTTCATGCCCAAGGCCTGTCGTTAAGGAAGATCGCGATCGCTGTTGGTTATGACTCCAGGACGGTCGCTACGACGCTCCGGGATCGTGGCATTGCCAGCTAACGTCATCGACGCGGCCGACGCCTACTGGTTGCCTTCTCGTGATCCTCGAAAGCGGCCAAGAAGGCACGCGCAAGCTTCTGCGGATCGATCTCCGGATGAACGAGCGAGAACACCGCTACGGCGTAGTTCCGGCTGCGCTTCGCTCCCGGTGCCGGACTGTGCGAGTGTTCCCGATACGCCGCCAGCGGCGATTCCTTCATGCGCCACTTCGTCAGCGCTTTGCCGGCTCGCTGAGGGAGCGACGGATCCACTTTCGAGACCTCGCGGCGGTAGGCGAGTAGCCGGTCGTCGGTGAGTCTGTGCTCTGGTGCGAAGTAACCGTGAAGTGCCCATTGCTCTCCGGCGCTGAGGAGTGCGAAACGGACTGGGTTTTTGAGCCACACGGAACGAAGCTCTAGATGTGTCGCCAAATAGCTGGTGTCAGTGAGTCTTGCCATGGGGATACATCACTATGGACCTCCGAAAAGAGATCGTCAAGAAAAACCGCTACAGGTGTTGTTCTAGGCCGCACGCGAGCCGCGCTTGGCTGGGAAATTCCCAGGAGAATGTGTGGATGGACCTTGGCGTGTTAGGCGTCAAGTTTTGAGTGCCGTGCTTGTGTCGACGTCGAGCAGCGACTTGACACCCGCAAGTTCTGAATGGGACAAGTTACCGATGCAGAGCACCGCAAGTCCGTTCATTGCACGCGAGAAGCAGACGTATAGCAGTTTCCGGGACCGTTCGAACCGGTCGGAGTTCGAATGATTGTCAGTGAAGACCTGTCCAAATTTGTACATGTTCCATAGCGAGTCGTCAACGATCACTAGCACGTTCTCAAACTCGGCTCCTTTCACACCGTGTTTGGTTGAGAACGGAGTAAACTCATCGACATAGTCAAGAAAGTTGCGAACTTCGACCCACGATACGCCGCGCACTGCGTCGTAGAACGGTCTCTTCTTATTCGCCGAGTCATCTTCTTCGGAAGCTGACGACATCCGATCGCGCAGACGGCGAATCTTTTTGGGCAACGGAACGAGCGAACTCTCCGCTACAAGGTCAACCACCTCGCCGACAGTCCTAGTTAAGAGAGCTGCTTTCAAACTTTCGAGTTGACTAGCAATCTCCGCTTTCTGCGTCGCCGCTTTCAATCGAAAGCCTGACTGCCCGAGCAAGTCGAGAAATACGCCGAAGCGTTTCTTATCGTAGCTGTCCACAAGAGCGCCAACGTATGTGAAGAATTCCCCGAACTCGTCGTCACGCTTCATGAGTTGGTCGGTGCCGAAGCTTCGCTTGCTGTAGGCATCGATCAGACTTGAGAACCCCACCTCACGGGCAATGCCTTTATGGGTCAACATCAGCGTCTTCGTATTCTCACGCGTCCAGCCGGCCGGTGTCAGATGCTCCATTGCCGCCACATACACATTCGGGGCTCCGGCATCCGCCGTCAGCAAATGCACCTCCCCGGGCGAGTTATCACCAGCTGGTACTTGTTGAATATCGGTTCGAAGCCGGTTGAGAACATCGATTACTGCAACTGAGCATCGGTAGTTCTCAAGCTTGGTGACGAGTCGAAGTCCATGGCTGCCCGCAACATCGCTGATCTTCGAATCGTAGATCTGCTGCATCGCGTCGCCGAAGAATCCTACGACAGGCTTCCGATCGTTCTTCACGAAATGGTCCAGCAGTAGAGTAACAACACTCTCGCTGGTGTCCTGGTATTCATCTACGAAGATGAACGGAAACCGGTTTGCGGCGATTCGAGATACCTTCGGATACTTCGTGAAGAGCGCGCCGGCAACTGCAAGCACATCGTCGTGAGACAACTCTCCTCGGTCGAAATGGCGACCGAATTGGCCGTAGGTCACTGGCTGCGTCGCTAGCAGAAGGTCGAGCCCTTCGATTGGCTTCTTCGCCTTGGCATTGATAGCAAGCATTTCAAGGCGAAGCTCACGTTGAAATGGTGAAATTACTTGCCACAGGAACTCATGGATTGTACCTACGAGAGCAAGTGGGTCTGCGTTGAGGCGGTGAGTAATCTCGTCTTTTGCGACGTTTGTATACGTAATACAGACTACTTGTCGTCCCGCTTTGAGCATCGAATCCCGCTCCTGAGCAAGGATTGTTTGTACGGTATCGATGAGTGTTCGCGTCTTGCCAGAACCCGCGCCAGCTTCAAGGACAAACGATTCTCTACTGGCCAAGGCGTCCGCGATCTGCTCTAGAGTTCCTGGTTCAGCCATTCGAGACCCTCCTTAATATATAAGGGTGTACGCCAGTCCTCTAACAAGGCAATATCGAAGGCGAAGTCTGTCTTCTTGCCGATGCGGTCGGCGACGTTCCATGAGTCCTGCGAGATCTCGTCTGCTGATTTACGGGTGCCGTCAGGTTTCTGGAAGGCTCGCTCGGTGCCAGTAAGCTGGGCCCCAGCGAGCAGTTCTGTGTTTGCAAGAATGAATGCTTCTTCGAAACTGCGGCCCGTACGATCTGCCTCATTCTCGGGAATCTGGTAGGCCACGCGAACGCGCCCGGATGTTTTGCTGGCGGCGTCGACGACCAACAGATCGTCGATGGAGCTCTTCGCCGGCAACCACTTACTCAGCGTCGGATTGCTGGTCACCCTTCCTGGGCCGACTGGCGTCGCCTTTCGCTTGTCCGAAGGATCCACGCTATCGATGTCCGTGATGATAAGCGTCTGGATATTAAGGAACTCGATGATGCTGCGGAACAGGTGGGCGTACGCACCTCCGACTTCAATGATCGAGAGATACTTGCGGCCGAGGTTGGATGCGACACTCTGAATCATAGTCGGCAATAGGAGTCGCTCAACCGCTCCTTCGATTAGCACAATTTGGTCCGCGAAGAACATGTCGCAACGGTTTAGTACCATGTGCTGACGAAGGAAGCGCAGTGTCTCAGGCCCTCCCTCTTTCTTCACTTCCTTGAGTTGGAAAGTCGAGAGATCGCGCACTTGCATAGGTGTTACGGAGTTATCGAAGTACCGAATGCATTCAAACCCGCTCTCCGCTACGACGTGCGACGAGTGAGTCGTGATGACTACTTGAGCGTTCCAGTCCGGCTTAGAGCTGATAAAGCTATCGATACTTCGAACGAATACGTTCTGCATCTGCGGGTGCAGGTGCGCCTCAGGCTCCTCAACAAAGATGAGCTGAATCGGTGGTTCGGGGGTGCTGCGTTTCAGCTCCTCGTAAAAAGAGATGAACTGCAGGATCGTGAAGATCAATTTAGAGTAGCCGAGCCCGTTATGTGCTTCCGGTAGTTGCTTAGTTTGCCCAGCGTCTGAATAATAGAGTCGAGCGTTGTCAGCGAGCAGACGGACACCCTCTAGCTGTGATACAACCGACAGTACAGGCAAGCCGGGCATACTGCCCACGCCGAAGAGCTGAAGGTCTGAGTAGATGGACTTGAACAGTTCTTGGTACTGCCTATCAAGATCTATCCCGGCCTCCACGAGCAGGTCATCGATGGCCTCCGCGACCGAGTTGTCCGTTTGATTCGAACGGAAGAAGTTCTCGAATCCCTTCGACAATCCTCGGCTAGCATCTGAGGACAGGTCATCGATCTGATTCTGTGCATAGATGAATTTGATTGAAATTAAGCGAGATAGCTCCGTGTCAGAGATGATACGGCGATTGGTCGGGTCTTGAGCATCGACTGCTTCAATTGACGTTGTAGTTAGGTCTTTGAATCGATTGCGCAGGAATCGATGGAGCTCAATCGGTTTCCTAGCATTCTGCTCCCGATACTCCTTGAACATGACCTCGGGGTTGTTGACTCGTAGTCGAGAGACAAAGGTTGCGTCAGAACGGTCCGGATCAAGATCCATGATGAACGGCGCGAGCGCAGAGATCGCGTCGTCGACCTCATACTTAACAGAGAGCGTGAGCTCTATTGTTGGCAGGTCAGCGACTCGTTCGCGGGCCGCGTCAGCAGTAGCAAGATCTTCGGCTTTCTCCGCGGCAATCATCTCGTCATACGCAACCAAAGCCGTATCGAAGCGAACGTGCGTACTCAGAGATAAGTCGTCGAACCCGAACGGCGTCCGGTCCGCCCGCGTAAGCTTTCGGAATATCTCAACAACAGACGTCTTGCCACTATTATTGCGTCCCACGATCATCGTGGCCGCATCGTCAAGCGCAATCTCTGCGTCCTCTAGTAGTCGAAAGTTTTTGATGTGTACTCTTGTTGCTTTCATAACTCCCCCAGTGTTACTAAGTATGACAGGCACCTCTGACACTGTCTGTCGTAGAAGCGACAACACCATCGGTACATCCCACCTCTGGAGGGGCAGGCGCCGACGCTCTGTACCGAACCCGGCTAACACGCACATCACCTAAGTGCCGGACAGGGGTGAGGTGCCAACCGTTCCGCATGGCGCTGAGCACAGATCAAACAAAAAGCCGCCATCGGTACATGGCGACCCCTGTCACTCGGTCGCGCCGCCGTCCACCTCAAAGACGAGTCCCGGCGTCGAGGTCTACGTAGGTGACGTGCCCTATCGAGTGCCGACCTCGTGGCGCGCGCGCGTGGCCAAGGGGAAGACCAACAAAGATGTGCTGTTCCTCATCGACCACGGCAACCGCCTGCGCGTGATCACGACGAACGCGAAGGGCGAACTCCGCGAACTCGCGGGCATCCCCGCCGACATCCAGGCCGAGATGCGCACGGCCATGTTCCCAAAGGTGGCGCAGTGATGCGCGGCGTGCGCGTCGTCGGCGTGGGGCCGACGCTGACCGCCGCCATCGCGCCTGATGCCATCGTGCGCGTGCTCCCCGCCGCGACGCTGTACCACGTGGCAGGCGAGCTTCACCGCCTGCACGTGCAGGGGGATGCCGTGGTCGACGTGCCAGTGCCGTCGAACTCTCACGAGTACCGCGTCGGCATGGCGCTGTTCTCGGACGAGGGCGACGCATGACGAGCCCGACGCGGGCCTGGACGAACCTCAGGACGGCGATGATCGACGCCGAGCCCGCCTGCCGTGGTGATGATCGGTTCACTGCCGACGACTCCGATCCTGCGCCACTCGTGGCCATCTGTCGTCGGTGCCCGCTGATCGAGCCGTGCAGCGAGCTTGCGAGGACCGGCAACGCCGTGCCGGTCTATGGCGTCGTCGGCGGGCTCGTGCGGCGTGGGACGCGATCCACTCAGTTGATGAACGCCAGGGCCGCGAGCCGCCTCATCGGTGCCTGAAATGCCCGCCCGCACTCAGTGGGCATTTCAAGGCGACGATCCACCGCCAAGCCCGGGACGACGACCGTCTGGACGTGGGTCGCGGCGAGCGCGATCACGTCCCGTTTTGGGGCACGGAATGCCCCTGGAATGCCCAGCCTCCGCGGAATGTCCGGCAGGAATGAGACAAGGCCTGGTCGGAATTGCTTCCTGACCAGGCCTTTACTGTCTCAACACAGTGTGCGCCCGAAGGGACTCGAACCCCTAACCTTCTGATCCGTAGTCAGATGCTCTATCCATTGAGCTACGGGCGCAGGGCCTCCGCGCGAAACGGCGCGCAGGCCGTGGTCAAGCATAGCCGCGACCTCGGGGCACGTCTAATCGGCCCCGAACGGCGTGCATCCCGGGCGTGGCGCACAGGTGACCACACGGTGTCGGACGGGACACGTACGCTGGCGACATGAGCGCCTACGTCTCCGCGTTCGAGCTGTTCTCCATCGGGATCGGACCCTCGAGCTCCCACACCGTCGGCCCCATGCGCGCGGCCGTCGATTTCGCCGCCCGGCTGCGCGCTCACGGCATCCTCGAGCGGGTGGCATCCGTCTCGTGCGCGCTCTACGGATCGCTCGGTGCGACCGGCATCGGCCACGGCACCCCCGACGCCGTCGTGGCGGGCCTGCAGGGCCTCGAGCCCGAGACCGTGGATCCGGATGCCGTCCGCCGCGCGTGGTCGGACTGGCCCGACGGGCGTTCCCTCCGCCTCGCCGGCGAGCACGAGATCCCGTTCGCGAAGAGCGATGTCGCCCTGGTGCCCCGGACGCGCCTTCCCGGGCATCCCAACGCCCTCACCCTCGTCGCGCGCGACGCCGACGGGGTCGTCCTCGTCGAGGAGACGTTCTACTCGATCGGCGGGGGCTTCATCCGCCGCGAGGGCGAACCGTCGGCTGTCGCGGCCGCGCCCATGCCGCTCGCCTTCGACGACGCGGCCACCTTGATCGAGCTGTGCGACGAGCGCGGCATCACCATCGCCGAAGCCGCGCGCCTCAACGAGGCGGCCCTGCGCTCCGACGACGAGATCGCCGCGGGCCTCGACCGCATCTGGGACGCCATGGCCACCTGCGTCGACGCCGGCCTGCGCAACGACGGGGTGCTCCCCGGCATCCTGAAGGTCAAACGCCGAGCCGCCGTCATCCGAGGACAGTTGGATGCCATCGAGGCCGAGGGCCATCGAGAGTTGCCGGGGGAGTGGCTCGGGGCGTTCGCGCTCGCCGTGAACGAAGAGAACGCGGCCGGTGGTCGAGTCGTGACGGCGCCCACGAACGGCGCGGCTGGAATCCTTCCGGCGGTGGCGATGTACTGGTGGCGTTTCCTCGCCGACTCGGGACTGGGGGCGGGCAACGCCGTGACCCCCTACGGCGAGCTGGTGGGCAGCGCTCTTCTCGGGTACGACGGCCACGCCGTCACCCGCGGCGAGGTCGCCGCGTGGGACGACGGTGATGTGGCCGAGGCGAACCGTCGCCGTGGCATCCGCCGCTTCCTGCTCACCGCGACGGCGCTCGGCTCGCTCTTCAAAGCCAATGCGTCGATCTCGGGCGCCGAGGGCGGATGCCAGGCCGAGGTCGGCTCCGCGTGCGCGATGGCCGCGGGTGGTCTCACCGCCGTCATGGGCGGGACGAACCGGCAGATCGAGAACGCGGCCGAGATCGCGATGGAGCACCATCTGGGCCTGACGTGCGATCCGGTGGGTGGGCTCGTGCAGATCCCCTGCATCGAGCGCAACGCCATCGCCGCATCGACGGCGGTCACCGCGGCGCGGCTCGCCCTGCGCGGCGACGGCTCGCACTACGTCTCGCTCGACGCCGTGGTCGAGACCATGCGCCAGACCGGCATCGACATGTCGACGAAGTACAAAGAGACCAGCGAGGGCGGCCTGGCGGTCAACGTCATCGAGTGCTGACGCCCGTGGCTCGGCTGGTCGCAGCGCGCCCGCGGACCGGCCAGGAGGCCGCCGTCAGGCGGGGGCGCGCAGTTTCGCGGTGAGTGCCTGCAGCTGGGCGAGCTCGTCGTTGTCGAGGCGCGCCATGCGCGCGGCGATCGAGCGGCCGTGCGCGGCGGCGATGCCCCGGAACATGACGGCGCCGGCTTCGGTGGCGGTCACGAGCGAGCCTCGACCGTCTTCGGGGTCGGCGCACTTGGTGAGCAGGCCTCGCATGACCATGCGCTCGACCAGGCGTGACACGCTCGGCTGGCTGATGAGCATGTTGCCCGTGACGTCGCGCAGGCGTGCCGTCATGCGCGGGGACCGCGTGACGGTGAGGAGCACGTCGTACTCGGCCTGCGTCAGCTCGGTGCTGTCGAAGTCGGACCGGATGTCTTCGAACACCTCGTGCTGTGCGCGGAAGAGGCTCTCCCACGCCTGCACGGCGAGACGTCGATCGGTCATGCATTCAGCGTAGAGGGAGGACGCCTCGGGAGGACGCGCTCTCGGGTCCATCCTGTGGACAAAGAGTAAGGGCCGGTCGGAGAGGCTTCCGACCGGCCCTTGTCCCTGCACCAAGAGTGTCCTGCAATCACATGTCGGTAGCTGCCACAGCAAAACAACTACCGTGCGAGCACTCTATAACGACGAGATAACGGAAGGGAAGAGTTCGCCGTTATCTTTTCGTGATCGCGTTCGCCGGGGGGACTCCGGGTCGCAGCCGGATCCGCATGGGCTGCTTTTCGTCGTTCGACCGGAGCCTCCCTAGGCTGGTCGACGTGCCCTCGTCCGTTGCCGATCGTCGCGTGATGCTCGTCATCGGGTGGACGCGCATCCTGGTTGCCGTCGCCGTCGTGGGAGTCCTCTTCCTCACCTTCGCGGGACGCGTCGCCGTCGGAGACGACAATCCCTTCGACTACTTCGGCTACTTCACGAACCAGACCAGCCTGCTCACGAGCGGCGTGCTCATCGCGACGGGGGCTCTCATGGTTTCCGGCCGTCCCGCGCCGCGCTGGCTGACGAGCGCACGAGCCGTCGCCGTGGCGTGCCTCATCGTGGTCGCCGCGGTGTACAACGTGCTCGTGCCGGGGACGGGATCGGCGCCCGCCTGGGTGAGCGCGATCCTGCACGTGTTCTTCCCTCTCTTCGTCCTGGTCGACTGGCTGATCGTCGGAGACCGTCGCCCTGTGCCGTGGGGCACGTTGTGGATCGTGCTCCCCTACCCGCTTGCCTGGCTGACTGTCGTCCTCATCCGCGGAGCCACGGACGGCTGGGTGCCGTATGGGTTCCTGTTGCCGGAGCGGGGCGCCGTGTCTCTTGCCGGGCATTCGATCGGGATCCTCCTCGCGCTCGTCGTGGCCGGCGCCCTTGCGTGGGCGGGCTCGCGCGCACCCGGCGTCGTCCTGCGCGCCGTACCGACCCGCGACTAGCGGACGGGCGGGCGACTGCTCATACGTCCGCTGTCACTCCGTCCGGGGTGCGCGGTGGCGCGACGCCGAGGGTTCGGCATCCGGAATCGCGCCGGACCAAGGACTCGCTTGCGCTCGTCGGATCGCCGAGATGCGCGCGGCATCGTCGAGACCGGATGCCGGGAGGCCGGGGTCAGCGTCCGCGCACGTGGTTCCACTGCGTGATGACCTCGGAGCCGTGCTCGAAGCCGAGTTCGCTGACCGCGGAGGTGCCGAGCACGAAGTAGCGACCGCCGGCGGCGGTGAGCCCGAGCCAGACGCCGGCCAGCGCGCGCAGGAAGTGCGAGTGCGAGAAGAGCAGAACCTGTTCGCCGGCGCGCACGCGGGGGCGGAGCTCGTCGAGAAGCGACGCCGCGCGTGCGGTCACCTGCTCGATGCTCTCGCCGGGGGTCGCGCCGGCCGGCGCCCCCGACTGCCAGATGGTCCAGGGGTGGCCGAGCTGCTCGATGATCTCGGGCGTGGTGAGGCCCTCGTAAGCGCCGTAGTCCCACTCGACGAGGCGGGGCTCGTGCTGCGCCTGCGGAAAGCCCGCCCGCCGCGCGGTCTCGACGGCGCGCTCGAGAGGGCTCGTCAGCACGAGGTCGTATCGGCGGGTCGCCAGCAGGGTGCCCGCAAGTTCGGCCTTGTACGCGCCGGTCTCGGTGAGCGGGATGTCGGTGAGCCCGGTGTGGCGACCGGTGCGGCTCCACTCGGTCTCGCCGTGGCGCACCAGAACGAGGCGTCCGTCGGGTTCGGTCAGGTCGTCGTCCTTCACGAAACCATCCTCGCGTGTCGAGAGCCGTCGGGGGAACGCCACGACCCGGGAAAGGACGAAGGGCCGGTCGAGAAAACCCGACCGGCCCTTTCCTGCACCAGAGTGTCCTGCAATCACATGTCGGTAGCTGCCACAGCAAAACAACTACCGTGCGAGCACTCTATAACGGTGGGGTAACGGAGCGGAAGAGTTGGCCGTGATGATTCTGTTATTCATAGTTTTCCCAGGTTCGGGATGCCGGGTCGGCCGCCGCGTGCCCCGCTCCGGAGCCTGCGAGGATGGCCGCGTGCCCCACGACATCCGCCTCATCGCCGTCGACATGGACGGCACCCTTCTCGACGCGTCCGGGAACGTGCCCGAGACCCTCTGGGGTCTGCTCCCCAGGCTCGAAGAACGTGACGTGACGTTCGTGCCCGCGTCGGGACGCCAACTCGCCACCCTGCGCGCCACCTTCGGCGACGCGGCGGATGCCATGACCTTCATCGCCGAGAACGGCGCCTACGTCGTACGAGCCGGGGTGGAAGTGGCATCCGACGCCCTGGAACCCGCCGTCGTGGCGCGGGCCGTCCAGCGCCTGCGCCGCCTCTCCGCCGAGGGATACGATCTCGGCGTCGTGGTGTGCGGCAAGCGCTCCGCCTACATCGAGCGCACCGACGAGGCGTTCCGCTCCCAGGCCGCGATCTATTACGCCGCCCTCGAGATCGTCGACGACGTGCTCGCGATCGACGACGACGTCCTGAAGATCGCCGTGTACGACTTCGCGCTCGCCGAGGACAGCGTCGGACGCGCGCTCGACGAGATCGCCGAGACCCATCGCGTCGTCGTATCGGGACAGCACTGGGTCGACATCATGAATCCCGGCGTCGACAAGGGCGTCGCCCTGCGCCGTCTGCAGGCGGCCCTCGACGTCACCCCCGCGCAGACCGTCGCGTTCGGCGACTACCTCAACGACCTCGAGATGCTGGATGCCGCCGCCTGGTCGTTCGCCATGCACAACGCCCACCCCGACGTCGTCGCCCGCGCGCGTCACCGGGCTCCGTCGAACGTCGACCACGGCGTGATAACGACGATCGAGGATCTGCTCGCCGGCTGATCGACGGGGCTGATCGACTCAGAGCGCGGTCGCGTCCAACGCGGCGGAGAGATCCGCCATCAGGTCGTCGGCGTCTTCCAGGCCGACCGACAGGCGCAGGTGACCGTAACGACGGAACTGCTCGGGGTAGGTCGCGGTCCGCGGTCCGTCGGCCGCGGTGTGCACGATCAGGGTGTCCTCGTGTCCGAGCGAGAATCCCGACGTGATCAGGCGCAGGTGCGACACGAAGCGGTTCTGCGCAGCGGGGTCGCCCTCGACGGCGAACGCCATCATGCCGCCGAACTCGCGGCCGCCGAACTGCCGCGCGGCCACCTCGTGCTGCGGATGCGACGCCAACCCGGGGTACGCGACGAACGCCACCCGCGGATCGGCCTCGAGCATCTCGGCCACCCGTTGCGCCGACGCGAAATGCTGACGCAGTCGAAGCGGAAGCGTCACCGATCCGCGCTGGATCATCCAGGCGTTGAAGGGTGAGATGACGCCGCCCACGTCGACCATCGCATCGCCCTTGATCGGGTCGATGAGATCGGCACGTCCGATCACGGCCCCGCCCATGGCATCGCCGTGTCCGTTGATGTACTTCGTCAACGAGTGCATGACCAGATCGGCGCCGTCGGTCAGCGGGCGGTAGAACGGCGGCGGTGTGAAGGTCGAATCGACCATCAGGATCGCCCCGGCCGCGTGCGTGATCTCGGCGAGCATCGCGATGTCGGCGACCTTCGTGGTCGGGTTGGCGATGGCCTCGACGCACACGAGACGCGTCTCGGGGCGCAGTGCGGCGCGGACGGCATTCGGATCCGTCACATCGACGAAAGTCGCATGGATGCCGTACCGCTCGGGGAGCAGTTCGGTCCACAGTCGCCACGTCGCCTCGTAGACGACGTCGCTGACGACGACGTGATCGCCCACCCTCACGTGGGTGAAGAACACGGCGTGCAGAGCGGCGACGCCCGAGGCGAGGACCACCGCCGTCTCACCCCCGTCGAGAGCGGCGAGCTTCGCCTCGAGTGCGGCCTGGTTCACCCCGGTGTTGCGGGTGTACAGGCCCGGCTCGTAGGCCGACCAGCTGATCTCGCTCGGATCGTCGGGCAGGGCGAACGAGTTCGACATGACCAGCGGCGTCCTCAGCGCCCGAGTGCTGTCGAGCATCTTCCCGCCGTGGACGGCCAGACTCGCCTCTCCCAGTGAGCGGGCGTCGGTGCGGTCGGGGCGCGTGGTCATCTCGGTGTCCTTCCCGTGCGCGCCGACGGGGGAGCGGCACCGCCTCAGCGTAGTGAGCGCGGTCGTGTCGGCGGCATCCATTACTCTGACCTGCGGCGCCCGCGAGCCCCGTCTGCCACCGGCTCGAGCACGAATGCGAGAACCCCCATGAACCGACCCACGGGTCAGCCCCTCGAGCGCTCCGGTGCGGGCACGCCCGAACGCCACCTGCGGCGGGCGATGGATGCGCGCCACCTCGTGATGATCGCCCTCGGCGGCGTGATCGGGTCGGGACTCTTCCTCAGCTCGGGCTACACGATCCACCAGGCCGGTCCGCTGGGAGCCGTGCTCGCGTACCTGCTGGGCGCCTTCGTCGTCTGGCTGGTCATGGTGTGCCTGGGCGAGCTCGCCGTCGTCTATCCCGTCTCGGGGTCCATCCACATCTACGCGGCACGCACCATGGGGCCGGCGACGGGCTTCGTGACGGCGTGGCTGTACTGGCTGTGCTGGGTGGTCGCCCTCGGGTCGGAGTTCACGGCATCCGGGATCCTCATGCAGCGTTGGTTCCCCACGGTCGACGTGTGGGTGTGGTGCCTGGTGTTCGCCGGCATCCTGTTCACGCTCAACGCGATCTCGGCGCGCGTGTTCGGTGAGACCGAGTTCTGGTTCGCACTCATCAAGGTGGTCGCGATCCTGGCGCTGATCGTGCTCGGCACGATGGCGATCTTCGGCTTCACGCCCCTGTCGACCACCCCTCACGAGGCCGTGCTGTTCAGCAACTTCGTGACCCCCGAGGGGCTGCTCCCCGCGGGTCTCGGCGGCGTGCTCATCACCTCTCTCGCGGTGTTCTACGCCTTCAGCGGTGCCGAGCTCGTCGGCGTCGCCGCGGGCGAGACCAAGGACCCGGGTCGCAACATCCCCCGGGCACTCCGCTCGACCGTGTTGCGCCTGCTCGTACTGTTCGTCTGCTCGATCACCGTCATCGCGGCCCTGCTGTCCTACGAGAAGGCCGGGCTCAGTTCGAGCCCGTTCGTCGACGTCTTCGAGTACGTCGGTGTGCCCTACGCGGCCGACATCATGAACTTCGTCGTCATCACCGCGCTGCTCTCGGTGGGTAACAGCGGTCTGTATTCATGTGCGCGCATGCTGTTCTCGCTCGCCGAAGAGGGCTACGCGCCCCGCTCGTTCACGCGCCTGACCCGCCGCGGCATCCCGTTGGTCGCGCTGATCGTGAGCCTGGCCATCGGCCTGGTCTCGCTGGTCTCCAGCGTGATCGCCGCCGAGACGGTGTACCTCGTGCTCGTCTCGATCGCCGGTTTCGCGGCGGTCGCGGTGTGGATGTCGATCGTGGCCGCGCAGTTCTTCCATCGTCGGGCGTTCCTGCGCGCGGGCGGCGACCTGTCGAGCCTGGCCTATCGCACACCGCTGTATCCGCTGGTGCCGATCCTCGCCTTCGTGCTGCTCACCGCGTCGATCGTGGCGATCGCCTTCGACCCGCAGCAGGTCGCGGCGCTGTACTTCGGCATCCCGTTCGTGGGGCTCTGCTACCTGTTCTTCTGGTGGCGTTATGGTCGTCGGGGCGTCAGGCCCGCGGCGCTCGACGAAGAGGCGCCCGCGTCCTGACCCCGCTCGGCGGCCCGTGACGGCGTGCGGGCGCCCTCTGCTCGATGGAGGGGTCGTCGTGCTTCGCGCGGACGCGCACTCCTGTACACGGTGTCCACCGGCATGCCAGGTACGCTCCGGCGAGGCGGATGCCACCGGCTCGTCGCCCGCAGTACGGTCGCGGGAAGTCGGGTCGAGCGATCGGCCTGGAACGGGGGAGGACGCATGGACACTGTCGACACGATCGTCGTCGGCGCGGGGGTCTCGGGCCTCGCCGCGGCGCGTCTGCTGGCCCGCGCCGGGCACCGGGTCGTCGTCCTCGAGGCGCGCGATCGGATCGGCGGGCGCGTCTTCTCGGATCGCTCGCACGGGCACGTCACCGACCGCGGGGCCTCATGGATCCACGGCATCGACGACAGCCCGGTCGCCGAGGCCGCCCGCGCGTTCGGCATGCCGATGAGGGAGTTCACCGTCGGGGGATACCAGCCCGACAGCCGCCCGTTGGCCTACTTCGACGCCGACGGTGAGCGACTCGACGACGACGCGGTGCGGCGGTACGCCGACGACATCCGCACGCTGAACGCCGCCCTCGTCGAGATCATCGCCGACGCCGATCCGGATGCCACCTACGCCGACGTCGTCGAGAAGGCGCTCGCCGCACAGGACTGGGATGCCGAACGCACGGAACGCGTGCGCGAGTACAACGACCGCCGCGCCCAGGAGCAGTACGGCATCGGCATGGCTGCCCTCGGCGCCCACGGCCTCGACGACGACACGGTCAACGGTGACGAGGTCGTATTCCCGCACGGGTACGACGAACTCGCCCGGAACTTCGCCGACGGCCTCGACGTGCGCCTCGGACACCTCGTCTCGAGGGTGCACTGGTCGCCCGAGGGCGTGCGGGTCGACACCGACCACGGCACCTTCACCGCCGCCCGGGCCGTCGTCACCGTTCCGGTCGGCGTCCTGCACGCCGGCGACGTCGTGTTCGAGCCCGAGCTTCCCGCTCGTCATCGCCGTGCCCTGGGCCTCGTGCGTATGAACGCCTTCGAGAAGGTCGTGCTGCGCTTCGACGAACGATTCTGGGATGCCGGGGTCTACGGCATCCGTCAGCTCGGCGACGAGGGGGAGTGGTGGCACTCCTGGTACGACATCGGACGACTCCACGACGAGCACGCGCTGCTCACCTTCGCGGCGGGCCCGGCGGCCGTCGCGACACGGGAGTGGACCGATGCCGAGATCGTCGCCTCGACCGTGGCGCAGCTGCGCCGCCTGTACGGCGATGTCGTCACGGAACCGACCAGCGCCATCGTGACGCGCTGGCAGGACGACCCGTTCTCGCGCGGTTCCTACGCGTACATGCTGCCGGGATCGGTCGGTGCCGACCACGACGATCTCGCCGAGCCCGCCGGCGGGGTGCTGCACCTCGCGGGGGAGGCGACCTGGGGCGACGATCCGGCCACCGTCCCCGGCGCGATGCTGTCGGGCCACCGCGCCGCGCAGAACGTGCTCGGTCGCGACATCCCGGTGAGTGACCTCTGGGCCTAGCCCGTCGGCGGCGCCGGTCTCAGCGCGGTGCGGGTCCCGTCTGCACCGGCAGCTCCGGGTGGTTCGACCACTGGCTCCACGACCCCGGGAACACGCGCGGCTCGAACCCGGCCAGGGTCAGCGCCACCGCCTGGTGGGCCGCCGTCACGCCGGAGCCGCAGTACACGCCCACCGACATGCCGTCCTCGGCGCCGAGCATGCGGAACCGCGACCGCAACGCGTCGGGAGTGTGGAAACGCCCGTCGGCGTCGACGTTCTCGGTCGTCGGCGCACTGATCGCCCCGGGAATGTGTCCCGCCCGCGGGTCGATCGGCTCCACCTCGCCGCGATAACGCTCCGCGGCGCGCGCGTCGAGCAGCAGGGCGTCGTCGGCGAACGCGCCCACCTCACCCAGCTCGAGCGACGGCAGCGCGCCGTAGGCGAGGTCGATGTCGCCCGGCGTCGGGATGACGGCATCCCCGGTCTCACGGTCGAATCCGGCCTCGGTCCAGGCCCGCCACGCCCCGTCGAGCAGGCGCACGTCGGCGACGCCCGCGAACCGCAGCAGCCACCACGCGCGGGCACTGGACATGTTCTTCAGGTCGTCGTAGACGACGATCGTGTCGCCGGCGTCGATGCCCCACCGTCGGGCGGCGTTCTGCAACGCCTCGACCGGAGGGAGCGGATGCCGGCCCTCGGTCGCCGCTCCGTGCGCGGCGAGATCGTGGTCGAGGTCGACGTACTGCGCCCCCGGGATGTGGCCGGCGCGGTAATCCGGCCGTCCGTCCGGACGATCGAGGCGCCACCGCACGTCGAGGACGCGCACGGGACCGCCGTCGGGGAACGCGCCGGCCGAGAGGGCGGCCTGCAGATCGGGTGCGGTGACGAGGATGCGGCTCATGGCTCCAGTATGCGAGTGCCGGGCCCGTGTCATTCGGTCCCCGCCGTACGCGGGGTGGCGCCGTCGGCGACGCGCGCGCGGGCGCCGTCGTGTCGCGCGCCGACGGGGACGATCGAGGTCGCCCGGGGCAACCCCATCGCGGGGGTGTCGACGTAGATCGACTCCGCGCGTTCGACCACGTACGTCTCGTGCCAGATGCCCACGGCGCCCTCGGCCGTGCGTGCCCGCTTGTTGAACCGCGACCACGCGGGGCGGTGGGCCTGCCCCGGCGCCGACGCGTACGAGTAGAGCTTCTCGAGCGACGACCAGTACTGCACGAGGTACGGGCCCCGCGCACCCAGCAGGACGGTGAAGCCCTTCAGTCCCGATTCGGGGTCGGTGCTCAGCTCGCGCAGCATCGGGCCCATCTCGCCGAGGATCGGCATCCATTTGTCGGGGCGGTACCAGCGGTTGATCGTCATGCCGATGTGGAAGACGACGAGTTCGCCCTCGTGGTGGTGGGTCATGCGACCGCGGAGAAGGGATGCCATGGCTCGTCCTTACTGGATAGTGGTGCTATCTAGTGTTGGATAGTCTTGCTATCGAGTCAAGGGGGAAGTGATGCGCATCTCGCAATTGGCGACGACGAGTGGAGTCTCCGTCCCGACGATCAAGTACTACCTCCGCGAGAAGCTCCTGCCCGAGGGGGAGCGCACCTCGCCCACGCAGGCCTCGTACGGCGAGGCCCACCTGCAGCGCCTCGGGGTGATCCGTGCCCTCGTCGACGCGGGGGTCGGGATCGCGGGCGTGCGCCGCGTCGTCACGGTGCTCGAGGATCCGCCGCAGAACCCCTACGACCTGCTCGGCGCCGCCAACGCCGCGGTGACCCCCGAGATCACCGCGGATGTCGACCTCACCGAGGCCACCGCGCTGCTCGTGCGCATGGGGGGAAGCCCCGAGAAATGCTTCCCCGACCAGATCGCGGCCGTGGCCCACGCCTTGGCCGCTCTGGATCGCGCCGGGTTCACGGTGCCGGAAGCGGTGATGTCGGCGTACGTCGAACACCTGTCGGCGATCGGTGAGGCCGAGCTCGCCGCGACGCCCGACACCTCCATCGAGGATGCGGTGCGCTACGTCGTGCTGGGAACGGCGCTGGTCGAACCGCTCGTGCTGGCCCTTCGGCGGGTGGCGGAGCAGATCGCCGCCTCGCGACGGTTCGGCACCGGCTGACCCGTACCGCGCGTGCGGCGGCCGGGTCGTCGCGCCCGCGCGTCAGCCGTTCGGATTCGTCGCTGCTCCGTCGAGCCAGAGCGTGTCGCTCGCATCGCCGTGGGCACCGGCCCGACCGACGTGGGCGTCGGAGATTCTCGGCCCCTTCGTGATGACGTGCACGAGCGCCATCCCGTGACCGCGACCGAGGTCGTAATCGTCTTTGAGCCACTGCAGGATGGGCGTCGCCTTCGTGCCGGCGCCGAAGCCTCATTGCTCGGCGAGGGCGACGAACTGTCGCGGGGTGAGGCCCGTCTTGGTCTCGATGTTGTCGAGGTACGACTGGAAGGACATGACCGGAGGTTAGCGTCCGCCTCCGACATCGGTCCAGGTCCTTCGAGTCGCCCCGGGACGACGCCGCGGTGCGCCCGCCCCGGGGGTCCGGCGCGACGATGTCGGGCGCCCGCGATACGGTCGGATGATGGCCGTCATCCTGCACCGGGCGCCCGTCGCCGAGATCGACCCCCGCACCCTCTACCGCATCCTCTGGCTGCGCGTGGCGGTGTTCGTCGTCGAGCAAGAGGCCGCGTACCCCGAGATCGACGGCCGAGACATCGAAGAGGGGGCGGAGCTGCTCTGGGCGACCGAGGGCGACGACGTCCTGGCGACCCTCCGCCTGCTCCGTGAGCACGCAAACACGCGCATCGGTCGCGTCGCCACCGCGAACGCCGCGCGCGGACGCGGTATCGCGGCCGACCTCATGCGCGCTGCCGTCGACGTGCTCGACGCCGAGGCTCCCGGCATCCCGATCCTGCTCGACGCGCAGGCGCACCTCGCCCCCTGGTACGCCCGCTTCGGCTTCGTCGTGTCGGGGCCGCCGTTCGCCGAAGACGGTATTCCGCACCTGCCCATGCGGCGCACCCGCCTCGCCACCGATCGCCTGGTGCTGCGCGACTGGACCCGCTCCGACGAGGACCGCGCGTTCCTGTTCGACATGTACCGCCGGCCCGAGGTGCGGCGGTACCTCGGCACCGGAGACGTGATGACCGACACTGCCGAGGTCGACGCCCTGCTCGATCGTTGGGTCGGTCTGGCCGACGGCATCCTGGGGGTGCGTGCCGTCGAGACGACCGACGGTCGACGCCTCGGCTCGGTGCTGCTGAAGCGCATCCCGTGGTCGTCCGGGGCGGGCGACGGTCGGCCCGAAGACATCGAGATCGGTTGGCACTTCCACCCCGACGCGTGGGGGGCCGGCTACGCCACCGAAGCGGCCTCGGCCGTGCTCGCGCTCGCCGAGCGCCAGGGCATCCGCGGTCTCGTCGCAGTGACGAACCCGGCGAACACCGCGTCGGGTGCGGTCGCCGAACGCATCGGCCTGCGCCCGGCGGGCGAGACGCGCGACTACTACAACGCCACCTGCGCCCTGTACGTCGGGCTCGGCGGCGACGCGTGAGGTTCCGTCCGCTCGTCACGACCGCACTCGCCCTCGTCTGCGTGGTCGTGCTCGCGGGGTGCGACCTGCGGTTCTCGCTCGGTTTCGGTACGGGATCCGACGGCTCGTTCGATGGGGACGAGCTGACGGTCCCGGTGCTGTACGCCCACGGCGCGAAGGGCGGCGTCACCTCCCAGCGCATCACCGCGGCCTCGGCCGACGGCGGCGATCTGAGCATCGACATCACCGAGAACGACGTCTCGGGGGTCGCCCCCGTCACCCAGTCCGCGACCTGGACCGCCGTCGCCGCGGCGACGCTGCTCACCGGCGCCCGTCCTGACACCGCCTACACCTTCGGCCTCGACGCGCGCATCGACACTCCCGGGGCCGGCGCCGTCACCGCGGTCGGGGTGCTGGCGCTGTACTACGGCACCGAGGTGCAGCCCGGGGTCGCGCTCGCCGGTGGGGTCACCCCCTTCGGAACGGTGAGCCCCGTCGCCGGACTGCCGGAGCAGGTGTCGGCGGCGATCGAGGCCGGCGGAATCGACACGATCCTCGTGCCCGCGGGGCAGCGCATCGCGGTCGACGCCGACGGGGCGGCCGTCGACCTCGACCAGCTCGCGGCGACGGGAGGAATGACGATCGCCGAGGTCGCCGACGTCGCGAGCGCCTACGCGGTCATGACCGGCGAAGACCTTCCCGAGGCGGCGTTCCCCACCCCGGCTGCCTCGCCGACGCCGCTGCCCAGCGCGACGGAGGGCTCCGAGTCACTCGCCGACACACCCGGGTCAGAGGCCATCGCCGCCGCCGTCGACGACGCGCGAGCGCGGGCCGACACCGCCCTCGCTGCAACGGTCGACGACGCCCGGGCGGTACCCGCGCGAGCGGCCCTCGCCCGCGCGCAGGCTCTGCGCGAGGCGGGCGACGAGGCCGGCGCGCTGTCGGCTGCGGTGGCGGCGGCCGACCTCGCCGCGGTCGCGGCGGCCTCCGCGGTCTCGGTCGAAGACGCGATGGCATCCGCCACGGCGACGCGCGCGGCGGCCGCCGAGCTCCTCGCGACGTGGGCCCAGAACCCGCCCGACACCCTCGACGCGGCCGACCTCGCCCTCGAGGGCATCGGCGCCGCGGCCGAGGCGTACGCGCTGGCCGGGTACACCGGCAGTGCCCTGGCGGAGCAGCCTGCGTCGGACGACGCCGACGACGGCGACCTCGAGGGGGGACGCACCGCCTCGGCGCTGGCATCGTCGTCGCTGGCGACGGCGCAGGCGAGCATCGACCGTCGCGACGTCGCCGATGACGGCGCGGGAGCGCTCGACCGCGACGCCGACCTCGACGGTCTCGCGTCGCTCCTGCGTCGCGCGGCGATCGCGGCCTCCGACGCCTACGATGCGCGAGCCGGAGACGGTCCCGTCGCCGCCGATGATCTGGCCGCCCTCCGTTCCCGAGCGCTCGCGGCGTCGCGCGACGACCTCGCGGCGCTCGCCGGCGACGACGGCAGCTGGCTCGCCGTGGCGATCGCGACGCTGTCGTTCGCACGCAGTACCCCACCGCTGCTGGCGCAATCCCGCGTCCGCGTCCCCGACGGGGTCGACCCGGCCGTCGCCGTGCAGCAGCGGATCGCGGTGGGCGACGAGTACGCCGTGCGCGCGGTCGAGGCGCTCGCCGACGCCGGCGCCGCGGTGCCTCTCGTGCGTGGAGCGCTCGCGGACGCGACCGCCACGGCCGTCGCGTCGCCCACGCCGGGCGCCTCGACGGTCTACGCCACCCCGTTCCTTCGGGCCCGCGTGCTGGCGTTCGCCGCCGGGGTGGAGCGCGACTGAGCCGATGACCGGCCGCGTGGTCGGCCGACTCCCGCGTCAGTGCGGAGCGTGGTACTCAGCGGTGCCGCGCTTCCAGTAGCCCTTCACGACGGTCGCGGCGGGGTCGCCCGACCACCGGTCGAGCAGCAGGGCGCGCCCCGCGCGGACGATCGCCTGCTCCGCCGCGACGAAGCCGAAGACGCAGCCATCGGGCTGCTCCTCGATGTCGAGCGCGTCGAGCCAGTCGGCGAGCTCCGCGCCGGGTGCGCGATCGCCGCGGTGCACCTGCACGACCTCCACTCCCCGGGGAGCGGCGACCGGGAGGTCGTGCGCGGCGTCGGGCACCTCGATCGCGATACGGCCCACGGCGTCGTCGTCCATCGCCGCCGCGAAGCGACGGATCGCCGGAACGGCCGTCTCGTCGCCGGCGAGCAACCACGCATCGGGTCGCCCGACCAGCACCAGGGATCCGCGGGGTCCGCCGACGCCCGCCGGGGCGCCGAGGGGAGCGTGCTCGGCCCACCGGCTGCCGACGCCGTTCGCGTGCAGGGCGATGTCGATGTCGAGCCAGCCCGCCGCGGCATCCCAGCTCACCGGCGTGTACTCGCGGTTGGGGGAGTCGCGCAGGTCGTCGGTGGGCGTGGCCGGGAAGAACACGCGGATGTGATCGTCGGCCCCCGGGGAGTCGAATCCGCGCAGCTCGGCGCCTTCCAGGCGCAGGCGCACGTACGCCGGGGTCAGGAAGGTGCGGCGCGCGAGAGTCGCCCTGCGGAAAACCAGCTCGTGACGGCGGGGCTCCAGACGGGCTCCGAGGGTCGGGTTCGACATCTTCACAAAGCTAAGGCTAACCTAACTTCTCGACCCGTCTCGGCATTCCCGTCGCGGCTCGAACCGACACAGCACTGGAGAGATTCGCATGAGTACCCGCCTGTTCCGTCCCCTCGCCGCCGCCTCCCTGGTGGCCACCCTCGCGCTCACCGGCTGCGCCGCGGGTGCCGCCGCGCCCGTCGACGAGACCGCCGCCGCGACCACCGTCACGGTCGAAGACAACCACGGCTCGATCGAGGTGCCCGTCGCGCCCGAGCGCGTGGTCGCGCTCGACAACACGACGTTCCAGACTCTCAGTGACTGGGGTGTCACGCTCGTCGCTGCGCCCAAGCCGCTCATGTACGACCTGTGGCCCTCGCTGTCGGGCGGCGACGAGGTGCTCGATGTGGGTCTGCACCGCGAGCCCGACATCGAAGCCGTCCTGTCGGCCGAGCCCGACCTCATCGTCGGGGGCTACCGCTTCCGTGAGATCTACGCGCAGCTGAAGGACATCCAGCCCGCGACGATCGAGACGAGCCCGCGCGACGGTCAGGATCACATGACCGAGCTGAAGCGTCAGACGGCCATCCTCGGCCAGGTGTTCGACAAGAACGACGAGGCCACCCAGCTCTCCGCCGATCTGGATGCCGCGATCGCCGACGCCCGTGCGGCCTACGACCCGTCGCAGAGCGTCATGGGCCTCATCACCTCGGGCGGCAAGATCGCCTACGCCGCGCCCGGCGAGGGTCGGGGCGTCGGCACGCTGTTCCCGACGCTCGGACTGACCCCCGCGCTCGAGCGCTCCGCCGAGGATGCGTCGCACGGCGACGACATCAGCGTCGAGGCCATCGCCGCGGCGAACCCGGAGTGGCTCTTCGTGCTCGACCGCGACGCGATGTTCGGCGAAGACGGCTACGTCTCGGCGAAGGACCTCATCGACAACGCCGAAGCGCTGAAGAACGTCCCCGCCGTCCAGAAGGACCAGGTCGTCTACCTCGACGGCAGCTTCTACCTCGACGAGGGTATCCAGGCGTACACGAAGCTCTACCGCTCGGCCGCCGAGGCCTTCGCCTCCTGAAGTCCGACCCCACCCCCGCTCGCGCGACGGGTCGAGAATCCGACCCCTCGCGCGAGTGGGGAGGGAGGGATGCCATGACCGCCACCGCCCTCCGCCCTCGTGCGCGGCTCGCGTTGCCCGCCGCTTTCGCGGGCGTCGCCGCCCTCGTCGTGCTCTCGCTGTTCGTCGGCGTCTACGACATCGCCGGCGACGGCTTCGGCGCCGAAATGTTCCTCATCTCGCGCGTGCCCCGCACCCTCGCGCTCGTGCTCGCCGGCTGCGCGATGGCCGTGTCCGGCCTCATCATGCAGCTGCTCACGCAGAACCGCTTCGTCGAACCGTCGACCACGGGCACCTCCGAGTGGGCCGCGCTGGGGCTGCTGGTCACGGTGCTCGTCGCCCCGGCCGCGCCCCTTCCGGTGCGCATGGTGGTGGCATCCCTCGCCGCCTTCGTCGGGACGATGGTCTTCATCGGCATCCTGCAGCGCATCTCGCTGCGCTCCTCGCTCGTGGTGCCGCTCATCGGGATCATGCTCGGCGCCGTCGTCTCGGCGTTCACCACCTACCTCGCCGTCTCGACGAACTCGCTGCAGATGCTCGGCACGTGGTTCATGGGCAGCTTCACCTCGATCGTCCGCGGACGCTACGAAGTGCTGTGGATCGTCGCGCTCATCGTCGTGCTCGTGTTCCTCTACGCCGATCGCATCACCGTCGCCGGTCTCGGCCGCGACCTCGCGACCTCGGTGGGGCTCGACCACACGCGCGTCCTGCTCGTCGGCACCGCCCTCGTCGCCGTCGCCACGGGAGTGACGACCGTGGTCGTGGGCTTCCTCCCCTTCCTCGGGCTCGTCGTTCCCAACCTCGTGTCGATGTGGCGCGGCGACAACGCGCGCGCGAACCTCCCCTGGGTGTGCCTCGGGGGAGTCGCGGTCGTCGTCGTCTGCGACATCGTCGGCCGCGTCGTACGGATGCCGTTCGAGGTGCCCGTCTCGATGATCCTCGGCGTGGTCGGCTCCGCGGTGTTCATCACCCTGCTGCTGAGGATGCGTGCCCGTGGCTGAGATCCCGCCCCGCCCCGCGCCCGCCCGCGCCGCCCGCCGTCGGCGGATCGGCCTGCGTTTCGGCATCCTGGCCCTCATCGTGATCGTGGCCGCCGTCGGCGTGCTCACGTGGAACGTGCCGGGCGAGCCCGGCTCGCGGGGGTTCTGGATCGCGGTGAACCTGCGCGTGGTGAGCGTCGCCACGATCGCCCTCGTCGCCTGTTGCCAGGCGGTGGCGACCGTGCTGTTCCACACCGCCACCGCCAACCGCATCCTGACGCCGTCGATCATGGGTTTCGACGCTCTGTACGTCGTGATGCAGACCGCGTTGGTGTTCTTCTTCGGCAGCGCCGCCCTGTCGGCGACCGACGGGCTGCTCAAGGTCGTCGTGCAGAGCGTGCTCATGGTGGGCTTCGCGACGCTCCTGTACGGCTGGTTGTTCGCGGGGCGCCGCGGCAACCTGCACATCATGCTGCTCGTCGGCGTCGTGCTGGGGGTCGGCTTCGGCTCGCTCTCGACGGTCATGCAACGACTGCTCACCCCCAGCGACTTCGACATCCTCTCGGCCCGCCTGTTCGGCAACCTGTCGAACTCGGATGCCGAGTACCTCCCGTGGGGAGCCCTGGTCGTCGCCGTGGTGCTCGCTCTCGTCTGGCGCGCCCGTCACCGACTCGATGTGCTGGCGCTGGGACGCGACACCTCGCTCAACCTCGGCCTGGCCTACCGTCGCGAGGTGATCGGGATGCTGGTCCTGGTCGCGGTGCTCATCTCGGTCTCGACGACGATGGTGGGACCCATGACGTTCTTCGGCTTCATCGTCGCCACCCTGGCGTACCAACTCGCCGGCAGCTCGCAGCACCGGGTCGTGCTGCCCTTCGCCGTGCTCCTCGGCATGGCGTCGCTGCTCGGCGGGTACTTCGTGCTGCGCCACGTGTTCTACGCCGCGGGCATGCTCTCGATCATCATCGAGTTCGTCGGTGGCGTGTTCTTCCTGGTCTACCTGCTGCGAAAGGGAAGTCTCTGATGCTCTCCTGCTCACCGGGGCGGTACGTCTCGTGATCTCCCTCACCGACGTCACCATGACCTACGGCGACCTGACCGTCCTGGGTCCCGTGACCCTCGACATCCCCGCCGGCGGCATCACGGCCCTCGTCGGCCCGAACGGCGCGGGCAAATCGACCCTGCTGACGATCGTGGGGCGCCTGGCGACCGCCACGAGCGGCCGCGCCACGATCGCGGGCAACGACGTCACCACCACGCCGGGTCGTGCCCTGGCGAAGATCGTGTCGATCCTGCGTCAGGAGAACCACTTCGTCACCCGCCTCACCGTACGCGAGCTCGTGGGTTTCGGGCGCTTCCCTCACTCGCAGGGGCGCCTCACCGCCGAGGACCACGTGAAGATCGACGAGGCCATCGCGTTCCTCGATCTCACCGAGCTGTCGGGCCGCTACCTCGACCAGCTCTCGGGCGGGCAACGGCAACGCGCCTACGTCGCGATGGTGCTCGCTCAGGACACCGACTACATCCTGCTCGACGAGCCGCTCAACAACCTCGACATGAAGCACGCCGTGGCGATGATGGGCCAGCTCCGTCGCGCGGTCGACGAACTGGGCAAGACCATCGTCATCGTCGTCCACGACATCAACTTCGCCGCGGCCTACGCCGATCGCATCGTCGCGCTCGCCGACGGGCAGGTCGTGCACGTCGGGACCCCCGACGAACTCATGACCCCGACGACGCTCGAGCAGGTGTTCGGCACCCCCGTCGACGTGCGCCGAGACGGACCCTATCCGCTGGCGGTCTACTACCGATGACCTGCACGCACCGCCGCCGCTCCGGCACGCGGAGACGGGAATCCCCGCGCGGGGGCGTCTTACAGCTGGATGCCGTTGTCGGGATCGTTGACGCCGACGTTGCGCCCTCGGCTGGATTCGTAGGCGATGAGCCACCCCACCGACACCGCCGCGGCGATGACGACACCGAGCCACACGTTCTGCCACACGAGTCCGAACAGGATGCCGAGACCCAGCAGCAGCAGGGTGCCGAGGATCCAGTACGTGCGTCCGCGCGGCCAGCCGGTCCCTGTCTGCATCATGCGCCCAGCCTAGGCGGCCGCGCGCGTCCGCGCCGGTCGTCGCCCACCCGTCCCCGAAAGAACGAGGAAGCCCGATGACCACACGCGTGAAGCCCGAGAAGAGCGAGCTGCTCACCCTGCACGTCCTGCGCCGGCAGCGGCTGTCGCCGTCGTTCGCCCGCGTCACCCTGGGCGGCGACGATCTCGCGCGCTTCGTGCCCCTCGGTCGCGACCAGTGGTTCCGCCTCTTCCTCCCGGTCGCCGAAGGCACCCTGACCCGCCTCCCGCAGCGCCTCGACTCGTTCGCGTACCTGCGGTACCTGGCGATCGCGAAAACGGAACGCCCGGTTCTGCGCAACTACACCGTCGCCGACTTCCGCCCGGCGGGGGAGCAGCCGGCGGAGCTCGACGTCGACTTCGTCCTGCACGGATCCGCCGCCGAGGGGACGGCGGGTCCGGCAGCAACGTGGGCCGAGACGTGCGCCCCGGGAGACGCCGTCGCCATCCTCGACGAGGGGGTGCTGTTCACCCCGCCCGCCGATCTCGCCGGCCCGATCGCCCTCGTCGGCGACGAGACCGCGCTGCCGGCGCTCGCCGGCATTCTGGCGTCGCTCGATCCCGCCGCGACGGGGACGGCCGTCGTCGAGGTTCCGGATGCCGGCGATGTGCGAACACTCGCCGCCCCGGACGGCGTCGACGTGCGGTGGGTCGTGCGCGCCGATCCGCACGCGACGCCGGGAGTGGCCGCGCGCGACGCGGCGACCGAGGCGGCGCCGGGTGATGGACTCCCGGCCTACGCGGGGGTGGCGGGCGAGCAGTCGCTGGTCAGCGCGATGCGTCGGCACTGGGTGCGGGCGGGCGTCGACAAACGGGCGATCTCGTTCACCGGCTACTGGCGGGCTCCGCGCGGACACTGACCCGGGGGATCGACGGCGACCGCCACCTCCCTGCGCCGCGCGCGGGCGGACGCCGCGGGTGCGCCCTCAGCGATCGCGGTGGTCCTCGGGGTGCAGCCGCGGGCCGCGACGTGGTTCGAGGCCCGACCCGGCGTAGATCAACCGGATGACACGCTGACGGTGACCGGCGAACGGTTCGAGCAACTCGAGCATGCCGTCGTCGTCGGTGCGATGGCCGGTCAGGGCGAAACCCACCTGGTGGGCGAGGTGGTAGTCGCCCACGCTCACGGCATCCGGATCTCCGAACGCGCGGATGCGCGTTTCGGCGCTGGTCCAGATGCCGACGCCGCGCAGGCTGATGAAGACGCGGTCGCGGGCCTCGCCGTCGACCGCGGCGCTCGCCGCGCGCACGATCGTCGGGCCTCGACGCGCGGTCTCGACGATGGTCCGCGACTGCGGCGGCTCGAGGCCGGCCCGGTGCCAGGCCCACGACGGAACGTGGCGCCATCCCTCGATGTCGGGGGGAGCGAACAGGGGCCGCGGAGGGGGACCCGGTGCGCGCTCGCCGTACCAGGTGACGACGCTGCGCCAGGCCGAGAAGGCCTGCATGCTCGTGACCTTCTGCTCCATGATGGCGCTGACCAGGGCGTCGAACACCAGGTCGGTGCGGCCGATGCGCAGGTCGAGGTGCCGTCGGTGCCATTCGGCGACCAGGGGATGCCGGGAGGCGTCGAACCCGTCGGCTTCGTCGAGCTTTCCGCACAGCGCCGGCAGCTGGTCGATGGCCCATTCTGCGCCCGGTCCCCAGGCTGCGGCACGCACGGAACCGCCGACACTCTGTCGCAGAGCGAGGGTCGCGACACCGAGGGGGGTGCGGCTGGCCCGCCACACGACGCCTCCCTCGCGCAGGGGCGCCGTGGCGAAGAACGTGGGGTCGTTGCGACCGTGCCGCTGCGCCGAGACCGCGCGACCGATGTCGACGGGGCGCGCGGGACGGTACTCCGACTCGATCGGGCGATCCGCGACGACCGGCGATTCGCGCGGTGACTGCCGCGCGCGCACCCCGGTCGATCTCATGCCGACACCCTACGTCGGCCCTCCGACATCGCGGCATCCGGGCTGTGCGGGGCCGTGGGGTTCGCGGCGCCGGTCGCGGCTGGTGTTCGGCTCATCTGCATGACCGATCCATCCGCTCGCGTCCTTACACTCCCTCCCGTGCACTCCAGCCCCACCGATCATGCAGACTGACCGCGACCAGTGCGCACAGAACACCGGATGCGGCGGCGAGCGATCAGAAGCGGTCGGGCGAGGGGGTGCCGTGGCCGTAACGGATCGAGACGTCGGCGTGCCGGTCGAAGCGGTACCCGACGCCGCGGACCGTGCGCACGATGTCTTCGTAGGCGCCGAGCTTCGCACGCAGGCGCCGCACGTGCACGTCGATGGTGCGTTCGCCCGGGGCGTCGTCGTCGGTCGAGCCCTCCCACAGCGAAGCCACCAGTTCGGTGCGTTCGATCGTGCGCCCCTCGCGCAGCACGAGGTACTGCAGCAGCTCGAACTCCTTGAAGGTGAAGGCGGCCGACTCGCCGTCGATGAGCACGCGCTTGCGCGAGATGTCGACGACCACGCCGCCGGGGGCGCGGTCCTCGTCGACGGGTTCGTCCTTGGTGCGGGCGACGGCCGACGGCTCGTGCAGCGCGAGACGGACGACGTCGACGTCGCGGCCACCGGCGCCGGCCGGGGCGAGGGCCACCGTGGCGTAGGTCTCGGCGGAGGGGGCGAGTTCGCTCAGCGTGCGGCGGAGGGCCTCGACGAGGGTGCCGAGGCTGACACCGGCGGCGGCGGCCTTCTCTTCGTCGATGCCGACGTAGAGGGCGAAGCCGCGGGGCGCGGTGCCGGCGACGGGCCGCGGGGCGGCGGGTGCGGCGGGAGCCTGCGTGCGGACGGTGGAGGGCTGGGTGCGGTCGAGAACGGCGGAGATCGACATGAGTGATGAAGTCCTTGGGTGGTGAACCCGTGCGTCACGATGCGGGGTTCAGCGGGAGGTGAGGGCCGAGAGGGCCGGGGTGCGGTGCCGGGGTACGCGTGATCGACGCGGATGCCAGACGACCGGGGGACGAGGTCGGCGTTCAGAAACCGAGGTCGTCCGTACGAGGGGTCGCGGTTAGCGGCACATTCGACAACACATGACAACGCGGCCGGGCATCATCATGCCGGCAGTCCTGTTCGCCTCCCGGGCGGACAGAGAACGCGCGTTGACAGTCATGGGGGGATTATGACGCACCGAGTCGGATCGCGTCAAATCGAGCGATCGCGTGTCCCGTTGCGCATCATGCGCGGTGTTCGTCGCCCACGCGCGCGCAATTCGAGCATTCTGCTGCATCGGCGCCCGGAGTCGCGAAGCGGCGTACCCTCACGGAATGGCCGACCTGCACTTCGCCGACGACAAGACCGCCTCGCGATTCACCCTGCACGACGGCGACGACCTCGTGTCGGTGCTCGACTATCGCGACGACGGGCGCACCATCGCCCTCACGCGCGCGTTCACCATCCCCACCTTCCGGGGCCACGGATACGCCGGTGTGGTGACCGAACGCGCCGTCGACGCCATCGAGGCGGCCGGTGGCCGCCGGATCCTCCCGGTGTGCTGGTACGTGGGGGAGTGGTTCGAGGCCCATCCGGAACGCGCCGGACTTCTGCAATCGCGGCCGTCCGTCTGAGGCGACGGCGTCTAGGCAGGAGCCGCAATGCCGTCAACCCCTGCCGCCGCGGACGGTGGCGCCACGATGCTGGAGAGGTCGAAAGGGGAAGTCATGACAGACGACCGCGACCTGCCCGAGGGTGTCATCAACGCCGACCCGCCCGGTGGCTGGGAGAGTGGTGCCGTCGCCGACGGCGAGACCGCTCAGCAGAACGAGAACGCGAAGGGTTCGCCGCGCCTCAACGACGCCGAGCCCTCGGACCCGATCGAGGGGGATGCCGCCAGCCGGGGCATCGACCCCGACTTGAGCACGGAGGACTGACATGTCGGACGAGACCCGAGCCCCGCAACCTTCCGCCGGTCCCGACGGTGGCGCGTCGCCCGCCGACTCCGTGGGCGGTGCCGTGCACGAGGAGAGCAAGCGTCCCGCGCGCCCCGACGAGCAGTCGGAGCCGATGATGGACACCCACCCCACCGATGACGAGGCCCGCATCGCCGGCGTCGTGGTCCAGACCCGCGCCGACGTCGGCGGGAAGAGCGACGAGCGCGTCGCCGACGTCCTTCGTCAGCGTTTCTCCGACATCGGTCTCGATCTCGGAGACGACCGCATCCGCGCCCTCGTCGCCGAGGTCAACGGGGCCTGAGAACCGATCGACGGCGCCCCGCCCCGGTGACCCCGGGGTGGGGCGCCGTCTTCGCGTCATCCTGGTTCTGCTGAGTCGTCACCGCAGGCAGGCGTTTGCTGCGAGCCGATGTCGGAGGTGCGACGTACCGTGTCTGCATGCGCATCCTGCACACCTCGGACTGGCACATCGGGCGATCGTTCCACGGGCATTCGACGCTCGACGCCCTGCGCGGCGTGCTCGATGCGCTCGTGGCCCAGGTCCGCGAGAACGACGTCGACGTGGTCATCGTCGCCGGCGACGTGTTCGACTCGGCCACGCCCGCAGCCGCGTGCTACCCGCTCCTGTCCCACACCCTGGCGGCGGTGACCGACGCGGGTGCCCGCGTCGTGGTCACCAGCGGCAATCACGATTCCGCCGCCCGTCTCGGCTTCCAATCGGCGCTGTTGCGCGACGACATCACCGTCGTCACCGATCCGCTGTCGGTGGGAACGCCGGTCACCGTGCACGACGAGCACGGGCCGGTCCACGTCTACGGCATCCCCTACCTCGAACCCGCTATCGTGCGTCACCTGTGGGAGGGCGTCGAGCTGCGAAGCCAGGCGCAGACGATGGCGCACGCCCTCGACCTCGTGCGCGACGATCTGGCCGAACGCGGCGGCCGCTCCGTCGTCGCGGCGCACTGCTTCGCCGCGGGAGTGGAGGCCACCCCCGGCGTCGAGCGCGAGATCCGTCAGGGCGGCCTCGACGTCGTTCCCCTCTCGGCTTTCGACGGGCCCGACTATGTCGCGCTCGGGCACATCCACGGCCGGCAGCAGCTGTCCGATCGCGTGCGGTACGCGGGAGCACCGGTGCACTACAGCTTCGGCGAGGCGGGCAAACCGCGTGGTTCGTGGCTGGTCGAGCTCGACGGCGACGGCCTCGCCGACGTGCGGTGGCTCGACCTGCCCGTTCCGCGCCCCCTCGTCACCCTGCGTGCCTCCCTCGACGACCTCCTCTCCGACGAACGTTTCGACGGCCACGACGAGCACTGGGTGCGCGCCGAGTACACCGACGCGACTCCTCAGCCCGATCCCATGCGACGGCTGCAGGCACGATTCCCGTGGTGCGCCACCGTCGCGCACGTTCCGGCCGAGACCCGGGCCGACGACGGCGTCGGTTACGCGAGACGCGTGCGGGCGGCCCGCGACGACGCCGAGGTCATCGACGCGTTCCTCGCTCACGTGCGCGAGGGCGAGGGCGCCACCGAGGCCGAGCGATCCCTCATCCGCGAGGTCCTCGACACCCGAGCGGTCTCCGAGGCGCGCGCATGAAGCTCCACCGGCTCGAACTCGAGGGTTTCGGCCCGTTCCTCGACACGCAGGCGGTCGACTTCGACGCCTTCGCCGACGACGGCATCTTCCTCATCACGGGGCGCACGGGGGCGGGCAAGTCGAGCGTGCTCGACGGCGTCTGCTACGCCCTGTACGGGGGCGTGCCCCGCTACGACGGAGCGGAACGGCGCCTGCGCAGCGACCACTGCACCCCCGACGACCCGACGCGCGTCACGCTCGAGTTCAGCGCCGACGGCGAGAGATGGCGCATCACCCGCTCGCCCGAGTTCGAGCGGCCCAAGCGTCGTGGCGGCGGCACCACCAAAGAGCCGCACCGCGCCCTTCTCGAGGTGCAGACTCCGCAGGGCTGGACCGGGGTCGCGGCGCGCCCCGTCGACGTCGCGACCCGCCTCGACGAGATCGTGGGGCTGAGTCAGCAGCAGTTCCTCCAGGTCATCCTGCTGGCGCAGAACCGTTTCGCTCGATTCCTCCTGGCCAAGAACGACGAGCGACTGACGCTGCTGCGCACCCTGTTCGGCACGCGTTCGTTCGAGCAGTACACCGCAGATCTCGACGAACGTCGCAAGCGCGCCCAGGTGCGCCTCGCCGCCGAGGGGATCGAGGTCTCGACCCTCCTCGACGAGGCCGAGCGTCTGGCGGCGGAACTCGACGGCGGTGCCCCCGACTCCGAGGTCACGTCGTCGTCCGGCGATTCCCCGGCGTCCGACGACGCCCCCCGCGCCGTCGCCGACAGGCTGGCGTTCGTCGTCCGCGCCGTCGAGAGGGCCGCCTACCTCGTCGATACCCTCGCCCGAGATCGAGAGTCGGCCGATGCGGGTTTCGATGCGGCTCTCACGGCGGAACGCGAGGCCGCGACGCTGCACGAGCGTCAGCGCGACCGCGTGCGCGTGCGCCGGGAGCTCGCCGCCCTCGAGGCGCAGAGCGACGCGGTCGAGCGCGCGCGTGACGAAGCGGCCGCGGCGGCCGCGGCCGAGGCGCTCCGGGCGACGGTCGACGCCGCGGAGCGGGCCGCGACCGCGGTGACCGCCGCAGAGAAGCGTCACGGGACAGCCCTCGACCGTGCGCGCGCCGTGGGGGAAGGCGACGCCGGAACCGACGACGCCCTCGCCGCACGAGACGATGAGCTGACCGCACTGCTCGCCCAGGCCGAGGCCGCGCGTGTCGCCGAGCAGCAACTGGTCGACGCCGACGCCGCGGTCGCGCAGGCCACCGCGCGCGTGCAGACGCTCGAGCGGGAGCGCGACGCCCTCGTCGACGGTCGCCGCGAGGTGCCCGATCTGCTCCAGACGCTCGACGAGCGCCTCACCGCCCTCCAGGGCGCCCCCGACCGGCGACAGGCCGCGCTGGCAGCTCGCGACGAGGCTCGACGTCGGCTGGATGCCGCCCACCAGGCGGCGCGACTGCTCGAGCAGCGCGACCAGGCCGACCTCTCCTCTCTCGTCCGCGCCGACGATCTGCAGCGTGCGGTCGACGCGTGGACGACGCTGCTGCGGCGTCGCCTGGCGGGCGCCGCCGCAGAACTCGCCCACGAGCTCGTCGACGGAGAACCGTGCTCCGTCTGCGGCTCCCGAGAGCACCCGGCCCCCGCCGTGGGTGGCGATGCCTCGGTGACCGACGAGCAGATCGCCGCCGCCGAAGATCGCAAGAACGCCGCGGTCGACGCCGACCGGCTTGCCTCCGACGCCGCCCGGATCGCCCGCGACGACCACGCTCTCGCTGCCGCTCGGGCGGGAGGAGACAGCGTCGCGACCCTGACCGACCGCCTCGCCGCGGCCGAGACCGCGCTCGCGAGCGCTCTCGCCGACGTCGCCGACCTCGAGCAGCGTCAAGCGGAGCGTGCGCGTGCCCTCGAGATCGACGTCGCCATCGCGGCGCGGATCGAGAGCCTGACGGCCGACCTCGTCACGGCGCGGCAGGATGCCGCCCTCGCGCAGCAGCGGGGCGACGCGCTGCGCGACGACGTGCGTCGGGCGCGCGGCGACTTCGCGACCGTCACCGCGCGACAGAACGACCTGCAGTCGCATCGGACGGCGGTGCGCGACCTGCTGACCACGCGCGCCGACGTGGCCGCCGCGCGGGCCGCGCACCTCGACGCCCGGACGACCCTCGACGACCTCGTGGCCGACACCTCGTTCGACGACGTCGACGCGGTCGTCGTCGCCCTGCGGCCGGCGGCCGAGCGCCGACGTCTCGACGCGATCGTCACGGAGCACGCGACGGCGATTGCCTCCGCCCGGCAGCGCCTGCTCGACCTGGAGCTGGCGCTCGTCGACGCGAGCGACGAGCCGCTCGATCTCGCGCCGTACACGGCCGCCGTGCGGCAGGCGCGCGAGACCGTGCAGCAGGCCGCCGCCGCGCACGCCGAGGCGCGGACTCTCGCTGACCGTCTGCGAGGCCTCGCCCAGCGGGCCGATGCCGGCCACTCGGCCATCGCGGAGCTGGCCGAAGAGCACGCGGTCGTCGCCCGTCTGGCGGACACCCTCGCCGGACGCGCGCCCAACACCCGCCGCATGACGCTCGAGACCTTCGTGCTGGCCGCCGAGCTCGAAGAGATCGTCGTGGCCGCCAACCTGCGTCTCGAGCAGATGTCGTCGGGCCGCTACCGACTCCAGCACACCGACGCGCTCGCGGCCCGCGGGGCCGCCAGCGGGCTCGGGCTCGAGATCATGGACGCCTTCACCGGCCAGTGCCGTCCGCCGCACTCGCTCTCGGGCGGTGAGACCTTCTTGACGTCGCTCGCCCTGGCCCTCGGACTCGCAGAGGTGGTCACGGCCCGGGCGGGGGGCATCCGGCTCGACACCCTCTTCATCGACGAAGGCTTCGGCTCGCTCGACGACGACACCCTCGATCTCGCCATGCGCACCCTCGACGAGCTGCGGCAAGGCGGCCGCACCGTGGGCGTCATCAGTCACGTGGCGTCGATGAGAGACCAGTTGCCCGCGCAGTTGCAGGTGACCGCGACACCGAGGGGACCGAGCGTCATCTCCCAGGATGCCGCCCTGCTCCCCGCCTAGGCTGGTCGCATGCGCAAGAGCACCCTCTGGACCATCCTCGGCGTCATCGTCGCCGTGGTCATCGCCTGGGTCGTCGTGAACATCCTCCTGTCGATCCTCGCGTTCGCGTTTCGGGTGGTCGCCGTGGCGATCGTCGCGGTGATCGTGTTCTTCATCCTGCGCGCGGTCTTCGCTCGTCGCGACATCGACTGAGCGCGCGGAAGGCTCGGCGCCCCGGTCCTCGGGCGCCGGCGGCCCGCCGAGCGAGATCGTCCGCGATCACCGTGCCGGCGGGACGGTCCACGCAAGCCCGACCGTCGTGTCCGACCCCCGGAGTAGCGTGGCACGCGATGTCTGATCAGCCGCCTGCCCCCTCGGGCTCCACCCATCCCCCCACGCGCGATATCGTCCTGTCGTCGAAGCATCGCTGGCGTGCCTATTGGGTCGCCGTGGCGGTCGCCGCGCTCACGATCCTCGACCTCACCAAGGTGAACGTCGCCCTGCCCTCGATCGAGGCGGCGTTGAACGCCGGGCCGACCGAGTTGCAGCTCGTGGTGTCGGGCTACATCCTCACCTTCGGTCTCGTGCTGGTGCCCGCCGGTCGTCTCGGAGACCTGCGCTCCCGGCGCGTGCTGTTCCTCGTCGGCCTGTCGCTGTTCCTCGTCACGAGCCTGGCGTGCGCCCTCGCCCCCAACACCGGAGTGCTGCTGGTCGCTCGTCTGCTGCAGGGGGTGGCCGCCGGCATCCAGATGCCGCAGGTCCTCGGGCTGGTGCAGCAGCTGTTCCAGGGCAAAGAACGCGGTCGCGCCTTCGGGCTGTTCGGGGCCACCATCGGCATCGCCACCGCGTTCGGTCCCACGCTCGGCGGTCTGCTCATCGCCCTGGGAGGCGAGACCGACGGCTGGCGTCTGATCTTCTGGATCAACATTCCGCTGGTCGCGATCGTCATCGCCCTGGCCGCCTGGTTGCTGCCCGACACCCGCACCAAGTCGCGTCGCAAGCTCGACCTCGACCCCGTCGGCGTGCTGCTGTTCGCGCTCACGATCCTGGCCCTCATGTGGCCGTTCCTCTTCACCACGGGTGCGCCCGGCGACGATCCCCGCCGCTGGTGGCTGCTTGTGGTGTCGGTCGTCTTCGCCGCCGGCTTCGTGTTCTGGGAGCGCCGATACGCCGACCGGGGTGGGATGCCGCTCATGCCGTTCTCGATCTTCGGCCTGTCGTCGTACCGGAACGGTGTGCTGATCTCGACCGCGTACTTCGCCGCGATCCCCGCGATGTTCCTGCTCGGCACCCTCTTCCTGCAGGGCGGGCTGGGACTCGAACCCGTGTTCGCGGGCATGGTGACGATCGGGTTCGCGGTCGCGTCGGCGTGGAGCTCGTGGATCGGCGGCAATCTGGTCACGCGTCTGGGGCGTCCGTTGGTGGTGTGGGGAATCCTGGGCATGGTCGCCACGGCGGGCGGTCTCGTGCTGGTGGCGTTGTTCACCGCACCCGAGTGGACGCCGTGGGCGATGGCCGGGGTGATGGTCGTCGGCGGGTTCGCCGGCGGTCTGGTGATCTCGCCCAATCAGACCCTCACGCTCGCCGACATCCCCGTCACCAGCGGGGGTGTCGCGGGCTCGGTGGGTCAGTTGGGACAACGCATCGGCACCGCCGTGGGTACGGCCATCGCGCTCGCACTTTTCTACGCGACGGTCTATCGCGAGCAGGACACCGCCGACATGACGGTGGTCTACCACGACGCCTACGCGTCCGGCATGATCACCGTGGGCGTCTTCCTGGGTATCGCGCTGATCGTGGGCGTCGGCGACCTGGCGGGTCGGGCTCGTTCGGGGTCTCAGACCCCGTAGAGCTCGCCGATCTTCGCGCGCAGCTCGTGGCTGCAGCGCTCAACGATGACATCCCACAGTTCGGTCGCGCCGTCGTGCGCGCGGTCCGAGACGGCCCGCAGGATGCGGATCGGCACGTCGAACTGCTGCGCGACCCAGATGAGCGCGTACGACTCCATGTCGACCAGCCGCGCTCCGAGGCCGCGAATGAGCCGAACCGCCTCGGCGTCGTCGACGAAGTGGTCGCCGGTGGCGATGACGAGCCCTTCGGCGCCGGTGTCCACCCGCGTCGGCAGTGACACGTGCTCGCCGAACGTCCCGTCGAGCCCCTTCACGTCGTGCTGGATGGCTCCGGCGATCTCGTAGATGCCCCCCTCGACGTCATCGTCGATCGCCCCCGCCGTGCCGACGACGACGATCTCGTCGTAGTCGCCCTCGCAAAGAGCGCGTGTGAGGGCGTAGGCCGCGGGGATCTTCCCCACGCCCGTCAGCAGCCGGGTGAAGCCGGGGATGTCCTCCTCGAAGGCGACGAGTTCGGACACATGGGCGGCGACGAGGAGCTTCACCCCTCCATTGTCGTCGATGACGTCACGACGATGACGTCACGACGATGACGTCACGAGGATGACGCGCTCGGGCGTCGCCCGACCGCCGGGGTCCGAAGACGCAGCGAGGCCCCGACACGGTGTGTGCCGGGGCCTCACTGCGAGCGACGTCAGTCCTGCGCGGCGTCCGACGCCCGCGACAGGTGGGCGAGCTCGTCGGCGCTGAGCTCGAGGCGCGCGCTCGCGAGCAGATCGGCGACCTGCTCGACCTTCGACGCGCTGGCGATCGGGGCGGCCACCGCGGGCTGCGCGCGCAGCCACGCCAGCGCGGTCGTCGCGATGGAAGCGCCGTGGGCGTCTCCGACTTCCTCGAGCGCGTCGATCAGCGCGAGGCCGGCGGGGGTGGCGAGTTTCGCGGCGCCCTCGGCACGGGGCGAGTCGCCCGTGGCATCCGCCGTCCGGTACTTGCCGGTCAGGAAGCCACTGGCCAGGGCGAAATACGGCACGAGTGACATGCCGTACTGCTCGGCGACGGGCACGATGTCGCGCTCGACGTCGGTGCGGTGCACGAGGTTGTAGTGCGGCTGGATGGCGACGGGCAGGGCGACGCCCGAGGCCTCGGCCAGAGAGACCCATTCGCGGATGCGCTCGGCGGTGTAGTTCGACACGGCCACGTGGCGCACGAGACCGTCGGACACGAGGTCGCCGAAGGCGGCCACGGTCTCTTCGAGCGGGGTCTCGGCGTCGTCGAAGTGGGCGTAGTACAGGTCGATGGTGTCGACACCCAGGCGCTGCAGCGAGGCTTCGGCCGCCGCGCGCACGTTCGCCGCCGACAGGCCGCGGAAGTCGGGGTGGGTGCTCACCTTCGTCGCGACGACGACGTTCGACGGCTTGCGTGACGCGAGCCACTCGCCGATCAACGTCTCGCTCTCTCCGCCGGAGTTGCCCGGGACCCACGCGCTGTAGCCGTCAGCCGTGTCGATGAAGTTCCCGCCCCCGGCATGGAAGGCGTCCAGTACGGCGAACGAGGTGTCGCGGTCGGCGGTCCAACCGAAGACGTTCCCGCCGAGCGAGAGGGGGAGGATGTCGAGGTCGCTGCGTCCAAGGCGCGTCATGATGCCCTTCCTGTCGAGGTTCGTTGACCTCAGGGACAACGATGCTCGGCAGCGGGCATTCCCTCGACGCGCCGTGACCCGCCGTGCGGCAGGGGCGGCCGGCCCGGGGCTCAGCGGAGTGGGCTCAGCCCCGCCGACTCACGAACCGCCCGACAGGATGCCGATGAGGCCGCTGATGAGCAGCCAGAGGCCGATCCCCGCACCGGCGATCCAGATGACGACCGTGCCGGTCGGGTACTTCTTCTTGCCGTCGGGGCGGTCGGAGCCATCGGGGACGCTCACGAGCGCACCATCGTCACGATCGATACGACAAGCACGGTGAGACCTCCGATGACGGCGATGGCGGCGATGATGGGGCCGCCGCCGGCGAGGAACGCGGCGACGCCGAGCGCGAGGAAGAGGACGGCGAGCACGATGCCGCTCACCTGGTAGACGCGGAACCTGCCCCCGCCGTCTGTGACTTTCTGTTCGCTCACGTCGACCCCCTGCTCCCAGGCTACCGAAAAGCCGGATGTCTCCCGTGACGGCGAACGCACGATCAGATCTCGATCCGCATTCCGCCCCGAGGCGTAGCGTAGGGATATGGCGCGCCCCGTTCCCGATCCCGTCCGCCCCGGCCAGGAGTCCGTGTGGGACTACCCCCGCCCGCCTCGCGTCGAGACCGTGCGAAAGCGCGTGCAGATCGACTTCGGCGGGGTGCGCATCGTCGACACCGATGACGTCGTCCGCGTGCTCGAGACGAGCCACCCGCCCGTCTACTATCTGCCGATCGCCGCGTTCGGTGAGGCATTGACGCTGGGCGAGGGCGCGTCGTTCTGCGAGTACAAGGGCGGAGCGCGCTACTTCGACGTGCACGGCGGTGGGGGAGCGGTGGCCGCGCGCGCGGCGTGGAACTATCCGAACCCCATGCCGGGGTACGAGATGCTGGCTGACCGCGTGGCCGTCTACGCCGGGCCGCTGGACCGCGTGGTGCTGGGCGGAGAGACGGTGCAGCCGCAACCCGGAGGCTTCTACGGCGGGTGGGTGACGAAGGACCTCGCGGGCCCGTTCAAGGGTGTTCCGGGGTCGATGGGCTGGTGACCCGGGGTCACCCTCGCCCGCGTTCCGCTATACCGATGACGGAGTGACCGGCTTCGTTGAGTGGAGAGACCGCGTCAGTCGTCGAACGCCTGCGGAACGGCGGCGTGCAGGTCGGCGAGCCAGGCCCGCGCGTTGCCGTCGGACGGCGCCCTCCAATCGCCGCGCGGTGACAGTGAGCCGGCGGGAGAGACCTTGGGGCCGTTCGGGATGGCCGTGCGCTTGAACTGCGCGAATCCGAAGAACCGTTGCAGGAACACCTCGAGCCACCGCGCGACCGTCACCAGGTCGTACGCCGGCCGCTCACCCTCGGGATAACCCGCGGGCCAGGTTCCTGCATCCGGATCCTTCCAGGCGTGCGCGGCGAGGAACGCGACCTTCGACGGACGGAACCCGAATCGCAGCACGTGGTACAGCGTGAAGTCGTGGAGGTTGTACGGACCGATGCGGTCTTCGGTGGACTGCATGCGCCCGTCCTGACCGGCCGGGACGAGCTCGGGGCTGATCTCGGTGTCGAGCACGGCCTGCAACACCTCGACAGTGTCCGCGCTCAGCTCGCCGGCCGAGATCACCCAGCGGATGACGTGCTGGATGAGGGTCTTCGGTATGCCGGGATTGACCGAGTAGTGGCTCATCTGGTCGCCCACGCCGTAGGTCGACCAGCCGAGGGCGATCTCGGACAGGTCGCCCGTGCCCACGACGATGCCGCCGTTCTGATTGGCCAGACGGAAGAGGTAGTCGGTGCGGAGCCCCGCCTGCACGTTCTCGAAGGTGACGTCGTGCACCGGCTGCCCCGAGGCGAAGGGATGCCCCATGCGGGCGAGCATCTCGGATGCCGCGGGTCGGATGTCGATCTCTTCGATCGAGGCGCCGACGGCCTCGGCGAGGGCGATGGCATTGCGCTTGGTCTTCTCGCTCGTCGCGAAGCCCGGGAGCGTGTACGTGAGGATGTCGCTGCGGGGACGCCCCATGCGATCCATCGCCTGAGCGATGACGAGCAGCGCATGGGTGGAGTCGAGGCCACCGCTCACACCGAGCACGGGCTTGGGATCGCCGATCGCCCGCAGACGCTGCACGAGCCCCGACACCTGGATGTTGAAGGCCTCGTAGCAGTCCTGGGCGAGACGAGCGGGGTCGTCGGGCACGAACGGGAAGCGGTCGAGGGTACGGCGCAGGCCGATGTCGGTCGCGGGCGGCGCGAGCTCGAACGACACGGTGCGGAACTGCGGGCCGACCGTGCGACGGTTGTCGTCGAAGGTGCCCTGACGCAGGCGGTCCTGACGTAGCCGATCGAGATCGACGTCGGCGACGCTCCGGCGTGGACCATCGGGGAAGCGCTCGGTCGTCGCGAGCAGCTGTCCGCCCTCGTAGATCATCGTCTGGCCGTCCCACGAGACGTCGTTGGTCGACTCGCCCTGGCCCGCGGCGGCGTAGACGTACGCCGCGAGGCAGCGCAGCGACTGCGACTGTGACAGCAGGGTGCGGTCGTCGGCACGGCCGATCGTGATGGGGCTGCCCGAGAGGTTCGCGAGCACCGTGGCTCCGGCCAGAGCCGCACCCGACGACGGCGGGATCGGAACCCACACGTCTTCGCACACCTCGGCGTGCAGCGTCAGCCCCGGCACGTCGACGGCGTCGAACAGCAGGTCGGGGCCGAACGGCGCCGTGGCGCCGGCGACGGTGATGTGCTGGCCCGCCTGGTCGTCGCCGCGGGCGTACCAGCGCTGCTCGTAGAACTCGCGATAGGTGGGCAGGTAGGCCTTGGGGACGACGCCGAGTACCCGACCGCGGTGGATGACCACGGCGCAGTTGAACAGCCGATTGCCGTGCCGCAGGGGAGCGCCCACCATCAGCACCGAGAAGAGGTCTGCGGATGCCACGACGAGACGCCCGAGCGCCGCCTCGACCGCGTCGAGCAGGGGGTCCTGCATGACGAGGTCGTCGATCGAGTAACCCGTGAGGCACAGCTCGGGGAACACCGCGACGGCCACGCCCTCGGCGTCGCACGCGCGGGCGGAGTCGAGCACGGCGTCGGCGTTCGTCGCCGGGTCGGCCAGGGCGACGGGGATCGTGCACGCGGCGACCCGAGCGAAGCCGTGCCGGTAGACGCTCTCGAACGGCAGGTCGGTGATCACCCGTCCAGTCTGTCAGGTGCCTCCGACACGGTGGCAGTCCCTTCGCGGCCCGGTCCGGCCTGTGGAGGCACTGATCGTGATGTCGGTGGTCCCCGTTAGCGTGGGTTCCCATGCGGTACATCGAACAAGACGGGCGGATCGTCTGGAGCGCCAGCGATCTCAAGGCGGCGGCCGAGTGCGAATTCGCGTGGCTGCGCGCCATCGACGCCAAGATCGGCCGCATCGCCCCCGTCGACGACCCCGCAGACGCCACGCTCGAACGCGCCGCACAGCTGGGCACCGCGCACGAACTGCGGGTGCTCGACGACTACCGGGCCGGTCTCGGCGGCGCGGTCCGCGAGATCCCCGCCGCGCGTTCCTCCGACGCGGTCGCGCTCGCCGAGGCCGTGCGCCTCACCGACGCGGCCCTCGCCGACCCCACCGCCGAGGTCGTCTACCAGGCCGCCTTCGCCACCGACGAGTTCGTCGGCTTCGCCGACTTCCTCGTGCGCGAGACCCACCCCCGCCCCGACGGCACGCGGCCCTGGGTCGTGCAAGACACGAAGCTCGCCCGCCGCGCCCGCGTCACCGCCCTCATGCAGCTCGCCGCCTACGTCGACCAGCTCGACCGCCTGGGCGTCGCACGCTCCGACCGCGTGGAGCTGTTGCTGGGCGACGGCTCGACGAGCACGCACCGTGTCGACGACCTGCTGCCGGTCTTTGGGCTGCGGCGCACGCGTCTGCGCGCTCTCATCGCCGACCGCCGCGTCGGGCTCGGTGTCGCCGGCCCGGTCATCGAATGGGGCGACGCGCGGGGTGACCTGGGCGTCGTGGCCTGCGGCCGCTGCGCCACCTGCGAGCTCGAGGTCGTCGCGCACCGTGATCTGCTGCTGGTCGCCGGCATGCGTCCGGTGCAGCGCGATCGGCTGCGCGCGGGCGGCATCCCCACCATCGACGCGCTCGCCAGCGCGACCGAGCCCCCGGCCGCGATGGGATCCGACACCTTCGTCTCGCTTCGCACCCAGGCGCGACTGCAGCTCGACAGCCCGGCGGGCGTCCCCACCGAGGCGACGCCGGCGCACGCCGTGCCCACCTACGAGGTCGTCGCACCCAAGTCGCTGGGAGTGCTGCCGCGCCCCGACCACGGTGACCTGTTCTTCGACTTCGAGGGCGACCCGCTCTACACGGAGGGCGTCGGCGCGCACTGGGGCATCGACTACCTGTTCGGTTGGGTCGACACGCGCGAGACCTACGGGGCGCTCTGGGCCCACACATTCGACGAAGAGCGCGTCGCGCTCGAGCGCTTCCTCGACATGGTGGCGCTGCGCCGTCAGCAGTACCCCGGAATGCACATCTACCACTACGCCCCCTACGAGCCCACCCATCTGCTCACGATGGCGGCCACCTACGGGGTGCGCGAAGCCGACGTCGATCGACTGCTGCGCGACGGGATCTTCGTCGACCTCTATCCCGTGGTCCGTCGCGCCCTGCGCGTGGGATCCCGCTCGTACTCGATCAAGAAGCTCGAACCTCTCTACATGGGCGACGAGGTGCGCACGAGCGATGTGCAGCGCGGCGACGACTCGATCGTGAAATACGTCGAGGCCCGGGCGCTCGCGGCCGACGGCGACGCGGTGGGTGCGCAGCGCGTGCTCGACGACCTCGCCGACTACAACCGCTACGACTGCGTGTCGACCCGCCGCCTGCGCGACTGGCTCGTCGACCGGGCGCGCGAGGCCGGTGCGGTGCCGGCCCACGGCGCCGATCCCGACGAGCAGGCCTACGAGCCTTCGCCCCGGGCGACCGCCCTGCAGCGGTGGGCCGCCGCCGTCGAGTCCGGTGCCGATTCGCGCGATGCGACAGCGCTGCGCCTCGCCGCCGCCGCGATCGACTACTACCCCCGCGAAGAGAAGAGCTACTGGGCGACGCACTTCCTGCGGTTGCGCGAGCCGATCTCGGTGTGGGAAGAGACGCGCGACGTCGTGGTCGTCGACGCCGCCCGCTCGCGGGTCGTCACGGATTGGCACATCGCCGAGTCGGGGCGGGGCTCCGAGCGCCGCCTGGTGGAGCTGCGCGGAGAACTCGCCCCCGGAACGCGCCTGAGCCCGGATGCCGAGCCCTTCGCCGTCTACGACCTGCCGGCGCCGTTCCCGCTCGACACCCGCCCGCGTTGGATCCACGGTGCCCGCCGGGTGACGGTGCGCGAGGTGCTCGACGACGGCGCGATCGTCGAAGAGATCGCCGCCGACGGCGTCACCTGGGACGATCTGCCGCTCGCCCTGACCCCGCCGGCCCCGCCGCGCGCGGGCAACCAGCAGAAGGCGATCGACGCGTGGGCCGACGCGGTGCTGACGGTCGCCCCGGCGATGCCCGGCGGCGCCGCCGCCGACGTTCTGCGTCGAGTGCCGCCGCGCACCCGTTCCGGCGCGTTGGCACCTGTCACCGCCGTCGACGGCGCCCCGGGCGACGACGAGGTCACCGCCATCGCCCGCAGCGTGGCCGATCTCGACCACAGCTATCTCGCCGTGCAGGGCCCGCCCGGCACCGGCAAGACCTACGTCGGGTCGCACGTCATCGCCCGCCTGGTCGCCGAGCGGGGGTATCGCATCGGCGTCGTCGCGCAATCGCACGCGACGATCGAGCACATGCTCGATCAGGTCATCGCGGCCGGGGTCCCGGCATCCCGGGTCGGCAAGGCGCCGAAAGACCCGAGCGTCCCGCATGCCTTCACGGTGCTCCCGAAGAACGGCGTCGCCGCCTTCACCGCCGAGAACGCGGCGCAGGGTTTCGTCGTGGGCGGCACCGCGTGGGACTTCAGCCACGAGACGCGCATCCCCCGCGGCAGCCTCGACCTGCTCGTCATCGACGAAGCCGGACAGTTCTCGCTCGCCTCGACGATCGCCGTCTCGCTGGCCGCGCAGCGACTGCTGCTGCTCGGAGACCCGCAGCAGTTGCCGCAGGTGAGCCAGGGCACGCACCCCGAACCCGTCGATACGTCGGCGCTGGGGTGGATCATCGACGGCGCCGAGGTGGTGCCCGCCGAGCTCGGCTACTTCCTCGCGCGCACCCGGCGTCTGCACCCCGCGGTCGCGGGTCCCGTGTCGCGGCTGTCGTACGAGGGCCGCCTCGCCGCCCACCCGTCGACGGCCCTGCGCCGACTCGACGGCGTCGAACCCGGGGTGCACATCGTTCCCGTGCGCCACCAGGGCAACTCGACCTGGTCGGCGGAGGAAGCGGCCGAGGTCACACGCCTCGTGTCCGACCTCGTCGGCCGCGAGTGGACGGGGGCCGAAGGAGGGGCCGGTGATTCGGCCGTCGTGCATGAGCCGCGGCCCCTGCGCGCCGACGACATCATCGTGATCACGCCCTACAACGCTCAGCAGGTGGCCGTCGAAGAGGCCCTGGCCGCGGCGGGCTTCTCGGACGTCCCCGTGGGCACCGTCGACCGCTTCCAGGGCAAAGAGGCGGCGGTCGCCATCCTCACCCTCGCGGCGTCCTCGGGGCGCGAGGCACCGCGGGGCTTGGAGTTCCTCCTGCTGCGCAACCGCATCAACGTCGCGATCTCGCGTGCGATGCAGGCGGCGTACGTCGTGTATTCACCCGCGCTGCTCGACGACCTTCCGCGTACTCCCGAGGGGGTGGCACGCCTCAGCGCCTTCGCGCGGTTGGTCGACGGAGTCGAGTGAGGGGCCGGGCTGCCCGATCGCCGTCGACCATGGCGCCGAGCCCGGCCCGTTCACCGCACACATATCGCCGGGCACCGGGGTGCGGGCCGCACCCGTTCGCCGGAAACCGGGTGCGGGGCGGGAGCGGGCGGCCGGGGTTCGGTTCTCACGCCCCGCCGCTCGCCGCACCGAATCGGGCCGAACGAACGCGTCAGGCCGTACCGTACAACCGGTCGCCGGCGTCGCCGAGACCGGGCACGATGTAGCCCTTCTCGTTGAGTCGCTCGTCGACGGCGCCGAGCACGAGGGTGACGTCGTGTCCCTCGACCTGCTTCTCGATGGCGGCGACGCCCTCGGGGGCGCCGAGCAGGCAGATCGCGGTGACGTCCTGCGCGCCGCGGGCGAAGAGGAAGTTGATGGCCGCACCCAGCGAGCCGCCGGTGGCGAGCATGGGGTCGAGCACGAAGCACTGGCGGTCGCTCAGGTCGTCGGGCAGGCGTTCGGCGTACGTCGTGGGCTCGAAGGTCTCTTCGTCGCGCACCATGCCGAGGAAGCCGACCTCGGCGGTGGGCAGAAGCTTCACCATGCCCTCGAGCATGCCGAGACCGGCGCGCAGGATCGGCACGACGATGGGGCGGGGCTCGCTGATCTTGACGCCCTGGGTGAGGGTCACCGGGGTCTGGATCTCGATCGGTTCGACACGCACGTTGCGAGTCGCCTCGTAGGCCAGCAGGGTCACCAGCTCTTCGGTGAGCTGGCGGAACACCGGCGAGGATGTCTGCACGTCACGCAGCACCGTGAGCTTGTGGGTGATGAGCGGGTGGTCGGCGACGTGGACACGCATAGGCTCAAGGCTAGCCGCTTCCCCTGATCTCCCTCGTCCGTTTTTTCGGAGCCCCCGTGACCCCCACCGCCGCCGACCGCTCCGCGATGCGTCGCGCGTTCGCGCTGGCCGCCGAGGCCGCCGTCGACGGTGATGTGCCCGTCGGCGCCGTCGTCGTCGACGCCGAGGGGCGGATCCTAGGCGAGGGCCGCAATCTGCGCGAGGTCACGGCGGACCCCACGGCGCACGCCGAGGTGCTGGCGTTGCGTGCCGCGGCCGAGACCCTCGGCTCGTGGCATCTCGCCGACTGCACGCTCGTGGTGACCCTCGAGCCGTGCGTCATGTGCGCCGGTGCGATCCTGCAGGCGCGCGTGCCCCGGGTGGTCTTCGGGGCGTGGGATGCCAAGGCCGGCGCCGCGGGTTCGATGTACGACCTTCTGCGCGACCGGCGCCTGCCGCACCGCGTCGAGGTCGTCGGCGGGGTGGACGAGGACGAAGCCGCCGCGCAGTTGACGGCGTTCTTCGAGGTTCGGCGCGAACACCCGCACGACTACGACGCGTAATCGGGCACCCGCCCTCCGCCCCGCGGCCAGCGTGCGTCAGCGGGGCAGCAGGGGGAGCAGCTCGGCGCCGACGAGATCGGCGTGTGCGACGTCGCGCAGATCCAACAGCTGGAAGTACACCCGCTCGGCGCCCAGCGCCCGCAGGCGCTCGACCTTGTCGGCGATCTGCGCCGGAGTCCCGATGAGGTTGGCGCCGTTGTCGAACTGCGCACGGGTCTGCCCGATCGCGGCGACCCGTCGCTCGATCTCGGCGTCGTCCGTGCCCACGATGGTCGGCAGAGCGACCGAGAGCTTCAGCGTCGCGGGGTCGCGCTCGGCGGTCTCGCACGCGGCGCGCACGCGCGCGAAGGCAGCCGAGATCTGGTCCTCGGCGACGAAGCCGATGTTGAACTCGGTCGCGTACCGCGCGGCCAACGCCGGCGTCCGCTTCGGACCGCCACCGCCCACGATCACGGGGACCGGCGACTGCACGGGACGGGGGAGGGCGGGGGCGGCGTCGAGACGGTAGTGCTCTCCGTCGAACGAGAAGGTCTCGGCATCCGGGGTCTGCCACAGGCCCGTCACCACCTGCAACTGCTCTTCGAGCAGGTCGAAGCGCTTGGCGGGGAAGGGGATTCCGTAAGCGGCATGTTCGCGCTCGAACCAGCCGGTCCCGAGGCCGAGCTCGACACGGCCGCCCGACATCGCGTCGATCTGCGCGACCTGGATGGCGAGGATCGCGGGCACGCGGTAGGTCACCGACGACACCAGGGTCCCGAGGCGGATGCGCGACGTCTCGCGGGCGAGACCGGCGAGCGTGGTCCACGCGTCGGTCGGCCCGGGCCGCGGGTCGCCCTCGCCCATCCGCAGATAGTGGTCGGAGCGGAAGAACCCGTCGAGGCCGTGCCGCTCGGCCGACTGCGCGAAGGCGAGCTGGTCGTCGTACGAGAAGCCCTGCTGGGGCTCGGTGAACAGGCAGTACTCCACGGGAGCCTCCGGGAAGATCGGGTGGTGCGACGGAGAGGGCGGGACGGGCCGAGTCGAGTCGCAGCGCTCAGTCGGCGGAGCGCAGGATGATCGCCTCGGTGGGCGGGGCGGGATCGGCCGGACGGCCGACGTAGCCGATGTGCGTGAGCAGGGCCCGGCGGAACGCGGAGGGACGCTCGAGATGAACCGAGTGGCCTGCTCCCTCGACGGGCACCTCGGTGACCTCGCCGCCACGGGCGGCGTAGGCGGAGAGCACGTCGCGCGTCTGCGACACCATGGGCTGCGCGGGGGCGATCTCGTCGCCGGGCCACCCGGGAACGACGCCCAGGGCGCCCAGGTGGTTCACATCCGAGAACGAGGCGTCGGAGACGATGGCATCCGCCGTTCCGTAGATCCACAGCACCGGGGGCTTGTCGGCCAGGTCGACGATGCCCGAGACGTCGAAGAAGAGGGGCGACAGCGTGTTGAGCGCCCCCGTGCGTCCGGGGGCGAAGCCGGGCCAGGTGGCGGTCGTGACCGACTCGCCCGGGTAGTTGCCCACGGCCGTCGACGTCGAGAGCATCGCCTCGACCCAGACGTCCTCGTGCTCGCTCGTGTACCCGGGCGCGACGTAGGTCGAGCGGAAGACCGAGCGCGGCGACGTGGGGGCGTCGGCGCTGGTGTCGCCGTCGGTGAGTCGCTGGACGAAGTCGGGGTTGGCGGCGCCGGCGCCGGTGCCCGCACCCTCGTCGTCGAGCCGCGAGCCGTCGCGTCGGGTGCCGCCGAACCCGTAGGGCGAGACCGGCGACTGGAGGGTCAGCGAGAGCACCGGGTGATCGAGGGCGTACTGCAGCACGACACCTCCGCCGAGCGACCATCCCACGAGGTGGGCGGATGCGATGCCGAGGGCTTCGAGGGTCGCGTGCAGGTCGTCGCTGAAGTCGCGCACGCCGCGGGTGGCGTCGATGGGGGTGTGCTCGGTGCGACCGAAGCCGCGGAGGTCGACCGCGACGACGCGCAGATCGCTGGGGAGGTCCTGCATGATCTCTTGCCAGAACAGCGACGACGCGACGTTCCCGTGCACCAGCACGACCGTGTGCTCCGGGGGCGTCGAAGGGTCGTCGCCGGAGCGCTCGAGCACATTGACACCCAGCCGGTCGGTCTCGAGCAGGCGCGCGGTGATGCCGTCGAAGAGAGTCATGGAAGGTCCTCCGTGTCGATCGCGGGTGCCCCGGTACACCGTCGTCCGACTCTAACGCCCGCCCCTATCGGTCGCACTCAGGGTTGCCTGTCGCGGCGTGGGGGCGCTTCGTAGACTGGAGGCATGACGGATGCCATCACCTCGCTGCCCCCGATCGCGATCCTCGGAGCCGGCTCGATGGGAGGGGCCATCCTGCACGGCCTCGTCGCCGCGGGCCTGAGCGCGGGGGGCGTCACCGCGACCAACCGCTCGATCGCGAAGGCCGCCGAGCTCGCCGATCTCGAGGGGGTGACGAGCGTCGCGCTCGAGGCCCACCCGAACGGCAACATCGAGGCCGCGGCATCCGCCGAGGTGGTGTTGATCGGCGTCAAGCCCGCGATGGTGCCCGACCTTCTCGACGAGATCGCCCCGCACCTGCGGGACGGCGCGGTCGTGGTCAGCCTGGCCGCGGGGGTCACCCTCGACACCTTCGCCCGCCACCTCGGCGCGGGTGTCGCGACGCTGCGCTCCATGCCGAACACGCCGTCGCTCGTCGGCAAGGGAGTGACCGGTCTGGCCGCGGGGCCGGCTGCCTCGGCCGACGACGTGGCCGTCGTCCGCGCTCTGTTCGAGACCGTGGGTGCGGTGCTCGAGGTGCCCGAGGAGCAGATCGACGCGCTCTCGACGATCTCGGGATCGGGGCCTGCTTACGTCTTCCTGCTGGTGGAGGAGTTCATCAAGTCGGCCGTCCGCATGGGCTTCGACGACGCGCAGGCGCGTCTGCTCGCCGAGCAGACCTTCATCGGGGCCACGACGCTCCTGGCCGCCTCCGACGTCGACCCGGCGGAGCTGCGTCGCCGGGTCACCAGCCCCAAGGGCACGACCGAGCGGGCCGTCGCGGTGCTGCAGGAGGCCCGACTCGACGACACCTTCACCGAGGCCGCCGAGGCTGCACTCGCGCGCGCCAAGGAACTCGCCGAGGGGCGGTGACGTGCCGGCCGAGCACGGGGCCCGTTACGGGCGAAGGCGCCGGAGCGAAAGCCTCCGAGCGAGTGCTCAGCGGTCGAGCGACGCGAAGCGTTCGATGTCGGAGTTCGTCCCCGACACGATGATGAGGTCGTGGTTCGTGACCACGGTGTTGGCTTCGGCGTAGCGGAACGCCCGCCCGGGGCTCTTCACCCCGACCACGGTCACGTTGTACTTCGAGCGGACACCCGACTCGTTCAGGCCCACGCCGCGTACGAGCTTCGGCGGGTACATCTTGGCGAGCACGAAATCGTCGTCGAAGCGGATGAAGTCGAGCATGCGTCCGCTCACGAGGTGCGCGACGCGCTCGCCGGCTTCGGCCTCGGGGTAGATCACGTGGTTGGCGCCGACACGGGCAAGGATCTTGCCGTGCGACTGCGAGACGGCCTTGGCCCAGATCTGCGGAACCTTCAGGTCGACGAGGTTGGCGGTGATGAGCACCGACGCCTCGATGAGCGAGCCGACGGCGACGACGGCCACCTGAAAGTCCTGCGCGCCGATCTGGCGCAGAGCGTCGATGTTGCGCGCGTCGGCCTGTACGGCGTGCGTGACGCGCTCCGACCACTTCTGCACGAGTTCGAGGTTGCCGTCGACGGCCAGGACCTCGCGGTCGAGGCGGTCGAGTTCGCCGGCGCACGCCGCGCCGAAGCGCCCGAGGCCGATGACCAGCACGGGCGCGTCGCTGCGGATGCGTTCAACCAACGATGGGCCTTTCGACGGGCAGCGCGTACAACTGCGATCGAGACGACGCAGCCACGGCCGCGGCGAGTGTCACTGTACCAATGCGGCCCATGAACATCGTGGCGGCCATGACGTAGACGGCGGGGTCGGGAAGCTCCGCCGTGAGACCGGTCGACAGGCCGACCGTCGCGAAGCCCGAGATCACATCGAACAGGACGTGCTCGATGGGGGCGTCGGTGATGCGGCTGATCGTCACGGTCGAGATCGCGACGATCGTGGCGCCCCACGCGACGACCGAGAGGGCCACGCGCTGCACGTCGCTGGGGATCCGGCGCCCGAACGCCTGTACCGACGGCCGCCCCTTGGCCTCGGAGAACACCGCGAGGGCGAGCACGGCGAGGGTCGTCACCTTGATGCCGCCGGCGGTGGATGCCGAGCCGCCACCCACGAACATCAGCATCGAGCCGACGATGAGCGTCGCGCCGTTGAGGTCGCCGATGTCGATGACCGAGAACCCGCCCGACCTCGTCATGGCGGAGAGGAAGAACGCCTGGAAGGTCGTGTCCCACGCATCCATGCTTCCGAATGTGAGGGGGTTGTCGTATTCCAGCAGCAGAATGACGCCCGCGCCGAAGAAGAACAGGATGACCGTGGTGATCAGGGTGAGCTTCGTGTGGAGCGACCACAGACGGAATCGCCAGTGGTGCCGCCACAGGGTGAAGATCACCGGGAAGCCGATCGAGCCGAGGAAGACGCCGATCATCAGCACCGACAGCAGGAAGTAATCCTGGGCGAAGGGCGTCAGCCCGTCGGCGTTGGGGACGAACCCGGTGTTGGTGAAGGCCATGGCGGCGTAGTACGGGGCCTCCCACAGGGCGACGATCGGGTCGATGCCCCCGATGATGAGCGAGGGGTAGATGAGCACGGTGAGCCCGGCCTCGATCACCAACGTCGACAGCGCGACCGTGCGCAGCAGTTGGCCGACCTCGCCCAGACGGACGGTCTGCCCCTCGTTCACCGGTCCGCCGTGCGCCCGCAGGGGGTTGCTGTCGCCCGCCGCAATGAGCTTCGCGCGGAGCCCCAGACGCTTCGAGATGACCAGGCCCAGGATCGAGGCGAGGGTGAGCACGCCGAGCGCACCCACGTTCACCCCGACGTAGGTGATGACGTGCCCGAGCGGAGACCAATGCGTGTACATGTTGACCGTCGACAGACCGGTCACGCAGATGGTCGACACCGCCGTGAACAGCGCGTCGGCCAGGGGCGTCGCTCGCCCGTCGGCCGACGCCGCGGGCAGCGAGAACAGCGCGGTGAAGAGAAGGATGAGCGTCACGAACACCAGCACCGCGAAACGCGCGGGTGATGCGGTGGTCAGATTGCGCAGTCGATCCCATGCCGTGAACGCGATGCGTCTCACGCGCACGGCCAATCGCACCTCGTTCGGCGTCGCCGCCATGCGCCGCTCCCTTCGGTGCCCGAACCCGAATCATGGTACTCGGGCCGGGGCGCCGCTAATCTGATGCCATGGCGGACATCTTCGACGTGATCGCTGACGGAACGCGTCGCGACATCCTTCAGCTCCTTCTGGACCGGGCCACCGGTGGCGAACGCGGAACGAGCGTGTCGCAGATCGTGGCGTCTCTGGGGGTGAGTCAACCGACCGTCTCCAAGCACCTGAAGGTGCTGCGCGAGGCCGAGCTGGTGTCGGTGCGCGAAGAGGGTCAGCACCGCTATTACAGCCTCGCGGTCGCGCCTCTCGACGAGGTCGACGACTGGCTCGTGCCGTTCTTCTCGGTCGACGAAGAGAACGAGCCCGCACTTCCCGAGTCCGCCGTCCACGCCGCCGAAGTGGTGGGTCGTGCCGCGGCGTCGGTCAAGCATTCCTTCTCGACGGCCTTCCGCAAGCTTCCGGGACGGTGAGGTGCACGGATGCCGCGGAAGAGCGGCATCCGGGAAGCACATTCGTCACAGCACGCCCAGAGGTTTACAGCCTTCACAGCCAGACCCTAGAGTGTGCACAGCATCAGAGGGTGAGTTCACCCGTAACGAGGGGTGAACCATGGCCGAGCTGCCCGACGTGCGATTCCTGACCGTCGCCGAGGTCGCCGAGCTCATGCGCGTGTCGAAGATGACCGTCTATCGTCTCGTGCACGCCGGCGAACTCCCCGCGGTGCGTTTCGGACGCAGCTACCGCGTGCCCGAATCGGCCGTCGCCGAGGTCGTGCAGCGGCCGGTGTCCGACGTCGGCTAGACTGATCTGAGGCATTTTTTCATCGCCTGCTGTTCCCGGGGGCCGACCACGGCACCCAGACCCCGACTTAGTGAGGTTTTCCGTGGGTTCTGTCATCAAGAAGCGCCGTAAGCGCATGGCGAAGAAGAAGCACCGCAAGCTGCTTCGCAAGACTCGTCACCAGCGCCGCAACAAGAAGTAACGCGGCACGACACCGAGCGCCTGTCCTCTGCGACGGGCGCTTCGTGTATCCGCCCGCGCCGTTCGCCCTCTCGGAGGTAAGCATGCAGTCCATCTCGATCCACGACCTGCACGCGGGACGCGAGCGTCCGCTCATCGACGTGCGCGAGGAACACGAGTTCGCCGCCGGGCACGTTCCCGGGGCCGTGAACCTTCCCATGTCGACGCTGGGCGAACATCTCGACGAGCTCCCCGCCGAGCCGTTCGACGTGATCTGCCAGGCCGGCGGCCGCTCGGCGCGTGTGGTCGAGGCGCTCTCCGCGCGCGGTCACGACGCCACGAACGTCGAGGGCGGCACGGGCGACTGGATCGCCGCGGGGTACGACGTCGCATCCTGATCCGGTGCCCGGACCCGCGTCATCCCGCGCGTCCCGAGCGCCGCGATCCACGGCCCTCCTAGGATGAAGGCGTGACGACCCTCACGCTGATCGGAAAGCCCGGCTGCCATCTCTGCGATGTGGCCGAGCAGATCGTCGAGGCCGTCGTGGCCGATCTTCCCGCCGACGTCGCCGACCGTGTCGAGATCGCGCACGCCTCGATCGCCGATGACACGGCGTTGTACGAGAAGTGGTGGGAGAAGATCCCCGTCATCCTGATCGACGGCGAGCTGCACGCGCACTGGCGCGTGTCGGCCGACCGCCTCCGCGCCGCGTTGCTGGCGTCCGAGCCCGAAGGAGCCTCCGCGTGAGCATCCGACACATCGTCCTGTGGAAGCTCGCGGCCGACGACGCCGACACCCGGGCTCTGCACGCCGAGCAGATCGCGGAGCGCCTGCTGGCTCTTCGCGGCGTGATCGACGAGATCGTGCATCTCGAGATCGGTCGCAACGTCGCGTACCCGCAGAACAACTGGGACGTCGCCCTGGTGAGCGAGTTCGCCGACGTCGAGGCGTTGGAGCGCTACCAGGTGCACCCCGCCCACCAAGAGGCCGCGGCCTTCGTGCGCTCGGTCGTCGCCGAGCGGTCGTCGGTCGACTACCCGTTCTGACGCCCGTTCAGCCGATGGGTCGAACGCTCATCGGCCCGGATGCGAGAGCGATCCGGACGTGCGCCCGATCGTCGAGGCGCCGGTCGGGCGCGTGCTCGACGACGACGCGATCGCCGTCGGCCGTGAGAACGGTCGAGCGGCGCACGCTGCCGAGGAAGATGGTCTCCTCGACCACCGCGTCGACTCCCGGGGCGCCGTCGCCCACGAGCACGACCTGTTCAGGGCGTACGACCACCTCGCAGTGACCGTCGCTCGCCGCGGCGGCGAGAGGGAGTTCCTGCCCCCACACCTCGACGACGGCTCCCTCGACGATTCCCGGCACGGCGCTGACCGGACCCAGCAGGTCGGCCACCGCGAGGTCGCCGACGCGCGCGAAGACCTCGTCGGGTCGCCCCTGCGCGGCGATACGGCCCTGGTCCATCACGACGAGATGGTCGGCGACGGCGGCGGCCTCGGCGGTGTCGCGCGTGACCCACAGGGTGGTGACCCCGGTCGCACGCAGTTCCCGCACGACGCGATCGCGGGTCTCGGCGCGCGCCGAGGTGTGCAGCGCGGCCAGCGCGTCATCGAGCACGAGGGCCCGCGGCCGCGACGCGAGAGCCCGGGCGACGGCCCACCGCTGCCGGTCGCCGTGCGAGAGGCGGTGCACCAGCCGGTCACCGGCGCCGAGCCCGACGAGCGCGCCCAGGCGTTCGGCTTCGGCGTCGGGGTCGGCGGTGCCCGCGCGACGGGCGGCGGCCACGATCGCGGCGCGCACCCGCCCGAAACGGGCGACCGGGGTGCGGTCGCGCACCTCGACGACGCGGGGCGCGGCGGCCCCGGTGCGCCCGTCGATCGTCACGGTGCCGACATCCGGCCGCTCGGCTCCCGTGATCACGCGCAGCAGGGTCGACGCGCCGCAGCCCGACGGCCCGACGACGGCGACGATGCCGCCCGGCTCGATCTCGAGGTCGATGTTCTCGAGCACCGGGACTCCCGCGCGCGCGCGGCCGACATCGCGGAGCGAGATCGCCCACCCCGTGCGCGATCGTCCCGCCGGAGACGGGGCGGCCGAGGTGAGGGCGTTCATGGCCCCACGGTAGGGCGGCCGATGAACGCGACGACGCCCGGGGAGTGAACCCCGGGCGTCGGTCGCTCGAACCTTACGGAGCGAGGCGGGTCGGGCCGCGGAAGAGATACGTCACCTCGCGGATCGACGACTCGCCCAGCATGAGCATCAGGACGCGCGCCAGGCCCATGCCGAAACCACCGTGCGGCGGGGCGCCGAAGCGGAAGAAGTCGAGGTAGAAGTCGAGGTGCTCGGGGTCGAGACCCTTCTCTTTCGCCTGCTCGATCAGCACGTCGACGCGGTGCTCGCGCTGCGCGCCGGTCGTGATCTCGACGCCGTTGAAGAGCAGGTCGTACGACTTCGTCAGCCCGGTCTCTTCGTCGCGCATGTGGTAGAAAGCGCGGATCTCGGGGTGGTAGTCGGTGATGAAGACGAACTGGTGGCCGAACGTCTCGGCCACGTGCGCCGCGATCTGACGCTCGCCCTCGGGGTCGAGGTCGCCGTCGGTGCGCGGGATGTCGTACCCGCGTGCGGCGACGATCTCACGCGCCTCGGCGAGGGGGATGCGCGGGAAGGGGAGCGTCGGAACCTGCACCTCGATGCCGAAGAGCTCCTGGATCTCGGCGCCGTGCTTGTCGGCGACGGCCTGGAAAGCGCTCTGCAGCAGTTCCTCCTGCATGCGGGCGACGTCTTCGTGCGAGTCGATCCAGCTGATCTCGGCGTCGATCGAGGTGAACTCGGTCGCGTGACGGCTCGTGAACGAGGGGTCGGCGCGGAACGCGGGGGCGATCTCGAAGATCTTGCCGAAGCCGGCGACCTGGGCCATCTGCTTGAAGAACTGGGGGCTCTGCGCGAGGTAGGCCGTCTTGTCTTCGAAGTAGGGCACCTCGAACAGTTCGGCGTTGGACTCCGAGGGCGACGCCATGAGCTTGGGGGAGTGCACCTCGATGTAGTCGCGCTCGACCCAGTAGGTACGCATCGCGTGCTCGAGAGTGGTCTGCACGCGGAAGATGAGGTTGTTGCGGCGCTGGCGCAGGTCGATGAAGCGCCAGTCCATGCGCTTGTCGGGGCTGCTGTCGGCCGCGATCGGGGTTTCGGGGTTGGCTGCCGCCGCGATGACGAGCTCGCCGACCTTGATCTCGACGCCGCCGAGCTTGACGCGCTCGTCGTGCTTGAGCTCGCCGCGCACGGTCAGGAAGGTGCCGGTCGACAGGGCGCCGATCGTCTCGGTGAGGGCGAGGGCGGCGGCATCCTGATCCGTCGCCTCTTCGGAGGGACGCGTGGCCGGGTTCACCAGCTGCACCGCGCCGGTCTCGTCGCGGAGGACGACGAACTGCACCTTCTTCTGGTCGCGGACGGTTTCGACCCATCCCGACACCTCGACGGGGCCGGCGGGAAGGGATTTCAGCTGGTTGACCAGGACGCGTTCGCTCACGATCGACCAGTCTACGTGCGCCGTGCGCGCGCACCCGGGCGCGAATCTACGATGGGGGCGTGACCTACTCGTTGCCGCCGGAATCTTTCCGGACGATGCGTCCCGAACCGACAGTGCGCAAGGCGCGTGGCTGGGACGTCGCGCTCACGATCATCCTGCTCGTGCTCCTTCCCCTGCTGGCGCTCGGGGCCTCGTACGCGGGAGTGCTGCTGGCGTTCGCCGCCGACCAGTGCGGGCCGTCGAACTGCGACACGGGGCTGATGAACATCGGCTTCTGGACGGCCGTCATCTCGCCCTGGGTCATCCTGCTGATCGGCGTGGTCGCCGCGATCGTGCGCCTCGTGCGCCATCGCCTGGCGTTCTGGGTGCCGCTGGCCACCATCGTCGGGATGGCGGCGGTGTGGTTCATCGCGGCCGCGTTCGTCGGCGCCGGAGTCTCGGCATCCTGAACAGCTCGGGGGCAACCCCCAGGAACCGCGCATGACCGGACCGTAGCCTGGAACGGGCGTCCGGTCGGGCGGCCGATCACCGAGCGCGAAGGCACCCGATGACCGACACCACCCTCACTCTCTCCCCCCTGCGCGCGAGCTCCGGCTCCGAGGACGGGCAGTCGTGGCTCACGTCGCTGGCCGACTGGACCGTGTCGCTCATGGAGATCATCGGACCGGTGGGCGCGGGCGTCGCCATCGCCCTCGAGAACCTCTTCCCGCCGCTGCCGAGCGAGGTCGTCCTGCCGATGGCGGGCCTCACCGCCAGCCGCGGCTCGTTCACGCTGTTCGAGGCGCTGCTGTGGACGACCGTCGGCTCGATCGTCGGCGCCTTCATGCTCTACGGCCTCGGGCGGTGGCTCGGAGCCGCGCGTCTGCGTTCGTTCGCCGCGAAGATGCCGCTGCTGCACCCCGAAGACGTCGACCGCACGGTCGCGTGGTTCGAGCGCCACGGCGGCAAGGCCGTGTTCTTCGGGCGAATGATCCCGATCTTCCGCAGTCTCATCTCGATCCCCGCCGGCGTCGCCAAGATGCCGATGTGGCGGTTCGGTCTGCTCACGGGCGCCGGCAGCCTGATCTGGAACACGATCTTCGTGCTGTCGGGCTTCCTGCTGGGCGAGAACTGGCACATCGTCGAGGAGTACGCCTCGATCCTGCAGTACGTCGTGATCGCCGCGGTCGTGATCGGAGTCGCGTGGTTCCTGTACGCGCGCATCCGTTCGCTTCTGGCTTCCCGCAACGACGCCCCGGCGTCGCGCACCGACGCCTGAGGGTCGGCGGACATCGCGGGGTCGAGTCCCCGTCGACGCGCGCGCACACCTCCTGCGGGCCCGGTATCCGCGGGTATCTCCACGTCGAAGCAACCCGCCCCCTCGCTCAGTCAGACCACAGAACCCGCCCGTAGACTGGCGTCGTGCCCGCCGATCGCCTTCATCTCGTGCGCCACGGAGAGGTCCACAACCCCCGTCGCGTGCTGTACGGTCGGCTCCCCGGATTCGGCCTCAGCGTCGACGGGCGGCAGATGGCGCGCCAGGCCGCCGAGTACGTCCACGGCCTCGAGCGGCCCGTCTCGGCCCTCATCGCCTCACCGCTGCAGCGCACACGTGAGTCGGCGGAGCCGTTCGTGACGCTGTTCGGCATCGAGCCCGTGATCGATGAGCGGGTGATCGAGCCGACCAACGTCTTCGAGGGACGGCGGATGAAGCGGGCGCTCGCCAACCCGCTGAACTGGCGGCATCTGCGTCAACCCGCCGTTCCCAGCTGGGGTGAGCCCTACGCGCGCGTCGTGGCGCGGGTGACCGAGGCCATGGGCGACGCGTGGGAACGCGTGCCCTCGGGCGACGTCGTCATCGTCTCGCACCAGCTGCCGATCTGGGTGACCCACCTCGCCCTCTCCCACCAACCCACCCGCCACGACCCCCGCAAGCGCCGCTGCGCGCTGTCGAGCGTGACGAGCTTCGAACGGCGAGACGGCGCCGACGGCTCGACGCGCTGGGTCGAGGTGGCGTACGCCGAGCCGGCCACCACCGCCGGAGCCGTCGACGTAGGAGCCGTCTGATGCGCCGAATCCTCACCGCCGCCGGAGCGATGGCCGCCGCCGCGGCCCTCGTGATGGGCCTCGCGGCCTGCACGCCCGACCCCCTCGCCGAGCAGTACCGGGCGGGTGACAACAAGGGCTACATCGCCGCCAACGGGCTGCAGTGGCAGGAGATCCCCGAGTCGGACCGCGGCGAGGCCGTGGAGTTCTCGGGCAGCCTCGACAACGGCTCACCGGTGTCGAGCGCCGACTACGCCGGCAAGGTGCTCGTCGTGAACTTCTGGTATGCCACGTGCGGCCCGTGCATCATCGAGGCCCCGCGCCTCGAGCAGGCCTATCAGAGCTTCCAGGGCCAGGACGTGGCCTTCCTCGGCATCAACACCTACGACCAGCCCGCCACGGCGCTGTCGTTCGCCCGCGATCACGGGGTGTCGTACTCGAGTGCCATGGCCGTCAACGACGGGGAGCTGAAGCTCGCCTTCGCCGACAAGACCCCCATCAACGCGACGCCCACCACCCTCGTGCTCGACAAGCAGGGCCGCGTCGCCGCCCGCGTCATCGGCGAGCTCCCCGAGGCCTCGATTCTCGAGTCCATGGTGCGCACGCTGGTCGCGGAGCCCGCGTGAACCCGGGCGCTCTCGTCTTCGACGGCGCACTCTGGGTGGCTCTTCCCCTCGCGCTCGCCGCCGGTCTCATCTCGTTCCTGTCGCCGTGCGTGCTGCCGCTCGTGCCGGGGTACCTGGGGTACATCGGCGGTGCCGTCGCCCCGCGCGGGGGCTCGGCATCCGGAGCCGGCCGGGGGCGCCTGCTCGGTGGGACCCTGCTGTTCATCGCGGGATTCACCGTGGTGTTCATGGCGATCAACGTGCTCGGCGGAGCCGCCGGCATGTTCTTCACCCGCTACGGCGACGTCATCACGCGCGTCATGGGTGTCGTCATCATCCTCATGGGACTCGTGTTCATCGGCCTCTTCGGGGTGGCGCAGCGCTCGGTGCGGCTGCAGTCGCGCGGCAACCTGGGCCTGATCGGTGCCCCCCTGCTCGGCATCGCGCTGGGCATCGGCTGGACCCCCTGCATCGGCCCGACGCTGGCGGCGATCCTCTCGGTGTCGTACAACCTCGGCGACCCGGGCCGGGCGGCACTGCTGGGACTGGCGTACTCGCTGGGGCTCGGCATCCCGTTCGTTCTGCTCGCCCTCGGCTTCGGGTGGGCGACGCGCTCGGTGTCGTTCGTGCGCAAGCACATCCGCGTCGTCAACCTCATCGGCGGCGGCCTTCTCATCGCGCTCGGCCTGCTCATGGTCACGGGCGTCTGGGGCCAGTGGATGTCGACCCTGCAGGGAGTGATCGGCAATGTCCAACTCCCGCTCTGATCGAGGAAAGACCGTGACCGAACCCGCCGACGGCGTGCTGCGCCCGTCCGACCACGCCGACTCCGTCGTCGCGGACGGCTCCGGCGACGACGTCGTGCAGCCGCGCCTCGGCGTCGTGGGATGGGCGCGCTGGGGCTGGCGTCAGCTCACCAGCATGCGCACCGCGCTCGTGCTGCTGCTCCTGCTCGCGATCGCCGCCGTCCCCGGCTCGCTCGTGCCGCAGCGCACCGCCGACCCCAACGGCGTCACCCAGTACTTCACCGACAACCCCGACCTGGCGCCGGTGCTCGACAAGCTCAGCCTGTTCGACGTGTACAGCTCGCCGTGGTTCTCGGCGATCTACCTGCTGCTGTTCATCTCGCTGATCGGCTGCGTGCTGCCGCGCACCAAACACCACTGGAAGGCCCTGCGCTCGCAGCCCCCGCGCACGCCCGCGCGGCTGTCGCGCTTGGACGACCACCGCACCCGCCGCCTCACGGTCGCCGGAGACGCGGATGCCGTCGCCGCGGCCGCCGTCGACAGCGCCGCCGCTCAGCTGCGCAAGAGCGGATACCGCGTCGCCCGGTACGACGGGCGCGGCACGTACTCGGTGTCGGCCGAGCGCGGCTACCTGCGCGAGACGGGCAACCTTGTCTTCCACGCGGCCCTGGTGGGTGTGCTCATCGCCGTCGGCGTCGGAGGCGGCTTCACCTACACGGGGCAACGGGTGCTCGTGGAGGGCCAGGCGTTCGCGAACAGCCTGCTCGACTACTCCTCGTTCAACCCCGGCCGCTTCGTCGGCGGCGACACGCTCACGCCGTATTCCATGACGCTCGACGCCTTCGACGTCGCCTACGTGCCGCCCGGCCAGCCCGGCTCGGGTCAGGCGGGCGACTTCGTGGCGCACATGACCACGCGAGCCCCGGGCGGCGAGCCCGAGGACGGCGAGGTGCGCGTCAACCACCCGCTCGACGTGCAGGGCGACCGTGTCTACCTGCTGGGCAACGGCTACGCGCCCACCGTCACTATCCGCGACGCCGAGGGGCGGGAGGTCTTCCACGACTCCGTGGCCTTCCTTCCCCAGGATGCCAACATGACCTCGCTCGGCGTCATCAAGGTCGCCGACGGACTGCCGCAGCAGCTCGGCCTGCTCGGTTTCTTCTACCCGACGATGGACGTGCTGCCCTCGGGCGCGCTCACCTCGACCTACGGCGCGCTGGAGTACCCCGTGCTGACGCTGCGCGTCTACGAGGGCGACCTCGGCATCGACGACGGCACGCCCCGGTCGGTCTACACGCTCGACCCCTCGGGGATGACGCAGATCGCCGGCGGTGACAGCGGCACCCCCGCCCTGCAGCTCATGCCGGGCGAGACCCAGGACCTGCCGAACGGTCTCGGCACCATCACGTTCGAGAACGAGGCCCCCGCCGGCGCCTCCGGGTACGACGGTTCGGTGAAGCGCTTCGCCTCGCTGTCGATCCACCGCGACCTCGCCGGTCCCTGGGTGCTCGCCTTCGCGCTGCTCGCGCTGTTCGGGCTCATGACCGCCCTGTTCGTCCCGCGTCGGCGCATGTGGGTCAAGGCGACGCCGCAGGGCGACGCCGTGACCGTCGAGTACGCGGGCCTGGCTCGCGGTGAAGACCCCACCCTCGGCGCCGCCGTCGCCCAGCTCACCGAGAAGCACGCCTCGTCCCTTCCGACTCCGCGCCACCCCGACACCGGAAAAGTAGACTGACACCATGCCCGGAACCGACCCGCTTCTCCTCGACGAGATCTCCCTCCTCCTGGTGTGGACGGCGGTCACCATCTACGTGCTGGCGTTCATCGCCTACGCGATCGACCTCGCACGACGCTCCGACCTCGCGCTGAAGGCGAAGGACGACGTCGTCGCCCGCGAGCTCGTCACCGCGGGGGGCGGGGGAGTGATCGGCGGATCCACCGGGTCGTCGGCATCCCCTGCCGCAGCGAAGCCCCGTTACCTCTGGGCGCGGCTGGGAACGGTGCTGACGGCGCTCGGGTTCGTGTTCCACCTCACCGCGACCGTGCTGCGCGGCATCGCCGCCGAGCGCGTGCCGTGGTCGAACATGTACGAGTTCGCGATGACCGGTCTGCTGCTCATCATCGCGGTGTACCTCGCCGTGCTCACCCGCTACGACCTGCGCTTCCTCGGCGCGCTGATGACGGGCCTCACCGTGCTGCTGCTCGGCGGGGCGACGCTCGCGTTCCACGTCGACGTCGTGCCGCTGGCCGACCCGCTGAAGTCGGTGTGGCTCGTGGTCCACGTGTTCGTCGCCAGCCTGGCCACGGCCCTGTTCGCCTTGGCGTTCGGGCTGTCGGTGGTGCAACTGATCCAGACGCGCCGCGAACGCAAGCTCGCCGAGGCGGCGCCGTCGGACGACGCGCCCAAGCGCAGCTTCCTGCGGACGGTCCCCAAGGCCGACGCGCTGGAGTCGCTCGCCTACCGCTTCGCGATCGTCGGCTTCATCTTCTGGACGTTCACCCTCATCGCCGGGTCCATCTGGGCGAACGACGCGTGGGGCCGGTTCTGGGGCTTCGACACCAAGGAAGTCTGGACCTTCGTCATCTGGGTGCTCTACGCCGGATACATCCATGCCCGCGCGACCCGCGGCTGGCGCGGCACCCGCTCGGCGTGGCTGTCGATCATCGGCTTCACCGCCGTGCTGTTCAACTTCACGATCGTGAACGTGTTCTTCAAGGGCCTGCACGCGTACAGCGGTCTGACGACCTGACGCGGGGGGTCGGTCTGCCCGTTGAGTGTCCAAGACCCGCCGCGTGCCCGCCGTGCGTGGCGGCGTGTTGTGGACACTCAACGGTGTTGAGGCCGCTGAGGGGCGCCGGCTGAGCGCAGGTGGCTTTCCGTCGCGAACACGCAGAGAGCGGGCGGACGGTCGGTCGCGCACGCGCCGAACGCGGGCGGGCGCTCTTGCCGGGCCTCTGCCGTGGCTCGCGCCGCGGCCGGGGCTTGCCCGTTGAGTGTCCAGGACGCGCCGCGTGCCCGTCGTGCCTGGCGGCGTGTCTTGGACACTCAACCGTGTTGTGGCCGCGGAGGGGCGCGCGCCGAGCGCGGGCGGGGCTCCGTCGCACGCGCGCCGCGGCCGGACCCTTCCCGTTGAGTGTCCAAGACACGCCGCGTGCCCGCCGTGCGTGGCGGCGTGTTGTGGACACTCAACGTGAGGGGTGCCGGGCGAGTGCGGGTGGCGCTCCGTCGCGCACGCGCCGAGAGCGGGCGGGCGCTCTTGCGGGGCCTCTGCCGTGACTCGCGCCGCGTCCTCGCTGTGCGTCGCGGCGTGTCCTGGACACTCAACGGGGACGTGCGGCCAGCAGGGCGCTGCGGACCGGTGCGACGATGAGCTGGTTCGGCGCGTCGAGATGATGCGCGAGGACCCGGACCAGGGTCCATCCCGCGTCGCTGATCGCCCGCCACCGGTCGGCGTCGCGGCGGAACTGCGCGGCTTCAGCGTGATGGCGCCCGTCGTATTCCACGGCGACGCGCTGCTCGGGGTAGGCCATGTCGAGCCTGGCGACGAAGAGCCCCGAGGCTGTCCGGAGCGTCCAGTTGAGCTGGGGCTCGGGCAGACCGGCATCCACGAGGACGAGACGCACGGCGCTTTCGCGCGGTGATTCCGCACCCGGGCGAACGAGACCGGCCGCCTCACGGAGCGCCACCGCTCCGCGCCGTCGGGCGCGCATCGCCACCTCCTCGAGGTCCGGCACCGGATCGCCCTGGGCCACGAGCCAGTCGCCGACCGCGACGAGGTCGTCCACGCGGAGCACGGCGCCGAGTTGCGCCCACGTCTCTGTTCGAGCGGCGACGGGCAGATCGTCGAGGAGGGTGATTCCGTCGGGCGGCATCACCAGGCGGTGCCCCGTGACGCTGGACGTGCGGGGCTCCCGAGCGGGCGGTACCGCCGAGACGTGCAGCTCCTCGCCGTGCGGAAAAGGCAGCGGCATCCCCCACAGCGAGGCGGCCGTGACGTGGCTGAAGAACTGGCCCCCCGACATCCGCGGGAGGTACGCGTGGCATCGCTCCGCGACGGAACCGAGCCCGGGGTCTTCGCCGGCGTACCGGACGCCGTGAAACGGCGACCGCAGGTCGCGAGCGCGGAGCCTTCTGGGCGGGATGCCGAGACGGTCCGCGTCGCGAACGTGGAACGCGGTGCCGAGCTCGGCGGGGAGAGGTCGAGGGCGCATGCCCGACAGCAGACACCGGGCACGGTGCCCCGCGCTGCGCACCCCCGCCCCGCGTGTGGACAACCCTCCCTGTGGAGGACCCTCACGCGCAGCCCGCCCTCCGTTGAGTGTCCAGAACACGCCGCGGCCGGGGGCGGCTCAGCGGCGTGTCTTGGACACTCAACAGGGGGGAGGGGGAGCGGGTTAGGCGACGGAGACCGCTGCGGCGCGCGCCGACGTGGTGCGGCGACGCGTCACGATCAGCGTCGTCACCACCAGCGACAGCACGGCCCACACCACCAGCCCGGCGACGCCGGCGGCGACCCCGCTCGACGACGACAGGGCGCCGAGCATCGCGTCGTACACCGGGGCGGTGGGCATGAGAGATGCGGCGGCGGCGAGGGCCGGTGGCACCGTCGAGACGATCGTCGCCCCCAGGGCGAGGGCGCCGATCACGGCGGCGACCCAGCGTCCCGCTCCGCCGAACACGGCGACGAGGGCCTGGTGCACGGCGGCGAAGGCCACGCCCGCGGCGATGCAGATGACGGCGAACAGGGCCCAGTCGTCCCAGTCGTACTGGGATGCCACCTGCACCACGCCCGCGACCAGCAGACCCTGCACGGCGCCGACGGCAGCTGCGGGGGCGAAGCCGCGCAGGGCAACGAGCGCCGAGGGGCGTCGGCTCGTCAGCGCGCGCGCCGACACCGCCTGGAAGGCCACGAACGAGGCGAGCCCGCCGAACCACAGCACGGCCATGGCGAGCAGCGGAACGGCGGCCAGGCCGAAGAGCGAGTCGCTCGCGCCGGTGGCCGACACCGGGTCGGCGACGACGTCGGCGAGGGTGGTCGCCTGGGCGTCGGAGTACTTCGGCAGCTGCGACACGGCGGTGTCGAGGCCGTCGGCGAGAGACGTGGTGCCGGATGCCACCTGGCTCACGCCGTCGGCGAGCTGACCGGCGCCGTCCTGGGCGCCCAGGGTGCCGGATGCCAGTTGTGCGGCGCCGGAGCTGAGGGCCGACGCGCCGGTGCCGAACTGCCGCGCGCCGTCGGCGAGCTGGTTCGCGCCGCCGGAGAGGGCGTCGATGCCGCCGGCGATCGTGTTGATCCCCGTCTCGGCCTCGCGCGCCCCGCCGGCGAGGCCGGCTGCGCCGTCGGCGAGCTGCTGGTTGGCGTCGGCGATGGTGCGGATCCCGGCGGGGAGCTGCGAGGCCTGCCCGGCCAGCTCGCCGATCTTGGCCACCGTCTCGGTGGCCTGCGGGAGCGCCTTGTTGGCTTCGTCGGAGGCGTTGCGCAACGCCGTGCACTGCTCGGGGGTGCCGGTGCATTCGTCGGCGGCCTTCTGCAGGGCGGCGGCCGCATCGACCAGGGCGGTGTTCACCTGCGGGGCGGCCTGCGCCAGGCGGGTGGCGGCGTCTTCGAAGCCGGGCGGGATCTGGTCTGCGAGGCCGTTGATCTGCGTGGCGAGCTGCTGATTGCCGGCGGCGATGCCGTCGGCTCCACCGGCCAGCTTGCCGACGCCGGTGGCGGCATCGCGCGTTCCCTGCGCGAGGGCGCCCGCGCCGCTCGAGAGCTGAGTGGCGCCGTCGGCCAGGGGTCCCGCGCCGCTCGCGAGCTGTCCCGCTCCGCTCGACAACTGCGAGGCACCGTCGGCGAGCTGACCCAGACCGTCGCGCAGTCCGGTCGCGCCGGAGGCGGCCTGCCCGGCACCGTCGGCGAGCTGGTGCGCCCCGCTGGCGGCGGTGCCCAGCTGGTCGCCGAGGGTCGTGAAGCCGAGGAAGACGTTCTTGAGGTACTGCGACGACAGCTCACTGCCGTAGACGCTCGAGGCGGTGGAGGCCAGGGTCGCGGTGATCGCACCGTCGACGACCCGGGCGTTGGGGGCCGTGGCGACGCCGATCGTGGCCTTCTCGGGGCTCTCTCCGGGGCGGGTCGACAGCGAGGCGGCCGTGAAGTTCTCGGGGATGGTCACGACGGCGGTGTAGGTGCCGTCGGCGAGGCCCGCCGCGGCATCCGCGTCGTTCGAGATGACCCAGTCGATGTTGCTCGACTGGTCGTCGGCGCCCTTGACCAGACCGCCGGTGAGCTGACGACCGAGCGGCACGAGCTGACCGTTCAGCTCGACGGCCTTGTCGTCGTTGACGATCGCGGCGGTGATGTTCTCGAGCCGGTCGGTGGGGTTGTACAGCGCGCCCACGAGGATGCCGCCGATGACGGCCGGCAGCAGCAGCACGCCGACGAGGGTGAGCCAGGTCACGGGGCGGCGCGAGCGGGAGCGCTCGACGGGGAGAGTCATGCGAACACCTCGGAGAGATCGGCGTAGGTTTCGGGCTGCGGGGAATCCGGCGCGCGGTGGCGCCGCGGTGTCGGAAGGGCGAGCGAGGCCACGTCCGGGCGGTGCGCCTCGGCCAGCAGGGCGAGGGCCCGGCGTTCGTCGCGGGCCGACACGATGAGCGTGAACGGGGAGGAGTCCTCTCCCGAACGTTCGCGCGCCTCGGTGGCGGCGCGGCGGAGCACGTGGGCGACGTCGTCGCGGGTGTCGTCGTCGAGGCGGTCGACGTCGGACACGACGATGATGCGCGCGCGACCCGCGACCGCGTCGGCGACGGTGCGCGCGGCCTCGGCGGGGTCGTCGAGCAGGGCGACGCCGACGCGGGAGCGCACGGCTCCCGCGCGCTCGGGAACGAGCAGTCCATCGACGCGCAGACGCCCGTCGATGCCGGCGAGGCGCCCCGACAGGGCGAGGAGCAGCGTGCGGGTGGTGCGGCTCTCACCGGTGACCAGCAGGGTGCCGCCGAATCCGAGACGCAGCGAGACGTCGCGGAACACGGGCTCCTCGGCATCCGAGGCTCCGACCGTGCGCAGTTCGTCGGCGGCGACGGCCATGGCGGGCTCCGCCGGCCAGTCGGCGAGGCGCACCTCGCGCTCGACGGCTTCGCCCTCGACGTCGAGCTTCGGCAGCAGGCGGTCGAGCCAGCGCGGCATCCACCAGGCTTTGTCGCCCAGCAGGGCGAGGACCGCGGGCACGAGGGTCATGCGCACGAGGAAGGCGTCGACGGCCACGCCGACGGCCAGACCCAGGGCGATGGGCTTGAGGCTCGAGTCGCCCTCGGGCACGAACGCCACGAAGACGGCGAACATGATGACGGCGGCCGCGACCACGACGCGGGCCGAGGCCGCGAAGCCGCTGCGCACGGCGCCGAGCGCCACCTCGCGGGGCGTGCGCCCCTCGCGGTCCGCGTGCACGTAGTCCTCGCGCATCCGCGAGACCAGGAAGACCTGGTAGTCCATCGCGAGGCCGAACAATACGCCCATCACGACGATGGGCATGAAGCTGATGATGGGGCCGACCTTGGCCACGTGCAGGGCGTCGGCGAACCAGCCCCACTCGAACACCGCGGCCACGACCCCGAACGAGGCGGCCACCGACAGCAGGTAGCCTCCGGCGGCGGTCAGCGGCACCCAGATCGAGCGGAACACGATCATCAGCAGCACGAGCGACAGGCCGACGACGAAGAGGCCGAAGGGCAGCAGGGCCGCTCCCAGCTGGTCGGAGATGTCGATGGTCACGGCGGTGTAGCCGGTGACGAGCAGATGGACGCCGAACTGGTCGTACAGGCGGTCCTCTTGCGCGCGGAGCTCCCGCACGAGGTCGGCGGTGCGGGGGTCGTCGGGGGCGGTCTCGGGCACGATCTGCACGATGCCGGTGTCGGCGGTCTCGTTCGGAGTCGCCAGAGCAACCTCGGCGACGCCGGGGATCTTCGCGATCTCGTCGCCGATGTCGGTCATGAGCGTCAGGGGGTCGTTCGAGGTGACGATCGTGCCGGTCATGATGAGCGGGCCGTTGGCGCCCGGGCCGAAGTACTCGTCGGTGAGCTCGTACGCGACGCGGGCTTCGTCGCCCTCGGGGAGCTGGCCGGCGTTGGGCAGGGTGAGCGCGAGGCTGGCGGCGGGGATCGCGGTGACCCCCAGCAGGCCGACGATCGCGACGGTGGTGACGACGGGATGCCGGGTGACCAGTCCCACCCAGCGCTTGGCCGGGCCGTTGCGTTCGGCGCGCGAGGCTGCGGCCGCGATCTTCTCGTCGCGCTCGGCGGCGGCCTGGGCGACCGCCGCGGCATCGTCGTCCGAGGTGCCGCGGGCGCGGCGGGAACGCTTCTTGGGTCGCTTGTACCCCCACCCGACCACGCGGTGCCCGGCGAAGCCGAGGAATGCCGGGGTCAGGGTGAGTCCGACGCACACCGCGATCGCGACGGCGACCGACGCGGCGATCCCCATGGTCGTGAGGAACGGGATGCCGGCGAAGCTCAGGCCGATGAGGGCGATGAGCACGGTGATGCCGGCGAAGACGACGGCGGAACCGGCGGTGCCGACGGCGCGAGCGGTGGACTCCTCGGGGTCCATTCCCGCTCTCGTCTGGTCTTGATGTCGCGAGACGATGAAGAGGGCGTAGTCGATGCCGACCGCGAGACCCAGCATCACCGCCAGCAGCGGCGTGGTCGACGAGACGGTCGCGAAGCCGGTGGCGATGAAGATCAGGGCCACCGACAGGGCGACGCCGAGGATGGCGGTGGCCAGCGGCATGCCGGCCACGAGGAACGAGCGGAACGTCACCATCAGCACGAGGGCGGCGATGAGCACGCCGAGGGCCTCGGTGAGGGTGGCGCCGGGGACCTCGCTGGCGAACAGCTGGCCGCCGAGCACGGCCTGCGATCCGCTCGGCAGGGCGGAGCCCAGGGCCGTGGCCGCCTCGCGCAGCCCGTCTTCGGTGGAGGCGGGGACGGCGGTGGCTTCTCCGGCGAATTGGATGCGCACGATCGCCGCGCGGTCGTCGTCGGCGATGCCGCCCGAGATGCGGGCGTCGTAGGGGTCGGTGACGGCCTCGACGAAGTCGAGCTTGCCGATGTCGCCGGTGGTGGTGGTGATGGCATCCTGGTACGCCTGGTCGCGCACGCTCGCGCCGTCGGCAGCCACCACGATGATCTCGGCGCTCGCCCCGCTCACCTGGGGGAAGGTGCGCTCGAGCATCTCGAGACCGGCCTGCGACTCGGTGCCCGGGATGGTGAAGGTGTTGTCGGTGCCCTTGGCGAGCAGTGCCACCCCGCCGCCGGCCAGCACGAGCACCAGGAGCCAGGCGGTCAGAACGCGCCACGGGTGGCGGAACGACCAACGGCCCAGGGTGTACAGGAATGTCGACACGGTGGCTCCCACGATCGGTGAACGAGTCGATACATCACCGTATCGGATACATCAATGTATCGTAGTCGCCGAGGGGGTGGTCGTACCTGGATCTCCCCCGTGAACAGGAGGATGCGGATGACCGACACCGCCCCCGCACCGTCGCGCCGGCGCGAGAACACCCGCACCCGCCTGATGGACGCCGCCGCCGAGATGTTCGCCGAGGTCGGCATCGACTCCGCCTCGGTCGAAGCCGTCTGCGAGCGTGCCGGCTTCACCCGCGGCGCCTTCTACTCGAACTTCGCCTCGAAAGAGGAGCTGTTCCTCGCTCTGTGCGCCCGCTCGGCGGAGCAGACGATCTCGGCCGTCCGCGAGCGCGTCACCTCGATCGAGGACCGGGGACTGGATGCCACGGGCGAGGTGCTGCAGCTGGTGCAGGGAGTGCTCGAAGTCACCGGCGACGATCGCCTCGACGTGCTGCTCGGCGCCGAGATCCGTCTGCAGGCGCTGCGCAACGCCGAGTTCGCCGCGGCCTACCTCTCGTCGAACCAGGCCCTGGGCGAGAGCGTCACCCAGCTCGTGCGCGACATCGCCGAGGCGCGAGGACTGGTGCTGCGGGTGCCGGCGGAAGCGGCGACCGAGCTGCTGCTGTCGGCGTGGGTGTCGACGGCCGAGACCGCCCTCATGATGCGGGTCTCGCCCGCGGCGTCGCACGCTCAGCTCGGCGATCGCCTCGCGCAGATCGTGCGCCTCATCCTCGAGTGAGTTCGAGGGTGCGATAGCAGCGCCGCAGTCGCGCGAGCCACCAGTCGCGTCGCTCGTCGGGAGCGGCCACGCGATCGAGATCGACGGCCGAGGGGCGGGGGCGCTCGACGCGCAGCACGCCCGCCCGGGGCACCAGCGGGGATGCCACGACGTCGGCGGTGAAGAGGGCGGCGGTGCCGAGCCCGCAGTCGTAGTCCAGTTGCGGAAGAGCCGCGGCGAGGGCGGCGCCCATCGCCAGGCCGATCGAGGTGTCGAGCGCGCTGGACACCACTGCCGGCAGGCCCGCCTGCGCCACGATGTCGAGCGCCGCGTGCACCCCGCCCAGCGGCTGTGCCTTGACGACGAGCAGGTCGGCGGCCCCGGCACGTGCGACGAGAAGGGGATCGGCGGCCTTCCGCACGCTCTCGTCGGCCGCGATCGGAATGTCGAGGTAGGCGATGCGCTCGCGCAGTTCGGCGAGCTCCTCGACGGCGGCGCACGGCTGTTCGACGTACTCGAGGTCGAACTCGGCCAGGGCGTGCACGGCCCGCTCGGCTTCGTCGACGTTCCACGCGCCGTTCGCATCGATCCGCACGCGTCCCTCCGGGCCCATCGCCTCGCGCACGGCCCCGACGCGCGCGACGTCGTCGGCGAGCACCTGCCCCGCCTCGGCGACCTTCACCTTGACCGTCCGGCATCCGTCGTACCGGGCGAGGATCCGCGCCACCTCGGAGGCTGCGACGGCGGGCATCGTGGCGTTGACGGGGATGGCGTCCCGCACCGCGACCGGGGCGGCGCGCCAGCCGAAGTCGAGGGCACCGGCCAACCAGGTCGCCGCCTCGGCGTCGTCGTATTCGGGGAACGGCGAGAACTCCGTCCATCCCTCGGGGCCCTCGAACACGACGGCCTCGCGCGTCTCGATGCCGCGGAACCGGGCTGCCAGGGGGAGGGCGACCACCCGCGCGGTGGAGAGGACGTCGGCGAGGGGGGGAAGGGACGTGGAGCTCATCCCCCCATCCTGGCCTCGGGGCCGGTGCCCGGGAATAGGCTGACCGCATGCTCTTCGATACCCCGGTCCGGCTCGGCGTCCAGATCCAGCCGCAGCACGTGCAGTATTCCGACATCCGCGACGCCGTCCTGCGCCTCGAGGAGATGGGCGTCGACGTCCTCTTCAACTGGGACCACTTCTTCCCGCTGTACGGCGACCCCGACGGCGAGCACTTCGAGGCGTGGACGATGCTCGCGGCGTGGGCCGAGCAGACCGAACGGGTCGAGTTCGGTGCGCTGGTCAACTGCAACAGCTACCGCAACGCCGACCTGCAGGCCGACATGGCCCGCACCATCGACCACATCAGCAAGAAGGGCGGCGACACCGGCCGCTTCATCTTCGGAACCGGCTCGGGCTGGTTCGAGCGCGACTACGACGAGTACGGCTACGAGTTCGGAACCGCGGGTTCGCGGCTGAACGCGCTCGCCACCGACCTCGATCGCATCGTCGACCGCTGGGGCAAGCTCAACCCCGCCCCCACCCGCAAGGTCCCCGTCATGATCGGCGGCAAGGGCGAGCAGAAGACCCTGCGCATCGTCGCGCGTCACGCCGACATCTGGCACAGCTTCGTCACCCCCGACGAACTGCCCCACAAGCTCGGGGTCATCGAGAAGTGGGCCGAGACCGAGGGACGCGACCTGTCGACCCTCGTCGTCTCGAACGAGCTGAAGGACCGCGACGAGTCCGACGCCGACGCCCTGTTCGAGGCGGGCACGCGACTGTTCACCCTCGGCTTCTCGGGGCCCGAGTGGGACTACTCGCTCATCGAGCGGTGGCTCACCTGGCGCGACGGCAAGAACGCCTGATTCCGGTCGGGCACCTGCGCGGCGAGGCGGGGGTTCCGGGCGGCGACCGCCGGATCCGCCCGCCGCGTCGGGTCGTAGGGTGGAACGGTGACCGTCTCCGAGCTGTTCGACCCCGCTGAGTGGACGCTGGCGCCGGGCGCCGAGCGATACACCGACATCACCGCGCACGTCACCCACGACGGGCGGGTGGCGCGCATCGCGTTCGACCGGCCCGAGGTGCGCAACGCCTTCCGGCCGCACACGGTCGACGAGCTGTACTCGGCGCTCGACATCGCGCGACAGGATCACCGCATCGGCGTGGTGCTGCTCACCGGCAACGGTCCGAGCGCGAAGGACGGCGGCTGGGCGTTCTGCTCCGGCGGCGATCAGCGCATCCGCGGTCGCGACGGGTACAAGTACTCGCACGAGGAGCACACCGTGCACGACCCGGGTCGCGCGGGGCGTCTGCACATCCTCGAGGTGCAGCGGCTGATCCGCTTCATGCCGAAGGTCGTCATCGCGGTCGTTCCCGGGTGGGCGGCGGGCGGCGGCCACTCGCTCAACGTGGTGTGCGACCTGTCGATCGCCAGCGCCGAGCACGGCCGTTTCAAGCAGACCGATGCCGACGTCGGGTCGTTCGACGCCGGGTACGGGTCCGCGTACTTCGCCCGCCAGATCGGGCAGAAGCTGGCCCGCGAGGTCTTCTTCCTGGCCGAGGAGTACTCCGCCCAGCGCGCGTACGAGATGGGCGCGGTCAACCGCGTCGTCGCGCACGCCGAACTCGAGCGCGAAGCTCTCGCCATGGCCCGCACGATCCTCACCAAGTCGCCGACGGCCATCCGCATGCTCAAGTTCGCCTTCAACGCGGTCGACGACGGGCTCGTCGGCCAGCAGGTCTTCGCCGGTGAGGCCACGCGTCTCGCGTACGGCACCGACGAGGCCGCCGAGGGCCGTGACTCCTTCCTCGAGAAGCGCGACCCCGACTGGTCCGACGTCCCGTGGCACTACTGAGCCCCGGATGCCGTCGAGCCGAGCGCTCATGAGGCTCGAGGCTCCGGCATCCGGCGATCCCCGCGACGTGCTGCGCGCCCTGCGTACCGCGGTGCTCGGCGCCGGTCCCGCGGTGTCGCTGGGGGCGGGGGCGGACCTGCCCGCGGACGTCCCCCCGGGAACGGCCGCCGTGGTCACCACGTCGGGATCGACCGGCGTGCCGAAGTCGGTGCTGCTCAGCCGCAACGCCCTGATCAGCAGTGCCTACGCGACGGCAGCGCGCATCGGTGAGGGCGCCTGGCTGCTGGCCGTTCCCGCCACCTACGTCGCGGGGGCGCAGGTGCTCGTGCGGGCTCTGCTCGCCGATCGCGAGCCGGCGGTCGTCGCGGGTCCCTTCCGCCCCGAACCGTTCGCCGCCGCGGCGCTCGGCATGGCGTCGCACGAGAACGGCGCCCGGGTGCCGACGTACACCTCGCTGGTTCCCGCCCAACTGCAACGACTGCTGGATGCCGCCGACACCGAACCGACGGTGGCGAAGGCGCTGCGCTCGTTCGAGGCCGTCCTCATCGGGGGTCAGGCCCTGGCGCCCACGGTGCGCGAGCGCGCCGAGACCGCGGGGGTGCGGATCGTGCGCACCTACGGCTCGACCGAGACCAGCGGCGGCTGCGTGTACGACGGGGTTCCGCTCGACGGCGTCGAGGTGGCCCTCGTCGACGGCGAGGTGCGCCTGACGGGGTCGATGCTCGCCGACGGATATCTCGGCGACCCCGCGCGGACGGCATCCGTCTTCCCCTCTGACGACGCGGGCACCCGCTGGTACCGCACGGGCGACGGGGGAGAGGTCGTGGACGGCGTGCTGAGCGTGACCGGACGCCTCGACAACGTCATCGTCTCGGGCGGGGTGAACGTCTCGCTCGATCGCGTGGAAGCCGCGGTGCGCGGCATCGCGGGACTCGAGAGCGCCGTCGTGGTGCCCGTCGCGGATGCCACCTGGGGCCAGGGGTCGGCGGTGGTCGTGCCGCGGCCGACGCCCGCCGCCGATGCCGTGCTGCTCGAACGGGTGCGCGCGGTGGTCGCCGACGCGGTCGGGGCGCCCGCGCGTCCGTCGCGTCTCGTCGTCGTCGACGAGCTGCCGACGCTGTCGTCGGGCAAGCCCGACCGGGCCGCCGTGCGCGCGCGCCTCGCGCAGGATCCCTGGGTCTGACACCCGGGAGCGGTGGCGTCGCCCGGCTCGCGGGTCGACCGGTCCGCGAAGGAGGACGGTGACCACGGGCTTAGGATGAGCCACCGTGGCAGCACAGTCTCGTAAGCGTTCGACGTCGTCCTCGAAGCGTCGCCCCGGCGGCAACCCCCAGAAGCCCAAGGGCGGTGCACCGCAGGCCGTCGCGCCGGCCACGGCCCGCGACTGGATCGCGGCGGCCCGCATCCGCACGCTGCCGCTGGCCATCACCCCGGTGCTCATCGGCACCGGTGCGGCCACCCTCGTCGACGATCAGTTGCACGGGGTCATCGCCCTAGCCTGTCTCGCCGTGGCGTTCGCTCTGCAGATCGGCGTGAACTACGCCAACGACTACAGCGACGGCATCCGCGGCACCGACGACGTGCGCGTCGGGCCCGGCCGTCTCACCGGCGGCAAGAAGGCGAAGCCGCGGACGGTGCTGATCGTCGCGCTGGCGTTCTTCGCGCTCGCCGCCCTGATCGGGCTGGCCCTGGTCATCCGCACGGGGCAGTGGTGGTTGCTGCTGGTCGGCGCCGTCTGCATCGTCGCCGCGTGGTTCTACACCGGCGGCAAGCGCCCGTACGGCTACAACGCGATGGGCGAGCTGTTCGTCTTCGTCTTCTTCGGCCTCGTCGCGACCCTGGGCACGACGTGGCTGCAGGTGCAGTCGTTGCCGCAGGAGGCCTGGCTGGGCGCGGTCGCCGCGGGTCTGCTCGCCTGCGCGGTGCTGCTGGCCAACAACCTGCGCGACATCGAGCAGGACCGCCTCGCGGGAAAGCGCACCCTGTCGGTGCTCATCGGCCGCCGTGCGACGCAGGTGCTGTTCACCCTGTTCGTCCTCGCGCCGTTCGGGATCGCGGTGTTCCTCGCGTTCGTGTACCCGGTGGCGTGGCTGACCCTGGTCGCCCTGCTCGGCGGACTCGCGGCGATCCTCATTGTCTGGACCTACCGCACCCCGCGCGAGCTCATCACGGCGCTGCAGGTGACGAGTTTCACGTCGGTCGCCTACGGCGCCCTGCTCTTCTGGGCCTTCGCGTTCTGAGCCCCCGGCGGGTTCGCAGAACGCGCAGGGGTCAGCGCAGCGGAGCGTCGCCCTCGGAAGTGCCGGTCGCGGGCGCGTCATCGTGCCGCGTGGCATCGACCACCGCGTCTTCGGTGTCGGCGTCGGTCTCGGCGCCCGTACGGCGCCCGGTGGCGGTGCGCTGCGCGCGACGCTCGGCCAGACCGCCGGTGACGCTGTCGAGCGGACGACGCAGGAACAACAGCGACAGGCTCAGTCCGATGAGGGCCGCGAAGATCGCCGCGAGCCAGGGCAATTCCTGGAACACGGGGAAGAACAGCAGCACGACGAGCGGTACGAGGAACGCGAGCAGTCGCAGCACGGTGTAGACGAGGGCCGAGCGAGCACGCATGCCCCCATCCTACGGCGGCCTCGGAAACCGCCGGCGCCCGGCCCGCGTCCAGCGGGCACACGTACACTCAGGTCATGGCACGGTTGCTCCTCATCCTCGCGCTCGTGGCGACCGTCTTCTGGGTGTACACGATCGTGGACTGCGCCGTGCAGCCGGCGGGACGTCACCGCGGCGTCAACAAGGGCGCATGGATGGCCATCGTCATCCTGCTGCCGGTGCTCGGCGGCATCCTGTGGTTCGTCATCGGTCGCGGTCGTGCGAGTCAGCCCGTGGTGAGACGCGCTCCCGACGACGATCCCGAGTTCCTGGGCCGTATGTCCGACACCGCGCGCGCCGATCAAGACGAGCGCATCCGGCGGCTCGAAGAAGAGCTGGCGCAGCTCGACTCCGAAGCCGACGACCCTCGCGCCCCGAAGCCCACCGACGACCCGGGCGACATCCCGGGCAAGGGCGACGACGACACGCTCGGCCAGCGCGGCTCCGTCGGCTGAACCATGACCTCGTCGAACGACCGCTCCGCCGCGCCCGCGACCGACGCCGCCGCCGCTCTGCTCGCGGGCCTCGTGTCGCGCGGGGTGCGGCACATCGTCGTCAGCCCGGGGTCGCGCTCGCAGGCGCTCGCGCTCGTGGCTGCCGACCTGGAACGCGCGGGTCTGGTTCACCTGCACGTGCGCATCGACGAGCGCGTCGCCGGCTTCACCGCCCTCGGGATCGGACGTGAGACCGGGATGCCGGCGGTCCTCGTCTGCACCTCGGGCACCGCCGTCGCCAACCTGCTGCCCGCCGCCCTCGAAGCCCATCACGCCGGGGTGCCGCTGGTGCTGCTCACCGCCGACCGGCCGCCCGAGCTGCGCGGCGTCGGCGCCAACCAGACCACGCGCCAGCCGGGGCTGTTCCGCTCGGCGGTGCGGTTCGAAGCAGACCTCCCCGTTCCCGAGACCGTCGACGACGACGGGTCGTCCGCCCAGACCGCTGACGCCGACGCCCTGGCGGCTGCGACGCTCGCGGCCGCGCTCGGTGAAGGCGCCCGGGTGCCCGGACCCGTGCACCTGAATGTGCCGTTCCGGGAGCCCCTCGCCGGCGCCGTTCCCGCGTGGCTCGCCGCGCGGGCGGCATCCGGGATCGCCCCCTCGTCCGACGCGCAGAGCGACGCGCTCGGCGACGCGGAGGCGTCGGGAGCGCTGTACCAGGGCGGCGGCGGCATCGGTGTCGCCGACGTGGCCCCCGAGGTCGAGGACGCCCACACGCTCGCGCCGGGCCCGCGCACCATCGTCGTCGCTGGAGCGGATGCCGGAGCGGCGGCCGAGCAGTTCGCGCACGACGGGGGCTTTCCGCTGGTGGCCGAGATCGTCAGCGGGGCTCGCTTCGGTCGGCAGATCGTGCACGGCTACCGGGCCCTGCTGAACGACCCGGCCCTCGGGGGACGCATCGAGCGCGTGGTCGTCTTCGGGCGTCCCACCCTGAGCCGCGAGGTGACGCGCCTGCTGTCGCGCGACGACGTCGAGGTGATCGCCGCCCGCGGCCCCGGAGAACCCGTCAACCTCAACGGCGCGACGATCGCCGTCGACCTGATCCGCCCTCACCCCTCGTCGGGAGACCGCGCGTGGCTGGGGGAGTGGATGCGTGCCTCGCGCGACGCTGCCGTCGATCTATCGCCCCCGGCTCCCGATGCCGACGGCCTGGCCTCGGCCGTTCCGCACGAGCGGCTGGGCGCCCTGAACGCCGAGGTGCAGGTCATCCGTGCCCCCCTCGACCGGGCGACCCTCGTCGACGCGGTCTGGCGGGCCACCTGGCCCCACGATCGCCTCATGTTCGGCTCCTCGCGTCTGGTGCGCGTGGCCGACGAGGTGCTCGGCGGCAAGAAGGTGGCCGTGCACTCCAACCGCGGCCTCGCCGGCATCGACGGCACCATCGCGACGGCGACCGGCGTCGCCCTCGCCAGCCAGATCGAGGAGCGCCCGGGCGTGACACGCGTGCTGCTGGGCGACCTGGCCTTCCTGCACGACGTGGGCGCGTTGCTGCTGCCCCCGGGGGAAGACGAGCCGCGCCTGCAGGTGGTGGTCGGCAACGACGGCGGCGGCACGATCTTCGACGGCCTCGAGGTGGCCGGCATCGCCGGCTCCGACGCGATGGCGCGCGTGCAGTACACCCCGCACACCGCGCGCCTCGAGCAACTGGCCCTCGCCTTCGGCTGGGAGTACCACCGCTGCACCACCCGCGTCGCTCTCGACCAGGTGCTCACCTCGCCGACCGGCGGTCGCCAGCTGATCGAGGTTCCGCTGCCGCGTTGACGGGCGGGACGTCGACGCGTCAACCACTGGCGCGCGCCGCCGACGCCCCACACGATGGGGACATGAGCACACGCCGCAGATGGTCCACGCCCGCCGCCGACGCGCTGCGCGTCGAGCCCGGATTCCGCCTCACCGACATCGACCCGCGATCGACGCCCGGCTACGACGGCGACAAGACCGACGGCAAAGCCGACCTCGACGCGGGCCGCGAACCCCTCGAAGCCCTGCAGGAACGCCTCTTCGCTCAGAGCGTGGCGGGCACCGCGACCGGCTCGGTGCTGCTGGTGCTGCAGGCCATGGACACCGCGGGCAAGGGCGGGATCGTGCGCCACGTCGTCGGCACGGTCGACCCCCAGGGCGTGGAACTCGCGTCGTTCAAGAAGCCCACCGCCGAGGAACTCGCGCACGATTTCCTGTGGCGCATCGAGAAGCGCCTGCCCGACGCGGGCCACCTCGGCGTCTTCGACCGTTCGCACTACGAAGACGTGCTGATAGGCCGGGTGCGCGAACTCGCCCCCGCCGACGAGATCGAACGACGCTACGGCGCGATCGTGAATTTCGAGGCGGAGGCGGCCGATCTCGGCATCCGAGTGGTCAAGGTCATGCTGCACATCTCGAAGGACGAGCAGCGCGCGCGTCTCGCCGAGCGCCTCGACCGTCCCGACAAGCACTGGAAGTACAACCCGTCCGACGTCGACGAGCGGGCGCTCTGGGACGACTACATGCAGGCGTACCAGGTGGCGATCGAACGCACCTCGACACCCGTCGCCCCGTGGCACGTGATTCCGGCCGACCGCAAGTGGTACGCCCGCCTGGCCGTGCAGCAGCTGCTCATCGACGCGCTCGCCGACATCGACCCGCGGTGGCCCGCGGTGGACTACGACGTCGAGGCCGAGAAGGCACGCCTCGCGGCATCGTGACGCTCAGTCGGATCAGGCGAGGGCCTCGACGATGGGGCGGAACTTGACGCGGGTCTCGAGCAGCTCCGACTCGGGAACGCTGTCGGCGACGATCCCCGCACCGGCATAGGCCGTGATCGGGGCGGTGGAAGAGGACGGCGCCGCGCGGTCGACCTGCGCGCACCGCAGGGCGATGGCCCACTCGCCGTCGCCCGACGCTCCCGTCCACCCGACGGCGCCGGCGTAGCGGCCGCGATCGAAGGGCTCGAGGCGGCGGATGACATCCATCGCCGCGGCGGTGGGGGTGCCGGCGACGGCGGCGGTGGGGTGCAGCACCGAGATCAGGTCCAACGACGACGCGTCCTCGCTGAGGGTGCCCTCGACATCGGTCGCGAGATGCCAGACGTTGGGCAACTTGAGGGTGAAGGGCTGCTCGGCCGCCGCGAGCGCCGAGGTGTGCGGGCGCAGCGAGGTGAGCACGCTCTGCACCGCGAAACGGTGCTCCTCTTGATCTTTCGAGCTGCGCGTGAGGGCGAGGGATGCCGCGACGTCGGCGTCGGCGTCGCCGCCGCGCGCGGTGGTGCCCGCCAGAACGCGGGCGGTCACCGTGCCCTTCGACACGGTGACGAGTGTCTCGGGGCTCGCGCCGATCAGACCGTCGACCGCGAACACCCAGCAGTCCGGATACCCCTCGAGCAGCGACCGGACGAGCCGGCGCAGGTCGGACCCGGCCGGAACCGTGCCCACGATGTCGCGTGCGAGCACGACCTTGCCCACCTCGCGGGCGCCGATGGCCTCGATGGCCGTGCGGACGGCATCCTGATACCCCTCGGCACTCTGGCGACCGGGACCCAGGGTCGCCGACCAGTGGGGGCCGAAGGGCGAGCGCGGGGGCAGCTCGGGTTCGGGTTCGTCGGGGGTGTCGTCGAAGGCGAGGCGGGTGACCCAGGCGCGTCCGCCGTGGCGCCCGACGATCATGCCGGGAACGCGCAGAACGTTCTCGCGCTCCGAGCGGGGGTCGAACACGAACGAACCGAAGGCGACGAGTCCGGTGCCCGGCAGCTGCACGGGGTCGTCGACCTCGGCGGCGGCGGCGATCGCCCGCCAGCGCGCCGAGATCGTGGCATCGCCCGGCTGGTGCCCCGTGTAGCGCAGCGTCAGCAGGTCGCCGAAGGCCGCCAGCGATTCTCCCCGCCGCGTCCAGAACAGGGGATCGTAGGGGGTCGTATAGGCGAGCACGTCGTCCATGGGGGGCAGCTCGCGCGTGACCACGCGCAGGCGCGGCACGACGTCATCCGCGGGTTCCAGCACGTCTTTCAGCGTAGACCCGCGGCGCCGGCCGAGGCCGCGGACGCCGGGCGCGGAGACCGACGCCGGACGGCGTTTTAGACTCCGAGCATGGACAATCGCCCCGCTCCCGGCACCCGCCTGCTGTTCGAGTGGCGCAAGTGGGACGGTTCACCGCACTGGGTGCAGGACAGCGTCTACCTCGGCTCCGACAAGTGGGGCGAGTGGTTCGGCCAGCAGGTGGGGTGGCGCAGCGAACGGCCCGGCGCGGCCTTCGTCTGCCGTGAGCCCAACGTGACCCTGGTGCCGGCGAGCGCCGACTGGGCCTTCACCCACAACGCCGCACCGCATCCTGTCGCGGTGTACATCGACCTGGCGTGGGATGTGCGCTGGGGCGACGACGGCGTGCCGCGCGGCATCGACATGGACCTCGACGTCGTGCGCCGTACCGACGGCCGCGGCACCTGGGTCGACGATCGCGACGAGTGGGACGAGCACCGCGTGCGCTACGGCTACCCGGCCGAGATCGTGACGCACCTCGAGGCGACGGCGCTCGATCTCGAGCACCGCGTGCGCGAGGGGGTCGCCCCGTTCTCGGATGCCGTCACCCGGCCCTGGCTCGATCGGCTCGCGGCGCTGGCAACCCCCGGCGACCGCCCGGGTGACCCGGCCTAGACTCGACGGGTGAGCAGCGACCCCAACCGCGCCGACCTCGGTAAAGACCCGCAGCGCGTCAGCGGCATGTTCGACCAGGTGGCAGCGGCCTACGACCGCACCAACACCGTGCTGAGTCTCGGCAACGACCGTCTGTGGCGCGCCGCGACGCTGCGCGCCGTGGCCCCGCAGCGGGGGGAGCGCATCCTCGATCTGGCCGCCGGCACCGGCACCTCGTCGATGGCGTTCGTCCCGAGCGGTGCGCACGTCGTCGCCGCCGACTTCTCGCGCGGCATGATCGCCGAGGGGCGCCGCCGTCACGGCGACGTGCCCAACCTCGAGTTCGTGCAGGCCGACGCCACCGACCTCCCCTTCGCCGACGCGGAGTTCGACGCGGTGACGATGTCGTTCGGTCTGCGCAACGTCAACGACCCGCGCCGGGCGCTGCGAGAACTGCGCCGGGTCACGCGTCCCGGAGGACGCATCGTGGTGTGCGAGTTCTCGCATCCGCCGTCCCCCGTCTTCAACGGGCTCTACCGCTTCTACAACGACCGGGTGCTGCCGATCGTCGCGCGCTCGGTCAGCTCGAACGCCGAGGCCTACGACTACCTCAACGAATCGATCCGCGACTGGCCCGATCAGCCGACGCTCGCGCGGTGGATGCGCGACTCCGGCTGGGACGACGTGGCCTACCGCAACCTGACGTTCGGCATCGTGGCGCTGCACCGCGGCGTCGTCGCGCAGAGCGCGTGACGCGCCGGAGGCCCCGGCCCGGGGTGTCACCCCGTCGAGATACTCGCGGCGGGGCGCAACGGCGCCAGGATAGGGTGAAAGCGTGACCCCGAGACCGCCCGCGGCCGGCACCCGCCTGTCGGGCAAGCTGGGCCTGAGTGACCGCATCTTCGCAGGCCTGCGTTCGCGCACCCTGCTCTCCACCGTCGAGGCCGGTCTCGCCCAGGTCGAGGGCACCCTCGAGGGCGAAGTCCGAAGCGCCGACCGTCTGGCCGACGTCACCGCCCGGTACCTGTACGAGGCCGGCGGCAAGCGCGTTCGCCCGATGCTCGCCATCCTCACCGCTCAGCTCGGTCGCGGAACGACGCCCGAGGTCATCGAGGTCGCCACGGCGCTCGAACTGACGCACCTGGGCTCGCTCTACCACGACGACGTCATGGACGGCGCTGACAAGCGCCGCGGGGTGCCCAGCGCCCAGACGGTGTTCGGCAACAACATCGCGATCCTCACCGGCGACCTGCTGTTCGCCCGCGCCAGCCAGCTCATGGCGCGTCGCGGTGAGCGCGCGATCCAGCTGCAGGCCGACACGTTCGAGCGTCTCGTGCTGGGCCAGATGCACGAGACCGTCGGCCCGCAAGAGGGCGACGAGCCCGTCGACTTCTACCTCAGGGTGCTCGCCGACAAGACCGGTTCGCTGATCGCCGCGGCCGCCCAGTCGGGCGTCATCTACTCGGGCGCCCCCGAGGAGTTCGAGAAGCCCATGGTCGTGTTCGGCGAGAAGGCCGGTGTGGCCTTCCAGCTGCTCGACGACGTGATCGATCTGTCTCCGGATCCCTCCGAGACCGGCAAGGTGCCCGGCACCGACCTGCGCGCGGGCGTGCCGACCATGCCGTACCTGCTGCTCGGTCACCGCTCCGACGCGGCCTCGGCCGACCTGCGTTCGCGCATCGACGAGGGCCAGGAGCGCATCGCCGCCGGGGCAGACCCCTCGATCCTCGACGCCGCACTCGCGGAGCTGCGCGATCACGAGACCACGCACGAGACGCTGAAGCTCGCGCACCAGTGGTCGCAAGAGGCCATCGACGCCCTCGCACCGCTGCCCGACGGCGCCGTGCGTGAGGCGCTGACGCGCTTCGCCCGCGCGGTCGCCGACCGCTCGGCCTGAACTTTTCCCACCCCCCCCGATCCCGATCGAGAGGACCCCATGACCAAGCTGCGCCTCGCCATCGTCGGAGCCGGCCCCGCCGGCATCTACGCGGCCGACATCCTGCTGAAATCCGAGCGGCAGTTCGACGTGTCGATCGACCTGTTCGAGCAACTGCCCGCACCCTACGGTCTCGTGCGCTACGGCGTCGCCCCCGACCACCCGCGCATCAAGGGTGTCGTCACGGCGCTGCGCGAGGTGCTCGACCGCGGCGACATCCGCCTGTTCGGCAACGTGCGCTTCGGCGAGGACATCACCCTCGACGACCTCAAGCAGCACTACAACGCGGTGATCTTCTCGACCGGCGCGATCCGCGACGCCGACCTCGACATCCCCGGCATCGACGCCGAGGGCTCGTACGGCGCCGCCGACTTCGTGAGCTGGTTCGACGGCCACCCCGACGTGCCGCGCGAGTGGCCGCTCGAGGCGGAGTCGCTCGCGGTCATCGGCAACGGCAACGTGGCGCTCGACGTCACGCGCATGCTCGCCAAGCATGCCGACGACCTGCTGCCCACCGAAGTTCCCGACAACGTGTACCAGGGGCTCAAGGCCTCGCCCGTCACCGACGTGCACGTCTTCGGCCGCCGCGGTCCCGCGCAGGTGAAGTTCACGCCTCTCGAGCTGCGCGAGCTGGGCGAGCTGCGCGACGTCGACATGGTCGTCTACGACGAGGACTTCGACTACGACGAGGCGTCGCTGGCCGCCATCCAGACCAACAAGCAGGTCAAGGTCATCGACCGCGTCCTGCAGCAGTGGCGCACCCGCCCGGGCGTGAACAACTCCGGCGGAGAAGCGTCGCGACGCCTGCACCTGCACTTCTGGGCCAAGCCCGTCGAGGTCGTGAAAGACGCCGAGGGTCGGGTGGCCGCGTTCCGGTACGAGCGCACGAAGCCCGACGCCGAGGGGGGCGTCGTGGGAACGGGCGAGATCCGCGAGGTGCCGATCCAGGCCATCTACCGCGCGGTCGGCTACTTCGGGTCGCCGCTGACCGGCGTGCCCTTCGACGAGCGTCACGGCGTCATCCCCAACCACGAGGGTCAGGTGCTCGCTGCCGACTCGAACGACCGCCTGCCGGGCGTGTACGCCACCGGGTGGATCAAGCGCGGCCCCGTCGGCCTCATCGGACACACCAAGTCGGATGCCATGGAAACGGTGCGCCACGTCATCAACGACCAGGGCGAGTGGTGGCAGCCGGCCCACCCCGAAGAAGAGGCCATTCCGGCCCTTCTCGAGGAGCGCGGCGTGCGCTGGACCGACCTCGACGGCTGGCACCGCCTCGACGAGCACGAAGTCGCCCTCGGCGCCCCGCACGAGCGCGCCCGCGTCAAGGTCGTGCCCCGCGACGAGATGATCTCGATCTCGCGCGGCGAGTAACCCTCACATACGCACAGCGAGCCGCCCCCGTCCCTCCGGACGTGGGCGGCTCGCTGTCTTTGAGGCGCCGACGGGCCGGGCCGAACTCCTGAGTCATCGCGCGCCACAGCCCCCTCGGCGCGCCGGCGAGCCCGCACGGCCCGACTTCTCAGGAGTTCGGCCCGCCGTGGGGGTATGCCGGCCCCCGCCCCGCATGCCTAGGCTGGGGCGATGGGGGAGTGGCATCCGGACGTCTTGGGCGACGGCTTCGAACAGCAGACCCTGCCACTCGGCGACGATGCCGAGGGGAAGGTCGTGGCGACGCTCGTGCGCGCGCGGCCGCACGCCGGCGCCCGCCTGTTCGGTGAGTTCCGCGACATCGACGTGCTGTACGTGCACGGGTGGTCGGACTACTTCTTCCAGGTCGAGCTCGCCCGGTTCTTCACCGATCGCGGTGCCCGATTCTCGGCGCTCGACCTGCGAAACTACGGCCGGAGCCTGCGGCCCGGGCAGGCGCCGGGCTACGTCGCGGCCCTCGACGTGTACGACGCCGACATCGCGGCGGCCCTGGATGCCCTGGGCACCGCGCGCGAGGGGCGGCGGCTTGTGCTGCTCGGACACAGCACGGGAGGACTCACGCTGACGCTCTGGGCGGCGCGGCATCCGGGGGTCGCCGACGCCCTCGTTCTCAACAGTCCGTGGCTGGAGCTGCAGCTCGGCCCGCTCGGACGCCAGGCGCTCGCCCCGCTGGTGAACGCCCGCGCGCGATTCGACCCGCTCGGCACGCACCCGGTCGTCGATCTCGGCTTCTACACGCGCGCGCAGCGGGAGCTGGGGACTTTGCCCGACAGTCCCGAGGGCTGGCGCCCGGCGCAGGGATTCCCCACCCACCCCGGCTGGTTGGCCGCCGTCATCGCGGGGCACGCGCGGGTGGCATCCGGCGTCGACGTGGGATGCCCCACCCTCGTGCTGTTGTCGCAGCGCTCGACCTCGGCGCTCAGCTGGAACGACACGATGCTCTCGAGCGACTCGGTGCTCGTCGTCGACGACATCGCGCGCGCGGCCACCCGCATCGCCCGCACGGTGACGATCGCGCGCATCGACGGGGCGCTGCACGACGTGTTCCTGTCGGCGCCCGAGGCGAAGGACGCCGCGTTCACCGCGCTCGAGACCTGGATGACGCAGCTAGCGTAGAACGCGATCGAAGGAGCCCCATGATCCCCACCGCCGCGTCCGCGACCGAGCGCTACCGTGCCGCACGAGACGAGCTTCTGGCCGCGCGCACCGATCCGGCCCGGGCGGCGGGGTTCACCTGGCCGGTGTTCGACGGTGCCTTCAACTGGGCGATCGACTGGTTCGACCCGATGGCGCGGGGCAACGAGGCACCCGCGCTGATAGTGGTCGACGACGACGGCACGCGGCACCAGCGCACGTTCGACGAACTCGCGCGGCGGTCCGATCAGGTCGCCGCCTGGCTGGCGTCCCGCGGGGTGGCCCGTGGCGACGCCGTGCTGCTCATGCTCGGCAACCAGGTGGAACTGTGGGAGGCGCTGCTCGCCCTCATGAAGCTCGGCGGGGTGATCGCTCCCACCACGACCGCGCTCGGCACCGCCGATCTCGCCGACCGCATCGAGCGCGCCGAGATCCGTCACGTGGTCGTCGGGGCGGCGGACGCCGCGAAGTTCGACGATCTGCCCGAGGGACTCGGCCGCATCGTCGTGGGCGGCACCCACCCGGGCTGGGCCGCGTACGACGACGCGTTCCTCACCGAGGCGCCGCCGGCCCGGCATCCGGGAACCACCGCCGATGACCGCCTGCTGCTCTACTTCACCTCGGGCACCACCTCGAAGCCGAAGCTCGTCGAGCACACGCACGCCTCGTACCCCGTGGGACACCTGACGACGATGTACTGGCTCGGGCTCGAACCCGGCGACGTGCACCTCGCCATCAGCTCGCCGGGGTGGGCGAAGCACGCGTGGAGCTGCTTCTTCGCGCCGTGGATCGCCGGGGCGACGGTGCTGGCGCTGAACTTCGCGCGATTCTCGGCCGAGCGGCTGCTGGAGGAGCTGGAGAGCGAGGCTGTCACCACGTTCTGTGCGCCGCCGACGGTCTGGCGCATGCTCATCCAGACCGACCTGTCGGGGCGTCGCGGGAGACTGCGCGAGGTCGTCTCGGCGGGCGAGCCGCTGAACCCCGAGGTCATCGCCGCGGTGCAACGCACCTGGGGGCTCGACATCCGCGACGGGTACGGGCAGACCGAGATGACGGCGGTCGTCGCCAACACTCCCGGGGCGCCGCTCGTGCCGGGATCGATGGGGCGCGCGCTCCCCGGATGCCCGGTGGTGCTCGTCGATCCCCTCAGCGGCGCGCGCGCCGACGAGGGCGAGATCTGCCTCGATCTGACCGAGCGTCCGCTGAACCTGATGACGGGATACGTGGGCGACGCCGAGCGCAACGCCGAAGCCTTCGCCGGTGGTCTCTTCCACACCGGCGACGTGGCCCGGCGCGACGAGACCGGCAGCATCACGTACATCGGGCGCACCGACGACGTGTTCAAGGCCTCGGACTACAAGATCAGCCCGTTCGAGCTCGAGAGCGTGCTCATCGAGCATCCGGCGGTCGTCGAGGCAGCCGTGGTCCCCGCGCCCGACGCGGTGCGCCTCGCGGTGCCGAAGGCGTACGTGGTGCTGGCCGCGGGATATGAGCCCGGCGACGAGGTGGCCCTCGACATCCTGCGCTACGCCCGCGAGAAGCTCGCTCCGTACCAGCGCGTACGCCGCATCGAGTTCCACGACCTGCCGAAGACGATCTCGGGAAAGATCCGCCGCGTCGAGCTTCGTCAGCGCGAAGAGGCCGCCGCGCGCGGTGAGGTCGTGTGCGTGGAATGGACGGATGCCACCCTGCGGGGCTGATCCGCGCGCCGCAACGGTTCGCGCCGGCCCCGTCGGCGTGTGAACATCGACTCATGCACCTGCACGACGACCGGCTGACCGCGCGCTCTGCCGCGGCGACCCCTGCCGCGGTGACCAGACACGCCGTCCTGCGGTGCGGCGCGCGCGGCGGGCGGGGCTGAGTCCGCCGTGCGACAGCGAGTGGCGTGGCTGATCGGCGCGGGCATCGTGCTCGTCGCGATCGGTGTTGCCGTGCTGCTGGTCATGACCGCCGGTTCGCGCGCGGAGCCGAGCTCTCCGGCGACGGCGACGCCCTCGGCATCCGTCACCCCCACGCGATCGGCCACCCCCACGCGGTCGGCGACTCCCACGCGAACCCCCACCCCGACAGCCACGCCGACCCCCACGGCGCGGCCGGGAACGGCTCTCGTGACGCGCGGCGAGGGCGGCACGGTGCGCATGCTCGTCGCCGGCGACTCACTGGCCGCGGGCTTCTTCGCGTCGCAGAAGGATCGGGGCTTCACCTCTCTCGTGGCGGATGCCGTCGGCCCGGTCGAGATGACCACCGCGGCCCAGGCGCACCAGACGCTCACCACCGTCGCCGCCATCACCGACGTGCCCGACGATCTCGATCTCGCGGTGATCGAGCTCGGGACGAACGACGTCGGCCTGCCCACTCCGGTGGCCGACTTCGAGCAGCAGTACGTCGGACTGCTCGATCGCATCCGCGCCTCGTCGCCGAAGGCCGCGCTCGTCTGCCTCGGTACCTGGACGAGCGACGGCGCCGCGTACGACGAAGCGATCGCCCGCACCTGCGCCGCGCGGGGCGGGGTGTACGTCGGGCTCGCCGACGCCTTCTCGACTTCCGCGTACCACGGTCCCGAGGGGCGCGACTCGTTCGCCGGTGCCAGCGACTATTTCCACCCGAACGACACCGGGCACCGCGCGATCGCCGACGGCGTGCTGAAGGCCCTCACCTACTGAGCCGCCCGCGCGAGCCGTGAGCGCCGCGCGTCACACCGGTTCGGTCGTGCGGATGAGGCCGCAGCTCACACACGACCACGCCACGAGAAACCGCTCGTCGTCGAGGATCTCGAACGAGAGCGGGTCGCCGCAGGTGGGGCAGGGGAGCGGGCTCGGCCGGCTGGTCATCGTGAGAAGGTCACGTGCACGACGCCGCTCTCGGCGACCTCGGTCGTCACCGTGTAGCGGCGGTCAAGATCGCGGAGGTCGTCCCACAGGCGCGTTCCCCGCCCCAGGATCACGGGGCGGATGGCCACGTGCAGGTGGTCGACGAGGTCGGCCTCGAGGGCCGCGCGTACCACCCCGACACCCCCGCCGATGCGCACGTCGGCGTCGCCGGCGGCCGCGGAAGCCCGTGTCACGGCATCCGTGATGCTCTCGCAGACGAAGGTGAATCGCGTGCCGTTCGCGAAGTCGATCTCGGGCCGCTCGCGGTGCGTGAGGACGAACACCGGTACGCGGAACGGCGGCTCCTCGCCCCACCACCCCCGCCAGTCGGGATCGTCGGGGAAGGCGTGCAGGCCGAACATGCCCGCGCCCATCACCTCGGCGCCGATGCCCTCGAAGTACGCGGCGGCGTACCGGTCGTCGACGCCAGTCGTCCCCGCGCCCGACGTGTCGCCGAAGACACGCTCACGGAACGTTCTCGTCGCCATGTAGTCCGCGACGAGACGCCCCCAGTCCTCGCCCATCGGATTCTCGGGCGACGGGTCGGCGGGCATCGCCACCCCGTCGATCGAGATGTTCAGATCGACGCGGACGGGCAAGGTGTGCTCCGGGGAGGGGTTACCGGTAGTTGGTGAACTGCAGGTCGACGTCGAGGTCGGCGGCCTTGAGCAGGCGCTGCACTTCCTGCAGGTCGTCGCGCGACTTCGACTGCACGCGCAGTTCGTCGCCCTGGATCTGCGACTTGACGCCCTTGGGACCCTCGTCGCGGATGATCTTGTTGACCTTCTTCGCGTCGTCCTGCGAGATGCCCTCCTTCAGCGTGGAGGTGATGCGGTACTCCTTGCCGCTGGCGACGGGCTCACCGGCATCCAGGCTCTTGAGCGAGATGCCGCGCTTGATGAGCTTCGTCTGGAAGACGTCGAGGACGGCATTGGCGCGCTCCTCGGAGTTCGCCTTGATGACGATGGAGTCGCCGCTCCACGCGATGGACGCGTCGGTGCCCTTGAAGTCGTAACGCTGCTCGACCTCTTTGTGAGCCTGGTTCAGCGCGTTGTCGGCTTCCTGTCGGTCGATCTTGGAAACGATGTCGAAGGAAGAATCAGCCATGGTCCGATTCTATTCGCGGGCCCCCGATCCACACCCCCTCGACATCGCCCGCCCCGTCTCGGTATGCGCGCTCGTAGACTCGACCGACCCGGAGCGTGACGTTCAGGGCGTCTACGGGAGCCCCTCAATGGCGCGACGAGCGAGATCGCATCCTTGCGCCTACGTGGATGGTGCATCCCGCGAGCAGGACGAGCATCAGGGCCGGGAACCAGATGTTCGCGTCTTCAGCTGCCTGCGTCCGCACGACCCAGGGCTTGTTCACGTTGAAGGTATCCGTCGGACGAAAGAAGGCCGACACCGTTCCGTCCGAACCAGGAGCACCGTCCAAGACAACGCCGTGCAATCGAGAGCTGCCATCGTCGCTCACCCATCGGCCGATGCTCCGGCATCCCCCGCGGTTCTCGACGCACCGCTCCTGAGTAAAGGTGCCCCACGTCGATGGCTCGGTGCGATCGAGCATCATCGTGGTCGCGACTACGGCGACAACGATCGTCAGGACGACAAGTACAGTCAGCCCGATCCAGTTTCTTATGGGGCTTGTGGGACCATCCGCGCCCCGGTCGCGACGCCGCAACACAGCAGCCTTTCATGAGTGTTCTCGGACGCGGCAACGCAGGTTGTGGAGCGATCCCGCGTCGTTCGACCGTTATCGGGAAACGATGTCGAAGGAAGAATCAGCCATGATCCGATTCTATTCGCAGGCCCCCGATCCACACCCCCTCGACATCGCCCGCCCCGTCTCGGTATGCGCGCTCGTAGACTCGGATGCCATGCGAGCACTCACCGAGAACGAGCTCCGCGCCGCGTTCGTCAACGCCACGCCGGACGAGGTGCGCGTTCTGGCGCTTCCTCACGACTTCGTGCTGACCGACTGGGATCATCTCGACTTCCTCGCCTGGCGTGATCCGAGCACGCGGGGCCGCGGATACCTCGTGATCGAGCGCGACGCGGAGCCGATCGGAGTGCTGCTGCGCGCCGCCGACGGGCAGTCGCGCGCCCGGTCGTCGATGTGCAACCTGTGCCACACGATGCAGCCCGGTGATCAGGTGACGTTGTTCACCGCACGCAAGGCCGGCGCGGCCGGTGAGCACGGCGACACGGTGGGCACCTACATGTGCGCCGACCTGTCGTGCCACGAGACGGTGCGCCTGGCGGCACCCCTCGCCCCGAGCGAGATCCGCGCGAGCGTCGACCGAAAGATCGACGGCACGCGGCGCCGCACCGAGGAGTTCGTCGCGCGCGTGCTCGAGACCGCCGAGGTGACGCGATGAGCGGGCGGGTCGTCGTCATCGGTGACGCCCTCATCGACGAGCTGCGCGACGAGACGGGTGTGCGCGAGTTCGTCGGCGGCGCGGGCCTCAACGTCGCGGTGGGGCTCTCGCGCCTGGGCGTTCCGGCATCGCTCATCGCGATGGTGGGCGACGATGCGGCGGGCGAGCAGATCCGCGATTTCCTCGCCGAGCACGGCGTCGAGCTGCTGGCGAGTCCGTCGGAGCACGGCTCGTCGCGCGCGGTGAGCACCCGCTCGCCGGGCGGAGAGCCCGAGTACGTCTTCAACGACGCGGCCCAGAACCGACGGGTGCGCTACGGCGACGCGGAGCGCGCGGCGATCGCCGACGCCCCCATGGTCGTGGTCAGCTGCTTCCCCTTCGACGACGCGGAGCAGACCCGCCTCCTGATGGATGCCACGGCCTCCCCGTCGACGCCCCTGGCCATCGACCCGAACCCGCGCAGCGGCATGCTGCACGACCGCGCCGCGTTCGTGCAGGGCTTCGAGCGGGCGGCATCCGGAGCCCTTCTGGTGAAGGTGGGCGACGACGACGCGCAGCTTCTCTACGGCGGCTCGCTCGACGACCTGCGCGTGCGACTCGTCGGCCTCGGCGTGGGTGCCGTGCTGGCGACCTATGGCGCGGGCGGCGCCGCGATCGACGCCGCCGGAACCTCGGTCGCGCGGGGGATCTCGGAGCTTCCCGGCCGCATCGTCGACACGATGGGTGGCGGCGACGCCGTACTGGCGACCACCGTCGCGCTCGTGCGCGACCGCCTTCCGGTCGACGCCGAGGAGTGGGATGCCGTGCTCACCCGCGCCATGGATGTCGCCGCCGCCACCTGCCGCCACGAGGGCGCCCTGCTGCGCACGCCGGAGTGACCCCACCGTGGTTGGAGGCACCCTCTGCGAGATAGTAGAGTGGTTTCTCGCGCCTCTGGTCGACTGAACAAGCCGGGCGGGCGCGCATGGCGAGTTACCCAAGCGGCCAAAGGGATCTGACTGTAAATCAGACTGCATTGCATTCGGGGGTTCGAATCCCTCACTCGCCACAAAACGTCCGTCTCTCGAGACGGACGTTTCCTGTTTCAGGAGAGTGCGTCCGGAGCGCCCCTCAGCTGTCTGCGCTCGCTCACGCAGCGCTCGGCCCCACTCCGGACGCTGAAACGGGTAGAGCGACAGTTGTCACACCGGCGCCCTCGGTGGGCGGTTGAGTGCCCCGCCCGTGAGCCGAATCGCGGTGACCGACGTGATGGCGCCCGCTGCCATGATCGCCGCGAGGACGACCAGCTGAAATCGTCCTGCCTCCACGGGTGAGAGTCCGCCGAAGATCGCTCCCACGAACGCTCCGGGCAGAACGACCACGCCGGTCGTCTTGACCTGGTCGATCCCGGGGAGGAGGGCGTCGTGTACCGCGCGCCGCCCGAGGTCGCGGGTGGCGCGGCGAGGTGTCGCTCCCAGCGCCAACCAGGCCTCCACTTCGGGCCAGCGGTCAGCGCGCAGCTGCGCGAAGGTGCGACCGGTCACCGAGGCGACGGTCATGGCGTTGCCGATCACCATCGCCCCGACCGCGAGAACGAACCGAGGTGAGTATTCGACGGCGCCGGTGAGGAACACCACGCTTCCGGCCACACCCACCCCGGCGAAGAGGGCAAGCGCTGTCCTCCATGCCTGAGAGGGCGGATCTCCGATGCGACTCGTCGACACCGACACCGCCACCAGGAACATCACGACGAGCGCGACGCCCACCCAGACGGCATCCTGGATGACCCCCGTCAAGATGACGCTGAGAAGGGTGAGCTGCACGGTCGCCCGCACGAGAGCAAAGGCCGGACCGTGCCACCGCGGCACTCCCGAAGCGAGCAGGATGCTTACTGCGATGCCGGCGAGAACCACAATCGCCACCGCCGTGCGCACCAGCACATCGACTGTAGGCATGCCGAAAGAGTACTGGCGGTGCGGAACATCGTCGTCTGCCTGGCCTACGTGCACGGGCGCGACGGGTACCGCGAAGCGTTCGCCGATCTGCGGGCACAGTTCCCAGACTTGTGATGCCGGGAGCTCGGCTCACGTCAGACCGAGGCGGCGAGCAGGGTCTTGGACTTGCCGTTCAAGAAGTTGACGAGCGCGCCGAGCACGTTCACCTCGTTGCCGAGGTTGACCAGCGCGACGGCGTCCAGCTCGATGGTGGCGTCTCGCGCTTCCATCATCGCCGTCCAGATCCCGTCACCGCCGGTCACGGGCTGCAGGTAGGTCACGGTCTTCGCCTCGCTGAGGTCGACGACGATCAGACCCGAGTCGGGATCGGTTTCGTCATCCTGCTCCAGGAGGCGGATGTCGCTTCCCGTCAGGTAGCCGAGGGCGCGGAATTCCGCGAGCCACTCCTCGAGCAGGTCCTTGTTCAGCAGGCGGCGTACCGGCACGGCTCTCTCCGATTTCTTCGCGCGAGATCGCGCGTCACCACATTATGTCGGGTGCGGAGAGGTTCGGCTTCGTGCGTTCAGGCGGCGCGCATCGATCGCACGGGCGTGCGGGCGGGGGTGCGGGTCGCCTTCTCGGCGACCTCCCACTCGCGCACGTCGATGACGAGACCCGATGCGGCGTTGGACTGGTCGGCCAGCGTGCGCAGGTACTCGCCCACCAGCTGCTCGGGCTCGACGGATTCGAACACGAACCGCAGGGGGATCGAAGGCTGCAGCCAGATGGTGGAGCGTCCGGGATCCTGCTCCGTGCCGGTCCAGGTGAACGTGAACGACTCGCCGCGGCGCAGCTTCGTCGAGGCGATGACCTTGATGTAACCCATCAGGCGATCGGGAAGAAAAATGGGGGCGGTGTCGGAACCGTAGTAAAGAGTGGCCATTGCGATCTCCTAGAGTCGGGGTCGGCGGGCTAATCACTAAAGTAGCACGTATTTCACAAACTTAATTAATTAACTGAAATGTTCACGACCTTGAGTAAGGTGGGCCTTAGCAATCGGCCGGATTGCCCCAGGACTGAGGAGGTGCGGCGTTGACGAATCCCTCCGCGTTGACCGCAGCGCTCGATGACTACGTGTCCGCACGTGATGATGCCGTCGCGAAGGCGAGAACCGACCTGTCGGTCAGTGAACTCGAGGCGACGGCTCTGTGCTGCATCGCCGACGAGCCCGGCATCCGCCCCTCGGTCCTGCGCTCCCATCTGGGTGTGACCGCAGCCGGGGTCACCACGATGGTCGATCGTCTGATCGGACGAGGCCTCGTGCGCCGCGAGCTCGATGCCGAAGACCGTCGGGTCAACCACATCCACCTCGAGATCGACATGGAGCAGGAGCCCTGGGCGGCGCTCCGGCGTTTCCCCGTCGAGGTGGACGCCGCCGTGCGCGCCGAGTCGCGCGATGTCGTCGAGGTGGCCGCCGAGCTGCTGCGTCGCATTACGGATCGCGTGCGCACCTTCAGCTGAGCGGGCGCCTCGGCGCCGTCATCGCGGACTCTGCGCCGTCGGGCCTCACGCGGCCTCCTTCGAGCCGGATGAGGTGATCGGCGTCGGCGATGAGCCGGTCGTCGTGGCTCACGCACACGACCGTCGCCCCACGGGCGACCTCGTGCGCGATGGCCGCACGGTTGAGTTGCGCGCTCGCCGCGTCGAGTCCGGTGGTCGGTTCGTCGAGCAGCAGGATGTCGGCTTCGCGGGCGAGGCCCTGGGCGAGCAGCGCTCGCTGTCGTTGTCCCCCCGAGAGTGACGAGAACGGATGCCGTGCCAGCGGCGCGATGTCGAGTCGCTGCATCGCGCCGTCGATGGCGGCCCGGTGCGCGGCGGTGAGTCGCCGGAGCGGCCCCGTGCGTCCCCACGCCCCGACCGACACGACGTCACGGACGGTGAGCGGGAGGTGGGGCGAGACGGCTGCGCGCTGCGGCACGAAGGCGCGCGTGCGCTGCGCGACCTCGACCGTGCCGGTTGACGGCTCCCGTGCGCCGGCGAGCACCTCGAGCAGCGTCGACTTGCCCGCACCGTTCGGGCCCACGATGACGGTGAGCGCTCCGGCGTGCAGATCGACGTCGACGCCGTCGAGGGCGAGGGTGCCGGAGTGGTCCACGCGCAGGGCGCGTGCGAGGACGGCGGTGAGGGGCATGGCATCCATTGTATGAGTTTGAGAATCGTTCTCATTCTCGATACGGTCGGGCATCGTGACCTGGCTCCTCGATCCCTTCTCTCTCGAATTCGTGCAGCGCGCGCTGCTCGGGGGAGTGCTCGTCGCCGTGCTGTGCGGCGTCGCCGGCACGTGGGTGATCGTGCGCGGCATGGCGTTCCTGGGCGAGGCACTCGCCCACGGCATGCTGCCCGGCGTCGCTCTCGCCACCGTGCTCGGCCTTCCGGTTCTGCTGGGGGCGGCGGCCAGCGCCGTCGTGATGAGCCTCGGCATCGGTGTGCTGCAGCGGCGCGCCCGGCTCTCGTACGACACGAGCATCGGCCTGCTCTTCGTCGGAATGCTCGCCCTCGGCGTCATCGTCATTTCGCACGCTGGCAGCTTCGCCACCGATGCCACGGCGATCCTGTTCGGCGACATCCTCGCCATCGGCGCCGGTGACCTCGTCGTGCTCGCGGTGGCGGCAGGCCTGGGCATCGCGGCGGCCGCGGTCGCCCATCGTGGCCTCGTCGCCCTCGCCATCGACGAGCGGGTCGCCCGGGTGCTCGGCCTCGGCCCGCGCGTCGCGCAGACCGTTCTCGTCGGGCTCGTCACCCTGGCCGTCGTCGCGTCGTACCAGGCCGTCGGCTCGCTGCTGGTGGTGGGCCTTCTCATCGCGCCCGCGGTCGCCGCGCGCCAGTGGACCCACCGCATCGCCACGACCATGGCGCTCGCCGCCATGATCGGGGCGGTCGCCGTCGCCGTCGGCCTTCTCATCTCGTGGCACGCCGCGACCGCCGCCGGCGCGACCATCGCCGCCACCGCCATCGCCGCAGCCGGCGTCTCGTGGGCCCTACGCGCCTGCCGTGACGCCGCGCGCCGCCGCGTGGCATCCCCTGTTCTCGTTCCCGCCTGACCGGAAAGCCCCCATGCCCGACCCCGACTTCCCCCGTCGCCTCGCGCCCCTCAGCGTGGTGTTGCTCCTCTCGCTCGCCGGCTGCGCTGCGCCTGCCGCCGCCCCCGACACCGCACCCTCGACCGACACGCACGGCGAGATCGCGGGTGCCGCCGAACTCGCCGAACCCGCGGTGGGTCTCACCTCGATCGACGGCGACGGACGCGTGTCGCACCTCGATCTGCTCGACGAGACCACGACCGGGCTCGGCACCGTGCGCTCGCCCTCGACGGTGCACTCGGACGGTCGGTACCTCTTCGCCGCCGACGACACGGGCGTCTCGATCGTCGACAGCGGCGTGTGGACCTGGGACCACGTCGACCACTTCCACTACTACCGCGCCGACGCCCGCCTGCTGGGCGACGTCGAGGGTGAGGGAACCGCTGTCGTGGCGACCTCGAACTCGTCGACCACGGGCGGGACGGGCCTGTTCTTCCCCGGATCGGGTGAGGCGGTGCTGCTCGACACCGAGGCGTTGTCGAGAGGTGAGGTCGTCGAGCGGTTCCGCCTCTCGACGTCTCCCGGTGCCGGCCTCGTCGTGCCCGCCGGATCGTTCGCCGCGGTGGCCGCGGACGACGAGGTGACCCTGCACGACGCCGACGGCGCCGAGGTCGGCGAACCGGCCGCGTGCATCCAACCCGCGGGAACGATCACCACCCGCGTCGGAGCGGTGATCGGATGCCAGGACGGCGCCCTCCTCATCAGCGTCGACGACGACGCACCCGTCGTCGAACGCATCGCCTACCCCGCGGGAACGACCGCGCCGCGGGCGACGGCCTTCGCCAACCGCGAGGGGCGCCCGAAGGTCGCCGCGGTCGCCGGGGACGCCGGGGTGTGGATCCTCGACACCCGCGAGCGCACGTGGACGCTGCTGCCCACCCCCGAGCCGGTCGTGCAGGTCACGGCGGTCGACGACAAAGACGCGAACCTCCTCGCCCTCACCCCGGACGGGCGGGTGCTCGTGCTCGATGGTGAGACGGGCGCGCAGCGCGCGGCATCCCCCGCCCTGGTGGGAGCGAGCCTCGCCGCGGGCCAGACCGTCAGCCTGGTCGCCGACCAGCAGCGGGCGTATCTGAACGGCCCCACCGAGAACCGCATGTGGGAGATCGACTTCGCCGACGACGCCCGCGTCGCCCGGGAGTTCGCGCCCGAGCGCGCGCCGCTGTTCTTTGCCGAGACGGGACGCTGACATGAAGAGAGCTCTGGCCGTCGCCCTGACCGCCGCCCTGCTCGCCCTCACCGGGTGCGCCGGGGGAGCGGCATCCGATCGCCCGCTCGTGGTGGTGACGACGAACATCCTCGGCGACGTCGTGTCGCAGCTGGTCGGCGATGACGTGGAGGTGCTCACCCTGATGCGCCCGGGCGCCGATCCGCACTCGTTCGAGATCTCGGCGTCGGAAGCCGCGCGCCTGCGCTCGGCCGACCTGCTGGTGGCCAACGGCATCGGCCTCGAAGAGGGTCTGCAGCAGCATCTCGACGCGGCGTCCGCCGACGGGGTGACCACTTTCGTCGCCGGCGACGCGGTCACGGTGCTGCCGTACACCTCGACCGATGCGGGCGGTGCCGACGATCCGCACTTCTGGACCGATCCCGCCCAGATGGCCGCGGTCGTCGACGCGCTGACCCCGGTGCTCTCGGGCATCGACGGGATCGACGCCGCCGCGGTCACCGAGCGCTCGACGGCGTACCGCGCCGAGATCGAGGACCTGGATGCCGAGATGACGGCCGCGTTCGCCGCGATCCCCGCCGAGCGTCGGGCACTCGTGACCAACCACCACGTCTTCGGCTACCTCGCCGAGCGCTTCGGGTTCCGCCTGGTGGGAGCCGTGATCCCCGGCGGCACCACGCTGGCGGCGCCGAGCACGAGCGACCTCGCTGACCTGGTGTCGGCGATCGACGAGGCCGGAGTGCCCACGATCTTTGCCGAGTCGTCGTCGCCCGACCGCCTGGTGCGCGCGCTCGCCGACGAGGCCGACCGCCACGTCGAGGTGACCGAGCTGTTCACCGAATCGCTCACCGACGCCGACGGCGGCGCCCCCGACTACCTGACCATGATGCGCGTCAACACGGAGCGCATCGCCACCGGCCTGTCGCCGTGAGCGACCGGCCACCCACCCAGAAAGAGAATCACATGCGCACCTCTTCCCACCGCCGCGGGGACGCCCTCCGTCGTGCGGGCCTGCTCACGCTCGCGGTCGGCGCGACCGTCGCCCTGTCGGCGTGCGCCGGCGGCGCCGGCACCGGTTCGGCTGCCCCCGCCACGAGCTCGGCCCCGTCGTCGACGAGCGACACCGGCACCCGCGTCGCCCTGTCGTACCCCGGCGGCATCGTCGTGCTCGACGGCGCGAGCCTCGAGACGATCGGCGACTTCTCGTCCGAGGAGTTCACCCGGCTCAACTCGGCCGGTGACGGCCGTCACGTCATGGTGACCACGAGCGAGGGCTTCCAGGTGCTCGATGCCGGCACCGCGTCGGAGCAGCCCGAGCTCACCGACCTCGTGTTCCCGGCGTCCAAGCCCGGTCACGTCGTGACGCACGGCGGCAAGACCGTGCTCTACGCCGACGGCACGAGCGACTCGACGATCTTCGACACCGACGCCCTGCTCGCCTCGACCGATGCGCTCCCCGCCGTCGAGACCATCCCGGGCGTCGAGGCGCACCACGGGGTGTCGATCATGCTCGAAGACGGGTCGTTCGTCACCACGGTCGGCAACGCGAACGGCCGCACCGGCATCGCCGTGACCGACGCATCGGGCGCGACGATCGCCCAGGACGCGACCTGCCCCGGCGTGCACGGCGAGGGCACCGCGAAAGACGAGGTCGTCGTCTTCGGCTGCGAGAACGGCGCCCTGATCTACGACGACGGCGAGATCACGAAGGTCGACGCCCCCGACCAGCCCTACGGTCGTACGGGCAACCTCTTCGTCAGCGAGACCAGCCCGCTGGTGCTCGGTGACTACAAGGACGACCGCGACGCCGAGGGCTACCTGCTGCAGCGCGTCTCGCTGATCGACACCGCAGCCAAGACGCAGACCGTCCTCGACATGCCCGCCGGCGCCGAGTACACGTTCCGCGACCTGGCCCGCGGCCCCGAGGACCGGGGCTACATCCTGGCGTCGGACGGCGCGATCCACGTCCTCGACCTCGAGAAGGGGGCCTTCACCGAGGCGTTCCCCGTGATCGACGCGTGGGAGGGGCCGGTCGAGTGGCAGGACGCCCACCCCGCCATCAAGGTGTCGGGCGACATCGCCTACGTCACCGAGCCGGCGAAGAACGCCGTGCACGCGGTCGACCTCACCAGCGGTGAGATCACCGCCACCGCGACCCTCGACGTCACGCCCAACGAGATGGCGCTCACGCGCTGAGCATCACCGACCGCCCCGGTCGTACGCCACCTGCAGTGCACCCCGCACCGCGCGTACGCCGGGGCGGTCGGCCGTTCCGCGGCGGACGGCCGTGAACACCTCGCGTCGGGGTTCGCCGGGCAGGTCGACCAGGCGCACGGGCGGATCCTCGCCGGCGAAGACGAGGTCGGGGATCATCCCCACCGCGTGACCGGATGCCACGAGCCGCGCGTGCGCGGTCAGATCGGCCATCTCGAAGCGCACGTCGGGCTCGAACCCCACCGCGCGACACTGCTGCGTCGCCCATTGACGCGCGGCCGTGCCCTCGGGCTCCATCACCCAGGCGCGCTCGCGCAGGTCGTCGAGTCGCTCGGCGGGATCGGTGCGCGCCACCGCGAGGCGGATGGCATCCCGTCCCAGCAGGCTCCGCTCGATGCCGTCGCGGTGCTCGCGCGTGTGCCCCGGGTACTGCTCGGCGACGGCGAGATCGAAGCCGCGGGCGGCCACCTCGAACAACCCTTCTTCGGGGGCGAGCTCGGCGACTTCGACGCGCAGCTGCGGTTCGGCCTCGGCCAGGGCGTCGAGAGCGCGGGGGAGGAGTCCGTGGGCGGCGGACTGCATGACGGCCACGCGCACGGGAGCGAGCGAGGGGCGCAGGTGTTCGAGCTCGGCGCGGGCCGCTTCGTCGGCGGCGAGCATGCGGGCCGCGTGTGCGGCGAGGGCCGCACCCTGCGCGGTGAGGCGCAGGCGTCGACCGTCGGGCTCGAGCAGGGCGACGCCGGCCTCGCGTTCGAGCAGAGCCAGTTGCTGCGAGATCGTCGACGGACTGTACGACAGGGCCTCGGCGACGGCCGCGAGCGTGCCCCGGAGTGACAGCTCGTGCAGCAGGCGCAGACGGCGGAGATCGAACATGGCATCCCTTCGATGACATCGAACATAACCCATCGTTAATCATCGCTTTTCTCGAATGGACGCGAGTCCCATGCTGATCACATCCGAGGAAGGACCGCCATGTCGCTCACCGATGCCCCCCGCACCACGTCCGGCACCACGCCCGAGACTCTCGTCTCACCCGCCGAACTCGCCGACGACGCGATCGCCCTCGTGCGCCGATGGCTCGCCGAGAGTCGCGACGAGCCCGTCGACGCCGCCGCCCAGCGCCTCGCCGGCGTGCTGCGCGATCCGCACGGACTCGACTTCACGGTCGGCTTCGTCGACGGGGTCGTGCGCCCCGAAGACCTGAGCGTCGCGGCGCGCAACCTCGCCGCCCTGACCCCGCTGATCCCCGGGTTCCTCCCCCTGCACCTCAAGGCCGCGATCCGGCTCGGCGCGTTGACCGCGCCGATCCTTCCCCGCGTCGTCGTGCCGGCGGCGCGCACGGCGCTCCGCTCGATGGTGCGTCACCTCATCGTCGATGCCAGCGACCGCAAGCTCGGCGACGCCATCACGTCGATCCGCGGCCGGGGCGACGGCATCCGTCTCAACGTGAATCTGCTCGGCGAGGCCATCCTCGGCAAGAAAGAGGCCGCGCGCCGCCTGGCCGGCACGCGCAAGCTCCTCGCCCGCGACGACGTCGACTACGTCTCGATCAAGGTGTCGTCGACCGTCGCCCCGCACACGCCGTGGGCATTCGACGCCGCCGTCGCCGACGCGGTGGCGGCGCTTCGCCCCCTCTACCGGGTCGCGAAAGAGACCGGCACGTTCGTCAACCTCGACATGGAGGAGTTCAAAGACCTCGACCTCACCCTCGCGGTCTTCGAGACCCTGCTCGCCGAGCCCGAGTTCCACGACGTCGAGGCCGGCATCGTGCTGCAGGCGTACCTGCCCGATGCCCTCGCCGCGATGATCCGCCTGCAGGAATGGACCGCCCGGCGCGTGGCATCCGGGGGTGCGACGATCAAGGTGCGCGTCGTGAAGGGCGCCAACCTCCCCATGGAACGCGTCGACGCCGACGTGCACGACTGGCCGCTGGCTACCTGGCCGTCGAAGCAGGCGACGGATGCCTCTTATAAGGCGGTGCTCGACTACGCGCTGCGACCCGAGCACGCGCAGCACGTGCGCATCGGCGTGGCCGGACACAACCTCTTCGACGTGGCCCTCGCCTGGCTGCTCGCGGAGCGGCGCGGGGTGACCGGCGGGATCGACGTCGAGATGCTGCTCGGCATGGCCACCGCGCAGCAGGCGGTCGTGCGCCGCACGGTCGGGTCGATCCTGCTCTACACGCCCGTCGTGCACCCGCAGGAGTTCGACGTCGCGATCGCGTACCTGATCCGCCGCCTCGAAGAGGGCGCATCGAGCGAGAACTTCATGTCGGCCGTCTTCGACCTCGACACCCACGCGGCGCTGTTCGATCGCGAGCGCGACCGCTTCCTGGCCTCGCTCGCCGACATGCCCGAGGGCGTACCGGCGTCGAACCGCGTGCAGGACCGCACCGCTCCCGCGCCCGCGGCTCCCGCCACGGGCTTCCACAACACCCCCGACTCCGACCCCGCGATCGAGGCCAACCGCGGCTGGGGCGCCGGGATCGTCGCGCGGATGCAGGACTCGACCCTGGGCAGCGACACGATCGCCGCGCACACCGTCACCGACGCCGACGCCCTCGACGCCCTGATCCGCGAGGCCGCGACCGCCGCCACCGCGTGGCGCGAGCTCGGCGCGGGGGCGCGCGCCGCGATCCTGCACCGGGCGGGCGACGCGCTCGAGAAGCGTCGCGCCGACCTGCTCGAGGTCATGGGCGTGGAGTGCGGCAAGGTGTTGGAGCAGAGCGACCCCGAGGTGTCGGAGGCCATCGACTTCGCGCACTACTACGCCGAGCAGGCCCGCACCCTCGACGACGTCGACGGAGCCCGCTTCACGCCCGTGGGCGTCACCGTGGTCACCCCTCCGTGGAACTTCCCCGTCGCGATCCCCGCGGGATCGACCCTCGCCGCGCTCGCCGCAGGGTCCGCCGTGGTCATCAAACCCGCCGCCCTCGCCCAGCGCTCCGGTGCGGTCATGGTCGAGGCGCTGTGGGAGGCCGGTGTGCCCCGCGAGGTGCTGAAGCTCGTGCAGCTGTCGGAACGCGACCTCGGCACGCAGCTTCTCACGCACCCCGCCGTCGAGCGGGTCGTGCTGACCGGCGCGTACGAGACGGCCGAGCTGTTCCGCTCGTTCCGTCCGGACCTTGCGCTGCTCGCCGAGACGAGCGGCAAGAACGCCGTGATCGTGACGCCCAGCGCCGACCTCGACCTCGCCGCGAAAGACGTCGCGATGTCGGCCTTCGGCCACGCGGGGCAGAAGTGCTCGGCGGCCTCGCTCGTCGTGCTCGTCGGCTCGGTCGCCCGCTCGCGGCGCTTCCGCGACCAGCTCGTCGACGCGGTGACCTCGCTCGAGGTCGGGATGCCGTGGGATGAGGCCTCGCGCGTGGGACCGCTCATCGAGCCGGCCAACGGCAAGCTGCTGCGGGCACTCACCACGCTCGAGCCCGGCCAGCGCTGGGTCGTCGAACCGCAGCGTCTCGACGACGAGGGGTCGCTGTGGCGCCCCGGCATTCGCGAGGGCGTGCAGGCGGGCAGCGAGTTCCACCGCACCGAGTACTTCGGACCCGTGCTGGGCATCATGACCGCCGAGACCCTCGATGAGGCCATCGAGATCGTCAACGCCATCGAGTACGGGCTCACCTCGGGCTTGCACGCGCTGGACGAGGCCGAGATCCAGCGGTGGCTCTCGCGCATCGAGGCCGGCAACGTCTACGTCAACCGCGGCACCACCGGCGCGATCGTGCAGCGCCAGCCGTTCGGCGGGTGGAAGAAGTCGGCCGTCGGCGCGGGCACCAAGGCCGGTGGGCCGTCGTACCTGTTCGGATTCGGTTCGTGGGCGGATGCCGAGACCTCGGCGCCCCGCTCGGGCGATGCGCTGGCCGCCCCGGCGCTCGCGGCCGTCCCCTCGGCCGACCGCGACTGGCTGGCATCCGCTCTCGCGAGCGACGCCGCCGCGTGGGCCGCCGAGTTCTCACTGGCCCGCGATGTGACCGGCCTGGAGTCGGAGCAGAACGTGCTGCGCTACGGCACGGTGCCGGTCACCGTGCGGCTCGACGACGCGACCGAGACGGCGCTGGTCCGTGTCGTCGCCGCCGGCGTGCGCGCCGGCGCCCCGGTGACGGTGAGCACGGCCCGCGCGCTGTCGCCCGCCGTGCGCGCGTGGCTCGAGGGCGTGGGAGTGCGCGCGAGCGTCGAGGATCCCGCCGAGTGGCAGCGCCGCGCCGCGCGCCTGGCGCGCACCGGCGGGCGGGTGCGCCTGCTCGGCGGCTCGACCGTCGCGATGGCCGACGCCGTGGGCGGCTCGCCCTCGGTCGCGATCTACGCGGGCGAGGTCACCCGCGCCGGGCGCGTCGAGCTGCTGCCGTTCCTGCGCGAGCAGGCCGTGTCGATCACGGCGCACCGCTTCGGAACGCCGCGCCGGTACGTCGTGCCGCCGCTCGTCACGCGCTGAGCGCACGCGGGCCCCGCGGCTGTCGCGGGGCCCGCGTGGGTGCTCATCACGCGGTTCCGGTGGTGGCCACCCGCGCGGCGGCGCGGCGCACCGAGTCCGGAACGCGCGTTCCGGGGTGCGTCTGCGCAGACGTCCTCGGCTCGTCGGCGACCCAGCGCAGGGGGAGGGTANGTCCTCCTCGACGAGGCCCGCGTTGTCCTTGACACTGGCCTCGACGAGGGGGATGCGCAGCACCATGGTGGCGGCGAGCTCACGGGCCGTCATGGGGCGGACGTCTTCGCTGCGGCCGGGCATGAGGTGCTCCGACAGCACGAGCAGGGCCGCTTCTTTTTCTTCGGGCGGCACGACGGATGCGACCCCGTGCACGACCGCGCACCGGTACCGCATCGAGCTGTCGAAGAGCGACCGCGCGTACTTCAGGCCCATCAGGTGGGTCACGGTGATGCAGACGGGGGTACCGGCGGCGATGCGTCGGAAGAAGTCGCTGCCGGTGGATCCGTGCAGCAGGAGGTCGTCGCCGTCTCGGGCGATGCCGATCGGCAGCGCGACCGGGCGGTCGTCGCGCACGAGGGCGATGGTGGCGGCCAGGGCGCCGTCGATCACGTCGTAGAGCGCGGCGCGGTCGGTGACCTGGTGGTGCGGAAGGCGGCGCACCCGCGTGCGCGCGGTGAGGGGAAGATCGGTCATGGTCCGAGTACATTCGCTCGCGTGGTCCATCGCATAGTCCGCTTCTCGCGCTTTCGTCTGGACCAGTGACAGACTGTCGCCGTGATCTCCCTCGGCATCCTCGATCGATCCTCCGCCGTGCCCCTGCACGAGCAACTCGCGCACGGCCTGCGCGCGGCGGTGCTCGCGGGGCGCGTCGACGGGGGCGAGGCGGTCCCCTCGACGCGGGCGCTGTCGGCCGATCTGGGGGTCGCGCGGGGGACGGTGGTCGCGGCCTACGAGATCCTCGCCGGCGAGGGGTACCTGCTCACGCGGCCCGGGGGCGGAACGGTCGTCGCCGACATCGCCGTGCGCGCGCCCGTCGCGGTCGCCGATGCGCCGGACCGCCCCGTCGTGGAGCCCGGGGTACTCGACCTGCGGCCCGGGCGCCCGGGCACGACCGGTCTCGCCGATGCCGCGTGGCGCTCCGCCTGGCGGCGGGCGAGCGCCACCGATCCCGACGCCGACGTCGCCGACCCCGCGGGCGCCATGGCGCTGCGGGCCGAGATCGCGCGGCACCTCGGGCGCACGCGCGGCGTCGACGTCTCGGCCGGCGACGTGCTGATCACGGCGGGCACCAGCGACGCGATGCTGCTGACGCTGCTCGCGCTCGCGCCGCGCGGTGACCGGCGGCGCCTGCGCGTCGGTATCGAAGACCCGGGGTACCCCCGCGTGCGCATGATCCTGCGCCGTCTGGGGATCGAGGCCGTCCCCGTGCCGGTCCGTCTCGGCTCGGGGCTCGACCTCGACGCGCTCGAGCGGCAGCGCGATCTCGACGCCGTCATCGTGACCCCGAACCATCACTACCCCCTCGGGAGTCGTCTGGATGCCGAGGACCGCGCCCGCCTGCTCGCCTGGGCCGCGCGGGACGACGTGGTCGTCGTCGAAGACGACTACGACAGCGAGTTCCCCCACGGGCGCGCACCGCTTCCGCCGCTGCACCTGCTCGATCCGGCGCGGGTCGTGCTGATCGGAAGCCTGTCGAAGGTGCTCACCCCGGCCGTGCGGTGCGGGTGGATCGTCGCGACCGGCGCGGTGGGGGAACGCATCCGCGCGGCGCGCGACGACCTCGACTCTCCCGTTTCGCTCGTGCAGCAGCACGCGCTCGCGCTGTACCTGGCCGAGGGAGCCCTCGCCCGGCACACCGCGCGGCGGCGTCGCGAGTACCGCCATCGGCGCCGCCTGCTGCTCGAGGCCTTCGCGGGTGTGCCCGGTGTCGAGCTGGCCGCCACCGACGGCGGACTGCACGCCGTGGCGCTGCTGACGGGCGGCGGAGAAGGTGCCGAGAACGCCGTGGTCTCGGAGCTGGGCGCGCGCGGCATCCGCGTCGCGCCGCTCGCGGGCTATGCGGTGGGCCATGACTCCGCCGGGTGCGCCGGTTCAGCGGCGAGCGATCCAGCCGTCGTCCCCGCGCGCTCCGAGGCGCCGGCGGGGATCGTCTTCGGATACGCCGAGCCCTCGACGGTCGCCCTCGTCGAGGCGGTCGGCGTGATGCTCACCGTTCTGCGGACGCACGCGCGCGGGGGGCGGGGCGCCGACCCGGACGCCCGGCCTCAGCCGAGCTGAGGGCTCCGCCCCCTAGGGCGCTCACCGCGGCGCGTCGTCGACCGGAGGGGCAAACCGTCGCCGAGCGCCCCCGTGTTCCTCACCCCTCCAGGATCTCGAGCGCCGCCATGGCCGCGTTCTGCCCGGCGATCCCGCTGACGGCGCCGCCGCGCTGCGCGCTCGAACCGCAGAGCAGCACGCGCGAGTGCGGGGTCGACACGCCCCACCGCGCCGCCGGCGTCGTGGCCGGCGCCGCGAGCCAGGGCCACGACAGCCCGCCGTGGAAGATGTCGCCGCCCACCATGTTCAGCGACCGCTCGAGGTCGCTCGTGGTGCGCGCCTCGATGCAGAGCCGTCCGTCGGGCGCCCGAAAGATGCAGTCGCGCAGCGGCTCGGCCAGCACCGCGTCGAGCGACTGCTGCGCCGCGGCCAGCAGGCGCGCTCCCGCGGCGACGGGATCGGTGTCGTCGATCAGGCGGTGGGGCACCTGCAGGCCGAACATCGTCAGGGTCTGTGCCCCGCTGGCCCGCAGGTCGTCGCCGAGGATCGACGGGTCGGTCAGCGAGTGGCAGTAGATCTCGACGGGAAGAGGCTCGGGGATGAGCCCCCCGGATGCCGCGACGTACGCGGCATCCAATTGGGTCATCGTCTCGTTCACGTGGAAGGTGCCCGAGAAGGCGGCCTCGGGGGTGACCGAGGAGTCGCGCAGCCGCGGCAACCGCGACAGGAGCATGTTGACCTTGACCTGCGCGCCCTCGGGCGCCTCGGCTGCGCTCGCCGGGGATCCCCCCGCGGTGAGCAGGCCGTCGAGCACGGCGCGACCGACTCCGCTCAGCACGAGCGTGCCGTGGTACACCTCGGAGCGGTCGGTCATCGTGTGCACGTCGCCGTCGGGCGAGATCGAGATCACGTCGGTGCCCGTGACGATCTCGGCGCCGGCCTCGCGCGCCGCGCGTTCGAGCTCGGCGGCGACGGCGCCCATGCCGCCCACCGGCACGTCCCAGTGCCCGGTCTCGCCGCCGATGACGTGGTACAGGAAGCAGCGGTTCTGCGCCAGCGAGGGGTCGTCCGACGAGGCGAAGGTTCCGATGAGGCCGTCGGTGAGGGCGATGCCGCGGGCGAGATCGCTGTCGAGCGAACCGCGCAGCAGGTCGCCGAGCGGACGCTCGGTTAGCGCCGTCCACAGCTCATCGTCGCCCACCCTCTCGCGCACCTCGTCGGCCGTCGGCAGGGGACCGGTCATGGTGGGGAAGATCGCGCGACCCAGCGGGGCCAGGCGCTCGCCGAACGCGGCGAACCGCTCGGCCTCCCCGGTCTCGCCGAGGGTCCGCGCGAACGAGGCGGCGGTGGCCGCGGCATCCTGGGTGTCGACGAGGATGCCACGGGTCGGGTCGTGCGGGTCGGGCGTGTACGACGAGTAGCGACGCCGACGCAGGTCGATGCGCAGCCCCAGATCGTCGATGATCTTCTGCGGCAGCAGGCTCACGAGGTACGAGTAGCGCGAGAGGCGGGCATCGACCCCGGCCCACGGGCGCTCCGACACGGCGGCACCGCCCACGGCATCCGATCGCTCGATCACCACCACGCGGCGCCCGGCGCGGGCGAGATAGGCCGCGGCGACGAGGGCGTTGTGCCCTCCTCCCACGATGACGACGTCGTACCGGCGAGTATCCGAAGCGGTCATGCCTCCACGCTAACGACGGCGACGACTTCTGCGGAGGGGGTGGCGCAGTAGCGTGGATGCCATGACTCTCGCTGCGGAACTGCTCGACATCGCCACGCGGATCGTTCGGGAGGCGGGCGAACTCGCGCACCGTCGCCGCATCGAGGGGGTGACGGTGGCCGCCACCAAGTCGGCCGCCGCCGACATCGTCACCGCCGCCGATCGCGAGGTCGAAGCCTTCATCCGCGCAGAGCTCGCGCGGGTGCGTCCCGACGACGGCTTCTTCGGCGAGGAGTCCGGCGCCGACGTGGGGACGAGCGGCATCACCTGGGTGGTCGATCCGATCGACGGCACCGTCAACTACGCCTACGGCATTCCCGCCTGGGCCGTGAGCATCGCCGCGGTCGAGGGTACCGCCGACACCGCGACGTGGACGGCGATCGCCGGCGTCGTCTTCAACCCGGTGACGGGTGAGCTGTTCCGCGCCTCGCGCGGCGGGGGAGCCTGGCTCGGCGATCAGCGTCTCTCGGTCTCGGCCCACGTGGGAGAGGCGGGCGGTCTGGTGGCCACGGGCTTCGGATACAACCCCGCGACGCACGGTCCGGCGCTGGCGCAGCTGTCGCGCGTCATGCCCATCGCGCGCGATGTGCGCCGTATCGGCGCGGCCTCGCTCGACCTGGCCTCGGTCGCCGCGGGCCGCATGGACGCCTACTACGAGCGCGGGACGCAGCCCTGGGATCACGCGGCGGGAGCCCTCCTCGTCGAGGAAGCGGGCGGGGTCGTGGGTGGCGCGCCGGGTGGTCGTCCGGGGAACGGAATGGTCATCGCCGCGGGCGCGGCGTTCTACGCGCGCCTCGAGCCGCTGCTCGATATCGAGGGGTGACGCCCGGGGCGCTCATGGCTTTCCCAGACCGCCCGAGGTAGTGTGGTTACCTGTTCGTTATTTTCCGCGACCCGAACCCGCGGAAACGGCCAAGCCCCACAGCCCGAAGCCGTCGCGCTTGCGACACGACACGAGAGCCATCGCGCGTTGCCGTCAGAAGCCTTTTCGACTGAGCCTGCCCATACTCGGCGGTCTCGTCGCCCCCTCGCTGTTCCCGCCTCCGAAGCCGCTCCCCGGCTGACCCGCGCCGAGATGCGCCGCCTCACGGTGGGTGACACCGCGCAGAGCGACGACTCGCGCAGCGAGGTCGCCGCGACGGCGATCGACGACGCGGCCCCCACCGCACAGATGTCGTCGGAGCCCGCCCCGGTCGACGCCGAGGTCGCCGCGCAGTCCGAGATGCTCGAGACCGTCGCCGCCGCCGTCATCGAGACGGTCATCGCCGCGACGATCGAGCCCACGCTCCCCGAGGTCTCGGCGCCCGATGCCGCTGCCGACGCCGACGCCCTCGAGGTCACCGTCGTCGACGAGCGCCGCACCGCCGACGCCGATGTCGCCGTCATCCTGCAGAGCGCCGACACCGACGTCGCCACCACCCCCGTGGCGCTGCCCACCTCTCCCATCACCCTGCCCGTGACGCGACGCGCGCGTCGTCGTCCGCAGGCCGCGGTCATCATCGACAGCACCCAGGCCGATGACGCATCGCCCGCCGTCGAGATGCCGGATGCCGCGTCGCCCGAGGGCCATGGCGTGCCCGCGACCCCGACGGCCACCGATGACGACTCCGCCGACGAGTTCGCCTCGGCCGCCCGTCTCTTCGCGTTCACCGGTGAGACCGCCGTTCAGCGGCCCGCGCCCGTCGCCACGGCATCCGAGCCCGTCGTCGAGGGGCTGCCCGCCGCGGCCGCCGCTCCCCGCACGCGTCGGAACGTGCGCCGCATCGCGACCGCATCGTTCTCGGTGGGCGTCATGGGCGTCGTCGGCCTGCTGACCGTGGGCATGACCATGCCGGTCAGCGCGCTCGCCTCGGCGAACGGCACCGACAGCGTCACCGCCCCCGCGACCGCCACGACGCGCCTCGCGCTCGGTGGCGACGTGCAGGGCGGCGACGCCACGGACGCGATCCAGGCGTACGTCGCTCCCGCGCAGGCGCAGGCCGCCGTGGTCGACCGTGCCGATGGATACAGCGCGACGACGTACGCCAAGATGGCGGCCGACTCGGGCATCACGAACCCCTCGAACTTCTACGTCAACGACCCGACGGCGCCCATCCAGTGGCCCTTCGCCGTCGGTGTGCCGATCACGTACGGCTTCGGCATGCGCGACGGAACCATGCACGAGGGTGCCGACTTCGTTCCCGGCGAGGGCTCGCCCGTGCAGGCGATCGCCGACGGCACCGTGCGCATCGCGACCGAGCAGGGCGGCGCCTTCGGCGTCACCGTGCTCATCGATCACGAGATCGACGGACAACTGGTCTCGAGCCGCTACGGACACATGCAGTACGGCTCGCTCCAGGTCACGCAGGGTCAGCACGTGAAGGTCGGCCAGTTCCTCGGACGCACCGGCAACACGGGTCGGTCGTTCGGTGCGCACACCCACGTCGAGATCCTGCAGAACGGCACCACGCCGATCGACCCGATCGTCTGGCTGCGTCAGCACGCCGGAGGGTGATCAATCGATTCGTGTGAGAGTGTCGCGGTCTGATATTCTCTTCTAGTTGCCCGGAGTGATCCGGGTACGCCCCGATAGCTCAGTGGCAGAGCACTTCCATGGTAAGGAAGGGGTCGTCAGTTCAATCCTGACTCGGGGCTCAAGGCATTCTCATCGTCATCGGAATGCTGTGCGGCGGGGTAGCTCAGTTGGTGAGAGCGCACGACTCATAATCGTGAGGTCGCGGGTTCAAGCCCCGCTCCCGCTACGTCAGCCCCCGGAATCGTGCGATTCTCGGGGGCTTTTTCGTGTTCGCGGGTACGGTCAACCCCGCGCAGACCCCGCATACTCACAAACGCTCTTGACCTCCATGCCGACGCGGAGGTCATTCTCGGCGACGTTCTCGACCTTCACGCCGGCGCGAGGTGATTCTCGATGCCGGGGTCGAGGCGTTTCGGAGGATTATTCCCCGCCGCCAGTAAGGGGGCGGTTGTGTGCCTGACGGCGGGGACATTCCAGACGCTACACGTCTTTGTCCCCCAAATGGGGGACAAGGCTTTCTTTTCTGAGAGAACGCAGCGATGAGCCCGTGGCAGTAACCGCCGCGCGCGACAGCGCGAATCCCCCGTCTCGCGCGGTCGGTCGAGGTGCAGGGCGAGGAACGCGCGAGCGTCAGAACGTCTTCTCGTCGCCGTCCTGACGACCCCGTGCCTCCGGCGCCCGTACTTCGGGGGAGCCCCTGTCGATGAGAGACGGGCGGGCATCGTCCGTCACTCCACCCGGAGCACTGCGGCCCTCCGTCGCGTCCTCGATCACTCGTCGAGCGACATCCGACAGCTTCTGCTGAGTGCTTCGAGCGCGTTCACGCAGCTGGTGGAAGGCGGCATCCATATCGATGTGATGAACGTGCGACAGGATCCCCTTCGCTTGTTCGATGACGATCCGACTGTCCAGCGCACGTTGCAGCTGCCGACGCGCGAGGTCGGCTTCGCGAAACGCCCTCTCGTGCAGAATGCCGATGGTGGCGATGTCCGCCAGTCCGCGAGCCGCCAACGCGTCATCGGCGCTCAACGCTGCGGCTTGATCGCCGAAGAGGTTCAGGGAGCCGATGACCTCGTCACGGAGCCTCAACGGGATCGCGTGCATCCATCGATACCCGAGTTCGCCGGCTGCGCGAGCGAACCGCGGCCACCGCTCCTGGATGCCGGCGATGTCGACGACGGTGACCGGCTCTCCCGAGTGGTACGCGTCTACGCACGGCCCCTGGTCTTCACTCAACTGCAGAAGGCTGATGAGCTGACTTCGCTCGCTGGTCGACGCCACCACCTCGAGGTTTCCGTCGGCATCCGGGATCAGGATGCCGACTCCCGCCACGTTCAGGGTCTGGGCGCACCGGGTGACCAGTCGGTGCAGAAGGTCGACGACGTCGTAGCCGCTGACCATCGTGTCGGCGAGTTCGACGAACGTATCGACCAGTTCTCTCTCTCGCGTCGTCTTCGTCATACCGGAAATGTACTTTCCTTTGCTCCGCAGTCAGACCGAAAAATCGATGTCACGTCGGATGATGGCCTCCGCGACGTCGGGAATCGACGTGCCCGTGGAAAAAGCGTGGGCGCGTATCACGACAAGCGCATCGGTCGAGGGCACCCGCAACTGTGCCATCACCATCCCCGTCGCTTGATGAATGAATCGCCCTGGCAGACCCTGCGGGCTGGGAGGAAAATTCAGTTCGGTGAGAATCCGATCGACGACGCGAACGGCAGCGACACCCGCCATCGCCCAGGCATTCTCGACCTGCCGCGTATTCAAGGCGTGCGCGGTCGTCGCATAGAGATCGACAACCCCCACATCTATTGCTCCCACCGTCATCGGGAACGCGTACATGGCTCGAATCCGGTGAGCATGAGCCGCGGTCAGAAGAGCGGACCACGCAGCGGGGTGAGCGTGCTCCACGTCAGGGAGGAGCGTCGGAACTCGCGCCGTCTTCGCCTGCCAGCCGGGCCCGAATCCCAGATCGAGCTGTGTCTGCTCGAGTTCGGTGGCGACATCGTCGCTCGCGCAGACAATGCCCAACTCGAACGGATCGCTCAGCGTCGAGATGGCCACGTGCTGGACGGGAAGAGTCGACACGAACCACATGCACAGGGACGCAGACGAGGGTGCAGACGTCGACATGATGCTCCTGACCTGGGCAAACGGCAGGACCTAGGTCTCGGGAACGCCTCGATCTCACTGTACGGCCTCCCGCCCACTCCTTTGCGTCGACTTTCTGCGAGCGGTTCGACGCGGCCCTTGATCTTTCGGAGCCGGTCGCCGTATTGTGTGCGCAGTTGTCCCCAGTCCCCGGCCGACTTTCTTTTTCGCGCGGATCGGGGCACGTCGTGGGGCATTTGTTTTATGGTTCGGCTCGCGAGCCGATATTCCTCTCAGATCTTCCGCTTGCGTATCTGCAAGTCGTCGCGGTCGCGAAACTCCGTCGACGCGAGAAATTTCTGGCCTCGTGGTGTCACCCCCGCGATACCGCGGGGGACCATTCCTCTCTCTGGTTTCACCCCTCGATACCGTTGATGTTCGTCATCGGCGCGGCGCGGGAGATCCGCCTCGATCCGGCGATACTGGACCGACTGATGGCGGACGCCGCCTCGCCGACCGGTCTCACCCTCGACCGCGTGAATCCGATCGCGACACCGACGGCCGCCCCGTTCGTCACGGCGTCATCGGGATCGCGTTGAGGTGCTCGATCAGCCGGCTGGGCGGTGCCGCCGTCGCGGGGTGGCGCGTCGAGGAGCCCGGCCATTACGTGCTCGTCATGGATGAGCGCGTTCTCGGACACGTCGTCGATACGCCCGATGGCGATTTCATCTCCTTCGACGCGACGGCGACACCGATCGGACGACACCACACGCTCGCCGGCGCCCAGGCGCGCACGGTCGAGGCGAGCGGCGCACGTCGCAGCTCCCCGGCGACGTTCTCCCGCAACCTCCTCGCCGTCGGGGGTTCGTCTCTGCTGGTGCTTCTCGCTCTCACCGGCATGGTCTTCCTGCGATGACGTCCTGCGCCCGGCCAACTCGCCCGGAGGGTGGCGCACCAGGCCGCCTCGGGTGCGCCGCGCCCTTTCGAGATAGCGCAACCCCGGTCTCGAACGCCGACGACGGGCCTAGGTTTCGGGGTATGTCCCACACCATCGAACGGCTGCACATCAGCGTTGAGGGTGTCACACATGCGCTTGCGCCCCTCGAGACGGTCGGCAATCTGAAACGGGATATCACCGAAGTCGTTCGAGCCGGGGGAGGGTTCGTCGACGTGTCCGTCGACGGAGGCCAGCGGCTCAGCATCTTCTTCAGCTCCACGACCCCGGTGACGATCTCGGCGAAGACGGTGCGGGTGGATGCCGACATCATCGACGCGACCCGTCCGACTGCGCATGTGGGCGACATCGATCCGTACGCCAGCGGCTACGTGGACCTCATCTAACGCAGCAGGCCGACCCTGGCGACGCACTTCGACCCCGGCATCCGCCGGCGGGAGACGTTCCGGCAAGACGGCGCGCCGCGTGCGGGCCGGGTCGGGATCCGCCCTGTGGTCCGTTTGCACCTCTCGCAACGTCATGTGATCTGCTCGAAGCCTGTCCATCGCAGCTCACTCCGAGAGGTCCCCCATGCGCCCGTTCCCCGTCCCGCCCCGTCAGGTCCTGATCGGCGACGCCGCGGCGTTCGTCGGCGTCACTCCCCGGGCGATCCGGCACTACCACCAGGTCGATCTGCTGCCGGAGCGTGAGCGGGGCGCCGACGGTCGCCGCCGCTACGGGTACGAAGACGTCATCCGTCTGCTCTGGATCCGGCGGATGACCGACGCCGGAATCGCCCTCGACGACATCCGCGAGGCCTTCGCCGACGCGGCGCCGGGCGGTGACGGCGGTGCCGAGGCGGTCGAGAGCGTCCTCGCGCGCCTGGACGATGCCCTTGCCGCGCAAGAAGCCGAGTTGCGGCGCAAGCGCGCTGCGGTGCAGCGGATGCGCACGCACGGCAGCCGGCGTGGGCTGCTCGACGACATCGTCTCGCGCCGCCTCGAGGGCGCTCCCGAGGGCTCGCTCCGCCAAGACGACCTCGACGTGCTGCTGGTCACCGAGCGGATCTTCGGTCCGCTCGGCGCCGCCGTTCAGGCGGGCCGTTTCGTCGCCCTGGCCTTGCACCCCGATCTGCGCGCCGAGTCCGACCGCGTCTCTGCCGCCGAGGAGGCGCTCGACGACCTGGTCGCCGTCGATGACCCCCGGGTGGCGCAGATCGCCGCCGAGCGGCACGCTTTCGAGACCGCGCTGATGCGCGTCATCGAAGAGTCCGGCCAGTTCGAGGAAGACGATGCCCTCTTCGAGGCCTGGGACGAGTCGCACCCGCCCGAGGGCGTCGACACGGTGCCCGACCCTCACCCCGCGAGGCAGGCGCGCGCGCAGAGCGCGGCCGACATCATCTGGGCGATGCCCTACGACTTCTCTCCGGCCCGCCTCCGCTGCATGGAACTGGCGGTGCGCCTCGGGTCGTCGGAGGCGACGGCCCCCTGAACGGGCGAACGCAACCGCCCCTCGCGCGTGCGCCCGACGAGCGTGCGGCCGACGCCCCGATAAAGTGAGCCGCGTGAGCGCGACGGGCGACGGCGAGGGTGCGACGGGCGAGTTCGTCCAGTCGCTGGCCCGCGGCCTCGAGGTGATCCGCACCTTCGATGCCGAGCACCCGGCCCTGACCCTCAGCGAGGTGGCCCGTCGGGCGGAGCTCACCCGTGCGGCGGCCCGACGTTTCCTGCAGACGCTCGAGACCCTCGGGTACGTGCGCGCCGACGGTCGCGTCTTCTCGCTCACCCCGCGCGTGCTGGAGCTGGGTTTCAGCTACCTCTCGGCCCTGTCGCTGCCCGCTCTCGCCCAGCCCCACCTGGAACACCTGTCTCGCGAGGTCGGTGAGAGCGTCTCGGCGGCCGTGCTCGACGGCGCCGAGATCGTCTATGTCGCCCGCGTCCCCACCCGTCGGATCATGAGCGTCGGCATCACGATCGGCACGCGGTTCCCCGCGTACGCCACCAGCATGGGGCGCGTGCTGCTGGCGGCGATCCCCGCCGAGCGTGCGGGCGAGGTCGTCGCGGCGTCGCATCCCGAGCGCCTCACCCCGCGCACCCGCACCGACGTCGACGCGATCGTCGCCGAACTCGACGCGGTGCGCACCCAGGGGTGGGCGCTCGTCGACGGCGAGCTCGAGGAGGGCTTGCGGTCGCTGGCCGCTCCGCTGCACGACCGCTCGGGAGCGGTGGTGGCGGCGGTGAACATCTCGGCGAGCGCCCGCGGCGACGCCGACGCGTGGCGCGACGCCTGCCTGCCAGCCCTGCGCGCCGCCGCCGCCGAGATCGACGCGGACATCCGACTCGTCTGACCGGGCGCCGCTGTCCCGCGGCGCGACCGAGCGCGGGTCCGGATGCCATGGATTCGTGCGAGGTGCCGTGCTCGATCGACCCTTGTCGCCCGCGCGCGGCGGGAGTACAGTGTTCGCCAGACGTACGAGTGTGCGCCAGGCGAACAACCGGAAGGTTCTCCGCATGATCGACAAGACCGTTCCCGACCTCGCAACCGCCGTGGCCGGCATCTCCGACGGTGCGACCGTGATGATCGGCGGCTTCGGTCGCGCAGGTCAACCCGTCGAACTGATCGACGCGCTCATCGCGCACGGCGCGAGCGACCTCACCGTCGTCAACAACAACGCCGGCAACGGCGACACGGGCCTGGCCGCTCTGCTCGCCGCGGGGCAGGTGCGCAAGATGATCTGCTCGTTCCCCCGCCAGAGCGATTCGTGGGTGTTCGACCGGCTCTACCGTGAGGGTGAGGTCGAGCTGGAGCTCGTGCCGCAGGGCAACCTCGCCGAGCGCATCCGCGCCGCGGGCGCCGGCATCGGCGGATTCTTCACCCCCACCGGCTTCGGCACGCAGCTGGCCGAGGGCAAAGAGACGCGGCGCATCGGCGACCGCGATTACGTGCTCGAGTACCCCATCCACGCGGATGCCGCGCTGATCAGCGCCCGCGCCGCAGACCGGTGGGGCAACCTCGTCTACCGCGAGACGGCGCGCAACTTCGGACCGATCATGGCGGCGGCCGCCGCGACGACCATCGTCCAGGTCGACGAGGTCGTCGAACTCGGCACCCTCGACCCCGAGACCGTCGTCACCCCGGGCCTCTACGTCGACCGCGTGGTCTCGGTGGGTGAGCGTCGGTGGCTCCGCGAGGGAGCTTTCGTCGGTGGCGTCGACATCGAGGGCCGGGCTCTGGCCGAAGAAGGGGCAGCACAGTGACCACCCGCATCTCCCGCACGGATCTCGCCGCGCGCGTGGCATCCGACATCCCCGAAGGCGCCGTCGTGAACCTCGGCATCGGGGCGCCCACCCTCGTGGCCGACTACCTGCCCGCGGGTCTCGAGATCGTGCTGCACACCGAGAACGGCATGCTCGGAATGGGCCCCGCGCCCGAGCGTGGACGCGTCGACCCCGACCTCATCAACGCGGGCAAGCAGCCCGTGACCGCCCTCGCGGGGGCGGCGTACTTCCACCACGCCGACTCGTTCGCGATGATGCGCGGCGGCCACCTCGACGTCTGCGTTCTCGGTGCCTTCCAGGTGTCGGCGGGGGGAGACCTCGCCAACTGGTCGACGGGTGAGCCCGGCGCGATCCCCGCGGTCGGTGGTGCGATGGATCTCGCCATCGGCGCGAAGGACGTTTTCGTCATGACCGACCTGCTCACCAAGTCCGGCGATCCCAAGCTCGTCGCCGCGTGCACCTATCCGCTCACCGGCGTGGGGTGCGTCTCGCGCGTCTACACCGACCACGGCGTCTTCGACGTCACCGCCGAGGGCTTCCGCGTACGGGAGCTCTTCGGCGACAACACGCACGCCGAGATCGAGACCCTGCTCGGTCTCACCCTCATCGAACAGGACGCCTGACATGCCCGCTTCGTTCGTCTACGACGCCGTCCGCACCCCCTTCGCGCGCCACGGCAAGGCCTTCGCCGACGTGCGCCCCGACGATCTCGCGGCGACCGTCATGGCATCCGTCGTCGAACGCACGGGGATCGACCCGGCCCGCATCGAGGACATCGTCTTCGGCGACGCGAATCAGGCGGGCGAAGACAACCGCAACGTGGCGCGCTTCGGCGCGCTGCTCGCGGGCTTCCCCTCGTCGGTGCCCGGCACGACCATCAACCGGCTGTGCGGTTCGTCTCTGGATGCCGTGATCCAGGGCTCACGGGCGATCGAGGCCGGTGATGCCGAGGTGATCCTCGCGGGCGGCGTCGAGTCGATGACCCGCGCGCCCTTCGTGGTCGAGAAGAGCCCGCGGCCCTTCCCCGCCGCGAATCAGACGATGTGGAACACCTCGATCGGCTGGCGCATGACCAACCCGCGCCTGCGCACGGACTGGACGATCTCGAACGGCGAGAGCGCCGAGAAGCTCGCCGAGATCTACGACATCTCGCGCCAGCAGCAGGACGCCTTCGCCGCCCGCAGCCACCGTCTCGCGGCGCCCGCCTGGGCCGAGGGGCGCTTCGACGACGAGATCGTGCAGGTCGAGGGTCACGCGCTCGCCCGCGACGAGGGCATCCGCGACGACTCCACCGCCGACGTGCTCGCCGGGCTCCGCCCGGCGTTCCAGAAGGACGGCACGGTGACGGCGGGCAACTCCTCGCCCATCAACGACGGCGCTTCGGCCGTGCTGTTGGGCGCGGAAGGGGCACTGGATGCCGAGCCCCTGGCGCGCATCGCGGGCCGCGCCGCGTTCGGCAACGATCCCGACGTCTTCGGCATCGCGCCCGTCGAAGCGGCCAACCGCGCGCTCGCCCGCGCGGGCCGCACGTGGGCCGACGTGACCTTCGTCGAGCTGAACGAGGCATTCGCGTCGCAGTCGCTCGCGTGCGCCAAGCTCTGGACCGAGCTCGACCCGGAGCTGCTCAACGAGACCGGCGGCGCGATCGCCATCGGGCACCCGCTCGGCGCCTCGGGCGGACGCCTCATCGCCCGCGCCGCGCACGAGCTGAAGCGCCGCGGCGGCGGTGTCGCGGTGACGGCGATCTGCATCGGCGTGGGTCAGGGCCTCGCGGTGGTGCTGGAGCGGTAGGGCTCCCGCCTCGACCGAGGTCGACGGAGGTTCAGTCCGTCAGGACTCGTCGGCCCAGCGATCCCGCGGGCGATCGTCGTCGTCGCCGCGCGGGGAACCGGGCTCGGACCACTCCATCTGAAAACCGCACTCCCGGCATTCATCGGCCCCGCCGCCCTCTTCGAGCAGCGGATGCATCGTCACGCCGCACGAGGGGCAGATCGGCTGCGCGCCCTCGTCGTAGGGGTCTCTGTAGGTCATGACCGTTCCGCTCGTCACCGTGGGTCGCGGGCATCGCCCGGCATCGAGGATCACAACCCCGTCGCCCTTCGGCTTGTTCCTTCGTCGATCGGGGTGTCGCTGGTCACCGCTACGGTCGTCTCATGGATGACCTCCCCGCCGCGCGACTCGGCCTCGGTCTCGCCGCCGTCGGCCGCCCGGCCTACATCACCACCGGGCGCGACGACGACCTGGGCGACCCGGACGACCGCTCCGTCGAGGCCCTGCAGCAGCGCGTGCACGCGCTGCTCGACGAGGCGTGGTCCCTCGGCATCCGCGTCGTCGATGCGGCGCGGTCGTACGGCTACGCCGAGCGGTTCCTCGGCGCGTGGCTCGCGCGGCATCCCGAGCGGCGTGCCGAGCTCACCCTCGGATCGAAGTGGGGCTACGCCTACGTCGGCGGGTGGCGAATGGATGCCGCCGTGCACGAGCGCAAAGAGCACTCGGTCGCGATGTTCGACCGGCAGTGGCCCGAGACCCTCGAGGCACTGGGATCGGCCCCCGATCTGTACCTCGTCCACTCCGTGACGCCCGAGAGCCCGGCGCTGAGCGACGCCGTCCTGCTCGGCCGACTGCGCGGGCTGGCGGGCAGCGGCGTGCGCGTGGGGCTGTCGACGAGCGGTCCGCATCAGTCACGCGTCGTCGATGCGGCCAGGGATCTGCCCGATTCGCCGTTCTCGGCCGTGCAGGCCACGTGGAACCTGTTCGAGCAGTCGGCGGCTCCCGGCCTCGCGCGCGCCCACGATGCGGGATGGACCGTGGTGGTGAAGGAGGCCCTGGCCAACGGCGAGCTCGCGACGACTCCCGCCGACCCCGACCGCGTGGCGGCGGCATCCGGAGTCTCTCCCGATGCCTTCGCGCTCGGCGTGGCACGGGCACAGCCGTGGGCCGACATCGTGCTGAGCGGGGCGAGCACGCCGGAGCAGCTCCGCCGCGGCGTCGCCGCGCGCCCGGTCGTTATCGACGAGGCCACGCGCCGAAGATGGGCGGTCGAGCCCGACGAGTACTGGCGACGCCGGTCGGAGCGCCCCTGGCGCTGATCACGGCGTGCTCCGGTCGCTCCCCGGGGCGTCGGACGGCGAGGGCGCGGCGCGGCGCGGGTCGTGCGCGGCGGAGGGCCGGGCTCAGTCGGCGTCGACGATCATGTTGGTGATGCGGGCCGTGGCGACGAGCCGATCGTCGTCGTCGGTCACGCGGATGTCGTACGTCGCGACCCGACGACCCCGGTGTGCGGGCGTGGCGACCGCGTGGAGGGAACCTGACCGCACCCCGCGGTGATGCGTGATGTTCAGGTCGACGCCGACGCACACCTTGCCCAGGGTGCTTGCGTGGATCATCGCGGCCCACGAGCCGACGGCCTCGGCCAGGGCGGCGGTGGCGCCCCCGTGCAGACGCCCGAGTGATTGGGTGTTGCCGCGGACGGGCATGTCGGCCGCCACCCGTTCCGCCGACTGCGCGGTGATCGTGATGCCGAGGCGCTCGTCGAGCGCGCCGGGGACGATGGTCCAGGGGGTCATCGTTGTCTCCTTCCGCGTCGCCCTTGCTCGGGTCGCGCACCTCTGACACTATTACTGAACGCTCGGTTGGTAATAGTGTCGATCGAGTCTTCCCGCCCCTGCCCCACAGAACGATGGAGTTCTCATGGCCTCGCAGACCGCCGCAACCGTCCCCGCCACCGGGTTGAAACGCGAGGAACGGCGCGTCCTCGCCGGCACCCTCGTGGGCACCTCGATCGAGTGGTACGACTTCTTCATCTACGCCCAGGCGGCGGGCCTCGTGCTCGCGCCCCTATTCCTGGCGCCCCTCGCGCAGTCCGATCCCGGACTCGCGCAGGTGCTGTCGTGGGCGACGATCGGCATCTCGTTCCTCTTCCGCCCCCTCGGCGCCGTCGTCGCGGGCTACCTCGGCGACCGCCTGGGGCGCAAGAAGATGCTCGTGCTGACCCTCATCATGATGGGTGTGTCGACGGCCCTCATCGGCGTGCTGCCCACGTATGCGGCCATCGGCATCGGCGCCCCCATCCTGCTCATCCTGCTGCGCGTGCTGCAGGGCTTCTCGGCCGGTGGCGAGTGGGGCGGTGCGGCTCTGCTCTCGGTCGAGCACGCGCCGGTGAACCGTCGCGGCTACTTCGGCGCCTATCCGCAGATCGGCGTCCCTATCGGCATGATCCTCGCCACGGCCACCCTGTGGATCCTCACCTCGTCGATGTCGGCCGAGGCCTTCCTCGCCTGGGGCTGGCGCGTGCCGTTCCTCTTCTCGATCGTGCTGATCGTCGTGGGCTACGTCATCCGCCGCTCGGTAGAAGAAAGCCCCGTCTTCGAAGACCTCGTGCGCCGCCGCAAGGAATCGTCGGCCCCGCTCGGCCAGCTGTTCCGCAAGAACTGGCGCGAGGTAGCCCTGACCGCTTTCGTCTTCATCGGCAACAACGCCGCCGGCTACCTGCTGATCGCCTTCTTCGCGACGTACGCGGTCACGGCGCTCGGACTCGAACGCCCCACCGTCCTGCTGGCGACGACCCTGGCATCCTTCGGCTGGCTCGTCTTCACCCTGTGGGGCGGTCGGCTCTCGGACCGACTCGGGCGCGTGCGCACCTTCCAGCTCGGCTACCTGATCCTGGCGGTCTGGGCCGTGCCGATGTGGTTCCTCATCGACACCGGGAACATCGTCTGGTACTTCGTCGCCCTGTTCGTCATGACGCTCGGCCTCGGCCTGTCGTACGGTCCCCAGGCGGCGCTGTACGCCGAGATGTTCCCCGCGAACGTGCGGTACTCGGGCGTCTCGATCGGGTACGCCCTGGGGGCGATCATGGGCGGTGCCTTCGCCCCGATGATCGCCGAGGCGCTGTTGCGCTCCACCGGAGCATCGTGGACCATCGGCCTCTACATCGCGGTGGCGGCCCTCGTCTCGCTCGCCGCGGTCTCGCTCATCAAAGAGACCAAGGGCGTCGACCTGCGGGCCTGACCCCGGATGCCGACAGAGGGGCCTCGCGCGCGGCGCGGGGCCCCTTCGGCGTGCGGGTTCAGTCCGTGCGCAGGCCGTCGAGCGCGATGCGCACGATGTCGGCGCCGAGACGGTCGCCGTCGACGCTCCCGCCGGGTCGGTACCACTCGACGACCGAGTTGATCATGCCGAACAGCAGTCGGGCGGCGACCGCGGCATCGACGTCGTCGCGCACCCCGCCTTCGGCTTGCGCGGCGGCGACGAGATCGGTGACGCGGTGGTCGAAGACGCGGCGGCGCTCGAGGGCGGCCCGCTCGACGTCGCCGTTGCCGCGCACCCGCAGCAGCAGGGTGACCGCGGGCAACTGCGCGACCAGCACGTCGGTGGCCCCCGTCAGAACGAAGCGCAGGCGATCGGATGCCGCGCCCTCGCGGGCGCCGGGCTGCTCGAGCACGGCCTCCAACGCACCGAGAGCGGCGTCGAGGGCGACCGCCAGAAGCTCCTGCTTCGACGAGAAGTGGTGGTACAGTGCCGATTTCGTCAGGCCCAGGCGGCGCGCGATGTCGGCGACGCTCGTGGCGTCGTACCCCTGCTCGTTGAACAGCTGCACGGCGACGGCGAGAAGACCCTCGCGGTCGTAACCCGGGCGGCCGCGACGCGCGGGGGCGTCGGTGGACGCGGGGGTCGTCACGGGCTCGGCAGCGGTCACGGTTTCAGTGTGTCACTCCAGCAGGGCGGGGGAGTCCGCGTGCAGCAGGGCGCGAGCGGCGTTTCCGATCACGGCGCTGTAGGTGGGATAGGCGAAACGCACGCCCGCGAGGGTGGCGACGTCGATCCCCGCCGCCATCGCGGTCGTGACCGACTGGATGACCTCGACGGCGTTCTCGCCCACCGCGTGCGCCCCCAGGATCAGCTCGCGACGACGGTCGGCGATCAGCATGAGGAAGCCGCGCTCACGGTCGTCGATCACCGCGCGGTCGAGGTCGGCGAAGTCCACCGTCGCCACGACGCACGAGGGGTCGCGGTCGCGCGCCTGCTCCTCGGTGAGGCCGACGCCGGCGTAGTCGGGGTCGGTGAACCCGCCCGCCGGCAACAGGTGGTGGGGGGTACGCCGGTTGGCGCCGAGCACCGCGTTCTCGGCCGCGGCCTCGCCCTCGAACTGCGCCGCCTGCACGAGCATGTCGCGGCCGTTGGCGTCGCCGACGGCGAGGATGTGCGGCACGACCGTGCGGAAGTACCGGTCCACCGGGATCGCCGAGCGCTCGATGTCGACGCCGGCGTTCTCGAGCCCGAGGTCTTCCACGTCGGCCGGCCAGCCGGTGGCCATGATGACGACGTCGACCTCCAGCGAGTGCGATCCGTCGGCTTCGCGCCAGGTGAGCGCGAGGGACCCCTCGTCGGTGCGGTCGATCCGCTCGACCGTGTCGATCCCCGTGCGCACGTCGACGCCGTGGTCGGTGAGCGAGGCCGCGATGGCCTCGGAGATGCGCGCATCCGAGGCGACCAGCACGCGCGGAGCGACGTCGAGCAGCGTGACGTCCGAGCCGAAGGATCGGAACACCGTCACCAGCTGCGCTCCGGTGTTGCCGGCGCCGATGACGGCGACCCGGCGGGGGAGCTCGGCGAGCGAGAGCACGTCTTCCGGTACCGTGGCCAGCTCCGCGCCGGGGATCGGCAGCCGACGGGAGTGCCCGCCGACGCACACGAGGATGTTCTCGGCGCGGATGCGGCGACCGCTGTCGAGCACGAGCGTGTGCTCGTCGGCAAAGCGCGCGCGCCCCTCGTGCACGAGGTCGACACCGGCGGCGGCGAAGCGTTCGGCCTCGCGTTTGATGGAGCGCACGGCATCCACCCGCTCGTGCACGCGCGCCACCACGGCGGGCCAATCCACGCGCGGCTCGTCGATGACGATGCCGTAGTCGTCGGCCGCGCGCGTCTCGCGCATGAGCCGCGCGGCCTTGGCGAGCACGCGGGTGGGGACGCACCCGGTGTTGACGCACGTGCCGCCCACGCGCCCGGCCTCGAGCACGACGACCGAGGCGCCCAGTTCGGCCGCACGCAGCGCCGCCGCGGTTCCCGCGGGGCCGGCGCCGATCACGGCGATGTCGTAAGAATCGGGCTCGTGGTCCACGGCATCCCCCGTCGGTGAGTGAGAGCACCAGTCAAGTGCGATCGACCCGGACGACGGTGGGGGTTGCGCGCAGGCTCAGAACCTTTCGTACAGATCGGTGGCGGTCAGACCCGTTCCGCCGATCGCGCGCACGCCCGGAGCCGGGTGCAGCTCGAACGTCTCGCCGTCGTGCAGCAGGACGGCGGTGTAGTCGCCACGGGTGTCGAGCTTGACCTCGAAGCGACCGGTGTCCATGAGCCGCAGGGTGACCACCGCGCCGCTCCGGGCGAGGAAGTTCACTTCTTTCTCGTGCGCCGTCGGAAGGGGGATGATCGGCTCGTCGGCGTCCATGGTGCGAGTCTGACACGTGCCCGCCGGGCGGGGGCCAGACTCGCGCACTCGCACGCCGCCGTGCTCACGTGGCGGATGTCGGGCGGCGGCATCCCACCCTCCGGTGCGCTGCGCCGCTGGCCCGAGATCGCCCGCGGCGCCCGCTCGAGGCGTGGCGCAGCGGGCGACTCGCCTCAGCGGTGGTCGCGCCAGGAGTGCTGCGGGTCGTACCCGAGCAGTCGGCGGGCCTTGTCGATCGACAGCAGCGTCGTGTTCTCGCCCAGGTCGCCGCGCGTCTCGACGCCGGGGAAGACCTCGTCGACGAGTTCGCCGTTGGGGCGGGTCATGACGGTGTCGGCCGCGGCGATGATGAACGTGTCGAAGCCGGCGGGCGCGTTCTCGAGCGCGCGCTGCACGGCCTGTGCACCGTCGCGGGCGTCGATGTACCCCCACAGGTTCCACTTGCGGGTGCGGGCGTCGGCGTCGAAGGGGAACTCGGCGTAGTCGTCGGGGACCATGACGTTCGAGAAACGCAGCGCGGTGATCGAGAGCTCGGGGTGCCACCGCACGAGCTCGGTCGCCAGGTGCTCTTCGAGCGTCTTCACCAGCGAGTACACCGACTCGGGACGGGCCGGGTACTGCTCGTCGACGGGGATGTAGGGCGGCGGAACATCGAAGGGGAGTCCCAGCACGGTCTCGCTGGAGGCGTAGACGATCCTCTGGATGCCGAGCCGCACGGCCGCCCAGAACACGTTGAACGTGCTCGTCATGTTGTTGTGGAACGTCGCGATGTCGGAGCGGATGCCGGGGGCGGGGATCGCGCCGAGGTGCACGAGCGCATCGAAGCCGTCGTGCTGGTCGTTCACCCCCGCGAGGGCGTCGATGACCTGGCCGTAGTCGGTCAGCTCGACCTGCACGAAACCGGGACCGCGCTCGCCGCGCACGTCGAGACCGATGACCTCGTGGCCGGCGGCACGCAGTTCACGGGCGACGACGGTACCGAGTTTTCCGGACGAACCGGTGAGGGCGATGCGCATGGGGATCCTTCGTATCGGGAGACGGTGTCGCCCAAGGTAACGGCATCCGCCGACATCGACACGGGGGTGGCCGTGACGCGCGAGGATGCGTAGGGCCCGCGAGCGATGCGCTCGCGGGCCCGTGATGGCGTCAGTTGACGCGCGCCTCTTCCTGCTCGTCCTCGTCGTCGCCGGGGATGAACACGTCGACGACGGTCACGTTGACCTCGACCGCCTTCATGCCGACGATCTCGGTGATGGCCTGCTGCACGGCAGAACGCACGTTCGCGGCCACGCGCTGGATGCGCTCGGGGTAGTCGACCTGGATCGAGATGTCGGCGGCGACCTCGGTCTCGCCCACCTCGACGCTCACGCCCTGCGCGTAGTCCTTCGCGCCGACGGCCTGGCGGATGTTGCCGATGACACGGGCAGCGCCACCGCCGAGGGCGTGGACGCCCGGAACCTGCGCCGCGGCGATGCCGGCGACCTTGGCGACGACGGGGTCGACGATGACGGTGGTACCGCCGTCGCGGCGGGCGTCGGTGCGGGTGGCGGGGGTGGGGGTGTCGGTGCTTGCCATGAGGAACATCCTTTCGTCAAGATCACGGACCGAATCGGGTCCGGGGTGTTTCGCTATGGGGACGCGCTCGGTTCGTGAAACGTCACGAACATGAGGCTGAAAGTCTGCTGACAGGAACCGCGATGCCCTCTTTGTCTTCCGCCTCCGACGCGTTCCTCGCGTCACGCGCGGCCGACGGCGACCAACTCGCCTTCGGGGTTCTCGTGCGTCGCCATGCGCCCTTCCTCATCGCGTTCGCGACGCGCCTGACGCGCTCCCGGGCCGACGCCGACGATTGCGTGCAGGAAGCACTGATCACCGCATGGCGGCGCCTGCCCGACCTCACCGAGCCCGAGAAGGTGCGCAGCTGGCTGACCACGATCGTGTCGCGCAAGGTGACCGACCGCATGCGTTCGCGCAAGATCTCGGAGCAGATCGACGAAGAGATGGTGTCGGCGGCAGACGACCCGGAGCGCGCAGTTGTGGCATCGTCGCAGATGGACGCGCTGAAGAAGGTGCTGGCGGATCTACCCGAAGAACTGCGCGTCGTGTGGGTGCTGCGCGAGATCGGCGGCCACAGCTACGACGAGATCGCCATCGAGGTGGGGGAGCCCGCGGCAACCGTACGCGGCCGACTCGCCCGGGCGCGCAAGACCGTGTTGGACCGCATGCAGGAGTGGAGGTGACCGGATGAACGAGCACAGCGACGACATCGGGGGTTCGGGCTATTCGCTCGAGGACCTCTCCGCGTACCTGGATCGCGGCCGAGTGCCGCGGATCAACGCCATCGAACGGAACGCGGAGTGCCAGGCCATCCTGGCCTCCATGCAGCGCATGGGGCAGCTCTCGCGCGCGATCGTCGACGAGCAGGCCGCGGAACCGCTCGCGGAGTCCTGGTACGACGGCATCATGCGCGAGGTGATGCGGGAGTTCCGCGCCGGCCGCGACATCCCCCTGGCGCAGTCCGACGAGGGGGTCGAACTGGTCGTCACCGAGGGCGCGATCTACGAGCTCATCCGCTCGGTGGGCGACGGCATCGAGGGGCTTCTGGTGGGCCGCGTCCGTCTCGAGCACGTCGAGCCCGGGGCGCCTCTCGACGTCCGGGTCACCGTCAGCGTGCGGTTCGGACGCGCAATGACCGAGGCCGTGGACGAGATGCGCGACGGCATCCGCTCGGCCATCGAACGGCACGGCGACCTGCGGGTCGGTCGTGTGGACGTCACCGTCGGCGACGTGCACCTCGACGAGGGAGAAGACGAATGACCGGGATCTCCGCCGCGGAACTCGCGCCGCGCATCGACCTCGCCGTCACGGCCGTCGAGGGCGTGCGAGAGAGCTATTCCGCACGTCCCGTGGTGACGCGGGCCTACGAGCACGTCGCCGACGTCGAGGGGTCTCTCGCCGAGGTCGAACAGGCCGGTGGGGCCCGGGCCATCACCGTCTGCGTCGGCGTCTCCGCCGACGACGACGCCGGAGCCGTGGCATCCGCCGTCGCGATCGCGGCGCGGGGGGCCGCGCGCGACGAGGTGCCCTCGACCGTCCGCGTGCGCGTCGCGCGACTCGTGGCGCCCGCTTCGTAGGACGTTCGCGGCCGCGTGTCGGTGGAGCGGCCTACGCTGGGGGGACCGCTCACACCTCCCGGAGGCCGTATGTCCACGCCGCCCCTCATCGCCGTCACCGGATCCACCGGAGCCGTGGGAGGTCGCGTCGCCCGCGACCTCGCCGCCCGCGGCATCCCGCAACGTCTGCTGGTGCGCGACGCCTCTCGCGCCCCCGCCCTGGCGGGCGCCGAGGTGCACGTGGCCCGGTATTCCGATGCGGATGCCGCCCGCGCGGCGCTGCAGGGCGTCGACACGCTCTTCATGGTCTCGGCCTCCGAGACCGCCGACCGGGTCGATCACCACCGCACCTTCGTCGAGGCCGCCGCGGCCGCGGGGGTCGGCTCGATCGTCTACACCTCGTTCTTCGCCGCCGCTCCCGACGCCGTGTTCACCCTCGGGCGGGACCACGCGGCGACCGAGGACATCATCCGCGCCTCCGGCATGCGGTGGACGTTCCTGCGCGACAACTTCTACATGGACATGATGGAGCTCTTCGCCGGCGACGACGGGGTCATCCGGGGTCCCGCGGGCGAGGGGCGATGCTCGCTCGTCTCGCGCGCCGACGTCGCGGCCACCGCGGTGTCGGTGCTGCTCGATCCCGCCGCCCACGCCGATGTCTCGTACGACCTGACCGGCCCCGAGGCGCTGACGATGGCCGAGGTGGCCGAGAAGATCTCGGCGGTCCGCGGGCACCCGGTGCGCTTCGTCGACGAGACGATCGACGAGGCGTACGCCTCGCGAGCCGCGTTCGGTGCGCCCCGATGGCAGGTCGATGCCTGGGTGAGCACGTACACCTCGATCGCCGGCGGCGATCAGGCCGGGGTGTCCGGCGACGTCGAGCGGGTCACCGGCCGGCCGGCGCAGAGTTTCGAGGAGTTCCTCGGCGCCGTCTCCTGACGACGTGCGGGTCGGCTATGCTGGCCGCGTGCTGACCTGTCGCTGTTGTCGCTGAACGCCCTCGCGTTCTCTTTTCGACGACCCCGTCAGCCGCGCCCCCGGGCGCATCGACCCACCAGGACCCCACCGTGCGTTACGCCCAGAGCGTCGCCGACCTCGTCGGCAACACCCCCCTCGTCCGTCTGACCCGCGTCACCGACGGCATCGCCGCCACCGTGCTGGCGAAGATCGAGTACTTCAACCCCGGCGGTTCGGCGAAAGACCGCATCGCCGCGAACATCGTCGACGCCGCCGAGCGCGACGGCTCGCTCCGCCCGGGCGGGGTGATCGTCGAACCGACCAGCGGCAACACCGGCGTCGGCCTGGCACTGGTCGCCCAGCAGCGCGGGTATCGCTGCGTGTTCGTGGTTCCCGACAAGGTCGCCGAAGACAAGCGCGCCGTGCTGCGGGCGTACGGCGCCGAGGTCGTGGTCACTCCTACGAACGTCGAGCCGGAGGACCCCCGCTCCTACTACAGCGTCTCCGACCGTCTGGTCCGCGAGATCCCGGGCGCCTTCAAGCCCAACCAGTACGGCAACTCGAACGGCCCGCGCAGCCACTACGAGACCACCGGTCCCGAGATCTGGCGCGACACCGACGGGCAGCTGACCCACTTCGTCGCCGGAGTCGGCACCGGCGGCACGATCAGCGGGTCGGGTCGGTACCTGCGCGAGGTCGCCGGCGACGGCGTGCGGATCGTCGGGGTCGACCCGGTGGGCTCGATCTACTCGGGCGGCGACATCCACGGCTACGACGTCGAGGGGGTCGGCGAAGATTTCTGGCCGACGGCCTTCGACCCCACCGTGGTCGACGCGTACGAGCGCGTCTCCGACGCCGAGTCGTTCGCCATGACGCGGCGCCTCGCCCGAGAAGAAGGCCTCCTCGTGGGCGGCTCCAGCGGCATGGCCGTGGTCGGCGCCCTCCGCGTCGCGCGCGATCTCCCCGCCGATGCCGTTGTCGTCGTGATCCTCCCCGACCACGGACGCGGGTATCTCAGCAAGATCTTCGACGACGACTGGATGATCCAGCGCGGCTACGACGTTGCACCCGTGGCATCCCTTCTTCCGACCCCCACCGAGGAGCACTCCGCATGAGCACCCACGACGCCGCCCGCGGCTTCGACAGTCTCGCCGTCCACGCGGGCCAGGCGCCCGACGAGACCACCGGCGCGGTCATCCCGCCCCTCCACGTCTCGACCACCTTCGCCCAGGACGGCATCGGCGGACTCCGCGGCGGCTACGAATACGGCCGCAGCGGCAACCCCACGCGAACGGCGCTCGAGACGCAGATCGCCGCCCTCGAGGGCGCGACCCGCGCGCTGTCGTTCGCTTCGGGCCTCGCCGGCGAAGACGCCCTGCTGCGCGCGGCCCTCGTGCCCGGCGACGAGGTGCTGCTCGGCAACGACGTCTACGGCGGCACGTACCGGCTGCTCGCCCGCGTGCTCGGGCCGTGGGGCGTGAAGCTGCGCGTGGTCGACATGAGCGACCTGGATGCCGTGGCGGCGGCGATTGAGGAACGCGCGCCCCGCATGGTCTGGGTCGAGACCCCCAGCAACCCGATGCTGCGCATCACCGACATCGCGGGTCTGGCGAGCCTCGGCCACGCGGCCGGCGCGATCGTCGTCGTCGACAACACCTTCGCCTCTCCTGCGCTGCAGCGCCCGCTCTCGCTGGGCGCCGACGTCGTGGTGCACTCGGCGACCAAGTACCTCGGCGGGCACAGCGACGTCGTGGGTGGGGCCCTCGCCTTCGCCGATGCCGCCCTGGCCGAGAAGGTACAGTTCCTGCAGTTCGCCGCCGGCGCGGTCTCGGGCCCGTTCGACGCGTACCTGACCACCCGCGGCATCAAGACCCTCGCCGTGCGCATGCAGCGTCACAGCTCCAACGCGCAGGCGGTGGCCGAGCACCTCGCCGGCCACGACCGCGTCGCGAAGGTGTACTACCCCGGACTCCCGTCGCACCCCGGGCACGAGCTCGCGGCGCGGCAGATGAGCGGCTTCGGGGGCATCGTGTCACTGGCCCTGGCCGACGGTGCGGCTGCTCGCCGCTTCGCCGAGTCCACGCGTCTGTTCACGCTCGCGGAGTCGCTGGGCGGGGTCGAGTCGCTGGTGAACTACCCGGATGCCATGACCCACGCCTCGGTGCGCGGAACCGAACTCGCCGTGCCCGACTCGATCGTGCGGTTGTCGGTCGGCATCGAGTCGGTCGAGGACCTCGTGGCCGACGTGGATCGGGCGCTCGCCGCGCTCTGACCCCCGTGCGGTGCGTGAGGTGCCCATGTGCATCGTCGAAGCGACGAACATGGGCACCTCACGCGCGTGGGTGGCGGGGTCAGCGCTCGGCGCGGGCGAGGTTCTGCGTCAGCTTCTCTGCGGTCTGGCGCACGACGTACGCCGGCTGGTCGCGCTCGACGCGCCAGCTCTCGCTGAGCGGTCCGACGTTGACGGTGTCGAAGCCGAACTCGTCGTAGATGCGGGTCACGAGCGCGACCGCCTCGTCGGAGTCACCTGAGGTGGCGAGGGCGCGGCGCCCCTCGGTGCCGGCGGGGGAGCCGTCGGTGAGAATGTCGGCCGCGGGGATGTGGTTGAACGCCTTCACGACGGTCGACTGGGGAAGGTGCTCCTGAAGCATCTGCGAGGTCGTCGTCTGCTTCTCGTCGAGAGCCGCGATGTGGCCGTCGCGCTCGAAGTAGTAGTTGTTGGTGTCGAGCACGGTCTTGCCGGCCAGGGGTGCGACGGGCACGTCGGTGTACGCCTTCAGCGGGACGGTCACCACGACGAAGTCGCCGGCTTCGGCCGCTTCCTGGGCGGTCGCGGCGCGCGCGGGGTCGCCGACGGCGGCGACGAGGTCGGTGAGGGTCTCGGGACCGCGTGAGTTGGCGATGACGACGTCGTAGCCGTTCTTCGCGAACCCCTTCGCGAGGGCCGAGCCGATGTGTCCTGCTCCGATGATTCCTACTGTTGTCATGCTGACCGGCAACTGCTCGAGCGCCGCACGCATTCCCGGGCGGGGGTCGCCTGACCATCAGCGGACTAAATAATTAGCAGCTCTAGATATCCGTGTCAACGGGTCCGCGTGCCGACATCAGGCCCAATAACGTCCTTCTTGTCGCACCCTCGCGAATGAGGTCGCCGGCCGGTGTTCGGGTCACCGTCCTGCTGGACCTGCGAGGGCGACGGCCCCCGGTGGACGCGGCTTCGGACCACCGGGGGCCGCTTTCTTTCCCGGTGACGGTCGTCGGAGTCCTGACCACGAGGTGGAAGACTGGTGCGTCGGCGAGGGTCCCCTCCCTCCCGTCCCGTTCGAGGAGCCGCATCCGTGACCACCGCCACGCGCCCACCGCACACCGCCCGTTTCTTCGCCGTGTGCATCGGGGTCGGTCTTCTCGCGGGCCTCATGTCGGGCCTGTTCGGTGTCGGCGGCGGCACGGTCATCGTGCCCCTGCTCGTGCTGCTGCTCGGCTTCGACCAGCGCCTCGCCGCCGGCACTTCTCTCGCGGCCATCGTGCCGACCGCCTCGGTCGGCGTGATCACCTATGCGGTCGACGGGCACGTCGCGTGGCTGCCGGCGCTGATCCTCGCCGCGGGCGCCGTGGTCGGTGCGCAGATCGGCACGTGGCTCCTGCCGAAGCTGTCGCAGACGGCTCTGCGATGGTCGTTCGTGGTGTTCCTCCTCGCCGTGATCGTCAGCCTGTACTTCGTCATCCCCTCGCGCGACGCCGAGCTGGTGCTCACCTGGGTCACCGGGCCCGGGCTCGTCGTCCTGGGTGTGGTCACCGGCATCCTGGCCGGACTGCTCGGGGTGGGGGGCGGCATCATCGTCGTCCCCGCGCTGCTGCTGCTGTTCGGCACGAGCGACCTGATCGCGAAGGGCACCTCGCTGCTCATGATGATCCCGACCGCGATCTCGGGCACCGTCGGCAACCTGCGCCGTCGCAACGTCGATCTCGTCGCCGCCGTGTGCGTCGGTGCCGCCGCGTGCGCGACGACCGCCGTGGGGGCGCAGATCGCGAAGGCCGTCGACCCCTTCGTCGCCAACGTGCTGTTCTCGATCTTCCTCGTCTTCATCGCCTCGCAGATCGCGGTCAAGGCCGTGCGCGGGCGTCACCAGCGCTGAGCTCGATCGACCGCTCCGAGCGGGACGTTCGCCGAGCGCGGCCGACGCCCCGCCGTAGACTTGCCCCGTGCCCGTGAACCCCGAACTCGTCGGTCGAGCCTTCGCGCCGACCGCTCCCTATCTGGTCGGCCGTGAAAAGGTGCGCGAGTTCGCGCGTGCCGTTTTCGCCGACGCCCCGCAGCATTCCGACCCCGACGCCGCGCGCGCGCTCGGCTACGCCGACGTGGTCGCGCCGCCGACGTTCGCGATGGTCGTGCAGGACCTCACTCTCCAGCAGCTGCTCGGCGACCCCGACTCCGGCATCGAGCTGTCGCGCCTCGTGCACGCGGAACAGCGATTCCGCTACACGCGCCCGATCGTCGCGGGCGACGAGCTCGTCGCGACGCTGTCGGTCACCGGCATCCGTTCGATGGGGGGCAACGCCATGATCACCAGCGAGGCCGAGATCATGGATGCCGCGGGCGCTCACGTGGTGACCACGACCAGCATCCTTCTCGCCGGGGAGGCCGGAGCATGAGCGGCTTCACCGTCGGAGAGGTCGTCGCCGAGCGCTCGGTCCACCTCACGCGCGAGTCGCTCGTGCGGTATGCGGGGGCGTCGGGCGACTTCAACCCCATCCACTACCGCGACGACATCGCCACCGCCGTCGGGCTCCCGGGCGTGCTCGCGCACGGCATGCTCACGATGGGGATCGCCGTCGGCACGCTCGCCGAGGCTCTCGGCGACAGCGGACGCATCGCCGACTACGGGGTGCGCTTCACGCGTCCGGTCGTCGTCGACCCCGAGACCGGCGCCGACCTGCACATCAGCGCCAAGGTGGGCGCCGTCGACGACGAGATCGCCCGCATCGACCTCACCGTGACGTTCGCCGAGACCACCGTGCTCGGCAAGGCGCAGGTGCGGGTGCGGGTGTCCTGATGCCCGACGTCGTTCCGATCCCCCTGTCGCAGCTCACGACGCTGCGCACCGGCGGTGCCCCCGCCCGCATGATCGAGGCGACCACCGCAGAAGAGCTGATCGCCAGCCTGCGTGCGGTGTGGGCCGACCGTGAGGCGTGGTTCGTGATCGGCGGCGGGTCGAACCTGTTCGTCGGTGACGACGCGTTCGAGGGCACCGTCATCCGCGTGCGCACCACCGGCGTCGAGGAACTCCCCGGTTCGGGTCCCGACACGGTGCGCGTGCGCGTGCAGGCGGGCCATGACTGGGACGCCCTCGTCGCCGAGACCGTACAGCGGGGTCTCGCGGGCATCGAGGCGATGTCGGGCATCCCCGGCACGGTCGGTGCCGCCCCCGTGCAGAACATCGGGGCCTACGGTCAGGAGATCGTGCAGACCCTCGTCGAGGTCGAGCTGATCGACGAGGCCACCGGTGAGGTGTCGGTCGTACCCGCGTCCGAGCTGGGGCTCGGATTTCGCACCTCGGTGCTGAAGCAGCACTACGGCTCGGTGCCGGATCGTTCCGCGGTGATCCTGTCGGTCACCCTCGAACTCGAGCGCGTCGGCGACGGCGAGCGACCGATCACCGGTGAGCAGCTGCGCAACGCCCTGGGGCTCGAGGAGCGCGACGCGGTGTCGTTGCGCTGGATCCGCGATCACGTGCTCGCGACCCGTGCCCGCAAGGGCATGGTGCTCGACGCCGAAGACCCCGACACCTGGAGCGCGGGCTCGTTCTTCCAGAACGCGATCGTGTCGCAGTCCTTCGCGCGGACCCTCCCCGCGGGGTGTCCCCGGTGGCCGATGACCCCGGTGCTCGACCCGGTGACCGTGATCCCGCTCGCCGCGTTCGACGGCATCCTGCCCCCGCCGCCCGTGGAGCGGCACGAGGTCAAGGTGAGCGCCGCGTGGCTGATCGAGAACGCAGGTCTCGGCCGCGGGTTCCGTTTCCCCCGCTCGCGGGCCGGCCTGTCGACCAAGCACACCCTGGCGCTCACGAACCGCGGCGAGGCGACGGCCGCCGAGATCGCGGAGCTCGCCCGTTTCGTGCAGGGCCGCGTGCAGTCCGAGTTCGGACTGCTGCTGCAGCCCGAGCCGGTGCTGGTCAACGTCGAGCTGTAGCCGGCTCGGCGGCGCGAGGTCGGTATCGGCCGGCCCCCGGGGCGCGTGACGGAGGGAGGAGCGGGGACAAGGGGAGGACGGATCGCGCGGTGCGATCCTCCGCCGGTCCCTGCTCCTCCGCTCGTCACGCCCGACGGCGCGCGGACGTCAGGAGAACAGGCGCTGGAGGCGCTGGACGCCCTCGAGAAGCTGCTCGTCGCCGAGCGCATACGACAGGCGCAGGTAGCCGCTGGGGCCGAAGGCCTCGCCGGGCACCACGGCCACCTCGGCCTGCTCGAGGATGAGGTCGGCGAGCTCGAGCGAGGTGGTCGGAGTGACCCCGCCCCACTCGCGGTTCAGCAGCCCCTGCACGTCGGGGTAGACGTAGAACGCGCCGAGCGGGTTGGGCACCTCGACGCCGTCGATTTTCGACAGCTCCGACACGATCAGCCGACGACGACGGTCGAACGCCGCGCGGAACTGCTCGACCTCGTCCTGCGGACCGTTCAGGGCCGCAGCGGCCGCGCGCTGGGCGACGTTGTTGACGTTGCTCGACAGGTGCGACTGCAGGTTGGCGGCGAGCTTGATGGCATCGGCCGGTCCGACCATCCAGCCCACGCGCCACCCGGTCATGGCGTAGGTCTTGGCGACGCCGTTGAGCAGGATCGTCTGCTCGGCGAGCTCGGGTACGGCCTCGACGATCGAGACGGCGCGGACGCCCTCGTACGTGAGGTTCTGGTAGATCTCGTCGGTGATCACCCAGATGCCGTGCTCGAGAGCCCAGCGGCCGATCTCGGCGGTCTCTTCGGGCGTGTAGACCGAACCGGTCGGGTTCGACGGCGACACGAACACGAGCACCGTGGTCTTGTCGGTGCGGGCGGCCTCGAGCTGGGCGACCGTGACCTTGTAGTCCTGGTCGGCGCCGGCGAAGACCTCGACGGGCGTGCCGTCGGCCAGCGCGATGGCCTCGGGATAGGTGGTCCAGTACGGCGCGGGCAGCAGCACCTCGTCGCCGGGGTTCACCACGGTCTGGAACGCCTGGTACACGGCCTGCTTGCCGCCGTTGGTCACGACGACCTGCGTGGGGGCGACCTGCAGCCCCGAGTCGCGCAGTGTCTTGGCGGCGATGGCCTCGCGCAGCACCGGGAGCCCGGCGGCGGGGGTGTAGCGGTAGTTCGCGGGGTTCTGGAGCGCCTCGGCCGCGGCATCGACGATGAACGAGGGGGTGGCGAAGTCGGGTTCGCCCGCGGCATACGAGATGACCGGTCGGCCGGCGGCCTGGAGGGCCTTGGCCTTCGCGTCGACCTTGAGGGTCGCGGACTCGGCGATGGCGGACAGCTTGCGAGAGAGCGGGGCGCGGGAAGTCACGGTCCGAGCCTACTGTTCGCGCCCGCGCCCGACGAGAGGTGTGACGGCCCGCGAAGGTCGCCTCCGCCGGGACCGGGGCCGCATCGCCGGAGTCCGGATGCCGAACCGCCGACGCCCGCGCACAGGCCGCCCCCGCGCGCGGTCCGGCGCGGGCGCGCGCGTGGGCTAGCGTGGCGGACGTGACAGCAGAACCCCTGGCGCCCCCGCGTGTCCACCGTCGCGCGATCGGGGCCCTGCTGAAGCTGGGCCTGGCGAGCCTCATCGTCGGCGTCGCCACCGGTCTCGCCGTGCTCCTTCTGGTGTGGATCGTGCACACGATCGAGCACCTCGTCTGGGGCCACGAAGAGGGACCGTTCCTCGACGGTCTGGCGATGCCCGCCGTGTGGTGGCTGCCGATCGTCACGGTCGGCGGGGCCGGGGTCGTGGCCGCGCTCGGGTGGTATCTGCTCCGCCGCTTCGGACGCCGGCTCGCCACCGTCGAGCAGGGCGTCGACGGCGCGCATATGCCGTGGTGGGAGACACTCGCCGACACCGTCATCCAGGTGACCTCGGTGGCCCTGGGCGCCTCGATCGGCAAAGAGGTCGCCCCCCGCGAGCTCTCGGCGATGGCGGGCTCGAAGGTGGTCCGCTGGTTCGGTCTCGATGCCCGGTGGGCCCGTATCCTCATCGCCGCCGCCGCCGGTGCGGGCCTTGCCGCCGTCTACAACGTGCCGCTGGCGGGGGCGCTGTTCACGCTCGAGATCCTGCTCGCGCAGTTCAGCGTCGGGGCGGCGGTCGTCGCCCTCTCGGTCAGCGCGATCGCGACCTTCGTGGCTCGTCCGCTCGTGGGCGACGGGTCGCTGTACCACGTGGCATCCGTCGAAGTGAGCCCCTCGCTCGTGGTCGCGGCCCTGCTCATCGGCCCGCTGATGGGGTGGGGGGCGACGAGCTTCGCGACGGTCACGAAGAAGCTCGCGCGCTTCCGTCCCACCGGCTGGAAGCTGCTGGTCGTCCTGCCCCTGACCTTCGCCGCGGTCGGCGCGGTGGGGGCGTTCTTCCCGCTGATCCTCGGCAACGGTCGCGCGCTCGCCACGGCGGGGTTCGACCTGTCGCAGCCCGCGCTGATCCTGCTGCTGCTCGCCCTGCTCAAGTACGTCGCCACGACCGTGTCGCTCGGCTCGGGCGCGATCGGCGGCACCCTTCAGCCCTCCGTGGCGATCGGGGCGGCGCTGGGGGCCGCGGCCGCGGCCGGGTGGGCGTTCGTCTGGCCCGGAGCCGACGGCACGGCGCTGGCGATCGTCGCGGCGGCGGCGTTCCTGGCATCCAACATGCGTGCCCCCTTCACCGCGATCGCTCTGGTGATCGAGTTCACCGACACGGGTTTCACGCTGCTGCTGCCGATCTTCCTCGCGGTCGCGGGGTCGCTCTCCGCGTCGCGCCTGTCGTCGCGGGCGGGGCTGCGTCGCTTCGCGCCGATCGACCCGGCGCGTCCCTGAACCCGCGCGTCGCGCCGCGCCCGTCTCCACCGGTGCACGGCGATGCGCCCCTCCCGCGTGGGCGGAAGGGGCGCATCGACCCGGGCGTCAGTCGAGGTACTTCGCGTACGCGGGCAGGGTGAGGAACGCCGGGAACTCCGCCCGCAGCGCCACCTCGCGGAACACCTCGGCGGCGTCGTCGAAGCGGTCGCCGTCGACGCGGTGCGCGTCGTCGAGCACCTCGGTCACCAGCTGCTCGACGAACGACCGGGTGATCGCCGTGCCGTCGTCGGTCACGCGGTCCTGGTGGATCCACTGCCAGATCTGCGAGCGCGAGATCTCGGCGGTGGCGGCGTCTTCCATGAGGTCGTCGATCGCGACGGCCCCGAGACCCCGCAGCCACGCCTCGATGTAGCGGATGGCCACCGAGACGTTGCCCCGCACCCCCGCCGTGGTGATGGGCAGGCCGATGCGCAGGTCGAGCAGGTCGGCGGGCTCGACCGCCACGTCCTCGCGCAGGCGGTGCAGCTGATTCGATCCGTCGCCGAACGCGGCGTCGAACTCGGCGCGTGCCACCGGGATGAGGTCGGGGTGCGCCACCCAGGTGCCGTCGAAGCCGTCTGCGGCTTCGCGACGCTTGTCGGCGGCGACCTTCTCGAACGCGGCCTCGGTCACCTCGGGGCGACGCCGGTTGGGGATGAACGCGCTCATGCCGCCGATCGCATACGCGCCTCGCTTGTGGCAGGTCTGCACGAGCAGCTCGCTGTAGGCGCGCATGAACGGCACCGTCATGGTCACGTCGCTCCGCCCTGGGAGCATGAAGCGCGCCCCGCGGCCGCGGTAGGTCTTGATGATCGAGAAGATGTAGTCCCATCGCCCGGCGTTCAGGCCCGCGCAGTGGTCGCGGAGCGCGAACAGGATCTCCTCCATCTCGAATGCCGCCGGCAGGGTCTCGATGAGCACCGTGGCGCGGATGGTGCCGTGCGCGAGGCCCAGTCGCTGCTCGGTGAACGTGAACACGTCGTCCCAGAGTCGGGCCTCCTCGGCCGACTCGATCTTCGGCAGGTAGAAGTACGGTCCCCGGCCCGCGGCGATCAGCGCGTGGGCGTTGTGGAACACGTACAGGCCGTAGTCGACGAGAGAACCGGATGCCGGCAGCTCGCGGCCGGAGCGGTCGATGAACGTCACGTGCTTCTCGGGCAGGTGCCACCCGCGCGGGCGCATCACGATCGTCGGCGTGTGTGCGGCGGTGACCTCGTAGCGCTTGCCCTCGACGCTGGTGAACGACAGCTGTCCGCGGATCGCGTCGAACAGCGAGAGCTGCCCGCCGATGACGTTCCGCCAGGTGGGGCTGGTGGCGTCCTCTTGGTCGGCGAGCCAGACGCGGGCGCCGGAGTTCAGCGCGTTGATCGTCATCTTCGGGTCGGTGGGGCCGGTGATCTCGACGCGGCGGTCTTCGAGTCCCGGTCCCGCCCCGGCCACGCGCCACGACGGGTCGTCGCGGATGTGCGCGGTGTCGGCGCGGAAGTGGGGGTCGTCGCCCGTGCCGATCTCGAAGCGGCGACGCAGGCGCGCCGCGAGCCGGTCGTGACGACGGCGCGCGAAGCGGTCGTGCAGCTCGGTCAGGAAGGCGAGGGCGGCGGGGGTGAGGATCTCGCCGTCGCGTCCGTCGAGGGGCCGCTCGAGGCGCAGGTGCGGGGCGGATGCCGGAGGTGCCGGCATCCGGGATCCCTCGGTGTTCGTGGTCGGCGGGGGAGAGGTGAGGAGGGTCATGGTCCTGGCTTTCTGTGCGTTCCCCCGTCGTCCCTCTCCGCTGTCCTTCTCCACCGTCCCTCTCGGGTCGGTGAAGCCGTTGAGTGTCCAGAACACGCCGCAAAGGACGCGGCCGTTACGGCGGGTCTTGGACACTCAACGGGGATGCGGGGACGGGGATGGGGACGGGAGGCGAAGGGGTGGGGGTCAGTGGAACTGGGCGGTCTCGGTGGAGCCCGCGAGGGCGAGGGTGGCGCTGTCGGGGTTGAGCGCGGTGGAGACGACGTCGAAGTAGCCGGTCCCGGCCTCGCGCTGGTGGCGCGTGGCCGTGTACCCGTGGGCTTCGGCGGCGAACTCGGCCTCCTGCAGCTCGACGTACGCGCTCATGGCGCGTTCGGCGTAGCCGCGGGCGAGGTCGAACATCGAGTGGTTCACGGCGTGGAAGCCGGCCAGCGTGATGAACTGGAAGGCGTAGCCGAGAGCGGCCAGGTCGGCCTGGAACGTGGCGATCTGCTCGTCGTCGAGGTGGCGCTTCCAGTTGAAGCTCGGCGAGCAGTTGTAGGCGAGCTTCTTGCCCGGGTAGCGGGCGTGGATCGCCTCGGCGAAGCGACGCGCGAGCTCGATGTCGGGCTCGCCCGTTTCGACCCAGAGCAGGTCGGCGTAGGGCGCGAAGGCGAGGCCGCGCGCGATGACCGACTCGAGCCCCGGTCGCACCTGGTAGAAGCCCTCGCTCGTGCGTTCGCCGGTGAGGAAATCCGCGTCGCGCGGGTCGACGTCGCTGGTGAGCAGGTCGGCGGCCAACGCGTCGGTGCGTGCGATGATCACGGTCGGCACGCCCGCGACGTCGGCGGCGAGACGCGCGGCGTTCAGGGTGCGGATGTGCTGCTGGATCGGCACGAGCACCTTGCCGCCGAGGTGGCCGCACTTCTTCTCGCTGGCGAGCTGGTCCTCCCAGTGGATGCCGGCAGCCCCCGCCTGGATCAGCGACTGCGCGAGCTCGTAGGCGTTCAGCGGGCCGCCGAAGCCGGCCTCGGCGTCGGCGACGATCGGCGCGAGCCAGTCCCGGGTGATCTGCCCCTCGGCGCGCTCGATCTGGTCCTGTCGCAGCAGCGCGTTGTTGATGCGCCGCACGACCGCGGGTACGCTGTTGGCGGGGTAGAGGCTCTGGTCGGGGTAGGTCTGGCCCGCGAGGTTGCCATCGGCGGCGACCTGCCAGCCCGACAGGTAGATGGCCTTGAGGCCGGCGCGCACCTGCTGCACGGCCTGCCCGCCGGTGTAGGCGCCGAGGGCGCGGACGTACTCCTCGGTGTGGATGAGGTTCCAGAGGTTCTCGGCTCCGCGGCGGGCGAGGGTGGACTCCTCACGGACGCTTCCGCGGAGGCGGACGACGTCGTCCGCCGAGAACGTGCGCTCGATGCCGTCCCAGCGGGGGTCGTTCTCCCACGCGGTGCGGATCTCGTCGGCGGTCTCGGTCTGGTCGCCGGGGCGCAGGGGCTGCGGGGCGGGGGTGGCCTGGATCGTCATGAGCGTTCTCCTTCGGATGCCGGGGCTGCGGTGCCCCGTGGAGGCCACTGTCCGCGAAGAACGACCCCACAATCCGAGTTCCTCGTGTGAAGATCGCGCGATCTTCTGTTTTAGTGAGAACATGGCGCATGGACACCGGCGTCTCCGCTTCTTCGGCATCCCTCCCGTTCGACGATGACGAGGTGGACACCCTCACCATCGGCCGGCGCATCCGGCAGCTGCGCACCGCTCGCGGCATGACGCTCGACGACCTGGCCGCCGCGGTCGGTCGCGCGCCGAGCCAGATGTCGATGATCGAGAACGGCCGCCGCGAGGCCAAGCTCACCCTGCTGCAGGCGATCGCCCGGGCGGTGGGATGCACGCTCGACCAGATCCTGGATGCCGAGCCGCTCGACCCGCGCGCGACGCTGGAGCTGTCGGTGGAGCGCGCGATGCGCGGGCCGACCTTCCAGGCGCTGGGCATCGCCCCCTTCCGCGTCGCACGCGCGGTCCCCGACGAGGTGCTCGCGGCGATGCTGACGCTGCAGGGCGAGATCGAACGCCTCCGCGAGGAGCGGTCGGCGACGCCCGAGGAGGCGCGTCGGGCGAACGTCGCTCTTCGTCGTCTCATGCGCACGCAGGACAACCATTTCCCCGAGCTGGAGCGGGTGGCATCCGAGATGCTCGAGGCGATCGAGCACCCCGGCGGTCCCCTCACGCAGCGCGGCGCAAGCGACATCGCCGCGCACCTCGGCTTCTCGCTGCACTACGTGCCCGACCTGCCCTCGTCGACGCGGAGCATCGCGGATGCCAAGAACGGGCGGCTCTACCTCTCGACCACGGTCGCGAAGGGCGACCCGCGCGCGGCGGTGCTGCAGGCTCTGTCGAGCCGCATGCTCGGCCACGGCGAGCCGACGAGCTACGACGAGTTCCTCCGCCAGCGGGTCGAGACGAACTACCTCACCGGGGCGCTGCTCATGCCCGAGGCGCACGTCGTGCCGGCGCTGCGCGAAGCGAAGGAGCGGCGCACGATCAGCATCGAAGACCTGCGCGACGCCTACTCGGTGTCATACGAGACCGCCGCGCATCGCTTCACCAACCTCGCGACGGTGCACCTCGGCATCCGGGTGCACTTCCTCAAGGTGCACGAGTCGGGCACCATCACGAAGGCGTACGAGAACGACGACGTGAACTTCCCCACCGACCGGCTGGGCTCGATCGAGGGGCAGATGTGCTGCCGACGCTGGACGAGCCGCGTGGTTTTCGACGAAGACGACCTCTTCAATCCGTACTACCAGTACACCGACACCGGCAACGGCACGTACTGGTGCACCGCGCGCGTGGAGCAGTCGAGCGAGGGGGCGCACTCGGTCAGCGTGGGCGTGCGCTTCGACGACACGCGCTGGTTCCGGGGCCGCGATACCCCCAACCGCGGGGTCTCGCGGCACGCGGTCGAGACGTGCTGCCGCCGCGCGCCCGCCGATCTCGAGGCTGCGTGGCGCGACAAGGCCTGGCCGAACGTGCGCACCCCGCGGACGCTGCTGGCGACCCTGCCGATCGGAGCGTTCCCCGGCGTCGACACGACGGAGTTGTACGAGTTCCTGGAGGCGCACGCGCCGCGGGGGTGAGGTGGGGTTCGCGGCGCTGGTGCGGTGTGCCCGTGCCGTGTGCCCGTGTGCGCAACGGCGGGGCTTCTCGGCGTCACGCCGGGGTGGGATGCCGGTGGGTCGGCGTGTCGGTTATTGTCCCGCCGTTGTGCTCGGTGCCGTGTGCCGTGTGCCGTGTGCGCAACGGCGGGGCTTCTCGGTGAGACGCCGGGGTGGGATGCCGGTGGGTCGGCGTGTCGGTGATTGTCCCGCCGTTGTGCTCGGGGTCGGGGCGCCGGGGCGCGGACAAGCCCAGTGCCCGGAAGGACCGGGACGTCAGCGGGCCAGGTGGAGGCCGCGTTCCACGTAGGCCATGATCGCCCGTTCCACCGTGGGCCAGTCGTGGACCACGAGGGCGTAGTCGAACCGCAGGGAGACGAAGCCCCACGCGGCCGCATGAGCGTCGCGCCGCAGGTCGCGGTGCCTATTCGCGGCGCCCTCGTGATTGCCCGCTCCGTCGATCTCGATGATCAGGGCGTCGCCGATGAGCAGGTCGACGCGGCCGACCGAGATGATGTGCATCTGAGTGCGCACCGGAAGATTTCTGTGCCGCAGTCGCCACCGGACGATCGACTCGAGGCCGCTGTCGGCGTCGGACCGCGCGAAGTCGAGCGCGTCGCGCGCGACGTCGTTCGTGTGGCTCCGCAGCCACGTCTTCCCCGACGACGTCAGCATGCCGAGGCGGAGGGCGGACTCCACGGAGACGAAGAAGTCCTCGACTCCCCGGCACCGCAGGATCTGGCGCAGGATGCGCGGGACCGACGGCAGAGCGAAAGCGTGTCCGGGGGCGGCATCGTCCCAGTGCAGACGACAGGTGCACTCGTCGTGGGCGTACGCGTGGCCTCCTCCGCGCATCCAGACGTGGATCGGTTGTTCCGCGGCGAGAGTCCACAGCCCGAGGTGCCTCGCCGCGGTGACGCACGCCGCTCGCCCTCCGTGGAGTGCCGCGGTCACGACGGGCGCGCAGGCCCCGCGCTCCGCATAGACCCCGCGGCGCAGATGCCGTAGTTCTCCCGCCTCGACGGCCGAGGTGATGCTTCGGCGTGATCGTCCCCGTGCGCGCAGGCCGGAGAACGTCTCGATTCCCTGACCCGGTGCGCACATCACGACAGGATGCCGCCGGAGTGCACCCGCGCCGGCCCCGAACCCGGAACCTGTGGGCAGTCCTCTCTTGGGGAGGAGCCGCCACCCCGCCGTCACCGGTGCATCGCCCCTCGGCATCCCGTGCACAACGGCGGGGCGCCTCCTCGACGCGCCGTCGACGTATGCCGATGCCCCGGCGTGTCGGAAATTCCCCCGCCGCTGTGCCCCCGCGGCCGTGGGCTCGACTCGGGCGCCGGTGAATCGGCATCTCCGTGCACAACGGCGGATCGTCTCCGCAACCCGTCGTCGACGGATGCCAATGCCCCGGCGTGTCGGAGGTCCCTCCGCCGTTGTGCCCCCACGGCCGTGGGCTCGGTCCGGGCGCCGGTAGGCCGACATCCGGACGGCTGTGCACCGGCATCCCGTGCACAACGGCGGGGCGCCTCCGCGACGCGCCGTCGACGGATGCCGAGTCCCCGGCGTGTCGGAAATCCCCCCGCCGTTGTGTCCGGCCGCGCCCCTCAGGCGGCGTTCCAGCGCAGCCGCGGGGCGCCGAGTCCCGACCGCAGGGCGGCGGGGTCGGCGACGGGGAAAATCGTGACGATGAGACCGTCGACCGCGTAGGCCAGGGCGGCGGCGCCGTCGGGGAGCGGGTCGCCGAGGGCGATGCGGGTCGAGCGGCCCTCGACGGCCTCGTCGATCGCGTCGGCGCGGGAGAGAAGGGATGCCGCGGCGGCGGTGACCCGCGAGAGCAGGGTGCCCGACCCCGTCCAGGGGGAGAACGCCCCGCCCTCGAGGCCGCAGGCGAGAGCCAGGTCGTCGGTGAGCCACCGTTCGCGCTTGAGGCCGTAGGGGGTGGGCGTGGTCGACAGCAGGTAGCCGTAGATGTGCAGCAGGCCGGCGTTACCGACGGGCCACGAGGCCTCGAGCCCTGCCCGCCCGTGCAGCTCGTCGAACAGCGCCCGGGAGAGCACCGCCTCCCCGACGTTCTCGTCGACCACCGTCGAGCGGCCCCACGCGGCGAACCGGCCCGCGGCGGCGTCCTCGGCGAGGGATGCCGCGAGCCACGGCAGAGACGAGATCGCCGACGAGGGGTCGAGGGCACCGAGCGCCGCGGCGGTGTCGAGAGCGGTGGGGGAGGTCACCGCTTCACGCTAAGCCGTGAGCCGGGGCGCACAGGAGCCGTTCATCCAGCGTTTACACGGCGTGGACATAGCGTCCACATTTGAGGTGCACCATGGACGCAACGTCCGCGACAGGAGTTCCCCGTGCCCCGCCCCGTCCTCATCTTCGACTTCGACGGTACCGTCGCCCTCGGCGACGGCCCCCTGTTGGCCTACGCCCGCGCGGTCGCCGTGCACACGGCATCCGCCGCCGACTTCGTCTCCACCGTCTCGGCCCACCTCGCCGTACCCTCGGCCGACGTCATCGACGGGTACGACGCGGTCCGACGCCTCGCACTCGACGCCGGGGTCGACGACGCCGCGCTGGCCTCGGCCTACTCGACGAGCCGCGCGCAGCTGGCGGGCCCCGACGCGCCCGTGTCGACCGCCGCCGATCTGGCCGGGTTCCTCGCCGAGGTGGATGCCGAGCGCCTGCTCGTCACGAACGCCCCGGCGACGCGACTCGACGACGCGCTGGCCGCCATGGGCCTGAACGGCCTGTTCGACCGCATCGTCACGGACGCCGCGAAGCCCGCCGGTCTCGAACTGCTTCTCGATCAGCTCGCCGCCGGCACCCCGGTCCTCGCCATCGGTGACGTCTGGCGCAACGACCTCGCCCCCGCCCACGCCCGCGGTCTCGCCACCGCCCTGGTCGGCGGCTACGCCGATGCGGCCGCGGACCCCACCTTCCGTGCCGACACCCTCGACGAGCTGCTGCCCGCGCTCGCCGAGTGGGTCGGCGCCGCCCACGTCGACGCTCCCCCCGCCGATCACCTCCCCTCCCACGCCTGAACCCCACCCGAATCGCAGAGGAATCATGAACACTCGTCGCACCCGTCTCGCCGCGGCCTTCGCCACCGCCGCTCTCGCCTCGATCGCCCTGGCCGGCTGCTCCGGTACCGCGGGCGCCGCCTCCGAACCCGCCGCCGACCCCAGCTCGTTGGTGCTCGCCCTCGTCCCCTCGCAGGACCAGGCCAACCTCGTCGACACCGCGAAGCCCCTCACCGACATGCTCACCGAGAAGCTCGGCATCCCGGTCAGCGGCGTCGTATCGAAGGACTACCAGGCCGCCGTCGAGGCGATGGGCGCGGGGCAGGCCCAGATCGGCTTCCTGCCCTCGCTGCAGCTGTGGCAGGCGAACGACCGATACGGTGCCTCGGTCGTGCTGCAGACCGAGCGCAACGGCAACATCACCTACCCGGGCCAGTTCATGACGAACGACCCCGACAAGTACTGCGACACCCCCGTGGTCGAGCGCGACGGCATGTCGTTCTGCAACGGCGCCGACGCACTGCAGGGACCCGCCGGTCTCGGCAGCATCACCAAGATCGCGGGAGCCAAGGTCGCCGTCCTCGGCCCGGGCTCGCCCGCCGGCTACATCTACCCGATGCTCGCGCTGAAAGAGGCCGGCGTCGACATCGACAGCGGCTTCCAGCAGGTACCCGTCACGGCCAACGACGCCTCGGTGCTCGCGGTCTACAACGGCGACGCCGAGGTCGGGTTCAGCTTCTGGGACGCCCGCACGCTGGTGAAGAAGGACAAGCCCGACGTGGGCCAGAAGGTCGTCGTCTTCGGCCTCACCGCCGAGATCCCCAACGACGGCGTCGCCGTCTCGAAGGACCTCTCGCCCGAGCTGCAGCAGAAGATCTCGTCGGCGCTCGCCGAGTACTCCACCACCGACGAGGGCTCGGCGGCTCTGAAGGCCGTCTACTCGATCACCAAGCTCGCTCCGGCAGACCCCGCCTCGCTCGACGTCGTCGCCCGCGCCGCTCAGCAGCTCGGACTCCAGTGACGACCGGTTCGCTCACCCCGGGCGTCGAGGCGCAGGCCTCGGCGCCCTGGGGCATCCGTCTCGACGGCGTCTCGGTGCGCTACCCCAACGGCACCATGGGGCTGCGCGACGTGAGCGTCGACATCGCGCCCGGCGAGCTCATCGCCGTCGTGGGTCTCTCGGGCTCGGGCAAGTCCACGCTCATCCGCACGATCAACGGGCTGGTGCCCGCGACCTCCGGCGTCGTCGAGGTCGGCGGTCGCCGCGTCGACGGGGCCTCCGGTCGGCGCCTGCGCGAACTCCGTGGGCACATCGGCATGGTGTTCCAGAGCTTCAACCTCGCCGGGCGCACGAGCGTGCTGAACAACGTGCTGGTCGGTCGCCTCGCGCACACCCCGCTGTGGCGCACGCTCCTCGGCGCGTACCGCGAAGACGACCGACGCCTCGCCTTCGAGGCCCTCGACCGGGTCGGCCTGCTGCCCAAGGTGTGGGACCGCGCCTCGGCGCTGTCGGGCGGCCAGCAGCAGCGCGTCGCGATCGCCCGCGCGCTCACCCAGCAGCCCCGCATCGTGCTCGCCGACGAACCGGTCGCGAGCCTCGACCCGCCCACCGCCCGTGGCGTCATGGACGACCTGCGTCGCATCAACGTCGACCTCGGCATCACGGTGCTGGTCAACCTGCACCTGCTCGACCTCGCCCGCGAGTACGGCACGCGCATGATCGGCATGCGGGCCGGGGAGATCGTCTACGACGGGCCGGCGGCATCCGCCACCGACGCCGATTTCGCCCAGATCTACGGGCGCTCGGTGACCGCCGCCGACAGGCTCGAGCGATGACGGCGTTGAGCGTCCCCACCCGCCCGAAGGGCCGATGGATGCCGTGGACCGCCGCGGGCGTCGTCGTCGCGGTGACCGTCTTCATGTGCCTGCCGGTGGTCGGGGTGGGCCTCGACGTCGGGGTCATCGCCCGCAACTGGCAGCAGGGTGCTCTGCGGGTGGGCGAACTGCTCACGCCCGACTGGTCGTTCTTCCCGCGGACGGTCGGTCCCATCCTCGAGACGCTGCAGATGGCCGTCATCGGCACGGCGGTGGGGGCCGCGGTGTCGCTGCCCCTGAGCTTCTGGGCCGCTCGACCCACCAATCCCACGGGGTGGACGCGGTCGCTGGTGCGCGGCATCCTGAACGTCATCCGCGCCGTGCCGGAGCTCGTGTACGCCGCCGTGCTCGTCGCGATGGTCGGGGTCGGGGCTCTTCCCGGCATCCTGGCGCTGGTGCTGTTCAACGTCGGCATCATCGTCAAGCTCGTGTCGGAGTCGATCGACGCGAGCGACATCGGCCCGCTCGAGGCGGGACGGGCCGCGGGGGCGACGCAGACGCAGATCAACCGCGCGATCGCCCTGGCCGACACCTGGCCCGCGTTCGTGTCGCAGACGCTCTACGTGTTCGAGCTCAACGTCCGCGCCTCCACCGTGCTGGGCCTGGTCGGCGCGGGCGGCATCGGCCTGCTCATCGACGCCGTGCGCACCTTCTACCGCTACGACCAGCTGTCACTCGTCATCGTCGAGATCCTCGTGATCGTCGTCGTGCTCGACGCCGTCAGTGACGCGATCCGCCGGAGACTCGTATGACCGCCCTCGCCCCCGCCCGCCCCGCGGCCCTCGACCTGCCGCCCCGCCGTCGACGGCCCCTGCGCACCCTGTCGTGGCTGGTGGTCGGCGTCATCGTCGTCGCCGCGTTCTGGTCCGCCGACATCACGTGGTCGCGGCTCGGTGAACTGCCCGCCGAGATCGCGCGCTACCTCGGCCTCATGTTCGTCTCGCCGAACTGGGCCAAGCTCCCCGAGGCCCTCTGGCAGACCTGGCGCAGCGTCGAGATGGCGTGGATCGGCACCGTTCTCGGCATCCTGATCGCGACGCCGCTGTCGTTGATCTCGGCGCGCGGTTTCGGTCCGGCGCCGGTGCGTGCCGTGCTGCGCTTCGTCTTCTCGCTCGTGCGGGCCGTCCCCGAGCTCGTCTTCGCGATCATCATCCTCTCGGTGACGGGTCTCACCCCTCTCACCGGCGCTCTCGCCCTCGCGATCGGCGGGATCGGAACCCTGGGCAAGTGGGGCTACGAAGCCGTCGAGAACGTCGCCCCGGGGCCGATCGAGGCCGCCCGCGCGGCGGGGGGATCCACCGCGCAGGTGCTGCGGTGGGGTGTGTGGCCCCAGGCTGCTCCCACCTTCCTGTCCTTCTGGCTCTACCGCTTCGAGATCAACGTGCGCGCCTCGGCCGTGCTCGGGCTCATCGGCGTGGGCGGCATCGGCGACATGCTCACCTCGTACACCCAGTACCGTGAGTGGTCGACGGTCGGCATGCTCCTGATCGTCGTGGTCATCGTCACCGTCGCGATCGACGCGGTCTCGGCCCGCATCCGCCGCCGCATCATGGAGGGTCCTCGTGTCCGCAGCTGAGGTGCCCACGACCGCGCGGATCGCCGCGGTGCGCAACTCCCTGCAGCCCAGCGAACGCCGCGTCGCCGACCTGATCGTCGACGACCCGGATGCCGTGATCGAACTGACCGCGCAGCAGCTCGCCGACCGCGTGGGGGTGGGACGGTCCACGGTCGTGCGCGCCTGCCAGACCTTCGGGTACCGCGGATATCCGCAGCTGCGCGTGGCCCTGGCCGCCGAGCGCGGGCGTCGACCGGCGCCGACGACCGACGCGGGCGACGGCGCACTGGGCGGCATCCGCTCGGCCATCGATCGCATCGCCGACGACCTTCGCGCGGCCACGAGCCTGCTGGATGCCGACGGGGTCGACGCCGCCGTCGAGGCGGTCGTGGGTGCGCGACGGCTGCTGGTGGTGGCGAGCGGCCTGTCGGCTCCGGTCGCGACCGATCTCGCGATGCGCCTGACCGCGGTGGGTCGCCCCGCCGAGACCCTCGGTGACCCGATCGGTCAGCAGATCGCCGCGCGGCACCTCTCGGCCGACGACGTGTGCGTCGTGATCAGCGGGTCGGGGGCAAACGAGGCGAGCCTCCGCGCGGCTCAGGCGGCGCGCGCCGCGGGCGCTCGAGTGATCGCGGTGACCTCGTTCATGGCGTCGCCCCTCACGGAGCGCGCCGATCTCTCGCTGGTGCTCGCCTCGGGCGGAACCTTCCGCGACGAGCTCGAACACACCTCGCGCATCGCGCACGCGGTCTTCGCCGAGGCCTTCGTCGACGCCGTGGCGCGCGCGCGGGCGGGGGAGGCCGATCTCTCGCGCGAGCGTGTGCTCGAGATCCTCTCCGACAATCTCGGCGACGCCGGCTGACCGCCGGTGCGGGGCATTCGTCCGGCCGACGAGACCCCGCGATCCGGGCGCCGGTGTACCGGCCGTCGGCGCCGCTACTCGGCCAGACGCAACGCCGTCCAGGTCTCCGCCCGCGCCGCGAACGACGACAGGTCGCGCCCGAGCACCCGTTCGGCCTGAGCGATGCGCGCGCGCACGGTGTGGCGATGGATGCCGAGAGCCTGGGCGGTCGCCTCGTGCGAGCAGTCGTGGGTGAGCCAGGCGTCGACGGTCTCGAGCAGCGCCGAGCCCTGCGCCTCGTCGTGCGCACGCAGGGGGGTCAGCACCCCCGCGGCGATGCTCCGGGCGGCTTCGGAGCCGAGCGCGGCGAGAAGTCCCGCCCGCGCCGTGTCGGCGAAGTCGGCGACCCCGGGCGTCGAGAGCCGGTCGCGCGCGGTCCGAGCCTGCGCGAGAGCGCTCGAGAACGCCTCGTACCCGGTCGGGGCGGAGCATCCGACGACGATCTCGAAGCGGTCCGAGATCTCGTCGAGCAGTCCTCGAGCCGCGGCGGGCACGACCACGACGAACCCGTCGTCGCCCCGGCCGAAGAACAGCTCCCCCCGCCGTTCCGACGCACGCATCTCGAGCCACTCGGCCAGCGCACCGGAGCGCGCGGCCGAGGCGGGGGTGAGCGCCACCACCACGGGGGCCGTGGGAAGGGGGCCGAACAGATCCCGCGACGCGCGGCGGGCGAGAGCGGGGTCGTCGGTGCACAGCGACTGCACGAGTCCCGCGCGGAAGGTGCCGATCGCGCGGCCCAGCCCATCCTGCTGCTCGAGGACGAGGGCGGCCATCGCCACCACGGCCGTCACCACGCTGCGGGCCTCGTGGTCGAGGTCGTCGGCGGCGATCGCGAGAGCGCCGCGCAGATGCCCGCCTCGGCCGAGGGTCTGCAGGCTCACCGCGGTCCCGTCGATCCGCAGGGTCGACGCGGCGCGCGTGCCGCGGTGCAGCATCGTCGTCACCTCCGCCGTCACCGCGTCGAGCGCCGCAGGGGCGAGGGCGTCAACGGGGTACTCGGTGCGCACGGCCCCGGCCGCGTCGAAGAGGCCGACCCAGCAGTCGAGCTGTCGCGAGAGCTCGGCGAGGGTGGCGGCCAGACCGTCGGGGCGCAGTGCCGCCAGCGAGACGGCCCGCTGGGCGGCGAGCGACCAGCTGCGGCGGGCGTAGGCGTCGGCGGCGATCGCCTCCGCTCCGGCGCGGGCCACGGCGATGAACGGCGTGCGGTAGGGCACCTCGAACAGGGGCATCCCCGCGGCCAGGCAGGCGGCGGTCAGCCCCGCGGGGATGCCGTCGCGCACGACCTCGGTGCCGAATCCCAGCGCCCGCACCCCGCGGGCGAGCAGCCGCCCGACGTAGGCCTCGTAGTCGGCGGGGGTCGCGTCGGCGAACTGGGTGCCGGTGGTCAGCAGCACCAGCCCCTCGCTGAGGAACGGAGTGGGATCGGCGAGGTCGCTGGAGTGCACCCATCGCACGGGGCGGTCCACGCTGCCGGCGGGAAGGGCGGCCTCGTCGACGATCAGGCCCAGGCCCAGGTCGGCTCGAGCCAGGAGGGCGCGCAGGCTCGGTGGGGCGACGGCGGTGTCGACCATGAGTCCTCCTGTACAAGACGTATACGACAGTGCCTGCGACTGTACAGGGGGGAGAGTGCGGGCCGAGACGCCGCGTCCGTAGCATCGCCGCCATGAGCCTCGACACCCTCCCCACCGTCGGCGGTCCGTCCCTCGTCCAGGAGCGCCGCCTCGTCACCGCCATCCCCGGCCCCCGCTCGCAGGAGCTCCTCGACCGCAAGGCCGCGGCCGTGGCATCCGGTGTCGGCCACACCGTCCCCATCCACGCGGTCGCCGCGGGCGGCGGAGTCGTCGTCGACGCCGACGGCAACTCGCTCATCGACCTCGGTGCGGGCATCGCGGTCACGAGCGTCGGCAACGCCCACCCCGCCGTCGTCAAGGCCGTCCAGGATCAGGTCGCCGCCTTCACCCACACGTGCTTCATGGTGTCGCCGTACGACTCGTACGTCGCCGTCGCCGAGGCGCTCAACCGTCTCACCCCCGGTGACCACGAGAAGAAGAGCGCGCTGTTCAACTCGGGCGCCGAGGCCGTCGAGAACGCGGTCAAGATCGCGCGCAAGCACACCGGCCGCCAGGCCGTGGTCGCCTTCGATCACGCGTACCACGGCCGCACCAACCTCACGATGGCGCTCACGGCCAAGAACATGCCGTACAAGAGCGGCTTCGGCCCCTTCGCCGCCGAGGTCTACCGCGCGCCCCTGTCGTACCCCTTCCGCGACGGATTGACGGGCCCCGAGGCCGCGGCCAAGGCCATCTCGCTCATCGAGAAGCAGGTCGGCGCCGAGAATCTCGCCGCCGTCATCATCGAGCCCATCCAGGGCGAGGGCGGCTTCATCGTCCCCGCCGACGGATTCCTCAACGCGATCGTCGACTGGTGCCGCGACAACGGCGTCGTCTTCATCGCCGACGAGGTGCAGTCGGGCTTCGCCCGCACCGGCGCGATGTTCGCGAGCGAGCTGTTCGGCATCGTCCCCGACCTCGTCACCACCGCCAAGGGCATTGCCGGCGGGCTGCCGCTGGCGGCCGTCACCGGTCGCGCCGAGATCATGGATGCCACCCACACGGGCGGTCTCGGAGGCACCTACGGCGGCAACCCGATCGCCTGCGCCGCGGCCCTGGCCTCCATCGACGCCTTCGAGAACGAGGGGTTCCTCGAGCGCGCGCAGCAGATCGGCGAGCTGCTCACGCGCCGTCTGCACGAGCTGCAGGCGAACGACCCGCGTGTCGGCGACGTACGCGGCCACGGCGCGATGATCGCGGCCGAGTTCGTCGACCCCACCACCGGAGCCCCCGACGCCGCCCTCACCTCGGCCGTGGCGAAGGCCGCGATCGCCGAGGGAGTGATCGTGCTCACGTGCGGTACTTACGGGAACGTCATCCGGTTCCTGCCGCCGCTGTCGATCGGCGACGAGCTGCTGAACGAGGGCCTCGACGTCGTCGCGGCCGCCCTGTCGCGCAACTGACACTCGTCCCGGCGGTGGCGGAGAAGCATGCGCACACCCGCCGCCGTCGGGACCACCCACGACATTCCCGAGCGAACGACAAGTAAGGAAGCTTCCATGGACGAGATCACCCGAGACGTCGTCGTCATCGGAGCCGGCGCCGCCGGTCTCACCGCCGCCAACGACCTGCGCAAGGCCGGCCTCTCGGTCGCCGTCCTCGAGGCGCGCGACCGCGTGGGCGGGCGACTGTGGACCGACGTGGTCGAGGGCGCGATGCTCGAGCTCGGCGGTCAGTGGGTCTCGCCCGACCAGCAGGCGCTCATCGACACCGTCGAGGAGCTAGGGCTCACGACCTACAGCCGCTACCGCGAGGGCGACAGCGTGTACGTCGGAGCCGACGGCGAAGCGAAGCGCTTCACCGGCGAGATGTTCCCGGTGGCCGCCTCGACCGAGAAGATCATCGACGAGATCACCGTGCGCCTGGACGCCATGGTCGCCGAGATCGACCCCGACCGTCCCTGGGAGCACCCGAACGCCGCCGAGTGGGACACGGTCTCGTGGGACGCATGGCTGCGTCAGCAGACCGACGACGACGAGGCCGTCCGCAACCTCGCCTTCGCCACCGGCTCGGCGATGCTCACCAAGCCGACCCACACCTTCTCGCTGCTGCAGTCGCTGCTCATGGCGGCATCGGCGGGCTCGTACTCGAACCTCGTCGACGCCGACTTCATCCTCGACAAGCGCGTCGCCGGTGGCCTGCAGGCGGTGCCCGAACTGCTCGCCGAGCGTCTCGGCGACGACGTCTTCCTCAACCAGCCGGTGCGCCGCATCATCTGGGGTGCCGATTCGGCCACGCCCGACCGCGCTGCGGACTCGGCGACGGGGCAGCGGGTCGACGAGCTGCGCGCTCTGACCGCTCGCGTCGAGGCCGCGAAGGCCTCCGCCGCGGGAGTCACCGTCATCGCCGACGGCCTCACCGTGCGCGCTCGCTTCGCCATCCTGGCGCTCGCGCCCGTGCTCTACCCCCGCATCTCGTTCGAGCCGCCCCTGCCCCGGCTCCAGCACCAGATGCACCAGCACATCTCGATGGGCTTCGTCATCAAGGTGCACGCCGTCTACGAGACGCCGTTCTGGCGCGCGCAGGGTCAGTCGGGCACCGCCTTCAGCCCCTACGAGCTGGTGCACGAGGCCTACGACAACACCAACCACGGTGACGAGCGCGGCACGCTGGTGGGCTTCGTGTCCGACCAGAACGCCGACGACCTGTTCCGTCTGAGCGCCGAGGAGCGCAAGGAGCGCATCCTTGAGTCGCTCTCGCACTACTACGGGCCCGAGGCGAAGAACACGGTCGTCTACTACGAGAGCGACTGGGGCACCGAGGAGTGGACGCGCGGCGCCTACGCCGCGAGCTTCGACCTCGGCGGTCTCCACCGCTACGGCGCCGACCTGCGGGAGCCCGTCGGCGCGATCCACGTCGCGTGCAGCGACATGGCCGGCGCGGGCTACCAGCACGTCGACGGCGCGATCCGCCAGGGTCACCGCGCGGCGCAGGAGATCCTCGAGCGGACGCGCGGATGAGTTCCGCGATCGTCGTCGGCTACACCGCCACCGAGGCGGGTGCCGACGCCCTCGCCCTCGCGGCGCGGCTCGGGAACGCCCTCGACGCGCCCGTCCACGCGGTGATCGTGCTGCCCGCGGCCGAGAACAACGTCTCGATCCCCGCCGACGCCGGTTACGACCGGCTCGTCGCCGACACGGCACGCGGCTGGCTGCGCGACGGTCTCGCGCGGGTCGGGGGATCCGGCATCCGGGGCCACGTGCGTCCCGCGCACGGGGTGGCAGCCGGACTCGTCGCCGCCGCCGAGGAGTTCGACGCGGGCCTCATCGTCGTCGGCACCGGAGGTGGGGGACCACGCGGTCGGCACCGCCTCGGCACCACCGCCGAAGAGCTCGTGCACGCCGCTCCCGTCCCGGTGGCCCTGGCCCCCGAGGGCGCGCGCGACATCGCCGTCGACGCGGGTCTTCCGCGCATCACCGCGGCGATCGGCACGCGGCCGGGTGCCGACGTGCTGCTCGAGTCCTCGGCATCGCTGTCGGCCCGCGCGCAGGCACCGCTCCGGCTGCTCTCGCTCGCGGGCGTCGACCTCCCCGCCCGCGTCGACGCCGGGCTGACCCGTCTGACCGGACAGGCCCACGCCGAGGAGGTGCTCGAGACCGTTCGCGCCGCGCTCCCGCCCGAGATCGAGGCTCACGCGGTGGTGGGCGCCGGCTCCGACATCGAAGACGCCGTCGGACGCATCGAGTGGATGCCGGGCGAGATCGCCCTGGTCGGTTCCAGCCGGCTCGCCCAGCCCCGGCGCCTGTTCCTCGGCTCCACCGCAGGACGCATCCTGCGGGCCCTTCCCGTTCCCATGATCGTGGTGCCCCGCACCTCGGAGGCCTCATGACCACCTCTCGCAACGGCGCGAGCCCTGCACCCGACAGCCCCGTCACCACCGGCATCTCCAACAAGGGCCTGCGCGTCGGCTCGATCGGGATGATCGGCGCCGTCGTCATCGGCATCTCCACCATCGCCCCGGCGTACACGCTCACCGGGGCACTCGGTCCGACGGTCTCGGCGGTCGGGTTCCAGGTTCCCGCGATCATCCTCGTCGGCTTCATCCCGATGCTGCTGGTGGCCCTGGGCTACCGCGAACTGAATTCCCGGATGCCGGATGCCGGCACCTCGTTCACCTGGGCGGCGCGGGCCTTCGGCCCCTGGGTGGGCTGGATGGCCGGGTGGGGTCTGGTGGCCGCCACCGTCATCGTGCTCTCCAACCTCGCCGGCATCGCGGTGGACTTCCTCTTCCTGCTGATCGCGCAGCTCAGCGGCAACGCCGAGATCGCGGAGCTCACCCGCGTCGTCCCGATCAACATCGCGGTGTGCCTGGTGTTCATGTTCCTGGCCACGGTGGTGTCGTACCGCGACCTGCAGACCACCCAGCGCCTGCAGTACGGCCTCGTCGGCTTCCAGATCCTCGTGCTGCTCGTCTTCGCGGGCGCGGCGGTCGTGGAGACGATGAACGGCAACGCCGTCGACCCCAGCCCCGTGCAGCTGTCGTGGTTCAACCCCTTCGAGGTGCCCTCGTTCAGCGCCTTCGCCGCCGGTCTGTCGCTGTCGATCTTCATCTTCTGGGGATGGGACGTCATCCTCACCATGAACGAAGAGACGAAGGACCCCGACCGCACCCCGGGCCGCGCCGCCACCGTCACGGTCTTCCTCATCGTGGCGCTGTACCTGGTCATCGCCGTCGCCCTGCTGATGTTCGCGGGAAACGGCACGGGGGAGCTGGGCTTGGGCAACCCCGACATCCAGGAGAACGTCTTCTTCCACCTGTCGGGACCCATCCTCGGGCCCCTCGCGTTCCTCGTGTCTCTCGCGGTCCTCACCAGCTCGGCATCCTCGCTCCAGGCCACCTTCGTGGGGCCCGCGCGGACCCTGCTGGCCATGGCGCACTACGACGCTTTGCCGAAGAAGTTCGCGAAGGTGAGCCCGCGGTTCTTCACCCCGGGCTACGCCACGATCGTCTCGGCGGTCGTCGCCTCGGCGTTCTACGCGATCATGCGCGTGCTCAGCGAGAACGTGCTGACCGACACCATCACGGCCCTCGGCGCGATGATCTGCTTCTATTACGGGCTCACCGCCTTCGCGTGCGTCTGGTACTTCCGCAAGCAGTGGTTCGACTCGGTGCGCAACGTCCTGCTGACGCTGCTGGCCCCGCTCGTGGGCGGGGGAATCCTCGCGGTGCTGTTCGTCACGACCCTCATCGACAGTGCGAGCCCCGACTACGGCTCGGGCTCGCAGATCGCCGGCGTCGGACTGGTCTTCGTCATCACCGTCGTGATCATCGTGGTCGGCGTGGTTCTGATGATCGCCCAGCGCATCGCCAGCCCCGCCTTCTTCCGCGGTGAGACCCTGGGACGCGAGGCGCCCGCCAGCGCCCGCCGTCGCCGCACGTCCTGACAACGAAACGAAAAGGAGCACCATGAGCGACTACGCCGTCGTCAATCCCGCCACCGGTGAGACCCTCGCCGAGTACGACACGCTGTCCGACGAAGGAGTGCAGAGCGCGATCGCCTCCGCCCACGACGGTTACCGCGCGTGGTCGCGCACGGCCCCGGCCGAGCGCGCCGAGGCCCTTCGCCGCGCGGCGCAGCTGCACCGCGACCGCCGCGACGACCTCGCCGCGATCATCGTGCGCGAGATGGGCAAGCCCCTCGAGGCGGCGCTCGGCGAGGTCGACTTCGCGGCCGACATCACCGAGTACTACGCCGACAACATCGACAAGATCACCGGCGACACCCCCATCGACATCCTCGGCGAGGGTTCCGCGGTCATCCGGCGCTCGGGTCTCGGCGTGCTGCTCGGCATCATGCCGTGGAACTTCCCGTACTACCAGGTCGCCCGTTTCGCCGCCCCGAACCTCGCGGTCGGGAACACCATCCTGCTCAAGCACGCTCCCCAGTGCCCCGAGTCGGCCGAAGCCCTGCAGTCGATCTACACCGACGCGGCCTTCCCCGAGGGCGCCTACGTCAACATCCGCGCGACCAACGACCAGGCGGCGACGATCATCGCCGACCGTCGCGTGCAGGGAGTGTCGGTGACGGGCTCCGAGCGCGCGGGCTCGGCCGTGGCCGAGCTGGCCGGCCGCCACCTCAAGAAGGTCGCGCTCGAGCTCGGTGGCTCCGACCCGTTCATCCTGCTCTCCACCGACGACCTCGACGCCGCCGTGCAGGCCGCGGTCGACGCGCGCCTCGACAACAATGGGCAGTCGTGCAACGGAGCGAAGCGGTTCCTCGTCGTCGACGACCTGTACGACGCGTTCGTCGAGAAGTTCTCGGCTGCGCTCGGCGAGGCCAAGGTCGGCGACCCGTTCGCCGACGACACCGTGCTCGGTCCGCTGTCGTCGCTGGCCGCGGCGGAACGCCTCGACGAGCAGGTGCAGCGAGCGATCGCCCAGGGCGCGACCGTCGAGGTCGGCGGCACCCGCGACGGTGCCTTCTACCCGGGCACCGTCCTCACCGGTGTGACGCCCGAGATGGACGCCTACGGCGAGGAGTTCTTCGGACCCGTCGGCACCGTCTACCGGGTCTCGGGCGAAGACGAGGCCGTGGCGATCGCCAACGACACCGGATACGGCCTGGGCTCGTACGTGTTCACCACGGATGCCGAGCAGGCCCAGCGCATCGCCGATCAGATCGAGGCCGGAATGGTCTACGTCAACGTCGTGCTCGCCGACTCGCCGGAGCTGCCGTTCGGCGGCGTGAAGCGCAGCGGCACCTCCCGCGAGATGGGCCTTCTCGCGGCCGACGAGTTCGTGAACAAGAAGCTCATCCGCACGGCCTGACCGATGTCGCGTCCCCCGGCCCGGTTCGCCTCGTCGGGGGACATGACATAGACTGGGGAGTGCAGTCGAAATCTGCATTCTTTCGCCGTGCCCCCGGGCACTCGGCATCCTCCCCGAGAGATTCCAGGCGTTCGCATGTCGGTTTCGAATCCTGGATCCCTCGGGATCTTAGGGCGGTAGCTCAATTGGCAGAGCAGCGGTCTCCAAAACCGCAGGTTGCAGGTTCGATTCCTGTCCGCCCTGCGCACAGCGCACGCTGGCACAGACAGAGACCTAGGTGGTTCGATGACGCAGGACGAGACGAAGGGCGAAGTCGTCGCTGATCGCGGCGCGCCCCGCGAGAAGAAGCTCAACTTCTTCGCGCGGATCGCTCTCTTCATCCGTCAGGTCTTCGCGGAACTCCGCAAGGTCGTCACCCCGACGCGGCAGGAACTGCTCAAGTTCACCGCCGTCGTCCTCGGGTTCGTCGTCGTCATGATGGCGATCGTCTACGGCCTCGACGTGCTGTTCGTGTGGATCACCACCGCCGTCTTCGGCGTCCCCGGTACCGCCGGCGCCTGACCGGCGTCTGGGCGGACGCGCGGCGCCAAGAGCGGCCGCCTCTGAACGGAAGAGATCACAGTGTCTGAAAGATATGTCGACGACGCCGATTGGGCCACCGCGGCCGAGCAGTCGAGCGAGGATGACGAAGCCCAGGAGGGCAACGTGCTGGCCTCGCAGGAGCACGCCTCCGACTCGGCCGAGCACGCTGCCATCCACATCGTCGACGACGAGACCGACACCGATGACGCCGACCTCGGCGACATCGACATCACCGACCCGGAGGCGGACGCGATCGTGAACGACGCTCTCGAGATCGACGAGACCAGCGAGGCCGAGGCCGCAGCCGAGGTGCTCAACGACGCTCTCGCCGAGGAGCAGGCCGAAGAGGCCGCCGAGGCTGCCGACGAGGTCACCCCCTACGACGGTCCCGACGTCAACGGCGAGCCCGACGCCCCCGTGCTCGACGAAGACTTTGTCGACGAGGTCGCCACCGCCGCCGGTGTGGTCGACGAGGTCGAGGCCTCCGAGTCGCCCGCCGACGCCGCCGAGGCCCCCATCGATCTCGATGACGCCGACGCCGAAGACGACGACGTCGACCCGTACGACGCTTTCCGCGCCGAGCTCCGCTCGCTCCCCGGCAAGTGGTTCGTCATCCACTCCTACGCCGGGTTCGAGCGCAAGGTGAAGGCCAACATCGAGCAGCGCAAGTCGACGCTCGAGGTCGAGGACGACATCTACCAGGTCGAGGTCCCCATGGAGGACGTCGTCGAGATCAAGAACGGCCAGCGCAAGATGGTCACGCGCGTGCGCATCCCCGGCTACGTGCTGGTGCGCATGGACCTCAACGAAGACACCTGGTCGGTCGTGCGTCACACGCCCGGTGTCACCGGCTTCGTGGGCAACGCCCACAACCCGACCCCGCTGCGTTTCGAAGAGGCCTTCAACATGCTGAAGAGCCTCGTCGAGGTCAAGGAAGCCGCTCCCTCGAAGTCGGGTGCCGCCAAGGGTTCGCCCACCACGGCGCGCGTCATCCCCGCCGAGGTCGACTTCGAGACCGGCGAGACCATCACGATCAAGGAAGGCTCGTTCGCGGGCCTACCCGGCACGATCAGCGAGATCAAGCCCGAGAGTGGCAAGCTCACCGTGCTCGTGTCGCTCTTCGAGCGCGAGACCCCGGTCGAGCTGTCGTTCGACCAGGTCACCAAGATGCTCTGACGCCTCCGGCGTCGCACGAACGCCCCGCTCGGCTCCGGCCGGCGGGGCGTTCGTCGTTCCGCGCACCGTCGCCCCCCTCGCATAAACGCCGATCGTGCGCATAAACGCGCTGCCTGACCGTTTATGCGCACGATCGGCGTTTATGCCCGGAGGAGGATCACCGCGAGCGCGGGTTTCGCCCCACCGACGCCAGGGCAGCGGGGTCGGCGCGGCGCGACGGCGCGAGCCCGGCAGCGGCGAGAGCCGCGCGTAGTCCGTCTGCGCCGAGCGCCCCCGCGTAATCCCACCGGGCGACACGCCAACCGGCACGCCGAAAGCTGTCTTCGCGGCGCTTCTCGGCGCGAACGGCCTCGGCGGCCGCGACGGGATCGTCGCCGCCGTACTTGAGCCACCCATCTGATTCGCCGATGACCTTCTGCTCCGGCCAACTGAAGTCCGAGCGATACGTCCGCCCCTCGAGACGATGCGTCATCTGGAGCGTCGGCGCGGGGAATCCGCACCACTCGATGACCGCTCGGCTCAGGGATTCTCCCGCGGACTCCGAGAGCGGGGTGGCCCGAGTCAGCACCCATTCCACGCGCTTCATCCGGAACGTGTTCCGTTGCGCCGCGGCGTGATCGATCACCTCGTCGCGCGAGAGCGAGGAGTCGCGGAGGGCCGCATCCGCGACGGCGAGGCCGAACGCCGGCGGCAGAACGCGCGCGAGATCGACGACCAGGTCTTCGACGGTCGTGAGATGGATGCCGCCGACCCGCTGCACCGATCGCGCGTCGGCGCTCGTGTGCGCGGTGACATCGCCGTACGCCACCGAACGGGAACGCCGCGTGTCGAAGATGTGGATGTTGCGAGGGTGGCCGAACGTCGGCAGCCCGAGCAGCGATGCGGCCGACTCGTGCGAGAACACGGCATCGGCGCGAACGAGCGCGAAGGCGTGCACGCGGGCGAGGTACCGGTCCCAGGGGGCGAGCACGTTCCACGCGTCCCGGGCGGCGTAGACGCCGGGCCGTACTTTGTAGAGGCTCGCATCACGCGACGGATACGGGGCGGTGCCCAGCAGGCTCGACGCACGGAAGAGGTGCACCGGCGATTCACGCAGCGATCGGGGGATGGCATCCATTCGGCGAGGGTGGCAGGTCGGCCGGCAGGTCGTGTGCGGCCTGTGGACAACTGCCGCCCCTCCCGATGCATAAACGCCGATCCTGCGCGTAAACACGCGGCCTTCGCGTTTATGCGCAGGATGAGCGTTTATGCGGTGCGGTGCGGTGCGGTGCGGTGCGGTGCGGTGCGGTGCGGTGCGGTGCGGTGCGGCGGGGCGAGGCGAGGCGGGGCGGGGCGCCGAGCGGACGGCGCAATCGCGCCGGCGGGGCGACCGAAACCGCGGCGAGCGGCGACCCGCGAGACGCGGCTGGAGGGCGACCGCGCGGGCGACCGCGCGGGCGAGGAGAAGACGCGGGATGCCGGCGCCATGGCGTATGATGAGAAGGTTGCTCGTGCGTCAGCACGACGATGACCGCTGTCCGGAACCGCCGGATGCGCGGGAGAGAGGGAGCCGCGAGGCCCCCGCTCGAGAGAGGAAAAGGATATGGCACCCAAGAAAAAGGTGACCGGCCTGATCAAGCTCCAGATCAAGGCGGGCGCGGCCAACCCCGCGCCGCCCATCGGTCCGGCGCTCGGTCAGCACGGCGTCAACATCATGGAGTTCTGCAAGGCCTACAACGCGGCGACCGAAGCCCAGCGCGGCAACGTCATCCCCGTTGAGATCACGGTCTACGAAGACCGCAGCTTCACGTTCGTCCTGAAGACCCCGCCCGCGGCGGAGCTCATCAAGAAGGCGGCCGGCCTGGCCAAGGGCTCGTCGACGCCTCACACGGTCAAGGTGGGCAAGCTCACCAAGGACCAGGTTCGCGAGATCGCCACCACGAAGCAGCCCGACCTGAACGCGAACGACATCGAGGCCGCCTCGAAGATCATCGCCGGCACCGCCCGTTCCATGGGCATCACGGTCGAGGACTGAGGGAGATAACAATGGCTACCAAGTCCAAGGCATTCCGCGCCGCTGCTGAGAAGATCGCGGCCGACACGTTCTACACCCCGACCGAGGCCGTCGCCCTCGCGAAGGAGACCGGCTCGAAGAAGTTCGACTCGACCGTCGAGGTCGCGCTGAAGCTCTCGGTCGACCCCCGTAAGGCAGACCAGATGGTCCGCGGCACGGTCATCCTGCCCCACGGCACGGGTAAGACCGCGCGCGTCATCGTCTTCGCCAACGGCCCCGCGGCCGAAGCGGCTCTCGCCGCCGGTGCCGACGAGGTCGGTGGCACCGAGCTCATCGAGAAGGTCGCCGCCGGCTACACGTCGTTCGACGCGGCCGTCGCCACGCCCGAGCTCATGGGCCAGGTCGGACGCCTCGGTAAGGTCCTCGGACCCCGCGGCCTCATGCCGAACCCCAAGACCGGCACCGTGACCCCCAACCCGGCCAAGGCCGTCGAGGAGATCAAGGGCGGAAAGATCGAGTTCCGCGTCGACAAGCACGCCAACGTGCACTTCGTCGTCGGCAAGGCGTCGTTCTCGGCCGAGCAGCTCGACGAGAACATCGCCGCCGCGCTCGAGGAGATCGTCCGCCTCAAGCCGTCGAGCTCGAAGGGCCGTTACATCCAGAAGGGTGCGGTGTCGACCACGTTCGGCCCCGGCATCCCGCTGGACGTCAACGTCCTCGCCTGACATCCGTCACCGAAAGCCCCGCTGCGCCTCGTGCCGGCGGGGCTTTCGCGTGCACGGACGTGCAACACGGCGTCATCCGGGAAGAGTCCTGCGGGTGAACGTGTTGTGCTGGGGGGCGCTCACCGCGCCCTCCCCCCATCACTTGTCCCCACATCACCCATGTCAGGAACAGCTATGCCCCGTCGTCGTTTGACCGTCCTCGCCGCCACCCTGGGCCTCAGCGCCCTCGCGCTGACCGCCTGCAGCGGCGGTGCGTCGTCCGAGGCCACGCCCGGAGCGGGAGCCGATCTCGGCCTCATCTCGGACGGCACCCTCACCGTCGCCACCGAGGGCACCTACCGCCCGTTCTCGTTCCACGAGGGCGCGGGCGAGCTGACCGGTTTCGACGTCGAGATCGCGAAGGCCGTCGCCGACAAGCTGGGTCTGCAGGTCAAGTTTCAAGAGACCCAGTGGGACGCGATCTTCGCGGGCCTGGATGCCGGTCGTTTCGACGTCATCGCCAACCAGGTGTCGATCAACCCCGAGCGCCAGGAGAAGTACACCTTCAGCGCGCCTTACACGGTGTCGCGTGGCGTGATTGTCACGAACGAGGACGACAGCGCGATCTCGAGCTTCGCCGACCTCTCGGGCAAGACCACCGCCCAGTCGCTCACGAGCAACTGGTACGAGCTCGCCACCGACAGCGGCGCGCAGGTCGAGGCCGTCGAGGGCTGGGCGCAGGCCGTCGCGCTGCTGAAGCAGGGTCGCGTCGAGGCCACGATCAACGACCAGCTGACCTACCTCGACTACGAGAAGACCAACAGCCCGACGGGCCTGAAGATCGCCGCCGAGACCGACGACACCTCCGAGAGCGCCTTCGCGTTCAAGAAGGGTCAGGACACGCTCGCCGAGGCCGTCGACGGCGCCCTCGAGGAGCTGCGCGCCGACGGCACGCTCGCCGAGATCAGCCAGAAGTACTTCGGCGCCGACGTCACCCAGTAACACCCGGCTGTAAACCCCCGCGGATCGTCCGCCTTCCCCCTCTAGCGTGGGAGGCGGACGGTCCGCGTCGGCGTGTGCGAACGCGCGCGCGAGGAGTCGGGCCCCGAGCCCACCGGAGAAAGGAGGCCCATGAACGACATCTGGACGCTGATGCTCGACTCGTTCTGGCCCATGCTGCTGGCGGGCCTCACGGGCACCATCCCCCTGTCGCTGGCCTCGTTCGCGATCGGGCTCGCTCTGGCACTCGCGATGGCGTTGCTGCGTCTGTCGCGCAACGTCGCGTTCTCGGGCTTCGCGCGGTTCTACATCTCGGTCATCCGCGGCACGCCGCTGCTGGTGCAGCTGTTCGTGATCTTCTACGGCCTCCCCGCGATCGGTGTCGTCATCGACCCGTTCCCCGCGGCCGTCATCGCCTTCTCGCTGAACGTCGGCGGCTACGCGGCCGAGGTGATCCGCGCCGCGATCCTGTCGGTCCCGCGAGGGCAGTGGGAGGCGGCGCACACCGTCGGCCTCTCGCACCGAAAGACGCTGACCCGCATCATCCTCCCGCAGGCCGCGCGGGTGTCGGTCCCTCCGCTGTCGAACACGTTCATCTCGCTCGTGAAGGACAGCTCGCTGGCGTCGCTCATCCTCGTGTCGGAGCTGTTCCGCCAGGCCCAGAACATCGCCGCGTTCTCGTACGAATTCATGGCGGTGTACCTCGAGGCCGCGCTCATCTACTGGCTGTTCTGCCTGGTGCTGTCGTTCGGGCAGAACGCTCTCGAGAAGAGATTGGACCGCCATGTCGCCCACTGACGCCCCGTTGTTGCAGGTCACGGGTCTCGAGAAGAGCTTCGGCGACAACCGCGTTCTCGAAGGCGTCGACCTGTCGGTGCGGCGCGGTGACGTGCTGGTGCTGATCGGTCCCTCGGGGTCGGGCAAGACGACGGTACTGCGCTGCCTGAACGGTCTCGAGACCCCGGATGCCGGAGTGGTGGCGTTCGACGGCGGTCCGGTCGTCGATTTCTCGGCGCCCAAGGTGTCGAAGGCCGATCGCACGGCTCTGCGCGACCGATCGGCGATGGTGTTCCAACACCACAACCTCTTTCCGCACCTCACGGTGCTGCAGAACGTCACCGAGGGGCCCATCCAGGCGCACGGCGTGCCGAAGGCCGACGCGATCGCCCGCGCCGAGACGCTCTTGGCCCGTGTCGGCCTCGCCGAGAAGCGCGACGCCTACCCGTCGGAACTCTCGGGCGGCCAGCAGCAGCGCGTCGGCATCGTCCGGGCCCTGGCGCTGCAACCGCAGCTGCTGCTCTTCGACGAGCCGACGAGCGCTCTCGACCCCGAACTCGTCGGCGAGGTGCTGACGGTGCTGCGGGAACTCGCGAACGAGGGCTGGACGATGGTCATCGTCACGCACGAGCTCGGTTTCGCCCGCGAGGTCGCCGACGAGGTCCTGTTCTTCGACGAAGGGGTGATCGTGGAGCGGGGCGCCCCCGCGGATCTGCTCCGCGCGCCGAAGAAGGAGCGCACGCGTCGCTTCCTGAACCGCCTGCTGCACCCCCTCGACGGCCCCGATCCGACCGGGGCGTCCGAACTCCCGGAGTAGCGTGGATCCATGCGCCGCCTCGAGAACCTGCTCGGCATCGATTCGCCCGTCGTTCTCGGCCCCTTCGGCGGGCTGTCGTCGATCGCGTTGACGGCGGCGGTCAGCGACGGGGGAGGTCTCGGCTCGTTCGGCCTCTACGGATACACGCCCGAGCGCATCCGCGACACGATCGCCGCCCTTCGGGCTGCCACGCCGCGTCCCGTGGCGGTGAACCTGTGGCTGCCGCGCGGCGACGAGGTGACTCCGACCGACGTCGACGTCGCACCGTTCCTGCGGGCCGCCGAGCAGCTCTTCGCCGCCGCGGGCATCGCCCCGCCCGTCGTTCCCGCCGCGTACCTCACGCCGATCGCCGACCAGCTCGAGGCCGTCTTCGATGCGCGCCCCGATGTGCTGAGCGTCGTGTACGGGGTCCCGGATGCCGAGACCCTCGCCCGCGCGCGAGCTCTCGGCATCCGCGTGATCGGCACCGCCACCTCGGTCGCCGAGGCGGTGGCGCTCGGGGATGCGGGGGTCGATGCCGTCGTCGCGACGGGGGCCGAGGCCGCGGGGCACCGTGTGTCGTTCCTCGCCGACCCGGCCCACTCGCTCGTGGGCACGTTCGCGCTGGTGCCGCAGGTCGTCGACGCGGTGAGTGTCCCCGTCATCGCGGCGGGCGGTGTGGCCGATCGCCGCGGAGTCGCCGCGGCGTTCGCGCTGGGGGCCGACGGCGTGCAGGTCGGCACGGCATTCCTGCGCACGAGGCAGTCCGCCGCGACCGCGGGGCACCGCGCGGCGATCGCCGCCGCGGCCGACACCGACACGGTGCTGACGCGGGCGATGAGCGGGCGACTGGCGCGCGGCATCCCGAACCGGGCGATGCGCGAGCTCGAGGCCGGCGGCATGATCGCCCCGTTCCCCGCGCAGAACTGGCTCACCGGTGCGTTCCGCGCGGCGGCCACGGCGTCGGGAGACGCCGACCTGGTGTCGCTGTGGGCGGGACAGGCCGCGGGCCTCGCGCGTCTCGACGACGCCGCCGACGTGCTGGCGGAGCTGCGGGCGGGCGTGCCGGTCTAAGCCGTCGCGCGGATCTCGAACCCGCGCGGAGCCGCGCCGCCGCCCTCGTGCACGTCGACCCCGTCGACGCGGGCCGACGGGGGACCCGCCTGGGCCCACGCCAGGACGGCGTCGACCGTCGCGTCGTCACCCTCGACGAGGGCTTCGACCGAATCGTCGCGGCGGTTGCGCACCCAGCCGCGGGCCCCGAGCCGCTCGGCCTCGGCCTGCAGCGCGTAGCGGAAGCCGACACCCTGCACGCGGCCGTGCACCCTGATCGTCACCGTTCGCATCGGGCCATTCTCGTGCACGCGGTGCCCGTCGGTCCACGCGCGCCGGCTCAGTGCGGCAGCACGAGCGAGACCGCGATGGCGAACATCACGACCGCGATGATCGCGTCGAGGATGCGCCAGGCGCGGGGCGTGTCGAGCCACCGACCGAGGTACCGCGCCCCGAAGCCGAGGAGCGAGAACCACGCGAGGCTGGCGAGGCACGCGCCGAGCGCGAACGCCCACCGCCCGTCGCCGTGCGTGGTCGCGACCGAGCCGAGCAAGAACACCGTGTCGAGGTAGACGTGCGGATTGAGCCAGGTGAGGGCGAGGCAGGTGAGCACGGTCGCGGCGAGCGTCGTGCGTGCGGGACGGGCCGTCACGGTCGTGCGCCCGGTCTCGGCGGGCGAAGCGGATGCCGCCGGGGCGGCGTCGACGCGCAGGGTCTCGCCGCTCGGACGCAGCGCCCGCCGGGCTGCCAGCAGGCCGTAACCGACGAGGAACGCCGCGCCCGCCCACCGCACGACGACGATGAGCCAGGGGACCGCCTGCAGCACGAGTCCGACGCCGGAGACGCCGAGCAGGATCAGCACGGCATCCGATACCGCGCACACCGCGACCACCGCGAGCAGATGTTCGCGCCGGACGCCCTGGCGCAGCACGAAGAGGTTCTGCGCCCCGATGGCGACGATGAGTGAGAGGCCGAGGCCGAGGCCGGCGAGGAGGGGGGTGAGCACGTCTCGACGCTAAGGCGACGTTCTCGAGAAGACCAGCTCAAGATTCTGATGGACCATTAGCCTCGCTTCATGTCAATTCCACTCGATCTCGCTCGCACCCTCGCCGTCGTCGTCGAGGAGGGGACCCTCGATGCCGCGGCACGGCGTCTGCACGTGACCCCCTCCGCGGTGAGTCAGCGCGTGCGGGCCCTCGAAGACCAGCTCGGACGCGTCGTTCTGGTGCGATCCAAGCCGGTGCGCACGACCGAGGCGGGCGACGCCGTCGTGCGCCTCGCACGCCAACTCGCGCTGCTCGAGCACGACGCTCTGGCGGCGATCGGTGCGGAGGGCGGTGTCGTGGCATCCCTTCCCCTGGCGGTGAACGCCGACTCGATGGGCACGTGGTTCCTGCCGCCGCTGGCCCGGGTGGCCGAGCGACGCGCGGTGGTGTTCGACCTGCACCGCGACGACCAGGACTTCACGGTGGGCCTGCTCGAGTCGGGCACGGTCATGGCGGCGGTCACGTCGCGTGAGACCCCGCTCGCCGGGTGTCGGGTACGACCTCTCGGTGTGCTGCGGTACGAGGCGGTGGCGACGGCGGGGTTCTCGCGCCGCTGGTTCCCCGAGGGTGTGGATGCCGGGGCTCTCGCCGCGGCGCCCGTCGTCGACTTCGACCGTCGCGACGACCTGCAGACGCAGTGGCTGGCGCGCCGGGGCGTGGCGGCGGCAGCGCCCCCGCGGCATCGGGTTCCGGCATCGCAGGACTTCGCCACCGCGGTCGAGCTGGGGCTCGGGTGGGGGTTGCTGCCGAGCTTCCAGTCGGCGGCGGGGTTGGCCGACGGATCGCTCGTGCCCCTCGGCGACGACCCCCTCGACGTGCCGCTGTACTGGCAGCAGTGGAACCTCACCTCCGACCTGCTCGACGACGTGGCCGACGAGGTCGTGGCCGAGGGACGGCGCGTGCTGGCGGCGGGGTGAGCTCAGTCGTCGCTGACGTGCAGCACGATCTTGCCGCGGGTGTGCCCGCGTTCGAGCTCCGTGTGCGCGGCGGCGACATCGTCGAGGTCGAAGACCCGGTCGATGAACACGCGGACGGCGCCCGAGTCGAGCAGGCGGCCGATGGTGGCGAGGGCGGCGCCGTCGGGGATGGTCTTGTAGTCGGTCGATCGGATGCCGCGGGCCGAGGCCGCCTCGCGGAAGCCCGGCCAGGCTCCGGTGGGCACCTCGATCAGCAGTCCACCGGGGCGCAGCACCTCGAGTGAGCGCGTGCCGGTGTCGTCGGCGACGTTGCCGATGAGGTCGATCACGACATCGACCGGCGAGACGACGTCTTCGAAGCGGGTCGAGGTGTAATCGACCACCTCGGCGGCGCCGAGCTCGCGGAGCCACTCGAGGTTGCGGCCGGAGCCCGTCGCGATGACGTGCGCGCCGAAGTACGCGGCGAACTGCACCGCGAAGTGCCCCACCCCTCCGCTGCCGGCGTGCACGAGGATGCGCTGGCCCTGGTGGGCGAGCGCGGTCTCGACGACCAGGCCCCACGCGGTCAGGGCGGCGACGGGCACGCCCGCGGCCTCGACGTGCGAGAGATCGGCGGGCTTGCGCGCCAGCGACAGGGTGGGCACGACGACGTACTCGGCGTACGCCCCCGGGGTGCGGGGGGCGGCGGCCATGCCGTAGACCTCGGTGCCGACGGGGAACGGGTGCGCGTCGAACGGCGCGCGTACCACCACCCCGCTGACGTCGAGCCCCAGCACAGCCGGCCAGGAGTCGATCGCGCCCGACAGGCCGCGTCCGGCGCGGGTCTTGGCGTCGATCGGGTTGATGCCGGCGGCCACGACCCGCACCAGCACCTCGCTCAGCACGGGAGAGGGCACGGCGACGTCGGCGAGGTGCAGCACGTCTGCCGGGCCCGGAGCGTCGAACACCGCCGCCCGCATCGTCTCGGGGACCGCCGGCGCGGGTTCGATGGCGGTCTCGGGACGCGTCGATCGGGATCTCATCGGGCGCTCTCTCTCGCGTGCGGTCGCATGCACGGCGACTCCGCCGCGACGCGACCAGTCAAGCGCGCCATTGTCTCCGCGGTGTTACACCCGGGTCACCGTGTCGCGAAGGCTAGCGATCCTGTGCGGGGGACTCGCCGACCGCGAGCGCGTGCAGAAGGGTCGACAGGTGGCGGATGTCGGCCACCGACCAATCGGCCATCGCCTCGAACAGGCGACTCTCGTGCGGGGCGCGGGCGTCGGCGAGCCGCGCGTGCCCGACCTCGGTCACCGCGATGAGGCGCGAGCGGCGATCGTTCGGATCGGGTGTGCGGGTCACCAGGCCCAGCTCTTCCAGCTCGCTGATCGATCGGCTGAGGAAGCCCTTGTCGGCCGAGAGCCGTTCGGCGAGAGCCGAGAGCGTGAGCGGGCCGAACCTGCTGACGACGGAGAGGGCCTTGAAGGTGGCCGGGAGCATCCCGGGACTCACGCGTTCCGCCGCTTCGGAGACGAAGCGGCGGAACACGGTCATGAGCTCCGAGAACGACGACTCCAGGGCCTGGACGGCCTCGCGGCGGTCATCGTTCGATTCGCTCATCACGTCAGTCATCCTCTCCCATCTCGGCGCCACGGCGTGCGCGGCGCGAGGCAGCGGCATCCGGGGTCGTGATGGATCCCGTCGCGGCGAGCGTCGCCATGCCGGCGGGAACCGAGACGGTGGCGAAGTCGGCCTCGCTCGCGGCGACGCGCTCGGTCGTCGTCATGCGGGTGAGGGGCCGGTTGGGGAGGAACAGGATGGCGATGAGGCTCACCACGGCCACCGGAACGGCGATGAGGAACGAGTGCGCGATCGACTGCGCGTAGATGTCCTCGACGATGACCCGGACGGTGTCGGGGAGGGCCGACACCTGTGGGATGGTGCCCGACTGCAGGGACTGGGCCACCGCGGCGCCGTCGGCGCCGAGACCCATGATCGCGGTCTTCAGCTCGTCGGCTCGGTCGGTGAACAGGCTCGCCGCCATGCTGGCGAGGGCGGCGCCCATGACCGACACGCCGATGGTGCCGCCGAGGCTGCGGAAGAACGTCACGCCCGAACTCGCCGCGCCCATCTGGGTGGGGTTGGCCGTGTTCTGCACGATGAGCACGAGGTTCTGCATCGTCATGCCGACACCGGCGCCGAGCAGGGCCATGTAGACCGAGACCAGCGCGAAGTTCGTGTCGTAGTGGATCGTCGACAGCAGGAACGATCCGGCGATCAGCAGCACGCCGCCGGCAATGAGGAACGGCTTCCAGTGCCCGTGACGCGAGATGAGCGCGCCCACGACGATCGACGAGATCAGCAGGCCCGCGATCATCGGGATGGTCATGACGCCGGCCTGGGTGGGTGTGGCGCCCCGCGCCATCTGCATGTACTGGCTCAGGAAGACGGAGGTGCCGAACATCGCCAGCCCCGTCGCGATCGACGCGATCGTCGCCAGGGTGAAGGTGGCGTCGCGGAACAGGGTGAGCGGCACGAGCGGCTCGGAGGAGCGCAGTTCGACGACCACGAACAGGACGGCGGCGAGCACGGCTCCACCGACCATCACGGCGGTCTCGACGCTGGCCCAGTCGAAGGTCTTTCCGGCGTTGGTCACCCAGATGAGGATGAGCGAGACCGCGGTCGAGAGCAGCACGATGCCCAGGTAGTCGATCTTCACCTTGCGCTTCGCTCGCGCCGGCAGGTGCAGGGTGCGCTGCTGGATGAGCAGGGCCACGACGGCGAAGGGCAGGGCGACGAAGAAGTTCCAGCGCCAGCCGAAGGCGTCGGTGATGACGCCGCCGAGCAGCGGGCCGCCGACCGTGGCCACGGCCATGACGGCGCCGAACAGGCCCATGTACCGCCCGCGCTCGCGCGGGCTGATGATGTCGGCCATGATGACCTGGCTGAGGGCGGCGAGACCGCCGGCACCCAGGCCCTGCACGGCGCGGAAGGCGATCAGCATGTTCGTGTCCTGCGCGAAGCCGGCGGCGGCCGTGGCGAGCACGAAGATCGCGATGGCGATCTGGATGAGCAGCTTGCGGTTGAACAGGTCGGCGAGCTTGCCCCAGATGGGGGTCGAGATCGCGGTGGTGAGCAGGGTCGCGGTGATGACCCAGGTGTAGGCGTTCTGGTCGCCCGACAGGTCGTGCACGATGACCGGCAGCGACGTCGAGACGACGGTCGAGGCGAGCATCGACACGAAGGTGCCGAGCAGCAGCCCGATGAGGGCGGGGAGCACGCGCCGCTGGGCGGGCGTGTCTGTGGTGGGGGAGGTGGTCATGCGGAACTCCACGGAGGGGACGGATGCCGCGACGACGATGGCGCGTTAGTTGACTAACGTCAACGATACGCCTGATGCTTGACTTGCGTCAACTATTAATCGAGGAGCGCCAGGGCGCGGTACCTCTCGGTCGGTTCCGTCCGCACGGGTTCGGGGCGCGGCTGACGCGTCTGCATGGTGCGGTGATAGAGCTCGTCGATGAGCGAGGTCGCCAGGCCCACGAGCTTCGCGATCTCGCGTTCGTCGCGGTCGATCCACTGGCAGCGCGGCTCGTCGCCGACGGGGACGAAAGCGTCGTGCTGCTCCCAGGCGACGAGCGTGCGTTCCGCGCCGAGCACGTGCTGCTGCCACCAGATCTGGCGCATGTACGTACGGGGGATCGAGCGCCACGCCTTGTTCGTCGTCTTGATCTCGGCGAGCATGATGCGCCCCTCGCCGTCGACGACGACGCCGTCGGGGGTGGCCAGGTGACGCTTCTCGACGACCGCGTGATACAGCGCCGACGAAGGGCGGATGCCGTGGGTCGCCGCGACCCACGCGGCGATCTCGGGTTCGCGCCGACGGCCGTGCGCAGTGAAGGCGTTGCCCGAGAAGTTCGAGCCCATGAGCTTGGCATCCGCGGCACGCGAGATGGCGTTGTGGCTCGTCAACGTGGCGACGTCGGTGGCCGTGATCCCGCGCGAGCGGGCCCGGATCCAGGCGACCCGATCCCGCGAATCGGCGACGATGCGGGCGTCGAGGTCGGCGCTACGAGAGGCGACGAGCTCGGGGGACATGCGTTCGACCCTAACCCCGCGCGCCCGTGGATCGGATGCGAACCCCGGCGCGTCGGCATCCGGGGTCTTGTCCTCGAAGTAAGGGTGACCTAAGTTGATCGTCATGAGTTCGGATGCCGTTTCGCTGCGCCGCCCCGACGGGGGCCGCTGGTGTGATCTCGAGGGTGCTGTGCTGCTCGGTGGTGACGCCCGGAACCTCCCCGAGATGCGGCGTATCGCCGCCGCCCTCTCGCCCGCCGCGCACCTGACGGTGCTGGTCGAGGTGTGCGGGTCGGATCAGGTGGGCGTCATCGACGCCCGCGACGGGCGGGTGAGTTGGCTCGACCGCTCGCTCGAGAATCGGCTGCGGCCGCGCGGAGAGCGTCTCGCGCAGGCGATCCACGCCTGGTGCGCCGAGTGGGCCTGCGGAGACGACCCGGTGTGCACCGTCTGGCTCGGCGCCCGCACGCCCTCGCGCATCGTGCGCATGACCCGGGCCCTGCTGCCCGAACCGCGCGTGTCCTGACGCGGGGGAGTCCGGCCTGCCGCGGCTGCGGGGGAACGGGCGCGCGGGTGGTGGTTCGGTGGGGACGCACACGATCGCCGAGGACGCACTCGATCGTTGCTCATGCGATGCGTCATCGTCGATCGAGTGCGTCCTCGTGAGGTCGGTGGGCCTCCTCCCGCGCGCGCCTGTGGAAAGACGCCGACGCCCGGATGCCGGAGTCGGCAGTGTGGACGCATGCAGGCGGAATCACCGATCGAACTCGCTCGGCGGTCGCTCTTCTCCAGATCGGAACTACGCGAGCGCGGTGTGTCCGAATCGGAGCTGAGGAAGGCCGGCACCGGCGGCGCGTGGTCACGAATCGAGCCCGGGGTGTACATCGCCCGCGACGAATGGACCGCGGTGCGGCCGGCCGACCGCCACCGCTTCGCGATCCTCGCCGCCGTCCGCAGGGCGCGCGATGCCGGCGGGGTGGTCTCCCACCTCTCGGCGGCCGTTCTGCACGGTCTGCCGCTCTACCGCTTCCGCGGCGGACCCGTGCACGCGATGGTTCCGCGCTCCGCCCATCCACCGAGCGGTCGGGCACTGCGCCGGCACACAGGCGCCCTCGACCCCCAGGATGTCGTCGTCGTCGACGGGATCCGCTGCACCTCGCTCGGGCGGACGGTCTTCGACATCGCCTGCACCGAGCCGCGGGAGGTGGCGTTGAGCTGCGCCGATGGGGCTCTTCGTCTCGTCGCTGTGCACGGCCGGCGGTTCGACTCCGACGCGCAGACCCTCTGGCGTGACGCCATGCGCGAGCGCGTCGTGAGCGGGCGGGGTCGACGCGGGGTACGCGAGGCCGTCTGGGTCATCGAGTTCGCCGATGGAAGGGCGGAGTTGCCGGGTGAGAGCGTGAGTCGACTGCAGCTGCACCGGCTCGGTTTCCGCGACATCGACCTGCAGGTGGCGGTGGAGGGCCCGCGGGGGTCCGCGTATTTCGTCGACATCGCGCTGCGTGACGTGCGGACGTTCTGGGAGTTCGACGGTGAGGTGAAGTATCGGGACCCCTCCCTCCGCGGAGGTCGTTCCGTCGAAGACGTCGTCCTGGACGAGAAGCGACGCGAAGACTGGATCCGCGGTGTCACGCAATGGCGATTGTGTCGCGGCGGCTTCGTCGACATCGCCTCTCCGGAGGCGCTCGCCGCCCGCCTGGCGGCGTTCGGGGTGAGGCCGCCGAGATGATCGGCGAGGACGTACTCGCTCGTCGAGGACGCATCGGTTCGGCATCGATCGGATGCGTCCTCGACGAAGCAATGCGTCATCGGCGCTCGGGCATCGCGGGGCGGGCGCGGCGGGCGGGCGGGCCGGCGGGGCGGGGCGAGCGAGGCGAGGCGCGGCGCGGCGGGGCGGGCGGCGGGCGGGCGGATTGGCGAAGGGGGCCGGCGTCGGGTATAGTGGGGGCAAGCCAAAGACCGTCGGTTATCGGAGTGCTCGCATTCTGATCGAAGCGTCTGCTGAGAAGCAGAGAACCTACGCAGGTCACTTGAACTCCTCCCGATCGGGAATCCGAGCTCCGTGCGCCTGCGCCGGAGCTCTTCTTTTTTGCCCAGACCCCGGTGTCTTCGGCCGGCGCCCCGTCATCGCGGAGCGCCTCGTATACACAAGGAGTGGCCATGGCGCAGAAGGATGCATCGGTCGCCGAGCTCACGAAGCATTTCGAGAACTCGACCGCCGTTCTGCTGACCGAGTACCGCGGTCTGACGGTTGCCCAGCTCAAGCAGCTGCGCAACGACATCCGTCAGGACGCGGATTACGCCGTGGTGAAGAACACGCTGACCAAGATCGCCGCGGCAAACGCGGGGGTCACGGGACTGGATGACGAGCTCAAGGGCCCGTCTGCCATCGCGTTCGTGCACGGCGACCCCGTCGCCGTCGCGAAGGGCCTGCGTGCCTTCGCCAAGGCTAACCCTCAGCTCGTGGTGAAGGGCGGCTACTTCGATGGCGCCGCTCTGACCGCGGATGAGGTCAACAAGCTCGCCGATCTCGAAAGCCGTGAAGTCCTGCTGGCGAAGCTCGCCGGTGCGATGAAGGCAACGATGACCAAGGCGGCATACGTCTTCCAGGCGCTTCCGTCGAAGGCCGTTCGCACGGTCGACGCGCTGCGCGAGAAGCAGGACACCGCGGCCTGACCCGGCCCGGCTGATTAACCCGATCAAGGAGATACAACATGGCTAAGCTCAGCACCGAAGAGCTTCTCGCGGCGTTCAAGGAGCTCACGCTCATCGAGCTGTCCGAGTTCGTCAAGGCGTTCGAGGAGACCTTCGACGTCACCGCTGCCGCCCCCGTCGCGGCTGCCGGCCCCGCCGCCGGTGGCGCTGCCCCCGCCGAAGAGGTCGAGGAGAAGGACTCGTTCGACGTCGTTCTCGAGGCCGCCGGCGACAAGAAGATCCAGGTCATCAAGGTCGTCCGCGAGCTCACCTCGCTCGGCCTCGGCGAGGCCAAGGCCGTCGTCGATGGTGCTCCCAAGGCCGTGCTCGAGGGCGCGAACAAGGAGACCGCCGAGAAGGCCANATCGGTCGGAAACGCGCCGCGCCGACGGCTTCACCGTTCACACGATGGCAACGAATGAAGCCTGGGAATTCCTGATGAGGTCGTCTACGGTCGAAGAGACCCCCCGTCGATCCCCCCACCCGACGATGACCGTCGGATTCGCAGGAGACCCATGTCCCCCATGCCTTCTCGGCGCCCCTCGGGCCGCACCTCGACCGCGCTGAGCGCGGCGGTGGCCGCCGCCCTCCTGGGTTCCGCCCTGGTCGCCCCGGCTGCTTCGGCGGCCCCCATCGACTCCGGGGCACCTTCGCTGCCGGTCGTCGAGACGTCGGCCCCCGACGCACCGGACACCGCCGCCCCCGGCGACGTCATGCCGCAGCCGGACACCGCACAGACCGCCTCACCCGCCCCCACGCAGGCGGATCCGACGACGCAAGAGACGGCCGCGACCGAGCCCCCCGCTGCCGAGACCCCCGCCGCCGAGACCCCCGCCGCCGAAGCGGCCGCGGCGGCGGAGGTCACCGCCATCCGCGACATCCAGGGCGAGGGCGACACCACCCCGCGGGGCGGGCAGTCCGTCACCACGCGCGGCGTCGTGACCGCCGCGTACCCGACCGGCGGGTACGACGGGTTCTTCCTGCAGACCGCGGGCACCGGTGGCGACCTGGGCGCCGATCACACGGCATCCGATGCGATCTTCGTCTACGGCTCCCGCGCGGTGGCCGAGGTCGCGGTCGGTGACCACGTCGAGGTCAGCGGAACCACGAGCGAGTACAACGGCCTCACTCAGATCGTCTCGGACTCCGACCTCGTCACGGTGCTGACCGACGCGGCCGAGCCCGTCACCCCGGCGACCGTCGCGTGGCCGCGGACAGACGAGGAGCGCGAGCGCCTCGAGGGGATGCTGCTGGCACCCCAGGGCGACTTCACCGTCACCAACACCTACAGCACGGGCCAGTACGCCGAAGTGGGCCTGGCCGCGGGCACCACTCCGCTGCTCGCCCCCACCGAGGTCGCGCGCCCGGGCACCGCCGAGTTCGACGGCGTCGTGGCCGACAACGCCGCCCGCGCCGTGGTCCTCGACGACGGAGCGTCGCTGAACTTCCAGCGCTCGGCCACCGATGTGCCCCTGCCGTACCTGTCGCTCACCGACCCCGTGCGCGTCGGCGCTCCGGCGTCGTTCACCCGGCCTGTCGTGCTCGACTTCCGTAACGGCGCGTGGAAGTTCCAGCCCACCGGGCAGCTCACCGTCGACAACGCCGCCGACGTGCAGCCGGCGACCTTCGAGAACACGCGCACCGCGCGGCCCGCCGACGTCGGCGGTACCGTGCAGGTGGCCAGCTTCAACGTTCTGAACTACTTCACCACCACCGCCGAAGACGTCGGCTGCGACTCGGTCTACACCGACCGCGAGGGCAACCCCATCACGGCCAACCGCTGCGCCGAGCCGGGCCCGCGCGGAGCGGCCAACGACGAGAACCTCCAGCGCCAGCAGGCGAAGATCGTCGCCGCCCTGAACGCCCTCGACGCGGAGGTGGTCTCGCTCGAAGAGATCGAGAACTCCGCCGCTCTCGGGAAGGACCGTGACGAGGCGCTCTCGACCCTCGTCGGGGCGCTCAACGCCGACCTGGGCGAGGACGCCTGGGCGTTCGTCGCGTCGCCGACCGCGCTGCCGGCGTCGGAGGACGTCATCCGCACCGCCTTCATCTACAAGCGTGCGGCGGTCGCGCCGGTCGGCGACAGCGTCATCCTCGACGACCCCGCGTTCGCCAACGCGCGACAGCCGCTGGCCCAGGCCTTCGCGGCCGCCGGCGACGACGAAGCGTCGTTCCTCGCGATCGTGAACCACTTCAAGTCGAAGAGCGACAGCGATCCCGCAGCCTCGGGCGACAACGCCGACGGCGACCAGGGCGCCTTCAACGGCGACCGCGTGCGTCAGGCGCAGGCGCTCGTCGACTTCGCCGCCGCGCGCACCGCGGACACCGGCGTCGACGAGGTGTTCCTGCTCGGCGACTTCAACGCGTACACGCAGGAGGACCCGATGCAGGTGCTCCGCGACGCGGGGTACGCCGATCTGGGGTCCACGACCGGTGAGTACACGTACTCGTTCAGCGGTCAGTCCGGCTCGCTCGACCACGTGCTGGCGTCTCCGGCCGCGCAGGAGCTCGTCACGGGCACCGACGTCTGGAACATCAACGCCGGTGAGGCTCTCGCGCTGGAGTACAGCCGGTACAACGCCAATGTGCGCAACTTCTACGACGCGTCCCCCTACCGCTCCAGCGACCACGATCCCGTGGTCGTCGGGCTCGACCTGTCGGGGACGACCGAGCTGAACCTGCTCAACATCAACGACTTCCACGGGCGCATCGACACCAACACCGTGAAGTTCGCCGGCACGATCGAGCAGCTGCGGGCCGAGAAGGGCGAGCAGCGGTCGCTGTTCCTCTCCAACGGTGACAACATCGGCGCGTCGCTCTTCGCCTCGGCCAACGCCGACGACGCGCCCACGATCGACGTGCTCAACGCGCTCGGGCTCGCGGCATCCGCCGTCGGCAACCACGAGTTCGACAAGGGCATCGACGACCTGACCGGCCGGGTCACCGAGCGTTCCGCGTTCCCGTACCTGGGGGCGAACGTCTACCGGGACGGTCGACCGCTGCTGCCCGGCTACGAGATCGTCGAGGTGAACGGACTGCGCGTCGGCGTCGTCGGCGCGGTGACCGAGGAGACGGCCTCGCTCGTCAGCCCCGGAGGGATCGAGGGCCTGGAGTTCCGCGAGCCCGTGGCCGAGGTGAACCGCGTGGTCGCCGAGATCCGCGATCAGGTCGACGTGCTCGTCGCCGAGTTCCACGAGGGCGCGGCCCAGGGCGACGCGGCGGGCACCACCCTCGACGACGCGATCGCCGCGGGCGGGGCGTTCGCCCGCATCGTGACCGAGACCGATGCCGACGTGGATGCCATCTTCACCGGCCACACGCACGAGGAGTACGCGTGGGAGGCCCCGGTTCCCGGCGGTGACGGGACGCGTCCCGTGCTGCAGACCGGCAACTACGGCGAGAACATCGGCCAGGTCGTGCTGACGATCGATCGCGAGAGCGGCGACGTGGTCGACCACGAGGCTCGCAACGTTCCGCGCCTGGCGGCCGAGATCGTCGAGGACGACCCCGAGCAGACCGCCGAGAACAGCGCCGCGCTCGACGCCGACCTCATCGCGACGTACCCGCGGGTGGCCGAGGTGGACGACATCGTCGACCGTGCCCTGGCCGAGGCCGACCTCGTCGGTTCGCGCCCGGTGGGATCGGTCACGGCCGACATCACCACCGCCTTCCTCGGCGGGGCGTACGTCGACGGCGTGTACACGGGCGGCCAGCGCGACGACCGGTCGAAGCAGTCCGCGCTCGGCAACCTCGTCGCCGACGCGCTGCTCGACACGCTCGACGACCCCGCCCGCGGCGGGGCCGACATCACCGTGGTCAACCCGGGCGGCCTGCGCGCCGAACTGCTGCGCGGCGACGACGGCGTGATCACGTTCGCCGAGGCGAACGCGGTGCTGCCGTTCGTGAACAACCTGGGCACGACCACCCTCACCGGCGACCAGCTGCGCCGCCTGCTCGAGCAGCAGTGGGGCGATGAAGCGGGCCGTGCCGCGACGCTGGCGCTGAGCGTGTCCGAGAACCTGCGCTACACCTACGACGCCACTCGGGCGCCGGGGCAGCGCATCTCGGGCCTCTGGGTCGACGATGTCGCGGTGGATCCCGCGGCGTCGTATCGCGTCGGCTCGTTCAGCTTCCTGCTGCAGGGCGGTGACGCGTTCACCGTGTTCGACGAGGGCACGGAGCCGCGCGACTCGGGTCTCATCGACCGCGACGGCTGGATCTCGTACCTGTCGGCCCATCCGGGCCTCGCGCCCGACTTCGGTGCCCGCGCGGTCGAGGTGACGGGTGCGCCGACCGAGGTCGTCCGCGGCGCCGAGACGTCGTTCACGGTCTCGGGGCTCGACCTGACCTCGCTCGGCAGCCCCGCCGCCACCGAGGCCACGGTGACGGTCGGTGCGGGAGAACCCCAGACGGTGCCCGTCCGCGACGGCGTCGCCCAGGTCACCCTCACGGTGCCCGTGGACGCCCCCGCCGAGGTCGGCATCCGCCTCGTCACGGCCTCGGGCTCGACGGCCACGGTGCCCGTGCGGGTCGTGGACGGCGCCGATGACGCGCCGTCGGGTCCGGGGGACTCCGGCGGTGGTGAGGCCGGCCCCGGCGCTCCCGGGTCGCTTCCGCGCACCGGTGCGGACACGGCGTGGATGGGCGGCGGCGTGCTGGCGGCCCTCGCGCTCCTGGGCATCGGTGTGGTGCTGCGTCGTCGCGGAGTGCGCCGGGCGGACTGAGCCGAAGAAGCACGGGACCCCGGATGCCACGGCATCCGGGGTCCCGTGCTGTCAGGCGGGGCGCGGGGGAGCGGTGGAGGAGCGCACCACCAGGCGGGTCGCCGCCTCGGTGCGTCGCGGGGGCTCGCTGGTGCCCTCGATCATCGACAGCAGCATGCGCGTCGCCTCGACGCCCTGGTCGAGCGGGAACTGCTCGACGGTGGTGAGGGCGAACATCTCGGCGTAGTCGTGGCCGTCGATGCCGACGACGCTGAGCTGCGTCGGAACGGAGATGCCCATGCGACGCGCGGCGATGATGACGCCGATGGCGACCTCGTCGCACGCGGCGACGACGCCCGTGGGGCGGGAGGCGGCGTCGGCGAGGAACGAGGCGGCGGCCGCGTACGCATCGGTGATGGTCAGCGTGGACGGGACGTTGCGGATGCGAACGGCGAGTCCGTGGTCGTTCATGGCCTTGCGGTAGCCGATGGAACGCTCGTCGACGTCTTTCGCGGGGGCATCGCTGGGCGGCGTGCTGCCGACGAACGCGATGTCGGTGTGTCCCAGGGCGATGAGGTGCTGCGTGATGATGCGCGTGATGGCGATGTTGTCGAGGCCGAGGGTGGGAACCCCGGCGAGGGCGTTGCCGATGCTCACGACGGGTTTGCCGATGTTCGCGAGGCGTTCCAGATCGGCGTCGTCGGGTTCGAGGGCGACGGCGATGATGCCGTCGAAGCGCTTTCGGGCGAGGTAGGTGGAGTACAGGCTCTCGCGGTCGTTCGATCCGGGTTCGGCGACGTACAGGGTCACGTCGTACCCGCGGGGGATGAGGGTGCGCTCGACGCCCTCGACGATCGCGCCGAAGTACCAGCGGTTGACCTTCGGCACGATCAGGGCGATGGTGCTCGTGCGGCCGGTCGCCAGACTCACGGCGCTCGTGGAAGGGACGTAGCCGAGCGACTCCGCGGCGTCGGCGACGCGCCGACGCGTGTCGTCGGAGACGTAGCCGCCGCCGGTCAGTGCTCGGCTGGCGGTCGACTTGGACACGCCGGCCAAGCGTGCCACATCGGCGATTCCGCTCATCGTGTGTTCCTCGGGGTCCGATCGACATCGGTGTCGACGTCGAAGAAGAGTATCCGACAACGCGCTTTTGTGGAACCGGTTCCCCGCGATGCTTCCCCCCGGTTCTTCGCGTTTTTCCGCCAGTTATGCGTTCGTGATCTTTCGGCGTTGCGTCTCGTCGGGTTCTCGCCTACGGTGATCTGGAATCGGTTCCTGACAGGTTCCGATGCACCATTTGAACTCGAAGAGGAGAGACCACATGGGTATGTCACAGCGGTATCGCCTGCTGGCGCCCGTCGGGCTGCTGGCGGTCGGTGCGATTGCTCTCGCGGGCTGCGCCGAAGGCGACAGCAGCGGCGGCGGGAGCGGATCCGGGGGCGAGACGACCGTCCGCATCTCCGGCGGCATCACCGGCACCGAGGCCGACGCGCTGAACCAGAGCTTCGACCAGTTCACCGCGGACACGGGCATCAAGGTCGTCTACACCGGCGACAAGAGCTTCGAAGGCAACGTCGTGACCAAGGTCTCGGGTGGCGACGCCCCCGACATCGCGATCGTTCCGCAGCCGGGTCTGCTCAAGACCCTGATCGGCACCGGCGAGGTCCAGAAGGCGTCCGACGCCGTCTCGAGCAACGTCGACGAGTACTGGGGCGAGGACTGGAAGTCCTACGGCACCGAGGACGGCACGTTCTACGCCGCTCCCATGCTCGCCAACCTCAAGGGCTACGTCTGGTACTCGCCGGCGAAGTTCAAGGAGTGGGGCGTCGAGGTTCCCAAGACGTTCGACGAGCTGCTCACGCTCACGCAGACCATCCAGCAGAAGTCGGGCTCCGCACCCTGGTGCGCGGGCTTCGCCTCGGACGCCGCATCTGGCTGGCCCGGAACGGACTGGATCGAGGACATGGTCCTGCGTCAGTCCGGCCCCGACGTGTACGACCAGTGGGTGGCGAACGAGGTCAAATTCACCGACCCGCAGATCAAGGACGCCTTCGACGCCGTCGGCTCGATCCTGCTCAACCCGTCGTACGTCAACGCCGGTTTCGGTGACGTCAAGAGCATCAACTCGACCGCGTTCGCCGACGTCGCCGCCAAGGTGGCCGACGGCAGCTGCGCGATGACCCACCAGGCGTCGTTCCTCTCGGCGAACTTCCTCACGGTCACGAACGCGGCGGGCGAGACCCCCACGATCGCCCCCGACGGCGACGTGTACGCGTTCCTGCTCCCGGGCGTGAAGGAAGGCGAGCTGGCGGTCGAGGGTGGCGGCGAGTTCGTCGCGGCCTTCTCCGACGACGAGAGCGTTCAGAAGGTCGCCGAGTTCATGTCGACCCCCGAGTTCGCCGATGCCCGCGTCAAGCTCGGCGGCGTCATCTCGGCCAACAAGGGCGCCGACCCGTCGCTCGCCTCCAGCGAGTTCCTCACCGAGGCGATGAAGACGCTGCAGGACCCGAACACCACGCTGCGTTTCGACGCGTCCGACCTCATGCCGGCCACCGTCGGTTCGGGTTCGTTCTGGAAGGGCATGGTCAGCTGGATCGACGGCACGCCCACCGACGAGGTGCTCAGCAACATCCAGGCCGGCTACGACAACTAGCCGTTCCTGACGAGACCGATGGGCCGTCCGCGATGCGGGCGGCCCATCCGGTCCCGTCCTTCATCATCGCCCTCTCGCTCGGGCGTCAATCGATGAGCACGAAGGCGTGTTCGGGAGGGAAGTCATGACCGATATCAAAAACGCGGAGAAGGCGCCGGCGGCCTCGCCGGCGGGCCGGACGAAAGCGACACCGTCGCGCGGCTCCGCGCACAATCACCGGACCACGGTCATCGTGGTCTCCGTCGCCCTCATCCTGGCGGTGGCGCTCTTCCTCTTCATGGTGACGCGGCCCGCGGCGGAGACGCGACCCACCACCCTGGGCTTCTCGCTCAACAGCTTCTTCACCTGGCTGGGCGGACTCAACCCGCTCGCGCAGATCCCGCTGGTCCTCCTCGCCTTCGGCGTCGTCGTCGGACTGCTGCTGCTGCTCATCGAGTACGCGCCACGCGCGGGCAAGGGCTACTTCTGGCTCCGCCTGGTGGCGTGCTTCGCCATCCCGGTGATCGCCTTCATGCTGCTGCGTCCGTACCAGAACGCCGTGATCTACGTGCTCGGCATCGCGGTGCTGCTCGGCGCCGTGCTCTTCTACGCGGACTACCGGTCGCGTCAGGGGGCCGGGTACCTATTCCAGCTCATCCTGTTCGCCGCCCCGGCGTCGATCCTGCTGCTGCTGGGGCTCGTCTACCCCGCGATCACCACGTTCTTCCAGTCGTTCTTCGACAAGACCGGTGACAACTTCGTCGGGTTCGAGAACTACATCTGGACCTTCACGAACCCCGAGGGCTTCTGGTCGGTCATCAACACCCTCATCTGGGTGCTGCTGGCGCCGACCATCGCGACGGCCATCGGCCTCGCATACGCGGTCTTCATCGACCGAGCGGCCGGTGAGAAGTACCTCAAGGTCCTCATCTTCATGCCGTTCGCCATCTCGTTCGTCGGTGCCGGCATCATCTGGAAGTTCGTCTACGACTTCCGCCAGGACAACCAGATCGGCATCTTGAACGCCATCGTCACGGCGTTCGGTGGGCAGCCGGTGTCGTGGCTGTCGGCGGCGCCGCTGATCAACACCCTGCTGCTGGTCGTGGTCTTCATCTGGAGCCAGACAGGCCTGGCCATGGTCATCCTCTCGGCGGCCATCAAGGCCGTTCCGACGGAGCAGATGGAAGCGGCAGAGCTCGACGGCGCGAGTGCCTGGGAGCGGTTCATCAACGTCACCGTCCCCGGCATCCGTTCGTCGCTGATCGTGGTGCTGACCACGATCGCCATCGGTGCGCTCAAGATCTACGACATCGTCGCGGTCATGACCGGTGGACGCAACGACTCGACCGTCCTCGCCTTCGAGATGGTCAACCAGCAGCAGCGGTTCCAGAGCTACGGCCACTCCGCGGCGCTGGCCGTGGTGCTGTTCCTCTTCGTGCTGCCGCTGATCATCTTCAACGTGCGCCAGATCCGGAAGCAGAGGGAAGTGCGATGACCATCGGAGTAGATGTCGTCGAGCCGATCGTCGATTCACGTTCGGCCCGCCAGGTCGAGCGCGACACGCGCCGGCACGAGAAGACGGCGCAGAAGCGCCTCACGTCCAAGGGCGCGACGATCGCGGCCGTCGTCATCGCGTTCTTCTGGACGATCCCGACGTTCGGCCTGTTCATCACGTCGTTCCGCCCCGGCTCCGACACGCAGTCGACCGGTTGGTGGACGGTGTTCACCGACCCCAGCTTCACGCTCGAGAACTACCGGCTCGCGCTGACCTCGGGCGGTACCGCCCTGACGCTGGCGTCGTCGTTCCTGAACTCGCTGGCGATCACGATCCCGGTGGTGCTGTTCGCCCTCGCGATCGCGTCGCTCATCGCCTACGCCTTCGCGTGGATCGACTTCAAGGGCCGCAACTTCTTCTTCATCTTCATCTTCGCGTTGCAGATCGTGCCGCTGCAGATGGCTCTCGTGCCGCTGCTGACACTGTTCTCGCGCGGACTGACGATCAACGAGGTCACGATCTTCCCGGGCTTCGACCTTCGCGGGGTGGAGCACAGCTTCGCCACCGTGTGGATCGCGCACGTGATCTTCGCGATGCCCCTGGCGATCTTCCTGCTGCACAACTTCATCGCCGAGATCCCGGGTGAGGTCATCGAGGCGGCTCGCGTCGACGGTGCCGGACACGGGCAGATCTTCTTCCGCCTGATCCTGCCGCTGGCTGCTCCCGCGCTGGCGTCGTTCGCGGTGCTCGAGTTCATCTGGGTGTGGAACGACCTGCTGGTGGCGACGATCTTCGCGCCATCGTCCTCTCTGCCTCTGACGCAATCGTTGAACTCGCTGTCGGGCACCTGGGGCGACCAGTGGTTCCTGCAGTCGGCGGGAACGTTCATCTCGATCCTCGTTCCGCTGCTGGTGTTCTTCCTGCTGCAGCGCTTCTTCGTGCGCGGCCTGCTGGCAGGTGCGACGAAGGGCTGAGCCCGACTCCAGCGAAGGGGCGCGGCATCCATTCGGGTGTCGCGCCCCTTCGGCGTTCGAGCGGATGCCGTGCCGTTGGCGCGCTCCGTCACCGCGGGCCATCGAGGGAGGCCGGCTCGGCCGCCTGCCGCCCGCTGCGCGCCGTTTGCTGCGCGCCGTTGCGCGCCGCCCGCCGTCGCTGCTCGCCGCGCCGCCCTCCCCGCCCTCCGCGTAAACGCTGATCCTCCGCATAAACGCGGTGACGAAGCGTTTATGCGCAGGAACAGCGTTTATGGCGCTGGGCGGGGTGTCCCGAGGCGCGGCTGCCCGGCTCGGCTGCGCGGGGCCGCGCGCGGGGCTGCGGCGCGGGGCTGCGGCGCGGCAGGGCGGCGCGGCGGCGGACGGAAACGGAACCGACCGGGAGCGGCGGGAACACCGTGCGCACGCGGTGTCCGCTGCCGATCGCGGCGCGGCGCAGGCCGACGGACGGCCGTGCGTCAGGCGCTGCAGCCGAGGCGTGACTGGATGTCGCGCATCGCGTCGATCTCGGCGGACTGACCGCTCACGATCGTGCCGGCCACCTCGGCCACGCGGGGCTCGTCACCGAGCTCGATGATGGCCTCGGCCATGGGGATCGCGCCCTGGTGGTGGCGGATCATCAGCTCGAGGAATAGGCAGTCGGCGGGCTGCCCCTCGAGGGTGCGGAGTCGGTCGAGCTGCGCGTCGGTGGCCATGCCCATCTCGCCGAGCAGCTGCTCCTGCGTGAGGGCGGAGGTGTCGCCGTGGCTGTGCTCGCCCGACTTCTCCATCCACGTCATCAGCGGCTGATCCGAGGCTTGGGGTAGACCCCACTCGACGAGCCAGCCGTACATCTCGCCCCGCTGACCGGACTGCGTGGTCGCGATGTCGTACGAGAGGGCGCGCAACTCGTCGTCGGCGGTCTTGCGGTAGATCTCCATGGCCATGAGGACCGCCTGGGTATGGTGCACCTGCATGTCGCGGGCGAAGCCGGCGTCGGCGGAGGTCGTCGAAGGGTGCGCCGGCGCGGCCGTCGCGCCGAACGCCGTGAAGCGTCCGATCGCGAAGGCCACGGCGACGACCGCCACGGCGATGAGGGCGACGACGGCCCACCGGACCGCGGGGCGTGCGACCGGGGCGTCGTCGGTCATCAGGCCTTGCCCGGACCTTCCACGCCTCCCGAGCACGCGGCGTTCGGCTCGGGGGCGTTCTGGCTGCGCCAGAACTCAGTGAAGAACTCCCCGATGCGCGGGTCGCTCGGATCGTCGAGCTTCAGCTGGTGGTTCCAGGCGCTGACGGCGACGGGGGTGTCCATGTCGGGGTACGGCGAGAGGATCGCGTAGCTCGAGGGCAGAACCGCCTTCAGGGCGTCGATGCCGGCCTCGTCCACGCGGGCGGGGTCGTAGGTGACCCAGATGGCGCCGTGCTCCATCGAGTGCACGGCGTTCTCGTTCTGCTGGGGCTCGGTGTAGACGCCGCAGTTGAGCCAGATCGGGTTGTGCGGGCCGCCGGCGGGAGGGGTCTGGTCGTACGTGACCGCATCTTGCACGTGATCGGAGCGGTTCTCGAAGGTCTGCACCCCGTCGATCTCGCGCCCGGTGCTGTTGCCGGCCTGGTAGCTCGTGGGGGGCTCGGGGGCGAAGGCGAAGGATGCCACGACCAGGCCGATCACCGCGAGGGCCGCCGTGGAACCGACGACCCACCAGACCAGCTTCCCGCGCTTTCGGCGCGCCATCTGCTTCTGGTATTCGGCGAGCTTCTGCTGCCGCTTCTGCTCGCGCTGCTGCTTGACGGTGAGGTCGATGTCGGCCTGCTTCGCGGGGTTGCCGCTCGCGCGCTTGTCGGAGGGGGAAGTCATGCGCTGTGTTCTGTCTCTCTTCGGGGCGGGACACATCGGCATGCGCCGACGATCCCAGCCTATTCGGGTGAATGGGCCGGTGGCCTGGGAGGAACCCGCGAGCCGGGATGGTGGCGCATGGGGTGGGACGCTAGTATTAACGACGTCGAATCGATTCGAGGTTCGACGATCCCCCCTTTTTTTCTCAGCCCGACTCGTTCGGGCTGTCCGTGTTGCGAAACGAAACTGACGCGTGCTCGATACTGCTTCCCACCCCGTGATCCCCGCAGCGGCTGCCGCCGCGCAGACCCCCACCGGCGCCATCCGCGCGCTGGGCAAGAACCCCGCCACCGCACCGATCGTGCTGCACCCGGGCGACGCGATCCCCGCGTCGCGCCGCGTGCTGTACATCATCGTGCTCGGCGCACTGACGGCACTCGGCCCGTTCACCATCGACCTCTACCTGCCGGCGTTCCCGGTTCTCGAGGCCGACTTCCAGACCTCGGCGGCGGCGATCCAGCTGACCCTCACGGGCACGATGATCGGCTTCGCCCTCGGCCAGCTGATCGTCGGGCCCCTCAGCGACAAGGTCGGGCGCCGTCTTCCCCTGCTGTCGGTGACCGCCCTGCACGTGGCCGCGAGCATCTTCGCCGCCCTCGCGCCGACGCTCGAGACGCTCTCGATCGCGCGCGTGCTGATGGGCGCGGGAGCCGCCGCCGGCGGTGTCGTCGCCGCGGCGATCATCCGCGACCTCTTCGGGGGGCGCCGCCTGGTGGTCATGCTCTCGCGCATGGCGATGGTGTCGGGCGTCGCACCCGTGCTGGCTCCGCTCGCGGGTTCCGCGCTGCTGCTGGTGATGAACTGGCGGGGCATCTTCGTCGTGCTCGCCGTGTACGGCGCGGTCATGCTCGTGTCGGCCATCCTGTTCGTGCCCGAGACCCTTCCGGCGGCCCGCCGCGGCGGCCCGGGAGCCACCACGGTGTGGCAGCGGTACGCGAGCGTCTTCCGCGACCGCGTCTTCATCGGCGTGCTGATCATCGGGGCGATGACCTTCAGCGGTCTGTTCTCGTACCTCTCGGCGTCGTCGTTCCTGTTCCAGGTGACCTACGGCTTCAACGCCCAGCTGTACGGCGTGCTGTTCGCGGCCAACTCGGTCGGCGTGGTCGTCGGCGTGCAGGTCGCGTCACGTCTCGCGGCCCGCTTCGGCCCCCAGTGGGTGATGGCCTTCTCGACCGCGGTGCTCGTGCTCGCCGGGGGTGCCATCGTGGTGACCGACCAGTTGGGACTGGGACTGTGGGGGACCATCGTGCCCCTGTTCTTCTTCATGACCGCGTGCGGCTTCACCTTCCCGTGCGCGCAGGTGCTCGCCCTCGACCGGCACGGCAAGGCCGCGGGGACGGCGCAATCGATCATCGGCGCGGCCAACTTCGGCATCGCCGGCATCATCTCGCCCCTCGTCGGGCTGCTGGCCACCGGATCGGGCATCACCGCCACGACCATGGCATCCGTGATGCTCGGGTGCGCGGTCATCGGCGTGATCTCGCTCTGGGTGCTCGTGCGCCCGCGCACGGTCGAGCGCCTCGCGCCCTGACCTCCCGGCGACACCCCGCCGACACCGGCGGCCGCGAACAGTAGCAGAGCGGGCGTCGGTGTTCCGCGGGGCCTCGGCGAGCGGCATCATGGGTCAATGGATGCCGCTGCGACCGACGACCCCGTTCTCGATGCGCGCCCGCAGCGGTTCCGCGCCGTCGTCGGAGTGGTGCTGGTGGCTGTGGCGTGCGGCCTGGGGGCGTGGGTGTACTTCCGCGGCCCGAGCCCGTTCGCGGTGGACGTCTGGTGGAACCAGTTGTTCGCGGCGGCGCCGTCGCAGCCGCTGTTCGTCTTCGCGCTCGCGATGGACCAGGTGGGCGGTCACCTCACCGCGGTGCTGATCATTCCGCTCGGAGGGGCGCTCGCGCTCTTCCTGTCGCGGCGGCGATGGTCGGCGCTGTACTTCCTGACCGCGTCCGCGGGCAGCGCCTTGTTCGTCCAGGTGCTCAAACAGACCTTCGGTCGCGCCCGTCCCGAAGACATCCTCATCCTCAGCGACTACGGCTCCTTCCCCTCGGGTCATACTGCGAACGCCGCGACGATCGCGGTCGTCGCCGCGGTGATCTTCCCCCACGCGTGGGTGCGTGTGGTGGGCGTGGCCTGGATCGTGCTGATGGCGTTCAGCCGCACCTACCTGCACGCGCACTGGCTGTCGGACACCCTGGGCGGCGCGCTGGTGGGAGCGGGGGCGGCGCTCATCCTGGCTGCCGCGTTCTCGCGGTTGCGGTACCGCGACGCCGACCGGCTCGTGATGAGACGCGCGCGCCGGGCGGATGCCGGGACGCGGGGCGCGTCGTAGGCTGACGCGCATGAGCGCCGCCGCCGACGAGACCCCCGCTATCTCCGACGCCGACGCCGAGGTCGCCCGTCTGAGGGCCGAGGCCGATGCCGCCGAGGCCGAGCTGCGACTCGCCCGTGCGCGCGCCGACCTGGCCGCGGCCGAGGCGGCGGCTGCCCGTGCGCGGGCGGCGGCGGCGCGGCCGGTGGGGGAGCCCGCGGCGGCGCCCGAGGTCGTGCCGACGACGACCGTACCCGCTCCGGCCGGGTCTGCGGCGACCGGGCAGTCCGACCCGTCCGCGTCGCCCCGCACCGCTCCGCCCGCAGACACCTCGGTCGGATCCGCCGCGTCGGGGCCGCTGTCCGACGCCCAGATCGCCGCCGTCGCCGCGGGCTACACCGCCGACGGCGCGACCCTCGACCTCGGCGTGCTGATGAACGGCGGGCCGGTGGCATCCGTTCCCGTACGCATTCCGCTGGCGATGACCAACCGCCACGGCCTGGTCGCCGGCGCCACCGGCACGGGTAAGACGCGCACCCTGCAGGTGCTCGCCGAGCAGCTGTCCGAGAACGGGGTGCCCGTGTTCGCCGCCGACATCAAGGGCGACCTCTCGGGTCTGGCCGCCCCCGGGACGCCGAGCGAGAAGCTCGCCGCGCGGACCGCCGCCCTCGGCCAGGACTGGTCGGCGCGGGCGTTCCCGACGGAGTTCTTCGCGCTCGGCGACGACGTGGGCGCGGGCATCCCCGTGCGGGCGACGGTCTCGGGCTTCGGGCCGCTGCTGCTCAGCCGGGTGCTGGGCCTGAACGCGACGCAGGAGTCGAGCCTGGGACTGGTGTTCCACTACGCCGACGAGAAGGGGCTCGCCCTCGTCGACCTGTCCGATCTGCGGGCGGTGCTGCTCCATCTGACCGCAGACGAGGGCAAGGCCGAGCTGAAGGGCATCGGCGGGTTGTCGGCCGCGACGGCGGGCGTGATCCTGCGCGAGCTCGTCGCGTTCGCCGCGGCGGGCGCCGAGACCTTCTTCGGCGAGCCGGAGCTCGACGTGAGCGTGTTCCTGCGCACCGATGCCACGGGTGCAGGCATCGTGAGCCTGCTCGAAGTGCCCAACGTGGCCGCGCGACCCGAGCTGTACTCGACGTTCCTCATGTATCTGCTCGCGGAGCTGTACGAGACGCTCCCCGAGGTCGGCGACCTCGACAAGCCCAAACTCGTGTTCTTCTTCGACGAGGCGCACCTGCTGTTCCGCGACGCGTCGAAGGCGTTCCTCGCCGCGATCACCCAGACGGTGCGGCTGATCCGCTCGAAGGGCGTCGGCGTCTTCTTCGTGACCCAGACGCCGAAGGACGTTCCCGGTGACGTGCTCGCCCAGCTCGGCTCGCGTGTGCAGCACGCCCTGCGGGCCTTCACCCCCGACGACGCGACAGCGCTGCGGGCCTCGGTGCGCACGTACCCCGACTCGGGCTACGACCTCGAACGGGTGCTGCAAGAGCTCGGCACGGGCGAAGCGATCGTCACCGTCATGAGCGAGCGCGGGGCTCCCACCCCGGTCGCCTGGACACGCCTGTTCGCCCCGAGTGCGTCGATGGCGCCGATCAGCGCCGACGCGATGGCCGCAGCGGTCTCGGCATCGCCCCTCTTCCCGACCTACGGCACTCCCGTCGACCCCGAGTCGGCGCGCGAGATCCTCGGCGCGCGCCTGCAGGCCGCGACCGACGCGCAGGAGGCCATCGAGCGGGCGAAGAAGGCCGCCGCCGACGAGGCCGAGTTCGAGAAACAGAAGGCCGCTATCGACAAGGCCCGCGCCGACGCGCAGAAGAAGGCGCAGCGCGAGTACGACGGGATCCTCAAGACCACCGCGGCCCCGCGCCGTCGGGCGAGCGCCCCGACGGCGCCTCTCGACGATCTGCTGGGGCGCGGGGCGACGAAGAGCATCGTGTCGGGGGTCATCCGCGGACTGTTCGGCAACGGGCGTCGGCGCTGAGCGTGTGCCCGGTCGAGCGGCGTCGTGCCACCGACCCGGGAAGAGCGGAACGGGGAGGGATGCCGTGACCTCCGGCATCCCTCCCCGTTCCGGTGCGGCTACGAGCGGCGGATCTGCAGCGGCATGGTCGAGGTGTCGATGAGCGGGTCGTCGTCCTGACGCTCGACGAGGGCCTCGGCCTCGGCCGTGGTCTCGACGGTGGGCATCGATCCGAGCAGCGGTCGGCGGGCCGTCTCGCGCATGGAGAGAAGGGCGACCAGCCCCAGAGCGGCGAAGAACATGATGTAGAACGCCGGCATGAGGGTGTTGCCGGTCAGGTCGATGAGCGCCTGACTGAACAGCGGGGTGGTGCCGCCGAACAGCGACACGGCGATGTTGTAGGCGACGGCCATCGCCCCGAACCGCGACGCGGTGGGGAACAGGGCCGGCAGAGCGGATGCCGAGATGGCGACGTAGAACGCCACCGGCACCGCCGCCATGCACAGGGCGATCATCACCGCCCACAGCTCACCGATCTGCATGATGAGGAACGCCGGAACCAGCAGCACCAGGGCGGACCCCGCGGCGATGGCGTACACGGGCTTGCGGCCGATCCGATCGCTCAGGCGACCGATCAGGGGGAGGGCTGCCGACATGACCAGCAGAACCGGCACGGTCGCCACCGCGGCCGACAGGTTGGATACGCCCACCTCTTTCTCGAGGTAGGTCGGCATGTAGCTGGTGAGGGCGTATCCGGCGGTGTTGGTGGCGGCGACGAGGGCGATACCGATCAGGAGCGCCCTCCAGTGGTGCCGCACGATGCCGATCAGACCCTGGCGGGCCATCGGGTCGTCCGCATCGATCTCGGCCGAGCCGGTGTGCTCGAAGGCGGGCGTCTCGGGAATGCGCAGACGGAAGTAGATCGCGACGATTCCGAGCGGGATCGCCAACAGGAACGGGATGCGCCATCCGTAGTCGACCATGGCGTTCTCACCCGAGATCGACGTGGTGATCGCGGTGGTGATCGCCACGGCCGAGGCGCCGGCGGCGAAGCCGACGTACGACCCGACATCGAGCCACGACGACCAGAATCCGCGCCGGCGGTCGGGCGAGAACTCCGAGACATAGGTGGTCGCCCCGGCGTACTCGCCGCCGGTCGAGAAGCCCTGCACCATCTTGAGCAGGTACAGGGGGACGATCGCCCACAGTCCGATCTGCGCGGAGGTGGGGAGGATGCCGATGAGCGCGGTGGCCGCGGCCATCATCGCCATCGTGAGGAACAGCACTTTCTGGCGGCCGATGCGGTCGCCCAGCGGGCCGAGCACGAAACCGCCGAAGGGGCGGACGAGGAAGGAGATGGCGAAGCCGAGGAGCGTGACCAGCAGGTTCCAGGGGGCGGGGACGTCGGAGGCGAAGACGACGGTGAGCGTGACGGCGAGGTAGCCGTAGATACCGAAGTCGAACCACTCCATGAAGTTGCCGACGACGGTGCCGCCGATGGCGGTGCGGACGCGCTTCTTGTCGATGACGATCACGTCGTCGACCTCGAGCCGCGCGGCTTCGGATGCCGAGGGGGGTTTCTCGTTCATCGATCCAGCTTCACTCGGATCGGCTTTCGTTTCCAGTCCGGGCGCTGCGCGAGAGCGTGTGATAGCGGAAGGTCAGCACCCGATCGCCCCACCCGCGGCCGGGATGCGCGTCGAGCGGACCGGAACGATCCGGCGGCACGCGCTCACCCTCGCGTCCGTCAAGCCCCCGGCGATGTCGGATGCCGCGCGTACCGTGGCGGTCATGACCGAGCTCTCCGCCCCCACCGGCCGCGAAACCGCGCTCGTCGCCCAGCCCCGGCCCGACGGCTCGGCCCCTCGCGCCCTGGTGCTGGGTGCCACCGGATATCTGGGCGGTCGACTCGTTCCCCGACTGCTCTCGGCCGGCTACCGCGTGCGCGTGATGGCGCGCGATCCGCGCCGCGTCGAGGCGTTCCCCTGGGGTGACGAGGTCGAGACGGTCGCCGGCGACGCGACCGACGCCGACGCGGTCCGCAGCGCCGTCGAGGGGGTCGACGTGCTCTACTACCTGATCCACTCGATGGGCAGCGGCCGCGACTTCGAGGCCACCGACCGGCGCGCGTCGCAGACGGTCGCCGACGCGGCGGCGGCGGCCTCGGTGTCGCGCATCGTCTACCTCGGCGGACTGCACCCCGACGACGCCACGCTGTCGGCGCACCTGCGCTCGCGCGTCGAGGTGGGCGACATCCTGCTGGCCAGCGGTGTGCCCACGCTCGTGCTGCAGGCGGGCGTCGTCATCGGCTCGGGCTCCGCTTCGTTCGAGATGGTGCGCCACCTCACCGACGTGCTGCCGTACATGCCGGCACCCAAGTGGGTGCGCAACCACATCCAGCCGATCGCCGTGCGCGACGTGCTGCACTATCTGCTCGGAGCCGCTCGGGTCGCGCCGAACGTCAACCGCGCCGTCGACATCGGCGGGCCCGACGTGCTGCGATACGGCCAGATGATGAACGGCTACGCCCTCGAGGCCGGCTTGCACCAGCGCGCGATCGCCTCGCTGCCCGTGCTCACCCCCCGGCTCGCGTCGCACTGGGTCAATCTCGTCACCCCCATCCCGAAGGCCATCGCACGGCCCCTGGTCGAGTCGCTGCAGAACGACTGCGTCGTGAAGGACCGGGCGATCGACGACCTGGTGCCTCGTCCCGAGGGGGGTCTGCTGCCGTACCGCGACGCCGTCCGCCGCGCCCTCGGGCGGGTGAACGACGACGCCATCGAGACCAGCTGGCAAGATGCCGAGGTCTCGGGCGTTCCGAGCGACCCGCTGCCGAGCGACCCCGACTGGGCCGGACGCCTGGTGTACACCGACGAGCGCACCATGACGACGACGGCGAACTCCGCGCAGCTGTGGTCGGTCATCGAGGGCATCGGCGGCGAGAACGGCTGGTACTCCTCGCCCCTGCTGTGGGCGATCCGCGGGTGGATGGACCGCCTGGTCGGTGGTGTGGGTCTCGCTCGCGGTCGCCGTAGCCGCTCGGTCGTGACCGTCGGCGACGCGCTCGACTTCTGGCGCGTCGAGGCCATCGAGCCCGGGCACCTGCTGCGCCTGCGCGCCGAGATGAAGGTGCCCGGGGGAGCCTGGCTCGAACTGCGCGCGACCCCCGAGGGCGACGGAGCGCGCTTCGACCAGCGCGCGCTCTTCTTTCCGACCGGTCTCGCCGGGCGCCTGTACTGGCTGGCCGTGCTGCCCTTCCACGGCCTCATCTTCAGCGGTATGGCCCAGCGCATCACCGCTGCTGCCGAGCACGTGCAGCGCGATAATCCGGAGCCGAAGGCCGAGGCGGGTCGCCTCGCGCCCGAGGTCCCCGAGGTCGAGACGGTCTGACGATGCTCTCGTGCGCTCCTCGCGTCTCGTCGCGCTCGTCGGGGTCCGCCGCTCGGGCGTCTGACCTAGGCTGATCCCGTGCCGCACGTCGCCCGGGTGATCACCGTTTCCGACCGCTCCGCTGCGGGCCTGCGCGAAGACCGCGGCGGCCCGCTCGCCGTGTCGCTGCTGCGCGAGGCCGGGTTCATCTGCGCCGACGCGGTCGTCGTGCCCGATGGGGCCGACAGCGTCGAGGCCGCGCTGCGCGCCGCCGTCGCCGAGGGGCCGGGACTCATCGTCACCACGGGTGGCACGGGCATCGCGCCCCGCGACCGCACGCCCGAGGGCACCGCCCGGGTGCTCGATCGTGAGCTGCCCGGCATCGCCGAAGAGCTGCGTCGCCGGGGCCTCGCCGACACCCCCCTGTCGGTCATCTCGCGCGGGCTGGCGGGGATCGTCGACCCCGGGGTGCTCGTCGTCAACCTTCCCGGATCCACGCGCGCCGTAGCATCCGGAATCACGGTGATCGCCGAGATCGCCCCGCACGTGCTTGACCAGCTCGCCGGAGGAGACCACGCATGAGTGCCGTCCGCATCGCCCGCCTGTCGGAGCAGCCGCTCGACCTCGACGTGCACCTCGATGCCGTCGAGGACCCTTCGTCGGGGGCCGTGACCACCTTCGTCGGGCGCGTCCGCGACACCGACCCCGATGCCTCCGACGCGGTGGTCGCCCTGGAGTACAGCGCGCACCCCGACGCCGAGCAGGCGCTTCACCGCATCGCCGAGGACGCCGCTGCCGGCACCGACGCGATCGTCGCCGTCAGTCACCGCGTCGGGCGACTGGGCGTGGGCGATGCGGCCGTGATCATCGCCGTGGCATCCGGTCACCGCGCCGCGGCGTTCGAGGTGTGCCGCACGGTGATCGAGACGATCAAGACCGACCTCCCCGTGTGGAAGCGTCAGGTCGAGGCCGACGGCACCACGGAATGGAAGGGCCTCGGCGGGTAGGTATCAGATCTGATGCCCTCCGGGCGTCGGCCGTTGGAGGTGCAGCGAGTGACGCTCCCCTCCGGGGGAGGGGTCACGGTCCCGACCGTCGCCGAGATCGCCCGCATCAAGGGTTTCCTGATCGTCAAGCGCAGTCAGATGCGCGACTACCTGGACGTCGCCGCGCGTCGCTTCGTGAGGCGCGCTCAGCCGCCCGCGAAGGGCGGCAGCACGTCGACGTGGGTCGCGCCGGTGAGCGCCACGTCATCGTCGTGGCGCGTCCCGTCGACGAGCACGGCGCAGCGATCCAGGATGCCGACGAGGGCGGGGTGGGCGGCGGCGATCGCCGTGCGCAGCGCGACGAGGGTCGTCTCGGCGCGGTCCTCGGCATCCGTGCCGGCCGCCTCGGCGGCGGCGGCGAAGTAGCGCACGCGGACGCTCATGCGGGCGTCCCGTCCGCGGCATCCGACTCGCCCGGACGCCGCCAGTCGCCCGACTTGCCGCCGGTCTTCGACACGATGCGCACGTTCTCGATGAAGGTGCCCTTATCCATGCCCTTCACCATGTCGACGATGGCGAGGGCGGCGACCGAGACGCTCGTGAGCGCCTCCATCTCGACGCCGGTGCGGTCGGCGGTGCCGACGGTGGCCTCGATCTCGACGCCGTCGTCGGTGATCTCGAGCTCCACCGAGGCGCGGTGCACGCCGATGACGTGGGCCAGCGGCAGCAGAGCCGGAGTCGACTTGGCGGCCTGGATGCCGGAGATCCGCGCCACGGCCAGCACATCCCCCTTGGGGGTGGTGCCGTCGCGGAGGGCCGCGACCACCTCGGGCGCGCACCGCACGAAGCCCCGCGCGGTCGCCGAGCGCACGGTGGGCTGCTTGAGCGTGACGTCGACCATGCGGGCGTGGCCCGTGGCATCCAGGTGGGTGAAGGTCATGGAATCAGCATGACATCGAGCGGGTCGCCCACGGCGACGGCCGACACGTCGGCGGGGACGATCGCGAAGGCCTCGGCGCGAGCGAGCGAGGCCGCGAGGTGCGAACCCGACCCTCCGGCCGTGGCCGGGCGCACGGTTCCGGCGACCAGATCGACCGCGGCGGGGAGGTACTGGCGGCGTCCGGGCGGAGTCGTCCAGCTCTCGGATGCCGTGAGGCGGGCGAGGCGTCGGTCGACGTCGGCGCGCCCCTGGAGCGCCAGCAGGGCGGGGCGCACGAACACCTCGAACGACACCGCGACGCTCACGGGATTGCCGGGCAGACCGAAGACGAGGCGACCGTCGGGGAGGACGCCGAAGGCCTGCGGCTTGCCGGGCTGCATGGCGATCCTGTCGAAGGCGATGCGGTCGGCGAGTGCCAGCCGTACGGGCTCGTAGGCGCCCGCGCTCACTCCGCCGGTGAACACGACGACGTGGGCGCGCGCCGCGCGGGCGAGCACGGCGTCGATGCCGGCGGGGTCGTCGCCGATGCGGTCGACGAGGTCGATCTCGGCGTCGGCCTCGGTGACGAGCGCGGTCAGCAGCGTCGCATTGGAATCGGGGGTCTGGCCGCGTTCGGGCGCTGCACCGGGGGCGACGAGTTCGCTGCCGGTCGACACGATCGCCACGCGGGGGCGGCGCGTGACCGACACGGTGTCGACGCCGGCGGCGGCCGCCGCGGCCAGGGCGAAGGCGCCGAGGCGCTCGCCGGGCGAGAGCACGATGTCACCCGCGCGCGTATCGCCGCCGCGGCGACGGATGAAGGCGCCCGCAGCGGCGGGACCCCGGCGCACCTCGACCGAGCCGAGCGAGTCGGCAAGGCCCCCGGCCGTGTCCTCGAACGGCACGATGGCGTCGGCGTCGGCGGGAACGGCCGCGCCCGTCATGATGCGCGCGGCCTCACCCGTCGCGAGCGTCGGGTCGTCGGCGGTGCCGGCCGGCAGATCGGCCACGACCCTCAGGGTCACCGGGGTCTCGGCATCCGCCCCCTCGACGTCGGCGAAGCGCACGGCGAAGCCGTCCATCGACGAATTGTCGAAACCGGGCAGGTCGTGGGCGGCGAGCACGGGCTCGGCGAGGGTGCGTCCGGCCGCGGCAGCCAGCGGCACCTCTTCGGCGGGAAGCAGCGCGACGGCGGCGAGCACGCGGTCGCGGTGCTGTTCGACGGTGAGCAGCGGGGTCATCGGGGCCTCCGGGATCTGGGCGAGACGGGTCACGGGTGCCGCGCGGGCACGAGCGGGAGGACGTCGTGACGCGCACGGAGCGCGTCGATCACGACGAGTCGGCCGAGGAGCGGTTCTCCGGCGCCGGTGATCAGCTTGATCGCCTCGGTCGCGAGCAGCCCGCCGACCTGCACGCAGAGCGAGCCGAGCACGCCGACCTGCGCGCACGTGGGCGGTTCTCCGGCCGAGCCGGGAGGGAACAGATCGCCGAGCACCACGGGCACGTGGCCCTCGGGCGGGGCCGACCAGAACACGGTCACCTGCGCCGCCCACTCCTGCACGGCTCCCCAGACGAGGGGGATGCCGAGGGACTCGGTCGCGGCGGCGACGGCCTCGCGCGTGTCGAAGGTGTCGCTGCCGTCGATGACGAGATCGGCGCCCTCGAACAGCTCGCGGGCATTGTCGGGGGTCAGCCGTACGGTGTGCTCGCGCACGACGGTGAGGGGGGAGAGGTCGCGAACGGCGCGGGCGGCGGATGCCGTCTTGGCGGTGCCGATGTCGTCGACGCGGTGCATCAGCTGACGCTGCAGGTTGGTGCGCTCCACGACGTCGTCGTCGATGACGATGAGTTCGCCGACACCGGCGGCCGCGAGCGACAGCAGCACGGGGGAGCCGAGACCGCCGGCGCCGACGACGGCGATGCGGGCGGCCGCCAGACGCCGCTGTCCCTCCTCGCCGATGCCGAGCAGCACGGCGTGGCGGGCGGTGCGGATCAACTCTTCGGGGGCGAGGGATGCCACCGGCTCGACGAGCGGCTTCATCCGCCGATCGCGCTCATCGTGCGCTCGGGCTGCACGAAGTCGGGTCGTGCCAGACCGACCGTGTCGGAACCGTGGGCGCGGGGCTTGGCCCACATCGCGTCGCGCCACACCTGCGCGAGGCCCTCGTCGTCGGCGCCGTCGCGCAGCACGCTCAGCAGGTCGGTCTCTTCGTGCGAGAACAGGCACGAGCGGATGCGGCCGTCGGCGGTGACGCGCGTGCGCGAGCAGGCGTTGCAGAACGGCTCGGTGACCGACGAGATGATGCCGACGTGACCGGCCAGGGCGGTCTCACCGTGGCGGCGCACCTCCCAGCGCTCGGCGGGCGCGGCACCGCGGCCGCGGGGATCGGCCGACAGCTCGAAGGCCTCGCCGATCGCGGCCCGGATGTCGCGGGCGGGAATGACGTTCGTCGCGGTCCACGAGCGGTCGCCGTCGAGGGGCATGTCCTCGATGAAACGCATCTCGAAGCCGTTCGACACCGCCCACTCGACCAGCGGCACGACCTCGGTGTCGTTGATGCCGCGCAGCAGCACGGCGTTGATCTTGATCGGGCCGAGGCCCGCGGCGCGGGCGGCCTGCAGGCCCGCGAGCACCTTGTCGAGGTGGGGGCGGCGGGTGAGAGAGGCGAAGGTCTCGGCGTGCAGGGTGTCGAGCGACACGTTCAGGCGGGTGAGGCCCGCGTCTTTCAACGCCTGGGCGCGGCGATCGAGACCGACCGCGTTCGTGGTCAGCGCGATCGGCAGGTCGGGATTGTCTTCGCGGATGCCGGCGATGATGAACTCGAGGTCCTTGCGCACGAGCGGCTCGCCGCCGGTGATGCGCAGCTCTTCGGCGCCCAGCGACTGCACGGCCACGCGGACGATCCGGCGGATCTCGTCGGTCGTCATGAGCTGCGACTGGGGGAGCCAGGGCAGTCCGTCGGCGGGCATGCAGTACGTGCAGCGAAGGTTGCACTTGTCGATGACCGAGACGCGCAGGTCGCGGGCGGTGCGACCGAAGCGGTCGAGCAGTCCGCCCTCTTGCGGGGCGCCGGTCGCGCGGACGGCGCCTGGTTCGCGTTGCGGTTCTGCCGTGCGCGATGATCCCGTGCGCGGTTCGCCCGTGCGCGGTGCGCCGGTGGCGCGGATCGCGCCCAGCTGGCCCGCCGGGGCGCCCGCGGTCACGGTGGCGCCGAGCGGCACGACGACCGGGCCCGGCCTCGTGGTGGTGTGCTCGGCATCCATGAGTCGAGCCTAAGCGCGCGGGGGCGGGGGAGGGCGGTGGGGAGCTACGGGGAATCTCCTGGTGTGACAGCTCCGCGAACCGCGCGGGCGATACGGTCGTCGAATGCCGAACACCTTCCGCATCGCCACGGCCGCGCGCCTGCTCGGCGTCAGCGACGACACCGTCCGCCGCTGGATCGACCAGGGCGTGCTGCCGACGACGGGTGCCTCGCCCGTCGAGATCCCGGGGGCGGCCCTCGCGGAGCGGGCCGTGGCGCTCGCCGACGAGCCCGACGACCCGACCGGGGTCGCCTCGAGCGCGCGCAACCGCTTCGTCGGCATCGTCACGCGCGTGCGGATCGACGGCGTCATGGCGCAGGTCGACCTGCAGTGCGGGCCGCACCGCGTGGTGTCGCTGATGTCGGCCGAGGCGGCGGAAGAGCTGGCGCTCGCCCCGGGGTCGCTCGCGGTGGCCTCGGTGAAGGCGACGGTCGTGACCATGGAGGCTCCGCGGGCGTGAGGCGGCGGCCTCGCTGAGCGCCCGACGCGGGCGTGGCTGGCCGGGGTCGACGGGCGGCCGAGCGGGCGTGACTCGCCGGCCTCGACGGGCGGTCGACGCGGGCCGAACTCCTGAGTTTCGGGGCCCGGCGCGCCGGATGGTGCCCGAGGGTGGCCTGGACGCCGTATTTCTCAGGAGTTCGGCTCGGTGCGACGGTGGTGGCGTGGAGCACCGGAAGGGCGAGTGCGGAGAATTGCGGCCATATTGTCCGCAAATGAGGGCACAATGGAGGTCGCGGGCCGCCGGCGCCGCCGAAAGGACCACCGTGCGCCGCCCCCTCCGTCTTCTCGTCGTCCTCGCCGCTGCCGCCCTGCTCGCCGCCTGCGCGAGCCCGACGGCATCCCCCGCCCCCGCGGCATCCGGGTCCGCCGCGTCCGCAGCCACGCTCGACGGAACCGTCGAGGTGTACGCCGCCGCCTCGCTGCAGCGGTCGTTCGACGAGATCGCCACGGCCTTCGAGGCCGCCCACCCCGGGGTCGCCGTGAGCGCCGTCTACGACGGCTCGAGCACACTCGCCACGCAGATCGGCGAGGGCGCGCCCGCCGACGTCTTCGCCTCGGCCGACGAGAAGAACATGGCGAAGGTGGCGGACCAGGCTCCCGACCCGCAGCTGTTCGCGGGCAACACGCTCGTCATCGCGGTGCCCACCGGCAACCCCGGCGCGGTGTCGACCCTCGCCGACCTCGCGCGCGTGACCACGGTGCTGTGCGCCCCCGAGGTGCCGTGCGGCGCGGCGTCGGCGACGCTGCTGTCGAACGCCGGCGTCACGGTGACGCCCGCCAGCGCCGAGCAGAACGTCACCGCCGTGCTCACCAAGATCGCCGCCGGCGAAGCCGATGCCGGACTCGTCTACGCCACCGACGTGGTCGGCCGGGATGACGTCGAGGCCATCGTGCCCGAGGGCGCCGACGCCGTGGTGAACCGCTACCCGATCGCCGCCCTCGCCGACGCCCCGAACCCCGACGCGGCCGCGGCATTCGTCGCCTTCGTGCTCTCGAACGACGGTCAGCGGATCCTCGCCGACGCCGGGTTCCGCGCCCCGTGAGAGCAGCGGGCTACGTTCCGCGCTGGCTGATCGTTCCGGCGGTCGTCGGGCTGCTGTTCCTGCTCGTGCCCCTGACCGCGCTCATCGCCCGGGTGCAGTGGGCGACGCTCTGGAGCGACGTGACCTCGGAGGCCGCGCTCTCGGCGCTCGGTCTGTCGCTGGGCACGGGGGCGGTGGCCACCGTGCTCTGCGCGATCGTCGGCATCCCTCTCGCGCTCGTGATCGCGCGGAGCCCGGGGCGCACGGCGGCGCTGCTGCGGGCGCTGGTCACCGTTCCGCTCGTGCTGCCGCCCATGGTCGGCGGCGTCGCTCTGCTGTACCTGTTCGGGCGGAACGGGTGGTTCGGCGCGCTCGGACTGCCGTTCACCACCCCCGCCGTCGTGCTCGCTCAGGTGTTCGTGGCCCTGCCGTTCCTCGTGCTCGCGGTCGAGGGGTCTCTGCGCAGCACCGGTGTCGAGTTCGAGCGGGCGGCGGCGTCTCTCGGGGCGAGCCGCGCGATGATCCTGCGCCGGATCACGCTGCCGCTGGCCGCCCCCGGCATCGTCGCGGGGATCGTGCTGTGCTTCGCTCGCGCGATCGGCGAGTTCGGTGCGACCGCGCTCTTCGCCGGGAACCGCCCCGGGGCCACGCAGACGATGCCGTTGGCGATCTACACGGCGTTCAACGGCGCGGGCGTCTCGCAGGGCACCGCGGTCGCCCTGTCGCTGCTGCTGCTGATCACGGCGGTCGCGGTGCTGCTGCTCGTGCGCGGGTGGCGGCCGGGGGTGGGGCGATGACGGCTCGGGATGCCGCGGTGCTCCGCGCCGAGGTGCGCGTGCGCCGCCGTGATTTCGACGTCGACATCGCGCTCGACGTCGCCGCGGGTGAGACCGTGGCCGTGATGGGCCGGAGCGGCGCGGGCAAATCGACGCTGATGGGTGCGCTCGCGGGTCTCATCCCGCTCGACGGCGGCGAGATCGCGGTGGACGGGCGCGTCCTCGATCGAGCCCCGGGGCTCCGCACGGCGCCGATGCACCGAGGCATCGTGCTGCTGGGGCAGGACGCGCGGCTGTTCCCGCACCTGACCGCGCGCGAGAACGTCGCCTTCGGCCCGCGTGCGGCCGGGGTCTCGGCATCCGTCGCCCGCTCCGGCGCCGACGAATGGTTGGCTCGCGTGGGGCTCCCGGGGGTGGGGGACCGGCGCCCCGTGGAATTGTCGGGCGGCGAACAGCAGCGCGTCGCCGTTGCTCGGGCGCTCGCCGCCGAACCGCGGGTCGTGCTGCTCGATGAGCCGCTCGTGGCGCTCGACGCGGTGACGGCCTCGGAGATCCGCGCGATGCTGCGTGAGCACCTCGCCGGAGTGACGGCCGTCGCGGTGACCCACGACGCCGTCGATGCCGCGGCCCTGGCCGACCGGCTCGTGATCGTCGAGCGCGGACGCGTGACGCAGGCCGGGCCCGTGCGCGAGGTGTTGACCGCTCCGGCGACCGACGTCGCGGCACGGATCGCGGGCCTGGAACGGCTCGTCGGGGTGGCCCAGGGGGGAGCGTTCGTGCGGGGCGGGGTGCGATTGACCGCATCGGATGCCGCGTCTCGCGCGCTCGCGGGCGTCGACGGCACGCCGCTCGCGGCGGTCTTCCGCGCGGTAGACGGGCGTCTCGGCGAGGGCTTCCGGGCGACCGTCGCCCACCTGGAGGCGACGCCGACGGGCGTGCGGGTCGTCACCGATGCGGGAGCCGTCGAGGTCACGCCGGAGGCCGCGGGCAGGCTGGGCCCGGGCGACGTGGTGTCGATGAGCGTCGCGCCCGAGCGGGTGCGGTTCGTTCCGGCGCCGTCAGAGGGCGCTCACGAGAACCGGGGCGGTCGCTGACGAGCGCGCTCCCTGACACCCGGGACCATGCGCCCGCCCTCCAGGCGCACCTCGCGGTCGACCAGCCCGGCGGGCACCTCGACGTGCGACACGAGCACCACGGCGCGATCGCGTCCGACGGCGCCGAGCAGATCGTGCAGCAGGGCATCGGATGCCGCGGGGTCCACGCCCGCCGTCGGCTCGTCGAGCACGAGCACGGGGAAGCCGCGCAGCAGCGCCCGCGCCAGCGCCAGGCGCTGCGCCTGCCCGCCCGAGACCAGCGCCCCGCGATCGCCGACACGCGCGTCGAGCCCGCCCCGCTCGGCGACCCAGTCGTCGAGGCCGACGCGGGCCAGGGCGGCCCGGAGGTCGTCGTCGGTGGCGGTGTCGCGGGCGAAGAGCAGGTTCTGGCGGACGGATTCGTCGAACAGATGAGGGGACTGCTCGACGAGACCCACCGTGCGGCGCAGGTCGTCGCCCGACAGGGTGCGCACGTCCACTCCGCCGATCTCGTATGTCCCCGCGACGTCGAGGAAGCGGACGAGCACGTGCGCGAGCGTCGTCTTGCCGGCGCCGCTCGGCCCGCTGACGAGCACGCGCTCGCCCGGGGCGACGTGCAGCGAGACGTCGTGCAGCCGCCCGGCGTCGGCATCGGTGTCGCCCCGCGCGGGCCAGTGCGCCGAGACGCCGACGAGGGAGAGGCCCGAACCCAGCGCCGGCGCGGAGCCCGTGGCGGCCGGCTCGTCGCGGGGAAGGCCCTCGGGCACGCCGTCGGGCACGGCCTCGGCGATGCGCTCCGCGGCGCGCCGGACCTGCCGCCACGACGCGAGCGCCAGCGGCACGGGACCGAACACTTCGAACACCGCCATCGGCAGCAGGACGACCACGGCGAGGCCCGGTCCTGACAGGGTGCCGCCGGTCACCGCGGGGGCAGCCACCAGCAGGGCAGCCACCGAGGCGAGTCCCGCGAGCACCGACACGGCCCCCGCGGTGAGTCCCTGCGCCCCGCCCCGGCGCACGACGGCACGGCGCAGCGCCCGGTCTGCCCGGCTGATGCGCTCGCGGGCGGCATCCCCCGCCCCGTAGGCCGTCAGCACGTCGAGGTTCGTCAGCAGGTCGTGCAGGGCGTCGGCGACATCGGCGCGGAGCGGCGAGATCGAGCGCTCGGCGCGGGCCCCCGCGGCCCACCCCACGGCGACGGCCACGGCGAAGGCCGCGGCGAGGCAGGCGAACAGCACCAGGGCGGCCGGCCACGACACGAGGGCCACGAACACCACGGCGGCCAGGGCCGTCAGCACCGCGGTCGCCAGCGGCAGCACGACGCGCAGCGGCAGGTTCTGCAACTCTTCAACGTCGTCGACGACGCTGGACAACAGTCCGCCGCGGCGGGCGCGGCCGAGACCATCGGGAGCGAGGGGCACGAGGTCGCGCACGAGCTCGGCGCGCACCCCGGCCAGCTGGTGAAGAGCGGCGTCATGCCCGCTCAGCCGTTCGAGGTAGCGGAACACCCCGCGCGACAGTGCGAAGGCCCGAACGCCCACGACCGCCAGCGACAGGTACATCACGAGGGGCTGCTCGGCCGCCCGCGCGATCAGCCACGCGCTCGCTGCCAGCAGCGCGATCGCGCTCGCCGCCGACCCGAAGCCCGACATCACGGCCGGAGCGAAGCGCCTCGGCGACGGCAGGGCGGATCGCAGGATCCCCCGCACCCGGTCGTTCACGACCGCGCCGCCCGACTCGCGCGCGAGTCGCCAGGATTCGTCGCCGCGACGAGCGCGGAAGCGACAGATCCTGGCGACTCACGCGGGGGGTCCACCTCGACCACGCGGTCGGCGATCGCGCGCGCCGACCGGCGGTGCGAGACGAGCAGGACCCCGCGGCCGGCGTCGGCCTCGCGGCGCAGCGTCGCCCACAGGTGCGCCTCGGTCGTGGCATCCAGGGCGCTCGAGGGCTCGTCGAGCACGATGAACGGCGTCCCCACGACCCGTGCCCGGTACAGCGCCCGGGCGACGGCGACGCGCTGCGCCTGCCCGCCCGAGAGTCCCGCGCCGTTCGCGCCGAGCGGGGTGGCCGGGTCGAGGTCGGCGGCCCCCGCGTCGTCGAGGGCGAGACGGATCGCCGCGGCGTCCGGGGTCGAGCCCAGGGCCACGTTCTCGCCGACGGTGCCCGTCACGAGTCCCGGCCGCTGCCCGGCCCACGAGATGCTGTCGCGGGCGTGCGGTACGGCGGTCCCGTCCAGGCGCACCTCGCCGTCGTGGTCGGCGAAACCGAGCAGGGCCGCGATCAGGCTGGACTTGCCGACACCGCTCGGCCCCGACACGACCACCACCTCGCGCGGCCCCACCGACAGCGACACCCGCGGCGAGCGGTGCCCCTCGCGGTGCACGCGCACCCCCTCGAGCGCGAGCGTCGTCCCGCGCGCCGGGGTGACGGCATCCGGAACATCGGCGGCGTGCGCGGCGTCGAGGGCGTCGAAGATCTGCTCGGTCGCCGCGACCCCCTCGCTCGCGGCGTGGAACTGCACGCCCACCTGCCGCAGGGGCAGGTACGCCTCGGGGGCCAGCAGCAGCACGAAGAGCCCGACGAGCAGGCTGAGGTCGCCCGCCAGCAGGCGGAAGCCGATGGTGACGGCGATGATGGCGACCGAGATGGATGCCAGGAACTCCAACGCGAAGCCCGAGAGGAACGACACGCGCAGCACCGTCATCGTCTCGCGCTTGTAGTCGCGCGTGACCGTCTCGATCGTGTCGGCGGCCCGGTGCTGGCGGCCGAACACCTTCAGGGTGCCGAGCCCCTCGACGGTGTCGGCGAAGCGCGCGGCGAGGCGACCGAGAGTGCGGTACTGCTTCTGCTGCACGCCGCGGGTCGCGAGGCCGATGAGCACCATGAACAGCGGGATCAGGGGAATGGTCAGCACGACCGTGAGGCCCGACAGCGGGTCGGCCAGGGTCATCGCGCCGATGAGGATCGGCAGGGTGATCACCGTCGCGACCAGCTGGGGCAGGTAGCGCCCGAAGTACGCGTCGAGGGCTTCCAGGCCGTGCCCCGCCGTCAGGGCGAGGCTCGCCGAGTTGCGCTGCGAGAGCCATGCCGGGCCGAGGCGCGCGACCGCCGCGACCAGCGCTCGCCGCAGCTGCAACGAGGCCGCCGCGGCTCCGCGCGCCGACACCCGCTCGGAGGCGGCGATCAAGAGCCCGCGCAGCAGGGCGAGCGAGGCGGCGATCCCCACGTAGCCCCAGAGCTCCGCGAGCGGTCGGCCCTCGATCGCGCCGACGAGGGCGGCGGTGAGCGCCCCCGCGAAGCCGACGATCACCCCCGTCTGGGCGAGGACGATCGCCGCCGTGACCGCGAAGAAGCGGCGCGAGGCGGTGGCGTGGCGCAGCAGCCGGGGATCGACGGGTTTCAATGCGCCACCAGCGCGGCCTTCTCGATGCGCGCGCGGGTCACGCGCTTGCGGAACACCCAATACGTCCAGCCCTGGTAGGCGAGGATCAGCGGCAGGAAGATCAGTGCCGCCCAGCTCATGATCGTCAGGGTGTAGTCGGTGCTCGAGGCGTTGTCGATCGTGAGGCTCGATCCGGCCCCCAGGGTCGAGGGCATCACGTTGGGGAAGAGCGCGAAGAACAGGGCCGCGACCGCGGCGACGATCGTGACCGCGCCGAGGGTGAACGCCGTCCCCTCGCGGTCGCGGAGGTTCGCGACCCACGCGCCGATGAGCGTCAGAGCGGCGATGCCCGCGAGGGCGACGACCCCGAGCAGCAGGGGTGCCTGGGCGTTCGCGGCGTTCACGATCGTCCACCCGAGGAACAGCGCGGCGAGGGCGATGGTCGCGAGCCCCGCCTTCTTCGCGAGCGACCGGGCGTCGGCGCGCACCTGCCCGTCGGTTTTCAGCGCGACGAAGAACAACCCGTGCAGGAAGAACAGGCTCAGCGTCGTGAGTCCGCCCAGGATGCCGTAGGGGTTCAGCAGGGTCAGCACGGTGCCGACGTACTCGTGGTCGGCGTCGAGGGGTACGCCCTGCACGATGTTCGCGAACGCCACGCCCCAGAGGAAGGCGGGCAGTGCCGAGCCGATCACGATCATGCGGTCGAACGAGCGCTTCCACCGCAGGGAGTCGCGCTGGTGGCGGTACTCGAACGAGACGCCCCGGGCGATGAGGGCCAGCAGGATCGCCAGCAGCGGCAGGTAGAAGCCGCTGAACAGCGTCGCGTACCACTCGGGGAACGACGCGAACAGGGCGGCGCCGGCGACGATGACCCACGTCTCGTTGAGGTCCCATACGGGACCGATCGTGTTGATGATCTGCCGGCGGGCGATGTCGTCCTTGCCGAGGAAGGGGATCGACATGCCCACGCCGAAGTCGAAGCCGTCGAGCACGAAGTAGCCGACGAAGAGGAAGGCGACGATCCAGAACCAGAGGTGTGCGAGGTCCATGAGGGGCTCCTAGTAGACCGTGGTCGGGGTGTTCTCGACGGAGTCGTCGTGCACGGCGTCCGGGTCGGGCAGGGGGTCGGGACCCTTCTGCGCGTACTTCTTGATGAGTCCGAACTCGACGACGGCGAGGCTGGCGTACACGAGGGTGAAGGCGACGAGCGAGATGAGCACGCTCCAGCCCGGCACGCTGGGCGAGACGCCGTCCTGCGTGAGCATGAGGCCGAACACGATCCAGGGCTGACGGCCCATCTCGGTGAACACCCATCCGACGAGGCTCGCGAGCATCGGCAGGGGAGCGGCCCAGATCGCGACGCGCCACATCCACGGAGCGACCGGGCGGGTGGCCTTCTTGCGCGTGACCCAGAGGCCCACGACGCTGACCAGCGCGGCGATACCGCCGAGGGCGATCATCCAGCGGAACGCCCAGTAGGTGACCCACAGCACGGGCGCGAAGTTGCCGTCGACCTGGTCGGCGAACTGCGGGAACATCTGCTGGCTGTACAGCGTGTTCAAGTCGTTGATGCCCTCGACGCAGCCGTCGAGCGAGTGCGTCGACAGGATGCTGAGCAGGAACGGCACCCGGATCGAGAACAGCTCGCTCGTGCCGTCGGGGGTGCCGAGCGTGAAGATCGAGAACGAGGCATCCTGACCGCAGACGGTGTGGAACGTCGCCTCGGCGGCGGCCATCTTCATCGGCTGCGTCGCGACCATGACCAGGCTGAGCTGGTCGCCGACGACGGCGACGAGGACGAACGATACGAGCGTCGACCACAGGCCGAAACGCAGGGTCTTGCGCATCATGTCGGTGTTCTGGCCGCGGGCCATATGCCAGGCCGAGATGGCGACGATGATCATGGCGGCGAACATCCAGCCCGCGAAGATCGTGTGCGGGAAGGCGGCGAGGGCGACGGGGTTGGTCAGCAGGGCCCAGAAGTCCACGAGTTCGGCGCGATGCCCCTCGGTGGACATCTGATACCCGACCGGGTTCTGCATGAAGGCGTTGGCGGCGATGATGAAGTACGCCGAGAGGGTGGCGCCGATCGTCGCCATCCAGATGCTCGCGAGGTGGGCGAGGCGGGGGAGCTTGTCCCACCCGAAGATCCAGAGGCCGATGAAGGTCGCCTCGAGGAAGAACGCGAGCAGTCCCTCGAAGGCGAGGGGGGCGCCGAAGACGTCGCCGACGAAGCGCGAGTACGACGACCAGTTCATGCCGAACTGGAACTCCTGCACGATCCCCGTCACGACGCCCATGGCGAAGTTGATGAGGAAGATCTTCCCGAAGAAGCGCGTGATGTGCAGCCAGCGCACGTCTCCGGTGCGGTACCAGACCGTCTGGAAGATGGCCACGACCAGCGACATTCCGAGCGTCAGCGGCACGAAGAGGAAGTGGTACAGGGTCGTCAACCCGAACTGCCAGCGGGCGAGAGCCAGGGGGTCGAGCCACTCCATCAGGAGCCTCCGATCGAACCGGGTTGTGTGGTCAGACCACATGCTACGCCGGGCTCCGGAGCGCCGTTCGGGGTTGCCTCGGCGTCGAACCATATACTGAGCAAGTCATTTTCGAGCCCGCCGGGAGGCCGCCGTGTCGGTACGTCAGAGCCTGCTCGCGATCCTCGATCGCGGTGCCTGCTACGGCTCTCAGCTGCGCGCGGAGTACCAACGGCGCACGGGCGCCACGGTCAACGTCGGGCAGGTTTACACGACCCTCGAACGCCTCGAACGCGACGGTCTCGTGGTCGGCTGCGGCCTCGACGACGAGGGGCGCATGCTGTGGGAGCCCACCGAGGCCGGACGCCTCGAAGCGCGCACCTGGCTGTCCACCGCGTCGCAGATCGAGAAGCGCGACGAGGTCGCCCTCAAGATCGCGCTGGCCGTCACTCTTCCCGGCGCCGACGTCGACGGCATCCTCTCGGCTCAGCGCGCGGCTGTGCGGCAGGCGCTTGCCGACCCCGAAGCGCCGAGCGAGACGACGGATGCCGTCTCGGCGGCCATCGTGCGCGCCGCACGACGCGCCCGGCTCGACGCCGACCTGCGCTGGCTCGACGACGTCGAAGAGCTCACGCGCGAGAGCGCCCCGTTCGCGCTGTCGGCCGATCGGCCGCGACGCGGTCGGCCCGCGCGCTCCGCGCTCTGACCCGCGAGTATCCCCGTCCGGGCCTTTCGTCAAGCCCGCGGTGCGTCACCGGGTCGCGTCGCAGTCTGGAGGGACGCGGACGACCCAAGGAGCACTCGCATGGTCATGGAAGCACCTCTCACCAGCCGAGGGTCGACGAAGAAGGTCGCCGCGAACGCCTCCTCGCCCGTCACGTCCCCCGCCTTCACCGAGATCCCGTGGACGCGCATCGACCTCGACCTGTACGAGGTCGCTCGCGACGGGTACATCGTCGGCTACGTCGAGGTCGTCGGAGCGGTCTTCGTGGCCCTGGGCGGCACGCGCTACGACCGCGCGGTCGAGGTGTCGCAGAACGTCACGTTCCATGCCGCCGTCGACGCGCTGCTGCGGCGCGTGCTCTGACCTCGCCCTCGAGAGGGCGGTCTCAGCGGGCGAGCGTGTAACCCGCCTCGTCGATCGCCGCGGCGAGCTGAGCTTCGTCGACGGCGCCCGTCGAGGCGATGCGCACGAGCGATTCCCCTCCGACGTGCAGCTCGACGTCGACCACCTCGACGCCGTCGAGGGCGGAGAGCTCTTCGGTGACCGCGCGCACACAGTGGTCGCACGTCATCCCCTCCACGCGCAGGGTGTCGGCGGCCGCCACGGAAGCAGCGGAGACGGCGGAGGCGGCGGGCGCCGACGCGTGTCCGCAGCCGCAGTCCGAGCCGCAGCCGCCGACGTTCGTCGAGGACAGGCCGAGGTCGAGGCGTCGTTCGGTCATGGGGGTCTCCTTCGATGGGGCGCTCACGGCGCGAGGGTCGTTGCGGAGGATGTGGCCGAGATTACGGTCGCGGTCGCGCCGACGGGGCCGCGGAGTCGGCGCTCGGCACGATCGGAGAGGTGCGCTCCGCCCGCGTCGCTCATGAGCGGACCAGACGCGCGATGGCCTGGTTCGCCTCTTTGAGCTTCTCTTCGGCGACGGGGCCGCCCTGTTGGGCCGCCTCGGCGACGCAGTGCGACAGGTGGTCGTCGAGCAACGAGAGGGCGACGTTCTCGAGGGCCTTGGTGACCGCCGACACCTGCGTGAGGATGTCGATGCAGTACTGGTCGTCGTCGACCATGCGGGCGATGCCGCGCACCTGTCCCTCCGCGCGGCGCAGGCGCTTCAGGAGATCGTCTTTGTGCCCCTCGTATCCGTGCATGTGTCGATGATACCCCCGTGGGGTATGCCTAGCACGGCGTCCCCCACTGTCAACCCCCTCGGCAGCGAGGCAGGAGTGACGGATCGTGGAAAGTCCAGGAGGTCGACATGTTCTCTCGTCGCACCGGTGGTGGTCAGCGATGACCGCCGATCCCTTCCCCACCGGCCCCCACCGTCCCGTGCGCATCCCGCACCTGCCCCCGTTGCGTTCGCAGCGGCGAGAATCGGAAGATGACGAGAACCCTGGCGGCGCTCCCCGGCGCGGCACGGAAGCTGTGTCTCAGCCGAAGAAACGGCGAGATCTGCACCCGTGAGGCCGGCCACCGAGGCCTCCACCACCGCCGTGGTGGGCGTCTGCTGTGGGACGACCTGCAGGCCGATCCGCCCGAGTGCGCGGGCGCGGGGACCCCGGCCGAGGCCGCCCCTCCGTTGCCCGACGGCTACCCCGGCGGCCGGGCGCTCTGCCCGGTGTGCTGGGCGTTCGTCGATCTCGAGGACGGGCGCCTCGCCCCGCACGATTCCTGGCGCGGAGACGAGAGCCGCGGCGAGGCCGACCGGCGGCGGGAGTGGTTCAACACCGTCGGGTGGTGACGCCCACGCTCCTCATCCCCGGCGGCGCGACCTCGCGCTCACGCCGGCGACGCCACGAGTGACGCCCGCCCGTCGACCACCTCGACCGTCGCATCCAGTGCACCCGCGTGCACGAGGTCGTGCGTGACGAGCAGCGTGGCCGTGTCGCGTTCGCGGGTGAGACGCGAGAGGAGCGCCATGATCTCGGCGCCTCGAGCGCTGTCGAGGGCGCTCGTCGGCTCGTCGACGAGCAGCACCCGCGGCTCGTGCACGAGGGCGCGCGCGATCGCCACGCGCTGACGCTGGCCACCCGAGAGCTGCGCGGGGCGGCGGTCGGCGTGGTCACCGAGGCCGACGGCATCCAGCAGCTCATCGACGCGGCCGCGCACGGCGGCCCGGCGCGCGCGCCGCCCTCGCCCGCCGAGCTCGGCCATCACGCAGAGCTGCTCGCGCGCGGTGAGGGCGGGGAGCAGTTGCGGCTGCTGGAACACGATGCCGATGCGCTCGCGTCGCAGCGCCGTGCGGCCCGCGGCGCTGAGCCCGGTGGCATCCACCCCGTCGACGACCACGCGTCCGGTGTCGGGGCTCGCGAGGGTCGCGGCGAGGGCGAGCAAGCTCGACTTGCCGGAGCCCGAGGGGCCGGTGATCCCGGTGACGAGCCCGGGGCGCCCCTCGAGCGAGACGTGGTCGACCGCGGTGACGCGGGCGTCCCCGTCGGGGTAGGTGAGGGTGACGTCGTCGAGAAGGATCATCGAGTGCTCCCGAGAGCGGTGAGGGGGTCGGATGCCGTGACGATGCGCAGCGAGACGGCTGCGCCGAGCACGCCGAGGGCGATCATGACGAGCGCGGGGGCGAGGGTGGTCAGCGGACTGAGGACGAAGGGCAGCGCACCGCCCGCGAGCGCGCCGAGTGCCGCGGTGAGGCCGATGCCGACTCCGACGCCCGCGACCAGCACGATCAGCGCCTGTCCGAGCGCATCGCGGAGGAGCATCGGGGTGCTCGCCCCCAGCGCCTTCAGCACGGCGACGTCGGCGGCCCGCTGCATCGTCCAGACGGTGAAGAACGCGCCGACCACCAGCGCCGAGACCGCGAACAGCATGGCGATCATGAGGGCGAGCGAGCCGATCTCGGAGCGGAACGTCGGCAGCGCGGTGAGGCTGGCGACGGGAGCGGATGCCATGGTGCCGGTGGCGGCCGAGGCGGCCGCCCAGTCGGGCGTCCCCGACACCGCGAGCACGGTCGCGTCGCCCTGCCCGCCCAGCCGGCGGTCGATGTCGGCCCACGCGGCGGGGGTCATCGCGACGACGGGGGAGTGGCTGTACCAGGAATCGCCGGTGACCTCGTCGACGCGGTACGCGGAGCCCGAGATCGTCACGTCGTCGCCCGCGGTGGCGCCGAGCGCTTTCGCCGCCCCCGCCGACAGCACGACGTCGCCGTCGGCGGTCGGCGAGATCCCGGCCGCGTCGAGCCCGAACAGGGCGACGCCGCCGCTGCCACCCGGCCCCGCGGCGCGGGTCTGCACGATGCCGACGGGCGTGACCGCCCGCACGCCCGGCGTCGCGGTCCACGCGGCGACGGTGGCGTCGCCGAGGCTCGAGTCGGCGAAGGTCGCCGCGGCGCCTCCGACCGGCTGCAGCACGAGCCGGTCGCCCGGCAGGGCCAGCACCGCCGAGACGTTCTGCGCGGCGAGGCCGCCGGTGAGCCCCGAGAGGAAGCCGACGAGCAGGGTGATGAGGGCGACGACCGCCCCGATGAGGGCGAACCGCCCGCGGGCGAACCGAAGATCGCGCCATGCGACGTACACGTCGCCTCCTTCCGCCGGCGGATCTCCCCGGCTCCTTCCACTGTCGCCGTGGCGCGGCGGCGGGTCATCGGCGGCCGGGACGAACTCCCTCTCCACCTTTCGGATGATCCGCCCGTGGCGCGGCATCCGTAGCCTGGAGATCGACATGCCCCACCGCACCCTCGCTCCCGTCTTCGCGGGCCTGCGCGCCGGACTCCACGCCCTCTTCGGCGGCCTGCTGGCGCTGGTCGTCGTGCGCGTGCTGCTGACGAACGGGCCGGTGCTCGCCCTGGTCCTGGCCGGGCTGCTCGGCGCGGTGTACCTCTCGGGGCTCTGGCTCGCACGGGGTGCGCGCTCCCGCGCCGCAGTCGTATGGTTGGCGGCCCTCACCGTCGTCTGGGCGGCGCTGGTCTGGCTCGTCCCCGAGGCGGCGTACCTCGTCTTCCCGCTGTTCTTCCTCTACCTGCACCTTCTGCCGGGCGTCGCGGGGCCCCTCTCCGTCATCGGCACCACGGCGCTGACGATCGCGGCCTTCGCCGTGCACGGCGGCCTCACCGTCGGCGGCGTGGTCGGACCCGTCGTCGGAGCCGGAGTCGCTCTGCTGATCGGCCTCGGCTACTCGGCACTCGAGCGGCGCGCGGCCGAACGCGAGGCCCTCATGGCCGAGCTGCTGGCGACCCGCGACCGGCTGGCCGCCGCCGAGCGCGAGCAGGGCACTCTCGCCGAGCGCGCCCGCCTGGCGCGCGAACTGCACGACACGGTCGCCCAGGGGCTCTCGAGCATCCAGATGCTGCTGCACGCCGCCGAGCGAGCCGATGCCGAGGGGCCGGGCATCGCGCACGTGCGCCTCGCGCGCCAGACCGCGGCCGACGGCCTGGCCGAGACGCGGCGTTTCATCCGCGAGCTCGCGCCACCCAGCCTCGATCGGGGACTCGGCTCCGCCCTCGAGCGTCTCGCCGCCGGCTGGGGCGCCCGCGAGAAGATCCCCGTCGACGTCGATGTGGATGCCGCGGTGTCCCTGCCGATGGATGCGCAGACGGCGCTCCTGCGCATCGCCCAGGGCGCTCTCGCCAACGTCGCCCAGCACGCCCGTGCCCACCGCGTCGGCATCCGGCTCAGCGCCGACCGGGGGACCGCGCGTCTGACGATCACCGACGACGGGGACGGGTTCGATCCGCGCGGCGCCGAAGACGCGGCATCCACAACCGACTCCTTCGGCCTGCGCGCCATGGGCGAGCGGGTCGACCAGCTCGACGGGCGACTCGCCGTCGACAGCATCGCGGGCTCGGGAACGACGATCACCGTGACGCTGCCGGGGGCGACGCCGTGATCCGCGTGCTCATCGCCGACGACCACCCCGTGGTGCGGGCGGGCGTGCGGGCGCTGCTCGATGCCGAGACCGACATCGACGTGGTGGGCGAGGCCGCCACCGCCGACGAGTCGGTCGCCCTGGCCGACACGCTCGCTCCCGAACTCGTGCTGATGGACCTGCAGTTCGGTGACCGCGCGGCCGGTGCCGACGCGACACGGCGGATCCGCGCGCTCGCCGCACCCCCGTACGTGCTCGTGCTGACCAACTACGACACCGACGGCGACATCCTCGGCGCCGTCGAAGCGGGGGCCAGCGGCTACCTGCTCAAAGACGCCCCTCCCCACGAACTGCTCGCCGGAGTGCGCGCCGCGGCCGCCGGCCAGAGCGCCGTGGCCCCCGCGATCGCCGGGCGCCTGCTGGCGCGGCTGCGCGAACCCCGCGTGACGCTGTCGGTGCGTGAGATCGAGGTGCTCCGGCTCGTCGCGCGCGGGGCCTCCAACGCCGACGTGGCCGCGCACCTGCACATCACCGACGCCACGGTGAAGTCCCATCTCGCGCACGTGTTCTCGAAGCTGGGCGTCTCGTCGCGCACCGCCGCGGTCTCGAGCGCGCGAGCCCTCGGCATCGTGCGCTGACCGGGTTCGCCGCGTCGCGGCACGTACGATGGGCGACATGATCCGGGTGCGCGTGGTCGGTGTGGCCCTCGACCCGGCCCAGCAGCACGTCATCCTGTTGAAGCCGGTCGACACCGCCACCGACGGCGACCTGGTGCTGCCGGTGTGGATCGGCGCGCAGGAGGCGATGTCGATCCTCGTCGCGATCGAGGGCACCGGCAGTCCCCGCCCCCTCGCGCACGACCTGACCACGGCCATGCTCGGGGAGCTGTCGGCCTCGGTCGAACGCGTCGAGGTCACGCACCTCGACGCGGGCACGTTCCATGCCCGTGTGCTGCTGGCGACGCCCGCGGGACCGCGCACCTTCGACGCCCGCCCGTCCGATGCCATCGCGCTCGCCGCCCGTTCCGGCGGGTCGATCTGGGTGGCCGCCGACGTGCTCGCCGAGGCCGGCGTGCCCGACGACGCGGTCGAGATCGAGCCGTCCGCCGAGGACGACCGGGTCGAGGAGTTCCGCCGATTCCTCGACGACGTCGACCCCGACGATTTCCAGGGCTGACACATCGACCGAGCGGCGCCGGGCGCTCCTAGACTCGCGGAGGGGCCGCCCGCGCGGCCGTGATCCACGAGGAACGGGGAACCAATGCAACTCGCCATGGTCGGGCTCGGACGAATGGGCGCCAACATCGTCCGCAGGCTCATGAAAGACGGTCACGACTGCGTCGTGTTCGACGTGAATCAGGATGCCGTGGCCGCCCTCGTGGCCGAGGGGGCGACCGGCGCCACCAGCATCGCCGACCTCGCCTCGAAGCTGACCAAGCCCCGTGCCGTCTGGCTGATGATCCCCGCCGGCCTCACCGGCTCGGTCGTCGACCAGGTCGCCGAGGTCTTCGAACCCGGCGACATCATCATCGACGGCGGCAACTCGAACTACCGCGACGACGTGCGTCGCGCCGCCAAGCTGAACGACTCCGGCATCCACTACGTCGACGTCGGCACCAGCGGCGGCGTCTTCGGGCTCGAGCGCGGCTATTGCCTCATGGTGGGCGGCCACGACGAGGCCGTCGCGCACCTCGAGCCGGTGCTGCGCACCATCGTCCCGGGACCGGGCGAGGTCGAGCGCACGCCCGGCCGCACCGGCGATTTCTCGACCGAGGAGCGCGGCTACCTCCACTGCGGGCCCTCGGGCGCCGGGCACTTCGTGAAGATGGTCCACAACGGCATCGAGTACGGCATCATGGCCGCGCTCGCCGAGGGCCTGAACGTGCTGAACAACGCCGACGCCGGGTTGCACCAGGGGGAGCACTCCGCCGAGGTGGCGCCGCTGGAGGAGCCCGAGTTCTACCAGTTCGACATCGACACCGCCCGCGTCACCGAGCTGTGGCGTCGAGGCTCGGTCATCTCGTCGTGGTTGCTCGACCTCACCTCGGCCGCTCTCACGCAGAACCCCACGCTCGACGGCCTGGCCGGTCGCGTCTCGGATTCGGGTGAGGGTCGCTGGACGGTCAAGGCGGCCGTCGACACCGGCGTTCCCGTGCCGGTGCTCGCCGCGTCGCTGTTCGAGCGTTTCGCCTCGCGGGGCGAGGACCACTTCGCCAACCAGGTGCTCTCGGCGATGCGTCTGCAGTTCGGCGGGCACCAGGAGCTCCCCGCCGGCGACGTGCTCGAGGCGGGCCAGAAGAAGGCCGAGAGCGGAACGAACTGACCCGCTCCGCCGGGTCAGCGGGTCAGCGTGATCTGACAGATGTGCAGGCCCTCGCCGTCGGTCCAGACCTCGACGGCGGGGGCGACGCACGGCCCGCTCTCGGCGGTGAGCAACTGCACCGCGCGCTCTTCGTACAGCGCGTACGGACCCACGGTTCCGCGGACCGGGGTGGAGATCCCCGAGGGGAGCGTCCCGGTCGTCGCGAGGGCGTCCATGAGCGGCACGCTCGCGGTCTCGGTGTAGTGCGACGCCGCGTCGTAGTCGCGGCAGTTGGCCGTGTCGTCGGCGCCGACGGGGAACCCCGTGCCGAGGCAGTAGCCGCCGACCGGCATGTCGGGGAGGGAGCCGTTCTCGGCGCGGTACTTCTCGAAGACCTCCTGCCACTGCACGAGGCGCCCCGTGGCCTCGGCGTTCGGATCGGACTGCTGCGCCGACAGGAACCACGCCAGAAAGGCGAGTGCGCCGACGACGAGGACTCCTCCGACGGCCAATGCGGTGACGGCAGCGGGGTGAAGGCGGGCGGAGGACTTCGTGGGCGTCGACATGGAGCGGACTTTCTCGAGGGACGCCGCAGCGCCGAGCGGGGGAGGAACGACCGGTGTAGGTTGCCACGCGGGCACGATCGACCCTCGCGACGGATGCGCCATCGCGCGCGGTATCGCCCGCGGGTTCACCTGCCGGTTCATCCGTTCGCCGTGCGGGGGACAGACGCGTCGCCGGCGCGGGGGAGACTAGAGGGATGAGCAGTTCCGCGTCGTCCTCGTCCTCCGACCGTTACGTCGTCGCCACCGACGGCGCGTGCAAGGGCAATCCCGGCCCGGCCGGCTGGGCGTGGGTCGGCGAAGACGGCCATTGGGCGGCCGGATCCATCCCCGAGGGGACCAACAACATCGGCGAGCTGCTGGGCCTGCTGCACGCGATCACCGACCACACCGACGTGCCGGAGCTCGTCGTGCAGGCCGATTCGAAGTACGCGATCGACACGTACTCGTCGTGGATGGACGGCCACCGGCGACGCGGCTGGGTCACGAGCGCGAAGAAGCCGGTGGCCAACCGCTCGATCCTCGAGGCCCTCATCGTCGCGCGTGACGCCCGACGCGAGGCGGGCATGCCCGACGTGGTCCTCGAGCACGTCCGCGGTCACAGCGGGCACGTGCTCAACTCCTGGGCCGACGAGCGTGCGGTGCGCGCGTCGCAGCACGCCGCGAAGGGCGAGGAACTCGTCTGGACGTCGTTGCGCGGCCTCGACCGCCTCGAAGTCTCATCGGCGCCGCCCCGCTCGGCGGCGGATCGCAACGGGCGCTGACGCCGCACTCTTCAGATCCGGCCACCTGACCGTTCCGGCCGCGAGGGGTCTTCGGCGTTCTCCCGCCGGGCGCGGCGCCGGGGCGCGGGTCAGGGCACGGGCGTGCCCGGGCGGGCTGCCGTCAGTACGACTTCGCGGCCAGCGACGGATCCTTGGCGATCTGGGTCTTGAGCACCTTCTCGCCCGCGAAGAGGGTGTCGCCGGACAGGTCGCCGAAGGCGAAGGGCGCGCGCATGTGCCAGATCGAGGCGCCCGTGCACCACCGTGATCGCAGCGGTGCCCGCAGCACCGAGGTGTACAGCAGCGCCTGGACGTCGTGGTTCGCCGCCCCCGTGGGAGGGGTGCTGCCCTCTTGCTGCGCGAGCCCGTCGACCCTGGGCTGCGCCCCGACCTCGGTGATGAGGAAGGGCATGCGCAGCTGGTCGCAGACGGCTTCGAGCTTGCCGAGGTGGTCGTCGGTCCGGCCTCCGGCACCCCGCCACCCGGCGACGAGCTCGTCGACGGTGATGTTGGGGGCGTCGGGGGTGTACACCTTGTCGGTCAGCCGGATCCACGAGTTGATGCCGAACACGTCGAGCAGCTGCGCCATGTGCGGGGTCTTCTGAGGCAGCCAGTAGGTGTACAGAAGGAACAGCTCGAGGGTCGTGAACGCCGCGGTGAGCTTGATGGCGGGGTGATCGGCGCGCACCTTCGCCAGCATCGGCACCCACCGCTCGTACTCTTCGGCGGTGGTCTGCGCCGGCTGTTCGCACGCCACCGACAGGTACTCGACGTCGTTGTCGGTGCACAGCTGCGCGAAGTGCGACAGCTGATCGGCCCAGCTGTCGAAGAAGGCGTCGACCGAGGCCGGGGTGTACTTCGCTCGGTAGAAGCTGTCGCCGTCCTTCACCGTGGCGATGTGCGGCTTGACGAGGGTGATGCGCACACCGCGGTCCTTCGCCAGCGCGAAGACGGCGTCGATGCGTTCGTCGGAGACGCGGGTGAAGGTCGTCGAGTCGGGGTCGGGGATGTAGCAGAGGATGACGAGCGTCGCGTTGGCGCCGAGCGCGGCGATGCGGTCGAGTTCGCGCGCGGTGACCTTGAGCGGCGTCGTCGCATCGAGGCTGAGCGAGATGCTCAGATCGCGCTTGATCTCGCCGACCGCGCCCGCGAAGGCCTGTCGGCGGCGGTTGTCGCCGTGGCGCACCTCGACCTCGAAGGCGTACGGTCCGGTGTCGGTGAGCCTGCCCGCCAGGGTCGATCCCGCGATGGCGAGACCGGCCGGCAGAACGCCGCGGGTCACCGCGATCGTCGCGTCGTCGGCGGGCGACAGCGAGCGTCGCACCGTATCCCAGACGTGCAGGTCGAGATCCTTCGTCGACGGGGTCGTCGCGTTCGCCGTCGGGCTCGGGGAGTGCGTGGCGCCCGAGGCGGAGGGCGTCGGGGCATCGGGTGCCCCGTGCGTCATCATCTTTGCCGCGGCGACCGACCCGGCGCCGAGGCCGATGATGCCGAGCGCCCCGAAGAGCACGCTGCGTCGTGTCAGCTCCACGCGGGCTCCCCTCTCGATGCGATGGCGTCGTCGACCGATGAAGGGGTGGTGCGTGCGCGCGGTTCGGCTCGCGCGACTCCCCGGCTTCCAGGGTACGGGGCCGCGCGGTCGCGACCCCCTCCCCTCGACGAGTTCCGGGCCGACTCACGTGCATTCTGCGGGGAGGACTCCGCGCCGACGACGCACCCACCCCCGCCGCGGCGGGCCGAACTCCTGAGAAACCGGAGGCCGAGGCCGACTCCGCCGCGAATCGACGCGCCGCGCGCTGCGCCGCCGTCGCGATTCTCAGGAGTTCGGCCCGCACCGGCCCGGTGGATACGCTGGGGCGACCCGCGCCGACAACGGTGCGGGAGAAAGAGCTCTGATGTCTTCCCGCACCACGACCGTCCGTTCCCTCCGCACCGCGTCGCTGGCCATCGCCGGCATCGGGGCGTCGATCTCGATGGGATCGCTCGGATCGTGGTGGACACCGGTGATCCTGCTCATCGCCACCGCCGGGGCGCTGCTGGTGATCTGGCGCACCGACGGCGCCCTCGTGGGATCGCGAGCCGTCGTGCCCGTGCTCATCGTCGTCGTCGCCCTGACCGCGGCGGGCCTGCTCGCGCTCACCGGTGCGCTGCCGTCGGCGTGGATGTGGGCGGCGCTCGGCGCCTACGCCGTCGCCTGGGGCGAGTACCTCGTGTCGCAGACCATCGCGCGCTCCCGCGGCGTGACCGCGCGCTGATCGTCCCGTCCCGCACGCGCAGAAACGTCGAAGGGCCCGGATGCCGTGATCGTGGCATCCGGGCCCTTCGGCGTCGCTGAGGTCAGACGCGGGCTGCGGCCGTGGTCGGCTGCCAGCCCAGGGCCGGAGCGACGTGACGAGCGAAGTTCTCGACCAGGCGCAGGTTGAACTCGACGCCCATCTGCGACGGGATCGTCAGCATGAGCGTGTCGGCGCTCATCACGGCGGCGTCGTTCTGCAGCTGCTCGATGAGCTTCTCGGGAGGCGCGGCGTAGGTCTTGCCGAAGGTCGAGCGCATGCCGTCGATGACGCCGATCTGATCGGAGCCCGCCGAGCCGCCGAAGTACATCTCGTCTTCGGCGGTGACGATCGGGAAGATGCTGCGGCTGACCGAGGTGCGGGGCTCACCGACGTGGCCGGCCTCGCGCCAGGCGGCGCGGAACGCGTCGAGCTGCTGAGCCTGCAGGATGTCGAAGGGCGTGCCGTCGGCCTCGGTGAGCAGGGTGGACGACATCAGGTTCACGCCGATGCGCCCGGCCCACTCGGCCGTCGCCGTCGTGCCGGCACCCCACCAGATGCGCTTGCGCAGCCCGGGGGAGTGCGGCTCGATGCGCTGCAGACCCGTGCCGCCACCGAAGGGGCTGTGCGGGTCGCGCTCGGCGAGACCCTCGCCGTCGATCGCGCGCAGGAACAGGTCGAAGTGCTCGCGGGCGAGGTCACCGCCACGCGGGTCGTCCGACCCCGTGTAGCCGAAGGCCTCGTAGCCGCGCACGACCGTCTCGGGTGAGCCGCGGCTCACACCCAGCGCGAGCCGGTTCGCGCTGATCAGGTCGACGGATGCCGCCTCCTCGGCGAGCATGAGCGGGTTCTCGTAGCGCATGTCGATGACGCCGGTACCCACCTCGATCCGCGAGGTGCGGGCGGCGATCGCGGCGAGCAGCGGCATGGGGGCCGCTTGCTGACGGGCGAAATGGTGCACGCGGAACGAGATGCCGTTGACGCCGAGGTCGTCCAGGCCCTGGGCGAGGTCGATCGCCTGGAGCATCGAGTCACCGGCGGTCAGGTGGTGCCCGCCGCCGAGGGGACCGTAATGGCCGAAGGAGAGGGTGCCGAAAGAACGCATGCCTGAGAGAACGCACCGGCGCCTGATCTATTCCCTCGCATGTATCAAGGGGCGGCCTCGGTGCGCTGCGGGTGTGGAAGCATTCAGGCATGGACGACGAGGTGCAGGACGAACTGCGACGTCTGCGGGCGCGGGCGTACGGCCCGGGGGCCGACATCGCCGACGATCCCGTGGCCGTCGCGCGTCTGCGCGAACTCGAGGAGCTCGACCGGACGCGACAGCACACGACGCTTCCGTCCGACGCCGTCGTCGAGGGCGGTGCCGAGGCGGAACGGACGGGTGTCGCGGCATCCGCAGGGCTCGACGACCTCGACTCGGCCGACATCGACCAGACACCGCGGCCCCCGCTCCTGCGCACGCGGAGGCGTGTATGGGTGGCCGCCGTCGGCGTCGCGGCCGTCGTGGTGGCGGCCAGCGCGCTCACCGCCGTCGGCATGTCGTTCACGACCGTCGAGCGCACGCCGGGCATCGCGCAGACCGACGCGCTGACGCCCGCCCCCGACCTCGATCCCGCGGCGGTCGGCTACCTCGGGTTCGATCCCGAGCAGTCGCGGGGCTTCGAGGACTACTACGGGCTGACGGCGTTCGCGGGGCCGACGCAGATCGACTCCGAGGGCAATCGGGCCGACTGTCTGCTCATCTCCGACACCGCCGATGTGGCAGACTCCGGCGGCGCTCTCCGCTCGAACGCGGGCGTGCGGTTCGGGGGCTGTGCGGCGGGGCTCTTCCCTGCGACGGCGGAGTTCATCGTGAACTCCACGTTCCCCGAGCAGTTCCGCGCCCGTTATCCGGTGGGCACGGCGGTGCAGTTCGTGCTCGACGGCGACGACGTCGGAGTCTTCTCCGACGCGGGCTGACGCCCCACGGATGAGAGGGTGGGGGAGTGACCCCCCTCCTCGAACTCGTGCCCGTCGGTGCCGACCCGGATGCCGTCTACCTGGGCTTCGTCGACTGGGCGGTCGCGCGCGGCCTGACGCTGTACCCCGCGCAAGACGAAGCGGTCATGGAGATCGTGTCGGGTGCGAACGTGATCCTGTCGACCCCGACCGGCACGGGCAAATCCCTGGTCGCGGTCGCCGCCCACGCGGCATCCCTCGCCCGGGGCGGCCGCACCTATTACACGGCGCCGATCAAGGCGCTCGTGAGCGAGAAGTTCTTCGCGCTGGTCGACATCTTCGGGGCCGAGAACGTCGGCATGGTCACGGGCGACTCGTCGGTCAATGCCGATGCGCCGATCATCTGCTGCACGGCCGAGATCCTCGCGAACCTGGCGCTTCGCCAGGGCGCCGACGCAAACGTCGACCAGGTCGTGATGGACGAGTTCCACTACTACGGCGAGGCCGATCGAGGCTGGGCCTGGCAGGTGCCGCTGCTGCTGCTTCCGCGGGCGCAGTTCATCCTCATGTCGGCCACCCTCGGCGACGTCACCGAGATCGCCGAAGACCTCTCGCGACGTACCGGCCGGCCCACCGCCCGGGTGACCGGCGTCGAGCGTCCTGTGCCGCTGCACTTCGAGTACGCGCGCACGCCCGTGCACGAGACGGTGCAGGAGCTGCTCGACACGAAGCAGGCGCCCATCTACATCGTGCACTTCTCGCAGGCGGCGGCGATGGAGCGGGCGCAGGCGCTGTCGTCGATCCGCATCATCGGGCGCGAACAGCGCGACGAGATCGCCGAGGCGATCGGCGGGTTCCGCTTCACGACCGGCTTCGGCAAGACCCTGTCGCGCTACGTCCGCGCCGGCATCGGCGTGCACCACGCCGGCATGCTGCCGCGTTACCGCCGCCTGGTCGAGACGCTCGCGCAGCGGGGGCTGCTGCGCGTCATCTGCGGCACCGACACCCTCGGCGTCGGCATCAACGTGCCGATCCGCACCGTGATGATGACGGCGCTCACCAAGTACGACGGTCAGCGCATGCGCCAGCTGACCGCGCGGGAGTTCCACCAGATCTCGGGCCGCGCGGGCCGCGCCGGGTACGACACCGCGGGCACGGTCGTGATCATGGCGCCCGACCACGAGATCGAGAACGCCGCGCAGATCCTCAAGGCCGGCGACGACCTGAAGAAGCAGAAGAAGATCGTGCGCAAGAAGGCGCCGCAGGGCTTCGTGAACTGGACCGAGCAGAGCTACGACCGCCTGGTGGTCGCCGAGCCCGAGCCGCTGCAGCCGCAGATGAAGCTCAGCGCCGCGATGCTCATCAACGTCATCGCGCGCGGCGGCGACGTGTTCGCCAACGTGCGCTCGCTGGTGTTCGACAACCACGAGCCCCGCGCCCGCCAGTACGAGCTCGCCCGCCGGGCCCTGGCGATCTTCCGCACGCTGGTGCAGGCGGGTGTGGCCGAGGTCATCCCGCGCGAGTCGCCGGATTTCGTCGCTTCAGACGGCTCCGAAGCGACGATTTCCGGCGACTCGCGCATCCGGCTCACGGTCGAGCTGCAGGCGAACTTCGCGCTCAACCAGCCTCTGTCGCCCTTCGCGCTCGCCGCGATCGAGATGCTCGACCCCGAGGTCGAGCTCGGACGGGGACCGGATGCCACGGCCGCCAGCGACAGCGTGGGCACCGGCCACTACGCGCTCGACGTCGTCAGCGTCATCGAGGCGACCCTCGACGACCCGCGTCCGATCCTGTCGCAGCAGCAGTTCCGCGCGCGCGGCGAAGCGGTGGCCGCGATGAAGCGCGAGGGCATCGAGTACGACGAGCGCATGGAGCTGCTCGAGGAGATCACCTGGCCCAAGCCGCTCGACGAGCTGCTCGCGCAGGCGTACGAGGTGTTCGCATCCAGCCAGCCCTGGATCCGCGACTTCGAGCTGTCGCCGAAGTCGGTCGTGCGCGACATGTTCGAGCGGGCATGCTCGTTCGGCGAGTACGTCTCGCTGTACCAGCTGGCCCGCAGCGAGGGGCTGGTGCTGCGCTACCTCAGCGACGCCTATCGCGCGATCCGTCAGACCGTGCCGGTCGACGCGCAGACGCCCGACCTGCTCGATCTGATCGCCTGGCTCGGCGAGCTCGTCCGTCAGGTCGACTCGAGCCTCGTCGACGAGTGGGAGCAGCTCATCAACCCCGCCGACGACCCCGATGCCCCGGTCGTGCCGCCGGCGCCGCCGTCGATCCTCACCAATCGGCGGGCGTTCGTCGTGCTGGTGCGCAACGAGATGTTCCGTCGCGTGCAGCTCGCCGCCCTGCAACGCGACGACGAGCTCGTCGAGCTCGACCCCGACATCGACTGGCCCACCGTGCTCGACCGCTACTTCGACGAGCACGACACGATCGGCACCGGGGGAGCGGCGCGCTCCTCAGCGCTCGTCGAGATCGACGAGTCGGCGGCCGCCGACGGCGTGTGGCGCGTCGAGCAGACGATCGACGACCCCGCGGGCGACCACGACTGGCGCATCCGCGCCGAGGTCGACCTCGCGGCCTCGGAGGAAGAGGGCACGGCGATCGTGCGGGTCACCGAGGTTCTCAGGCTGTAGCGGCGTTGCGCCGACGCGCCATCATCCGGCGCAGGACGAGGCCGACGACCGCGACGGCGATCGTCACCCCGATCACGCGCAGGCCCAGTTCGGGTTGGGTGAGGGCCGAGACGAAGACGTTCACGCCGTAATCGGCCATTTCGGGGAGGTCGGAGGCGAGCACCCGGGTGCCCGCAGCGGAGGCGAGAGCCGTCGTGAGCGGTGGGACGACCCAGACGAGCAGCAGCCCGACCACCCCGGCCACCACCCGCCCCACCGTGTCGACGCCCGTCCACGCGATGGTCGCCCCCACGAGCACCGGACCGAGGAAGAAGGTCAGGGGCAGGATGGCCGAGAAGGGCGACTCGGAGCCGAAGGGCAACGTCATCCACGCTCCGACCCAGATATCCGTCGCCAGTGCGCCGATCGAGAGGGCGACCCCCGTACCGGCGCGGGGAGCCGTCGACACCAACGACGCAACGAGCAGCGAGACCACGAACGCGAGCACGGCCACCGCGGTGAGCAGCACCAGGTACACGATCGATTCGAATCGCTCCTGGAGCACGTTCCACGTCGCGAGCGCGGTCTGAACGATCGCGACGAGCTGGACGAGCGCGAGCCCACCCACCGTCGCGAGTCCGCGCAGAACCCCCGGACGCGAGCGTTGCGCGCGAGCGATGATGCCGGCGGCGGCTCCGCCGACCACGAGCAGCACGATGATCGTCGTGATCTCGTACTGGCTGTACGGCAGCAGCACGAACGGCCCCTGCCGCGACACATCGTCGGCGTCCTCCAGGTTCTGCAGCGGCAGGAACGGTCCGCTCGTCAGCCAGGGGAGCAGCCCCACGACCGCGCCGAGCGCCCCGAAGAGCAGGAACCACGCGACCCTCCGTCGCGGGGGAACGTCGAGTGTCGGATCGGTCGTCATCAGGGTCCCCGTCCCCCGGCGATCCGCCGGACGCTCCGACGCTATCGGAGAGGGGGCGGGGACCGCTGTCGTGCGCGTCATCGAGTCGTTGCAGCTCCCACGGATTCTCCCCCGGCCAGGGGCGGGTGAACTTCTCCACCGATCACCGATCGAGGCTGTCGACGGCCGTGCGCACGCGGGTACCCTGTCGACACGCACACCCCGGAAGGACCACCGTGAACCTCGACGCGGCTCAAGCCCTCATCGCCCTCGGGGCCTTCTTCCTGACCTTCGCCGCCGCGATCCTCAGCGGGATGAAGTGGATGCTGGACCGCGTCGAGCGTCGCACCGAACAGAATTTCGCTCAGGTGGACCAGCGCTTCGCCCGCATCGAATCGCGCATGGAGCGCGCCGAGACACGGGTGGAGAGGGCTGACGCCCGCTTCGACGAACGCATGGTGCAGATCGACGCGCGAGAACGCCGGATCGACGCGCGTCTGCTCACGATCGACGGCAACATCGCCGAGATCAAGGCCTCCGTGTCGCGTCTCGAGGGGCCACGCTCGCCGTTCCTGATCGCCCGCAGCTGAACGCCCGCACGCAAAAACGCCGGATGCCGAGGCCACGACGAGGCCTCGGCATCCGGTGTGTACGTCGTCGTTCAGCTGCGGGCGACGCGGTTCTCCGCGCTGACCATCCACGACAGCTGCTCGAGGCGCTCGAGGATCGAGTGCAGGATGTCGGCGCTCGTGGGGTCTTCGTCGTCGACGTCGTCGTGCACCTCGCGGACGGTGCCGACGGTGGCGTCGAGGCGCTCCGTGATCAGGTCGACGACCTCCGAGGTGTCGACCTCGCCCTGGGGGAACTCGGGGAGGGTCGTGGTCTCGGCGATGGTGTCGCTGCGGCCGTCGGGAAGAGCGTGCAGGGCGCGCATGCGCTCGGCGACGGTGTCGCTGAACTCGCGTGCCGCGTCGATGATCTCGTCGAGCTGCAGGTGGGTGTCGCGGAAGTTCTTGCCGACGACGTTCCAGTGCGCCTGCTTGCCCTGGATCGACAGCTCGATCAGGTCGATGAGCACGCGCTGAAGGTTGTCGGTGAGCTCCTCCGAGGCCTGGAAGCCGCTCTCAGCGTTCTGCTCCTCGGTGGTTTCGGGGCCGTTGCCGCCGCGGGCGGGGCGACGGCGGTTCTTGGTGGTCTCCTGGGTGGCGGACATGCGCCTTCCTTTCACTCGCGGTCGGTAGCGACGTTAGGCGCTTCGTCGGCGGGCGCGGCAGGGGTTGCGAGCCTTCGCACAGCGGGGTAACCGCCGACGCGTGGGTCGGCGCCGTAGCCGCTCCCCTCGGAATGGACAACCCCGGCCTTGCCCCACCGCGCCGTTCTTAGCGTGGAGACGTGCCCCACACACCCCCTGCTCCGTCTCGCCCCCTCCGCGACTACGCCGCGATCGGTGACGGTCGGACGGTCGCTCTGATCGGTCTCGACGGATCGGTGGACTGGCTGCCGCTTCCGAACATCCACTCGCGCCCCGTGTTCGCGCGACTCGTCGACGAATCGGCCGGCGGGTGCATCGAACTCGCTCCGGTGGAGGAGTACGAGGTCACCCGGCGTTACCTGCCGCACACGAACGTGCTCGAGACGACCTTCACGACCGCGTCGGGGGTGGCCACCGTGACCGACGCCATGGTCACGGGCATCGCCGGACGCCTCCCGTGGGCCGAGCTCGCGCGGCGCGTCGACGGGGTGAAGGGCGACGTCGAGTTCGCCTGGTGCGTACAGCCCGGCACCATGCTGCGTTCCGCCGCCCCGTGGACCGAACGCATCGACGGCTTCTCGATCATGCGCATCGGACACGTCTCGCTCGCCGTGGTCGGCCATGAGCACGGTCTGCACGGCGACCCGGATGCCGGCAACGAGAGCATCGACGGCGCGTTCACGACGTCGAAGGGCTCGCGCCATCTGCTCGTGATCGCCGCGACCGAGGGGGAGCCGCTGCGCATCCCCGACGCGAAGAACGTCGACCGCGGCATCGACCGCACCGTCGACGGGTGGACGACGTGGTCCGACGAGTTCTCGTACGAGGGACCCTGGGCCGAAGACGTGCAGCGCAGCGCCCTCGCGCTGAAGCTGCTGTTGTTCAGCCCCACCGGGGCGATCGCGGCGGCGGCGACGACGTCGCTCCCCGAGAACCCCCGCGGGGGCAAGAACTGGGACTACCGCTACGCCTGGGTGCGCGATCTCGCCTACACGGCGCACGCCTGGGTGGGTTTCGGTCTGCGCGAGGAGACGCACGCGGCCATCTCGTGGCTGCTGCGCACGATCCGCAAGAACGGTCCCGAGGTGCAGGTGATGTACACCCTCGATGGTGAGGCCGAGATCGGGCTCGAGAAGCACGACGTGCCGGGTTGGAACGGCAACCAACCGGTCGTGACCGGGAACCCCGCGCAGGGGCAGCTGCAGCTCGGCGTATACGGCGACCTGATCGCCCTGTGCCGCACCTACGTCGAGGCGGGGAACCGTCTCGACATCCAGACCGGACGCCTGCTCGCCGACGTCGCCGACCGCACGTGCGACCTGTGGCGCCGCGAGGACTCGGGCATGTGGGAGCTCCCGGAGCTGCGTCACTACACCTCGTCGAAGATGGGCTGCTGGAAGGCCCTCGACGACGCCCAGTGGCTCGCGGCCGGCGGACACATCCCCGACAACGCCGACCGGTGGCGCGCGGAGCGCGACCGCATTCACCGCTGGGTCGAAGAGCACTGCTGGTCGGAGGAGCTCGAGGCCTACACGCTCGCCCCCGGAAGCTCCGATCTCGACGCGTCGGTGCTGCTGCACGCCCCCACCGGCTTCGACCGGGGCGAGCGCATGTCGAAGACCCTGGATGCCATCACCGAACGCCTCACGACGGAGAACCACCTCGTCTACCGGTACACCGGCATGGACCAGGAGGAGCAGACGTTCGTCGCCTGCGCGTTCTGGCGGGCCACGGCGCTCGCCTGCGTCGGACGCCACGACGAGGCGGTCGAGGCGATGGACGCCCTGGTCGCCCAGGCGAACGACGTCGGCATCTACTCCGAGATGATCGCCGAATCGGACGGGGCGTTCTGGGGCAACCTCCCGCAGGCGCTCAGTCACCTGGCCCTCATCAACGCCGCGCTCGTCATCCGCGAACTCGTGGATGCCGCCGAGCTCTCCGGCCGCTGATCCTCTGCCGCGACGTCTCGTCTCGGCATCCATCCCCCATGAAAGGACTCGCCATGAGCACGCAGTACACGTTCACCGATCCCACCAAGCTCTACGCCGACATCGAGCCCCAGGCGCAGGACCAGCCCGAGCCCGGCCTCGACGCCGAGCTGACCCCGAAGGCCGCGCTCGGTGAGGACACCTACGTCGGCAGCGAGCGGCTGAAGGGCCGCAAGGCGCTGATCACCGGAGCCGACTCGGGGATCGGCGCGGCCACCGCGATCGCGTTCGCCCGCGAGGGGGCCTCGGTGGCGATGTCGTACCTGCCGGAGGAGAAGGTGGATGCCGACCGCATCGCCGGAATCCTTCGTGAGGCCGGCGCGACCGTCGTGCAGATCCCCGGCGACCTGCGCGAGCGCGAGTACGCCCGCACGCTGGTCGAGGAAGCGGTCGAGGGCCTCGGCGGCCTTGACATCGTCGTCAACAACGGCGGCAAGCAGATCTTCAACGAAGACCTGACGACGCTGGACGACGAGCAGTTCGACGACACGTTCAAGACCAACGTCTACGCGATGTTCTGGATCTGCAAGGAGGCCATCCCGCACCTGCCCGCGGGCTCGGCCATCATCAACACCACATCGATCCAGGCGTACTCGCCCGCGCCGATCCTGGTCGACTACGCCTCGACCAAGTCGACCATCAACACCTTCACCAAGGCCCTCGGCCAGCAGCTCGCGCCCAAGGGCATCCGCGTGAACGCCGTCGCGCCCGGCCCGATCTGGACGCCGCTGCAGGTGACCGACGGTCAGCCGAACGAGAAGGTCGACGAGTTCGGCGAGGAGACGCCGCTCGGGCGCATGGGCCAGCCCGCCGAGCTCGCCCCCGCGTACGTGTACCTCGCCTCGGCGGAGTCGAGCTACGTCATCGGCGAGACGCTCAACGTCAACGGCGGTATGCCGACGCCGTAAGCGTGACGCGCAGAAGGGGCCGTCGTCCGGGACCGGGCGGCGGCCCCTTCGTCTGCGGTGCGCCACCCCCCCTGTTGAGTGTCCGACACACGCCGCGTTCGCGGTCGGCACTGCGGCGTGTCGTGGACGCTCAACAGGGGGGTGGCGTCCTGCTCAGGCGGTGAGCGGCTTGCGGTAGAAGATCTCGCCGTCGGCGGTGGTCTCGGTGCGGTGATACCCCTCGCGCTCGTACAGACGCTGGTTGGCTTCGCTCAGGCCGCCGGTGAAGAGCTCCGCCTCGGTGGCGCCGGCTTCGCGTCCGCGCTGCTCGACCGCTGCCAGCAGCAACGTTCCGAGACCGGCGCCCTGCTGATCGGGGGCGATCGCGAGGCGCCCGATCAGCAGCAGTTCCCCGTCACGGCGTGCGCGGACGGCGCCGACGATCCGGTGTCCGTCGACGGCGACGCAGCCGAGGTTCTCGACCAGCTCGGCTTCGAGCTCGGGCAGGGTCTGCGTGAGCGGAGGCATGTCGGGATCGCCGTAGATGAGCGCTTCGCTCGCGAAGGCGGCGCGCTGGATCGTGAGCACCTCTCCGGCGTCGTCGGGATGGATGGGGCGCACAGCGGGCGAGTCGGCCACGGGTGTCTCTCCTGGTGAGTCGGGGTGAGGGGGGTTAACTATCATGGGCATGAGCGGTCCGTTTTCCAGCGGTTCGCCGTCCTCGCCTATGAACGATTTCTTCGACTCGCGCGTCCGCACCGATGACGTGGCCGACACGCAGGCCTGGCTGCAAGAGCAGTACGGGCGGGTCGACGTGCTCGCCGAGAGGGCCTCGATCGCGGAGCACGCGGTCGGTGACGCGGCGTTCGCCCTGCGGCACCTGACCTGGGACTGCCGGGCCGAGATCGTCTACGAGGCGGATCGGTTCTACTTCGCCACCTCGAATCCCGGGTTCTCGTGGACCATCGGCTCCGAATCCGGCGACTACAGCGTGGAGCCCGGCATCGTGCAGCCCGGTCGCGAACTCATCGGGCGACCGATCGACACGTCGGTGCAGCTCGTGGCCTTCGACGCCGAGTGGCTGAGCGAGACGGCCCGCACGATCTACGGCGACGAGACGCTCGTGGCCCGGTTCGCCGGCACGGGACCGGTGTCGCGGCGCCTGGGCGACTACTGGCTCGCGACGCTGCGGTGGTCGCTGACGCAGGTCCCCCTGCTGGCGGAGCCTCTCGTGCGGGCGCACGTGCGACGCGCCCTCGCCGCGGCGACGCTCGAGGCGTTCCCCCTCGTGGGCGACGCGCGCGAGCGGCGGGCATCGGCCCTCGAGCAGGCGACGATCTACACCGCCGCGACGTCGTGGATCGACGATCACGCGTCGTTGCCGGTGACGGTCGACGACGCGGCGCGTGCCGTCGGCACGTCTGCCACCGGTCTGCGTCGCGCATTCGCGGCCAACGGGCAACTGGCATCCTCTCCCGAGGAGTACCTGTCTGCGGCGCGTCTGAGCGCGGCTCACGCGGACCTCCTCGACGCCGACGCGGGATGTGCATCGGTCGGGGAGGTCGCCGCCCGATGGGGTTTCGCCGATCCGGACGCCTTCGTGCGGTCGTACGTCGAGGTGTATCGCGTCGCACCGCAGCGCACGCTCGAGCGGTGATCGCCGGGTGCTGACCGAGGGACTCTGATCGCTCAGCGGTCGCGGTCGGTGTACTCGCCGGGGTTGTCGAGGTCTTCGTGCGCCTCGTCGCCGCTCGGCAGCTCGACGTCGGTGTAGGCGCCGGCCTCGTCGGTGCGGGGGCGCGACTCGCTCCCGTCGGCGTTCTCGCGGTCGACGTACTCGCCGGGCGCGTCGGCGCTCCCGCGGTCGTCGTCTCCGCCGGGCAGCTGCACGTCGGTGTACTCGCCTTCTTCGGGTCCGGTGCCGTGTCCGTTGACGTCGCGCTCAGTCATGTCCGCCTCCTGGGGGTCGTGATGACAGCGACGCTAGTCCGCGGATGCCGGGGGCGCAGCGGTCTTGACACGGCTTCCGCCGCGCAGCCCGCACGGCGCCACCCGCACGGCGCCACCCGCACGGTGTCAAGGGCGCAGACGAGGGGGCATCGACCCGGCAGAGTGGGACCATGCCCGCTCTCGCCATCATCCTCGTCATCGTCGGTCTCGTGCTCCTCTTCCTCGGCATCTTCGTCGAGGCCGTGAAGTTCCTGCTCTGGATCGGCGTGATCATCCTGATCATCGGTGTGATCGCCGCGCTCATGCGGTTCATCCGTCGCCAGGTCTGACCGTTCGTCCCCACCCCCGGATCCGACCGAGGTCGGAGCGATCAGAGGCCGTCCCCCGTGTGCCGCACCGACGTGCGTCACGCGGCCGGGGCGGCCTTTCGCGTGAGGCCGGCTCAGACCGAGAACAGGTCGCGACCGCGCGGGGGGCGCAGGGCCGCCACCGCCTCGAGTGCCGGGGCCAGCTCGGGATAGCGGAAGACGTAGCCCGCCTCGGTCAGCACGCGGGGCACCGCCCACCGGCTCTTCAGCACGAGTTCGGGCTCGTTGCGCAGCAGCGCCATCGCCGGATCGAGCATCCACCGGAACGCGGGCAGGCCGATCGGCGCCCGCGCGATGCGCCGGAGCTCTCGCATGAGGGTGCGGTTGTCGCTCACGGCGGGCGCGGCCAGGTTGACCGGACCGACGATGTCGTCGCGGTCGCGCAGGAATCGCACGGATGCCACGACGTCATCGATGTGGATCCAGCTGAAGCGCTGGTGGCCCGAGGTGCGGTGCCAGCTCGACCACAGGCGCCCCGTGGGGCGCGCGCCGATCCCGCGGTACCGGCGGTGGGGGAACCACCAGCTGTCGATCTGCGGGCCGCCCAGCCCGAGTCGGGCGAGGGCGAACAGCATGCGGGTCGCCGGACCGTCTCCGAGCACGATCGCCATGCGCAACGCCACACGGCGCGTGCGGGGCAGTTCTCCCTCGAAGAACGCGCGTTCCCAGCTCGTGGCCACATCGACCGAGAACCCCTGGCCGATCTCGCCGTCGACTTCGTCGTTGCCGTGCTCGGTGGCGTGGCGGTAGATCGTCGCGGTCGAGGCGTTCATCCACACCGCGGGCGCGTGGGCCGCGTGCGCGACGGCGGAGTGCAGGGCACGGGTGGTGTCGACGCGAGAGCGCAGGATCTCGTCACGGTTCGCGTCGGTGTACCGGCACGACACGATCTTGCCCGCCAGGTTCACCAGGACGTCGGCGCCGTCGACGACCTGCGCCACGGCGGCCGGATCGGCCCAGGTCGCGGTGCCGGTGCGGCCGATCGTGTCGACGTCGTAGCCGTCGTCTCGGAACGCGGCGACCAGCGCTCCGCCGACGAATCCGCTCGCTCCGGCGATCACGGCGCGGGGTCGGGGCACGGCATCCTCCTGGGTCGGGTGGCCTCAGCCTAGGGGCGGAGGCGTGCTGATCGCCCTCCTGTTGCTCGACGCCGATGCAGTGCGCGGAACGCGCGGGGAACCCCTGCCACAATGGAGGCCATGCGACGACGGGCACGGGGCGTACGCGTCGCGCGCGGGGGCGTCGCCGCATCGATCGCCACCCTCGTCGCGTTGCTGTCGCACGTGACCGGCGGGGGAGCCGTGCCCGGCTGGATGGGTGTCGTCGTTCCGCTCGCGCTGTCGTTCGTCGCCTGCACGGTCCTGGCCGGCCGCCGGCTCTCGGCCTGGCGTCTGAGCGCGGCCGTCGTCGTCAGCCAGCTGCTGTTCCACGCGCTGTTCGTGCTCGGCAGCTACGACCTCGGCGCGGCCGGCCACGTGCACGGGGCCGTCTTCCCGGCGGTCGCCGCGGATCCGGTGGGCGCCGCACTGACGCCGGATGCCACGATGTGGCTCTGGCACGCGCTCGCCGCGGCCGTCACCTCGCTGGCCTTGCACCGCGCGGAACGCACCCTGGGGGTGCTGCGTGCGCTCGCGGACCGCGCGGTCGAGGGGCTGCGTGCGCGCGTGCGCGTGATGGCGGCGACGTTCGGGCCCGTGTCGCCGCGCCATCGCGTTGCGGTCGTGGTCGCCGTCGTGCGCCCGACCTCGGTGCTGCTCGCCGCGAGTGCGCGACGTCGCGGGCCGCCGGTCTCGGCATCCTGACCCTGCTCCGCGTCACGCCGCGCCGTGAGCGGTGCGTCCCGGCCGTCTGACGGACCGGGCGGGCGGTCGCGCACGCCGAGTGCTCTCGCGCCGGCGCGACTCCCTTCCACGTCCCCTCGGGACGCCCCCCTTCCTCGGTCATCGTCGAGCGGCGATGTCGTATCCCGTGGCGCACCGCCCCGCGGCGACGTCGACCGCGCGCGGGACCCCGGCCCGTCGTGCACGCGCGCGGCGGCGCCGACCGACGGGCGCCACCCGGTGCCCGGAGAAGAGATCCTCCATGTTCCGTTCCCCTCCCCTCACCCTGCCGGCGTCGGTCGTCGCGGCATCCGCTCCCGACGAGTCCGCCCCGCCGTCCCCGTCGCCCCCGTCGCCCCCGCCGCCCGCGCCCGCCCCCGGCCGCCCCGTCGAGCCCGGGGCGCCGTCATGACGGCATCCACCCCGTCGAGTGTCCACAACACGCCGTCGGGAGACGACGCGGTGCGGCGTGTTCCGGACACTCGACGGTCGGGGAGCGGGCCGGGTGCTCCGCGACGAGGCTGGTTCACCGCGCTGCTGCGCCGGCTGCACTTCTTCGCGGGGCTGCTCGTGGGGCCGTTCATCCTGGTCGCGGCGCTGAGCGGCGCGCTGTACGCCCTCACGCCGTCGCTCGAGAGGGTCATGTACGCGCACGAGGTGACCGCCACCTCCACCCTGGTCGGGATGCCGCTGGCCGACCAGGTCGAGGCGGCCGAGGCCTACGTGGGCGGCGGGGCCTCACCGGTCGCCGTACGGCCCGCCCCCGCGCCCGGTGACACCACGCGCGTCCTGTTCGCCGACGAGGCGCTACCCGAAAGCACGACGCGGGCGATCTTCGTCGACCCCGCGACGGCCGAGATCCGTGGCGACCTGCCCGCGTACGGCACGAGCGGCGCGCTGCCCCTGCGGCACTGGATCAGCGACCTGCACCGCTCGCTGCACCTGGGCGAGCCGGGCCGGCTGTACAGCGAGCTCGCGGCATCGTGGCTCGGGATCGTCTCGCTCGCGGGCCTCGGGCTGTGGATCGGCCGCTTCGTGCGCAGCCGCCGCGGGCGCCGCGACCTGCTGCGCCCGAACCGCGCGCACCGGGGGTACCGCAAGCTGTCGGGCTGGCACTCGGCCGTCGGGATCTGGGTCGTGCTGGGCGCGGTCTTCCTCGCGGCGACGGGCATCACCTGGTCGGCCTCGGCGGGCGCGCACGTCTCCGACCTGCGTGCCGCAATCGGTGAGGGGACACCCGCGTTGACGACCTCGCTCGGTGCGGAGGCGGAGGCCGGCGGCGAGCACGCCGGACACGGCGGCGGGGCGCACGCCGACACCCCGGGGGCGGCGGACCCGGCCACGTTCGACGCCGTCCTCGCCGTCGCGAAGCGCGTCAACGTCAACACCGGCGACGTCGAGATCCGCCCGCCGGCCGCCGTCGGCGACGCCTGGGTCGTGCAGGAGGTGCACCGCAGCTTCCCGACCGAAGTGGATGCCGTGGCCATCGACGCATCGACCCTGCACGTGACCGATCGGGTCGACTTCGCCGACTATCCGCTGCTCGCCAAGCTGTCGCGCTGGGGTGTGGACCTGCACATGGGCACCCTGTTCGGTCTCGTCAACCAGCTCGTGCTGTTCGCCCTGGCGATCGGCATCGCCGCGCTCGTCGTCTGGGGCTACGCGATGTGGTGGAACCGTCGCCCGACCCGCGGCCTCGCGTCGGCGCCTGCGCGCGGCGCACTGCGCGGGGCGCCCTGGTGGGGGATCGGGGCGGTGCTCGTGGTCGCGGTGGCGATCGGGTTGTTCCTGCCGCTCGTCGGCTACACGCTCGCGGCGTTCGTGGTGCTCGACGTACTGCTCGGTCTGCGGGCGCGGCGGCGGTCCGGGGCGAGGCGGCCCACGGTGTGACGGCGCGGCGACGGGCCGCGGTGCGGCGGCCCGCTCAGCCCTCGAGCAGCAGGTGCATCGTCACCGAACCCGTCGTCGGCTCGGTGAAGCCCAGGCTGCGGTACAGCGCCTGACCCGGAGGGTCGGCCAGCAGGGTCACGTAGGCACCCTCGGGGGCCTTCGCGCGGATCTCCGCGAGAAGGTCCTCGAGGATGCGGCGGCCGAGACCGCGTCGCTGGTACTCGGGCAGCGTGGCCATGTCGGCGATGAGGAAGTACCACCCGCCGTCGCCGACGACCCGGCCCATCGCGATCGATCGACCCGTGGCATCCACGATCCGACGCCAGGCCCAGCTGTTCGCGAGCGCGGGCGCGCCCTGATCGGAACGCTTGGGGGTCAGGCCCGAGGCACGGCGCAGCTCGAGGTAGTCGTCGAGAGAGGGGGCGAGGGGTTCGAGGCGGAGGTCGTGCATGCCTCCACCTTCGCGTATCTCCGTCTCGCGAGGGAGGCGGCGTGCGAAGCGGGTCCGTAGCGTGGAAAGCCCCCCTCGGAAGGACTCCCGTGACTCTCGCCCGTCGCCTCGCCGCCGCCCTCTCGATCGCCACGATCGCCGCCCTCACCGCGTGTACCAGCTCCGCGCCCGACACTCCCGCAACCCCCGCGGCCTCGGTCGAGGTGCCGGCCACCCCCGTGGGGGAGCGGCTGACCTGGGTGATCGACGTGCTCGAGGCCGAGGCCGACACGACGGCCGGCGACTGGTCGCGCGTGCTGCACGAGGACTTCCAGCAGCAGGTGTCGGCCGACGACATCGCCGAGCTGCTCAATCGGCAGATCCGCCCGGCGGCGCCCTTCACCGTGACCGCGTACCAGGGCACCGAGACCCAGGCGGTCGCGACCCTCGCCGGGACGCTCGGCGACCCGTTCGATCTCTCGCTCGCGATCGACGGCAACGACCGCATCACCGGCATGGTGTTCGCCCCGGTAGCCGAGCCGTGGGAGCCCTCCGCCTCGCTCGACGAGGTGGAGCAGCGCCTGGGCGATCTTCCCGGCGAGGTCAGCGCGCTGATCCGGCGAGGAGACGACGACGTCGTGGCGGTGGACACCGAACGGGCAGCTCCCCTCGCCTCGATCTTCAAGCTGTACGTGCTGCTCGCGGCGGCCGATGCCGTGGCATCCGGGGATCTCGCCTGGGACGAGACGCTCGTGCTCGACGACGCCGACCGCAGCCTGCCCTCGGGCGAGCTTCAGAACGCCCCCACCGGTACCGAGGTGTCGGTGCGCGAGGCCGCCTCGGCCATGATCCGCATCAGCGACAACACCGCCACCGACCTGCTCATCGAGCGGCTCGGGCGTGAGCGCGTCGAAGCGGCGGTCGCGCGCAGCGGCCACGCCGACCCCGCCGCGTTGACGCCCTTCCTCTCGACCAAGGAGCTGTTCACCCTGGGCTGGGGCGACCCGGCTCTGCGCGAGGAGTGGGCGCGTGCCGACGACGCCGCGAAGCGCGCGCTGCTCGACCGCATCGACGCCGCCCCGCTGACCGTCGGCGTCACCGACGTGACGACCCCGGTCTGGCAGGACGGGTTCGACTGGTTCGCCTCGGCCACCGACATCGCCGCCGTGCATCGGGCGCTGCAGCAGACCCAGGATGCCGAGGTGCTCGCCATCGTGAGCGAGAACCCCGGTGCGGGACTCGACGTCGGCACGTGGCCCTACGTCGGCTTCAAGGGCGGTTCGAGCCTGGGCGTGCTGACCGGCAGCTGGTTCGTGCGCGACGACGAGGGCGAGGCGACGGTGGTGCTGCTTCTCTCGGCCGACGACGCGCAGGCCGTGACCGCGGCGATGGGCGACTTCTTCCACCTCGCCGAAGACGCCCTGCGCCTCGCACGCTGAGCCTCGCCGCCGCGGGAGGTCGGGAGCCCGCCGAGGGGCCGCGTGCGGGGGCGACCGGAGGGCCGCCCCCGCCGGGGTCACGCGTCGTCGGGGTCGGGCAGGCTCTGGGCGATCTTGCTGGATGCCGCGGAATCACGGCCGACGCCGGGCTGGAACTTCGCGATGGGGTCGTCGGCGTCGACGTGCGGTTCGCCCTCGGCCGGTGTGTCCGAGGCCGCGTGCGCGGTGGCGGAGCCGCCGCCGGTGTCCTCGGTGTGCCGTGAGGTCGAGCCGCCCTCGCCGCGGGCGTCGTCGGTGCCCCGCTCGGTGAGGCCGTCGGCGGCGCGGGTGCCGACTCCGGGCAGGTCGTTCTGGCTCGAGATGCCCTGGATGCGGGCTTCGTCGTCGGCGTCGATCTGCGCCGCTCCGACGGCACCGGTGTCGGCGCCGGCGTCGCCGGCGGGCACATCGGCGGCCAGGCCCTCGGACTCGGGGACGATGTTCTCTTCGTCGGCTCCGGGGAGCCGGTCGGCGGGAGTGTTCATGGCGTTCCTTCCGTGGGGTGTGCCGCCACGCTAGAGGCGACCGCCGACCGCGCGAACGGGCTTGACGACCGCCACGGGGTGCGCAGGGGGCGTCCGGTGAGGCGCGGCCCCGGTGCCGGACACGCTGGATAGGCTCGGAACCAGCTTCGAAAGGAACCGCAATGCAGCAGCGTCCCCTCTCCCGCACCGGCCGTGACGTCTCGGTGATCGGCCTCGGTACTTGGCAGCTCGGCCCCGACTGGGGCGGTGTCAGCGAAGACGAGGCCCTCGCCGTGCTGGCCGCCTCGGCCGACGCCGGCGTCACGCTCTTCGACACCGCCGACGTGTACGGCGACGGCCGGTCCGAAGAGATCATCGGAAAGTTCCTGAACGACACCGCCGCCACGGGCATCACCGTGGCGACCAAGATGGGCCGTCGCGAAGACCAGGTGCCCGAGAACTACACGATCGAGAACTTCCGTGGGTGGATCGACCGCTCGCGGCGGCTGCTCGGCACCGACACCCTCGACCTCGTGCAGTTGCATTGCCCGCCGTCAGCCGTGATCGACGACGACGCCACCTACGACGCGCTCGACCAGCTCGTCGCCGAGGGTGTCATCGCCGCCTACGGTGCGTCGGTCGAGACGATGGAGCAGGCCCTCTCGGCGCTCCGCCGGCCGAACCTCAGCAACCTGCAGATCATCTTCAACCCGTTCCGGCTCAAGCCCCTCGACGAGGTGCTGCCGATGGCGGCCGAGAAGAACGTCGCCGTGTTGGCCCGCGTGCCGTTGGCGAGCGGTCTGCTCTCGGGCAAGTACACCGCCGACACGACGTTCGACAAGGACGACCACCGCACGTACAACCGCAACGGCGAGGCGTTCGACAAGGGGGAGACGTTCTCGGGCGTCCCGTTCGCCGAGGGGGTGTCCGCGGCCGACGAGCTCAAGGCCTCGCTTCCCGAGGGAGTCACCCTGCCCGCCGCTACGCTGGCGTGGATCGCCTCGCGCGAGGGCATCACCTCGGTGATCCCGGGCGCCCGTTCGGTGGCGCAGGCCACATCGAACGCCGGGGCCGCACAGCTCCTCGACGAGGGCTTCGACCTCGACGCCTTCGACGCGTTGGTGCGTGACGTCTACGACCGCCGTCTGCGGGCGGAGATCCACCCGCAGTGGTGAGCGTCTGACACGCGAAAGCCGGGTCCGCCCCGAAGGGTGGACCCGGCTTTCCTGTCTATGACGTCAGCTGACGTCGCCGCGCCAGGCGCCGGACTCGGCACCGCGCGACTCGATGTACTTCTTGAAGTTGTCGAGGTCCTTCTTCACCGAGTGGTCGTCGGCGCCGAAGACGGCACCGAGCTTCTCGAGGACTCCGGTGGGCTCCCAGTCGATCTGCACGGTGACGCGCGTCTCGTCGTCGGAGAGACGGTGGAACGTCACGACACCCGCGTGGTTCTCGTCGCCGCCGACGCTGTTCCAGGCGACGCGCTCGTCGGGGTGCTGCTCGGTGATCTCGGCGTCGAACTCGCGCTCGGCACCGGCGATCTTCACCTTCCAGTGCGTGAGGGTGTCGCTCTTCTGCGTGATCGACTCGACGAAGCTCATGAAGTGCGGGAACTCCTCGAACTGCGTCCACTGGTTGTAGGCGACGCGGACGGGAACGTTGACGTCGATGGTTTCGATGACCTGTGCCATGGTGTCCTCTTTCGTGTGGTTTCCGGGGCTGGTCCCAGTCTTCGCTCGTCACGGGCGAGCTGCCCCCGGGGTTGAGGGATCGGCTCGCGTGCCCTATGGGCGTGCGCGGCGCGCCGGGGTCGTTCGGGGATTCGCCCCGCGGCTTAGGCGCGACCGCGCAGGATCAGGTGCCAGTAGACCCAGGGCAGCACCCGACGGTCGGCGATCCACGACAGGGCGCGCTCTCGATACAGCGAACGCCAGAAGGGGATCGTGGGCTGCAGGCGCCCCTGACGATCGAACTCGGCGAAGACGACGGTGCCGCGCGACACCGTGAACGGCACGACGCTGTAGCCGTCGTACTTCGCGGAGGGGGAGCGCCCGGCTCTCACCGCCGTCATGTTCTTCACGAGGGCTTTCGCCTGCTGCCGGATCGCGCCCCCGGAACGGCGGGTCGCCACCGCGGCGGCATCGCCGACCGACCAGATCTCGGGATACCGCGTGTGCTGCAGCGTCTCGGGATCGACGTCGACGAACCCGTGCGGATCGTCGGATGCCGCCAGCCCGCTGCCGGCGATCCACTCCGGCGCCCGCTGCGGAGGGACCGCGTGCAGCACGTCGTACGCCAGGGTCTCTTCGGCCTCGCCGTGACCGATCGTGATCGTCTGCGCCTCGGCATCCACCGACCGCACCTCGCGGCTGTAGTGCACCTCGATGCCGTACTCGTCGAGTTTGCGCTGCAGCTCGCGGTCGATGGCCGGGATGCCGAAGGGCACGGGGTCGGGGGCGACGAAGACCACGCGCAGGTCGTCGCGCACACCGATCGCGCGCCACCAGTCGCACGCGAGGTACATCGGCTTCTGCGCGGCCGCGCCGCAGGACGCGGGCTCGGGCGGCTGGGTGAACACGACCGTGCCGGAGCGCAGGTCGCGCAGCACCGGTGAGGCTTTCGCGGCGAGGTCGTAGTCGTAGTTCGAGATGCCGTTCGGTGCCGCCATGGCCTCGGGCAGGCCCGGGATCTGCTCCCATGCCATGCGCAGGCCGGCGCACACCACGAGCTGGTCGTAGTCGAGATGACCGCCCGACACGAGATGCACGCGGCGGGCCGCGGCATCCACCGTGAAGACCTCGTCGCGCAGCCAGCGGGTGCCCGGGGGGATCACGTCGGCCTGCGCGCGGACGGCCTCGCTGGCCCGTGCCGCGCCTCCCGCGATGTGCGACTGGAGGGGCGCGAAGACGTGCTGCGTCCGCGGCTCGATCACGGTGATGTCTCCGGCGCGGGCCCGGTGGAGGCGTCCGGCCACCGACAGTCCGGCGTTGCCCCCGCCGATGATCACGATGCGGGGGGTGTCGGCGCGAGCGACGGTGCGGCTCGAGTCGTTCATGGGGGATCCTCTCGTCTCCCTCACCGTGTCGTCATCGGCAGCGGGATACCACCCGGTTGACAGCGTCGGTCGGGCGGACGACCCGGGCGCTGGGGAACGACGAAGAGGGCTCGCCGTCGGCAGGAGCGCTTCTCCCGCGCCGGAGCGGGGGCGCACCCGTCGAAGCGCGTGGTCCGTGCGCGGGCCGGGCCTGTCAAGGGGCGGGGCGCGGCCGCGTCGGCATCGTTGGATGGAGGCACCGCCGATCAGCGGTGACGCACCCCGGTGCGTTCGACGAAAGGATCCTCATGAGCGACGCCTCGATCGACCCGTCCCCCGCCGACTCGTCGACCCCCGCCGCCGACGTCGGCATCGCGGGCGTGCAGCCCCTGCGCGACGGCGACACCTCGATCGAGCCCGACCCCGCGCTCGACCCCGCCCAGGCGGAGTGGGATGCCACGACGGCCCTCGACGAGGGCGTCGACCCGCAGGACATCGCCCCCGCGACCGCGACGGGCGCAGACCCGGCCGAGATCGCCGCCGACGACACCGACATCCCGTTCGACGACATCCACCCCGGGTCCACCGGCACCGACTCGCAGGGTCAGGATCCGGGCGTCGTCGAGCTCGGCGAAGAGGGCCAGGGCGACCTGGCGCCCGAAGACCTCTGAGCGACGCGCGAGAGAGGGGTCGGTCCGTTCGGGCCGACCCCTCTCTTCGCGATGGATTACTGCTCGATGAGCTGCGGTTCGCTCTCGTGCGCCCGGATGACGCCGTCGTGGTCGTCGGTGGCCACCGCGATGCGGCGCGGCTTCGCCTTCTCGCTCACCGGGATCGTGACCGACAGCACCCCGTTGCGGTAGGCGGCGCTGATGCCGTCGGTGTCGATGCCCTGGCCGAGGTTGAGCTGGCGGACGAAGGTGGCCGTCTCGCGCTCGCGGGTGATCCACTTGACGTCGTCGCCGGTGGCGAGGGTGCGTTCGGCGCGGATGGTCAGCAGCTGACCGTCGACGTCGATGTCGACCGAGCCCGGGTCGACCCCGGGAAGGTCGGCCGAGAGCACGTAGTGGTCGCCGTCGCGGTAGAGGTCCATCGGCATCCGGCGCGGTCCGCCCCCGCGACGGGCGTCGAGAAGGGTCGACGCGAGGCGGTCGAGGTCGCGGAAGGGGTCGTAAGTGGCCATGGTCGGTTCTCCTTTTCGGTCGGTCCGGATATCGGCATCCGGAGTTCGATGAAGTTGAGCCTTGTGCGCTCAACGTGGCAGCAGATTAGCACTCTCGATAGGAGAGTGCCAAGACCGTCGAGTGTCCAAGACGCGCCGTGCCGGGGTCGCTTTCTGCGGCGTGTCCTGGACACTCAACGGGCTGGCGCGCTGGCGCGGTGACGCCGTGGCGCGGTGACGCGATGGCGCGGTGACGGAGCGGGTCAGCGCGTTCGAGCACGGCGCCGCGGTAGCGTCATCGGGTGATGGATGCCGCGGCGAAGCCGCCCCTCGTGCGGGCGCTGTGGGGCGCGACCCACCCGGGGCCGACCCTGGTCGTGACCGTTCTGTCGCTGGCCCTCGGCCTCGCCGCCGGGGTCGAGCCCGGGCGACTCGCGCTGCTGGTGATCGCCGTGTTCGCGGGGCAGGTGTCGGTGGGCCTGTCGAACGACGCGATCGACGGCGCGCGCGACGCCGCCGTCGGCCGCTCGGACAAGCCCATCGCCGGGGGAGCGATCACTCCGGAACGTGCGCTCGGGGTGGCCGTGGCGTCCGCGCTCCTCGCCGTGCTCCTGTCGGTGCCGCTCGGCCCCGGACTCGTCGCCGCGCACGCGGTGGCCTTGGCCTCGGCGTGGGCCTACAACGCCGGGCTGAAGTCGACGCCGGTGTCGATCGTGCCGTTCGTGCTGAGTTTCGGGCTCTTTCCGTCGTTCGCGACGCTGTCCCTCGCCTCTCCCGCGCTGGCTGCCCCGTGGGCGTCGCTCGCGGGAGCCACCCTCGGCGCGGCCGTGCATCTGACCAACGTCGTTCGCGACCTCGACGACGATCGGCGCACGGGCGTGCGGGGCCTTCCGCACCGCCTCGGTGCGCGGGTCTCGGTGGTGCTCGCGGCGGTCGGCGTCGTCGCCGGAGCGGTGGCGGTGCTGATCGGCACGGATGCCACGGTGCTCGGCGCGATCTTCTTCACCGCCGTCGTCGCGGTGGCGGCCACGGCCGTGGTGCTCGTGCTCGTGCGCGCGCCCGGACGCGCGGTGTTCCAGCTCACGATGCTGGCGGCGCTGCTGCTCGCCGCTCAACTCGTCGTGACCTGACTCCTCCCACCCGGGCGGCTCGTCAGTCGCGGGCGGCGCGATCCAGTCGCATGGCGTACGCGCGCGTGAACAGCGCGCCCCCCGCCCCCCGCAGCATGGTGCGCAGCGCCCCGGTGCGCAGGGGGTGGGCGAGCGGGCCCGTGGCTCGCCCGAGCATCGTGTTGAGCCACGCCAAGCGCGCCGCGTGCCGCGCCGAGGCCAGACGGTCGGTCTCCCATCGTCCGAGGCCGACCGCCTCGCCCGTCCGCACCCACCCGGGCAGCAGCGGGGCCAGCGTGAGGGCGTCGAGCAGTCCGAGATTCATCCCCTGACCGCCGATGGGGCTCACCTCGTGGGCGGCGTCGCCGACCACCACGACGCGTCCGCGCCGCAGCGCCGGGGCCACGGCGCGCCGCACGCGGAACGTCGTCGCGTCGGCGATGTCGACCTCGAGCCCCGCGCGCTCGGCGACGGCCCGCGCGAGGGTGCCGGCGGCATCCGCCACCTCGTCGGTGCCCGCCCACGCCACCAGCCGGCGGCGTCCGCCGGGCAGCGGGAACGATTCCAGCACGCCCTGGCGTTCCAGGTGCACCCGGGCGATCGGGCCGCCGGGAGCGACGACGTCGGCCATGACGTAGCGGTCGGGGTAGTGGTGCGTCCGAACGGCGCCGGGGCGGTACACGAGGTCGCGGCCCGCCCATCCCGAGGCCACGACGACGACGCGGGCGCGGATCTCCTCGTCGCCGTGCGGACCGGTGGCGCTCACGCGTACGCCCGGGCCGTCGTCGTGCACGGCGGTGATCGCGACCCCCCGACGCACGCGCGGCGCGAGGCCGGTCAGCACCTCCATCGTGTCGGCCTGGGGGAGTGCGGCGACGTAGGGATGACGCGCCCGCAGGCGATCGAAGCGGATCGCCGCGAGCAGCCGGCCGTCGGCCCGCGCCTCGCCGCGGACGATCCTCTCGGCGCGCGCCAGCAGGGCCTCGGTCGCGCCCGACGCCTCGAGGAGGGCGAGAGCGGGGGAGTGGATGCCGATGGCCCGTGACCCGGATCCGGTGCCGGCGCGCTTCTCGACGATCTCGACGTCGACCCCGCCCACCCGCAGGTCGGCCGCCAGCGCGAGGCCGACGGGTCCGGCTCCGACCACCAGCACCTCAGGCACGCTCCGCCCGCCCCTCGGCCACGGCGAGAACACGGAAGGGCGCCGGCGTCTCGACCCGCCAGGGTGTTCCGAGCGCGGCGGCCAGCTCGGGGGCGCGATAGCTGCGTCGGATCGAGCGCAGTCCGTCGACGCGCAGGAACGTGCCGGCCGACAGCGGGGCGATCCCCGCGGCGTACAGGGCGTAGGCCAGTCGGCCGCGGGCGATGTCGGCGTGCAGCACCCGACCGCTCGAGAGGGCGAGCGAGTCCTCGGCGAACGTCGCCAGGGCCGCGGCGTCGAGGTGGTGCAGCACGTGGTTCGACACGACCAGGTCGTAGCGTTCGCCCGCGGCGCGCAGGGCGCCCGAGTCCTGGGCCACGAACCGCACGCCCGGTCGTTCGCGCGCGCGGGCCGAGGCGATGGCGCGGGGGTCGGGATCGGCGCCGGTCCACTCGACGTCGAACCCGTCGCGCGCGGCCAGGCCCGCCAGACGGACGGCGACGTCGCCGCCGCCGCACCCCAGGTCGAGCGCGCGGGCGGGGCGGCCGAGCGCCTGCAACTGCGGGCGGACGCGCGTGCGGTACACGTGCCCCCAGGCCGAGACCAGGCGGTTCACGACGTCGAACCGCCGATACGTCGCCGCCAGGGCGCGCGGGTCGCAGTCGGGGTCGTCCATCAGTTCGGTGAGCGCCGCATCGCGTCGGGCGAGGCTGCGCCAGAGGCCGGTGGCTCCGTCGCTGGTTGCGGGGCCTCGCGCGGCGCTCACGGGCGGCGCAGCGTCAGACGCGCCGCCTCGACCGTCAGGCCGGGGCCGAAGGCCAGCGCGGCGATCCGCTCCCCGTCGGGGTGCGCGACGTCGGCCAGCAGGTCGCGCAGGATGAACAGCAGGGTCGCACTCGACATGTTGCCGTGGGCGCGCAGCACCTCCCGCGAGGGCGCCAGGGCGGCGGCATCCAGGGCGAGAGCGCTCTCGACGCGGTCGAGGATGCTGCGGCCGCCGGGATGCACGGCCCACGCGTCGACGTCGCTGAGGTCGCCCAGCACGTCGGCGGCGATGCCGGCGATCTCGCGCCCGATGATGCGCGGCACCTCGGGGGTGAGGGTCATCTCGAATCCGGAGTCGCCCACCGTCCAGGCCATGTCCTTCTCGCCCTCGTCGGTGACGTGGGTGGCGAAGTCGTCGAGGTCGAGACCGGGGTGCGATGAGTCTCCGGATGCCACGACCGCGGCCGCCGCGCCGTCGGCGAACACCGAGGCGGCGACGATCTGGTCGGGGTGCGACGAGGTCTGCCAGTGCAGCGAGCACAGCTCGGCGCACGCCACGAGTACGACGGCGTCGGGGTCGGCGGTCACGATCCGCGCCGCGAGCCGCAGCGCGGGGATCGCGGCCGCGCATCCGATGAAACCGAGGTGGTACCGCTCGGCCGAGGTCGGCAGGCCGAGGTCGCGCACGAGGTGGTAGTCGGGACCCGGCGCGAACATGCCGGTGCACGAGACGGTCACGACGTGCGTGATGGCATCCGGCGTCCGCCCCGAACCCTCGATCGCGGCGCGCGACGCCTCGGCGAACAGGGCGGGTGCGGTGCGGCGGTACTCCGCGTTGCGGGCTCCCGTGGACGGCATGAGCAGCGTGTCGCCGTCGCGGACGCCGAGCCCGCCCCCGGTGCCGCCGGCGAGCTGCGGCAGCACGACGTGGCGGGTGTCGATGGCGGCGGCATCGAAGGCCGCACCCACCAGGCGTTGGCCCTTGCGGTCGAACCCGGGCTGCGCGGCGAAGAGGTCGCGCAGGGCCGATTGCTCGACGCGGGTCTCGGGCAGGGCCGTGCCGATCGAGAGGATGCGCGCGGTCATGCCCCACTGTAGACACGGATCGGAGCACCGGCGGCGGGGATAGCGCGGTGTCGGTGCGGCGTCTATGGTGACGCGCGGCCTCGCGTGAGCCGAGACGTCACGGAGCGCGCCGACTTCCCATCCCGTAGACGACGACGTTGACGGCGGGGACGGCGAGAAAAAGCATCCAGGACCACGCCCAACCCCCGGCCGCCCCGAGCGCGAAGGCCAGAGAAACACACACCGCCTGCACGATCAACGCCGCCACGACGCCCCAACCGCCGCCGAGGGGTCGCCTCGGCACCGAAGCATCGTCGATGCTCAGTCGCCCCATGACTCGCCACCGTATCCGGGTGTCGCGGAGGACGTCCATCTCGTGCGCGCCCGGTCTGTTTCTCGCCACCCGCGCGTGGGGCGAAATCCGTCGGTCCCGTGCCACAGGGGGACGGTGCTCTCACCCCGCGCCGAGGGTCAGGCGGCCAGGACGCTCGGCAGCAGCAGGCTCGAGATCGCACCGCGGTAATCGTCGACCATGCGCTTGCGGTCGATGCGCGTGCGCGCGGCGAGGGCGGCGCGGCGCAGCTCGCTGCGGCGACCCAGCGCGTCGTCCCAGGCGGCGGCGATCGCGGCGGCGTCGCGGGGCGTGACGAGGCCGAAGCCCGCGACCATCCGGGCGGCGTCGCCGACGTCGGTGGTCACGGGGACGGCTCCGGATGCCGCTCCCTCGGCCAGGCAGAGGGGCGAGGCTTCGCCGAAGGCGCTGGTGAGGGCCACGATGTCGGCCGCGCGATACAGCTGCGGCATGTCTTCGCGCAGTCCCAGGGCGTGCAGCGCCACCGCGCCGTCGATGCCGTTCTCGGCGAGCAGGGCGGTGAACAGGGGATTGTCGCGGGTCATGCCCGAACCGCACATGACGTAGTGGGCGCCGGGGGAGTGCGCCGCATGGCGCGCCACCGCCGCGAGGAACAGCCCCGGGTCTTTCATGGCGTCGAAGCGTGCCGCCAGCAGCACGACGGGGGCGGACTCCGGGATGCCGAGACCCTCGCGGATGCGGTGACGCTCGGCCCGGGTGCCCGGGCGGAAACGACGGGTGTCGATGCCGTTGTCGATGACCCACGCCTGCTCGGTGACGACGCCGGCGCGGGCGTAGGCGGTCGACGTCGACGAGGCGCAGGCGATCGTGGCCGACACGGCGCCGGAGGCCCCGGCATCGCGCAACCACCCCAGCGCCGGCCCCGAATGCGTGGGATCGGAGCGGTGCAGGCACGCCGCCACCGGCCGTGCGGGCAGGAGCCCGGCGCGATCGAGGGCCACCACGAGGCTGAGCGGCTGCTCTTTCAGTGAGAGCACGACGTCGGCGTCGGCGAAGAGATGGGCCGCCCGCTCGAGTTCGGGCCGGGTGAAGTCTTCGGGGTGCACCGGGTGATCGCCCGCGATGCGGTCGAGGGCGTCGATGCGCACCCCGGCGCGGCGCAGACGGCGATAGCGCGTGTCGTCGCGGGCGAGCTGCAGCGACGCGTCGCGACGGGCGGCGGAGGTGAGCGAGAGCACCCGGTGGTGCTGCGCACCGCCGGCGGCGAGACCCGCGATGACGTCGGAATGCAGAATCCGTGCGCCCCCGGCGAAGAAGCCCTCGTACAACGACAGCACGCGCAGGGGTCGAATCATCGAGGGGCCTTCCGGGGGAGGAGCACCGCTCGTGGCGGTGCTGTCGCCGATCACCGCGGATGCGGTCGTCCCATGCTGAAGGGTGGGCCCGGTGCGGCGGGTTACGCCGTGGAAACCATCGTATGAACGCCCGGACACAGGCCGACGCGCCGGCTCCCGGGGGCGGGAGCCGACGCGTCGGCGGAAGGGGCGGTGGTTCAGGCGCGGGGCGCGACCACCATCGGCTCGACGATCGTGCGGGTGCGCGACCAAGGCCAGCGCGGGGCCGGACGCGTCCCCCGTCGGTCCTCGGCCGCCCTCGGCACGATGCCGTTGCCCATCGCGGTCGACATCGCGATGCTCCACACCGAGCCCGCGTGCTGGGCGTCGTCCTGTGCGCCGTGTTGTCCGTAGATCATGGTCTTCTCCTCGCTCCCGTCTCCCGACGGAACTGTCCTTCCTCCGTCATAGACCGGCGGCGAGCGGCGGGGCCCGCCCTTGACAGCGCCGCCCTGCTGCGCATGCGGGGCAACGCCGCGGGTCCAGACGACGGGCCCGGCTCGAGGCGGAGGAGACGAGGGCATCATCCGGCTCCTCCGCGTCGCGACGAGACGGCCTCTGGGATGGAGTCGCTACGATCGGGGGTCGTGCAGACGTCTTCCGATTCTTCGTCGTCCCCCTCGCCGGGGTCCGACCTGGGGCGCGCCCTGCTCGCATACGGCGAGGCTCGGCGCGTCGCCGCCGCCGCCGCCCGCCGCGAACTCGCGCTTAACGAGCTCGACGCCCGCGCGCTCGTGTTCGTCGCCGACAACCCCGGCGCGCGTCCCTCCCACGTGCGCGATCACCTGGGGATCACCTCGGCCGGTGTGACCACCCTCATCGACCGTCTCGTCCAGCGTGGCGCCGTTCGCCGCGATCTCGACGAGGACGATCGGCGGGTCAACCACATCACGGCGACGGTCGATCTCGACAGCCCCCCGTGGAACGCGCTGCGCGCTTTCGACGACGGCATCGAGGCGGCGATCGCCGGCCTGGATGCGGAGCGCGCGGCTGCGGCGGCGTCGCTGCTGCAGCACCTCATCGCGACGGTGGCGATAGCGGACGAGCGCTGAGTCGCCACGCTGAGGCGTGACCGCTCGACCTCCACACCGCGGTGGAGGCGAGGGTGTCAGGCTCGCGCGAGGAACGCCTCGGACCGGGCCTGCAGGAACGAGCACAGTGCCGCCAGGGTGGCCAGCTCGCCGGACAACGCCATGACCCGACCGGCGGGCAGCGGAGCCGCGTCTTCTCGAGGTTCGAAGGTGACGGCCCAGTCGGTCGATCCGACCTCGCTGCTCGGCGCCACGTAGAAGGTCGTCGAGACGCTGCGCAGCTGCGCGGCGACGAGGCCGGCGTCGGCGCCGTCTTCGCCATCCTGCGGGATGACGCGCAGGATCTCCGCGTCGTCGAACCCGAGCGCCCGGAAGTCGTCGACCCACTCCTGGAGCGTGCTCATCGTGCGAAAAGGCATCGGCATCCCCTCGGGTATCGGCACACCCGGCGGCGGCTGCCTCCATTATGTCCGTGCCGGGGCTCCCGCGCGGGGTGGGCCGTCTCGGTGCGGGGTCACGAGCGCCGTACCGAGACGATCCGACCGTCGCGCCGGGGAACGGGGGACGCCGGATGCCGCACCCCGAAGGAGCTGCGTCCCAAATCTTCCCGAGCACGGCGGTGGCGGTCAATGCGATGTGAGACGGGTTGCGCGCCCCGGCCGGAGGTGCGCGCGCGGCGGCCGACGGCGCTGTGGCTGCTTGCTATGAATTGCCCCAGTACGCTGGAACGTGGATGGGGGGCATCCAGGTTCGTGCACGGACGCCCGCGGAGCGCGCGTGAGAGCGGTCCCATATCGATCCTTGCCACGGAGCGCAATGGTCTTGCCGCACGACTTCGGACAATTTAGGAAGACCTCGTGGAGCATACGAACATCGAGACCCGCGACGCCGAGACGGTGGAGCAGTTGTGGCAGTCGGTCGTCCCGGGCGCGCGCATCTCGCGCGCGGAGGTGATCCAGCCCGGTCTGTCCTGGCATGCCGCGACGGAACCGGGGTTCGGTTTCTTCGACTACACGATCGGGTCGACCATGCTCGTCGAGTCCGACCCGCTCGATCACGTGGTCGTCGGCCGTATCGCGGGGCCGCGGGTCGCGGGAACGTATCGGCGGGAGCGCATCGACACCGCGGTGCCGTTCATGGTCGTCGACCGTCCGCTCGAGATCGCGTTCAGTGGGCGCATCGCCGGGGCCGGCGTGTCGTTCGCGCGATCGGAGTTCGACGAGGCCGCCCGGCGTCTGTCGGGCGATGACACGCTGCGCGTGCGGCCGACCGGCTACGCCCCCGTCAGCGAGCAGCGTCTGCGCTACTGGTCGCGCACCTGGGAGTACGCCCGCGACGTGCTGCTGCGCTCGCAGGAACGCTCGCCGCTCGTCGAGAAGCAGGCGCGCACGCTCATGCTCGAGGCGTCGCTGCTGACCTTTCCGACCACGTTGACCGAGGTCCTCGCCGCCGGGCGTCCGGCCCGCCCGCTCCCCGCTCCCGTCCGCCGGGCGAAGGCCTACGTCGAAGCCCACGCCGCAGAGCCCGTGGTGCTGGCCGACATCGCCACGGCGGCTCGACTGTCGCCGCGGGGGCTGCAGTACGCCTTCCGTGCCGCGACCGGGCGCACGCCCATGCAGTACCTGCGCCGCGTGCGGCTCGACGCCGCGCGCGCGGAGCTGCGCAGCGCCGATCCGTCGGTCGACACCGTCGCCGCCGTCGCCGCACGTTGGGGGTTTTCGAACCTCGGCCGTTTCGCGGCGATGTACCGCGGCGAGTTCGGCGAGACGCCGTCGACGACGCTGCGCAGCTGACCCGCGCGCGCGTCGGCGCGTCGCGGTGCCCAGCGGAGCGCGTGGGACGAGGGGAGGACGTTTCTCGTCCTGGCATCCTCCCTGCGTCGCAGCTCCTCCGCTCCGCACGCCGTTGGCGATCCGGGCCGGCTCCGCGGCGCGCCGTCGGTGGTCACGGCCTCGCGCAGCCGGCGTGTTGCGGTGGCGGTGTCGCCCCGGCGTCGGCCTGTTCCGGTGCCCAGCGGAGGGCGTGGGATGAGGGGAGGACGTTTCTCGTCCTGGCATCCTCCCTGCGTCGCATCTCCTCCGCTCCGCACGCCGTCGGCCTGGCCCCCACCCGCGTAGAGGGGCCCCGCGCAGCCGGCCCCGCCCAGCCCGCATGGCGCGGCCCCGGAGCGCAGCCGGTGTCAGTGCCCGGCGCCGAGCCCACCGGTGAGGCGCCCGTGGAATCGGGCGGCGGCGGTGTTCATGCCCTGGAGTTCGACGGTCGTGCCCAGGTGCGCGTACTTGGTCTGAACGGCGTCGAGGGCTGCCACCGTCGAGGCGTCCCACACGTGCGAGCGCGACAGGTCGATGACCACGTGCGCCGGGTCGTGGTGGTAGGCGAACTTCGTCGTCAGGTCGTTGCTCGAGGCGAAGAACAGCTCACCCTCGACGGTGTAGCGCGCCACCTCGCCGTCGACCTCGCGGGTCACCGTCGTCAGGCTCGCGACCCGGCGGGCGAAGAGCACGGCCGCGGCGATCACGCCCACGCCCACACCGATGGCGAGGTTGTGCGTCCACACCGTGATCGCGACGGTCGACACCATCACGACCGTTTCGCTCACCGGCATCCGGCGCAGGGTCGAGGGGCGGATGCTGTGCCAGTCGAACGTGGCGACCGAGACGACGATCATCACGGCCACGAGCACCGCCATCGGAATGATCGCGACGACGTCGCCGAACACGAGCACCAGCAGCAGCAGGAAGACGCCGGCCAGGAAGGTCGAGATGCGCGTGCGCGCGCCCGACGCCTTGACGTTGATCATCGTCTGGCCGATCATCGCGCAGCCGCCCATGCCCCCGAACAGGCCCGACAGCACGTTGGCCGCGCCCTGACCGAGTGACTCGCGCGTCTTCGACGAGGGGGTGTCGGTGATGTCGTCTACGAGGGCGGCGGTCATCAGCGATTCGAGCAGCCCGACGATCGCCATGGCCACGGCGAACGGCAGGATGATCGCGAGCGTCTCGCCGTTCAGCGGCACGTTCGGCAGCAGCAGCGACGGCAGGCTCTCGGGCAGCGCGCCCTGGTCGCCGACGGTCGGCACCGAGATGCCGAACACCACGGCAGCGCCGGTGAGCAGCACGATGGCCACGAGCGGCGCGGGCACGGCCTTGGTCAGTCGCGGCAGCAGGTACATGATCAGCAGCCCCGCCACGGCGATCGGATACACCGCCCAGGGCACGCCGATCAGCTGCGGCACCTGCGCCGTGAAGATGAGGATCGCGAGCGCGTTGACGAAGCCCACCATGACGCTGCGGGGGATGTAGCGCATGAGTTTGGCGACGCCGAGGAGGCCGAGGATCACCTGCAGGATGCCGCCGAGGATCACCGTGGCGAGCAGGTAGTCGACGCCGTGCTCGCGGGCGACGGGGGCGATGACGAGGGCGATCGCGCCGGTCGCGGCCGAGATCATGGCCGGGCGACCGCCCAGGAACGCGATGGCCACGGCCATCACGAACGAAGAGAACAGTCCGAGGCGCGGATCGACCCCGGCGATGATCGAGAAGGCGATCGCCTCGGGGATGAGGGCGATCGCCACCACGAGGCCGGCCAGCACCTCGCGGGTGAGCAGGCGGGGCGAGCGGAGTGCCTGCAGCACGGTCGGCTCGGGGCGCGGACGCGCGAAGACGTCGGTCATGGAGATGCTCCCGGGGGACGCGGCGGAGGGATCCCGCCGATGAGCGGGGAGAATGAGGGGGTCGCGATCGCGACCGAACACACTCTACCGTAACGAGAGGGTTGCGGGATCGGGGATGCCATGAGCGACGCGCGACCGATGCAGATCGGCGAGCTCGCGGAGCGGACGGGCCTGTCGATCCGCACGCTGCGCCACTACGACGAGATCGGGCTCCTCGTGCCCTCCGCCCGCAGCGACGGCGGCTTCCGCCTCTACACGCCCGACGACGAGTCGCGCCTGCTGCTGATCCGCCGGATGAAACCGTTGGGCTATTCGCTCGAGCAAATGGGGGAGTTGCTCTCGGTGGTCGACGGCCTCGCCGACCGGCCCGATGACGCCGCCCTCGGCGAGCGTCTCGAGGCCATCCGGACCGAGGCCATGGAGAGGCGCGAGACACTCCGCCGCCAACTCGACGCGGCCGACGAGTTCGTCGCCCAACTGGCCGCGCGATGACCGTCCACGACATCGAGTTGACGGGGTTCGGCGTGCGGCTCACCCCGGCCCACCCCGACGACGCCGCCGCGGCCTGGCCCCTCACCGACGCCGACCTCTGGGCCCGGATGACCACGCCATGGCCCGAGTCCGTGCCGGCCTATGCCGCGCGCGTCGAGGAGCAGCGGGCGGCACCGGGACTCTTCGCCTTCACGGTTCGGGATGCCGCGACCGGCGAGGTCCGCGGCTCCACGACGCTCTACGACTACGCGCCGTCTCAGTCCCGGGTCGAGATCGGCACCACCTGGTACGGCCGGGCGTTTCAGGGCGGTGCCACCAACCCCGCCGCGAAGCGGTTGCTGCTCGCGCACGCCTTCGACGGGTGGGGCGTGAACCGTGTCGCGCTGCGCTGCGATGCACGCAATGAACGCAGCGCGCGAGCGATCGAGAGGCTCGGCGCCACCCGGGAGGGTCTGCTCCGTCACCACCGCATCGCACCCGACGGCTCCATCGGTGACACGCTGTACTTCTCGATCCTCCGTGCGGAGTGGCCGGCGGTGCGTACGGGGCTGGATGAGCGCCTCGGGCGCTGAGTTCCGGGGTGTCGTGCCCGTGCCGCGGTAGCGGTGGATGCCGTACCGGTCATGCCCTCGCGGGGACAGGGTCCCGGTGTCAGTCGGTGGGGGCCGGTGCGTCGGTGCGGCTGCGCCGCACGTCGCCGGGCTGCGCGACGTCGGTCGGATCGGCCGTCGCGATCATGTGCTCGACCATTCGCAGGTGCTTTTCCATGGCGGCTTTGGCGAGTTCGGGATCGCGCGCGGCGATGGCCGCATAAATTGCCTCGTGCCCCTCGTGCGATGTGCGCCGTGATTCGCTCGTGATGTGCGATTGCTGGCGCACGCCGGACACCCATTCTGCGGCCAGCTCCTGCAGTGTGGAGAGCAGTGGATTGCGGGCGGCGTGGGCGACGAGCTGATGGAACTCGATGTCGAGTCTCAACGATTCCGAAGGCGTCAGTCCGCTGTGGCTTCGTTCCAGGGCGTCCCGCAGTTGTACCAGGTTCGCCCGGGTCGCCCGTTGCGCGGCGAGGGCGGCGATCGGCGGCTCGATGGTGGCTCGCAACTCGGCGGCGTGTGATTGCTGGGTGCTGCGCGCCGAAATCAATGCACCGAACTGGGGGCGGTGGTCGGTGTCGAGAACAATGGTGCCGCGACCGCGCGTGCGCTCGATGAGGCCCTTTGCCTCGAGCTCGTACATCGCTTCTCGCAGTGTCGTTCGAGACACCGACAAAGTGGTGGCGAGTGCTCTTTCCGCGGGGAGGCGCGAGCCTGCCTCGAGATGACCGGTGACGATGAGGTGCTCGAGGTGCGCGGCCAGATTCACGGCGACGGACTCCACGCGTTGCGGAGCGGGGGGTACTACGACGGGGTCCACACTTCGCCTTTCCTGGTGATTCATCCTAGGGGCCCGCCGTAATCGTCGAGATATTTCGGGACGATCACCACTCGTGAAGTTCCTGTTACGACGACGGGACGACGTCGAGGATGCCCCTAACGTCAGTGGTCCAACCATCCAACCAATTGCATCCTGCCGCTGACCTCCCGAAAGGCTCGCCATGTCCTTGCGTCGTCCCGCCCTCGTGTTCACCGCCGTCGCGCTCCTCGCCCTCACCGGTTGTTCCGGTGGCGCCTCCTCTTCCCCCGGTTCCTCCGGAGACTCCGCGGCTCCCGCGAACGCGACCGACTTCAGCGCCGTCGCCGACTCGGCGGCCTGCGCGAGCCTGCGTGACGCGCACCCGGATCTGGTCGGCACCACCCAGACGAACGCCATCAACCCGTTCACGCCCGGCTACGAGACCGTCAATCCCGAGAACCCCGACGAGTACCAGGGTTTCGACATCGACCTGGGCAACGCCATCGCCGCGTGCCTCGGCTTCACCGTCGATTACGTTCCGGTGGGCTTCGCCGAGCTGGTCCCGACGGTGGCGAGCGGTCGCGCGGACTGGATCATCTCCAACCTGTACGCCACGAAGGAGCGCGCCGCGGGCGGAGTCGACTTCGTGAACTACTCCAAGGTGTACGACGGGGTCCTCGTGGCCTCGGGCAACCCCAAGAGCATCACGGGCATCGACACCTCGCTGTGCGGCCTGACCGTGGCCTTGAACAAGGGCTACGTCGAGGTGCCGCTGGTCGAGGCGGTCGGTCCCGACTGCGAGGCCGCGGGGCTGGACGCCCCGACCCTGAGCCTGTTCGACAGCAGCGCGGACTGTGTCCAGGCGATCCTCGCGGGCCGGGCCGACGCCTACATGAACGACGTGAACACGGTGAACCGGTACATCGCCGAGCACCCCGACGAGCTCGCGTCGGCCGACACCGTGATGCTCGACTACACCATCGGCATCGGTGTGCCCGCGGGCAACACCGACTTCCGCGACGCCGTGGTGGGAGCGCTGACCGAGATCCAGGGGTCGGGTCTGCAGGCGGAGTTCGCGACGAAGTGGCAGCTGGATGCCAACGCGGTCGCGGAGCCGACCATCCTGAGCGCCGACTGAGCACGCAGCCTTCCACGAGCAGAGATCGAGAACCATGGACGAGTTCCTGCGATATCTGACCTTGCCGTACCTCTGGCAGGGCATCTCCTTCACCGCCCAGCTCACCGCTCTGGGGTTCGTCGGTGGTCTGCTGCTCGGAGGGGTCTTGGCTGCCATGCAGCTGACACCCTTCCGGGTGGTCCGCGGCATCGCCCGGGCCTACGTCGTGATCTTCCGCGGCACCCCGCTGATCCTGCAGCTGGTGTTCGTCTTCACGGCGCTGCCGCACGCGGGGATCTCGCTCCCGCCGATCCTGGCGGGCGGTGTCGCACTGGCTTTGAACGAGGCCACGTTCATCGCGGAGATCATCCGCAGCGCCATCCGTGGTGTGGACCCGGGGCAGACGGCCGCGGGTCGCTCCCTGGGGCTCGCCCCGACCCGGGTCCTGCGATCGGTCGTCTGGCCGCAGGCCGTGCGCTCGATGGTGCCCGCGCTGGGGAACGAGGCCGTCGCGACGATGAAGAACTCGGCCCTGGCCTCGGTGATCGCCGTGCCGGAGCTGACGTTGCGCACGCAGCAGCTCGCCTCGGCGACGTTCGACTACTTCTCGATCTACTTCGCCACCGGCGTGATGTATCTGCTTCTGACGGGGGTGCTCACGGGGGTGCAGCTGCTGCTGGAAGACGTGCTCGACCTCGATCGCACGCACCGTCGGTCGCTGCTCGGGCGCATGTTCGGTGGTCGGCGCGGCCGAAAGGCCGCGCCGACTCCGATCGAGCCGCTCTCCGAGCAGAAGGCCCGTGAGCTGCAAGCGGAGGTCGCCGATGCGTTGACCACCGAAACTCGCCCAGCCGGTGAGGTGCTCGTGCGCCTCGAGGGCGTGGAGAAGTCGTACGGAGACACGACGGTGCTGCGCTCGGTCTCGCTCGAGGTGCGAGAGGGAGAGGTCGTGGCACTGCTGGGCCCGAGCGGTTCCGGCAAGAGCACACTGCTACGGGCGATCAGCGCGCTGGAACCGTACGACGGCGGGCTCATCCAGATCGGCGACGCACGGATCGGCTTCGATGCCGCCGGCAAGCGGCTCGGGGAGCGCGCGCTCGCCGCGCAGCGCCGGACGGTCGGCATCGGAATGGTGTTCCAGCAGTTCAACCTCTTCGCCCACCTCACCGCTCGGGCCAACATCGCCCGACCGCTGCAGTGGGTGCGAGGAACGTCGAAGACGGACTCCGCCGAGAGGGCGGAGGAACTGCTCCGCCGGGTGGGGATGTTGGGGCGCGCCGACGACCTTCCCCGCCGACTGTCGGGAGGACAGCAGCAGCGCGTGGGCATCGCGCGCGCGATCGCGATGGACCCGCGCGTGCTGCTGCTGGACGAGCCCACCAGCGCCCTGGATCCGGAACTGGTGATCGAGGTGCTCGCGGTGATCCGTGGCCTCGCACACCACCACGGGCTGACCATGATCATCGCCACCCATCAGCTCGGCTTCGCCCGCGAGGTCGCCGACCGCGCCGTGTTCATGGCCGGGGGAGTGGTCGTGGAAGAAGGCCCCGCCCGCACCCTCCTGACCGCGCCTCGAGAAGAGGCCACCAAGCGCTTCGTGCGCACGATGACAGAGGCAGAAGTATGACCCAGCTCCAGAGATTCACCTTCGACCCTGGCACCGGCGCACCGCCGCCCGTCGGACCGTTCTCGCACGCCACCCGGTGGGGCGACCAGCTCTTCGTCACGGGGCAGATGCCCACCGATCCCGCCACCGGTGCGCTGATCGCCGGCGGGGTCGTCGAGCAGACCCGCCAGGTGATGCGCAACTTGCAGGCGGTGCTCCAGCCGTTCGGCGCCTCGCTCGACGACGCCCTGATGGTGCGGGTCTACCTCACCGATTTCGGGGACTTCGCCGCCATGAACGAAGAGTACGAACGATGGTTCTCCGCCCCCAGGCCGAGCCGTACCTGCGTCGGCGTCACCGGACTCGCCGTCGACGCCCTCGTCGAGATCGACCTCATCGTCGGACTCCCCGACGATGCCGCACACCGCACGGAGGGCACATGAGCGCTCACATCCTGCAGCCGCACACCGGCGCGATCCGGGGCGACCGCTATCTCGCATCCGACCCCGACACGGTCAGCTGGGGGTGGCTCGCCAATCGGGCCACCGCACCGGTCGCCTCCCTCGGATCCGGGCAGTCGATCACCATCGACACCGTCAGCCACGAGGGGATCCTCGACGACCAGGGTCGCGACCCCCTGCGTTACCTCGCTCAGTTCGGCGTCGACCGCGCAGCCGTTCTCGACGACGTCGTCGCCATCGCCGGCAGCTCCATCGCGAACGGCCCCGACGACGGTCCCCATGTGGTCACCGGGCCCATCCACGTGGATGGCGCGAGACCCGGCGATCTCTTGAAGATCGACATCCTCGATCTGGCACCGCGCGTGCCCTACGGCTTCGTGAGCAGTCGACACGGCTACGGATCCCTCGTGGACGAGTACCCCGAACCCGACGGGTGGCGCCACGACGACGACACGATCACCGCCCCGGGGACCATCTCGCACTTCTGTCGGGTCCGCGGGGCCGACGGGTCACCCGCCCAGGGCGTGCTGGACGCCGGGAAGGGGCGCACCCTCCCCTTCGACCTGGCGCCCTTCCTGGGGCTCATGGGGGTGGCCGTCGACACCGACGACCCCGTTCCCTCGGTCCCACCCGGACGGCACGGCGGGAACATCGACGTGAAGCACGCCGTCGTCGGCACCACGCTGTACCTCCCGGTGCAGGTCGACGGTGCGGGCTTCTACACCGGGGATCCGCACTTCGCCCAGGGCAACGGCGAGGTGGCCCTCACCGCGCTCGAAGCGTCGTTGCGCGCCACTCTCCGGCTCACCGTCCTGCCGGCGAATCTGCTGGCGAGCACCGTCGGCGGCGTCGACGTGCCGTTCCTCGAGACGCCGACGCACTGGATCCCCACCGGAATGGACCCCGACCTCGACGTGGCGACGCAGCGGGCGGTCCGCAACGCCATCGCGTTCCTGAACACCAGATTCGACGTGCCCCGCTCCATCGCCATGGCGTACCTCTCGGCGGCCGCCGACTTCGAGATCTCCCAGGTCGTCGACGCCGTGAAGGGCGTGCATTGCATGATCCGCAAGGCCGACTTCGCCACCTGGATCTGACGCGCACTCACGGAGCGATGGCGGGGTCGGCGGCGCTCGCCGTGTAAGCTTTCCCGTTGGAAGTGTGTCCGAGCGGCCTAAGGAGCATGGCTGGAATCCATGTAGGCGGGGTAACTCGCCTCGCAGGTTCAAATCCTGTCACTTCCGCCGAACGAAGAGCGTCGTCCCTCACCGGGGCGGCGCTCTTCGCTTTCCCCGGCGGACCGCGACGCCGACTCCGAGCAGAGCTTGGACTCGACGCGCGACCGGTCCCGCCCCCTACCGTCCGACGGGTTCGCGCTCCGCGGACGCCGCACCCGGGCGCACGAGCAGCGAACGCGGCGCGAGTCGCGCGCCGAGGCGCCGGGGACGAGAGGCCGCGGCGGCGAGCGTGACGCGCGTCCGGTCGACGGCGTCGGCGAGGCCCGCTCCGGCGGAGGGGTCTATCGCGTCTCCGGCGTAGCTGACCTGCTCCAGCGCCGCGCGCAGCAGATCGAGGGCGTCGGCATCAGCGCCGTGGTCGGCGATCAGCCGCGCCGCGAACGCGCGGGGCGACTCGGCGGCGGGCGAGGGGATGCCGAGGTCGACGGCGTCTTCGCGCAGGGCGGTCCACGCGGCGACGGCGTCGCCCGCGCGCGCGGCGTGCAGACGTCGGCGACGCACGACGAGGCGCACCACGGCGGGGGTGGCCGCGAGCAGCACGACCAGCAGACCGGCGAGCGCCGCCGGCACCCAGGCGGCACCCCGGCCCGCGCCGGCGCCGGTGCCGACGCCGTCCTGGTCGCCGACATCGACGCGTCCGTCCTGCGAGGGCGCCGTCGACGGCTGGGCGCCGGGGGTGGCGGCATCCTGCTGCGGCGTGGCGGGGGCGTTGGACGCCCCGTTGGGCGACGACGAGGCGAAGTTCGTCGGCACGCCGAGGCTGTTCGTCGGTTCGAACGGCACCCATCCGATGCCCTCGAAGTACACCTCGGGCCACGCGTGCAGCTGGCTGGAGCTGACGACGAAGGTCGTCCGTCCGTCCGAGGGGGTCCCGGTCGCCGAACCCGGGAGGTAGCCCACCACGATGCGCGACGGCATGTCGAGCGTGCGCGCCATCACGGCGAACGCCGAGGCGTAGTGCACGCAGTACCCCGCGCGCACCTGCAGGAAATCGGCCACGGCGTCGAGCCCCGCTCCGTCGAAGCCCGAGTCGACCGGGGCGTCGAGCGAATAGCGGAACTCGCTGCTGCGGAACCAGGTCTGCAGGGCGATCAGCGCGTCGTACGGGTTCTGCGTGCCCGCCGTGACCTCTCGCGCGGTGTCGCCGATGATGGCGGGCACGTTCGCCGGGAGCGTGCGCACCGCGTCGCCGAGGTTGCCGCCGCCGACCGGCCGCGCGCGGATCTGCTCGAGGGTGGGACGCGCGACGGTCGACTGCACCTCGTACACCTGATCGCGCGTGGAGCCGGAGCGTGAGACGACGGTGCGGTTCTGCGGCATCCCGAGCCAGTCGCCCTGCAGACCCGTCACCGTGGAGGCCGGGTAGGGCACCGGCAACCAGGGGCTGTCGAGCTGGTCGACGTCGATGTCGGTGGTCCAGTCGGCCACCGCGATCTCGCCGTCGACGACGAGCGGGTCGAACACGGGTGCGTCGTCGCGCACGGGCACGGTGTCGGAGCTGTCGGGCTGCCACACCGAGCCGTCGAAGCTCGACAGGGTCACCGCGCGCAGGTAGGGCGCCGACGGCGCGGTCGTGCGCACGCTCAGCACGTCGACGTCGCGCGGCTGACGCAGGTCGTTGCCGAGTTCGAGGTTGGGGTTGATGGTCGTTCCCACCCCGCCCGTGCCGCCCGAGGCGAAGCGCAGGCCGGGCTGGGGCAGCAGGGGGGTGGCGACGACGGCCACGATGACCGCGACGGCGGCGACGCCGAGGGCCGTCGCCGACGCGCCGACACGGCGCGGAGTCCTCGGGCGACGCGCGACGGGATCGGCCTGCACCCGCGCGCGGGTGTCGATGCGCAGCAGGAAGAGCAGAGCCGCGGCCAGCACGACGAAGCTCCAGACGTCGACGTCGGAGGGGATCGCGATCGTCGGGATGAGCGACACGGCGACCAGTCCCACGCCCGCGAGCAGGGGCATGCGCGCCGTCAGGACGACGTGATCGAGCACGATCGCCAGGGCCCCGAAGGCGGCGACCAAGAGGAAGCTCAGCCCGGTGGCGGCCGACACCGGGGCCACGCCGACGCGGATCTCCTCCGCCGCGGCGTCGAGCAGTCCGGGAACGGATGCCACGGTGGCCGGCGTCGGGATCAGCCCGAGCAGCGCGGTCGGACGCCCGAACATCGCCGTCAGCAGCACCACCCAGACGACGACCTCGACGAGGCTGGCCGCGAGGGCCGGCAGACGCGCGAGCCGCACGCCGAGACCCGCCGCGAGGACCGCCGCCGAAAGACCGGCGGCGCCCGCCACCCACGAGCCCGGCGCGATGACCGAGAACGCCGGCAGCATCGCCGCGGCGAGGGCGACGAACAATCCGATGCTGAGCAGTGTCGCATCGCGTCGGCGCCGCGGGGAGCGCAGCACCGTCACATCACCGGTCGACACGGGCGTACCCCTGTTCCATCGCTGCGTCCCAGCTCTCGGCGATGTCGCCGCGGGGTCGCAGGGTGCTCGCGCGCCAGCCGGCGTGCCGTAGGGCGTCGAGCTCGGTGTGCTCGGCCACCGCGAGCAGCACCGCGAGAGACGATCGCGGAGCGGTCGATCCGAGGCCCGCGCGGTCGTCGGGGGTCAACGAGCCCGTGACGACCACGAGCGGTCCGAGCAGGGCGGCGGCCGAGGCGGGCAGCACGCGCCGCGACTCGTCGTCGGGCCGCGCCGTGAGCGTGGCGAACATCGCCGCGGCGGCGCGCGCCTCGACGTCGTCGCCGCCCTCGACGGGGTCGACCAGCAGGGTGCCGTCGCTGTCGACGACGTCGACCGTGTACCCCTCGTGCACGAGACGCGCGAGAACCGAGACGCAGGCGCTCACCGCCGTCTCGAACGCGGGGTCGCTCGCGGGGGCAAGCGCGGCGGCCGACGACCAGCGCGAGACGGCGCGGTCGAGGACGACGGTCGCCGCGGGGCTGGACTCCTGCTCCTCCTGGCGCACCATGAGCATGTCGCGGTGCGCGGTGGCGCGCCAGTGGATGCGGCGCATCGAATCGCCGGGCGCGTAGGGACGGGCGACGAGGTTGTCGGCCCCTTGCCCCAGCTGCAGCGCGGCGGTCTGCCGTGTTCCCCCGGCCTCGCCCGCAGCCGAGGGGAGGGCGGCGAGGTCGATCACGGCCGGGGCGACGGTGACGGGGGTCGGGCGGCCCAGGCGCAGGCGTCGCCGGATCACCCCGAACGGATCGGTCGTGGTCACCTCGAGCGGTCCGAGCGAATGGATGCCGCGCGCCGCGCCGACGACGTCGTAACGCAGCTCCACCGCGGCGGCGGCGGGGAAGCTGCCCCGGGCGCGTCCCGCGAGGCCGGCGGGAACGACGTCGCTCCATCGCCCGGCCGACGCGGGGAGGGCGCTGCGCAGACCCGCGCGCACGACCACCTCGGCCCGAGCGCCGACCTCGGGCACATCGGGTGAGACCGCGCGGGTCACCTCGCCCGCGCCGCGGGTCAGCAGCAGCACGACGGCCGAACCCGCGAGCAGCGCGACGAGCAGCGTGCCGAAGTACATCAGTTCGGGGATGCCGGCTTGCCGCGCCACCACGAACGACGTCACCGCCACCACCAGCGCCCCCGTGCCTCGCAGGGTGAAGGGCCAGAGTCGACTCACGCGGGGCTCACGGTCGCGGGGCGAGCGGCACGCGCACGCTGGCGGCGATCCGATCGAGCGCCTCGGCGACCACCGCGGCTCCGGCACGCCCACCGGCCGCTGAGCGATTGGCGATGAGGCGGTGGGCGAAGACGGGCGACAGCAGCGCGGTGAGGTCGTCGGGAATGACGTACGAGCGCCCGTCGAGGGCCGCGCGCACCTTCGCCGCGCGCACGAGCTGCAGGGTCGCGCGCGGGCTGGCGCCCAGACGGATGTCGGGGTGGCTGCGGGTGGCCTGCGCGAGCGCCACGACGTACTCCTCGAGCGCGGGGGCGAGGTGAACACCGCGTGCCCACGCGATCATCGCGGTCACCTGTTTGGCCGTGACGGCGGGCGTCAGGGCGTCGAGCGGATTGACCGTGTCGCGCTGGCGCAGCATGAGCGCCTCGGCCGCGGCATCGGGGTAGCCCATCGAGATGCGCAGCAGGAAGCGGTCGCGCTGCGCCTCGGGAAGGGCGTACGTGCCCTCCATCTCGAGGGGGTTCTGGGTCGCGACGACCAGGAACGGCGAGGGGAGCACGTGCGTGCGCCCGTCGACGGTCACCTGGCGCTCCTCCATCGCCTCGAGCAGCGACGACTGCGTCTTGGGGGAGGAGCGGTTGATCTCGTCGGCGATGACGATGTGGGCGAACACCGCGCCGGGGGTGAATTCGAACTGCCGCTGGACCGGGTTGAACACCGACACGCCCGTGATGTCGCCGGGCAGCAGGTCGGGGGTGAACTGGATGCGACGGACGTCGGCGTCGACGGTCGCGGCCAGCGCCCGCGCGAGCATGGTCTTACCCACGCCCGGCACGTCTTCGATGAGCAGGTGGCCCTCGGCCAGCAGCGCGATCAGGGCACTCCGCACGGCATCCTGCTTGCCGTCGATGACGCGCGAGATGGATGCGACGATCTCCCCGGTCAGACGGGCGAACGTCGCCGCGGTGAGCGGCTCGTCGATCCCGGGCCGTGCGGGGGCGGTGTCGGAGCGGCGCATCCGTGAGGCCGCATCGGGCATGACCGTCTCGTCCATGGCATCCCTTGGGTCGCGGGCGGAGGCGCGTCGTGGCCACCGTGACCTGATCGTAACCCGGGCCGCGGACACCGGGGCCCGAAACCAGCGGGTGCCCAGGCGTCACTCGGTCGATGCACCGGCCCCTAGGATCGGGGAGCGTTGATCCACCCGAGGAGCCGCGCATGTCCGATGCCACCCCGTCCCTGCCCGTTTTCACCCACGTGCTCGCCGTCGACATCGGCGGTACCAAGGTCGATGCGGCCCTCGTGTCGGTCTCGGGCGAGGTGGTGCGCGAGAGCGTGACCCGCCGTCCGACCGGCCGCGAGAACGATCGCGCGACCATCGCGAGCAACGTGCGCGCGGCCGCCGAAGAGGCGCTCGCCGCGGTCCCCGGGGCCTCCGTCGGGGCGATCGGGGTGGGCAGCGCCGGTCCCGTCGACCTGCCGTCGCGCTCGGTCTCGCCGCTGAATCTGCCGCTGGCGGCGGGCCTTCCGATCGACGAGGTCTTGGCCGGCCTCGTCGACGGCCCCCTGCACCTCGCCCTCGACGGCACGTGCATCGCGCTCGCCGAGCATTGGCGCGGCGCCCTGGTCGGGTGCGACGACGCGATGGCCATCGTCGTGTCGACCGGGGTCGGCGGGGGCTTCGTTCTGGGAGGTCACCCCGTCACGGGTGCGAGCGGCAACGCGGGGCACCTCGGTCAGACGTTCGTGCGCACGATCGAGGGCGATGACGTCGTGGCCTCCACCCTCGAGGCCGCCGCCGCCGGGCCCGGCACCGTCGCGTGGGCGCGCACCCAGGGCTGGACGGGCGAGACGGGACTCGACCTGGCGGCCTCGCACGCCGCGGGAGACGCGATCGCGATCGCGGCCGTGAGCCGCTCGGCGACCGCGGTCGGGCAGGCGATCGCGGCGGCGGCGACGCTCTGCGACTTCGAGGCGGTGGCCATCGCCGGCGGGTTCTCCCAGGTCGCTCCCGACTACGTCGATCAGGTGCGCGCCGCAGCCCACGCGGCGTCGCTGCACGCCTACGCCCGCCGGTGCCGCGTGGTGGGTTCGGGTCTCGACGGTGACGGTCCGCTGCTCGGTGCGGCGGCGCTGGCGCTGCAGTCCTGACCGCCCACGGTGTCGCTGCGCCGCGTGGGGTCGATCCCCGCGCGGGCGTAATCTGAGGCGCAGGGCCCGCGCCGCGGACCGACGAGCGGAGGCGGGGGCCATGCGTACGGGATCCAACCTGCCCGCCGTGGGCGAGTACAACCAGACGCTGGTGCTCGACCTCATCCGCCGCTCGCCCGAGGGGCTCAGTCGCGTGGAGCTCTCGGCACGCACGGGGCTGAGTGCCCAGACGCTCAGCAACGTGACGCGCCGTCTCGCCGACGAGGGACTCATCGTCGAGGCCGGCAAGGTCATCTCGGGACCGGGAAAGCCCCGCACCCTGCTCAAGCTGCAGCCGCGCTCGCGTTTCGCGGTCGGGGTGCACCTCGACCCCGTCGTCGACACGATCGTGGTCGTCGACATGGCCGGCGAGGTGATCGCGCACGACGAGATCCCGCGTCTGCCGCACGCCGATGCCGCTGAGCTCGTGGAGGCCGTGGGCGCCGCCGTCGACGCGATCGTCGAGCGCGCCGGCATCCCGCGGGAACGCGTGCTCGGCGTCGGCGTCGCGGCCCCGGGCCCCTTCGACGCGCGCGGGGGCCGGCTGCTCGACCCGCCCCTGCTTCCGCAGTGGCACAACGTCCACGTCCGCGAGGATCTCGGGGCGGTGACCGGGCTTCCCGTCGTCGTCGAGAAGGACGTCACCGCGGCCATGATCGGCGAGATGTGGTTCGACCGCTCCGACGTGCTGAGCGACGCGATGTTCCTGTACTACGGCGCCGGAGTCGGCCTGGGAGTCGCCATCTCGGGCGCTCCGGTGCGCGGACGCACCGGCAACGCCGGCGGCATCGCGCACGTGGTCGTCGATCCCGACGGACCGCCCTGCGCGTGCGGGTCGCGCGGGTGCCTCGGGGTGTCGATCGAGCCGCGCGTGCTGTTGGCCGAGGCGGGCTACGACGCGGTCTCCGCCGACGACACGCGCCCCGATCTCGACCGTCTTGTGTGCGAAGCACGCGACGGGCACGCTCCCGCCGTCGCGGTGCTGCAGCGCACGGGGGAGCGGATCGCGCGCGCGCTGGTCGTGACGAACAACCTGCTCGACGTCGACGAGGTGGTGCTGGGGGGTCCCGTCTGGGAGCGTCTGGCCGAGGTGCTGCACGACACGGTCGCGACCCGCGTGGCGACCGACCCGGTGTCGACGTCGACGCGGGCGATCGTCGTCCGCGCCTCGAGCGTGGGCCTCGACGTCGCGGCCGTCGGCGCCGCCTGCCTCATGCTCGACGGGGCCTTCGCGGCTCGCCCGGCGCGCATGATGATCGCGATCTGACCCGTAATCCGGCGGGTCATAGCGCGCCGTGTCCTGATCGTTACGTCGCCGGTGGCCGCGCGACTTGCCGAGTTAGTCCATTTGATTTATAAAAGGTTCTGGCGACGCGGTGTCTCCACCCGAGCAAGGGAGCTTCCATGAAGAAACTGACGATGGCGGGCGGTCTTCTGACCGCGACCGCCCTGACCGTGGCCCTGGCCGGCTGCTCCGGCGGCAGCGGCGACGCGGGCGACGCGAACACCATCCGCGTGGCGTACCAGACCACGGCGACCTTCAACTCGATGCAGACGTTGATGGAGAACGCCAAGACGCAGTACGAGGCCGCGCACGAGGGCATGACGGTCGAGCTCGTTCCGATCCAGGCCGAGGGCGCCGACTACTACACGAAGCTCGCGCTGATGAACAAGTCGGCCAGCACCGCCCCCGACGTGCAGTACGAAGACACGTTCAAGATCCAGTCCGACGCGGCCGCCGGCTACCTGCTGCCCCTTGACGACTACCTCGCGAAGTGGGAGGACTGGTCGCAGTTCGCCGAGGGCGCCAAGCAGGCCGGCCTCGGCCCCGACGGCAAGACCTACGGCGTCTCGCTCGGCACCGACACCCGCGGCCTCTGGTACAACAAGGCCGTCTTCACCGCCGCCGGTATCCCCGTACCGTGGCAGCCGAAGACCTGGGACGACGTGCTCTCGGCCGCCGAGAAGGTCAAGTCGTCGAACCCCGACGTCATCCCCCTCAACGTCTACTCCGGCAAGACCGCCGGTGAGGCCGCGTCCATGCAGGGCCTCGAGATGCTGCTCTACGGCACCGAGGACACCCTCTACGACACCGACGCCAAGAAGTGGGTCGTCGGCAGCCAGGGCTTCAAGGACTCGCTGCAGTTCGTCTCCGACGTCTACCAGGGCGGCCTCGGCCCGTCGCTGCAGCAGGCGCTCGACCCCAACATCTTCACCAGCGTGACGGCCGATTGGCTGCCGTCGGGCAAGCTCGCCATGGCGCTCGACGGCTCGTGGCAGTCGGCCGCGTGGGTCGAGGGCGGCTCGGCCGCGTGGCCGGAGTGGAGCGACGCCCTCGGCATCGCCGCCATGCCGACCCAGGACGGTCAGGCTCCCGGCTCCACGAGCATGTCGGGCGGCTGGACCCTCGCGATCGGCAAGAACACCAAGAACGCCGACGCCGCGTGGGACTTCCTCTCGACCGCGGTGAACAAGGACAACGCCACCGCGTACGGCATCGACAACAGCCAGATCGCCGTGCGTGCCGACGTCGCCGAGTCGAGCGAGTACCTCGACGCGAACCCGAGCTTCAAAACCTTCTCGAGCTTCGTCGACACCACCCACTTCCGCCCCGCCACCGAGGACTACGACAAGATCTCCAACCAGATCCAGGTCGCCATGGAGGCCGTCATGACGGGCCAGTCCAGCGTCGATGACGCCGCCGCCGCCTACGACCAGGCCGTCATCGGCATCGTCGGCGAAGAGAACACCCAGCAGGGCTGATCGTGACCGCCCTGGCTTCCCCCGGGGCGACCGGAACCGGCCGGGGGTCGCGCGTGAAGACGCGCGGCCTCCGGTCGTCGGCCCGGGCGCTCCCCCTTCTGCCGGCAGCCCTGCTGCTCGCGGTGTTCCTGCTCGGCCCCATCCTGGTGTCGCTGTGGGGCTCCCTCACCAACGCCACCCTCTCGGGCTCGACGGCGGTGGACTCGCAGTTCATCGGATTCGACAACTACACCCAGCTCTTCCAGGCCCCCGACTTCCCGGTCTCGGTGATCAACACGATCGTGTTCGTGTTCTTCTCCGCCGTGATCGGTCAGAACGTGCTCGGCCTCGCTCTGGCGCTCATGATGCGCTCGGCGAACCGGGTCGTCACCGCCGTGGTCGGCACGATCGTCGTGACGGCGTGGGTGCTGCCCGAGATCGTCGCCGCGTTCGCCGCGTACGCGTTCTTCCGTGACAACGGCACGCTCAACGGCATCCTCGCGATCTTCGGTGCGGAGCCGGTGAGCTGGCTGTTCACGATGCCGGTGCTCATGATCATCTTCGCCAACATCTGGCGCGGTACGGCGTTCTCGATGATGGTCTACTCGGCCGCCCTCGCCGACGTCCCGCCCGAGATCACCGAGGCCGCCGAGGTCGACGGTGCCAGCGGCATCAAGCGCCTCTTCTTCATCACGATCCCGATGATCCGTTCGACCATCGGCACCAACTCGATGATCGTCACCCTGCAGACCCTCTCGGTCTTCACCCTGATCTTCGTCATGACCGGCGGTGGTCCGGGCAACAAGAGCACGACGCTGCCGATCCTCGCTTACCAGCAGGGTCTGAAGTTCGGCGAGCTGGGCTACGGCACGGCGATCGCGACGATCATGCTGCTCATCGGTGCGGTCTTCTCCTTCTTCTACGTCCGCGCCCTGCGCGAGGAGGTCTCGTCATGACCACCGCCACACTCCCCGAGGTGTCGGGCCGCAGCCGGGCCGCCGCCCGAGCCCCGAAGCGCACGAAGGCGTCCCTGTCGTCGCCCCGCACCCGCGTGCTGAGCTGGATCTCGAACACGCTGCTGATCGTCGTCGCCATCCTGTTCGTGGTGCCGCTCATCTGGCTGGTCACCGCCTCGCTCGACGCGCAGCCGACGCTGGCGATCAAGATGCCCGAGGTCGTCACCCTCGACAACTTCGCCGCCGTGATGAAGCCCGACCTGCTGTTCCTGCCGCTGTGGAACAGCGTGATGCTCGCCGGTGGCACCGCGATCGCGACGGTCGTGCTCGCGTCGCTGGCGGCGTACCCGCTGTCGCGCTACAAGATGCGCGTCGGAAAGCCCTTCCTCTACGCGGTGCTGTTCGGCACGTGCCTGCCGATCACGGCGATCATGGTGCCCGTCTACAGCCTGTTCGTGCAGCTGAACCTCATCGACTCGGTCGGCGGGACGATCCTGTTCCTCACCGCCAGCGCGCTGCCCATCGCGATCTGGATGATGAAGAACTTCATGGACGGCGTGCCCGTCGAGCTCGAGCACGCCGCGTGGATGGACGGCGCGGGTTCGATGCGCACGCTCGTGCAGATCGTGCTCCCGCTCATGCGCCCCGGCATCGCGGTGGTGTTCATCTTCACGTTCATCCAGGCGTGGGGGAACTTCTTCGTGCCCTTCGTGCTGCTGCTCAGCCCCGACTACCAGCCGGCCGCCGTCAGCATCTTCAACTTCTTCGGGTCGTTCGGAGCCGTGGCGTACGGCCAGCTCGCCGCGTACTCGATCGTCTACTCCCTTCCCGTCCTCGGCCTGTACGTCCTCGTGCAGCGCGGCCTCGGTGGTCCGTCGGCCCTCGCCGGCGCGGTCAAGGGCTGACCCGTCCCCCCAGACAAGGAACACTTCATGCACGACCGCACCGCGCTCATCGAGATGCGCATCGACCGCTTCATCCGCGAGCGGCTCGCCCCCGCCGTCTACCGCACCCGCGAACCCCTCGACGTCTCGGCCTGGGAGGCCCCGGGCGAGCCCGTGACCTTCGCCGAGGCCCGGGATGCCGAATACCGTCCCTTCGCCGTCGGCACGCCGTGGGGCCGGGCGTGGGGGACCACCTGGTTCGCCGTCTCGGGTCGGATCCCGACCGACTGGCGCGACGCCGCGGGCGACCTGCCCGAGGGCACGGTGGCCGAGCTGGTCATCGACCTCGGCTTCACCGCCGGCCAGAGCGGCTTCCAGTGCGAGGCCCTCGTCTGGAACCGTGACGGGGCGCCGATCAAGGGCGTCTCGCCGTTCAACAACGCCACCCCGGCGGCCCTCGACGCCGACGGCCGCGTCGACGTGCTCGTCGAGGCCGCGTCGAACCCCGACGTGGGGAGCCTCTTCACCTTCGAGCCCACGCACCTGGGCGACCTCGCCACCGCGGGCGACGCTCCTCTCTATACGCTCCGCGACATGTCGATCGGTCTGCGCGACCTCGCCGTGTGGGAGCTGCTGCAGGACTTCCGTCTGCTGCAGGGCCTGCTCGCCGAGCTCGACGCGACTTCCGCGCGCCGCGCGACCCTGCTGCAGGGCATGGATGCCGCGATCGACGCGGTCGATCCCGACGACGTCGCGGGCACGGCCCCGGCCGCCCGCGAGGTGCTCGCTCCGCTGATGGCCGCGCCCGCGGCATCCAGTGCGCACGTGCTGCACGCCGTCGGCCACGCCCACATCGACTCGGCCTGGCTCTGGCCGGTGCGCGAGACCGCCCGCAAGGTCTCGCGCACGTTCAGCAACGTGCTCTCGCTCATGGACGAGGACCCCGAGTTCGTGTTCGCGAGCTCGTCGGCTCAGCAGTTCGCCTGGATGAAGGAGCACTACCCGGCCCTCTGGGAGCGGCTGAAGGCCCGCGTCGCCGAGGGGCGCTTCGTGCCCGTGGGCGGCATGTGGGTCGAGTCCGACACCAACATGGTGGGTGGCGAGGCCATGGCCCGTCAGTTCGTCGAGGGCAAGACGTTCTTCCTCGACGAGTTCGGCATCGACACCGAAGAGGTGTGGCTCCCCGACTCGTTCGGTTACAGCGGCGCGCTGCCGCAGATCATGAAGGCCGCGGGGGCCCGCTGGTTCCTCACGCAGAAGATCTCGTGGAACGAGACCAACCGCATCCCGCACCACACCTTCCGCTGGGAGGGCATCGACGGCTCGCGCATCTTCACCCACTTCCCGCCGGTCGACAAGTACAACTCCGAGGTGACCGCCGCCGACCTCGCGCACGCCGAGCGCAACTTCGCCGACAAGGGCCGCGCCCGCACCTCGCTGCTTCCTTACGGCTTCGGCGACGGCGGCGGCGGACCCACCCGCGAGATGACCGCGACGATCGCCCGCACGCACTCGCTCGAGGGTGCGCCGATCGTGAAGCACTCCACCCCGCGGGAGTTCTTCGAGACGGCCGAGGCCGAGTACGCCGACCCGGCCGTCTGGGCGGGGGAGCTGTACCTCGAGTTCCACCGCGGCACCTACACCAGCCAGCTCCGCACCAAGCAGGGCAACCGTCGCAGCGAGCACCTGCTGCGCGAGGCGGAGCTGTGGGCGGCGACCGCGACCGTGCGCACGGGAGCCGCCTACCCGGCCGAGACGTTCCAGCGGCTGTGGCGTCTGGTGCTGCTGCAGCAGTTCCACGACATCCTGCCCGGCACCTCGATCGCCTGGGTGCACCGCGACGCCGAGCGCAACTACGACGCGATCGCCGCCGAGCTCGAACAGGTCATCGCCGACAGCCTCCGCGCCCTCGTGGGCACCGGCGACCGCGCGGTCGTGGCCAACGCCGCCCCGCACCGTCGCGCCGGCGCCCCCGCGCTCGCGATCGCCCCCGTCACGCCCGCGGGCGACGTCGCCCCGCGCGCCGCGGGCGAGGCGTTCGTGCTCGACAACGGCATCGTGCGCGCCGAGATCGACGGCCGGGGCCTGATCGTCTCGCTCGTGGATCTGGCATCCGGCCGTGAGGTCGTCCCGGCGGGGCAGGTGGCGGGACTGTTCGAGGTGTTCCGTGACACGCCCACCCAGTGGGACGCGTGGGACATCGACGAGACGTACCGCCGACACGTCACGCCCCTCGACGCGGCCGACAGCGTACGCATCGAGGGCGACGCCCTCGTCGTCGAGCGATCCTTCGGCGAATCGACTCTCGTCACGCGCATCGCGCTCGGCGAGGGGGCGCGCACCGTGCGTCTGTCGCTCGACGTCGACTGGCACGAGCAGCAGAAGCTGCTCAAGCTCGGCGTCCCCGTCGACGTGCACACCGACCGCGCGGCATCCGAGATCCAGTTCGGGCACATCGTGCGCCCGACCCACACGAACACGTCGTGGGATGCCGCGCGTTTCGAGACCGCCGCGCACCGCTGGGTGCGTGTCGCCGAGCCCGGCTTCGGCGTCGCGGTGACGAACGACTCCACGTACGGCCACGACATCACGCGGCACGAGCGGGCGGCGGGCGGCACGTACTCGCTGGTGCGCCTGTCGATCATCCGCTCGGCGGTCTTCCCCGACCCGGGTCAGGACCAGGGCGCGCATCACCTCGAGGTGGGTATCGTCATCGGCGCCGACGTGGTCGACGCGGTGGCCGAGGGCTACCGCACGAACCTGCCCGCGCGAGTGGTGACGGATGCCGCGGAAGAGCACGTGGCGCCCCTGGTGGCGATCGACACCCCCGGCGTCGTGGTCGAAGCCGTCAAGCTCGCACAGGACGGCTCGGGTGACGTGGTCGTGCGTCTCTACGAGGCCCTCGGGCAGCGCTCGCACGCGCGGCTTGAGGCGGGCTTCGAGGTCGACGGAGTGAGCGAGACCGATCTGCTCGAACGCGAGATCGACGCCGTCGCGGTGTCGAACGTCGCGGGCGGCGCGGTCGAGCTCGACCTGCGCCCCTTCCAGCTGGTGACGCTGCGGCTGAAGCGCTGAAGACGGGCGCCGTCGGGCGCGAGAGAGACGCGGTGCGGCCGGGGTGCGAGATGCCCCCGGCCGCATCGTTCGTTCGCGGGTGCCCTGCCGGGGGTGGTGGGGGTGACCACGAGCGCCCGTTCCCGTCGGGTAAGCTGTACACGGCTCTCCGCGTGGCGGTATCCCGGCCAACTCCCCCAGGACGGAAACGTAGCAAGGGTAACCAGGCTCTACCGGGTGCGCGGAGGGTCTTTTCTTTTGCCCCGACGCTCGAGCGGCGCCTCGTCTCAGGCCCGCGCGAAGGGTCCGTCGAGCACCGCCCACTGCAGCAGCAGGATGGTCTTGGCATCCTGGATCGCACCGTCGCGGATCATCGACAGGGCGTGATCGATGTCGTACTCGAGGATCGCGATCTCTTCGCCCTCCTCGATCAGACCACCGTGTGCGCCGACTCCGCTCGCGCCGTCGTAGGGGGCGGCGAAGAAGTGCAGGCGCTCGGTGACGGAGCCGGGGCTCATGTAGACGTCGAACACGTGCTGCACCTCGGCGACCCGCACCCCGGTCTCTTCCTCGGCCTCGCGGCGGATCGCGGTGACGGGGTCGTCGTCGTCGAGGAGCCCCGCCGCGGTCTCGATCAGCATCCCGTCGGGGTGGCCGTTGACGTACACGGGGTAGCGGAACTGCCGGGTGAGCAGAACCGTGCGCCGTGACGGGTCGAACAACAGGATCGTCGCCCCGTTGCCGCGGTCGTAGGTCTCGCGCGTCTGGGTGGACCACTCGCCGCGGTCGTCGCGGTAGCGGAAGGTCGTCGCGCGCAGCACGTGCCACCCGGCGGCGAGGAGCTCCACGTCGGTGACCTGCACGCGGGGGTTCCGGTCGAGGTCGCGTCCGGTGAGGTGCAGGCCCGTGCGGCCGCGGTGGTCGGGGACGGTGGTGCCGGGGCGCGCGGGGGAGAGATCAGCCATGATTCGGAACAATAATGTAGAAACGTGAAAGAATGCGAAGCGTGTTACTCCCCGCCGCTCGCAGAGACGCCCTGCTCGACCGCCTGCGCCGGGACGGTCGCCTCGTCGTGAAAGACGTCGCGCTCGACCTCGGCCTCTCCGAGGACAGCATCCGTCGCGACCTCCGCGAACTGGATGCCGCGGGCCTCGCCGTGCGCGTCTACGGCGGTGCCCTTCCGGCTTCGCCGGCAGTCGCCGACTACGACACCCGCGCCCGTGTCGCCCGAGACAGCAAGACGCGCGTGGCCGAGGCCGCGGTGGCCCTGATCGAACCCGGCGCCACCGTGCTGCTCGACGGCGGCACGACGACGCTCGCGCTCGTCGACGCGCTGCCCCGCACGTTCGCGGGCACGCTCATCACGCACTCGCCCACGATCGCGGCGGCGCTGCTGCACCACGACGCCGAGGTCGTCATGCTCGGCGGGCGCCTCTTCAAGCATTCCGCCGTGGCGTGCGGGGCCGCGGCCGCCGAGGCCGCCCGGGGAATCAGCGCCGACGTGTTCTTCCTCGGCGTCACGGGCGTCCACCCCTCGGCGGGATTGACCACCGGCGACGCCGATGAGGCGGCGATGAAACGCGTGCTCGCCGAGCGGGCCGCCGAGACGTTCGTGCTCGCGAGCGAAGAGAAGCTCGGCGCGGCCTCGCGATTCGGCATCCTCCCCCTCGACGCGGTGGCGGGCGTGGTCGCCGATCTCGATGGCGACGCGGTCCTCGCCGACGAGCTGACCCGGGCGGGCGCGCGGCTGATCGGCACGGGGGCGCGCCGCGAGACCTGAGCGGGCGCATCCCGATCACTCGACGCCGAAGCAACCCCGGTGCGATGTCCCCGGGCCGCAATAGGCTGGCTGCGTGACGCAGAGCATCTACATCACGTCCGCCGAGGGGCACTCGGGCAAATCCTCCGTCGCGCTCGGAGTGCTCGACGCACTCAGCCGCGTCACCCCGCGCGCGGGGGTGTTCCGGCCCATCGCGCGATCCACCGCCGAGCGCGACTACGTGCTCGAGATGCTTCTCGACCACGACAGCGTCGACCTGGCGTACGACGACTGCGTCGGCGTCACCTACGACGACGTGCGCGACGACGCCGACGCCGCGCTCGCCCGCATCGTCGAGCGCTACAAGGCCGTCGAGGCCCAGTGCGACGCCGTCGTCATCATCGGCAGCGACTACACCGACGTCGGCAGCCCCGCCGAGCTCGCCTACAACGCGCGTATCGCCGCCAACCTCGGCGCACCGGTGCTGCTGGTGCTGGGCGGTCGTGCGCAGCAGGGCCACAGCGAGACCCTGGGCCTGTCGGTCGCGCGCACCCCTCAAGAGGTCGGGCAGATCGCCTCGCTGGCGATCTCCGAACTGCAGCACGAGCGCGCCGCCCTGTTCGCCGTCATCGCGAACCGCGCCGACGCCGACCGGCTCGACGAGGTCGTGGCATCCGTCCGCCAGGTCGTCGATGCGGCGCACGTGGCAGACACCGCCGAGCGGCGCCGCGTGCCGGTCTGGGCCCTGCCCGAAGACCGATTCCTCATCGCCCCGTCGGTGCGGGGCGTGCTGCGCTCGGTCGAGGGCGAGCTGATCAAGGGCGATCCGGCCCTGCTCACCCGCGAGGTGCTGGGCGTGGTCGTCGCTGGCATGTCGATGGTCAACGTGCTGCCCCGGCTGAAAGAGTCCGCGGTCGTGGTGATCCCCGCCGACCGCTCCGAGGTGCTGCTCGCCGCCCTGCTCGCCAACGCGTCGGGCACCTTCCCCTCCCTCGCCGGCATCGTGCTCAACGGCGGGTTCGAGCTGCCCGACGCGATCGTTCGTCTCATCGACGGCCTCGGCTCGCCGCTGCCGATCATCGCCACCGACCTCGGTACGTACGACACGGCCGTGCGCATCATGAACACCCGCGGGCGCCTGGCCGCCGACTCGCAGCACCGGTACGACACGGCGCTGGCGCTGTTCGAGCGTCACGTCGACACCGAGCTGCTCACGAGCGAGCTCGGCGTCGCGCGCCCGAGCGTCGTCACCCCGCTCATGTTCGAGTACGGCCTGGTCGATCGCGCGCGCACCGACCGCCGCCGCATCGTGCTGCCCGAGGGCACCGACGATCGCGTGCTCCGCGCCGCCGCCACCGTGCTCGCGCGCGGGATCGCCGATCTCACCATCCTCGGCGAGCCCATCGAGGTGCGCGGGCGGGCGATCGAGCTCGGCATCGACATCCGCGACGCCGAGGTGCTCAGCCCCTTCGACGCGGTGCACGTCGAGAAGTTCGCCACCGAGTACGCGCGGCTCCGCGCGCACAAGGGCGTCACCCACGCGCAGGCCGCCGACACCGTCACCGACGTGTCGTACTTCGGCACGCTGATGGTGCACCTGGGACTGGCCGACGGCATGGTCTCGGGTGCCGCGCACACGACCGCGCACACGATCCGCCCCGCGTTCGAGATCATCAAGACCGCACCCGGCGTCTCGGTCGTCTCGAGCGTGTTCCTCATGGCGCTCGCCGACCGCGTGCTCGTGTACGGCGACTGCGCCGTCATCCCCGATCCCACCAGCGAGCAGCTCGCCGACATCGCCGTGTCGTCGGCCGCGACCGCCGAGCAGTTCGGCATCGAGCCGCGCGTGGCGATGCTGTCGTACTCGACCGGCGAGTCGGGCACCGGCGCCGACGTCGAGAAGGTGCGCACCGCCACGGCCCTCGTGCGCGAGCGAGCCCCCGAGCTTCTCGTCGAGGGCCCGATCCAGTACGACGCCGCCGCCGACGCCGCGGTCGCCCAGGCCAAGATGCCCGGATCCGAGGTCGCGGGCCGCGCGACCGTGTTCGTCTTCCCCGATCTGAACACCGGCAACAACACCTACAAGGCCGTGCAGCGCTCGGCCGGAGCCGTCGCGATCGGCCCCGTGCTGCAGGGGCTCAACAAGCCCATCAACGACCTGTCGCGCGGCGCCCTCGTCGACGACATCGTCAACACGATCGCGATCACCGCGATCCAGGCCCAGGGGAGCCCCGCGTGAGTGTCGTGCTGGTCGTCAACAGCGGTTCGTCGTCGTTCAAGTACCAGTTGCTCGACATGGAGCACGAGCAGGTGCTCGCCTCGGGACTGGTGGAGCGCATCGGCGAGCCTTCGACGGGCCCGGGGACCGGCGGAGTCGCCCAGCACACCGTGAAGGCGGCGGCCCTGGCCGCCGGCGACGGCCCCGCACCCGCGGTGACCGACGCCACCTTCACCATCGAGCGCGAGATCCCCGACCACACGGCGGGCTTCGCCGTCATGCTCGAGGCGTTCGCCGCGCACGGACCCTCGCTCACGCAGCGCCCGCCCGTCGCCGTCGGCCACCGGGTGGTGCACGGAGGCGCGCGCTTCTTCGAGCCGACGGTGATCACGCCCCTCGTCGAGATCAACATCGACGAGCTCTCGGTGCTCGCCCCGCTGCACAACCCCGCCAACCTCGCGGGCATCGTGGCGGCCAAGAAGGCCTTCCCCGGCGTGCCGCACGTCGCCGTCTTCGACACCGCGTTCCACCAGTCGCTGGCGCCCGAGGCGTACACCTACGCCATCGACCGCGAGGTCGCCGAGGCCCACCGCATCCGCCGTTACGGGTTCCACGGCACGAGCCACAAGTTCGTCAGCGAGTCGGCGGCGGCCTTCCTCGGTCGCCCGCTCGGCGAGCTCAAGCAGATCGTCTTCCACCTCGGCAACGGTGCGTCGGCCGCCGCGATCGAAGGCGGTCGCTCGGTCGACACCTCGATGGGCCTGACCCCCCTCGAGGGGCTCGTGATGGGCACGCGGTCGGGCGACCTCGATCCCGCGGTGCTGTTCCAGCTCGCGCGCCGAGCCGACATGTCGATCGCCGACCTCGACACCCTGCTCAACAAGCAGTCGGGGCTCAAGGGGCTCGCCGGCGTCAGCGACATGCGCGACATCGGCGAGCGACGGGATGCCGGTGACCCGGCCGCCCAGCTGGCCTTCGACGTCTACATCCACCGGCTCCGCGCGTACGCCGGTGCCTACCTGGCGCAGCTCGACGGCGTCGACGTCATCTCGTTCACCGCCGGGGTGGGCGAGAACTCCTTCCGCGTGCGCGAAGAGGCGATGGCCACCCTGGGCTTCGCCGGCGTCGAGATCGACCCCGAGCGCAACGCGCGGCGCGAGCGCGGCATCCGTCGAATCTCCTCCGACGCCTCGCGCGTCGAGGTGCTCGTGGTTCCCACCGACGAAGAGCTCGAGATCGCCCGCCAGACCCTGTCGGTCACCTCCTGAGTCACCCCTCGCCGCTACGCTGATCACCGCGGCGCCAGGGGCGGCCGTTCGCCCTCTTCGCCGATTCGGAGCCCGCCATGACCGACACCTCCACGTTGCCCGACCTCACCGCCTACGACGCGGTGCTGTTCGACCTCGACGGAGTGCTCACGCCCACGGCCGAGGTGCACATGCGCGCGTGGAAAGAGATGTTCGACGAGCTGTTCGCCGTGTGGAAGATCGAGCCGGCGTACACCGATCGCGACTACTTCGAGTACGTAGACGGCAAGAAGCGCTACGACGGCGTCGCCAGTCTGCTGCGCAGCCGTGACGTCGAGGTGCCGTGGGGCGATCCGTCGGACGACCCGTCCGAAGACACCGTGTGCGGCGTCGGCAACCGCAAGAACGCCGTGTTCTCGCGCATCCTGCGCGCCGAGGGCATCGCTCCCTACCCCGGCTCGGTGGCGCTGCTGGACGTGCTCGAGACCGCGGGCATCCCCATCGCCGTCGTGTCGAGCTCGAAGAACGCAGTCGAGGTGCTTGAGGCCGCGGGCCTGCGCGAGAGGTTCCCCGTCGTCATGGACGGCATGGTCGCCGAGCGCGACCACCTGGCGTCCAAGCCCGCCCCCGACGTGTTCGCCGAGGCGGCGCGCATGCTCGGCGTCGACCCGGCCCGGTCGGTCGCCGTCGAAGACGCGCTCAGCGGTGTGCGCTCCGCCGTCGCGGCCGGATACACCGTCGTCGTGGGCGTCGATCGCGGCGTCGGAGCCGAAGACCTCGCTGCAGCCGGCGCCACGGTGGTCGTCGACGACCTCGCCGCGTTCGTAGACTGAGCCGTCGCCACCCGCGACGCCCCCACCGTCGTCCCCACGACGAACCCGAGCTCCACCCGCGCGAACGGCATGCCGCCTTTTCGCGGAGACCCGAACCCGCCACCGGAAGGCACGCCCCGATGATCGATCGCGATCGCTTCCCCATCGACGAATGGCGCCTCGTCGAGACCGAGTTCTCGCTCGACGACGTCGGCGTCACCGAGACCCTCTTCGCCCTCGGCAACGGCTACCTGGGCCTGCGCGGCAACTCCATCGAGGGCCGCTTCGCTCTCGAGCAGGGGACCTTCATCAACGGGTTCCACGAGACGTTCCCGATCCGTCACGCAGAACAGGCCTACGGCTTCGCCGAGGTCGGTCAGACGATCATCAACGCGCCGGATGCCAAGGTCATGCGCGTCTACGTCGACGACGAACCGCTCTCGCTCGACGTCGCCGACGTGCGCGAGTACGAGCGCGTACTCGACATGCGCCAGGGGATCCTGCGTCGCACCCTGCTCTGGGTCACCCCCTCGGGCAAGCACGTGCGCATCGAAGACGACCGCTTCGTGTCGTTCGACGAGAAGCACCTCGCGGTGCTGCGTCTCACGGTGACCGTGCTCGACGCCGACGCACCCGTCACCGTCAGCAGCCAGCTGCTGAACCGTCAGGACGGCGAGGGCATCTACGGCGGCTCGCCGATGGCATCCAAGCAGTCCGGTTTCGACCCGCGCAAGACCGAGAAGCTCAGCGACCGTGTGCTGCAGCCGCGCGAGTACTGGCAGGACGGCAACCGTTCCGCGCTCAGCTACGAGGTCACCGAGTCCAACATGACGCTGGCCGTCATCGCCGACCACCTGGTCGACACCGAGAACGACTACACCGCGCGTCAGCTCATCGAGCCCGACATCGCCAAGAACGTCTTCCGGGTGCACGCGCGCGCGGGGGTGCCCACCACGATCACCAAGCTGGTGAGCTACCACTCCTCACGCGGCGTGCCCACGGGGGAGCTGCTCGACCGGTGCCGCCGCACCCTCGACCGCGCGGTCGAGACCGGCATCGACAAGCTCATCGAGAAGCAGATCGCCTGGTACGCCGACTTCTGGGAGCGCTCCGACGTGCGCATCGGCGGTCACGGCGACCTGCAGCAGGCCACCCGCTGGTGCCTGTTCCAGCTCGCCCAGGCGGCGGCGCGCGCCGACGGCCAGGGAGTCCCCGCCAAGGGCGTGACCGGGTCGGGCTACAGCGGCCACTACTTCTGGGACACCGAGGTCTACGTGCTGCCGTTCCTGGCGTACACGTCGCCGCAGTGGGCCCGCAACGCCCTGCGCATGAGGTATCTGATGCTTCCGGCTGCGCGCAAGCGCGCGCACCAGCTGAACGAGGCCGGGGCGCTGTTCCCGTGGCGCACGATCAACGGCGAGGAGGCCTCGGCGTACTATGCCGCCGGCACCGCGCAGTACCACATCAACGCCGACGTCGCCTTCGCGCTGGCGAAGTACGTGCGCGCGACGGGTGACGAGGAGTTCCTCGCCCGCGAGGGCGTGGACATCGCCGTCGACACGGCGCGGCTGTGGTCGACGCTGGGCTTCTGGCGGTCCAGCGACGCCGCCGAAGACGGCGAGCACGACTCGTTCCACATCCACGGTGTGACGGGTCCCGACGAGTACACCACCGTCGTCAACGACAACCTCTTCACCAACGTCATGGCCCGCTTCAACCTGCGCTTCGCCGCGCGGACGGTGCGCGACCTCGCCGACAACAACCCCGACGCGTACGCCCACATGGCCGACCGCATGAACCTCGACCCCTCCGAGCCCGAGCGGTGGGAGCGCGCCGCCGAGGCGATGCACATCCCCTTCAGCCCGGCCCTCGGCATCCATCCGCAAGACGCCGTGTTCCTCGAGCGCGAGATCTGGGACCTCGAGAACACCCCGCCTGACCAGCGTCCCCTGCTGCTGCACTTCCACCCGCTGGTCATCTACCGCTACCAGGTGCTCAAGCAGGCCGATGTGGTGCTGGCGCTGTTCCTGCAGGGCAATCACTTCACGGATGCCGAGAAGCTCGCCGACTTCGAGTACTACGACCCATTGACCACCGGCGACTCCACGCTGTCGGCGGTCGTGCAGTCGATCCTCGCCGCCGAGGTGGGGTACCAGGACCTGGCGCTGGAGTACTTCCGTCAGGCCGCGTTCGTCGACCTCGGCGACCTGCACCACAACGCCGCCGACGGCGTGCACGTCGCGTCGGCCGGTGGTGTGTGGACGGCGCTCGTCAGCGGCTTCGGCGGCATGCGCGACCACTTCGGACTGCTGACGTTCGACCCGCGCCTACCCGCCGACTGGCCCGAACTGTCGTACGTGCTGCACTGGCACGGCACTCGGCTCAACGTCACCCTCACCGCCGATGCGCTCACGCTGCGCGCCGGGGAAGAAGGCGACTCCGTCACTTTCGCCGTGCGCGGCGTCGACTACACCGTCGCGCCCGGTGCCACCGTGCGGGTGACCCTGCACGGACAGGGCCCGGTGCGCCCGGGGCGCCCCTCGATCCGTCAGCTCGAGGGCTCGGTGCGCGAGGACGGCACTCTGCTGTCGGCCTCGGTGCCGATCGTCACGGCGACGATCCCGGTCCTGAACGACGAGGACTCTCCCATCGCGGTCGGCCTCGACGGCGGTTTCTGACCCGCGCGCACGCGGCGGCTCCCTATGCGGGGGTCGCCGCGTGCGGCGTTTCCGGCGTGCCGGGTCTCCAGCCGTAAGTGGCGGCTGGTCGGGCCGCGAGGTGCGGGTGGCCGCGGATGAGCGGGAACATGCCCGCGCCCGTGCGGGGCGGAGGGTCGGGGACCGGGGGAGGACCTGGGCGCCCGTGGCATCCTCCGTTCGTCCCTCGTCCTCCCCTCGCCCCGCGTCGCTGCGCCTTCGCGCCCCGCGCGGTCGCTGTGCCTGCGCTCGCGACGCGCAGTCGAGGTTTCGGACCCGGACGGACGAGGCCGCGGAGGCGATGTCGGAGGTACGCCGTAGGCTGTTCGGGTGACGACAGCCCTGTACCGCCGATACCGCCCGCAGGCGTTCGGCGAGATGATCGGGCAGTCCCAGGTGACCGACCCGCTCATGACCGCCCTGCGCAGCGACCGGGTCGGCCACGCCTACCTGTTCTCGGGTCCGCGCGGGTGCGGAAAGACCACCTCGGCCCGCATTCTCGCCCGCTGCCTCAACTGCGCGGCCGGTCCCACCGACACCCCGTGCGGCGTCTGCGACAGCTGCGTCGAGCTCGGTCGCGGCGGGGGAGGGTCGCTCGACGTCGTCGAGATCGACGCGGCCAGCCACAACGGTGTCGACGACGCGCGCGACCTGCGCGAACGCGCCATCTTCGCGCCGGCCCGCGATCGCTTCAAGATCTTCATCCTCGACGAGGCCCACATGGTCACGCAGCAGGGCTTCAACGCTCTGCTCAAGCTCGTCGAAGAACCCCCCGCGCACGTGAAGTTCATCTTCGCCACCACCGAGCCCGAGAAGGTCCTCGGGACCATCCGCTCGCGCACGCACCACTACCCGTTCCGGCTCGTTCCGCCGGCGGCCATGCTCGAGTACGTCCAAGAACTCTGTGAGACCGAGGGCGTCGCCGTCGAGGCCGGAGTCCTGCCTCTCGTCGTCCGAGCCGGCGGGGGATCCCCGCGTGACACGCTCTCGCTGCTCGATCAGCTCATCGCGGGGTCCGACCCCTCGACGGGGTCCGAGACCGCGCAGGCCGGACAGGTGCTCGTGCGGTACGAACGCGCCGTCGCCCTGCTGGGGTACACCCACTCAGAGCTGCTCGACGAGGTCGTCGACGCGTTCGCCGCGAACGACGGCGCCGGCGCCTTCGCCTCCATCGACCGCGTCGTGCAGACCGGCCAAGACCCCCGGCGCTTCGTCGACGATTTGCTCGAGCGCCTTCGCGATCTGATCATCGTCGCCGCCACCGGGGCCGGAGCCGCGGCCGTCCTGCGCGGCGTCCCCGACGACGAGCTCGAGCGCATGTCGCGTCAGGCCACCGCTTTCGGTACCGCGCGTCTGTCGCGCACGGCCGACCTCGTCGTCGCCGCCCTCGACGAGATGACGGGGGCCACGTCACCGCGTCTGCAGCTCGAGCTGTTGGTGGCGCGCGTGCTCACCCACGCCGGGGTGTCGCAGGGGACGTCTCCCGCCACCGCGCACGACGTCGAAGCCTCGCGCACCTCCGCACCGGCGACGGGGCGTCCCGCCTCGCCGGCGGGCGAGATCGCCGCGCCGGCTGCTTCCCAGTCGCCTGCCGCTCAATCGCCTGCCGCTCCGCGCGTTGCGTCGCCGGGTGCGGCGTCGCCCCGCGTCGCTTCTCCGGGCGCATCCGCGCCGGGGGTCGCGAACCCCGGCACCGCCTCGTCGGGCGCCGTCGCAGCTCCCACGCGCGTCACCGCGCCGGGCATCGCGTCACCCGGCATCGCGACGCCGAACGTCGCGTCGCCGGGCATCGCGTCGCCGGGCATCGCCTCACCCATCGTCGAGTCGTCGGGAGTCGCATCGCCGACGGTCGCCGCGCCCGGATCCGCGGCACCCGCCGTCGCGTCGCCGGGAGCCGCACAGCCGCCGCGTTCCACCCCGACCCCGGCGCCCGCGTCGAACACGTCCGACGATGACGCGCCGCCGCCGTTCACCGACGACGATGCTCCTCCGCCCTACGGCGACGACGACGGTGCGCCGGTCGACACCGGGTCGTTCCGGTCCGGTGCTCGTTCGGGAGCAGGTCGCCCGACGGCTTCGGCTTCGAGCACGGCCCCCGCGGCCGAAACCGAGGAGCCGGTGACGTCCCGTCCGACGGCGGCCGCCAGCTCGCCGCCCGCGGCGGCGTCCGACACCATGTCACCTTCGTCCGCCGGGTCGCGCCCCGCGCCGGCCGAAGAGGCGCACCCGTTCGACACGGCGCCGACTGCCGCCGATGACGCGTCCGACGTCGACGCGTTCCCGGCCGCCCCCACCGACACCGGTTCGGCCGACGCGGCGGATGCTCCCGCGGTGGATGCTCTCGCGGCGGATGCTCCTGCGGCGGATGCTCCCGCGACGGAAGCCCCCGCGACGGAAGCCCCCGCGACGGAAGCCCCCGCGACGGATGCTCCCGCGACGGATGCTCCCGCGACGGATGCTCCCGCGACCGAAGCCCCTACGGCGGAACCTCCCGCGCAGACGGAACCTGCAACGGATGCCCTCACGGCGGACGCCCCGGACGCCTCGGCGGCCCCCGAGGCATCGCCGCTCGAACCGTCGGCCCCCACCCTGCCGGCCACGCCCGTCGGGCCGATCGAGCTGGGCCACGTGCGTGACGCGTGGCCCGAAGTGCTCGGCCAGCTCGAGGTGGCGAGCCGCTCGTCGTGGCTGGTGGTCTCGACGTCGACCGTCGCCGCCTTCGACGACGACGTGCTCACCCTGTCGTTCCGCACGGCGAGTGACCTGGGTGCCTTCAAGACGCGGACCCCCGAGGGAGGCCCGAGCGAAGACCTCCGCCAGGCCATCCAGGCCGTGCTGGGCGTGCGGGTGAAGTACCTCGCCCGTCTCGAGGGCGACCCACCCGGTTCCGGTGGTGCGGGTCCGGGCCGCCCCGGTGGACCCTCCCGTGGCCCCGCCGGCCCCCCGCCCCCGTCGGCGAGCCCGTCGGGCGCGCGGTCGTCGGCGCCGTACGCGTCATCGGTCACCGAGTGGGCCGTCGCTCCCATCCCCACGTCGGGTGGTGCCGCCCCCGAGGCGCGGCGTGCGCCGATCGCCCCGACCACGGCTCTCGCCGTCGACGACGAACCGGCCGACGCGGCGGGCTCGGCTGAGGCGGTCGTCGTTCGCGAGGGTGCCGTCCTTCCCCCGCGCGATGTCGTGGCCTCCGTTCCGGCCCCCGACGAGGTCGACGACGACGACGTCATCCCGCCCGCCGACGAGGTCGAGGCGCCGCTGCCGCCCGTCGTCGTGCCGCGCATGGCACCGCTCGGTGGTGGCGTTCAGCGCTACGGCGAGGCGGTCGTCCGCCAGATGCTCAGCGCCACCTACGTGCGCGACGAGCCCTACGAGCCCCCGACGAGGTTCAACTGATGTACGACGGAATCGTTCAAGACCTGATCGACGAGTTCGGACGCCTGCCCGGCATCGGGCCCAAGTCGGCGCAGCGCATCGCGTTCCACATCCTGCAGTCGCCCTCGTTCGACGTGTCGCGACTGTCGACGCTGCTCGGTGAAATCCGTGACAAGGTCAAGTTCTGCGAGATCTGCGGCAACGTCTCCGAACAGGACCGCTGCTCGATCTGTCGCGACCCCCGGCGCAACCCGGCGCTGATCTGCGTCGTCGAAGACGCCAAGGACGTCGCCGCGATCGAGCGCACCCGCGAGTTCCGCGGGCTGTACCACGTGCTCGGGGGCGCGATCAGCCCGATCGCCGGCATCGGTCCCGACGACCTGCGCGTCACGCAGCTCATGCAGCGTCTCGCCGACGGAACGGTGCAAGAGGTCATCCTCGCCACCAACCCCAACCTCGAGGGCGAGGCCACCGCCACGTACCTCAGTCGGCTTCTGCACACCCTCGAAATCCGCGTCACGCGTCTCGCCTCCGGCCTGCCCGTCGGCGGCGACCTCGAGTACGCCGACGAGGTCACCCTCGGCCGCGCCTTCGAGGGGCGCCGCACGCTCTGACCGAGGGCCGCCGCACGCTCTGACTGCTGCCGCCCGACCCGCGCGACGCGGCGGCGCCTACCGCCGCGTCCGCGAACGCGCCCGCACGACGCTCGACAACGTCGCCCGCAACGGCTGCCCCAGGTAGATGCCCAATGACGCGCCCACGGCCAGGGCGATACCGATCGTGGCCGCCCCGGCCAGGGTGGTGACGCCCGTCATGAGCACGGCCGGGTCGTCGCCCGACTCGACGATGCCGAGCAGGCCGCGGAAGACCGCGGCACCGGGGACGAGAGGCAGGATCGCCGCCGTCGTGATCGCCACCGAGGGCACGTGCAGGCGGTAGGCGACCACGATGCCGATGAAGCTGCCGATGAAAGCGCCCAGGCCGCTGGCCGCCGCCACTTCGAACCCGAGGGTCGAGGCGCCCACGTACCCGGCCCAGGCCACCAGGCTGAGAGCTGCGCTGACGACGATGATGCGCGCGCCGGCGCCGTTGAAGACGGCCACGGCGATGGCGATGACCGCGGCGCCGATGAACTGCACGGTGACGGGGCCCAGCGGCAGGGCGTTCGACGGAGGCGACATCCCGAGCCCGATCACCCGCACGGTCTCGAGGCCCGCGAGGATGCCGAGTACCACGCCGAGCGTTTGCGTGGTGAGTTCGAGGATGCGCCCGGTCGCGGTCAACGCGAATCCGTCGATGGCATCCTGGGCCGCGCCGACCACGGTGAGTCCCGCGAGCATGAGCACGATCCCGGATGCCACGATCACCGACGGGCGGATCGCCGCGGCGGCGTCGAGCCCGGTGTACCGCAGCAGCGGTGAGAGCGCCGCGACGACGGTGAGCACGAAACCACCGGCGATCTGCGCGAAGAAGTAGGGAACGCGGGCGCGGGCCATCAGATGCTGGGTCGTGGCCGCCAGCGCGGCCGCGATGAACGACAGCACGAGGGCGAGCCAGTTCGCCCCGAACATGATGGCGACGCCGGCCGCGAGCGACGCCTGCGAGGCGATGACGATCGCGGGACGGTACCGGAACGGCAGACGCCGGATGGCGCGGCACCGGCTGATGGCGTCGTCGAGCGCGAGCCCGCCCGTGATCTCGGTGATGAGCGCCTGCAGGCGCTGGAGCTTGGCGTGGTCGGGCACCGATCCGCGCACCACGCGCAGCAGCGTCGTCGGGCGGCTCGCCCCCGGCCGACTGTGCGCGATCGTGATCGAGTTGTAGGTGACGTCGACGTGCACCGGGTCGAGTCCGTACGCGCCGCAGACCCGCACGATGGTCAGCGTCACCTCGCTGGCGGGCGCCCCGACGACGAGCATGGTCTCGCCGATGCGGATCGCGAGGTCGAGGATGCGCGTCGACAGCGCCTCGTCGATGACGGGCAGCAGCTGCGTGTCGGGGCTCGCCTCGTCGTCGGTGTGCACGAGACGGCGAAGCGACGACAGCAGTCGACGCGAGGTGGGGGACAACCGCGGGCCTCCAGGAACACGAACCGGGCGGGAGGGCTCGATCCTATCCGCGCGGGGCTGGGTGCACGCATGACGGGGGCGGCATGCGGCCGCCCCTAGGATGGGTCCTCGGGCGCGGCATCCGAGCGCCCCGTCGTGGCATCCCGACGCCCGACCCATCCGGGAGTTCCTCTTATGGCGCTGATCGTCCAGAAGTACGGCGGTTCCTCCGTCGCCGATGCCGAGAGCATCAAGCGGGTCGCGAAACGCATCGTCGACACGCGTCGCGCCGGTCACGAGGTCGTCGTCGCCGTCAGCGCCATGGGCGACACGACCGACGAACTGCTCGATCTGGCGAACCAGGTCGCGCCGATCCCCGCCCCCCGCGAGCTCGACATGCTGCTCTCCAGTGGTGAGCGCATCTCGATGGCGCTGCTGGCGATGGCGATCCACTCGATGGGCTTCGAAGCGCGCTCCTTCACCGGCAGCCAGGCGGGCATGATCACCGATGCCACGCACGGCGCCGCCCGCATCGTCGACGTCACCCCCGTGCGCTTGCGCGAAGCCCTCGACGAGGGGGCGATCGTCATCGTCGCCGGTTTCCAGGGCTTCAACCGCGACACCCGCGACATCACCACCCTCGGCCGTGGTGGCTCCGACACGACCGCCGTCGCGCTCGCCGCCGCCCTGAAGGCCGACGTGTGCGAGATCTACAGCGACGTCGACGGCATCTTCACCGCCGACCCGCGCGTCGTGCCGCTGGCCCGCAAGCTCGACCGCGTGGGCAGCGAAGAGATGCTCGAGCTCGCCGCCAACGGCGCGAAGGTGCTCTACATCCGCGCCGTCGAGTACGCCCGCCGTCACGGCGTGCTGATCCACGCGAGGTCCACGTTCAGCGCGGGCGAGGGCACCTGGGTGCTCGACGCCTCCAAGAAGTCCCCGCTCGTCCCCGAGGGAGCCACCATGGAAGAGCCCATCGTCGCCGGCGTCGCCACCGACCTCAGCCAGGCCAAGATCACCGTGATCGGTGTTCCCGACGTCCCCGGCAAGGCCGCCGACATCTTCAAGATCGTCGCGAAGTCCGGCGCCAACGTCGACATGATCGTGCAGAACGTGTCGGCCGCCGCGACCGCTCGCACCGACATCTCGTTCACGCTTCCCAAGACCGACGCCGCGACCGCCCTGCGCGCCCTCGCCGGCGAGCAGTCCGAGGTCGGGTTCGAGAGCCTGGTGCACGACGACCAGATCGGCAAGCTCTCGGTCGTGGGCGCCGGCATGCGCACCCACTCGGGCGTCTCGGCGACCCTCTTCGAGGCGCTCAGCCTCGCGGGCGTGAACATCGAGATGATCTCGACCTCCGAGATCCGCATCTCGGTGGTCGTGCGCGGCGTCGACCTCGCCGAGGCCGCGCGCCTCGTGCACACCGCCTACGGCTTGGACGGCGAGGCCGAGGCCACCATCCACGCCGGCACCGGTCGCTGACACTCCCGTCCGGGCGTCGCGGGTGCGAAACTCCTGAGTTCCGCCGCGCCGCTTGCGCGCATCCGCGCAATACCGCCATCCACCGGCGCATCCAGGTCGACTTCTCCGGAGTTCGGCCCCCGGCAGCCGACCTGTCCCGGCCCGCGCGCTAGCCTGACCCGAACGCCGCGTTCGCGGCATCCACTCCCGAACACCCGAGGACCTCGCATGACCCGCATCTCCGATTCCGGAATCTCCCTCGCCGTCGTCGGCGCCACCGGCCAGGTCGGCGCCGTCATGCTCGAGATCCTCGCCGAGCGTGCGTTCCCGATCCGCGAGCTCCGTCTGTTCGCGACGGCCCGCTCCGCCGGCTCCTCCATCGAGTTCGCCGGACACTCCGTGATCGTCGAAGACGTCGCCACGGCCGACCCCGCCGGTGTCGAGGTCGCGCTGTTCTCGGCCGGTGCCACCGGCAGCCGCGCGCACGCCCCGCGTTTCGCCGAGGCGGGCGCCCTGGTCATCGACAACTCCAGCGCCTGGCGCATGGATGCCGAGGTGCCCCTCGTCGTGAGCGAGGTCAACCCCCACGCCATCGACCAGGCCGTCAAGGGCATCGTCGCCAACCCGAACTGCACGACGATGGCCGCGATGCCCGTGCTGAAGGTGCTCGACACCGAGGCCGGCCTCGAGCGTCTCATCGTCAGCACCTACCAGGCCGTCAGCGGCTCCGGTCTCGCCGGAGCGCAGGAGCTGCTCGGTCAGGTCGAGGGCGTGCTCGCCCAGGGCGGCGTCGAGCGCCTCGTCCGCGACGGTTCGGCTCTCGACTTCCCGGCGCCCGAGAAGTACGTCGCGCCCATCGCCTTCGACGTCATCCCCTTCGCCGGCAACCTCGTCGACGACGGCCAGAACGAGACCGACGAAGAGAAGAAGCTCCGCAACGAGAGCCGCAAGATCCTCGAGCTCCCCGACCTCCGCGTCGCCGGCACGTGCGTGCGCGTTCCCGTGTTCACCGGTCACTCGCTCAGCATCAACGTCGAATTCGCCCGCGATCTCACCCCTGAGCGCGCGCGCGAACTGCTCGCCGAGGCCCCCGGCGTGCGCCTCGAAGAGGTCCCCACGCCGCTGCAGGCCGCCGGCACCGACCCCAGCTACGTCGGACGCATCCGCGCCGACCAGTCCGCCCCCGAGGGCAAGGGGCTCGTGCTGTTCATCAGCAACGACAACCTGCGCAAGGGCGCGGCGCTGAACGCGGTGCAGATCGCCGAGATCGTCGCGCAGAAGCTCTCCGCCACGGTCTGAACCTCGGCATCCGGATGCCGTTACCCGGGGTTGTCTCGACATCGAACCGACCGATCTCTCGATGTCGAGACACCTCTCGGCGCGCACCTAGAATCGTCGGGTGACTGAAAACGTCGATGTTCTCCTCATCGGTGGCGGCATCATGTCCGCCACTCTCGGCACGCTGCTGAAAGACCTCCAGCCCGATCTGAAGATCGCTGTGCTGGAGCGCTTGAGCGACGTCGCGCAGGAGAGCTCCAACGCCTGGAACAACGCGGGCACCGGACACGCGGCGCTCTGCGAGCTGAACTACATGCCCGAGGGCAAGGACGGCTCGATGGACCCGGCCAAGGCCGTCGCCATCAACGAGCAGTTCCAGCAGAGCCGCCAGCTGTGGGCCTCGCTGGTGGCCGAAGGCGTGCTCGATGAGCCGTCGACGTTCATCAACGCCACCCCGCACATGACGTTCGTCCGCGGCGAGAAAGACGTCGCGTTCCTGCGCAAGCGCTACGAGGTGCTCAAGCTGCAGCCCCTGTTCGCGGGCATCGAGTACAGCGAGGACTCCCGCGTCATCAACCAGTGGGCCCCGTTGCTCATGCAGAAGCGTCGCAAGGGCGAGCCGTTCGCCGCCACGCGCGTCCCCGCCGGAACCGACGTCGACTTCGGCTCGCTCACGCGCCAGCTGTTCACGAACCTGCGCGAGAAGGGCGTCGACGTCGCCACGAACCACGACGTCAAGAAGCTCAAGAAGCAGAAGGACGGGTCGTGGCAGGTCTCGTACCGCCACGTCATCGGCGGTACGCCCGGATCGATCAATGCGAAGTTCGTCTTCGTGGGGGCCGGTGGCTGGGCGCTCAAGCTGTTGCAGCGTTCGGGCATCCCCGAGATCAAGGGCTACGGCGTCTTCCCGATCGGCGGACAGTGGCTGAAGACCTCCGACCCCGGCATCGTCGCCCAGCACCAGGCCAAGGTCTACTCGCAGGCGTCGGTCGGCGCGCCGCCCATGTCGGTGCCCCACCTCGACACCCGCGTCGTCGACGGAGAATCGGCTCTGCTGTTCGGCCCGTTCGCGACCTTCAGCCCCAAGTTCCTCAAGAACGGCTCGATGCTCGACATCGTCACGCAGGTGCGTCCGCACAACCTGCTGCCGATGCTCAAGGTGGCCGTCGACAACCCCGGTCTCATCAAGTACCTCGTGAGCGAGCTGGTGAAAACGCACGCGAAGAAGGTCGACAGCCTCCGCGAGTTCATGCCCACCGCGAAGGACGAGGACTGGGAGCTCCTCGACGCCGGTCAGCGCGCCCAGGTCATGAAGCGCGACAAGGACAAGGGCGGCGTGCTGCAGTTCGGCACCGAGGTCATCACCGCCGAAGACCGCTCGATCGCGGGACTGCTCGGCGCCTCGCCGGGAGCCTCGACCGCCGTGTCGATCATGCTGGGACTCATCAAGACGTGCTTCCCCGAGCGCATGGCCGAGTGGGAGCCGCGTCTGCGCACGCTGATCCCCAGCTACGGCGAGACGCTCAACACGCGTCCCGAGGCCGCCCGCACAGAGCTGGATGCCACGGCCCAGGCGCTCAAGATCAACGCCTGAGGTCGTCGTGGCGAAGCTGTACTTCCGCTACGGGGCGATGAATTCGGGCAAGTCGACGGCCCTGCTGCAGGCGGCGTACAACTACGAGGAGCGCGGCCAGCGCGTGCTCCTGGCCAAGCCCGAGATCGACACCAAGGGTGCCGACCAGATCGACAGTCGGCTCGGCGTGAATCGCCCGGTCGACTTCCTGGTCGCTCCCGACGACGACCTCCGCGCCGTGTTCCAGAGCGCGGCGGGGCACGCCCCGGTGGCGTGCCTGCTGGTCGACGAGGCGCAGTTCTTCACCCCCGCGCAGGTCGACGACCTGTTGCGCATCGCGGTGCTCGACGGCATCCCGGTGCTCGCCTACGGCATCCGCACCGACTTCCGCACCGAGGCGTTCCCGGGTTCTGCGCGGCTCATGGAGATCGCCCACAGCCTCGAAGAGCTCAAGACCATCTGCCGGTGCGGGCGCAAGGCGATCTTCAACGCGCGCCTGGTCGGCGGGCGGTTCGTCTTCGACGGCGATCAGGTAGCGATCGACGAGGGCCAGATCGCGGGCGAGGTCACCTACGAGTCGATGTGTGCCGTGTGCTACCTGCGCGAGTCGGGCGGGCGGCTCGACGGTCGCTGACGGGCGCCCCGCTGCGAGGGCCGCGGGCGCCGGGCGATAGCCTGGGGGCATGCGCGTACTCCTGGCCGGCGGTGCCGGTTATATCGGAACCCACACGGCCGTAGCCCTTCTCGAAGCCGGGCACGACGTCGTCCTCCTCGACGATCTGTCGGGCACGCACGCCGTCGCCGCTGAGCGCGTCGAGCGCATCACCGGCAAGCCGGCGCCGCTCGTGGTGGGCGACGCCGCCGACGATGCCGTCGTGTCGGCCGTCTTCGACGAGCACGGCCCGATCGACGCGATCATCCACCTGGCGGCGTTCAAGGCGGTGGGGGAGTCCACGCAGAAGCCCCTGGAGTACTACTCCAACAACCTCGACACGACCTTCGCCCTGCTGCGCGCCGGTATCGCCCACGGCATCCGCTCGTTCGTGTTCTCGAGCACCGGCACGGTGTACTCCGACCCGGCCGACCTGCCGTTCACCGAGGAGTCCACCACGAGCGTCGACCTGTCGAACGCGTACAGCAAGTCCAAGCGCATGAACGAGGTCGTGCTCGCCGACGTGGCGCGCGTGAACCCCGAGCTCAACGTTACGGTGCTGCGCTACTTCAACCCCGTGGGGGCGCACCCGTCGGGCCTGATCGGCGAAGACCCCGCCGGCATCCCGAACAACCTCATGCCGTTCGTGTCGCGCGTCGCGATCGGAACGCTCGACGAGATCGGCGTCTTCGGCTCCGACTACGACACCCCCGACGGCACGGGCCTGCGCGACTACATCCACGTCGTCGACCTGGCCGAGGGGCACGTCGCCGCCCTCGAGCAGGCGCAGCCCGGTCACCAGGTGTTCAACCTCGGAACCGGTCGCCCCGTGAGCGTTCTCGAACTCGTCGCGTCGTTCGAGAAGGCGGTCGGCCACGATCTGCCGAAGAAGATGCTCGACCGTCGTCCCGGCGACGTCGCCGCGACGTACTGCGACCCGACGAAGGCCGCCGACGTGCTGGGGTGGCGCACGCGCTTCTCGATCGACGACGCCTGCCGCGACTACTGGAACTGGCAGACGACCAATCCGGCGGGCTACGCGAGCGCCGACGCCTCCTGACGAGGGCACACGTAAGGTGGTGTGGTCCGGCCACGCCGCCTCGGTCGGTCGAACGGGGGATGCCATGCCGGACACCGCACCGCGCGCCTGGCAGGTCGTCCTGGAGCGCATCGAGGCCGACCTGCGCGATGGACGCCTCACCGCCGGTGATCGGCTGACGCCCGAGCGCGAACTCGCCGCCCAGCTCGGGGTGGGACGCTCCAGCGTGCGCGAGGCCATCCGCGTGCTCGAGGTGCTGGGCGTCGTCCGCACGGCAACCGGCTCGGGACCGAACGCGGGGGCGATGATCGTCACCACACCGCGTGGGGGACTGGGGGCGTTCCTGCGCCTGCAGGTGGCCGCCAACGGCTTCCCACTGGCCGACGTCGTGCGCACCCGCGTGGTGCTCGAGTGCGACGTCGCCGAGCGCCTCGCCCGGGGCGACGCCGACCTCACCGAGGTCACCGGCATCTTGGATGCCATGGATGCCGCCGACCTCGACCCCGTCGAGTTCCTCGCCCTCGACGCGCGCTTCCACCAGGCGCTCGCCGAGGTGTCCGGCAACGCGGTCGTCTCGGCGATGATGGCGGGGCTCCGGAGCTCCATCGAATCGTACACGCAGGCGGGGGCCGCGCGACTGAGCGACTGGCCCGCCACCGCCGCCCGGTTGCGCGGCGAACATCGCCGCATCGTCGCCGCCGTCGCGGCGGGCGAGGCCGCGCAGGCGCGCGAGAGCGTGCGAGCGCACATCGCCGACTACTACGCCCAGGTGGCTGTCGCGCTGAGTCCCGACGACCGCGGCGACGCCGCCGTCGCCGGTGCGGCGCGAGACGCCGCGACCGTGGACCGGGCCTCGATGCCCGCGAGAGAGGACCCCTCATGACCGACCGTCCCGCGCGCCCGCCGCGCCCCCAGCACGTTCTGCACGTCGTCGCGACGGAGCGGCTCACGCCGCACCTCGTGCGCGTGCGGGCACGGGGCGACGACCTCGCCGCGTTCCGAGAGAGCCCGCACACCGACAAGTACGTCAAGATCACGTTCGCCAAGGCGGAACTGGGATTGGAGCCGCCGTACGACCTGGCGGCGCTGCGCGAGACGCTGAGTCCCGAGGATCTTCCGGTCACCCGCACCTACACGGTGCGTCGGGTCGACGGTGACGAGCTCACCATCGACTTCGTCGTGCACGGTGACGAGGGCCTCGCGGGCCCCTGGGCGGCGTCTGCGCGTCCCGGCGACCGCCTGGTGGTGTCGTCACCCGGGGGAGGCTACGCGCCCGACCCGGCGGCCGCCTGGCACCTGTTCGTCGGAGACGAGTCCGCCATCCCCGCGATCGCCGCCGGCCTTGAGGCGCTCGCCCCGGATGCCATGGGCACGGCCTTCCTCGAGGTGCAGAACGCCGACGAGCAGGTCGAGCTGGTCGCCCCGGCCGGCGTCGAGGTGCACTGGGTGTACCGCGGCGCAGCGCAGGCGGGTGCGTCAGCGGTGCTGGCCGACGCGGTGGGCTCGTGGCATCCGCTTCCGGGGCGGGGCCAGGTGTTGGCCCACGGGGAGCGCGAGGCGATGAAAGCCCTGCGCGACATCGTCTTCACCCGGTGGGGTCTCGCCCGCGATCAGGTCTCGCTGTCGGGCTATTGGGCCTACGGCCGGACCGAGGACCGGTTCCAGGCCGAGAAGCGCGAGCCGATCGGTCAGATCCTCTGACACGGGCATCGCCGCGGCCTCGGCCCGGCTCACCGAGCCGGGCGCGACGTCAGGCGCCGGTGCGCTCCGGCAGTGTGGGCACGAGCGTCTCGAGGAACGCGGCGGTGTCCTCCCACCCGTGCACGGCCTGGCACTCCACGCCCATCGCCAGCACGGGGTAGTCGTTGCCGTCGGGGTCGAGGCGGTCGCCGACGAAAAGCATGTCGTCGAGGGGGATGCCGGTGGCCTCGGCGAGCTTGTTCATGCCGTAGGCCTTGTCGATGCCGCGGTGGGTGATGTCGACGGACGTCGACCCGCCCGAGCGCACCTCGAGATCGGGGATACGGGCGGCGACGGCTTCGCGCAGGGCGTTCTTCTTCTCGCCCGTCGGGTCCCACGCCATCTTCGCGTCGAGGGGAGCCGACTGTCCGAGCGCCGAGAAGGTGATCTGCGAGCCCCGGTCCTCGAGGATGTCGCCCCAGGGCTCGGCCTCCCACAGCCCCAGGCGCTCGGCCTCTTCCTTCACGGCGGCCAGGGCGCGCTGCTTCTCGTCGTCGGTGAGCGAGTGGGCGTAGACGGTCTCGATGCCGTCGGTCGACAGGCGGTAGTACTGGGTGCCGCACGTGGGCATGAGGTGCAGGTGTGCCAGAAGGGCCGGGTCGGCCTGCGGCAGACGCTCGACGACCTGGCTGCGGAACTGCTGCAGCTGCCCACCCGAGATGATCGCGACCTCGACGCGCTCGGCGAGAGCCAGGAGCAGGTCGCCGATGCGCGGATCGATCGCGGACTTCGACGGGGCGAGGGTGTCGTCGAGGTCGAAGGCGACGAGGCGGGGCGAGGCGTCGGACACGGTTCTCCTGAGGAGGTCGGTGGTCGTCGCCACGCGGACGTGCGGGGCGCGGGCCGGCGGAGTGCGCTGCCTCGTCGATTCTACGGGCGAGGGTGTGCTCGCCCCGTCGACCGCGGAGACGGCCGAGGTGGGTGACCCGGTGAGCTGCGGCGTCTCACGCCGCGCGGGTCAGGGTGCCGATGCGCGTGCCGTCACGGTCGAACACCGTCATGGTGTCGCCGTCGACGCGCGCGCGGGCGGCGGTCCGCAGCCAGGTGTCTACACCGAGGCAGGCCTTCATCGTCGACATCCCCCGCCGGAACTCGAGCGTATCGCCGTCGCGCACGTAGGAGCCGGCGACCCCGTTGCAGCCGTCGCTGCCGCGCAGATCGCCGTCGGTGAACTCGAGGAATTCGGAACCGTGCCCGTTCCAGCGACCCTCTTCTTCGGCGGGGGAGGACCCATTGATCCGCCCGCCGCCGGACACCATTCCGATTCCGACGAATGCAGTTGCGGCGAGGGCGAGAATGCGGGGGAACATGAGAGTCTCCTCATTTACGAACGAATGCGGAAAAAAAGTCATAAAGAACTATCAGGTTGTCGTAGGGTAGGCCGCGACGCTGAGAGGTGGGTGGGGACCCGAATGGCGATCCCCGTCCTTCTCGTTGTGCGTTTTTCCATCAAACACATGAGATGAGACGATGACACGAAACATGAAGCGTTTGGGGTGGGCCGGAGCATCGGCCGCCGTCGCGCTCACCGCGTCCGGTCTGCTGGCCCCTGCTGTGGCCTTCGCCGGTGAAGACCAGTCGACCGCCCCCACCACGGGCCCCGAATTCGATGCCACCGCGCAGCGGCTCATGACGAGCAGCGACCAGGTGCAGGGCGTCGCCAAGGACGGCTCGGGCAACGTCGTGGTGTACACCACGGCCGACGAAGCCGACCTCCAGGGTGAGGCCAAGTCGTTCGTCGACACGAAGTCGAACGTCGTCGTCAAGAAGATCGACCCCATCAAGGCTGCCGCGACCAACGACCTCGTCGGTGGCGCCGGATACCTTTCCCCCGCCGGTGGCAACTCCGTCGCCCTCTGCTCGGTCGGTTTCACCGGCTGGACGCCGCAGGGTGACCCCGCGGTCATCACCGCCGGTCACTGCAACGCCGACGGCTCCCTCACCGAGAGCCTGCTCTCGCTCCCCTCGGGCGACCCGGCAGGCGGCGGCGACAAGAACAACGCCGACATCGCCGTCAAGGCGCCGCTCGGCACCCTGGCGTTCTCGCAGTTCGGCGGACCGGGCAACACCCCGGGCGCCGAGGGCGACACCTCGTCGGTCGACATCGCCACCATCGATGTGACCAACACCGACCTCGACCTCCTCCCCGAGATCACCGACTGGACCACGGCCTCGTCCGAGGACCTGTCGGCGTCGACGACCGACGTCCGCGCCATCGGCTCGGCGCAGGTCAACCAGCCGGCTTCCAAGTCGGGCCGCACGACCGGTCTCACCACCGGTAACGTCACCGGCGTCGAGGGCTGGATGCGCGTCGCCGAAGAGAACGACGTGCGTTGGGTCTACGGATTCGCCGTCGAAGGCGACATCGACACCGTTCAGGGTGGCGACTCCGGAGGAGCCGTCTTCCAGGGCACGACCGCTGTCGGCGTGGTCTCCGGTGGTAACGAGACCGGTACCTTCCTCTGGGCCGCCGACCTGCAGGCCGGCCTGGCTCGCACCGACGGCTACTCGGTCGCCGTGAAGGTCGACGCCCCCGCACTGACGACCCCCGCCGATGGCGGCACGGTCGGCGTCGGCGGCGCCATCTCGGGCACCGCCCCCGCGGGCACCACCCTGAAGGTCACCCCCGAGGGTGGCGACACCTTCGACGTGGCCGTCGACGGTTCGGGCAACTGGAGCTTCACCGCTCCCGACAAGCTCGGCACCTTCTCCTTCTCGCTGCGCGCGGTCAACGGCTTCAACAAGTCGGCTTCGGTCGACGCGTCGGTCGAGGTCAAGGCGGAGGCCCCGGTCATCACGAGCCCGGCCAACGGTTCGACCGTCGAGAACGAGGTCACCTCGATCTCGGGCACCGGTCTCGCCGGCGCCACCGTGACCCTCACGGGTGACGCGAAGGGCAGCGCCAAGGTCGCCGCCGACGGCACCTGGTCGGTCACCACTGACCTCGCCATCGGCACCTACTCCGTCACCGCCACGCAGGCGCGCGACGGTCAGACCTCGGCCGAGGCCACCTCGTCGTTCACGGTCGCCCCGTCGGCTCCGACCATCACGGGCATCCAGGACGGTGCCTCGTACTCGGGTGCGGCGATCCCCACCTCGGTCTCGGGCACCGGTGTCAACGGTGCGGCGATCTCGGTCACGATCAACGACGCGAAGGTCGGCGAGACCACCGTCAAGGACGGCAAGTGGTCGATCGTGCTGAAGAACGCTCTCGGTGAAGGCGCCTACGCGGTCGTCGCCACCCAGACGGTCAACAGCGTCTCCAGCTCGGCTTCGGTCAGCTTCTCGGTCGCCGCGGCTCCCGCCCCGGCGCCCTCGCCCTCCGGTACCCCTGCCCCCGGTGGCAACCCCGGTAACGGCAACGGCAATGGCAACGGTGGCGGCGGCCTCGCCGTGACCGGTATGGGTGACCCGACTCCGCTGGCCTGGGGTGCTGTCGCGCTCCTGCTCGGTGGCTTCGGTGCCTTCGGTTACCGTCGTCTGCGCCGCGCAACCCGCTAAGCGCATCTGAAGAGCACCCCCGGTGCCTCCCCGTTTCGGGAGGTACCGGGGGTGCTTTTTGTCGCGTGGGCCGTTCCCGTCGCCGCGCGGACGTCGTGTCCTCGAAGGTCCCCCGGAGGGCACGTTCATTCCGGTTGATCGAAGGGGCGCAGAAGAATGCGAGAGCACGGGGATCATTCCTCGCGCTTCGGCTTCGCCGGCTGACCCGAGAATGCGGGCTTCGCAGCTGCCGGCGTCCACGTCGCTGTGACGTTCGCCGCACGGAGAGAATGCCCCCGCTCTCTCGCGAACATTCGCGGCCCCGAGAGAACCAGAAAGGCCCCCCGCTTCGCGGAGGGCCTTCTGTGATGCAGTGGTCGGGGTGACAGGATTTGAACCTGCGGCCTCGTCGTCCCGAACGACGCGCGCTACCAAGCTGCGCCACACCCCGTTGCAACTAGGAAAGTCTACCCCGTCGGGCGGCATGCTTCGAACCATTGCGGGATTCGAGCGCGTTCGGGAGGGCGTGTTCCGGTGTCCTGGTTCGTCCACGTGGGTTTCGTCCGCGCTGCGCCCGCGCAGGGAGGCCGCGCGTGACGCAGCGGCCTCCCCGCGGCTCAGGACCGCGGAGTGCGACGTCGCCGGGCCGTGTGGGCCGCGACGAGCCCCGCACCGAGCAGCACCACCGCGAGGCCGCCAGTGGCGCCGAGCGAGGCCGTCGTGACCCCCGTGGCCGCCAGCACGGGTACCGCGGGCAGCGCTGCGGGTGGCGCCGTAGGCAGGGCAGCCGGCACCGGAACCACCGTGGCCGCGGGTGTCAGCGCGGGTGTCGGGTCTGCCGGGGGCGTCGGAACGAGCTGCTCGGTCTGCGTGGGCGAGGCGAACCGCTCTACCCACAGGAAGGACGGCGGCAGGTGCGGCACGACATCCGCATCTTGCGCGGAGCGCTCGATGCGCCAGACGGCCGTGTACACACCGGCGCCCGGCAGATCCGCCTCGGTCTGCACGGTGTACGTTCCCGCCCCCTCGAGCGGATCGGTGCGCAGCGTGAGCTGGGCCACGGGCTTCAGCGACGCCGGGACCTCGTCGGCCTCGGCGGGGAATGCGCCCGTCCGGTAGACGTCGGCGGTGGCCGAGAGGATGACGAACGACCCGTCCGCCCGGCGAGGCCACACGCCGTCCTGTGTCGACACCGTGACGTCGTCGACGAAGCGGCGCCCGTCGAGACGGGCGACCGTCTGCACGCGCGGCGAGAACTGCACGGGCCGGGGCGCGGCATCCTGGGTCGAGAGTTCGAACGTCTGGGGGCCGGCGGGACCGGCGGACTCCTGCTGATCGGGTGTCGAGTAGTACCGGATGGCGGCGGCGCGCACCGAGAAGGAGCCCGTCGCGCGCACCGTGTAGGGCCGCCCGTCGTCCGAGGCCGAGGCGGGGGCGATGATCGCGTAGGTCGCACCCCCGCGCACGTCGTGTCGATCGGCGGACCCCGTGTCGGCGAACACCGCGTTCTGCAGATGCAGTGTGCCCGTGGCATCCGGGTCGACGTCGACGGAGAGCGTGCCGCGCGTGGGGTCGTCCTGCGCCGCCGAGAGCGTCAGCGAGCCGCCGGTGCGGGGCACCCGGATCGCCTCCGCTTCGGCGAGGTACTGCAGGGTGCGTTCCTGGATCGCCGCGCTGTTCTCGGGGCTCGCGCGACGCATGATGAAGTCGATGGCCTCCGGTAACTGGTCGCCGGAATACCCCCACGAGTGGAGCGTCGTGTCACGGTCGACGATCGCCTTCACGGCCCAGCCCACGCTGGCCGCCTGCACGGCGTCGTCGGTCTGGCCGTACGTGCTGACGAGGTGGTTGATCGAGACCAGCTGCTGCGGGCTGAGGCCGTTCACGTCGGAGGTGACGCCGTGGTCCGTCGTGGGCCCGGTGGCGACGGGCAGACCCGGGTGGATGCAATAGGTGTGCACGTCGCCCACTCGCATGGAGCCGTGCCAACCGGTGCGCGAGAGGGGAGCCCAGGTGCCGAAGCCGGTGCCCTGATCGGCGGCGTGGGCGACCGGAGCGATGGTCAGGCTGCTGAGCAGCACGGCCAGGAAGGCCAGGAAGGCCGGGAGGCGACGGCGGGTGGGCGGGGGAGCATGGTTCATGCGGAGTCCCTTCGGTCGAGGAGACTCGATCGTGCTCGCTGAAGGGATGCCCCGGACGGCGAAAGGGGCCGTTCCGTGGAAGGAACGGCCCCTTTCGAGGATGGGGAGAACGGGTCAGCGGGGGAGCAGCGTGAGCAGTGTCGCCTCGGGCCGGCACGCGAAACGCACCGGGGCGTAGATCGAGTGCCCCAGGCCGGCGCTGACGTTGAGGGGCACCGTGCGCCCGTCGTACGTCCACTCGCTCAGGCCGCGCGCCTGGTCGAGCGGCAGGTCGCAGTTGGAGACGAGCGCCTTGCGGCTGAACGGCACACGCACCTGGCCACCGTGCGTGTGGCCCGCGAGCAGGACGTCGGCGCCGAGACCCGTGAACGTGTCGAGCGTCCGCCGGTAGGGCGCGTGCATCACGCCGATCCGGAGGTCGGCGGCATCCAAGGTGTCGAGCACGGGCGGGATGAGCTCGGGGCGATCCCAGTTGCGGTGGGCGTCGTTCACACCGAACGCCGTGATGCGCGTGCCCTTCACCTCGAGCGAGACGGCCGTGTCGTCGAGGATGCTCCATCCCAGATCCACGGCGAAGAAGCGATCGAGCGCGTCGATGTCGAGGTGCTTGTGCGCGGGAAGGTGGCCCGAGGGGCCGAGGAAGTACCGCAGCGGGTTGCGGGGCGCGGGCTCCTGGAAGTCGTTGGATCCGTGGACGACCAGACCCGGAACGCCGCGGAGCGACGAGAAGGCGGTGCGCACCCCGACGAGACCGTCGCGGTGGCCCATGTTGTCGCCGGTGTTGACGACGAGGTCGGGGGCCAGCTCGACGAGCCTCGACATCCACTCCTGCTTGCGGTGCTGCCAGGGAGCCATGTGCGCGTCGGACACATGAAGCACCCGGAGGGGCTCCGCACCCGGCCGCAGCACGCGGACGGCGTGATAGCGCACGGTGAAGAGATACCGCTCGATGCCCGCTCCCCACACCGCTGCCCCGACAGCGGCCGCCCCCGCGACCCCGAGGGGTGCGAGGGCGGCCGTCGCGAGGGGGCGCGTCACGGGCAGTCCTTGGCGACGATGGCCAGCGTGATGGGCGTGCTCTTGTTCGCCGAGGTACCGCCGGAGGGGCTCGTCGAGGCGACGCGTCCCTCTGCGGGCGCATTGCCGTCCCGCTGACAGGACCCGATCGATACGGTTCCGAACCCGGCCGACAGCATCGCCGCACGCGCGGAGCTGACCGGCTGCCCGGACACATCGGGAACGGTGCCGCCCTGCCCGTTGCCGGGGCTGAGCGTGATGACCGAACCCGCGGCCGCCGAACCCGCGCCGGGGTTCATCGCGGCCACGCGGTCGCCGCCGAACTCGGAGTCGACCGGGTCGCCGATCGAGACGCGGAAACCGGCGCCTTCGAGGGTGGACCGGGCGCTGTCGATGCTCTGACCGACGACATTCGGGAGGTCGCGCTGGATGGTGCGCAGCAGGTTGGAGGCGGGGTCGGGGAACCGGTCGCCGCCGTAGAAGTCGTCGGACGAGCGTTGGACGTCGGCGGCGAGCGGGTAGCGGATGTCGGACAGCGCCCGCCCGCCCCAGTACTTGCGGAACAGGTCTTCGCTGCCCTCGTAGTTGCCGACCCAGGCCGCGGTCGTCGTGTTGGTCGACGACTCGATCATCCAGGTCTGCCATCCCTCGTGGGTACCCGTCTTGCCGAGCACCGGGGTGCCGTCGCGCGGGTTGCCCTGCGAGCCGGTGCCGCCGCCGGCCATGACGCCCTGCAGGGCGTAGGCCGCGGTCGCCGCGATCTCGGGGGTCAGCGCGGGCGAGCACGTGCGCTCGGGGATCGCGCGGTCGGCGCCCTTGTTGTCGGTGATCTTGTCGATGACCTTGGGCTGGCACAGCGTGCCGCCGTTCGCCACGGTCGCATACGCGCCGGCCATGGCGATGGGCGAGACGTTGTCGTTTCCGATGACGTTGTTGGCGTACTGCATCGTGATGTCGGTGCCGTCGCCCCGGGTGACGCCCAGCTTCTTCGCGGTCTTGGCGATGTCGCAGAGATCCAGCTGAGCGGCCATCTGCAGGTAGCCGGTGTTCAGCGAGTCGCGCGTGAACATCATGGGGGTTCCCACGTAGCCGCCGTTGTTGGCGAAGTTGTTGATGCGGTCGTTGTTCATGTTGACGTAGTTGCCGGTGCAGGAGTTCGTCATGTTCGGCACCGGACCCATGCGGCCGTTCAGCGTCTCGTTGAGCGAGTGGCCCTTCTCGAGCCAGTCCACGAGCGTGAAGAGCTTGAACGTCGACCCCGCGCTGAAGCCGATCGAGCCGCCGTTCGTGCTGTCACCGGCGAACACGACCGAGTTGAACGACGGATCGGCCTCGGCCTGACCCGGGTCCTGCGTGAACTTCGTGTTCTGCGCGATCGCGAGGATGCGACCGGTCTTCGACTCCGTGTTCACGACCGTCGAACCGAACTTCATGCCGTCGAAGCTCTGCGGCGCGTAGGCGTTCATCGCGTTCTGCGCGGCATCCTGAACCCGCCAGTCGAGCGTCGTCTGGATCGTGAGGCCGTCCTGACGCAGCGCGCGGACGCGCTCGTCGGTGTCGGTGCCGAAGGCCGGGTCGCTCAGGATCGTCGAGACGACGTACTGGCAGAAGTACGGAGCGGCCGACGAGGCGCAGCCCTGGCTGGTGGGCGTGATCACCGGGCTGATCGGCTCGAGGGCGGCCGCCACGTACTGCTCGTGCGTGATCTTGCCGTCGACCTCCATGCGGCTGAGCACGTAGAGCTGTCGGCCCTTGGTCTCGCTGTAGCCGTCGGCGGCGTTGAGCAACTGCTCCTGCGTGATCTCGCCGTTGTCGCGCAGCGTGTACAACGCCTGGATCGTGCCCTGATCGACGTCGTCGATCGAGCCGTCGGGCTGCTTGTTGTACGCCGTGCCGTCGTTGTCGAAGATCGACCCCTCGGCGCGGTCGATGCGGAAGCGGTTGGGGTTCTGCACCATGCCCGCGAGGATCGCCGACTGGCTGACGCTCAGCTGCGAGGCCGGGGTGTTGAAGTAGTACCGCGCGGCGGCGTCGATGCCGTACGTGGTGCCACCGAAGTTCGCGATGTTCAGATAGCCCAGAAGGATCTGATCCTTCGTGTACTCCTTCTCGAGCTGGATGGCGTAGCGCATCTCCTGCAGCTTGCGCTGGTAGCCCTCGGTGCCCTCGGACTGCACGGCCTCGAGGGCGCACTTCTGAAGTGCCTCGTCGCGCGTCATGCCGGGGTCGCTGTCGGTGGGCTCGACGGCGCGGGCCTCGAGCTCGCAGCGCTGCACGAGCACGTTCTTGACGTACTGCTGGCTGATCGACGAGCCACCCTGCGTCTCGCCGCCCGAGGCATTGCTCAGCAGCGCGCGGGTGGTGCCGATGAGGTCGACGCCGCCGTGCTGGTAGTACCGCGGGTCTTCCGACGACAGGATCGCGTCGTACATCACCGGGTTGACCTGGTCGAACGTGACGGGGGAGCGGTTCTGGTCGTAGAACTTCGCCAGCACCCGGTCGCCGGCCATGAGCGTCGTCGGCTCCATGAGCTCGTCGGGCTGCAGGTAGCTCGGCATCTTGTCGAAGATGGTGATGGCGCTGGAGGCGGCGGCGCCGGACACGGCGATGGCCGGCGTCACAGCGGCGGTGACCAGGAGTCCGGCGACCGCGCTCAGGCCGACGAGGCCGACGATGCCGCCGAGGGCACCGCTAGCCGTACGTTTGTTCTCGGGCATAGGGTTGATGCTAAGCGACGTTGCTGGGCGATGCCTCGAAGGCGTGCGCCCGCACGCGTACGCGTTCATCCCGCGCGCACGAGTCTGCGCGCGCCGAGTCACCGCCGGGAGCCCGAATGATCACGTGGGAGTACGTCACCACGCCGCTGTTGATCCACAACACCGCCGCGATCCTCAACAACTGGGGCAAGCAGGGCTGGGAGCTCGTGCAGGTCGTGCCCGGTCCCGAGGGTGGGCTCGTCGCCTACCTCAAGCGGCCCACGGGCGGCGGGACGGCCAACGCCGGTCTCGGCGCGGCCGAACAGGCGGCCCGCCAGTTCGAGGGCCAGCAGTGAGCGTCTCGCAGCGCCTGGCGGAGCTGGGCGTCGAGGTGCCCGCCGTCGTCCCGCCCGTGGCGTCCTACATTCCGGCCAAACGGTACGGTGACCTCGTCTACACCTCGGGCCAGTTGCCGATGGTGCAGGGATCGTTGCCGGCGACCGGCAAGGTGGGGGAGTCCGCCGGACTGGTGAGCCCCGCCGACGCCCGCTCGTTCGCCCGCCAGTGCGCGTTGAACGCGATCGCCGCGGCCGCCGCCGTGGCCGGCGGTGTCGACAATCTCACCGGTGTGCTCAAGCTCACCGGATTCGTGGCATCCGTTCCCGAGTTCACCGGTCAGCCGGGAGTCATCAACGGGGCGAGCGAGTTCCTGGGCGAGGTGTTCGGCGAGGCCGGCGCGCACGCCCGCTCCGCCGTGGGCGTTCCCGTGCTGCCGCTCGACAGCCCCGTCGAGGTCGAGGTGGTCTTCACCGTCGTGTGAGGATCGATTCCGGATGCCGGGCACCCGGCGAGACGAAGGGGACGTGCGGTCGTACCGCGCGTCCCCTTCGTCGTTTCTCGTCCGCGACGGGGATGGCGTCGCGAACGATGGTCTCTGCGATGGCGCCACGCGCCCGCACGGAGTGAGACCGTCGGTCGTGGACGCCGTCGAACACGGCATCCACGACCGGTGATCACTTCACCTGGGCGCTGATCACGCTCATGACGGCGGTGTCGGCGAGCGTCGTGGTGTCGCCCACCTCGCGCCCCTCGGCGACGTCGCGGAGCAGCCGGCGCATGATCTTGCCCGAGCGCGTCTTCGGCAGCTCGCCCACGATGTACACGTCGCGGGGACGCGCGATCGGACCGATCTGCTCGCCCACCCACCTGCGCAGCTCGTCTCCGAGGCCCTCCACCGGGTTCTGCTTGAGGAAGCGGCTCTTGATGATGACGAACGCCACCACCGCCTGCCCGGTCGTCTCGTCGGACGCACCGACCACCGCCGCCTCGGCGACGCCCTCGTGGCCGACCAGGGCCGACTCGATCTCGGCGGTCGACAGGCGGTGGCCCGAGACGTTCATGACGTCGTCGACGCGCCCGAGCAGCCAGACGTCGCCGTCATCGTCGAGCCGAGCGCCATCGCCCGCGAAGTAGTACCCCTTGTCGGCGAACTTGTCCCAGTAGGTCTCGCGGTAGCGGTCGGGGTCGCCCCAGATGCCGCGCAGCATGCTCGGCCACGGCTCGGTGACCACGAGCAGACCGCCTCCGCCATTGCCCACCTTCTCGCCCTGCTCGTCGACGACCGCGATCGAGACGCCGGGGATCGGCACCTGGGCCGATCCGGGCTTGGTTTCGGTGACGCCCGGCAGGGCCGAGATCATGATCGCGCCCGTCTCGGTCTGCCACCAGGTGTCGACGATCGGAGCCTCGCCGGCGCCGATGATGTCGCGGTACCAGATCCACGCCTCGGGGTTGATGGGCTCGCCCACCGAGCCGAGCAGCCGGATCGACGACAGGTCGAACTTCTGCGGGACGTCGCGCCCGATCTTCATGAACGAACGGATCGCGGTCGGAGCGGTGTAGAACACGCTCACACCGTGCTTCTCGATGAGCTCCCACCAGCGGCCCGGGTGCGGCGCGTCGGGGGTGCCCTCGTACAGCAGCTGGGTGGCGCCGTTGGCGAGCGGACCGTAGGTGACGTACGTGTGGCCGGTGATCCACCCGATGTCGGCGGTGCACCAGTACACGTCGGTCTCGGGGTGCACGTCGTGCACGACGCGGTTCGTGAAGGCCGCCTGCGTCAGATACCCGCCGGAGGTGTGCAGGATGCCCTTCGGCTTACCGGTCGTCCCCGACGTGTAGAGGATGAACAGGGGCGTCTCTGCCGGGAATGCCTGCGCCTCGTGCTCGGCCGATGCCGACGGCACGACATCGTGCCACCAGAGGTCGCGGTCGTCGGTCCAATCGACCTCGTTCGCGCCGCGCTTCACGACGATCACGTGTTCGACGGTCTCTTGGATGCCGGATCCGTTGCGGTCGGCGAGAGCCTGATCGACCGCGGGCTTCAGGGGCGACACCTTGCCCTTGCGCCACCCGCCGTCGGCGGTGATGACGACCTTCGCCCCGGCATCGTCGATGCGGGCGCGCAGGCTGTCGGCCGAGAATCCGCCGAAGACGACGGAGTGCACCGCGCCGATGCGGGCGACGGCGAGCATCGACGCAATCGCCTCGGGGATCATCGGCAGATACAGCGCGACGCGGTCACCCTGCTCCACGCCGAGCTCGGTGAGGACGTTGGCGAGGCGTTTGACCTCGTCGGTGGGCTCGGCGTAGCTGACGTTGCGCTGGTCGCCGGGCTCACCCTCCCAGCGCAGAGCGATGCGGTCGCCGTGCCCGGCCTCGACGTGGCGGTCGAGGCAGTTGTAGGCCACGTTCAGCTCGCCGTCGCCGAACCACTCGGCGAACGGCGGGTTCGACCAGTCGAGCACGCGGGTGAAGGGAGTGCGCCAGTGCAGCTCGCGAGCCTGGTCCGCCCAGAAGCCCTCGCGATCCGCGGCGGCGCGCTCATACAGGCTACGATCCGCGACGGCTTGCGCTGCGAACGACGCCGCCGGGGCGAACCGGCGGGTCTCGTTGAGGAGATGGTCGATCTGGCTGCTCATCGCGGCGCTCCTTCGCGTTCACGCGACGCCGCGTCGGTGCGCGACGTCATCACCCGGGTCACGCTATCGACCCCCTCCGACACCGGCCACCTCCGATAGTTGGCATCGGCTCGGGATCAAAACAGGTGATATATCGGGGTGAATGGGTCTGGGAGTTGGCCAGGCCGTTCTCCCACGCGTAACCTAGTCATGCCGGAACATTGTTTCGGCACTCGCGTCGGGGGGAGCCCCCCAATTTTCCTCCGGCGCCTGGCGGCATCCCTCGCCCCCCACTGTAGGGATGCCGCCCCCTCCTCTTTCCGCGGCCGGTGGCCTGCGATGCCGGCCCCGAGGGGCCATCCCTCGCCGGGGCGCACACCCGCTGACGCGGCGAGAACGACCGTTCCTCCCCACGGTGTCGATGCGTCGGAGCATCCACCGATCGCTGTTTTCGCTCGACGCGCGCGGGGGCGTCCTCCCTACGTTCGTCGTCGTGTCTTCCGTCATTCCCCTGCACCGGCCCGATCCCGCTGAAGCGCCCCCCGTCTGGGACGATCCGGCGTTGGCGTTCCTGCGGCCGTTCCTCGACGACGGGTCGGTGACCGATCTCTTCGTCAACGGAGACCGGGGACTCTTCATCGATCGAGGGCGCGGCATCGAATGCGTGGCGTCATGGCGCGCGAGCGAGCTCGAGGTCCGTCGGCTCGCGGTGCGTCTCATCGCGCTCGGCGGTCGCCACCTCGACGACGCGTCGCCCTGCGTCGACGTGCGGCTCGAACGCGGGGTCCGCGTACATGCCGTGCTCGCACCGGTCGCCGTGGGCGGAACGAGCATCTCTGTGCGGGTGCCGCGGTGGGACGCCCCCGATCTCGTCGGGCTCGAACGCGGGGGCATGTTCACCGCGACGCAGCGCGCGCGTCTGGAAGACATGGTCGATCGGCGGTGGAACATCCTCATCAGCGGCGCCACCGGGGCCGGCAAGACGACGTTGCTCGCCGCCCTGCTGGGGCGAGTCCCCGCCGGGGAACGTCTCATCACCGTCGAAGAGGTGGCCGAGCTCCGGCCGGATCACCCCCATCACGTCGCGCTCGAGGCCCGCCAGGCGAACCTCGAGGGCGCCGGGGCTCTCACCGTGGCCCGCCTCGTACGCGAGGCGCTGCGCATGCGACCCGACCGCCTCGTTCTGGGGGAGTGCCGCGGCGAAGAGGTACGCGACCTGCTCATGGCGCTCAACACCGGCCACGACGGAGGCGCCGGCACGCTGCATGCGAGCAGCCTGCGCGACGTGGCGACGCGACTGGAGGCTCTGGGATCGCTGGCGGGAATGGATGCCACCACCACCGGCCGGCAGGCCGCGAGCGCCATCGGTGCCGTGGTGCACGTCGAACGTCGTGACGGACGCCGCCGGGTCACGGGATGGGGGCGCCCGGTACTGAGCGACGGGCGTCTGCGCATCGATGCGGAGCCGTGGTGAAAGCGGGGCGCGCCGCGATCGGTCGCGCCGACGCCCTCGAGACCACGATGCGTCTCGCCGTGCTGCTGGGCGCGGGGCTGACCCCGGCGCGCGCGTGGGCCGCCGTCGCCGAGCAGGGGGATGCGACGGCGGTGGGCGCGGCACGGGCGGCGGCGCGCGGCGACGATGTCGCCGAGGTCCTGCGCTCGGCGGGTGAGACCTGGAGCGATGTCGCCGCGGTCTATGCGGTCGCCGTCGATGCCGGTGCGCCGTTGGCCGATACGCTGCGCACGATCGGGGGAGCCCTGCGGGACGCGGCCGAGATCTCGGCCGACGTGCGCGTGGCACTCGCCGAACCCGCGGCGACCGCGCGGCTGCTCGCGTGGCTCCCGGTTCTGGGGGTTCCGCTGGGGCTCGCCCTGGGCTTCGATACAGTCGGCATCCTGGTGACCGATCCGCTCGGCACGGCCTGTCTCGTCGGGGGCGCGCTCCTCGTCGTGGCCTCACGCCTCTGGGCCCGCCATCTCGTGCGCCGAGCGAGGCCACCCCGAGGTGTGCCGGGTCTGAACGCCGAGCTGTGGGCGGTCGCCCTCTCGGCGGGGATCTCGGTCGATCGGGCGCGTCAGCTCGCCACCGCAGCCGGCCGCGTCGAGCCGCCGCTCTCCGAGGCCTCGGGGGACCAGGCCATCGAGGCGACCCTCGATCTTGCCGTGCGCGCCGGTGTGCCGGCGAGCGAGCTGCTGCGCGGCGACGCGTGGATGGCACGTCATCGCGCCCGCACCGAGGGGCGCGCGGCGGCCGCGCGCCTGTCGACGCACCTTCTCGTGCCGCTCGGCGCCTGCACCCTGCCCGCGTTCCTCCTGCTCGCCGTCGTGCCGATGATGCTCGGCCTGCTGCGTTCCAGCGGGTTCCCCTAGCGAGGGGTCACTCTCGCCCCCACCCGCTCACCTCCCCTCGATCCGATGGGCGGAGATGCCTCTTCGCCCGGGTCTCTCACCGAAAAGGAGTCGCCATGACCATTCCCTTCCTTCCCACCGCCGCCGACGCTCGTCACGAGACGTGCGTCCCCGCGCTGACCTCGAGGCGCGCGGGTGCCCTCTTCCTCGATGAGAGAGGAGCCGCGACCGCCGAATACGCCATCGCGACCATGGCCGCCGTCGCCTTCGCCGGGCTGCTCGTCGTCATCATGCGCAGCGACGAAGTGCGCGGGATCCTCACCGATCTCGTTCGTCGTGCGCTGACGGTGCAGTGATGTCCGCGGTTCGCCGGGCCGAGCGTCGATGGCCGCGGCTCGACGAGCGCGGTGCCGTGACCGCGGAGTTCGCCGTCGCGCTGCCCGCGCTGATCGTCGTGTTGGCGCTGGGGGTGGGGGCGCTCGGCTCGGTCGCCACGGCCGTCCGGCTGCAGCACAGCGCCACCGAGGCCGCGCGACTGCTCGGGCGGGGAGACGGCGGCGGGCTCGCCGTCGTCGACGGCGTCGGGGGCAGCGCGTCGGTCGAACGCGTCGACGGCCTCGTCTGCGTCACGGCTTCCGCCCCGATCGCGTCGGCGCTCCCGCTCGCGCCCGTGACCGCGCGGGCCTGCGCCCTCGACGGAGGGCGCTGATGGCGGGCACGGTCGCGGTGGTCGGCGTCACCGCGGTGGTGGCGGGCGCCACCGTCGCTCTCGGACTCGCTCTCGGCGCCGTGGTGCAGGTGCAACGGCTGTCGGGGATCGCGGATGCCGCCGCCCTCGCCGCGGCCGACACGGTGAGCGGGGCGGTGACGGGGGTGCCCTGTGAGGCGGCGACGGTCGTCGCCGAGCAGGGGGGTGCGAGCCTGCAGGAGTGCGATGTCGACGGCCTGGTCGCCACCGTCACCGTCGCTGGGGCGTACGGTGGGATTCCATTCGATGTGCGCGCGCGGGCCGGACCACCCGATGTCCCGAGCCCATGAGTCCTCCCGGAACCCCGCCAGGCAGGCGTGTGTATGGTGTGCATCGACGAAAGGACCCCAGTGGCAAACGGCAAGAAGCTCGTCATCGTCGAGTCCCCGACGAAGATGAAGTCGATCCAGGGATACCTCGGCGACGACTACGAGGTGCTCAGCTCGGTCGGTCACATCCGCGATCTCGCGTCGAAGAAAGAGATCCCGGCCGACAAGAAGGCGGCGTACGGCAAGTACTCCATCGACGTCGAGAACGACTTCGACCCGTTCTACGTGGTCAACGACCGCAAGACCAAGACGGTGGCCGAGCTCAAGCGCGCGCTGAAGACGGCCGACGAAGTCCTGCTGGCCACTGATGGTGACCGCGAAGGCGAAGCCATCGCGTGGCACCTGCTCGAGGTTCTCAAGCCCAAGGTCCCCGTGCGTCGCATGATCTTCCACGAGATCACGAAGGACGCCATCCGCGAAGCCGCCGAGAACACTCGCGAACTCGACGTGTCGCTGGTCGACGCGCAGGAGACCCGTCGCGTGCTCGACCGCCTGTACGGCTGGGACGTCTCGCCCGTGCTCTGGCGCAAGGTGGGATCCGGCCGCGAGGGCACGGCGCTCAGCGCCGGCCGCGTGCAGTCCGCCGCGACCCGCATGGTCGTCGAACGCGAGCGGGAGCGCATGGCGTTCGTGTCGGCGTCGTACTGGGACGTCGAAGCGCTCGCGTCGCAGACCGGGTCTTCGTTCACCACTCGCCTCGCCCGTCTCGACGGCGCTCCCATCGCCCGCGGCAGCGACTACGACGACAACGGAAACCTCAAGAAGGCCGTCGTGGTGCTCGACGAGGCGAAGGCCCGCGCACTCGCCGCGGCCATCACCGCCGCCGGCCGCGCGACGGTCGCCAAGGTCGAGGCCAAGCCCGGCACGCGCAGCCCCCGCGCCCCCTTCACGACCTCCACCTTGCAGCAGGAGGCCGGCCGCAAGCTCTCGATGAGCGCCAAGCACGCCATGGGCGTCGCGCAGCGTCTGTACGAGAAGGGCTTCATCACTTATATGCGTACCGACTCGGTCGCCCTCTCGGGGCAGGCCATCTCGGCGGCGCGCGCACAGGCCGTCTCGCTGTACGGCGACAAGGCCGTCCCCGCCAACCCGCGCGTCTACAAGAGCAAGTCGAAGAATGCGCAAGAGGCGCACGAGGCCGTCCGCCCCTCGGGTGAGACCTTCCGCACGCCGGCGTCGCTCGCGTCGTCGCTCGACCGCGACGAGCAGAAGCTGTACGACCTCATCTGGAAGCGCACGGTCGCCAGCCAGATGGCCGATGCCAAGTACGAGACCACCACGGTCACCCTCACCGTCGCCGCGGGCGAGCAGGTCGCGGAGTTCACGGCATCCGGAACCGTCTACACCTTCAAGGGCTTCCTCGAGGCCTACGAAGAGGGCAACGACGAGAAGCGCAACGGGCGTGACGACGACGAGGACCAGTCCCTGCCCGCGGTCGCGGCGGGCGACGAACTCACCGTCAGCGACGTGGAGCCCAAGGGGCACAGCACCTCGCCCAAGCCGCGCTACACCGAGGCCAGCCTCGTCAAGGCGCTCGAAGAGAAGGGCATCGGCCGCCCGTCGACGTTCGCCAGCATCATCGGCGTCATCCTCGATCGCGGCTATGTCTCCAAGCGCGGCCAGGCCCTGGTGCCCAGCTGGCTGGCCTTCAGCGTCGTGCGCCTGCTCGAAGAGCACTTCGCCGATCTCGTCGACTACGACTTCACGGCCGCCCTCGAAGACGACCTCGACGCGATCGCCCGCGGGGAGCAGCGTCGCACGGAGTGGCTGAAGTCGTTCTACTTCGGTTCGGAGAAGCAGGTGGGCCTGCGGCACATCGTCGACAACCTCGGCGAGATCGATGCCCGCGAGCTCAACTCGACCCGCATCACCGACACGGCCACCCTGCGCTTCGGCAAGTACGGTCCGTACCTCGAGATCACCGAGCCCGGAGCCGACGCCGAGGCGAAGCCACGCATCGTCAACATCCCCGAAGAGCTCGCGCCCGACGAGCTCACGCCCGAGAAGGCCCAGGAGCTCATCGACGCCCCCGTCGCGGGCGACCGCGTGCTCGGCGAGAACGCCGAGAACGGCAAGCTCGTCGTCGTGAAAGACGGCCGCTTCGGTCCGTACGTGCAAGAAGTGGATGCCGAAGAGCCCGACGAGGTCGACCAGGCCACCGGCGAGGTCGTCGAGCAGCCGAAGAAGCGCGGCGTGAAGAAAGAGGTCGCGCCCAAGCCCCGCACGGCCTCGCTCTTCCGCTCGATGTCGGTCGACACGATCGACCTCGACACCGCGCTGCAGCTGCTGTCGCTTCCGCGCGTCGTCGGCGCCGACCCCGAGACCGGTGCCGAGATCACCGCGCAGAACGGGCGGTTCGGGCCGTACCTCAAGAAGGGCACTGACTCGCGGTCGCTCGACGATGAGAAGCAGATCTTCGAGATCACGCTCGACGAGGCGATCGCCAAGTACGCCGAGCCGAAGTACGGCGCACGTCGTGCGTCGAGCGCCCTGAAGGAGTTCGACGCCGATCCGGTCAGCGGCAAGGCGATCAAGCTCAAGGACGGCCGCTTCGGACCGTACGTGACCGATGGCGAGACCAACGCCACGGTCCCGCGCGGTGAGGACGCCATGGCCGTCACCTTCGAGCGCGCCGTCGAGCTCATCGCCGACAAGCGCGCCAAGGGTCCCGCGCCCAAGAAGGCTCCGGCACGCAAGACGACGGCGACGAAGACGACCGCCGCCAAGACGACCGCTGCCAAGACGACGGCGGCCAAGACGACGGCGGCCAAGACCACGGCAGCCAAGACCGCGGCGGCCAAGACGACCGCGGCCAAGACGGCGGCCAGCAAGACGACCGCCGCCAGATCGACCGCCAGCAAGACGGCGGCAGCCAGCAAGACGGCCGCGCCGAAGGCCACGACCACGCGCAAGGCGCCGGCGACGCAGTCGTGACCGTCGAGGACACCCGGCCGCTGCACGCCCCACGCGCGGCGGCGGCCGGGGGCCCCGGCCTCTTCGTCACCTTCGAGGGCGGCGACGGGGCGGGCAAGACCACCCAGGCGTCGCTGCTCGAGCAGTGGGTGCGCTCCGGCGGTCGCGACGTGGTGCGCACGCGCGAACCGGGCGGCACCGAGGTGGGCGTGAGGATCCGCGACATCGTGCTGCACCACCGGGGGCACATCAACGCCCGCGCGGAGGCTCTGCTGTACGCCGCCGACCGCGCGCACCACGTCGAGACGGTCGTGCAGCCCGCCATCGCCCGCGGTGACGTCGTCATCCAGGATCGGTACCTCGACTCCTCCGTGGCGTATCAGGGGGCGGGCCGCGTCCTCGACGCCGACGACGTGCGGGCGCTGTCCCTCTGGGCGACCGACGGACTGCTGCCCGACCTCACGGTGCTGCTCGACCTCGACCCGACCGCCGCGCGAGCGCGCCTCGATGCCGACGACAAGCCCTTCGACCGCCTCGAAGCCGAGAAGAACGAGTTCCACGCCCGGGTGCGCGACGGCTTCCTGGCTCTCGCACGACGTGAGCCGGAGCGTTTCCTCGTGCTCGACGCGACCGAGGCGCCCGAAGTTCTGGCCGCGCGCGTGCGCGACGCCGTGACGGCGCGACTGCGCTGACGCTTCCTCGACCGCGGTACCCCGGCGGTATCGACGTCCGTCGCCAGCCGACGAGTGCGCCCTCCATCACGCTGTGACGGGCCCGGGAACGCTGTCGGTGCCCCCGGTTAGGCTGGATCCCATGTCCGTCGCCCTCGACCCGCCGTCCACGCCCGCCGCGGCGGCGCCGTTCCCGTGGGACGCCGTGTGGGGGCAAGACGACGCCGTCGACACCCTGCGCGCCGCGGCATCCGACCCCGCCGCCCTGGCTCACGCCTGGTTGATCACGGGCCCTCCCGGGTCGGGGCGCTCGACCCTCGCGTACGCGTTCGCGGCGGCGCTCATCGCCGAGCCGGGCGACGAGCGGGCGCAGCAGCAGGTGCTGGCCCGCACCCATCCCGACCTCACCGCGCTGCGCACCGAGCAGGTCGTCATCCGCATCGACGAGGCCCGCCGTCTGGTGGAGCGATCGTCGTTCGCGCCATCGCTCGGGCGACACCGGGTGATCGTCGTCGAAGACGCCGATCGCATGGCCGAGCGCACGTCCAACGTGCTGCTGAAGGCCCTCGAGGAACCCCCCGAGAAGACCGTGTGGGTGCTGTGCGCCCCGAGCGACGCCGACCTTCTGCCGACCATCCGCTCCCGCGTCCGACTCCTGCGCCTGCGAGAGCCCTCGGTCACCGACGTCGCCGCCCTCATCGTCGAACGCACGGGTGTCGCCCCAGACATCGCCGAGGAGTCCGCGCGCCACGCGCAGCGCCACATCGGCATGGCCCAGCGCCTCGCCACCGACGACGACGCCCGCGCCCGTCGTGCCGAGACCCTGGCTGCGGTCCTCGCGGTGCGCGGCATCGGCGACGCCGTCGAGGTGGCGGGACGCATCGTGCGCCTGGCCACCGACGACGCGAAGGCCCTCACCGCCACCCGCGACGAAGAAGAACGGCGTGCGCTGCTGCGCACCTTCGGTGTCGCCGAGGGGGCCGCGGTGCCGCCGTCGGTCCGCGGCCAGGTCAACGCCCTCGAAGACGACCAGAAGCGGCGCGCCACCCGCAGCCTGCGCGATGGCATCGACCGCGTGCTCACCGACCTTCAGTCCCTGTTCCGCGACGTCGTGATGATCCAGTACGGCCGCGAGGGCGACCTGGTCAACAGCGAGCGCCTCGACGACCTGCGTTCCCTCGCGGCCGAGTGGACGCCGAGCCGTACCCTCGGCGTGCTCGACCGCATTTCCGACACCCGCTCGCACCTCGAGCAGAACGCGGCGCCCCTCTTGGCATTGGAGAGTCTCATGATCACCGTCGCGAATGGTTCCGCCCCGTGAGCGCGCGCCGTCGTCTGGCCGCCGTCATCGCCGGCACGGCCGGGGTCGCCCTGGCCCTGTCCGGTTGCCTGTACGCCCAGATCCCGCCGATGGCGCCCGACGGGGGGCGCTCGCTCGCTCCGCAGACCGAGGGCGTCGACGCGGCACTCCTGCCGTACTACGGCCAGACGCTCGCGTGGGAAGCGTGCGGAAGCGCCGGGTTCGACTGCACGACCGTCACCGCTCCCCGCGACTACGCCGACCCCTCGGCCGGTGACCTGCAGCTGGCCGTCATCCGCCACCGGGCGACGTCGGGGGAGCCCCTGGGCTCCCTGCTGACCAACCCCGGTGGGCCGGGGGTCAGCGGCGTCGACACGGTGCGAGACTCGCTCTCGCTCGTCGCCGACGAGGCGCTCACGAGCGCGTACGACGTCATCGGGTTCGACCCGCGCGGAGTGGGTCAGTCGTCGCCGGTGACGTGCTACGACGCCGCGGGCATGGACGCCTACCTATACGACATCCCGCCCGGAGCGCGCGGCAGCGACGAGCGCAACGCCGCCCTCGAGCAGCGGCAGGTCGACTTCGCCCAGGCGTGCGAGAGCAACAGTGCCGGTATCCTGCCCTACGTCTCGACCGAGAACTCCGCGCGCGACATGGATCTTCTGCGCGGCGTACTCGGCGACGCGAAGCTGAACTACCTCGGATTCTCGTACGGCTCACTGCTGGGCGCGACGTACGCCGGCCTGTTCCCCGAACGCGTCGGGCGCATGGTGCTCGACGGGGGCATCGACCCGAGCCTCCCGGCCAGCGCGAGCGGGATCGCTCAGGCGGTCGGTTTCGAGAACGCGCTGCGGGCGTTCATGGCCGACTGCGTGACGACGTCGGACTGCCCGTTCACGGGCTCGGTCGACGACGCGATGGCCGATCTGTCGTCGCTGCTCGAGCGGGTGGACGCGCGACCGATCACGGCGGGTGACGGTCGTCAGCTCGGAGCGGATTCGCTCATGACCGCGATCATCGCCGCGCTGTACAGCGACCAGAACTGGCCCTACCTGCGTGCCGCTCTGAGCGGGGCGCAGAACGGCGACGCGTCGGTGGCGTTCCAGCTCGCCGACTTCTACAACGGTCGCACCGACGGCGTCTACACCGACAACACGATGCAGGCGCTGCGCGCGTACAACTGCGTCGACTACCCGGCCGAGAGCGAGGCCGACAGCGACGCGCTGCTGGCCGAGCTCGAGCAGAAGGCCCCGGTCGTGGCGCCGTACTGGGTGGGACCCGATCCCTGCGACGCGTGGACCGCCCCGCCGACGGGAACGCGTGCGGCCATCACCGCGCCCGGCTCGCCGCCGATCGTAGTGCTCGGAACGACCGGCGATCCCGCGACCCCGTACGCCGAGGCGCGGAGCCTGGCCGACCAGCTGTCGCAGGGCGTGCTGGTGACCTACGTCGGCGAGGGACACCTCGCCTACAACAAGGGCAACGATTGCGTGAACGGCGCCGTCGACGACTACCTGGTCGACGGCACGGTGCCGGCCGAGGGCCTGCGCTGCGAATGACCCCGAACCCACCGCCGGCGCCCGCGCCTAGGCTGGATCCGTCACACCCCGAGGAGACCCCCATGACCGCGCCCACCGCCGACCTGGCGTCGTACATCGACCACACCCTGCTCAAGCCCGAGGCCACGCGCGCCGACGTCGAGCGCATCATCGCCGAGGCAGCCGAGCTCGGCACCTACAGTGTCTGCCTGTCGCCGTCGTTCCTGCCCGTCGAGGTGCCCGCGGGGCTCAAGGTCGCCGTCGTCTGCGGCTTCCCCAGCGGCAAGCACCACGCCGAGGTCAAGGCCGCCGAGGCCGCCCTGTCGGTGGCGCAGGGCGCCGACGAGATCGACATGGTCATCGACGTCGGCGCGGCGATCGAGGGGCGCTACGACGTCGTCGAGGCCGAGATCCGCGCGGTGCGACTGGCCGCTCCGGCCCCGACCGTGCTGAAGGTCATCATCGAGTCGGCCGCACTGTCCGACGAGGCCATCGTCGCGGTGTGCGAGGTCGCGGTCGCCGCCGACGCCGACTTCGTGAAGACCTCCACCGGTTTCCACCCCGCCGGCGGGGCCAGCGTGCACGCCGTCGAGTTGATGAAGCGCACCGTCGGCGATCGCGCCGAGGTCAAGGCATCCGGAGGCGTCCGCACCCGTGCGGCGGCCGAAGAGATGATCGCCGCGGGCGCGACCCGCCTGGGCCTGTCGTCGAGCCGCGACATCCTCGCCGACCGTTCGGCGACCGGAGACTACTGATCCCACCCCGGCGCGCGTACCTCAGACCCCGCTGGAGCATGTAGAATCGATGATCGTGCACGCGACAGCGCGCACATGCCGCCTTAGCTCAGACGGCAGAGCGATTCACTCGTAATGAATAGGTCAAGGGTTCGATTCCCTTAGGCGGCTCCACCAGACCCTCACCCGCATATCGGGTGGGGGTCTTTTGGTTCGTCGGCGAGACGAACCTCGGAGCGACCCGCGGTGTACCCGTGCCCCTCGGGCTGACGCAAGTGTGGATGCGGCGTCGCGAGCGTGGAGCTGCGGGGGCGGGGGAGCCCGCCCGATAGGCTGGGATCCGTTTCGTCCCGTGCCGTGCGGCGGCGATCATCCGCCCGCTGACCGCAGGAGCCCCCGTGTCGAACGCGCTCGACGCCCTCATCGAGATCTTCACGTGGGTGGGGCTCGGTGGGGGCATTCTGCTCGCGTTCGTCGCTGTCGTCCTGGTGCTCGCCGACGGCACCTGGGTGCCCACGCGTGCCGTGGTCGAGCACGCCGAGGGCGGACGAGTGGTGCGGTGGTTCGACGAGGGCGGCGGTGTCAACGAAGCCCCTCTGGCGCCGCACGACGACGCCCGCCTCGGCGACGCGGACATGGCCGACATCTTCTACCGGCGGGGCTCGGCGCACCGCATGCGGTTGACGCGGTCGTCGCCGTCGGTGCGATTCGTCTCGTTGCTCGCGGCCGGAGTGCTGGGGCTCGGAGCGGTGTCGTTCGTCACCTCGATCGTGCTGCTCTTCGTGCAGGGGTAAGACTTGACGCGAGGGACATATTGCTAGATAAGCTAGCGATATGTCCGGTTCTCCTGCGCCCACCCCGTCTCGACGCCGCGCTTCCGGCGACCCCGCCTCGTCGCGAGGCGACCGCCGACGCCGCTCCGCGCCCACGGTGTCGCGGTGGCTGCGCATCGGCATCCCGAGTCTGCTCGTGCTGCTCTGGGTGGTGGGCGGCTCGATCGGCGGACCCTTCTTCGGCAAGGTCGACCAGGTGGCCACGAACGACCAATCGTCGTTCCTGCCGCAGTCGGCGGACGCGACCGAGGTCAGTGAGCGACTCACCGATTTCACCGGGGGCGACACGATCCCGGCGCTCGTGGTCGCGGCCACCGACGACGCCAGCGCGCTCACCGACGCGCAGCTGAGTGCACTGCAGACCCTCGCGACCCAGGTGGCCTCGATCGACGGCGTCGCGGGCGAGGCGTCGGTACCGCTCGTGTCCGACGACGCCACGGCCGCGCAGATCTTCGTGCCGATCGACAGCTCCGGTGAGGTGCGCGAGGTCGTCGAGCAGGTGCGGGAGCGCGTCTCGGCCGACGTCCCCGCCGGGGTCGAGGCGTGGGTGACGGGACCCGCGGGGTTCACCGCCGACCTGGTGAAGGGTTTCCTCGGCATCGACGGGCTGCTGCTGATCGTCGCGCTCGGCGCGGTGTTCGTCATCCTCGTGGTGGTCTACCGCTCGCCGCTGCTGCCGCTGCTCGTGCTGCTGACGTCGGTGTTCGCGCTGTGCGTGGCGCTGCTGACCGTGTGGTGGCTGGCGTTCGCGGGGATCGTGGTGCTGAACGGGCAGGTGCAGGGGATCCTCTTCATCCTCGTCATCGGCGCGGCCACCGACTACGCCCTGTTGTACGTCGCCCGATTCCGTGAGGCGATCGGTGAGGGCGAGAAGAGGTGGGATGCCACGATCCGGGCCTGGAAGGGAGCGGTCGAGCCGATCCTGGCCTCGGGCGGAACGGTCATCGCGGGCCTTCTGTGCCTGCTGCTCTCCGACCTCGCCACCAACCGAGCGCTCGGGCCCATCGCCTCGATCGGCATCGCGTTCGCCGTGCTGTCGGCTCTGACCTTCTTGCCGGCGCTGCTCGCCCTCTGCGGCCGCGCCGCCTTCTGGCCGTTCCTGCCGAAGCCGGGAGCTGCGGCCCTGCCCGCCGACCTCACCGCGCCCGCGAAGGGCGTCTGGCCGCGACAGGCGCGGTTCGTCGCGCGCCGCGCACGCCCCGTGTGGATCGTGTGCACCCTGGTGCTCCTCGCCGCCTGCGTGGGGGTGACCCAGCTGCGCGCCGACGGCGTTCCCGCCAGTGACCTCGTGCTCGGCGCCTCCGAGGCGCGCGACGGACAGGCGGCCCTGGCCGAGCACTTCCCGGGCGGATCGGGCAGCCCCGCCTATGTGCTGGTGCCCGAGGGCCGGGCGGCCGACGCCGTCGCGGTGCTCGAACGCACCGCCGGCATCGACAGCGTGGGCGTCCTCGCCGCCGACGCCCCCGGCGGACAGGCACCCGTGTCGGTGAGCGACGGTGTCCTGCAGACCACCGCTTTCGGTGCACCGGGAACGCCCGCGCCCGCGCCGACCGTCTCCGACGGTGACGTGCTGCTGGCCGCGACGCTGTCCGATACCGCCGACTCCCCGGCCGCCGACGACACGGTGAGGTCATTGCGCGCCGACCTGACCACCGAGCTCGGCGAGGGGACGGCGATTGTGGGCGGCGTGACGGCGACCGACATCGACTCGGTCGACACCTCGATCCGCGACCGCACCCTGATCATCCCCATCGTGCTCGTCGTCATCCTGCTCATCCTCATGGCGCTGCTGCGCTCGATCGTCGCGCCGCTCATCCTGATCGGGACCGTCATCGTGTCGTTCGGCGCGGCGCTGGGCGTGAGCGCCCTCGTCTTCGACGGCGTGTTCGGGTTCCCCGGTGCCGACCCGTCGGTTCCGCTGTACGGATTCGTGTTCCTTGTCGCCCTCGGCGTCGACTACAACATCTTCTTGATGTCGCGGGTGCGCGAGGAGTCCCTCGTGCACGGCACCCGTCCCGGCATCCTGCGGGGACTCGTCGCGACGGGCGGCGTGATCACTTCGGCCGGCCTGGTGCTGGCGGCGACCTTCGCCGCCCTGGGTGTCATCCCGATCCTGTTCCTCGCGCAGATCGCGTTCATCGTCGCGTTCGGTGTGCTGCTCGACACCTTCGTCGTGCGTTCCCTGCTCGTTCCCGCGCTGGCCTACGACCTGGGACGCCGCATCTGGTGGCCGTCGAAACTCGGCCGGGCCGATGCCGACGCGCGTAGGCTCGACGCATGACCCGGGCGCTGTTCATCGTCGATGTCCAGAACGATTTCACCGAGCGCGGAGCGCTGGGCGTCGAGGGCGGTGACGCGGTCGCGGAACGCATCTCGCGCCACCTCGAGGCCCACGCCGACGACTACGCGGTCGTCGTCGCCTCGCGCGACTGGCACCACGGCGACGACGACAACGGGGGCCACTTCTCGGCCACCCCTGATTTCGTCGACACCTGGCCGGTGCACTGCGTCGGCGGCACGTACGGGGCGGACTACGACGAGGTGTTCGACACCGCGCGGGTGACCCACCACCTCAAGAAGGGGCAGGGCAAGCCCGCCTACTCGCTCTTCGAGGGCGTGTCCGACGACGGTGAGACGGCCGCGGGCATCCTCGACGAGCATGGCATCCGCCACATCGATCTCGTCGGCATCGCGACGGACTACTGCGTGCGGGCGTCGGCTCTCGACGCGATCGCCGCGGGGCGTTCGGTGCGCGTGCTGACCGACTTGATCGCCGGCGTGCACCCGACCTCGAGCGCCGCGGCGCTGGCCGAGATCGAGGCGGCCGGCGCAGAGCTCACGCGCTCTCGGCGATGACGTCGTCGGCGCGGGGGATCGTGATGGTCACGCTCGTCCCCTCGCCCGGGTCGCTCGCGATGCGCAGCGTCCCACCGTGCGCCGACACGATCTGGCGGACGCTCGCGAGGCCGATGCCGCTTCCTCCGTCGCTCGCGTCGGCGTAGCGGCCGCGCTGGCCCTCGGTCGTGATCGTCGCCAGGTCGTCGGGGTGGATGCCCCGGCCGTGATCGCGCACGCGGACGGCTGCACCCTCGTCGGTCTCGAACAGGTCGATCTCGATGACGTCGTCGGAGTACTTGGCGGCGTTCTCGAGCACGTTGGCGACGGCGCGACGGAGCCCCAGGACGTCTCCCAGCACCGGAACGGCGTCGACATGTCCGAACTGCACCCGGGTGGGCGCGTGTCCGGGAAGAACGAGAGCGACCGCACCGCGGGTGATGAGGTCGAGCGTCGCGCGGCGGCGACCGCGATCCGCCGTCGTGGTCGAGTCCGCGAGCAGCGCCTGGGCCATGGCGATGAGGTGGTCGCTCGCCTCGCCGGCGAGACGCAGCAGGCGGTGATCCGGGTCGAGCTCCTCGCCGATGAGATCGAGGTACCCGCGCAGAGCGGTCACGGGCGAGAGCAGGTCGTGCGCGAACGTGCGCTGCAGCGCGTCGCGATGGTCGACCTCCTGCTTCTCGGTGGTGAGGTCGCGCACGATCTTCACGAAACCGAGCACCTGGCCCTGATCGTTGCGGATCGCCGAGATCGTCACGCGGGCCCAGAACTCACTGCCGTCCTGCCGCACGCGCCAGCCGGTGTCTTCGACGTGCCCGTCGCGCTGGGCGGCGGCGAGCAATTGGTCGGGGACGCCACGACGCCGGTCTTCTTCGCGGTAGAAGGTCGAGAAGTGCGACCCGACGATCTCGGCTTCGCTGTACCCCTTGATCAGTTCGGCGCCGAGGTTCCACCCCCGCACGAATCCGCCGCTGTCGAGCTTGACGATGGCGAAGAGGTCGACCTGACCGTCCCAGTCCGCCGGCATGGAGCGTCGGATGGGTAGAGGAGTCGGCTTCGCAGAAGAAGGAAGGTGGGCGTCTGTCATCGGAGGCTCGCTCTCTGCGGTGCTCATCGGCGCACGCAGAAGCGGCTCGGGATGCTTGCTGAAGGCATTCTCCGATCATCCCCGACGCGGCGACCCCGCGACAGAGATTGACAAGATCAATACGCCTCCGAAACCGTCACGACACGGTGACGAGGGTGCGCTGCCACCCGCTGGAGCCGTTGGGCGCGATGGGGGCCGCGTCCTCGATCTGCACGTTGCCCTGCTTGTCGGTCGCCCGCACGGCGATGTAGTGCGTGCCCTTCTCGGCGGTCCAGTCGTACTTCCACTGCACCCACGACTGATCGTTGATGGGCGTCGACAGGGTGGTCGGCTGCCACTCGCCGTTGTCGATGCTCACCTCGACCGTGGCGACGCCGATCGGCTGCGCCCACGCCATACCGGCCACGGTGATCGCACCGGCGGTGACCGGCGTACCGATCTTCGGGGTGTCCACCCGCGACGACATCTTGATGGGGGCTTCGGCGGAGTAACCGCGGGGGGTCCAGTAGGCCTCGACCTGGTCGAAACGGGTGACGGTGAGCTTGGTGACCCACTTCGTCGCCGACACGTAGCCGTAGAGACCCGGGACGACCATGCGCACGGGGAAGCCGTGTTCGAACGGCAGGGGTTCTCCGTTCATGGCGACGGCGAAGATGGCATCCAGGTTGTCGTCGGTCAGCGAGCCCAGGGGAGTGGATGCCGTGTACCCGTCGACGCTCTCGGAGAGCACCATGTCGGCCCCGGACTGCACCCCCGCCATCCGAAGGATGTCGCGGATCGGCACGCCGGTCCAGATGGCATTGCCGACCAGACCGCCGCCGACCTCGTTCGACACGCAGGTCAGGGTCACGCCGTACTCGTCGAGACCCATGTTGACCAGGTCGTCGAAGCTGAGCTCGATCGGTGTGTCCACCATCCCCTCGATCGACAGGCGCCAGGTGGTCGGATCGACGTTCGGAACGGTCAGGGCGGTGTCAACGCGGTAGAAGTCGGCGTTGGGCGTGATGATCGGGCTGAGGCCCGGGAGCTCCCAGTTCGCGCCCTCGGGGAGGGTGACGGTCGTGCGGGCCGTGGGCAGGCGCAGGGCGTCGCGCGCGGCGGCCACCGACGAGCTGGTCGCGTTGAGCACGCGGGCACCCACGCCGACGACGACCGCGCCCACGGCGGTGAGGCCGGTGAACAGCAGGAAGCCGCGTCGATCGGTGCCGCGCGTGTCGGCGTCGGCTGCGGCAGCGGTCATCCAGCGGCGCAGCTTGGTGGTCGAGAACATCAGCACGAACACGCCGGCGGCGGTGCCGATCACGGGGGGCAGCCAGGCGAGGGCGCCGGCTCCCGTGCGGGTGAGGATGGCGACGGTGGCGAGGACGCCGCCGATGGCGAGCACCACGGCGCCGGCGGGGCGCAGGCGGTACTGCAAGATGCCGGCGATGGCCGCGGCGACGGCGGCACCGAGTCCGACGCCGGCGAGGAGGGCGATCTTGTCGGTCTCGCCGAACAGCGTGATCGCGAGTTCCTTCAGCGGCCGGGGCACGATGTCGACGATGACGGAACCGACCGCGAGGATCGGGCTCGCCGACCGCGCGAAGAGGGCGGCGAGCAGCTCGGCGACGGCCAGCAGGACCGCCGCCGACACGATGCCGGCGAACGCGGCCCACGGCCACGCGTGCCGCTTCCGGGCCTTCGTCGGGGTGGAGTTCTTCACCGCGGTGTCGGTCGACATGGCATCCCTCGTTCCTGCTCCCCACGCACGCGCGGTTACGCCTCACCTTCTGTTCGGAGCGGCGGGCGAAACGGATGTCGCGTCGAGCGGCCGAGCGGCGCGTCGGGGCGCCGAGGTGAAGACGACGACTCCCGTGACGATCAGCGCGAGCGCCACGGCGAGGCCCGCCGTCAGCGGCTCGTGCAGCAGCGGGACCGCGACGAGGGCGGTGAGGACCGGGCTCAGGGCTCCGGCTGTCGCGGTGATGCTGCTGCCGAGGTTCTTCACCGCGACGACGTAGCACGCGGTCGAGAGCAGTCCGGTGCCGATGCCCTGCACGAGGGCGTAGGTGCCCAGGCTCGCGAGGTCGGCGGTGCCGGCAAGAAGGTGCGAGGGCATCGCGCCCGTGGCGATGAGCACGACGGCGGCGAGCGTGGAGCTGAGTGAGACGAGGACGATCACGCCGAGCGGATCGAGCCGCGTCCGGGCGAGACCGAGCGTGTAGACGGCCCAGACGAAGCCGGCGCCCACGAGCACGGCGACGCCGCCGACGCTCGCGGTGTCGCCGGTGAGGGCTGCGGCGGCGGCGATGCCCGCGACGATCGCCCCGAGCGCGAGCAGGCGCCGGCGCGAGACGGCGGCGCGATGGCGGAGGAAGAGCAGGACGGCGACGAACAGGGGCACGGTACCGGGCACGAGCAGCCCGGTGAGCGCCGCCGAGGTGAGGTGCGCGCCCCACGCGAAGATCAGGAAGTGCGGAAGGCCGGCCAGCAGCACGAGCGCGACGACGGCGGGGCGTTCGGTGCGCAGGATGCGGAGGGTCCGCGGGATCCACGGGACGAGCAGCAGGCCGGGCACGGCGAAACGCACGACCGCGGCGTCGGCCACCGTCAGCCCCGCGCCGTCGAGGGCGCGCGTCGACAGGGCGAACGCCGACCACAGCGTCACGACGGCCACGAGGGCAGCGATGCCGACGGCGACGCGGGGCGACAGCAGAGAAGGGCGGGGGAGGGCGAACGTCGTCACCCCTCGACGGTAGGGAGCGCCGCGCCGCAGCCGATTGCGAATATTGCCGAACAGTGACGTGGATTGGCAGAATCTGCTGCATGCACTCGCTCGACCGCATCGATCACCTCATTCTGCGCGAACTCCAGCAGGACGCCCGCCTGACCAACCAGGAGCTCGCCGACCGCGTCGGGCTGTCGCCCTCGCCCTGTCTGCGGCGCGTGCGACAGCTGGAGCAGGCGGGCATCATCGAGGGCTATCGCGCCGTCGTCTCGCCCCGCGCCGTCGACCTCCCCATCACCGCGTTCGTGCGCCTGCGCCTCGCCTCGCACGAGGGGGCGACGGTCGACGCCGTCGAGGAGCGCCTGCGCGCCATTCCGCACATCGTCGAGGCGCACCTGCTCGCCGGAGACTGGGACTACCTCGTGCGCATCGTCACGTCGAGCTTCGACGCGTACGAGCGACTGCTGCGCGAACACCTCCGCGCCATTCCCTCGCTGGCCTCGATCGACACGACGTTCGCGTTCGGGGTCACCAAGCCCGTGTCGGCGTTGCCGCTCGACGCCCGGTGAGCGGTGCCCCTTCCGCCGGGGGCGGTGTCTCACGCCGCACGATCGCCCGGCGAGCAGGGCGGTGCCGACGGATCGCGCGTCGATACGATGAGATGACCCGTGGTCACGGCATCCGGGATCCGTTCGTGCGAAAGGAACCCGCGACGTGGACGACCTCGCCCGCTGGGCCGCGGCTCTGACGACGATGGTCGGTCTGGGACTCACCCTCGGGCTGAACCCCGCTCTGTACGGGGCGACCGCCGACATGCTCGCCCAGAACACCCGCGTCCCGGCGCGGATGGGGTGGATGGTCGGGGGCCTGGCGACCGGGGCGACGATCCTGTACCTGCTGCTGCAGAGCTTCGACCCCACCGAGTTCGTCGCAGCGGCCGAGCGCAGCACGACCGAGGCGGTGCTCGACCGGCGGGTCGACCTGATCGCCGGAACGCTGTTCCTGCTCGGTGCGGCTGCGGTGGCGTGGTGGAAGCTCCGCGTTCCGGTGCGTTCCACCGCGCGCCGACCGGTCCAGGCTCGCGCGCACTCGTGGAGCTACTACGTGCTCGGCGTCAGCTGCTCGGTCATCGGATTCACCACGCTGCCGATCATGTACATGACCGGGCGGATCGCCGACGGCGTCAGCGACCACCCCCTGCTGCGGTGGCTGGCCTACGCGGTGTTCCTCGTGGCGCTCGCCGCGCCGTTCGTGCTGCTGGCCACGGCGTGGATCCACTTCCCCACCACCGCGGCACGGGTGAACCGCGTCTACTCGCACCTGATCGATATGGATCATCGGTGGGTCTACGCGACCGTGCTCGCGGTGGCGGGCGTGGCCTGCCTCGTGCTCGGAGTCCTTCCGGGGCGCTGAGCTCTCAGCGCGCGTTGCGCTGCTTGAGCAGCTTCGCCTGCACCTTGCGGCGGATCTTCTGCACCTTCGGGTCCTTCCAGACCCGGTAGGCGACGGTCCCCGCCGCAGCGGCACGACCGATCGCCGTCCGCGCGAGCACAGCGCCCGCGAGTCCCACCGCTCCGGTTCCGATCCAACGTCCGACACCCATGGTCACTCCTCGTTCTGCGTCGTGGGGTTCCCACTCAACGCGAACGGATGCCGGATACCGCGGCGGTTGCGCAACGCCCGCCGATGTGGGTGAGGGTCAGCGCAGCGATCCGCCCACCGCCGCGGCGAACGGCTCGAGGGCGGCGATGACGTCGTCGGTCAGCGTGACCTTGCTCGCGGCGACCGCGTCGTCGATCTGGCTCGTGCGCGAGGCGCCGATGATTGCCGTCGTGACCACCGGGTCGCGCAGCACCCACGCCACGGCGAGCTGGGGGATCGACAGGCCGGCCTCGCGCGCGACGCCGTCGATCCCGCGGATGCGGCGGAGGTAGTCGTCGGTCAGGGCGGACTCGTCGAGGAAGCGGCTGTCGGCGGCGCGCGAGTCGGCGGGCACCGTGCCGTCGAGGTACTTGGCCGTCAGCAGTCCCTGGGCGAGGGGCGAGAAGACGGCGCTGCCGACCGAGAGGTCGCGCAGGACCGGGAACAGCTCGGCCTCGGGCGTGCGGTCGAACAACGAGTACCGCGGCTGGTGGATGAACAGGCGCACGCCCTCGGCGGCGAGCAGCTCGTGCGCGCGCCGGGTGAGGTCGGCCGGGTAGTTCGAGATGCCCGCGTACAGCGCCTTGCCGCTGCGGACGATGTCGGCGAGCGCTCCGACGGTCTCTTCGATCGGGGTCTCGGGGTCGACGCGGTGCGAGTAGAAGACGTCGACGTAGTCGGTGCGCATGCGCGTGAGGCTCTGCTCGAGCGAGCGGATCAGGTACTTGCGCGAGCCGCCGTCACCGTACGGGCCGGGCCACATGTCGTAGCCCGCCTTCGTCGAGACGAACAGCTCGTCGCGGTACCGGCGCAGGTCGGTGTCGAGCACCGTGCCGAAGGTGGTCTCGGCGGCGCCGTAGGGCGGGCCGTAGTTGTTGGCGAGGTCGATGTGCACGACCCCGCGGTCGACCGCGTGGCGCAGGATCTCGCGCTGCGTGTCGAGCGTGCGCCCGCTGCCGAAGTTCTGCCACAGACCGAGCGAGATGCGAGGAAGGGGGATGCCGCTGGCCCCGGCGCGGGCGAAGGGCACGTCGTCGTAGCGAGTGGGTGCCGCCTCGAACGGGGAGGACAGGCGGGGGTCGTCGGCGGCGATGGGCATGGTTCTCCTCGGAACGAAAAGCGGTGTGATCCGACTCTGCCACGCCCACGCCGCCCGCGTGGCATCCGCCGTTCGGGACTCAGGCGGCGGTGCCGGACAGTTCGTCGCGCAGCAGGGCCGCCCCGGCCGACAGCGCGCTGAGCTTGTCGAAGGCGACACCGCGCGGTAGCGGAGCCATGCCGCAGTTGGAGCTCGGGATGAGCTTGTCGGCGTCGACGAACTCCAGCGCGCGCCGCAGGGTGTCGGCCACCTCTTCCGGGGTCTCGATCCGCTCGCTGGCGACATCGAGCGCTCCGAGCATGATCTTCTTGCCGCGGATCAACTCGATGAGATCGATCGGCACGTTCGAGCGGTGGCTCTCCAGCGACACGATGTCGATCGACGACTGCTGCAACAGGGGGAACGACTCCTCGTACTGCCGCCACTCCGATCCGAGGGTGGCCTTCCAGTCGGTGTTGGCTTTGATGCCGTAGCCGTAGCAGATGTGCACGGCCGTCTCGGCGCGCAGGCCTTCGGCTGCGCGTTCGAGCGCGGCGACACCCCAGTCCTTCATCTCGTCGAAGAAGACGTTGAAGGCGGGCTCGTCGAACTGGATGATGTCGACCCCCGCCGCTTCGAGCTCGCGTGCCTCGTGGTTGAGGATGGTCGCGAACTCCCACGCCAGCTTCTCGCGGCTGCCGTAGTAGCGGTCGGAGAGCGTGTCGATCATCGTCATGGGTCCCGGCAGTGCCCACTTGATCGGCTGATCGGTCTGCGTGCGCAGGAAAGCGGCGTCGTCGACGAACACGGGGCCGCGGCGGCTCACGGCGCCGACCACGGTCGGAACGCTCGCGTCGTACCGGTTGCGGATGCGGACCGTCTCACGGTTCTCGAAGTCGACGCCGTCGAGGTTCTCGATGAACGTCGTGACGAAGTGCTGACGCGTCTGCTCGCCGTCGCTGATGATGTCGATGCCGCGTCGCTCCTGCTCCTGCACCGCGGAGCGCAGGGCATCGTGCTTGCCCTCGACGAGGATCTCGCCCTCGAGCTCCCACGGCGACCACAGCACCTCGGGCTTCGCGAGCCACGCGGGCTTGGGAAGGCTGCCGACGGTGGAGGTGGGAAGAAGGGTGGGCACGGGGGTGGATCCTTCGCGGGTCATCGGACGGGGGCGGCGTAGGCGGCGGCCCACTGGTCGAGAACGAGGCGGTGGGGTTTCACGAAGTGCTCCTCGGCGTAGCGCCCCTGCGTGACGGCGAGCTGGCTGCGCTCTTCGCGGTCGTAGTCGATGCCGGTGCGCACGAAGTCGGGCTGGTCGAGCGTCGGACGGTAGACCGCGCCGGCGGGGGTGACGGCGTTGTAGACCTCGGGGCGGTAGATCTTCTGGAAGGTCTCCATCGTGCTGATGGTGCCGATCAGCTGCAGGTCGGTGTAGTCGCCCAGCAGGTCGCCGCGGAAGTAGAACGCGAACGGCGCCACGCTGCCCCGCGGCATGAAGTAGCGCGCCTGCAGGCCCATCTTGGCGAAGTATTCGTCGGTCATCGAGAACGAGTCCTGCTCGTACTCGATGCCCAGCACGGGGTGCACCACGCCCGTACGGCGGTAGGTACGGCTCGTCGACACGCTGATGCAGATCACGGGCGACTGGGGGAAGCGCTTGCGATAGGCGTCGGAGTCGAGGAAGTGCTGGAAGAGCTTTCCGTGCAGGATGCCGAAATCGTCGGGCACCGTGAACCCGGAGCCGCTCGCATTGGCCGCGGGCAGGACCACGCTGAAGTCGTAGTCGCGCAGGTACGACGAGAAGTTGTTGCCGACGATCCCTCGATGGCGCTCGCCGGTGACGGTGTCGACGACGTGCACGTCGAGCACCTCGATCACGGGGATGTGCTCGTCGTCAGCGCCGTCGGTGAACTGCAGCTGCACCGAGACGATGTCGAGCTCGACGCGGTACCGGTCGCCGGTGGGGTTGTCGTCGCTCGCGAGGTCGTTGAAGCGGCGGTCGATCATCGAGAGGGCGTTACGCAGGTTCTGCTGCCGGTGCTCTCCCCGCGCGAGGTTGGCGAAGTTCGTCGTGACGCGCGAGGTGTCGGCCGGGGCGTAGTCCTCGTCGAAACGGGTGGTGCTGATGCTGAACGTGATGTCGTTCGCCATGAGAAGCCAATCGGGGCCGAGAGGCACGGGCCTCGGGGAAGTCGGTGATTCCATCGTGCTCGGATGCCGCGGTCATCGGGTAATTTCGCTCAGCTATGCACGCCTATAGCCTGGGGCTATGGCCAAGCGCACGAGCGGCATCACCCTGCAACAGCTCCAGTACTTCATCGAGGTCGCCGCCGAGGGATCGATCACCGCCGCGGCCGACATCCTGTTCGTCGCGCAGCCGACCATGTCGGCCGCGATGAAAGACCTCGAGCACCGGGTGGGACGCGATCTGCTCACGCGTTCCGCGCGCGGGGTCACCCTCACCGTCGACGGCGTGGAGTTCCTCGGCTACGCGCGACAGGTCGTCGAGCAGGCCGAGTTGCTCGAGCAGCGGTACCTCGGCCGGCCGCCCTCGCGGCGCCTGCTCGGGGTCTCGACCCAGCACTACTCGTTCGCGGTCGACGCGTTCGTGCGCATGGTCAAGGGCACGAACGCGGCCGAGTACGAGTTCTCGCTGCGCGAGACCCGCACCTTCGACATCATCGAAGACGTCCGTACTCTCCGCAGCGAGCTCGGCATCCTGTTCCGCAACGACTTCAATCGCAACGTGCTCGACAAGCTGCTGCGCGACTCGGGGCTCGCGTTCCACCCGCTGTTCGTCGCCGAGCCGCACATCTTCGTCTCGCGACGCAACCCGCTCGCCCGGCGCACGCGCGCCACCCTCGACGACCTCGTCGCCCTGCCGCGCCTGACCTTCGACCAGGGGGCGAACAACTCCTTCTACTTCGCCGAGGAGATCCTCTCGACGCTGTCGAGCGCCCAGGAGATCCGGGTCTCGGACCGCGCCACGATCTTCAACCTCATGATCGGTCTCGACGGCTACACGATCTCGACCGGCATCATCAGCGACGACCTCGACCCCGAGATCGTCGCCGTGCCCCTCGACGTCGACGAGCACATCGAGATCGGCTGGATCGGCCGTACCGCGATCCCCCTCACCGAGCAGGCGCAGCGGTACCTCGCCGAGGTACGCGACGTGGTGGCGGGGTTCGGCGTGGAGGTGCTCGGGTAGGGGGAGCGGATGCCATGTCTCCCGCCCGCTGTCGGGTGCGGCGCTGACCGTCAGAGTCCGAGGCGACCCAGGCGCTCCTCGACGCGAATCTGCACGTCTTCCGGCTCGTCGTCCGTGGACTCGGTCCACATCGCGGCGAGCTCTTTCTGGACGGACTCGGGGAGTGCGGCGAACTTCTCGTCCCACGCGGCGACCGGCGTCCAGTATCCGACGACCTTGAACCTGGTCGCGGGCAGGCCGAGCTCCTTGCGCAGGTATTTGCGGACGTCTCGCAGCGCGACGGTCTCGCCGGCGACCCAGACGTAGCCCTCGTCGAGTGGGAGACGCGCGTCTACGACGCCGCGCACCAGGTGACCCAGAGCGCTCGGGCTGTGGCCGTTGCCGCCGATCACCCAGGTGACCTCGACATCGGGGCCCGCGTCGAAGGGCAGCCGGTCGTCTTCGTGGGGGACCTCGAGCACGACGCGGGTGCGCACGCCCTCCGGCGCGTTCGCGGCGATGCGTGCCGCAGCGGGCAGGCCGGTGAGATCGGCCACCAGAACCTGCCAGGTGATGCCGGCCGGGGGAGCGTACAGACCGGTCGGCGCGTTCAGGCCGAGCACGTGGCCGGGCTCTGCGCGGAGCGCCCACGGCCCCGCGACACCGGATTCGTGGGTCACGAAGTCGATGTCGAGTTCGCCGGCATCCTGGCGCACGGCACTGATCGTGTACGTGCGCATCGGAGCCTCCGGCGCCCCGCCGGGGTCTCCCACCAGTCCCCGGCGGGAATGGGCAGTGAGACGTCGGTGGGGTCCTCGCCGTGCGGGAAGAACACGCGCACGTATTCGTCGCCGATCCCCGTGCTCACGAAGTCAGCGACGCCGTCGCCGCCGAGGGTGATGCGGACCAGGTTCGGGGTGAGGGTGGTGGTGCTGCTGACGATACCGCGGTGGATGATCACGGAGTCTCCGTCTCTGGGCTCGGGGAGGGCTGGCGGGGGTAACGGGTGGTCGTGTTCTGCGCCGAGGGGGTCTGGGCGGTCCAGGCGTCGCGGTAGAGCCCGTCGACGGCGAGGAGCGTCTCGTGCGTGCCGCGCTGCGTCGGACGCCCGTCGGCGAAGACGACGATCTGCTCGGCCGTGGCGGCCTGCTGCAGCCGGTGCGCGATGAGCAACGCCGTGCGGCCGTGGCGCAGGGCGGTAATCGCCTTCTCCACCGCGTCGCGGTGGTGCAGCCCGACGTCGGCGGTCGCCTCGTCGAGGATCACGACCGCGGGATCGGCCAGGAACGCCCGCGCGATGGCGAGCTGCTGAATGCGGCCCTCGTCCAGGGGCACGGCGGGCTCATGCGACGAGTTGGAGCCGCCGGATTGCGCGGTGAGCGCGTCGACCGCCCAGTCCGCCCCGACCGCCCTCACCGCGGCGACCATCTGGTCGAGGCTGGCGTCGGGTGCCACCAGGCGCAGGTTGTCGGCGATCGTGCCCCGGAAGTGGTGCAGCTCCTGCGAGAGGTAGTAGGGCGCATTCGCGGTGGAGGCCAGGTGCACGCTGCCCGACGTCGGCGGGTGGTGTCCGGCGATCACCCGGGCAAGGGTGCTCTTGCCCGACCCCGAGGCGCCGACCAGCGCGGCGGTCGTGCCCGCAGGCACGTGCAGGTTCACGTCGCTGATACCGCGGCCGGTGGTCGGGTAGTGGAACGTCACCTGCCGCACCTCGAGCCCTCCGGATGCCGTCGAAGCGGCATCCGATTCCCCCTCCCGTGCGCTCGAGGGCGCCGGAGCGAGGTCGATGACGCCCACGAGGCGCGCGAGTCCGATCGCCGCGCGCTGGATGTCGTCGAGTCCGAAGATCAACTGACCGACCGGCCCGAACAGCCGATGGAAGAGCAGTGCCGCCGTCGTCACCATGCCCACCGTGATCGCCCCGGCGGACTGCAGCAGAAAACCCGTACCGAGGATCGCGGCCAGGCCGACCAGCTCTCCGGCGTTGATCCACCGGAACAGCCGGTTCGTCACCCGGACGCCCTCGATCTGCATCCGGATCGAGGCTTCGGCGCGCTCGGACACGCGAGCGAGCGCGTGATCCTGCTCGTTGAACGCGGTGAGCGTGTCGATGCCCTCGACCGCCTCGAGCACGGCCTGACTGCGCGCGGCCTCACGTATGCGCACCTCGCGGAAAACGACGCGCGACCGACGCAGGAACGCCCGGGTCCCGAGCACGTAGAACGGCGCCGAGGCGATACCGGCGAGCGCGAGCCAGGGGTCGAGCGCGGTCAGTGCGACCACCGAGACGGCGATGGCGAAGGCGGCGGACAACAGGGTGGGCGCGACGTTGCCCCCGGCTTCCGCGACGGCGTCGACGTCACCGGTGAGGCGGGAGAGCAGGTCGGCGCTCTCGCCGTCATCGACGGTGCTCACCGGCAGGCGCATGGCCGAGGTGAACACGTCTTCGCGCAGGCGGGCGAGCATGTCCTGCACCAGTGCGGTGAGCACACGCACCGCCCAGAGCATCACGACCGCAGATCCGATCGCCCCGGCACCGGCGCCGATGACCCAGCCCGCGATCGTGAGGGATCCCGCGTCGGACGAGACGGCGTCGACGATGCGCCCCAGACACGCGGGCATCACGATGCCCAGAGCGGATGCCGCGAGGAACAGCACGGCGACGCCGGCCACTCTGCCCGGGTGCTGTCTCAGCAGTGCCCCGATCGCCGTGCGCACGCGCGCGCCGGAGGCGATCGGCAGAAGGGGCGGGGCGGTGTCGAGGGCGTCGCTCATGCCGACTCCGATCCGTGGGAGGAGAGTTCGATGACCCGGTCGCAGGCTCCCAGCAGCACGGGGGAGGTGGTGATCACGATGACGGTGTCGCTGTGTCGGGCGAGCGAACGGGCGATGTGCGCCTCGGTGACGGCATCGACGGCCGAGGTCGGCTCGTCGAGCACGAGAACGTCGGCATTCGCGTGCAGTGCGCGGGCGATCCCGATGCGCTGCCGTTGTCCTCCGGAGAGTCGTCGGCCGGCCTCGCCGACCGGCGAGTCCCAGCCCCCGATCTGCATGACGGTGTCCTGCAGCGCCGCCATGTCGACGAGCGAGGGATGCGGGGATCCGTCGGTGCCGTGTCCGCGCACGGCCTCCCGCAGGGTGCCGTTCACGATCGTCTGGCCGTGCGGCGGGGCGACGACGCGGAGGCGGTATTCGACCGGATCCCACTCGGACAGGTCCCGCCGTTCACCGTCGACGGCGAGTTGCACGTGACCCGGCACGGGCGGCGTGCGCAGGCCGAGGCGTCGAGAGAGCGCTCGGGCCGTGTCGCTGTCGGGAGGAAGGATGCCGAGCAGCTCGCCCTTCTTCACCTCGACGAGCGACTCGGGCGCGGCGCCGGCCCGGAAGGCCAGCACGACGTCGTCCGCCGCATCCCGACGGCGCTCGTGCGTCACGGGCGGGGCGAGCAGGTCTTCGGCGTCGATGACCTCGGCGAGCCGCTTGGCCGAGGCGAGCTTGTGGATCCAGTTCGAGGGGAACGAGCCCGCGTAGGCGAGGTAGCCGCTGATGAACTGGGCGAGGCCGAGCACGGCGACCAGCTCGCCGATGCTGATGCGGCCCTCGGATGCGAACCATGCCGACATCCCCGCGAGCGCGGTCGTCGCGACCGCGGCCAGCGTGCTGCTGATCGCCTCGTACGAGGCGAGGGATCGACCGGCGGCCGTCGCGGCTCGCCGGGCGGTGTCGCTCGCGGCGACGTAGCGTCGCACGGCCTCTTCGCGGGCGCCGATGCCCACCAGCACACGGAATCCGCTCAGGAAGTCGGCGGCGACGGCCCCCGCCTCGGTGGCGGCGTGTTGTTCGACGAACCCTCGGCGCTCGAGCGGACGCGAGACGACCTGCATCACGAACATCATCGCGATCGTCGAACCGAACACGACGAGAGTCGCGACCGGCGAGATCACCAGGATCGCCAGCCCGGCGCCGACGATCGCGGCGATCGTGGAGCACTGCTGCGCCACCGACCAGGCGACACCGGCCACGCGATAGGTGTCGGAGGTCACGAAGGTCAGCGCTTCACCCGGCGTCACCGTGCGGCGGGACAGTCGGGGGCGCAGCATCCGTGACAGGGCGAGGTGGCGCAGCGCCTGCTCGCCGTAGCCGTAGATCGAGACCATCAGGCGGGATGCCGACTGGTAGCTCACGGTGAGCACCAGGAACGTCGCGACCAGCACACTGATCCAGACGGCGAGCGCGACCGGGTCGGCGGGGAGCACGGCACGGTCGATCGTCGCGCCGATGAGAACGGGGATCGTGGCCTCGGCCAGCGCGTGCACGATGAGCAATGCGGTTGCCGCGGCGAGGGCCGCACCGCGCCCCTCGGCCTTCAGCGCGATCCCGAAGAGCCGCCGCGGAGTCTTCGTCGCTGTTGTCGTCACGGCATCCGCCGACCGAGCGGCAGCACCAGCGGTGTGCCCGAGACGGGGTCGGTGATCACCGTGCAGGGCAGGTCGTACACGGCCTCCACGAGATCGGCGGTGATGATCTCGCGGGGGTCGCCCTGCGCCACGATGGCCCCGTCGCGCATCGCCACGAGGTGGGTCGCGTAGCGCGCGGCGTGATTGAGGTCGTGCAGCACGGCCACGAGGGTGGTGCCGCTGCGGTGCAGATCGGCGAACAGCTCCATCAGGTCGATCTGGTGCGCGATGTCGAGGAAGGTCGTCGGCTCGTCGAGCAGCAGGTGCGGGGTCTGCTGGGCGAGGGCCATCGCCACCCATACGCGCTGCCGCTGGCCGCCCGAGAGTTCGTCGACCGGGCGGCGGGACAGATCGGCGACCCCGGTCGCCGCCATCGCCTCGGACACCGCGCGCTCATCGGCGGCGCTCCAGGTGCGCATCGCACTCTGGTGGGGGAATCGGCCCCGTCCGACCAGGTCGGCGACGGTGATCCCGTCGGGGGCGAGGGATGACTGGGGGAGGAGCCCCAGCTTGCGAGCGGCATCCTTCGGCTTGAGGGAGCGCAGCTCGGCGCCATCGAGCAGCACGGCACCGGTGCGGGGACGGAGCAGCCGGGCGAACCCGCGCAGCAGGGTCGACTTGCCGCAGGCGTTCGGCCCGATGATGATCGTGAACGAGTTGTCCGGTACCTCCAGCGACAGCTCGGAGATGACGGGGGTCTCCCCGTAGCCCAGCGTGATGTCGTGGGCCTGCAGCGAAGCGATCATGCGTGTTCCTTTCAGGTGCGGCGCGCGTACTGCGCGGCCAGCAGCCAAGCGAGATAGATGCCGCCGATCGAGACCGTCACGACCCCGACGGGGACCGCGACGAGCTGGGCGACCGCGTCGGAGACCACGACGAGGGCGGCGCCGGTCAGCATCACCGGGACGGGGTCCATCGGGGTGTTCGAGCGGGTGAGGCGCTGCGAGATCTGCGGAGCCGCCAACGCGATGAACGAGAGAGGACCGGCGGCCGCGGTGACCAGCGCCACCAGGGCGACGCCGAACACCATCGCGGCGAGCCGAGTGCGGCCGGGAGCGATGCCCAACGCGGTCGCTGCGTCGTCGCCCATCTCGAGCACCGGCAGTGTGCGCTTCAGTGGAAGCGACAGCACGGTGACGATGGCGAACACGATCGCGGCGGGGATCAACTGATCGAAGCCCAGCGAGGCGAGCGAACCCGCCCCCCAGGTCGCCGCCATCATGGCCTTCTCGACGCTGACCGAGATTAGGATCCAGGAGGTGAGCGACCCGAGCCCGGCCGAGACGCCGATACCGACGATGATCAGGCGAAACGACGACAGGGTCTTCTTGTTCGCCAGCACGTACACGAGCAGTGCGGTGAGCAGGCCGCCGACGAGTGCCCCGGCGGCCTTGAACATGTAGGTGTTCAGCTCCAGCACCACCATCGTGAGGGTCACGCCGAACTGCGCGCCGATGCCGAAGCCGATGATGTCGGGCGAGCCGAGCGGATTGCGGGTGAGCGACTGGAAGATGCCGCCGGCGAGGGCGAGAGCGGCGCCGCAGAGCACCGCGAACAAGACGCGCGGCAGTCTCCACTCGAGGACCACCTGGCGGATGTCGGCGTCGGAGGACGGGTCGACGACGGCGCGGATGACCGCCGCGAGGTCCACCTCGTAGGCGCCGATCGTCATCGATCCGAGACCCGCGGCGACGATCACGACAGCGAGCAGCACGCAGACCACGATCGAGCGGACCGGGATGAGCATCGCGATGCGCGCGGTGTCGATCCGGATGTGCCGACGTCCGTGGTCGACGGGCGCGAAGGCTGCGTCGTCGTGTGCGGTGGGGGCGGGGCGCCGATCGATGCTCACAGTCCGCTCACCCGCTCGCGGCGCACGAGCGCGATCAGGAGCGGGGCGCCCAGCAGAGCGGTGACGATCCCGACGCGCAGCTCGCCGCTGGGCAGCACGATGCGGCCCACGACGTCGGCGAACAGCAGGAAGGTCGGGCCGATGATCATCGAGTACGTCAGCACCCAGCGCTGATCGGGGCCCGTGAACCACCGCACGATGTGGGGGATCATCAGCCCCACGAAGGCGATGGGACCGGCGGCGGCGACGCTCGTGCCCGCCAGCAGGGTGACCGCGACGATCACGAGTACGCGGGTGACACGCACCCGAGCGCCGAGCGCCTGGGCCAGGTCGTCGCCGAGGGCCAGCGCATTCAGGGAACGAGCGCAGAACAGCCCGATCAGCAGACCGCCGACGATCAGCGGGGTGGCCCAGGCGAGCTGGTCGAGGGTGCGTCCGCCGATCGAGCCGACGCCCCAGAAGCGCATGACCTGGAGCGTGCCCAGATCGCGCAGCACGATCGCGGTCGTGAGGCCGGTGAGCGCCGCGCCGAGGGCGACCCCGGCGAGCGTCAGCTTCATGGGCGTCGCCCCGGAGGCCCCGAACGAGCCGAGCGCGTACACGACGATGGTCAGCACGAAGGCGCCGGCCAGCGCGAAGGGCACGTACGCGCCGGGGGTGGTCAGCCCCAGCACCCCGACCGCGAACGTGACGGCGAAGGATGCCCCCGCGTTCACACCCAGGATGCCGGGGTCGGCCAGGGGGTTGCGGGTGAAGGCCTGGATGAGCCCGCCGCACACGGCCAAGGCGGCGCCCACGACGATGCCCAGCACCGTTCGGGGCACCCGCAGCTCCACCACCATGAGGTGCAGGGGGTTGGCATCGTCGTAGGCGAACATGGCGTGCAGCACGGTGAGGGGATCGATCGCGCGGTTGCCGACGGCCAGCGAGGCGAGGGCGGCGAGCACCAGCACCACCGCCGAGACGACGAGTCCCAGCACGAGGGTCGCGTTGCGGTGCGGAGAGCCGACTGCCCGGCCCTCCGCACCTGTGTTCGAGACGTCCGTGCCGTCTGCCGTCGTCAGGGACATCTCGCGGGTCACTCTCCCGCGATGGTCGGCATGCCCTGCAGCGCGGCCGCGAGGTCGTCGACGTACGTCGGGAGGATGTACTTCAGCGACAGCACGGTCGGAGCGCTGATCGCGGAGGCCTTCACGGCATCCGCGTAGATCACGTAGGAACCGTTCACGATCGGGTTCCAGCGCGAGACGACCTTGTTCTCGACCGTGTACGTGCCTTCCGCGGCGCTCCCGCCCCAGGCGGCGAAAAGGTCGGCCTGCACGTCGTAGAGCTTCTCCAGGCTGACGCCCGTGTACCAGTTGTCGCCCTCGGCGCTCGCGAGGAAGCTGTCCATGGCCGAGGTGGAGGTGAATCCGAGCGCCTCTGTGATGCGCACGCGGGGGTCGTAGTTCAGATAGACGCCGAGGTCGGTGCCGCCCTCGTTCAGGGTCAGACCCCAGACGAAGGTCTTGTCCTGGAACTCGGGGTGCTCGCCGGCGAGGGTGGTGATCTGCTCCTCGGTCTCGGCGATCAGCTCCTCGGCCTTGGCATCCTCCGACAGCGCTTTGCCGACGGTGCGTGTCATGCCCTCCCAGGTGCCCGGATTCCACGGTCCGTCGATGTACGGCACGGTCGGCGCGATCTCACTGAGGCGCTCGTACTCGATGTCGCTCACGCCCGAGTACAGGCTGAGGATCAGGTCGGGCTTGAGTGCCTTGATCGCCTCGTAGTTGGGTCCGTCTTCGGTGAACGGGATGATCTCGGGGGTCTCGCCGTACTTCTCGGTCACGAACTCCTCGAACCACGGCTGGTAGCCGCTCTCGCCGGCGCCCCAGACCTCTTCGATGCCGACCGGGTTCGTGCCGAGGGCGGCGACGACGTCGGGCGTCATCCAGCCGAGGGCGACGACGCGCTGGGGCTTCTCGGGAATGACGGTCTCGCCGTGGCCGTGCTCGATGACCACGCCACCGGCGGAGGTCGAAGGAGTGGTGGATCCGGCGGTCTCACCGGCGGTCGAGCACCCGGTCAGGATGAGGGCAGCGGTGATGGCTGCGGCGACGAGCGCGGAGGCGCGCCGGATTTTCGGGCGCGCGAAAGCGTGCGACATGGTTCTCCTTGAGAGATGGGAGGGGAGTGCCGCGGCAACGCGGCGAGAAGTTAGGTAAGCATGGCCTAACAAACCGATGCTAGATCGCGGATGCGGCGGCCAGTGTCGATCGACGGACGACTTGTGTCGTCAAACAGACACGCCGGTCGAGCCGGCGCGACAGTCAGCGCCAATAGAGGTGGTGTGCGGAGTCCGCCTGCACGCGTGCGACATGCTGACGCGGGGTGAGTCCGAACCGCTCCTTGAAGCTCGCGGAAAAGGCGCTGGTTGTCGCGTAGCCGCACCGGTGAGCCGCGGCGCCGATGGGGGTGCCATCGATGATCAGCCGGGCGCCGAGGGTCAGTCGAACCCCGGTGCGCCACCGCCCGAACGTCATGCCGACATCGTTCTGGAAGATGCGCAGCACGGTGCGCTCATGCAGGCCGTGGGCGAGGAACAGCTCGCCGGCGCTGCGCGGATCGCCCGGGTCGTCCAGCACCGCCTGCGCCAGCGCGCGCACGCGCTCGTCTGTGGGCAGCGGGACCTCGCCCCAGCCATTGAGCGCGTCGGGGGTCGGCTGCTGCAGCATCTCGATCAGGGTGGACTGGATGCGCACGCGCAGGTCGGTGGGCATGTCGTTGATGCCGAGGTGCAGCAGCATCTCCTGCACGGCGCGCGGCACGAGGACCCGGATGATGTCGTCGATCGGTGTGATCGCGGACGTTGCCGGCAGATAGGTGTAGCAACCGACGGAGTCCCGCTCGTGGTGCGCCGTGTGCGGCGTATGCGCGGGGATCCAGACCCCTTGGCCCGGAGCGAGTCGCCACATCGCGTCCTGCAGGTGGATCCACACGGTGCCGCGGTAGCACCACGCGAGCATCGCGTCGGCGTGCGAGTGCGGAGGCGAGAGCGGGCGGGTGCCGGTGTCTTCCCCGGTCACCACTCCTGTCCCCATCAGGTACGGCTTCACCACGGTCGATGGATGCTCGGGGCTCGCGTCCCAGTCGGCCTGCCGGTATGAGTTCATCGTCTGCTCCAACGAAAACCGCCCCTGGGGACAGGGGCGCGGATACGACAGCGGCCGAGGCAGCGAGTTCCGTAAACATCGCTGTGGGCGATTCTTCGAGTAACAACGAAGTGGTGGGCACGGTAGGAGCAGCCTCCAAAAATTCAGGAGGGCTGCTTCCACCTCTGGAAAAACTGCAGAAGCTGGCCGAACTCGCCGCGGTCGTGCCTACAGATTCAGCCGCTGACCTGGACGAAACGAGTCGCTCCTGGCTCATCCGTCGCCGTCTCGCCGACAAGCAGGTTGCGGAGTTAGTCGAGTTGTACCGATCGGGTGTTGGCACACCGGCGCTCTGTGAGCAGTTCGGTATCTCTAAACCAAGTGTGCTGGAGCTCCTCCATGAACGTGGTGTGCAGATGCGGCGTCAGCCCTTGACGAAGACGCAACGAGCTCACGCTGTTCAGCTCTACGAAGAGGGTCTTGCGATCAAGCCGATTGCGGCTGAGCTTGGCTCCAGCTTCGGCGCGGTGCATCGAGTGTTAAAGGCAGAGGGTGTCAGACTACGTCCGCGCCCTGGGCGATAGAGTCGCATTCACACCGTTAGTTTCGGCTTGCTGACGGGCACCACTTCAGCTCGATCGCGATGCCCGGGCGCTTGATGGAGCAGAACCGAACTCACCAGCTTGCCCCCGATGTGCCCGACCGAACTATTGCCGGAGGTGGTCGAATCGCCAACTACTGGACGACGCAGGACCTAAGGCGAAAGAGCGAGCCCGCCGACGAGGTGTCGGCCCGTCTCACTCTGCGAGCCCTAGCACGCTCCCCGGTCGGAACGTTTGATGTATTCCTGAGCCACAGCATTGCCGACGCGCGAGTCGTGCTTGGTGTTCGACAGCTCCTGATCGCGCAGGGGCTGACCGTCTATGTCGACTGGGTCGACGATCCTCAGCTCGAGCGGTCAGAGGTGTCGGCGGCCACGGCTGCACGGCTCCGTGAGCGTATGCGGTCCTGCCGTTCGCTTCTCTACGCAACCTCGCGCGCAGCACGTAGATCGCGATGGATGCCGTGGGAGCTTGGCTACTTCGATGGGTCCAAGGGGAGCGCACGCGTTTCAATCATGCCAATCGAAAACTGGGGTGGCAACGAGTTCATCGGCGAAGAGTATCTCGGACTCTATAAGTTGGTGACAAAGCCCGACGGGCCGCTAAACCCTTCTAATGCTTACGTTGTACCCCCGTCCGGGCGAGCGGAATCGATCTTCTCTTTCGGCAAAGGGCTCGAGTCTTACAATCTTTACGTACAGCGCTGATTTCGCACCCTAGCCCACTCGATCGAGTCCATCCTGCAGACGCGTCCGTCCGTCTGGGCTGCGCAAAGTCCTGATCCTCAACAGAAGGGCGCTGACCTTCGGGGATTTCCTCGTCCGGGCGGCGCCAACCTTGTTGACAGTGTGTCAAGCAACTGAACCCCTACACTTGGGCTGTTTCATGGGCATCACCTCCGTGTCCGCGCCAGGTTTTCCTTCCGGTGCCAGTCGAATGGCTTTCCGACAACGCCCCGCGGAAGCGTGCGAAGCCATGCTTCGGCTTCTGCTACTTGCTCAGCGGGGAATCGATTGCGGTGACCTCGCAAGCTGACGAGATCCATTGGGTAACGCGTTCGCAGCTCTGACGGCACGGGCGGACCGTCCTTGCCGAAGTAGACGAAGTCGCTACTTATCAATACTCGATCCGATTTAGTGTCGCGTTCGATGTGGATGGGCTCAGGTGTGCCGTCCGCGCGACTGTGACGTGAGTTCTCCTGGACCCAAACTCCTGTCTCGCAGTGATAAATATTGTCCCCGAATCGCACCTTACGGCTACCGGATAGATCCGGTCGCTTACGACCGAACCGCGAATCTCGCCAATAGTCATCGAATGTGAGGGCCTCCTCAATTCGCATGGCGTAGACGAGGTAGCCTGCACGACGATTCTTTGCCGCACCAGTGCCGATGACCCAATCATCAACTTCGGCTACGCGACGAATTTCCTGTTTGCAGGTGGCCAGTGTGCAATAACCGTGGTATGGATTCGGCGCGAAACCGATGTCGTGATCGACAACGTAGCTGTGGATTCGCACGATGATTCAGCAAGGAGCGCGGGGGATCGAGTGAGGGGCCGCGGGCGCACCGTCTGGATTCATCCAGTGGTCGTTCTCCAGCGCATCAATGATTGCGTCAGCGTCCCAGTTCACGATCGAGTCGGCCATGTCCTCCAAACCCTCGGGTAGGTCGTCTGTCGTCGTGCCGGGAGCAAAGATTCCGATGACGCGCTTGTCGGCGAAGCTCTGCGCGTATTCGATCTCCCAGTCAACCCATTCATGCTGGTGTGTCTCCGGTGAAATGATCACGAGTATCTTCCCCGCCCACTCGATGCGTCCTCGCAGCAGACTCTTGATGTATTCCTCGTTGTGCGCGTTGTTGGGATTCTCACTCGTGATGGACGAATCGCTGACCTCAGCGCCCGCGCGCGAAAGGACCTCCTTGAGGTCGGCAACAAGGGCATCATCCTCGTGTCGATGGCTGATAAAGATGTTGTGCTTGGCCACAGTGACTCCTTTCGCAGCTAACCTACGTCTACCCACCGACATTGGTGGCAGACGGACGGCGAGGTCAACATGCCAACTCCCCCCATCCTTGATGTGTTCGTAGTCTGGCATCCAGACGATCCCACAGGCGAGCAACGATTCACCGAGCTACTGACGCACTTCCATGGTCCAGCATTCTCCGGGTTGGTGGGCGGCGCGGTGGAGGTCTACGCGAGGAGCGCACCGTGGGGAGACAGTGACGCGCCGCGACCGTTTGGTATCAAGGAACCGCTTGTGGAAGGGCTGCCTCGGGCGCAGTTCAACGCGATTGTGCCTGTGCTCAGTGTCGAGATGGCTCGAGCAGCTCAAGATACCGGGTGGGACCAGTTCGTCGACTCCATACGTGGTCTGGCAGACGACGATCGGGTTGGTATCTTCTCCATCCCAGGAGACGGAGTCGACCTGGGGTCCGGATCACTGTCGCAGGCACTCGGGCCGTTCCAAACGCTCGATGAGGGCGTGCGACATGATCCCGTGCTGCTAGGCCGTGAACTCGATCAGGCAATCGCACAGCACGTCCGTGGGAGGAGCGGCGATGCGCCGCGGCTGACGGTATTTGTGAGCCACGCCAAGCATAGATCGCTTGCTGAGATGGATGATGATGCGCCGTACATTTACGATTCGGTGAGGTCGCGTATAGCGGACAGTCGTCTCGCCGAGTTCTTTGACGCGAGCGACATTCAGACGGGTACTGATTGGGCTGAAGCACTTGAGCAGAACGCCTCGAATCATGCACTTCTGATTGTCCGCACCGATCGCTACGCGGAACGGGAGTGGACCAAGCGCGAGGTGAAGGCTGCAAAGCAGGCCGGTGCTCCGGTCGTCTCGATGTATGCGCTGCGTTCGGGCGAAGAGCGCGGATCATTCTTGATGGACCATGTTCCGACGGTGGTCTGCAACCTTGATGAACGCGACAGCGGTATAGACTCTGCGCTCGCATCTCTGGTCAGCGAGGCGCTCAAGTCAGCCCTGTGGGAGGCGCAGAGCGCCTACCTCAAGGAAGATGGATTTGACTGGCTGCCTACCCGATCGCCTGAACCAACCACGCTAGCTGCCTGGCTTTCTGAGCATCGTGAAACCCATCCAGACGATCAACACCTTTGGATCATGCACCCAGACCCGCCTCTGGGTGAAGCTGAACGGGACGTTCTGACGCAGCTTTGCGAGTTGGCTGGCTTCAACGCAGACGTCAACATCTACACGCCGCGCACCTTTGCAGCGCGTGGGGGAGCGTCATGACCGACCCGACAGTCGTCCCGCACAATGCGCTTAGCGGGCGCCGGGTATCGCTTTCCGCGTCAGAGAGCGATGATCTAGGACGGTTGGGGTTGAGCGAGTGGCATTGCCGTCTAGTCATCGCTGAACTCGGGCGAGCTTTGATGCTCGCTGGAGCTACCGTGATGTACGGCGGTCGCCTTGGGGCCGACACCTATACCGAAATTCTGATCGACGAGGCGCAGCGTTTCGGCGGACGTCGGCGCACCCTAGAACTCGCGGTTCCGGAGTCGGAATACGCCAAGCTGTCTACGAACCAACTGCGTGAAGCTGATGCCAGACTTGGTGAATTCGGGCGGCTGATTCTTATTCGAGCCTCCGGGGAGCCAGAATCTATCAATGCGTTCGATCGCCGCCCCGTGGCGCTCGTGGACGACGCGTTGGCACTGACGGCCGCGCGTACTTACGTTGCTGACACCTCTGATGCACGCGTCCTTGTTGGTGGGCGGCTTACCGGCTACGCCGGCAGAGAACCTGGTGTCATCGAAGAAGCACGGTTGACAGCAGAGCGCAGCAAGCCAGTTCTCGCAGCTGCCGGATATGGAGGAGCTGCCGCTGCTGTCTCGAACGCCCTCGAGTTCGGCGGAGCGACCGATTGGCAACCATCGAGCTTCCCTGCGCACGCCGATGACGCCGACGTAGTTTCCGCGCTGGGCCGCCTCCGTGCGGCGGTTGTCGATTCGGATGGGCCAGAGGTGGACCATGAGCTTCTTCGCATCCTCACGGTCAGTCATCGGCCGGCTGACATTGCATCGACCGTTGTGCGCATCCTCTACGCGACTTTGCCTCGCGCGTAGCCGGGAGTCGGTTGTCAAGTGCTGTCAGTGCGACCTGACGAAATCAGAACAGGGGTTCGAGTCGGCTCTCTATCTTCGCGCCGAGGACGGGGGCTTTCGGGAGCTTGTCGTTGAGGCCCCATTTGGGCGGAAAGAACAGGGTCATGGGCTCGCTCGTCTGTGAGAACCGGGCTTTGATTCGCGATCTTGCGCTGCGGAGCTCGGGTAACGCTTCTCGGCAGTACTTGTCCGTCTCGCAGAAGAGGCCCTGGGCGTCTATTGCGTGCAGAGGACGTCCCCACAGGCCGTCAAATCTCAGCCCCAACCGCGCGAACTCCTCCTCCTGGTGCTCGACCATCCACATAATCACTTCCCGCGGGGTTAAACCGCCAAAGTCACTGAATACCTTTCTCAGTCCTCGAAGTGCTCCAGGTCCGGGTTGCGTGAAGTCATCTTCGGAGAAGTTAACGAATTCGGAGTAGTTCAAATCCACCGCAGTCTGATACGACATGAAGTCGCCCATCAGGGGAAAGCGGTGAAGCGCCTCGTAGACGGCTTGCAAGGACTGCGCAGCTAGCAACTCGTCCGCAAGCCCCTGAATGACGAACATATCTCGGAACAGCTCGACGTGATTCAAGTGCTTCTGAGTTCGACCATAAGCATTCGTCGCGCATAAGATGAAAGCGCCGGTATAAAGGCCACTGTTTCTTTCCTTGGTCATGGTGAGCGCATTTTCGAACGAGTCGTCCTCGAGGTCGGTAATGCGCGGAGATCGCCCAAGAATCTCAGTTAGCGTGTCCCACGTGCGCGTGTTGCTAAATGTGCGAAATGCAACGATCTGGAAGATTCGATCCTGCGGACTCGAGTCATCAGCGCGGTAGGCGACGTCGCGAATCATGTACTGGGAGACTCGATCCGCAGCCCGGAAAACATTGCAGAACTTGTAATTCTGGATGATCGGGTCATCCGTGAACGGTGCCTCATCTCCTCTGACGCGCGCCTCAAATGTGCGCTGGCGCTCTGCTGCAAACTTCCAATATATTTCGTAAACGCCGGGGCGAGGGGTAGGGCTATTCATGCAAGATTCTCTTTCAATTACTGTTGTCTCAAGAATACTCCGGTACCGTGCAGATTAAAATACCTCGGGTCCTCGAGCAATGGAGTGGCTGCCATGCGCTCGCCCAGGGTGTATCGAAATCTGTCCACACCGGTTAGGTGGTCGAATATAATCGCACCACCCACGACGACGTTATCGCGCAGCGCGGTCGTGGCAGCGGTCGCGGAGCTATAATTATCGGTGTCAATAAACCCTAGTACGACGGGACGGTCTCCAAGCTGTGAAGCCGTCTCTACAATGTCGCCCTTGACCAGTTCGATTTCGGCATCGGACAGATATCGTTGTACTGCCTCGAAGTCGTGAAATTCTGCGCCGGGGTGGTCGTACATGTCTAGTGGTGACCGTCGTGGAGGAAATCCGCCGAATGTATCGAACCCTAAAATCGGCCATGATTGTCGAAGGGCGTAACGGAGTTTCGCCAAGAACATTGTGGTGCCACCCCTGAATACTCCAAATTCCACGAGGGCACCCTTGAGTTCGAGCTCAGCGGCGCGACGAACGCATTGGAATATGTGGGTCAGCGTGTTGGGGTAGCCGTTTGCAATTGATGGGACGAGCAGGTCTGCGAGAAGGGATGAAAACAGGGGATCAGTGAATGAGTAGTGTTCGTACCCCGCTACGACCAGCTTCGGTGAATAGCCAAGATGCGGCAGCGCTGCTCGTATGATCGCTTCCTTCGCTTGATCCTCCATGACCACGACAACTGGTGGTTGATCTAGGCCGAGCGTGGAGAGGGGGCGAGCCGAAGCGGGCCCCGCGTCAGCTAGTGGGCCGCCGCCATACCAGGTGAGTTCGCACCCGGGCAGGTGACTGCGGAACCAGCTGGCAAACCCAACTCCTGCCACGTCTTGGCCGATCATTCCGAACTCGGTGACCCCTTGCGACGCGTGCGTTAGTGCGTCTTCACGGATCTTCTCGATTGCTTGGGGGTTCATCGATCAGCCCCCAATCTCGCGACGGATTGCGGAGACTGCGTCCGGCAAATTTTGCGCGGCGGCGAGCAGGAGCCGGATGGCGGCGTCGCTCAGCGAACGCGCCGCGATCGCTTTCGCGTCCACACTCGTTGCGCTACTCCTCACGAGCAGGTCGAGTTGAGAGAAGAGTTCTACTACCTGCGGCACCTCTTCGCGCACCGTGCCGTGTGGGACATCGAACGGACGTGATGCAATAAGAACCTCGAACCCGGCCGGTCCGTCGCTGTGGGGGCCGCTGGTGGATTCGCCATACAACCCGTGTGCAATCTTCTCGTCTTCGTCCGCCAAGAACGTTTCGTACTTCAATGCGTAGACAGCCAGATCGACAGCGGTGTCGAGGAGACTTTCTGCACCGGTCGGGGCGCCACCCGCGACGTTCTCGAGTCGGTCCGCCTTGCGGGCGAGGTTTGCCATGATGCTGACCTGCTCGCCGCGGCGCTTCCAAGCGCTGCCGTAGCCTGCGTCCTTGCTGCGGTGTAGATCCGCTACCGCCTCGCGAAGGCCGTCGGCGGAGGACTCCGCTTTGTCAGATCGGGGGAGACTGAGCGAATCCCGGAACAGAAGTTCGTGGAGCGCAAAGGCTATGTCGGACTTTCCGAGCTCCTCGACCATTGCGCGGAGCGTACTGTCGCTGGCACCTTGATGCGACGCCCACTTGACCCTCAATGCCCGCAAGAAATCACGCAGCAGCGGGTCCGGGAAGTTGAGAATGTCTGCCTGTGCATCCGAGCCTGATGAAAGCTTGGCTTCGATCTCGAACCATTGGTGCATCACGCCAGAGAGATCCTGCCAGGGCGTTGCAAAGCGCGCTCCGATCCATCCGTCTTCGTAGCCAGCGCGACCGCTGTAACCCGCTAGAGACGCTCTGACCTGTGGAGAGCGTTCGTCGTAGTAGTGGAGCGAAGAAACGAAGAAGGTCACGGGACCTACGTTCGCACCCACCCAGTGGGCCATCATCTCATGAAGAACACTCCACTCGAAGGTGTTGATCCCCGAAAATCCCCAGATCAAATCATTGGAACGAACGACGACGTTGAGATGGAGCACCCCATCTCGCTGTACAAAGTGGAGCCAGTTATTGCACGGCACATCACGTGTCTCGACGTAGTCTCGTGCCGGATCGAAGATGGACATGACGGCGCGTCGCGTCAGTGGGTCTTCGAGGAGGAGCTTCCTCACTTCGTTCACCTGGTCGACGCCCAACCAGTCCCGAAGTCGCGGCCCGTAGGCCCCTCTCCAATGGATACCGTCATCAGAGAACTGCGGCGCACGGGGGAGGTACCGAGAGAGAAAGGATACGTCGTCGCGCCCTGAGAGGACCCACATAGACTCCGCAATCGTGGCGAACGGGTCGTTTCTCCGCCCCGGAATTGTGATGAAGCGTTCCATCGGCCTCTCGATGGTCAACGTTCGGGAGAGTAGCTCACGCGTCCCCGCCCCACGCACCGTGACGCTTTGCCCCGCAGCGTCAACCTGAGACAACTCCCCGATAAATGCTGATGCCGCATTCCTGTACCTCATTGTTCCCCTGCCCCCGAGACCCACGCCCTACACGACACGATCTAGCTGCACTCTCCCACGAACGCAGGACAGACTGTATCTGCCACGCTATGGCGGGCCGCGCATCACACCGCGTGCGACGGTGCGCCGGTGAGGAAGCTTCCAAGCGACCACTCCTGATGGATGCCCGATGAGTCTCTTACCTACAGTGAGCGGTACTCCATCGGTTGAGCGCTGGGTTGCGGGTTGTGTTGTAGATTCAGCGATGACTGGCGCGCCTTGACGGGAGAATCGTGGCGAAAAACACAGGCAAGGGCTATCGCATCGGACAGCAAAAGAACCGCTATCAGCAGAAGAACTTGCTGACCATGCTGTTCGATCTCTTCGATGGGAACGGGAATTATGTCCGCTCGAAGAAGTCCAAGGGAAAGTTCAAGGGTGTAGAAACGCGGCGGGCTCGTAAGCCACCTCGTGGCTAACGAACCGCCACCGAAATGAGGGAGGCGGTGGCCATCGGGCTGACCACCGCCCCTCGTCATGGCTGACTATCCATGTCGCCGCTGCCGTCAACGCGCTCGATCCGCACCTCCAGCGCGGGCGACATCTCTTGCAGAAGCACCGCCCATACCATCGTTTCGACGTAATCGTCTCGGTCGATCGGCTCTTCGTGCCACCGGGTAGCGCCACTCTCACGGGTCCGAACTCGGTACATCCCCGGCTCAAGTAGCCGCCGCCAGAGCTCACTCGGCATGTCTGTGTTCTCACCCTCCTCGTCGGTCAGTCCAACAACCGCGATGTCGCCGACGAGTCGGGCGTCGCGAGCCTGCGGAACGTGAAACCGCCACAGGAACGTGGCGCGCCGATTGAACGGCAGGTCGCGGATAAGTCCTTCCTCGTTGACGTACATCGTGACGCCGAGCTCGGGGATATCGACCGCCTCGATCCAGCCGCCGACGGCCCGCTGGTAGTCCTCCAAGAAATCCAACGTGGTGGTCCTGAGCGGTGCGGTGTTGTCTGCCGGGATGATGATGCCCTGCACCATGGTGGTGTTCCTCCTTTGTGCGTGCGACCGGGAACCGGGGTGGTTCTCGTGGAATCGCAGAGCACAAACGAGGTCGGGCAGTCGGCGCGGGGGAGTGGGGCGGGGCGGCCGACGAGCGAGCGTCCGAATGGACGAAGCTCAAGCCGGCCGCCCGGGTGGGGTGGAGCCGTCAGGTTCCCTGGGGCTTCGGCGGCGTGCGCGGCGTCTTCGGTGCCGGGGCGGCGTTGAAGATTGCCGCGATCGCATCGCGTTTGCCGGCTGCCTCGCGTTCGATCTCGTCGCGCACGTCTTTCGCGCGGCGTTGGATGTGCGGGTCAGTTCGGGCCTTGTCGATCCAGGCTTCGACGGCGAGGCGGACTTCGTCGGTGACGGTCCGGTCGTTGAGCTGGGCGATGATGTCCAGCTGGGTGCGGGTGGACTCGTTAAGTCTAACCGCGAGGGGTTTGATCGGGCCGTAGCCGAGTCCGTTGGCGGACGCGGGCGGGGGCGGGGTAGTGGCGTTGGACTCGCTCACGAGCAGGTTTCCTCCTTGACGGGTGCGGCCCGAGAACTCTCTTGGTTCTCTACAAGACCGCATGCCGGCAACGAAGCTTCGGGAGCGGGTGCCAGGACTGAACTGCAGCACCCGCTGTTCCCAGTGAACGACGGAACGTGTGCGGTGCCAACCATCCGATCGGACGAGCTCGGAGACGAAGAGGCGAGACGAGCAGAGCCGGACAGTGTGACCTTACTAAGTCTCAGGAGAGATGCTCGATCCATCTGGGCCACGCGCATCGTCCATTGCCGCCCTTGAAATCAGGCTGGTCTATACCGCCGACATCATCGCGGACCTTTTCAGCCGCAGCCTCCGGCGCGTTGACGGGACGGAGGTCAGCTGGTCTGGGCGCCTGTCCACATGGGAATGGGCTCGTCGGGTTGTACCCACAGCCACATATAGCCGTATGCGGCTCGGACCCTGTCCATCGCATCCTCGGGTGGTTCGAGTAGCGACTGCGCCACGTCTGCTCCGGTTGACCCCGGGTCGCGGTCAACTGCGTGAGGCGGAAACGTCACTCGGCGATAGAACAAACGACCTGACTCCTCGCCAAAGCGACGCACGAGGCGAGGCCCGACCAAAACACATCGAGACCCCAGCAGCACCGATCGGCGATCCACGAACAGACGAGCGAACGGACCGCTTCGCGTCACCCCTGGGATTGCTTACGTTGCGTCTCGAGCAGGTTCGCTTCCCTTGGCGCTGGTGAGAGCCAGGCCTACGAGCCCAAAGACGACGGCCGGTAGGGTGAATCCGGTTAAAAATACGACCCGCAACAAGACCGGTAGAGTGCTGACCCCGCGCATGATTTCCGCATTGCCATATAAGTTGAGTATGACGATCACCCACGTCCCTGCGAGAAGAACGACTAGTAGGCCGGAAATCTCTAAACGGATCGACAAGATCCGCGCTAGCGAACGCGACTGTGTCATGGCTACCAGTACCGCGAGCGCCGCAGCGGCGAGGCCAAGGACGACGGTGACTCCGTTCTCTCCCTCATCGCTCGATGACCCGAGAGAACCCAAGCTGACAACAGCCCCGAGTCCGCACAAAACCAGAATAGGTAGTCCCGTGAGCACACTTGCAAGGGCTCGCCATAATCTCCGCCGAGACGACTCCAACACTGGGCTCATGAACGGAAGTCCTGGTGCCAACGCTGAATGAGATAGTACAAGGTCATGCGCTTTCTCCCGTATATGCCATCGCCGTTATACCCGGTCAGCGCACTCATTACTTGCGCCGGAGTTAGGTAGCGCATGTCGGTAGCACCTACACTCGTCCGGGTGTTCGCGTAGTACATCATTACCAACAGGCAGGTCTCGATGCTGTACTCGAAATCGGTCGACAGCTTTTGCCAGACCTCCCAGCGATCCCGCCACGCCGAGAATTTGTACTCCCGCTCAGTAATGAGTTTGGCGTCTCGCGCCCAAGTACGTGCAAGAATGGCGGTCCTGGCGAAGATTTGCGCTGGCCCTGTGGACGAGTCGACCTGCTCCGGCGAAGGGACCTCATTACCGTTTGCCGCCTGCTTTTCCAAGTTGCGATAGAACGAGCGAACGTACTCGTCCTTCGCTGCGTCCGACCCCCATATCGCCAAACCCTCCCAAATAAGGGGCGTGAGCACCAGCGCCTTGTAAACTTTGTACTTTCGAGCCAGGCCAGTGATGAATGAATCGTACGTGCGAACCCAGCCCGTGACTGCCTCGCGATTGTTTGTCATAAAAGACTTCTGTAGTGCGGAGTCGCCGTACCCGTAACAATGATCGAACCATGCGGTCCCAAACGCAGCGAATCTCGCGGATGGGATGAGCGGATCGTCTCCGACGTTCGTAGCGGTAGCTAGCGCAGAAACGCCCGCATCCCGACCGGAGACAATATTCTTATCAATCTCGATCATTCCCGGACTGCCGGCAGCTACCGTCAACGTCTGGATCTGGTCGAAAGCCCAATTTGTTGGCAGAGTTTGGCCGATATTGCCTGCGTAGCCAGTTGACATATCACTCACGAAGCTAAAAACCGCCAGCCCAGCTGCACTGACCTGTTTACACACACTACGTGGCCCGTAGATACCCACACGATAGCTTCTGCCGTGTTTCGAAAGGTTGTCATTGACTGCGCGGAAGTAGGGAATAACGTTGCGGGTGATTTCCGGATCAGAGATATCGTAGTCCACGCTGAAGTAGATGACAGCATTGGCTGGAATTCGATTCGCCCACGCCGTGACCGCCGCTTCTTCAGCAACCTCTTTTCCGCGCTGGGCGGTGAAATGTTCCGGCTCGCTCCCACCCGTCTGGAAAAGAGGAAAAATCCGGCCGCCGCTAGAGACGATGCGCGCGGCCTCACCGCGCTTGAGTTCCTTGTCGGGCACGTTGTCGATTGTGTTGGCCAGATACCGACCGAAGTGTGTGTACCCGGCCGCCTTCAGAGTAGAGAGGCGCTGCGACGTCAAGGTCGTGATGCAGTCAGCAGCGGCGCCCGGGCGGGAGTCGTCGCCAGTGCTTACGAGCAGAGACCCCCACGTTTGCACGTTTCCACGGCCAGTCACTGGAAGGGCCGCGAACTGTTCAAAACTTTTCACGAAAGATGCGGTCGTTGCTGTGAATGAGCCACTGAATGTGGAGGCGAAACCATTCACCCTAAGCGCGAAGTTGAACCACCGCACAAAGTATTTAGAGGAGTCGACGGAGCCCTCGCCTATGTTCGCGAGACTCTGGATCTTGGATTTCGTAGTCGGTCCAAAATTGCCGTTGGCGGTGTCGTCATCCAATCCAAGTTCGTACTGAACGGCGTACATCAAGGCGCGGTGGATGTCGCGCTGAAAGACGCCGTCGGTGGGGACTACGTAGAAATTGCGCCGGTTGATGTAACGCGCGTTCATCGCGCGTTGGCCGGCCCGGATCACGGAGTCTCCGTTCGCGACGAGCGTTGCGGCGTCCATGGTCAGCAAGAACTTGAAAATCTTGGGATGGAGATCGCTTGAGGATACGCCGAGCCCTAGATCGCTACGGAGGGAAGTCACGGCCTGCTGCGTAGTAGCGTCCCAGAGCCCGGTAAAACCGCCATTGCCGGCGTTGTACCCCTTACAATATAGGGCGCCCTGAGCAATTTTGACTATATTCGAGATTTTTCCTGGATTGGAAGCACTAAGAGACCCGAAGCTCGTCAGAGCAGCAAGCGTGCCAGCGCCAAAATTATCAGAAAGTGGGCTGACGCCTAGCTCAAATTGAAGTGAGCGCGTAAGGGCGTACATAGTCTGCCACCCGCTGACGCCATCCTCGTCGAGTCTAGAAAAGCCAGCCTTGGGGCTGAAGTTGATGTTCAGCCACTTTTGAGTATTTGAGACCCACGGATCCGACATACGCTATTCCTTCTCAATCTCTCGGTTCAGAACAGTAGGCGTCGGAACAAAGCTGCTGAGGGGTGCGCCTGAAGGGGTGACAGGGTACGCCGCAAGCAGCCTGGTGTCGCGAAATTCGAAGTCGCTCTCAGATGGTCGAAGGACGACGGCCGGCAACCTGATACCAAATTCCGAAGGCTCTGAGTTCGAGGTCTTGACCGCACTGATAATCACAAGTTTGTCACCCGCGGCTATTTCCTCGGCGAGGATGAAAAGCGTTTCTTGCAGACCGTCACCGAGATCCTCTCGTGAGGACGGAATAGACCGCCCTTGATCTCCGTTGATAAGCCCCACCATCTCCGGCGCTCCGTTTGAGCCCCGCAGCGCGAGGTGCGTACCGGGCGGTATCGGCTTCGGTCCCATACTACAAACCTCGGTCACGCCTGGGAGAATTTGACCATCCACGCACAGCCACGTCACTAAAACTTCGGCGCCCCAGGGGCTCGCGGCGCGGTACGTTGCGCTCAAGACGGCCCGCGCGATTTCTTCGCCTGCTTCGGAGTTGAGCTGGAAACAGGTGTCTACTGCATCCCCAACATTCTCCTGGGGATAGAGGTTGATAGCGCGCACGCGAAACAAGACCGTTGAAATACCGGCCGGGACGGCCAGTGTCGCTACGCCGCTCTCAGCTCCGATGACAACAGTCTGGGTGGGCGCGTCCAACTCATCGCTGTCGAGCTGAGCCAAAGGTTCAATCTGAAAGAGCCGAGAATCCCATTTTGCGACAAATAGTCTGCGGTCGTCGGAGAGGCCGACGTCTATCGCACGGGGGAAGAACGCGGTTCCGGCCGAGGCCCAATCACCGACAAAGAACGAGGATTGACCTAGGTCTTGCTCGCTCCACGAGATCTTACTTTCCGGCGTGTTCGCGGAAGCTGTCGCAGCGCGGGAAGCTGGCGGGCCCGCAAGCACAGCGCCTCCGATAGCTGTCGCTACCTGTAGCACCGTTCGTCTGCTGATACTGCTAATCATTTTCTCCATTCGTATGACTTGGGCGCGTCGATGAACGCGGCCGCACGGCGGGGGCAAAAGTTAACCGGTCAATATCGGCGCCCGACACTAGCGACTATCTCGGATACGTCTTGCGGATAAGACAGAAAGGACGCCGAATCTCGTGGCAATGGACGACGATCGTAATTTATGGGCCACAAGCAACCACGTCGGGGACGTCTCCGGGAGGGACTGTGTTCTGCGCGCTCCGCCCGTCACGAATTTTGCAGCACCTTCCCACACCCCACGCGTGTTCGATGAACGGGGAGGGTGGGGTTCGTCGCGAACGCGCCACATCTGGCTGGAGTTGCGGCCTTCAGCATCGATCTCCGGGGCAACTTTGGGCACATCGTTAACCATTCGGGAGTCGTAAGCGGTCGTATGGGACGGCAGAGGTCGACGCTATCGGTTCGCACGAAACTCGTCTGTCCCCCGAACGGTGGACGGCTCAGACGTCAACCCCATTGCAACATCAGCTCGCGTGTGATGCTGGTGGCATCACTGCACGTGGTCGCCTACGCTCTGCCGTATGAATCGACGATCAGTTGCCGTCCTAGGAATCGTTGCGAGCATCGTTCTGCTGGCTGGATGTGCAACTGGGGCGTCGACGACTTCACCCAGTAGCTCCTCCGCTGCAGATGCGCCCACGTCCGGCTCTCCGAGCGCGGCAGATCCTGTCGCCCGAGAACGAGTCGACGAGTGGATGAGCCAGATCAGCCTGCCCTCGGGGGTTCAGGCGTCAGCAGCGGAACCCCGAACCACGCCGAGTCTTGACTCGCAGACTTACGAGTGGTGGTGCAGTCCAATGGAGGAGAAGACTGAGTACTGGACTCTTCCGGGTGCGACGGTCTCGAGCACTGTCCAGTGGCTGGCGGATCACCCGACCTCGGGGCTGATCACATCTGCCGGAGCTGGAAACCTGTCCGAAGACGCGAACATCGCGATGCTCGGTCATGTTCCCTCCCGGAACTCCTTCGAGGGGATCGTGTTCACGGTTGCGCGCATGACTGATGGCGTCGCGATCAAGGCCACTGCTGGCGCCGTCCCCGAACAGGCAACCTGTCCGACATCTCCGTCCGGTGGAACGTTCGGGGGCCCGGGCGAGGGGTGAGTCGGGCAACAAGGTCGAGCACCGCCACCAGCGTCGTACGACGCCCGCCCTTGTGGACATCCGCCATGGGCTCACAGCGCGCGATGGAAAGGCACCTAGCGAGGACCGAACAGCCAGATCACATTCGATCTCCACGTAATCTCTTAAATTTTTGGTTTGTCCCCCAAAAGGACTACAGATCGCGACCGACCGGTGTCGATAAATTGAGGGCGCTAGATGCCGGGCGGCGCAAACGAGGTCCGCAGGTATCGAAAGGGGGAACAAGGTGGGGAATCAGAATCGGACGGTCCTGTCACGACGTCTCTTCTTGCTGACGGCGGGCGCGGGCGCGGCGGCCTTAGCGACGGGCGTTGGTCCGATCAGTGCTGCGAGCGCAGAAACATCGGCAGGCCGGGCAGCGACTCACGCAGCCAGCTCGAGAGCGTCATTGACCCTCGAACAGGTGTGGGCTGAGTACAAGGACGCTATCGCTCGCTTCCCCCTGGCGCTCCCTTCAGGCTGGTCCTTCCCGGCCGATTCGGCTCTGCGCAGTGCAGTCCCGGATGCGTCCTGGGAAGTCGGCAGCGGGGAGTCGGAGGCGTATCTCGTTTGGCAGGAGGCAGTTGCCTTCGCCGCGAACGAAGCCCAGTCTCGCGGGGACCTGGATGAAGCCGACAGAATGTTGAGCTTGCTTGAGGCTGGTTACTCCAGCAACACCCGAAAGCGTGCCCTCGAGGATCCGAACCAGATCATCATGACGGACGCTCTCGACGCCGCTCGCGATGATGAACGCGGTGCGGACTACGAGTCTCTCCTGCAGGCAGTTGCTGCAGGGTGAGACTCCCCGGCGCCTAGGAGTACAAACTCGGATTCGTGGGGCAGAGGTCCGGCACTAGTCCGCGTCACACGTGCCCCTCGCGGGCTGTTCCGCCGGGGGTCATAAAGCGCGAGCAAGATACCTCTTGCCGAGGTGGCTCGTGGGTGCGCCGCCAATCAGATCAAGTTAGACATTAGGGAAGATCATGGCTTGGACCAACACCAACCCCTCTGGCGCCGCCCAGATCAGCGGCGGCACAGTATCGGGATACAGAGAATTCGCGACGTATCGCACTGTCCTCGGGCGTGTCGAGATGCGCTTCACAGACGTCGCGTTCGATAGCGGGTACCAGTTCCAGGCAATGTGGGCAAACCTAGAATTAGCGACTCGCAGCGGCAGTGTGGTTGGACGAGGGCAGCTGAGCAAGGCTTGGGGTGTCATGCCCGGCTTCACTCATCTGGGAACCTTTTCGAACCCCGTGACGGTTCGCCTCCAAATCCGGAGCTCGAACGATACGCCTCGCAACGGCTCGGGCGCGTGGTACCAGTTTCAGTCGCAACTGCGCTGGAACAATCTGACCTAAGTCGCGATTAGCGACGCGGGTAGGCAGCTGCTCCACTGCTGCGCTGATCGAGGCGTCGCTGATCGCGTGTGCTTCTGGGTTTGCGAGCCAGCCTCAAAGCACCGCGGTGACGATGCTTTCTCCGACGATCAGAGTGTGCACGGGGCGGGCGAAGCTCCGCGCGATCCTGCGCGACATGTCGACGGTGACAGTGAGGTTGACGAAGTCGCCGTTCGCGAATCCGCGTTCGCGAAGCTCAGCGGTGATTTGTTTGTGGAGCGCCGGCCTGAAGCTGTGTGGTCCCGAAGCAAACAAGTCAGAAAAATGACTGTCGGATTTCTTCTCGGAAACAACTGCATCGGCTTTCCACGGCAATCGCGTCGCGACGACCGAAGGAGATAACGAGCTACTTTTCCTGACTTCACGTCAGTAGAAGCACTTCACGCGGCCAGGTTATAGTGCGAAGTGTGCCAAACAGCATCGAGCGAATACATCTGGTTGTCGATGGATCCCTTCATGAACTCGGTCCTGAAGAGCGTGTGGACGACCTCGAAGCGCAGATTCTCCAGGCGACACGAGCTGGCGGCGGGTTTGTCAGGGCCACCCTCGATCGCGGACAACGGCTCAGCATCTTCGTCTCGTCCACCAGTTCGATTCAGATCGTGGCGTCAAACGTGCAACCCGACCATGCCTCCGCTGACGACGATGACCATGACGAACGATGGCCAAACTTCATCGACGACGAGGCAAGGCCGTTCGACCACTCCTGATCGAGAATGCGGCTCGGCCACCACAGCTACGAACTCGGTGCTGCGTTCCGGCGTCGATGTTCATGTGCTGATGCGAGGGCAATGCGGATTGCCGCGTTCAGGCGCTCGGCGCTGTCGGTGGTGACTGCGATGAAGCGAGTGCCATCTTCAAGCGGCCCAATGTAGAGGTAGGTGGCCTGAGCGTCCCTCTCCAGCGCCACCACGTAGTCCTCCGCGGTGAGGGGCGCCGGGGCGGAGCCGCCGAGCGTCACTCGGCGGCGCTCTACGACGGGCACAATGTGCCCGTCGCTGCGATGCCAGCGTGGTGGGGAAGGTTCTTGTCCGTCATCGTGGCCGGCACACCACGGTGGACATTCGCTTGCGTTGCCGGTGTGCGTCATGACAGGCCTTTTCGTTCCGGTAATTCGCCAGTCCCGGCGACTGCGGGGTGCGCTCGGTTGCTCAGTCTTACCCTTTTCTGTGCCCCGGTCGACATGTTCGATGACTTACAATTCCGGCTTCCTAAGACACAAGATGCAGACACCAGGGCCCTTCTAGAAGCGGCCTGCGAGAAGCTCGAGGAAATGGCAGTGAAGACTTGGTCTGGGGCACCGGCACCGAAAAACCATCAACGCCCCCACGAAACAGTGGGGGCGTTGATGTTCATAGGGAGACGCGCAAGAGAAGAGCAGGGTCAGGCGTTTGCAGCCTTGTACGCGTCGATCACGGTCGCCGGCACGCGACCACGGTCGCTGACGGTGTGTCCGTTGGCGCGCGCCCATTCGCGCACAGCGCCCAGGTCGAGGTCGCTCTTGGTTCGCGCGCCGCGAGAAGCAGCGGACCGACTCGCAGACCCGATGGAGCGGGCCGCGTCGACAAACGGGGCGAATGCGCCGAAGAGCTTGTCGGCGTTCGTGTCGGAGAGGTCAATCTCGTAGGCGCGTCCTTCGATAGAGAAGGAGATCTGCTTTCCTTCGCCTTCTTCGAGAACGCTGCCATCAAGATCATCGATGAGGTGGGAGATGTGTCGGGTAGCCATGTATAGCAATCTACTCGCCGTGGAGAAGCGAATCCATTCGTGTCGATAGAGGGTCGACGATTTGATCCCGCGCGACCGGCGTTGGGGGAAATCTCACCCGGATGCCTGGTCTTTCAAATTCAGCAGGCCGGCTTTCGCTCTGAGGAGCAACAGATCGGCCCGCCGCCCCATTCGAACGACGGGCCGATCTGTTGCTCCTATCAGGAGTGTGCGCCTGCGCGGCGACGCGCCACTAGGACAAAGGCGATACCACCGAGAATAAGCACGCTTGCCCCGATGCCTGCCGCGGTTGTACTGGAGCGATCGAAGCCCGTCACGGCCAGGCCGTTGGCGACAGTGAGCGAGGCGTAGGCAGAGCCGCTGGTCGCCCCGCGCACCTCGATCCTGTGGGAGCCAATGGCAGCGTTGGACGGGATGGTCACCGTCTTAGAGATGGTGCCGTCTGCGCTGGCCGAGGTCGACAGCAGCTTGATCGGCGTGGAGTGCAACCAGATCTCGACCGACTCACCGGCCGCGAGGCCGCTTGCACTCACCGTGACCTGGTTGCCTCGGGCGACCGTGGTCGACGAGAGCGAGACGGCGACCGGGGAAGCCGATGCAGTGGGAGAGGGGGACGCCGTTTCGGTCGGCTGCGGAGTGGGCGTGGCCGTCGGTTCGGTTGTCGGTTCCGGCGAAGGTGTGCTCGTGGGCTCGGGCGACGGAGCCACAGTAGGGGTGGGGGTGGGGTCGATCTTCTCGGGCACGGTGAAGGTGTAGGGCTCGACGATGTCTTTGGTGCCGAAGCAGTCGCAGTTGAGTACGTAGTAGCTGCGGATGTAGCGGGTATAGGTGCCGGGGGCGAGCGTGATGGTCTGCGTGAAGGCACCCGGGCCTGTGACGTCGAGGAACTGCGTCGTGTCGGAACCCGTGAAGTAGGTGTAGTTCTCGGCATCGTCGACGACGTAGGCCTCAAGGGGGGTGTTGTCGCGCTCGGGTTCCACGCCGGGGCGCAGGTCGTAGCCGAACGAGAGCGTCACGTCGCCGCTGGCGTCGACCGTCTGATCGGGGCCGCTCGTGATCATGGCGTAGGTGTCGTCGTAGGGGCCCGCCTCTGACGGTGTTGCGGACGCCGCCTGGGCAGTCCCTCCGATGGTCAGGACGAGCAATCCGGCGGCAAGGAGGACGGTGGCCGTAGTGCGGCCTGCCCGTCCGGCTTTGCGAGTGGGTACGGGTCGGGTCATGGCGGAATCCCCCAGGTATGCGGATGAGCGCCGAGCAGGGTGGCCGGCGTGCGCCTGTCCAGGACGGCAGGCAGGGTACGTCCGGAGATTACCAATTTCTATTGGTTACCACCAAATCTTCTTGGTCCCAGGCTTGAAGGGTGAGCACCAACCCCGCGAGTACGCCCGAATGGGCAGAGTTCTCGCGGGCGCTCGGAATGAACCTTCGACGACGGAGAGACGCGCTCGGGCTGACGCAGGAGGCGGTGGCCGAACGGGCAGGCATCTCGCTGTACGCGTACCAGCAGTACGAGCGCGGTGCGGTGACGAAGGATGGCGCGGCTACCAATCCTCGGCTTGCCACTGTGCTCATGATTTGCGAGGTGCTCGACGTGTCGGCGGAGGATCTCTTGCTACAAGTACCGCGGTTGCTGCCTCGTCGCGTCTAGGCCACCGAACGATGGCGGGGTTCTCATCCCAATTCTGACGTTGACTGATCGACCGAGGTGGAACAGTCTTATCCCTGAGAGTGGGGGGTACTGTTGAAGGTTCTCATTACTGGCGGCCTTGGATATCTGGGCCAGTGTCTGGCCAGGAAGCTTTCTGGTAAAGCAGCTGTTCATATCTACGACAACGGTCAATACCTGCGCAATAGAGAAGCAAGCTACCGTCGCAAGAAAGATGGGAACGTCCTCGACTACCAGACGCTCGCGTCCCGAATGTCTCAATACGATGTAGTCGTTCATCTCGCTGCCATAGTCGGAGAAGCCGCGTACGCTGTAGACCCGACGTATGCCACCGACGTCAACGTCGGTGGCACAATTAATGTCCTCCGAGCGGCCCGGACACACGGTATCCCATTATTCTTCGCATCTACCTGCTCCGTCCTAGGTAGGCAGCAAGGCGAATCGACGTCGGCCACGCGGGCGCACGAAGGACATTTACCGGCGTACGCATCGAGCAAGCGAATATGTGAGAACGAACTGCTCGCATCCGGGTACGACAAAGTTTACATCTGGCGGTTCGCAAGCTTGTTTGGGGCGTCTCCACGGCTGCGGAATGATCTGGTGATCAACCGCTTCTGCGAGAAGGCCCGCGGACGCGAGGTGTTGGATATTCACGGCGGCGGCGACCAGATTCGCCCATTTCTCCACGTTCGCGACGCGGCTAATATTTGTGCTCAGCAGATCCTCGGCTCTACCGTGCAGTTGCCTAATATCGCAGCCATCGGGCGAACCGACCAAAATGCTTCCATCCAGGAGATTGCTTCCTTGATTGCAGCAAGGGCGGATGTCGAAGTGCGTAGCGTTGACATCTCTCTCGATGGAGATGAGCGATCCTATTTTGTCCAATTTGACGAGCAGTATCTTCCACCTCGCAAACCTGAGGACACCATCAACGCCGGAATTGACGAGCTACTCACATCTGCATCATTTTGGCCCGACTATGCCTGGAATTCAAATGAGACGGGGCTGCGTCATAATCACGCCATTCGTTGACAATGCCGTAATTAAGAATATATTGAGAGTATGGAAATGAGCTATAGACATTCAGTCAGTGTTGCCGGTGTAGTTTACGACGAACGCATCGATTCATTTCTAGTTATAGAAAGAATGGATAACGGCGCCTGGCAGCTTCCCGGGGGTGTACTCGAGAAAGATGAGGACCCTCGGGCCGGTGCGATACGTGAGGTTTTCGAAGAGACGGGCGTGGATGTTGAGCCTTTGCATCTTTCGGGCGTATACAAGAACACCGAGATTGGTGTGATCGCTCTGGTTTTCAGGTGTCAGATCAAGAATGGAACACCACGAGCAACTGCTGAGGCGCGCTCGGTCCGCTGGATGCCCCGGGCTGAGATAGAAAGCTCGATGCCGCCAGCTTTCGCGTGCCGACTTCTGGATACTCTTGGCGACGCCATGCCCTACGTGCGCAGTCACGATGGAATTAACTTGATTGGCTGATCTTGCGAAGAAAAACCGTAGAGCTAAAGACGGCCCTGAGCAATCTTCCCGCTCCTGATACGCACGACTTCGGGCTCGAAGTGAGACGGATTCTTGCGAATCAGGGAGATCTCAGTCGTTACAGCGAGATTGCGATTGATTCTCAGGTTACTAACGATATTCGATTTGCGGCGGTATACGCCACGGGTGTCAGGTTATGGCGGGAGTACCGTGCGGAGGAGTACATTCGACTAGTCGAAGAATACGACGGTACATTAGGAGGTTTCCCTCTATTCGATGTGCTGCGGTCGCAAGCGGAGCGAATGAAGGGCATCGACGCAAGTCATTTGCTCACGGCTCTGGAGTACATGGCCAGAGCCGTTGCGAGTTTGCCGCTGGTCCCGGGCGTTCTTCATGGTTTCGCCGAACTCGTGGCAGCGGCGGAGGAAAGAGGTCTGGGCGTCGGCCGGAAGAAGATCGCTCAAGCTGAGGAGACTTGTCGCCGTGCGATCTCGCTAAGCCAAGGTAAGTATGCGAAGTACCACGCGACGTCGGCGCGGATCCTCGCCTTGCAAGGGAAGTTCGATGACGCAAGGCGGTCCATACGGCGCGCACTGGAGGCCGAGGACTATCAATCGATGGACTACCCGGCGAGAATGACCGAGTATAGGCTCATCGAAGAGCGGGTTAATCTCCTGGAACAGCAGCAAAAAACGCTCTCCGTCGAAGCAAGAGCAATGAGAGAATTGCGGGAATTTCGTGGTCAACTGATTGCGACGCTCGGGCTTCTCGCGGCCGTCATCGCGTTGATCGTAACGGCATTCTCGTCGTCGTCCTCATCCTCAGACTTTGCGACGGCCGCCGCACTCATGATACTTCAGAGTGCATTGATTCTTTTTGTGTTTTGCGGCTTCGCCGTGTCGTTCAGGCTGGGTAGTTGGCGACTGGCGGCCGCAGGGGCTGTGGCATCACTAGCCGCGGCCGCGGTTGCTCTTTGGATTGGTGGTTGGATTCACGCGTGATGCAACTCAATACGTTGGACTTGATCAACGACGCTGGCAGTTCGGTCGTTGCGTCGCAGGACCGCATTGGCGCCAACTCTCATACGCTCTGGGCAGTGGATGGTGCAACGCCTGCCTCCGGCGGCGAGTTAAATACTTCGAAAGACGTCTACTGGTTGGTCGATACTGTGAGTCGAATGATTCAGTCCAGCCAGAGGGAAGAGGATCTAGCGGTACTGTTATCGCGTATCGCTGGTGTTGTGGCTGACGAGCTCGATCCTCGTCAGGTGCACCGCAACAATCCACCGTCGTGTTCGGTCCTCATCGCCCGGGTCAATGGAGACCGGCTGTCGTGGGTGTGCCTGGGCGACATCAGCCTCGCTGTCCAGGACGGCCATTCGCACCGCCTAACCGTTGTGGAGAATGACGTCATGCAACGGCGCGAGGTTGAAGTCATTGCAGCACGTGCTGATTTGGACGATGCGCGTTTCGCAACGTTCTTGACGAAGCGCCGCGAATCAGACATGAATACGCCCCATGGATATTGGGTGCTTGCGGCCAAGCGTGATATCGCTAGGCATGCCCGTTATGGCCAGATTAGTATCTCTCCGGAGTCGACCGTCGTCGCTGCTACGGACGGATTCGCCCGCGGTGTGCAGTTATTTCACCTCTTTTCGTGGCAGGACATGCTGGACAAACCCGACGAGGTCTCGCTAACAGATCGATGCCGTGACATACGAGACATCGAATGCCGTCCCGACCCTCGAAACAGATTCCCACGGATTAAGATTTCGGACGATGCTGCGGCTGTTCTTGTCAGAGTGGTCTAGACCGCATCCATTTGCCACTGGGTGAATCGCGAATAAGGGCACTTCGGAATCTGGCTCAGCTTGTAATCGGAGCCCGTCGGCGTCGCTCGACTTACTTGCTATGTGAACTGCGCTCATAGTCTCTGCCGTCCTTGATCCCCTGAGAGAAGCCGGAGAACCAGGAGCCTTCGCCTGATTGTGCTCTCGCTGTACTTCCGCCGCCGAAGCAGTGCCACATACTGCTTCTTGTCCTGCTCTGTAAGCGCCAGCACATCCTTGTCGCGCTCCACTGCCCACTCGAACCAGTCCTGTAAGTCCGCCCAGTAGGCCCGCGCAGTGTTGTAGCCGTAGTTAATCAGCAGCGCCTCGCGGCGGTCGGCGAACTCGCGCCACCGCTCCGGGATCTCGGGCGCGAACGGCATCCCGTCGTCTGGGTACCGCCCCGAGCTCATGCCCCTCAGGGTAGCAGGGGTGTTATCACGCTTATGCTTTAGCCCAGGTCATGCCCGCTTTTAAGCTCACCTTCGTCACCACTTCGGTGGCCCTGGTCTTACCACCAGGTCAGACGAAAGGAGTCGTCTCATGTTCGAGACGAAGAAGGAGCTGGCGCCGCTGGGTGGTGCCTTCACCTCCACCGGGTTGGCTCAGATGGGCGCTGGTATGCAGCGTCAGACGGGCCGCGAGGTGGAGCGTGTGCAGGGTCAGGCGATCGTGGCGGAGGTGAAGGAGCAGGGCCGCGCGTTCCTGACCAACTCCGTGCTGCAGAGCGTCGGCGCTCTCACCGCACTGGAGCAACACCTGATCCAAGTGGCCCCGCTCGGCGAGGCCCGCTACAAGCACATCGTTGACTCATTCACGATGGGCGCAGCCCAGGCAATCTCCCGGTGGTGACCCCGTGCCTCTGCCCGTCGTCGAAGTGCTCAGTATCCTCGGCGTCTACGTCGCTGCCTTCGCCATCTACATCGTGGTGCTCCTCGTGATCGCCTTCGGTCGCCAGCCTCTGGAGAACTGGATGCGCCAGCGGCGTGATCGCAAGCGTGCCCGTATCGAGGCGGAACTCGACCGCACCCAGGCCGAACTCCGCCAGACGATTCTCCAGATTGCGTCTGCCCTCGGTGGGGACGCGCTGGAGGCCCGCAAGGCCCTTATCCGCGAGTCGTACCTGGCTCGCGGTGAGGTGCCGAAGGAGTAGACCTCCGAACCGGCCGGGGTGGTGACATCACAAACGTGTGCGTGGCTTGCGCCGCCCCGGCCCCCTCCCTGACGAGTACGCCCGTCGATAACGTGGGCGGCTTTTGCCTCCTGTGGAAGAGCGCGTGTGCTTTTCGCAACGTGCTCACGGTTATCCACACCCGCACCTCTGGCGGGACCTTGGCGGGGCTCTCGCATGGCGCGATCGGACGGTTGCTGAAACGCAGCTGAAAGCGCATAACCAGGGGGCAGCCCCGCACGGCCCCTCATACTCGGCCGTCATTCCCAGCGGGTAAAGACCGCTGCCGGAAGGAGCACAACCATGCACACCACCAACATCAATACGCCCCCCGAGGGGAAGACAGGTATCTCGCCGAACGTCACCAAGGAGACCGCCGTCGAAGGCTCGACGAGCCGCCGCCGACGATACAAGACGATTCTCGCCGACGTGCCCTGGCCGACCGGTCAGCAGGGGAAATACGGTGCCGAGCGCCACTACAACCTGATGACCCTCGAGCGCATCAAGGCGATGCCGGTTGGCGACCTCGCCGCCGACAACGCCCATCTCTACTTCTGGTGCTACCCGGCCACCCGCTACATCGCGGAGGACATCATGCGCGGCTGGGGGTTCGAGTTCAAGGACGAGTTCGTTTGGGGCAAGGACCAGATGGGCCTTGGCCAGTACTTCCGCCACGCGCACGAGACGTTGCTGCTGGGCGTGAAGGGGAAGCTGCCGGTCAAGTTTCGCGGCCAGCGCTCTTTCGCGATGCTGCCGCGCCAGGACCACTCCCACAAGCCGGAGGAGGTCCACGTCATGATCCAGCGTCTCAGCCCCGGCCCCTACCTGGAGCTCTTTGCTCGTCGCCCGGCACCTACAAGCGACTGGGATGACGTCTGGGGTGACTCCGTCTCAGCGACCATCTCGATCCCGGGTTACCCCGTGCCCAGCGACATCAAGACGAAGTCCGTCGACAATCACGTCACCCGTGATCAGGAGGCTGACCATGCCTAGCCGCCTTGCCCCGATCCTGACATCCCTCATCGACCGCCTGAATGGAGTGCGCCATGCCCTCGTCCGACCGCGGCCCGCTGGAGGCCGCGAAGGCCTTCGCCTGGGCCGTGTTCCTCGTCGCACTGCTGCTGTGGCTGTCCGTCTGGCTCATCCAGCAGATCTGGGTCTGGCTCCTCGTGATACTCGCCGTCGTCCTGGTCGCGAGCGGGCTCGTCTGGTGGCTGCGCGTGCGCCGCGACCGGTGGTGAAGAGAGCCCGCCAATGAGCCGCTCCTCGTCGCCGAAGCGTGGGCGAGGCCGCCCGCGCCGCGAATACCGCATCCGCGTCCGCGGAGAACGCCGAGAGCACCCGGACTACGACAAGCTCGCCCGCGCCCTCCTTGAGCACGCTGCGATGGAGGAGGCGAAGCGCCGCACGAACACCACGGGCAGCGAGCCGACCAAGCCCGCGAACCTCGACAAGACCGACGCGACGCCTGTCGACACCTTCGACGGGGACGCCGATGACTGACACCTGGCGTCAACTGCACTGGCCGCGGCCCTTCGACGCGGCCACCGCGCTCGGCTTCCTTGAAACGCTCGCCGCCGACGAAGCCCGTGGACCTGTCGTTCTCGAAGCCCGCGCCGAACACGGCAGCATCCGTCACCTCATGGGCGGGCACCGCACCACGCTGTCGGCGGTCAGCAGCAGCCTCCGTCGGCTTCTTCCCGGCGTCGCCGTCACCGACCTTGAGTCCAACCGGGTGCCGGTGGAGCGGGCAGGGCGAGTACGTATCCGGCAGCGCAACCTCGGCCTCAGTCTCGACACCACCGGAGCCGGCCTCCGCGGCCTCTACGCGGCGCTGTCGGGGGCAGTGGGGAAGGGAGATGTCCTGGTGCTACAGGTCGTTCTCGGGGCCAGCGTCCCACCACAGCCGCTGCCGGCCTCCACCCCGGACCCGAACCTCAGCCTGTTCGACCTCATCACCAAGGGCAGCCGCCCCGCGCCGCTGGAGATCCGAGCGGACCTGCGGGACAAGCTCGCCCAGTACCGCTTCCGCGCCACCATCCGCATTGGCGTCGGTGCTGCCAGCCCTGTCCGCCGTCGACTCTTGGTGCACGCTGTCCTCGCCGCGCTTCGTCAGCTGCAGACTGGGTCGACCCGCATCGATCTCGTCTCCGACCGCCCCGAGCTGGTCGACGAGGCAGTCATCCCGACGAGGAAGCCGCTACGCCTGACCGCCGCCGAGGCTCTCTGCCTGGTCGGGTGGCCGACGGGTGACACGCCGCTGCCGGGGATGCCGCCGATCTACCCACGCCGGATTGCCCGGCCCATCGGGTTCGCGCCCAGCAAGGACCGGGTGTTCGCGACCACCAACGCTCCGGGGAAAGCGCTGCCGGTAGGGATCTCGATCAAAGACGCCGTCCGCCACACCCACGCCATGGGACCAAATGGAGTTGGTAAGAGCACCGTGCTCCTCAACCTGATCGCCGCCGACATCGCCGCAGGTCGGAGTGTGGTCGTGATCGACGCCAAACGCGACCTCGCCATGGACGTTCTCACCGTCATCCCGGAGTCGCGCTCAGGCGACGTCGTCGTCCTCGACCCAATCAGCCCCGACCCGGTCGGGCTGAACCCCTTCGCCGGGGCAGGTGAGGATGGTCCGCTCGTCGCCGACCGCCTCCTCGCCGTCTTCCGTGGCCTGTTCCCGTCAGCGTTCGGCCCGAGAACTAGCGACGCCGTTCACGCTTCGCTCCTGACTCTCGCCGGACGAGAAGGGACTACCCTCGCAGATCTCCCGCGCCTGCTCACCGACGACCCCTACCGACGCAGCTTCACGAAGACCATCACCGACCCGTCACTGGTGGAGTTCTGGGCGCAGTACGACGCGACGAGCGCCGGAGCCCGCGCCGCCATGATCGGCCCCGTCCTAACGAGACTCCGCCAGTTCCTCCTGAGACCGTCCATCCGCGCGGTGCTGGATCAACCTGCACCGCGCTTCGACCTCCGCGACCTGTTCACCAAGCCCCGCGTCCTCGTAGTACCTCTGAACCGGGGACTCTTGGGGCCGGTCGCGGCCGAGCTGGTCGGGTCGCTGCTCGTGAGCCAGCTCTGGCAGTTGACCCTGGCCCGTGCCGAGGTGCCAAAAGAGCAGCGCCGCCCCGTCTCGATCTACCTGGACGAAGCCCAGATGTTCGTGAAGCACGAGTCCGATCTCGGCGAAGCGCTGGAGCAGTCCCGGTCGATGAACGTCGCCTGGCACCTCGCCCACCAGCACCGGGCTCAGATGCCGACGAGCCTGCTCGCCGGCATCGCGGCGAACGCGAGGAACAAGATCCAATTCCAAGCAGACCCGGTCGACGCCGCCGCTGTCACGAGATACTCCGCCCTCACGCCGGAGGACGTGATGAAGCTGCCGCCGTACCACGTCTACGTCGATCTCATGGCTGGTGGCGTGCAGTCCGGTTGGTTTTCTGCCGTCACGCTCCCACCGCCCGTCACCCTCTCCGACCCCGATGCGGTGCTCGCCGAGAGTCGCCTGCGCTACGGATCCCAGGTCACGAGTCAAAACCCGCCCGCGACCGACGCGACCGTTCCGACCCCCGAGCAGGGTGACGTGGGCGTCACCCTCAAGGGTGATGGAGCGGGTGATGAGGGTGACGCTGAACCCATCGGGCGACGCCGAAAGGCCCGCCCATGACCACCCAACTCGACAACCTGAGAAGAGGGGAAGCGTGTCCGGTCGCTCGTCCGTTCGCCCGTCCGATCGCTGAAACTTCCACCCCCGCATTCCCGCGTGATTCTGCGGCTCATGGCCTCAGTTGGGAGCGGACTACTCCGCCTCTGGCGGAGTGCTCCGCCGCCGACCAACTCGGCGCCCGCGACACCATCGACGCCCCACACGACAGGGGGCGCTCATGACGATGCGTTTACCGCGCACCGGAGCAGGACCATCCCGGCTGGTGCTGCTGCGGACCGAGCTATCCGTCCGCGACGAAGAGATCCTGGCGTTCTTGAACGATCACCGGTACGCCACCACCACGCACCTGCGCGACGTGTTCTTCGCCGAGCATGCCACCCTCACCGCCGGGACCCGCGCCTGCATCCGTGTCCTTCACCGGCTCCTCCATAACCGGCTCATCGCCCGACTCGAACGACGCGTCGGCGGCACCGCCCGAGGGTCTGCGGCCACCATCTGGTACCTCGACGCCGCCGGCGAACGCCTCACCCGACCAGAAGGCGCCCGCAGGCGACGCTTCGCCGCCGTGTCCACGCCGTTCCTCGCCCACACCCTGACGATCACGGACACCCACGTCGCCCTTATCCACCGCGCCCGAAGCGGAGCGTTCGCGATCGAGCGCGTCGACCTCGAGCCAAACACCTGGCGATCGTTCGTGACGAGCGCCGGGACGGCCTGGATCCTCAAGCCAGACCTCTTCGCCCACCTGACCACCGACGAATACGACGACCTCTGGTACCTCGAAATCGACCTCGGCACCGAGAGCATCCCCGTCCTGCTGGCCAAGTGCCGCACTTACGCGGCCTACAAGGCCACCGGGCGCGCCCAAGCCGAGCACGGCGTGTTCCCCGGGGTGCTCTGGATCGTGCCCACACCGCGGCGCGTGCAGCGCCTCGCGGACGCCATCCACGCCGACCCCGCGCTCCCGAACCGGCTGTTCACCGTCATCACACCCGACCAGCTCGCCGCCACGATCAGCCCGGCCGACACCCGCCCATCCTCACTACGAAAGGAGGAACCATGAACCCCGAAACGCCACCCCCAAATCAAGGCCCCGAGAACCGCTCCTGGAACGACGACCGGTTCGGCCCCGAAGCCGCCGCCGCTGTCGATGCCACCCTCGCCACCCTCGAAAACCCCAACCACGCCCTCCGCCTCCTCACCCTCGCCGAAGAAGCGGGGGCAGGCTTCGCGGCGTACCTGCTGCTGTCCGACACCGACGCGGCGGCCGACGATCTGGACGAAAAGTTCTCGACCGCGTACCTCGACGCCTGGGAGCAGTTCAGCCAGTTCCGCCGCGACGTCCTCGAATGGCTCGGCTGGCTGGACGCCGTGAAGAACGTCATGACCACCCAAGGCATCCCAGAAGACCACCTCACCTGGAACACGGCCGCGATCGACATCCAGATCTTCGACACCTACGACCTGGTCCGCCTCGACGGCTGGTGGCACGTCTTCTACAAGTAGCAGCGCGAGTTTTCCCCAGATCAACGATGATAAAACCACAACGCCAAACATCTCGACTTAAGAGGTGAAGTGAGCGTAAATCAAGGAGCTACGTCCGCCCGAACAGTGGGCAGAAAGGAGGCAAGAATGAGCAAATCAACTACACCCCCGCGCAGGACATCATTCTCGGGTTGGGAGCAGCTCCTCGGTCTCGACGGCTCTGCACCGTCGATCGCCGAGCAAAGCGACGGCCACGCGGTCGTCTATCTGAGAGTGTCCACGCCGCGTCAGATGCTTACGGCGATCGACATTGATGCCGACGGGAACTCCATCGCCACCCAACGCGAAGCCTGTCTCGTGCGCGCCAGACGCGCCAAAGCTCCCATCGCGGCCGAGTTCGTTGAGCCGGGGAACTCGGCTCAGTCCATCGCCAAGCGCCCGGTCTTTCGCGAGATGCTGCGGTATATCGAGGAACACCCAGACATCAGCTACGTGGTGATCTACATGCGCTCCCGCGCCTTCCGTAACCTCGCTGACGCGGCAATCACGAAGCGCATCCTCGCGAGTATGGGGGTGAAACTCATCTCCGCCAAGGAGGACTTCGGCGAGGGGTACATGGCCGACGCCATGGAAGCTGTCACCGACATCATGAACGAAGTCCAAGTCCGCCAGAGCGGCGAGGACATCAAGCAGAAGATGCTGCACAAGGCGATGAGCGGAGGCACAACCGGTCGCGCCAAGATTGGTTACCTCAACGTGCGTAAGGACTTCGACGGACGATTGGTCAACACGATCGACGTCGATCCTCAGCGCGCCCCTTTCATTCGATGGGCTTTCGAGCAGTACGCGACGGGGGAGTTCAGCATGTCGACGGTGCGCGATCAGCTCGCGGTACAAGGTCTGACGACTCGTCCGACGGCGAAGTGGAAAGAGGGGCCGCTCTCACTAAACCAGCTCAGCCTGGTTCTCCGCGATCCGTACTACCTGGGGATGGTGACGTATAAGGGGCAGGTGTTCGACGGCCGACACGAGGCATTGGTCTCGGCGGAGACGTTCGAGCGGGTGCAAGAGGTTCTCGCTTCTCGCCGGCGCCCTGTGCAGCGCGACCAGATCCACGCGCATTTCCTCCGTGGCCTGATGTGTTGTGACAGGTGCCTAGAGTCGGGGCGAGAGCATCGAATGATCTACACCGAAGCGCGGAACAGATCCGGACAGCTTTACGGCTACTTCCTGTGCCGGGGACGCCAAGAAGCGACCTGTGACCTTCCCCATCTTCCGGTGAGAGATCTCGAGCGTGCGGTTGCTCGGGAAGTGAAGGCGCTTACGCTTGCTCCTGACTTCGCCGCAGAGATGAAGCGGCATGTTCACGAAGCGCTTAGCGTTCAGCAGCAGGGTGAGCGTGAAGCTCGTACCCGACTCGCGGCTCAGCTGAAGAAGCTAGAGGTGCAGGAGTCGAATTTGCTGGACATCGCTGCGGATGGGGAACTCGCTGCGGACGCGGTGAGATCCCGTCTACGCGCCCTCGCGGTGCAGCGCCGGAACATCGTTGACAAGCTCGAGCGCTCCGACCAGCAGATCCAGCGGCATGCCGACACCGTGTTGGCATACCTGGATCTCCTCGCGCGCCCCTATAGCTTCTACGTCTCAGCCTCCGACTCAATCAAGCGGCGGATCCTTGAGGCCTTCTTCTCAGTTCTCTGGCTGGAGGACGAGTCGCACCAGGTTCGGGCGCGGGGTGAGGTTCACGAGCCAGTCGCCCTCATTCAGGAGGCCGCTGCCGAGTGGGCGGCGTCTAACGCAAAGAGCGTCAGCGATGTCGCTGACGCTCTAGATTCCACCCCGAGCAACCTTTATCTCAGGGCAATTTGTTCGAGTAAGACAAGTTTGGTGGGCCCCGTGGGGCTCGAACCCACGACCCGCGGATTAAAAGTCCGATGCTCTACCGACTGAGCTAGAGGCCCTCGTCGTCCAGCTTACCGGGCGCGGTGACGAGCTCGTGCTCACCGACGCGTTCGCGCCACGATCCAGAACAGGTAGGCGCCTCCGACGACGGCCGTCAGCAATCCGACGGGGATCTGCAGTGGTGCCAGCGCCCGCTGGGCGATGACGTCGGCGACGAGCAGCACCGTGGCACCCGTGACGGCCGATCCCCACAGGGGGATCCCGCTCGTGCCCATGGTGCGGCGGGCGAGCTGCGGGGCAGCGAGGGCGATGAACCCGATGGGACCGGCGACGGCGGTGGCGGTTCCGGTCAGAAGAGCCGCGACCACGACGAGCAGCAGCCGCAGGCGCCCGATGCGAACGCCCAACGAGCGGGCGGTGTCGTCGCCGAGCTCGAGGGTGCGGAAGTCGCGATGCACCAGGACGAGGACGAATCCCAAGACCCCGAGGGCCCCGACGAGCAGGGCCACGTCGTCGAGCGTGGTCGCGACGAGGCTGCCGTGCAGCCACTGGTCGGCGTTGCGGGCGATCTCGATCGGTGCGCGGGTGAGCAGGTAGTCGTTCACGGCCGCCAGCAGGGTACTCAGCGCGATGCCGGCGAGGATGGTCCGCTCGCGCGAGACGCCGACGCTGCGCGCGATCGCCATGACGACCACGACCGTCAGGATGCCGCCGATCCACGCGCCCGCCGCGGGCGACGCGGTGGGCGCGATGAGCGTGAGTCCGACGAGGGCGCCGGTGGCCGAGCCCGCGCTGAACCCGATGATGTCGGGGCTCGCGAGCGGGTTGCGTGCCAGGGTCTGGAAGACCGCGCCGGCCAGGCCCAGCGCCGCGCCGATCGCGAGGGCGGCGAGCATGCGTGGAACGCGCATTCCCATGACAACGACGGTGGTGGGCCCGTCGGCCGTTCCCACCAGGGCGGATGCCACGTCGCGCAACGAGGTGTGGAAAGAACCCGTCGTCAGGCCGGCGATCGCCGCGAGGACGGCGATCGCGATCGTCACGCCGACCACGAGCGTCGCGCGGCGCCGCCGTCGGGGGAGCGTGCGGCTCGGCGGGTGGGATGCGGCGATCACGACGCCCTCCGAACGACGAGCCAGAGCAGCAGCGGCGCCCCGACGAACGCCGCGACGATCCCGGCTTCGACCTCGCCCGGTATCGCGATGACGCGTCCGATCACATCGCTCGCGAGGGTGAGCGCCGCACCCGACAGGGCGGCGAGGACGATCGTCGAGCGCACGTCGCCGCCGACGGTGCGGCGCACGATGTGGGCGACGATCAGGCCGATGAAGGCCAGCGGCCCCGCGGCCGAGGTCGCGGCGGCACAGAGCAGGGTGATGGCCGCGCCCGCGCCGACGATCGTCAGGGCGGGCGAGGTTCCGAGCGAGCGGGCCAGGTCGGTGCCCAGGCGCAGCTGGTCGAGTCCCCGCGCGATCACGAGGGTCAGGATCAGGCCCGCGATCGCGAACGGGAGCACCTGCGCCGCCACGTCCGCATCGCGCCGCTCGAACGAGCCGACGGCCCAGAACCGGAACGACTCGAACGTGTCGTCGTCGGCGAGCGTGATGATGCGCACGACCGCGCCGAGACACGCACTCAGCGCGACTCCGGCCAGGATCAGTCCGACGGTGTCGCCGCGGCGACCGGGACGGGCGGCGGCGTTCACCAGCAGGGCCGCCGACGCGGCTCCCGCGAAGGCGAACCAGACGTATCCGCTCGCCGTCCCCACGCCGAAGAACGCGATCGCCACGACCACCCCGACGGCCGCTCCCGCGTTGACGCCCAACAAACCCGGATCGGCGAGGGGATTACGGGTGACGGCCTGCATGAGCACACCCGCCACCCCGAGGCACGCGCCGGCCAGCAGGGCGGTGAGCGTGCGCGGAACACGGAGTTCGTGCACGATCACGCCCGCGGCATCTCGCCGGTCCGAGAACAGGGCGGCGATGACGTCGGCGGGGGCGAGCGCACGCGACCCGACGGCGAGGCTGGCGACGGTGAGCACGATGACCGCCACCACCATCGCGACGGTCAGAGCCACCAGACGCATGCGCGCGGCCCTGTGACGGGTGATGAGTCTCGTGACCGCCGTCGGGGGAGTGACGGTGGCGAGGTCAGACACGAAGGTAAGGATAACCTCACTTGGTGACTGTTTTTCGTTCTCCGTCCTTCCGCACCCGTTTTCGTCCTCGTCGCCTCGGCGCTGTCATCGGCGTGACGGCCGTGCTCGCCCTCGCCGGCTGCTCGGGCTCGCCCGCCCCCGCGTCGACCGTCGACGCCGAAGCCGGTTCCACCGGCGAATGGGTCGTGGCGCGCGACCTCGAACCCGGCATGGGCTCGACCGAGCCGGACGGCGTCTTCCCGCGCACGGTGACGCACTTCGAGGGGGCGACCGAGATCCCCGCCGCGCCGACGCGCATCGCCGTCGTGTCGACCGGTCAGCTCGACGCACTCCTCGCCCTCGGCGAGGTCCCCACCGCCGCGACGCGCGCCGAGAACAGCGGGCTCGTGCCGCAGTACCTCGTCGACGCCTTCACTCAGGATGCCGCGGCCCTCAGCGCCATGACCGACATCGGCCAGCGCACCGAGCCCGACCTCGAGGCCATCGCGCAGGCGGCCCCCGATCTCATCCTCATCAACTCCACGCGCGGCGCAGAGCTGTACGACGCGCTCTCGGCCATCGCTCCGACCGTCGTCACCAAGGGCAACGGCGTCAACTGGAAGAGCGACTTCCTGCTCATCGCCGACGCCCTCGGCGACGAGGGCGCGGCGCGCGGCATTCTCGACGCTCTGCACGCCGACAGCGCGGCGTTCGCGCAGACGCACCCGGAGGGGGAGCCGACCGTGTCGTTCCTGCAGTCGACGGGCGACCGCACCCGCATCATGGGGGTGCCGTCGTTCGCGGGCGGCATCGCCGAGGATCTGGGGCTGGGGCGGCCCGCGTCGCAGCAGTTCGACGAGACGTCGCAAGAGATCAGCGCCGAACAGATCGACCTCGCCGACGCCGATCGCCTGTTCTACGCGGGAACCGGCCAGGGCCTGGCGTTCATCGAGGACGCGCCGCTGTGGCCGACCCTGAACGCGGTCGCCGACGGGCGTTCCGTGGCCGTCGATTTCGACCCCTGGTTCATGAATGCGGGTCCGGTCGCCGCGCGCCTGGTCCAGGATGAGATCGTCCGCGCGATCGACGACTGACCCACGAACGAAAGCGAGCGCCGGACCCCCTCGCCTGGGGTCCGGCGCTCGCCGTCTACTTCGGTCGTTGATCGACCGATCGAGTGCGCGGAAACCGCGCAGTCGAGAATTACATCGGGGGCATCAGCACCGAGTCGATGAGGTACACCGTGGCGTTGGCGGTCTGGACGCCACCGCAGATGACGTTGGCCGAGCCGTTGACCGTGATCGAGTCGCCCGAACCGGCGACCGTGACGTCCTGGCCCTCGACCGTGGTGTGGGTGCCGTCGATCTCGTCGGGGGTGATCTGGCCGGGAACCACGTGGTACGTGAGGATCTTGGTCAGCGTGGCCGAGTCGGTCTTCAGGCCCTCGATGGTGGCGGCGTCGATCTTGGCGAACGCGTCGTCGACCGGAGCGAAGACGGTGAACTCGCTGCCGTTCAGCGTGTCGACCAGGTTCACGTCGGGGTTCAGCTGGCCGCTGACCGCCGCGGTGAGCGTGGTGAGCAGCGGGTTGTTCGAGGCGGCGACCGCGACCGGGTCAGCAGCCATGCCGGCGACCGAGCCGGAGCCCGAGGGAACGGCGGCGGCGTAGTCGGCACAGCCGGCACCGACGAGGTTGGCGGCCGGGTCCATCATCGACGACGACGCCGAAGCGGAGGGCGAGGCGGCCATCGAGGGAGCCATGCTCTCCTCAGTGGTGCCGCCCGAGGTGGTGGAGCCGCCGGAGCAGGCGGTGAGTGCGAAGGCCGAGCCCAGAACGAGGGCGAGACCAGCAACGACGGGCTTCTTGTTGATGAGCATGACATTCCTCCGAGAATCATTCGGATCGCGTCTGCGACCCGTCAGGGACACCCCGGTGCGAGGGGCGGTTCACCGTGGAGCGGCTTACACAGGGTCTTCGGGACCCCCGGGGGATCGGATTGCGGATTGTTGCGACCTAGGTCGGATTTCGGCATCCGGTGGCAGGAAAATCGCAGGTCAGAGGCTCGTAAATATTCTTCAGAATCTTTTTGATCCGAGTTCGATCGGCCCGAGGATGGCGGGCCGGCCTCGCCGAGCTGCGCGGCTCGCGCGCGCGCGTACGGGGGTCTCTGTATGCGTAAGGAATGATGGGGGCCATGGTGATCGACGGTTTCGACCTTCCCGACGACGGGACGGAGCCTGTCGATCAGGTCGGAGCGCTGCTGCAGCGCGTCGCGACGGGCGACCGCCTCGCCTTCGCCGAGCTGTACGACGTCCTGTCGGCTCGTGCCTTCGGCCTCATCCTGCGCGTGCTCGTCGACCGATCGCAGAGCGAAGAGGTGCTGCAGGAGGTCTTCCTCGAGATCTGGCAATCCGCCGCGCGGTTTACTCCGAATAGAGGCCAAGGAAGGTCGTGGGTTCTCACGATCGCCCACCGGAGAGCGGTGGACCGCGTGCGGTCGTCGCAGTCCAGTGCCGATCGTGACGTACGCGCGGGGTTCCGCGATATGGACGTTGCCTATGACAACGTCTCTGAAAAAGTCGAGATGAAGATCGAGGGGCGACGCGTCGTCGATGCACTGGCGGCGCTTCCCGAAGCGCAGAAAGAAGCCCTCACCCTGGCCTACTTCGGTGGATACAGCCAGAGTGAGATCGCTACTCTCGTCGGGGCGCCGCTCGGAACGATCAAGACGAGGATGCGCGACGGATTGTCACGCTTGAGGATGGAAATGGGGGTGGACAAGTGAACGAGAGGGACTTCGCCGACCTCGCTGCCGGGCACGCGCTTAACGCGCTCTCGGCAGCAGATGAGCGCGCGTACCAGGAGGCTCTGGCGGGTAATCCGCACTGGGACTCCCACGTTCGATCTGCCGCCGACGCCGTGGCCGCGATCAGCGAAACCATCGAGCCCGTCGAGCCGCCCGCTTCCGTGCGTGCGTCATTGTTCGCCCGCATCTCCGATCTTCCCCAAGACGATTCCCCCGCTGCGGCGACCCCCGCCCCGCTCGACGACGAGGACTTCGCCGCAGCGGGCCTCACCCCTGTCGTGACGGAGCGTGAGCCCGTATCGACTGGTTCCGTCGCCTCGGCATCCGGCTGGGGCCGTCGCCGGTGGTTCACCCTGGCTGCGTCGTTCGCCGCTGTTCTCGCTCTCGGCTTCGGCGCCGTGAGCGTGGGTCAGCTGATGGCACCCCCGGCCGCCGTCGTCGCCCTGGAGCAGATCGAAGGATCGCCCGACGCCCGCTCGGCCACGGCCACCATGCCCGACGGCACCGTCGCGACCGCCCATTGGTCGGCGTCGACCGGACGCAGCGTCCTGGTCTCCGACGGCATGCCCGCGCTTCCGTCCGACAAGACGTACGAGCTGTGGTTCGTGCGCGAGGGCACCCCGATCGCCGCCGGAACCTTCGAGCCGGATGCCGATGGCTCGGCGACCACCGTCCTCGAGGGTCAGATGCACGAGGGCGACGTCATCGCCGTCACCATCGAGCCGGCGGGCGGATCGCCCGACGGAACGCCCAGCACCGACGCCGTCGTCGCCGTCGCGACAGCCTGAGCCCCGGCGTCGCTCTCGGCCCACGGTGAGGGTCGACGCCCTAGCCTGGAACGATGAGCGATTCCTCACGCGAGTTCCACAAGCCCGTGCGACGGCCCGCTGAGCTGTTCGACCGCCTGTTCGCGGCGGAGGACCCCGCCGAGGTGTCGCGCGTCGCGCACAGCACCGCGCAGGCCCTGCTGTCGAGGGTGCGGGCAGACCCCACCGTCGACGTCGTCGAGCGACTGGTCGCCTTCACCGACGACAACGGGATCGACGACATCGCGGAGCTGTGGTCGCGTTCCCCGGCGAAGTCGCTTCCGGGCGCGCTCTGGCGCCTGTACCTGTTGCAGTTGATGATCCACGACGACGCCGCGACCGCGGCTCTGCTCTACGAGCGCGGACGCACCGAGATCGCCACGGTCGACCCCGTCGTGGCGGGCGCGCCCGCCCCCGCCGGCCCGGAAGAACTCGTGCAGCTGATCGACACGATCCTGCGGGGTCTCTTCGAGGGGGACTTCGCCGTGGCGCTCGATCGCGCGGCGGCCTTCTGCCGTGTGCAGGCGTCGGGGTCGAGTCACCTGGCCGACGACTACGAGAACACCGAGTCGGAGCGCGCGACGGCGCTCACCACCCGCGCGTTGCGCCTGGCGACGTACGCCGACGATCTGTCGGCCTCCGCCGCGCTCTGGCGCCGCGACGCGCTCGCCTGAGTCGGAGCGGATGACGCGGCCCGTCGGGCCTGCGGCGGTGGATCGTGGTGCCGCCCGCGTTCCGCCGGCGCCGGACGACGAGAAGAGTGCCGCGCAGACGAGGGCAATGCCTCTCGAGCCTGCGACGCGACGTCTGCCGCAGAAAAGATAAGTGCCGGACCGCAGAACGCCTCTCGGCGCATGGCCGCTCAGAGCGGCAAAAGATGGAGCCCGGGGTTACTGCGGCCCGGCTAGAAGAGTGTAACAAGGGTCGGCCGAAGACATTCCCTTCGCGCGACCCGTTGACAAGCCCCGGGCGTGTCGCTTCGGCGGCCCTAGGCTCGCTGCATGGCTTGGCGTTTCGCTCTCGTGATCGACCCCGTGGCATCCGACGATCAGCGGGAGGACTTCTCCGACACGCTGCACGCGGTGGATCCGAACGCTCCCGTGCTGCCGCTCGGTGAGCTCAGTGCGCAACGGGGCGACGGGGTCTTCGAATCGCTCGGCGTCGTCGACGGCCACCCGCAAGAGGTGGGGCCCCACCTCGAACGTCTGGCCCGGTCTGCGGGGCTGTGCGACCTTCCCACGCCGAATCCGGCGCAGTGGCGGGCCGCGATCGAGCGCGTCGCCGCCGAGGCCGGCGCCGGCGAGAGCGTCATCAAGCTCATCCTCAGCCGCGGTGTCGAATCCGGGGCGTCGCCGACCGCGTGGATCACCCTCGCCACGGCCCCCGACAACGCCCGCGCCCGACGCGACGGCGTACGCATCGCCACCCTCGACCGGGGCTACCCGGCCGACGTCCCCGCCCGCGCCCCGTGGTTGCTGCTGGGGGCCAAGACCCTGTCGTACGCGGTGAACATGGCCGCAATCCGCGAGGCCCAGCGCCGCGGCGCCGACGACGCCGTCTTCGTCACGAACGACGGGGTCGTTCTCGAGGCGCCCACGGCATCCGTCCTGCTGCGCGTGGGCGACCGGTTCGTCACCCCCGAGCCGCAGGTCGGCATCCTGCACGGGACGACGCAGCTGAGCCTGTTCTCCCACCTGGAGTCGCGCGGGTTCTCTACCTCGTACGAGACCGTCCTGCTCGACGACCTCGAAGATGCGGATGCCGCGTGGCTGCTGTCGAGCGTGCGTCTCGCCGCGCCCGTGTCGGCCGTCGACGGTCGTCCGAAGACGGTGGACCGGGAGCTCACCGCCGACCTCAACGCGTACCTGCTGAGCCCGCGCGACTGAGCTCACGCGCCCAGCCCGCGCGACCGGCCCGCCCCGGCGCGGAAACGACGAAGGCCCCGCTGAAGCGGGGCCTTCGTCGTTCTGGCGCTTACCCGAAGCGGCCGGAGACGTAGTCTTCCGTGGCCTGCACGGTCGGCGCGGTGAAGATCGCCGACGTGTCGTTGTACTCGATGAGCTTGCCGGGCTTGCCGGTTCCGGCGATGTTGAAGAACGCCGTCTTGTCGCTCACGCGCGACGCCTGCTGCATGTTGTGCGTGACGATGACGATCGTGTACTCGTTCTTGAGCTCCGAGATGAGCTCCTCGATCGCGAAGGTCGAGATGGGGTCGAGCGCCGAGCAGGGCTCGTCCATCAGCAGCACGTCGGGCGAGACCGCGATCGCGCGGGCGATGCACAGACGCTGCTGCTGACCACCCGAGAGTCCGCCGCCGGGCTTCTCGAGGCGGTCCTTGACCTCGTTCCACAGGTTGGCGCCCTGCAGGGACTTCTCGACGAGGGCGTCGGCGTCGCTCTTCGACATGCGCTTGTCGTTGAGCTTCGCGCCGGCCAGCACGTTCTCGCGGATCGACATCGTCGGGAACGGGTTGGGGCGCTGGAACACCATGCCGACGTGACGACGCACGAGCACGGGATCGACACCGGGACCGTAGAGGTCGTCGCCGTCGATGAGCACGCGTCCCTTGACGTGGCCGCCGGGGATCACCTCGTGCATGCGGTTCAGGGTGCGCAGGAACGTGGACTTGCCGCAGCCCGAGGGGCCGATGAAGGCGGTGACCGAACGCGGCTCGATGTCGATCGAGACGCCCTCGACCGCGAGGAAGTCGCTGTAGTAGACGTTGAGGTCCTGGACCTCGATGCTCTTGGACACGGGAGTGCCTTTCCTAGCTCAGCGCGCCTTCGGCGCGAACACGGCCGCGACGATCCGGGCGATCAGGTTGAAGATGACGACGAGGACGACCAGCAGGAACGCCGCGCCCCAGGCCTGGGCCTGAGAGGCGTCGATGTCTTGGCCGGGGAAGCTGTACGCGGTGTAGGCCATGACGGGGAGGGTCTGCATGGGGCCGTCGAACGGGTTGGCGTTGAAGTTGTCGGTGAAGCTCGCCGCGATGAAGATCGGCGCCGTTTCACCCACCACGCGGGCCACGGCCAGCACGACACCCGTGATGATGCCGCTGGCGGCGGTGCGCAGCACGACCTTGATGATCGTGGCCGAGCGCGGCACGCCCAGGGCGAGCGACGCCTCACGCAGATCGGCCGGCACCAGACGCAGCATCTCCTCGGTGGAGCGGATGACGATGGGGATCATCAGCACGCAGAGGGCGATGGATGCCGAGAAGCCGCTGAAGGCCTTCGGACCGACGACGAGGCTGAACAGCGAGAACGCGAACAGACCGGCGACGATCGAGGGGATACCGGTCATCACGTCGACGAGGAACGTGATCGCGCGGCGGAGCGGGTTGTTCGGCTGTGCGTACTCGACGAGGTAGACCGCGGCCAGGATGCCGATGGGCACCGAGATGAGGGCCGCGATCCCCGTGATGATCAGCGTTCCGGTGACGGCCTGCCAGGCACCGGGGGTCGCGACGACCTCGAGGGTGTTCGGGTCGAAGGCGGTGCCTCCCACCTGCGTGATGAACTGAAGGTTGACCACCGCGAGGCCCTTCGACACCACGGTGTAGAGGGTCGAGATGAGCGGCGCCACGGCGAGAAGGAAGGCCACGGTGACGAGGCCGCGCACGACCCGGTCGACCGCTTTGCGGCGGTTCTCGACGATGCTGGAGCCGACGCCGATGGCGATCAGGTACAGCACGGCGGTCAGGATCAGCCAGGTCGCGATGTTGAAGCCGCCCATGAGCAGCTGCATCGCGGCGACGACGACGGCGACACCGGCGAGCAGCGCGGGCTCGATGTAACGCGGGAGCCGGCCGCTGGTCAGCGCCAGGGGGGTCGAGGCCGCGGGGGTGACGGAGGCGGTCACGAGCGCTTTCCCTTCTTGCGACCCTTGGCCCCCGGGCCCGTCGCGGCGACGATGTAGCGCGCGAACATGTTGACCGCGAGCGAGACGACGAACAGCATCAGGCCCGTGCCGATCAGCGCGGAGCGCTGCAGGTCGGTCGCGATGGGGAAGTTCAGGGCGATGTTGGCGGCGATGGTCTGCGAGTTGTAGCCGTCGGTCAGCAGCAGCACCGAGTAGATGAGGCTCGGCGAGATGATGAGCGCGATGGCCATGGTCTCACCCAGCGCGCGGCCGAGGCCGAGCAGGGTGGCCGAGACCATGCCGCTGCGGGCGTAGGGGAACACCGCGAGGCGGATCATCTCCCAGCGCGTCGCCCCGAGGGCGAGGGCGGCCTCTTCGTGCAGGCGCGGGGTCTGCAGGAAGATCTCGCGGGTGATCGAGGTGACGATCGGGAGGATCATGACCGCGAGCACCACTCCACCGGTGAACATCGTCGAGCCGGTGCTCGACACGGGGCCCTGGAACAGCGGGATCCAGCCGAGGTACTCGTTGAGGAACTGGCTCACCGGCAGCAGCAGCGGGCGCATCACGATGATGCCCCACAGTCCGAAGACGATCGAGGGCACCGCGGCGAGCAGGTCGACGACGTAGCCCAGGGCTCCGGCGATCTTGCGGGGCGCGTAGTGCGAGATGAACAGCGCGATGCCGATGGCGACCGGGGTGCCGATGACCATGGCGATGAGCGCCGCCCAGATGCTGCCGAACAGCAGCGGGCCGACGTACTCCCAGAAGTTGGTCCACGTGCCGTTCTGGTACCCCGCGAGGTCGCCCTCGGTCCAGTTGGCGGTGATGGCGGGAAGCCCACGCAGGATCAGGAAGATCGCGACGCCCGCGAGGATGATCATGATCGACACGGCAGCCGTGGTCGACAGACCCAGGAAGACCGTGTCGCCGACGCGACGCTTCCCGACGATGCTCGCTCGAGGCGGCGGAGGGGACGACGGGGCGGTCTCGGTGTCAGCGACGGTGTCAGTCACGCGGGACCTCACGCTCGGCACGGGTCATGGGGTGCTCCTCGGTCGGGTGTTCTGTGAGGATTCGGCTCAGCGAAACGCTCGATGATGATCGATCGCTTCGATCAGCCCGGCCCGACCCGCACGAGAGGTGCGAGCCGGGCCGAGTCCGACAGATGTTTACTTGATGGCCGAGAGGGTCTCGGCGGCAGCCTCGAGGACCGAGTCCGGCAGCGGTGCGGAGCCGGCGTTCTTGGCCGCGACCTGCTGGCCGAGCGAGCTCGTGACGAAGCCGAGGTACGACTTGACCAGCTCGGACTGCTTGGCGTCCTTGAACGTGCTGCAGGTGATCGCGTACGACACCAGCGGGATGGGGTACGTCTCGGCCGTGAGCTTCGAGTAGTCGAACTTCTTCGACAGGTCACCCGCGATGCCGTTGCTGGCGTCGACGGCCGCAGCCTCGAAGGTCGCGGTGACGGCCTCGGGGCTGTAGGCGACGGCGGTGCCGTCCTGGATGACGGCAGCCGAGTTGAGGTCGCCGACGGCCGAGTGGTCGGCGTAGCCGATGGTGCCCGAGCCCGCCTTGACGGCCTCGACGACGCCGGAGCCGCCCTTCTGCTTCGACACGTTGCCCTCGACCGGCCAGTCCTTGCCCGCGGGGTAGGTCCACACCGACGACTGGGTCGCGGCGAGGTAGTTGGTGAAGTTCTGCGTGGTGCCCGAGCCGTCCGAACGCGCGACGGTCGTGATGGCGCCGGCGGGGAGCTCGGTGCCGTTGTCGGCGGTGATGGCCGGGTCGGACCAGTCGGTGATCTGCAGCGCGAAGATCTTGGCGATCGTCTCGCCCGAGAGCTTCAGCTCGGTGACACCGGGGATGTTGAAGATCATCGCGACGCCGTCGAGGTAGACGGGGATGTTCACGCCGCCCTCGGTGCACAGCGCCACCGACTGCGAGGTCTGGTCGGCGTTCAGCGGCGAGTCGGAGCCGGCGAAGTCGTACGCGCCGCTCAGGAAGTTGGTGACGCCACCGCCGGAGCCCTGCGACTTGTCGTAGTTGATCGTGACGCCCTTGGCCTGGGCGTTGTAGGCGCTGGTCCACGCGGCCTGCGCGTTGGACTGGGCGCTCGAGCCACCGGCGGTGATGGTGCCCGAGAGCGAGGAGTCGATCGTGAACGCCACGTCGGAGGAAGAGGGGGATTCCGAGGAGCCCGCGGCGCCGCCGGAGCTCGAGGGGCCGGCGCAGCCGGCGAGGGTCAGAGAGGCCACGGCGGCCACGGTGCCCAGCTGGGCGATTCGGGAGAGCTTCACTGTGTGAATCCTTCGCATGTCGGGAACAGGAACCCGGTGCAGGGTTCGTCGTGAACGGTAAACAGCGACTCTTACGAGACTGCGCCCCACGGGTGAACGGGAGGTGAACCGGTGTGGCCCGTCCGGGGTGTTTTCCTGGGGGTTGTACTGTTCACCCCCGTGACGAACTCTGCCTCCGCCGCACAGGCTCCGCTGGACCGACGGGATGCCGCGGCTCCTGCGCGCACCCTCATCGATCTGCTCTCGGACGTCGCCGCCCGGCATCCGGAGGCCTCGGCGATCGACGACGGCTCGGGCGCCCTGAGCTACCGGGAGCTGCTCGCGCGCGTCTGGCGCACGGCCGGCGCCCTGCACGCGGCAGGTGTGCGCCGCGGCGACCGCGTGGGGGTGCGGATGCCGTCGGGCTCCAAGGAGCTGTACGTCTCGATCCTCGCGGTCATGGCCGCCGGCGCCGCCTACGTGCCCGTGGATGCCGATGATCCCGACGAGCGCGCCCGCTTGGTGTTCGGCGAAGCCGGGGTCCGCGGCATCGTCGTGGGCGCCGGGGAGTTCGTCTCCCACGACGCGGATGCCGACCTCGTGCGCCTGTACGACGGCGACGCGCCGCATCCCAGCACGAACGCGGTGCCGGTGGTGGCCCCGCCCGGAGTCGACGACGACGCGTGGATCATCTTCACCTCGGGTTCGACGGGCGTTCCCAAGGGCGTCGCCGTGTCGCACCGTTCGGCGGCGGCATTCGTCGAAGCCGAGGCGCGCCTGTTCCTCCAGCAGGAGCCGCTGGGACCGGGCGACCGAGTGCTGGCCGGTCTGTCGGTCGCGTTCGACGCCTCGTGCGAGGAGATGTGGCTCGCGTGGGGGCACGGCGCGTGCCTAGTGCCCGCCCCGCGCTCGCTCGTGCGCTCCGGCGAAGACCTCGCGCCGTGGCTGCTGCGCCAGGGCATCACCGTGGTGTCGACCGTGCCGACGCTGGCGGCGATGTGGCCCGCCGACTCGATCGAGAACGTGCGCCTGCTGATCTTCGGCGGCGAGGCCTGCCCGCCCGAGCTCGCCGCCCGCCTGGTCGCCGACGGTCGCGAGGTGTGGAACACGTACGGGCCGACCGAGGCCACCGTGGTCGCGTGCGCGGCCGCGCTCGACGGCTCGCTGCCGGTGCGCATCGGTCTGCCGCTCGACGGATGGGCGTTGGCCGTCGTCGACGCCGAAGGACTCCCCGTTCCCGAGGGGGGCACCGGAGAGCTCATCATCGGCGGGGTCGGTCTCGCCCGCTACCTCGACCCCGCGAAGGACGCCGAGAAGTACGCGCCCATGCCGACGCTCGGGTGGGATCGTGCCTACCGCTCGGGCGACCTGGTGCGATTCGAGTCGGAAGGCCTGGTCTTCCAGGGCCGCGCCGACGACCAGGTCAAGGTCGGCGGACGACGCATCGAGCTGGGGGAGGTCGAGTCGGCGCTGCAGGATCTGGCGGGCGTGAGCGCCGCCACGGTCGCCGTGCGCACGACCGAGGCCGGCGTGCCCGTGCTCGTCGGCTACCTGGTCATGGACGAGGGCGTCGACCTCGACCGGGGCGCCGCGCGCGCCGCGCTCGCCGAGCGCCTGCCGGCGGCGACCATCCCGCTGCTCGGCGTCGTCGACGCGCTGCCGGTGCGCACCTCGGGCAAGGTCGACCGCGCGGCACTGCCCTGGCCGCTCCCGGGCGTCGACGCCCCCGCGCCCACCGACTTCTCGGCCGACGAGGCCTGGCTCGCCGAGCAGTGGCAGGCGGTGCTCGGCGTCGCCGTCACCGAGCGCAAGACCGACTTCTTCGACCTGGGCGGCGGTTCGCTCGCGGCCGCGCAGCTGGTCTCGCGTATCCGTACGCGGGTGCCGGAGTTCTCGGTCGCCGACATCTACGACGTTCCCCGTCTGGGCGCGATGGCGAAGGCCCTCGGTCCGCAGCTGGTCGACGAGGGCGCGGCGGAGTTCCACCGCGCCGAGCCCACCCCGCGCACGACCCAGTGGGCTCAGACGCTGCTGGGCGCGCCGCTGTTCGTGCTCTCCGGCGTGCGGTGGCTGCTGTACCTGCTCACCGCGTCGGCCGTGCTGCGGCTCCTCCCCGGCTTCGACGTGCTGCCGTCGGTGCCCTGGCCCCTGCTCGTGGTCGGTCTGCTGATCTTCGCGACGCCGTTCGGACGCATGGCGATCGCCGTGGCATCCGCTCGTCTGCTGCTGGCGGGGGTACGCCCCGGGGATCACCCGCGGGGCGGCTGGGTGCACATCCGTCTGTGGCTCGCCGAGCAGATCGCCGACCAGGTGGATGCCGTGGGGCTGGCCGGCGCCCCCTGGGTGTCTTACTACGCCCGCGCTCTGGGCGCGCGGATCGGCCGGAACGTCGACATGCACGCGCTGCCGCCGGTCACGGGCATGCTCGTCGTCGGCGACGGCGCATCGATCGAGCCCGAGGTCGACCTCACCGGGTACTGGATCGACGGCGACCTCGTGCGCATCGGCGAGGTGCGCATCGGTACCGAGGCGACGGTGGGCGCGCGCTCCACGCTCGCGCCGGGCACCCGCATCGGCCGGCGAGCCGAGATCGCCCCCGGATCCGCGGTGTTCGGCCGCGTCAAGGCCGACCAGTCGTGGGCGGGTTCGCCTGCCGTGCGCGTCGGCGGGACGGCGAAGGGATGGCCGACCGAGCGCCCGCCCGCGCCCACCCGCTGGCTGTGGGCGTACGCGGCGTCGGCGCTCGTGCTCGCGCTGCTGCCGCTCGCGGCCTTCACCGTGGGCGCGCTCGTCGTCGCCCAGGGTATGCGCGGCGCGGATTCGCTCGCCGGGGCCGCGGGCGGCGCCTTCGTCTGGCTCGTGCCGGCCGTCGCCGTCACGGGCCTCGTGTTCGCGGCATCCGTCGTCCTGCTCGTGCGGCTGCTCTCGATCGGCCTGACCGAGGGGACCCACCCCGTGCGCAGCCGCGTCGCGTGGCAGGCGTGGACCATCGAACGACTCCTGGATGCCGCCCGCACCATCCTCTTCCCGCTGTACTCGTCGTTGTTCACCCCCGTGTGGCTGCGCCTGCTCGGCGCCGAGGTGGGTCGCGACGTCGAGGCATCGACCGTTCTGTTGATCCCGTCGATGACCCGAATCGAAGACGGCGCGTTCTTGGCCGACGACACGATGGTGGCGTCCTACGAGCTGCGCGCCGGATGGCTGCGGATCGGCCCGGTGCGCATCGGCAAGCGCGCGTTCCTCGGCAACTCGGGCATGGCTGCGCCGGGGCACCGCGTGCCACGCGACGGATTGGTCGCGGTGCTGTCGGCGGCGCCGATGAAGGCCAAGGCGGGTTCGTCGTGGCTCGGCTCGCCCGCGGTGCGTCTGCGCCGTCTGTCGGCCGCGGGCGACGAGTCGCGCACCTACCGCCCCACGTCGGGTCTGCGCCTGGCGCGGACGCTGTGGGAACTGGGGCGCTTCGTTCCCGTCGTCGTCACCTGCGCCATCGGGCTCGGGGTGATCTTCGCCCTCGCCGGGCTCTGGCAGAGCGTCGGACCGGTGTGGACGCTGCTGCTGTCGGGCCTGGTGATGCTGGCCGCGGGGGCGGTCGCCGCCGGGGTCTCGACCGCGGCCAAGTGGGCCATCGTCGGCGTCATCCGCGCGGGGGAACAGCCCCTCTGGTCGAGCTTCGTGTGGCGTACCGAGGTCTCGGACACCTTCACCGAGATGGTCGCCGCCCCGTGGTTCGCGCGCGCGGCGACCGGAACCCCCGCGCTCGCCGTGTGGCTGCGGAGCCTCGGCGCCACGATCGGTGCCGGCGTCTGGTGCGAGAGCTACTGGCTACCCGAACCCGACTTGGTCACTTTGGGGGCCGCGTCAACCGTCAACCGCGGATGCGTGGTGCAGACGCATCTGTTCCATGATCGAATCATGAGTATGGATACCGTCGAGCTGGAAGCGGGGGCGACCCTCGGTCCGCACAGCGTGGTCCTTCCCGCCTCCACCCTCGGTGCGCACGCGACCGTGGGGCCGGCTTCGCTGGTCATGCGCGGTGAGACCGTTCCGGTCGGCTCGCGCTGGAGCGGCAACCCCATCGGTCCATGGCGCGCCGTGAAGGTCCGCGCCTACCAGTCGACCACGTGAGCGCCACCGACTCCTACGCCCCGCAGAGCGGTGACGCCTCGTACGACGTGCAGTCGTACGACCTCGTCCTCGGTTATCGCGTGCGCACCAACCGTCTCGAGGGAACCGCGACCATCGTCGCCGTCGCCCGCGCCGCGGTGACCTCGTTCGCCCTCGACCTCGTCGGGCTCCGCACCTCGCGCGTGCGCGTCGACGGAGCCGCCGCGCGGGTGACCGCCGGGCCGCACGCGATCCGCGTGACGCCCGCGCGCGCTCTCGCCGCGGGGGATCGGTTCGAAGTCGAGGTCGCGTACGCCGGCACCCCGGCGCCCCGTCGCTCGCGCTGGGGGACCGTCGGGTGGGAAGAGCTCACCGACGGCGCTCTGGTCGCCGGTCAGCCCACGGGGGCTCCGACGTGGTTCCCGTGCAACGACCGCCCCGACAACCGGGCCTCGATGCGCATGCAGATCACGGTCGACGACGGCTACGAGGTCGCCGCAACCGGCGTCGCGGGAGCGAGCCTCCGCCGGGGCGGTCGCACCACCCGCGTGTTCACCTCCGACGTGCCCACCGCCACGTACCTGGCGGCGGTGCACGTGGGCCGATATCGCACGCGCCCCCTGGCGGGCAGTGGCGTCGATGTCGTGCCGCCGGTGACCGTCAGCGCCCCGCCGGCGCTGACGGCCGCGGTCGACCGCGCCTTCGCCCCCGTGCCCGAGATGCTGCGGCTCTTCGACCGCCTGTTCGGGCCGTACCCGCAGCAGGCGTGCACGCTCGTCGTCACCGCCGACGAGCTCGAGATCCCGCTCGAGGCGCAGGGCCTCGCCGTCTTCGGCATGAACCACCTCGTGCCCGCGGCGCAGCGCCTCATCGCGCACGAGCTGGCGCACCAATGGTTCGGCAACAGCGTCGGTCTCGCGCGGTGGAGCGACATCTGGCTGAACGAGGGGTTCGCCTGCTACGCGGAGTGGCTGTGGTCCGAGGCCTCGGGCGGCCCTTCGGTGCAGACCTGCGTCGACGACCACTACGCCCGACTCGCCGCCAAGCCGCGCGATCTGCTGCTGATCGACCCCGGACCCGACGACATGTTCGACGACCGCGTGTACAAGCGCGGTGCGCTGACGCTGCACGCGCTGCGGCGGACCCTGGGCGATGTCGCGTTCTTCGATCTGCTGCGCGCCTGGACCGCCGACCACCGCCACGCACTCGTCACGACCGACGACTTCCGCGCCGCGGTGGCTCGGGCCGGGGGAGCGGATGCCGCGGCGGTGCTGTCGGCGTGGGTCGACCGCACCGCTCTGCCGTCGCGGGTGTGAGGTTCCGGCCCCGGTCGCCGGGGCGAGCGGAGGGCGAGGGGCGGAGGGAGGGGGCCTGAGCGCTCCGCGTCCTCCGCTCGTCCCTGGCCCTCCGCTCGTCACGCGTCACGCGTCGCGCCCGCCTTGCCCCCGGCCACCGCTATCGAGCGGCACACGCCCCGGGTGACACCGCGACGGCGACCACGACGCCCGGCGGGCCCACCACGTCGTACCCGTCGTACGGGGCGCCGTCGTCGACCCGACCGACCCAGGTGTCGTCCGCCCGGGGCTCGATCCGCACGCGCGCCGGGTCGACGGTGAGCCCGCGACCGTCGGCCTTGAGCACCGCCTCCACCCGCGCCCAGGTGCGGGCATCCGCTCCCGGCAGGACGTTGTCGATGCCGGTCGCCTCGGCGGGAACCGCGTCGACTCCCACCGACCTCGCTGAGCATGAGGTCGCCACCACGGCCCACCCCTCCACGTACGAGACGGATGCCGTGGCCTCGACCCCCGTGACCCGCACGCGCCCGTGTTCACCGCCGCACGCGGAGCACCGTGACGCGACGTCTGCCCCCGGGAGCAGCTCGGCGAGCAACGACCGCGACACCTCGCGGCGCACCGCGCCCGGCGGGACCTCGCGCCACGCGACGCGGACGTCGGGGGGCAGGGTCACACCGGCGGCTCGTGCGTCTCGATGGCGACGATGCCCGCACCGGGGTGCGCCACCGGAATGTGCACGACCGAGAACCCGCCGGGTTCGAGCGCCGAGGAACTGCCCAGGTACGACCCGCGCATGGTGCCGGTGGCCAGTGCCATCTCGTTCAGGATGTCGGGCAGCACGGGACCGTGGCTGGCGAGGACGACGGGCTTGCGCGCCCGCACCCGCTCGCCGATGACGGTCCGCGCGTCGGAACGGCCCTCTTCCCAGGCGTCCTGGCTGATCTCGCCGCTGACCTGGATGCGTTGTCCGAGCGCGTGCGACAGGGGAGTGACCGTGCGGACGCAGCGCTCGGCGGGGCTCGAGACGATCCGGCGCACGCCGAAGGCGAGCAGCGGTCCGACGATGGCCTCGGCCTGTCGGCGTCCCCGCGTGGTGAGGGGGCGATCGCTGTCTTCGCCCTCCCATTCCTCGCGCGAGCGGGCCTTGGCATGGCGCAGGGCGATCACGGGGAACGTGGGAAGCGCCTGCTCGTCGACCAACCGCGTGAACTCGTCGAGGATCTCGATGTCGACGGGGTAGCTGAGGTTCTTCCGCGCCTTCTTCAGGCTCACCCACTCGACGGCCGCCACCTCTTTGTTCGGCACGAACGTCGAGGTGCGCACGGCGGCATCGGTGGCCTCGGCGGCCCAGTAGTGCACGATCTTGGTGCGCGAGCTCGGCATCCGGTACCGCGACACTCCGACCGGCACGCCCAGCGCCACGCGGATGCCCGTCTCTTCGCGGATCTCGCGCACGGCCGTCTCGGCGAGGGTCTCGCCGGGATCGACCTTGCCCTTGGGCAGCGTCAGGTCGCGGTACTTGGTGCGGTGGATGAGCAGGACGCGCAGCTTTCCGTCGACGACGCGCCACACCACGCCGCCGGCCGCATAGATCGCGGTCTCGGTCACCGCGCCGACCGTGCGCGGCGCTTGCGCTGGACGAGCGCCATCGTGTGCTCCTGCAGGTCGACCAGCGGCGCGCCGTCGGCGTCGACACTGTGACGCACCCACTCGCCCTCGGCACCGAGGTGCCACGAGCTCGTGCCGTCGTCCATCGCGAGGCTGAACAGCGTCATCAGTTCCTGAACCTGCGCGGGATCGACCACGCGCACCAGGGCCTCGACGCGGCGGTCGAGGTTGCGGTGCATCATGTCGGCGCTGCCGATGAACACCTGCGGGTCGCCGTCGTTGTCGAACGTGAAGATGCGCGAGTGCTCCAGGTAGCGACCGAGGATGGAGCGCACGGTGATGTTCTCGCTCATCCCCTCGACCCCGGGCTTGATCGAGCAGATGCCGCGCACCCAGACATCCACGGGTACCCCGGCCTGGCTGGCGCGGTACAGGGCGTCGATGATCTCTTCGTCGACCATCGAGTTGACCTTGATCCGCACGCCCGAGGTCTTGCCCTCGAGGGCGTTGCGACGCTCTTTGTCGATGTGGCGCAGCAGACCCTTGCGCAGGTGCAGGGGGGCGACGAGCAGGCGCTTGAACTTCTTCTCGATCGCGTACCCGCTGAGCTCGTTGAACAGACGGGTGAGGTCGCGCCCCACCTGATCGTCGACGGTGAACAGGCCGAAGTCTTCGTAGATACGGCTCGTCTTCGGGTTGTAGTTGCCCGTGCCCACGTGGCTGTAGTGGCGCAGGCGTCCCTCTTCTTCTCGGATGACGAGGGCGAGCTTGCAGTGGGTCTTCAGCCCCACGAGGCCGTAGACGACATGCACGCCGGCCTTCTCGAGCTTGCGCGCCCAGACGATGTTGTTCGCCTCGTCGAAGCGCGCCTTGACCTCGACGAGGGCGAGCACCTGCTTGCCGGCTTCGGCGGCGTCGATGAGCGCCTGCACGATGGGGCTGTCGCCCGAGGTGCGGTACAGCGTCTGCTTGATGGCGAGCACGTGCGGGTCACGGGCGGCCTGCTCGAGGAAGGCCTGCACACTCGTGGCGAACGACTCGTAGGGGTGGTGCACGAGCACGTCGGCCTTGCGGATCGCGCCGAACAGGTCGGCGCGGCCATTCTGCTCCGCCGGCTGGAAGGCCAGCGCGGTCTTGGGCACGTGGGGCGGGTAGCGCAGATCCGGGCGATCGATGCGCGACAGGTCGAACAGGCCGCGCAGGTCGAGGGCGCCGGGCAGACGGTAGACCTCCTGCTCGGTGATGTCGAGCTCGCTCAGCAGCAGCGAGCGGGTCACGTCATCCATGTCCTCGGTGATCTCGAGGCGGATGGGCGGCCCGAACCGCCGGCGCAGCAGCTCGGCCTCGAGCGCCTGGATGAGGTTCTCGGTCTCGTCCTCTTCGATCGTCATGTCTTCGTTGCGGGTCAGACGGAACGCGTGGTGGTCGAGCACCTCCATCCCGGGGAACAGATCGCCGAGGTGGTTCGAGATGAGCTCCTCGAGCGGCAGGTAGCGCACGCCGGGGCCACCGCTGATCTCGACGAAACGGGGGAGCATCGGGGGCACCTTCAGGCGCGCGAACTCCTGTCGACCGGTGCGCGCGTTGCGGATGCGGATCGCGAGGTTGAGTGAGAGGCCCGAGATGTAGGGGAACGGGTGCGCCGGGTCGACGGCGAGCGGCATGAGCACCGGGAATACGTTGCGCTGGAAGTACTCGGTCAGGCGAGCGGCCGTGTCTTCGTCGAGCGAGTCCCACGACACGACCTCGATGCCGGCCTCGGCCAGCGCGGGGCGCACCTTCTCGGTCCAGGCGGCGGCGTGGCGCTCCTGCAGGCGGTGCGCTTCGGCCGAGATGTCGGCGAGCACGTCGAGCGGTGCGCGGCCCACGTTGGTCGGTACGGCGAGGCCGGTGACGATGCGGCGTTTGAGGCCGGCGACACGCACCATGAAGAATTCGTCGAGGTTGCTGGCGAAGATGGCGAGGAAGTTGGCTCGTTCGAGCACCGGGACCATCGGGTCTTCGGCCAGTTCGAGGACGCGCTGGTTGAACGACAACCAGCTGATCTCGCGATCGAGGTAGCGGTGATCGGGGAGCTGGTCGTCGGCGGCCTCGACGGCCTCGTCGAAGTCGTCGTCGTCGGCGTCGCCGAGCCCGGCATCCAGCGCGTCGTGTTCCATCATTCCCACATCATGTCAGGGGTCGGTGACACGCGAGTGAACACGAGGTGCGTGCGTCGTCAGGAGGGGGAGGATGCCGCGGGAGCGGGGTCGTCTTCGTACACGTTGAAGCGGTACCCGACGTTGCGGACGGTGCCGATCAGCTGTTCGAGATCGCCGAGTTTCGCGCGCAGTCGTCGCACGTGCACGTCGACCGTGCGGGTGCCGCCGAAGTAGTCGTAGCCCCAGACCTCGCTGAGCAGCTGCTCGCGCGTGAACACCCGCGAGGGGTGCGTGGCGAAGAAGTGCAGGAGCTGGAACTCCTTGTAGGTCAGATCGAGGGGTTTGCCGTGCACCTTGGCCGAGTACGAGGACTCGTCGATCGAGATGCCCGAGGTCTGGATGCGCGTGGACACCTGGTCGGCGGCACGGCGCCCCATGGCCAGGCGGATGCGGGCGTCGATCTCGGCGGGGCCGGCGCCGACGAGCACCACGTCGTCGATGCCCCAGTCGGTCGAGACGGCGGTGAGACCGCCCTCGGTGACGATCAGCACGAGCGGTGCTTCCATGCCGGTCGTCGAGATGATCTTGCACAGCGACTTGGCGCCGACGAGGTCGAAGCGCGCGTCGATGAAGACGACGTCTGCGCTGGGCGCGTTCACCAATTGAGCGGGCTCGGCGGGGATCTGGCGCACGCGGTGGCTCAGCAGTTCGAGCGCAGGCAAGGCCGCTCCGCCGCCGGGTGCGGAGCTCAGAACCAGAAGCTGTGCCAAAGGGACCTCCCGCGCGACCTGCCGCGCACCCGCCCATCTTAGGGTGACGCGCCGCCGCGCGCCGTCATCGGCCCGCGCTCGCGCTCTCGGCCCGTCCTGGGTGATGATGGACCCATGTCGACTCCCGACCTCGCGCCGCGCCGGACTTTCGGCGGCATCGTCGCCGTGTGGGTACTCGCGCTGATCGCCGGAGTGGCCATCGGGGTGTTCGCCCCCGAGGGCTGGCGTGCGCAGTGGGTGACCGTCGCGCTCGGTGGTTGCCTGATCGTCGCCTTCGCCATCCAGCTCTGGTACGGGCGGTCGCAGGCGTTCATCCAGCGCATGGCGCTGAGCGCCCTCGGTTCGCTGCTCGTGCTCGGCATCGTCACGGCGGGTTTCGGTCTGGCATCCATCGTCAACGGATGACGGGTCGCGACGATCCGTCGCGCGCGGTTCCCGGATAGACTCACCTCATGGACCTCCTCGCGCTCGAACTCTTCTTCGTGGGACTTCTCGGCCTCGCATCGCTGGCGATCGCTTTCGTCTCCGGCACGGTCGTCTGGAACCTCTATCGCGGCCAGCGCTGAGCGCACCGTGATCGAGATCCCGACCGATCTTCCGGCCGACCTCGTCCCTCTGTCGTGGCTGGTCGGCGTCTGGGAAGGCACCGGCGTCATCGACTACGAGGTCGACGGGCACGCGTTCTCGGGTGAGTTCGCGCATCGCGTGAGCTTCAGCCACGACGGTGGGGGGTACCTCAACTACTCCGCCGACGCCTGGCTGCTCGACGGCGACGCGCGTCGTGCCCTGGTCGCGGAGACCGGGTACTGGCGCCTCGCGCGACCGGCGACCGACGCCGACGCGGGTCCCGCGTTGCTCCCGCCGTCCGCCCCCGCGGCGGTCCGCACCGCCGACGACGTCGAGGCTCTGCGCAACGCCGACGGCGGCTTCGACCTCGAGGTCAGCCTCGCCCACGCCGACGGCGTGCTCGAGCTGTACGTCGGTCAGGTCAAGGGTCCGCGCATCGATCTGGCGACCGACGCCGTGGTGCGCGCTGCCGGCGCGAAGCCGTACGCTGCGGCCACGCGCCTCTACGGTCTCGTCGACAACCACCTGCTGTGGGCCTGGGACATCGCCGCCCTCGGCCGCGAACTGGGCTCGCACGCGTCTGCGCGCCTGGCCCGGGCGGAGTGACCATGGCTTCCCTGTCGCAGGTTCCCGGCGCGGTCGTCGACGACGCGGGGCTGCGCCACGTCGGTTCTCCCGTCGCGGAACAGCGCCGTCTGGCATCCGGAACCGCCCTTGCCCCTCTGGGCGATCGCCGCGTCATCTCGGTGGGCGGCGAGGACCGGCGCAGCTGGCTCGACTCCCTGTCGTCGCAGGCGCTGACGCACTTGGCCCCGGGAGTGTCGACGGAACTCCTGATCCTCGACCCGCAGGGGCGCGTCGAGCACGCGGCGTCGGTCGTCGACGACGGTGAGACGACCTGGCTGATCGTGGACGCGTCCGACGCCGAGGCGCTCCTGACCTGGCTCACCCGCATGCGCTTCCGCCTGCGGGTGGACGTGCGCGATCGTTCCGACGAGTTGTCGGTGATCGGGGGCACGCGTGCCGCCGTCGAAGCCCTCACCGCGGCGGCTCCGGTCTGGGTCGACCCGTGGCCCGACGTCACCCCCGGCGGCTGGGCGTACGCCCGTGTCGACCCGCATCCGGGAGCCGACCGCGACTGGGCCGAGGCCATCGTGGATGCCGAAGAGCTCGACCGCCTGATCGATGCCGCTGTCGCGGGAGAGATGGCGTTCGCGGGTCGTGACGCTGTCGAAGCGCTGCGCGTGGCCGCGTGGCGCCCGCGCGTGAGCGTCGACGCCGACGAGCGGTTGCTCCCGCACGAGATGGACTGGCTGCGCACCGCCGTGCACCTGTCGAAGGGCTGCTATCGCGGTCAGGAGACGGTGGCGAAGGTGCACAACCTGGGCCACCCGCCGCGTCGGGTCGTCGCGCTGCAGCTCGACGGGAGCGACAGTGTGCTTCCCGCGCGCGGTGATGCCGTGCGCGCGGGTGACAGCGTGATCGGCACGATCACCTCGGTCGCGATCCACCACGAAGACGGGCCCATCGCGTTGGCCCTCGTCAAGCGCACGGCCCCCGAGGGCGTGCCGCTCGTGGTCGACACGGCCGACGGCCCCATCGCCGCGGCCGCCGAGACCGTCGTGCCCGCCGACGCGGGTGCCACCGCGTCTGTACCGCGTCTGCCGCGCCTGGGTCGCCGCCGCGCCGCGGAATGAGCGCCGACGACGCGTCGACGACGGTCGGCGTCGTCGTTCCTCCCTCCCGTCTGCGTTCCACCCTGGGGCGACGTGTCGCGCGGGTGCGCGAGTCGCTGCCCGCTATCGTCCAGATCGTGGTCGCGGCCACCTCGGCGTACGCCTTCGCGCACTTCGTCCTGGGCCACCCGGTTCCGCTGCTGGCGGCGACGGTCACGGTGTCGAGCCTCGGACTGGTGCGTGACGCGCGACCCTGGCGTGTCGGTGAGACCGTCGTCGGCATGCTCGTCGGCATTTTGATCGCCGAGATCGTGCTCGTGACCGCCGGAAGCGGCTGGTGGCAGATCGCCGTGGCCATGTCGGTCACCCTGGTGGTCGCGCGCTTCCTCTCGCCGCAGCCGGGGTTCGCCCTCGCGGCGGTGGTGCAGTCGCTCATCGCCCTGGTGGTGGTGACCGGGGCGCCCTTCCTCCGCCTCGTCGACGGGGCCATCGGCGGTGTCGTCGCTCTGATCGTGACGGCGCTCATCCCGCGCACGCTGCGCCGCACCGAGCTCCGCGACGCCGACGAGCTGTTCGACGCTCTCGATGTGGCCATGGCGACGATCGTGCGGGCGCTCCGTCGAGGGGATCGTGCGCGGGCCGAGCGGGGCCTGGAACGCGCGCGGTCTCTGCAGACATACGTCGACGCGTGGAGCGGATCGCTGGAGTCGGGCCGCGAAGTGGCGCGCATCTCGCCGTTCCTGCGCCGCCAGCGCACCGAGCTGCAGCGGCATGCCCGCGTGCGCGAGGCGCTCGATCTGGCCACGCGCAACCTGCGCGTCGTCGCCCGCCGTGCGGCGTACCTCTGCGCCGACGGTGAGGCGCGTCCGGTCCCGGCCGATCTGCTCGCCGAGCTCGCCCGTGGGGCGGGGCTGGTGCGCGACAGCCTCGATGACATCTCACTCGAGCCCGTCGCCCGCGCGGCGGTGGTCGCGGTGATCCGACGCCTCGACCCCGCCGCGCTGCTGCCGGGCGGGGGTGTCGGAGAACTCAACCTCGTCGCGGCCCTGCGTCCGCTCGCCGTCGACCTGCTCGTGGCGGCGGGGATGCCGTCGGCCGAGGCGCGGGCGCTTCTGCCGCGCATCTGAGCGACCACGCCGGGTCGTGCTCAGAGCGGCGCGACGGCCTCCCATGCGATGCCCACCTCGCCCAGCCGCCACCGTTCCCGTCTCAGCAGCGGCCAGCCGGCGTCGGCGAGGGCGATCATGGCGACGCGCCACCGGTGGACGGAGCCGAAGGGCGCGACCACGGCCGCCCGCGTCCACTCCCGCTCGAGGGATGACACGAAGGCGTGCACCCGCTCGCCGTCGACGTTGCGGTGGATCAAGGCCTTGGGCAGACGCTCGGCCGCGATCGCGGGGGACTCGAGCTCCGCCAGACGCAATGAGATGGTGAGGCTGCGGGGAAGGGCATCCGCCCCGATCTCGGCCCAGGTGGCGACGCGCCCGATCTCGTCGCAGGTACCCTCGACCAGGATGCCGCCGGGTTGAAGCCGCGCGCACATGCGGCCCCAGGCGTCGGCCACGTCGTCTTCGTCGTATTGACGCAGCACGTTCATCGCACGGATGACGGCGGGGCGACGCTTGCCCGGCAGCGGCACCTCGAACCCCCCGCGGGCGAAGGTGACGCCCGCAACGCCCTCGGCCTGCGCGCGGGCGCGGGCGACGCGATCGGCGTCGATCTCGAGCCCGACGACCGTGGCATCCGCTCTCTGCTTCGTCAGACGGCCGAGGAGTTCCAGGGGCGTCACCGCGCTCGCCCCGAAGCCGAGGTCGACCACGAGCGGGTCGTCGGTGCGGCGCAGCACCGGATGCCGGGCGATCCACCGGTCCACCCGACGAAGCCGATTGATCCCGGTCGTCCCGCGGGTCGCGCGGCCGACGGGGGAGGGAGTCACCGGAACATGATGCCAGCCGCGCGCGTCGATAGCATGGAGGCATGACCGCGCCTCACACGCTGATCCTCCTCCGCCACGGGCAGAGCGAGTGGAACAAGACCAACCAGTTCACCGGCTGGGTCGACGTGCGACTCACCGACCAGGGCAAGGCCGAGGCGCAGCGCGGCGGGGAGATGCTCGCCGAGTCGGGCGTGCTGCCCGACGTGCTGCACACCTCCGTCCTCAGTCGCGCCATCCAGACCGCCAACATCGCGCTCGACGCCGCCGACCGTCTGTGGATCCCGGTGAAGCGCTCGTGGCGCCTCAACGAGCGTCACTACGGCGCCCTGCAGGGCAAGGACAAGGCCCAGACGCTCGAGGAGTTCGGCAACGAGCAGTTCATGCTCTGGCGCCGTTCGTTCGACGTTCCGCCGCCGGCCCTGCCCGCCGACGACCAGTACAGCCAGGTCGGCGACCCGCGCTACGTCGGCATCGACGGTGAGGTCCCCGCGACCGAGTCGCTGTCGATCGTCATCGACCGCATGCTGCCCTACTGGCACAGCGACATCGTCCCCGACCTCCAGGCCGGCAAGACCGTCCTGGTCACGGCGCACGGCAACTCGCTGCGCGGTCTCGTGAAGCACCTCGAGGGCATCAGCGACGCCGACATCGCCGAGCTGAACATCCCGACGGGTATTCCGCTCGTCTACCGCCTCGACGCCGACCTGAAGCCCCTCGGACCGGGGGAGTACCTCGACCCCGAGGCCGCCGCTGCGGGCGCCGCAGCGGTCGCCGCGCAGGGCAACAAGCACTGACGTCGCAACGGTGAAGGGGGTGGGTGCCGATCGGCACCCACCCCCTTCACCGTCGCTCGATCAGATGACCGGGCTGGGCTCCGCGGCGGATTCGTCGTCGGCGCCGGCCCAGTCGCCCGTCGCGAGGTAGACGACCTTCTTGGCGACCGAGACCGCGTGGTCGGCGAAGCGCTCGTGGTAGCGGCTCGCAAGGGTGGCGTCGACGGTTGCGCCGGCTTCGCCCTGCCAGCTGTCGCTGAGAACCTTCTCGAAAACGCTGATGTGCAGCTCGTCGATCGCGTCGTCGTCGTTGCGGATCTTGTCGGCGATGTTCAGATCCTGCGTGCGCAGCAGCTCGGTCAGCTGGCGGGCCACGTCGACGTCGAGTTCGCCCATTCGGAGGAACGTGCTCTTCAGCCCCTTGGGAATGGCGCGCTCGGGAAAACGCATCCGCGTCAGCTGGGCGATGTGCTCGGCGATGTCGCCCATGCGCTCGAGTGAGGCGCTGACCCGCAGGGCCGTGACGACGATGCGGAGGTCGCGGGCCACCGGCTGCTGGCGTGCGAGGATCTCGATCGCCAGCTCGTCGAGCTCCAGCGCCTTTTCGTCGATGATCGCGTCGGCTTCGATGACTTGCTCGGCCAAGGCGATGTCGCTGGTGCCGAAGGCGCGCGTCGCGCCGTCGATCGCCGTGGTGACGAGTTCGGCGATCTCGACCAAGCGGCTCTGGACGTCCTCGAGGGACTGGTGGAATACTTCGCGCATCGCGGTACCTTCCGTCGGCGGCACGGCACACATACGTCCCGCTACCTTCGGGGATTCTTCCCAGCGAAGGTTAACGAGCGGTGCAGTGACAGTGAATAGTAGCCTCTCCCGACTGCCCGGCGGGGGTGAACGGCGGGTGACGTTCGATCGGCGGCTCTACGCTGGTGCCATGGAACACACGCAGCTCCCGCTGCTCGCGCTCCTCGTCGGACTCCTCGTCGGAGGCTCGGTGGTCGGTCTGCTGGTCGTCGCGCTGCGGGCCCGTGACCGCTCCATGGCGCAGACCTCCGTCGAAGTGCCCGAGGGCGTGGAAGCGATGCTGGGGGCGATGGACGACCCCGCGATCGTGTGCGACATGTCGTCGACCGTGCTGGCGCTCTCACCCGCCGCCGAAGTCTTCGGGCTGCGATCCGGCGAGGTCATCGCCAGCGACGACCTGCGCCGCGTGGCGCGGGTGGCGCGCGACACGGGCGCGGGCATCGGTGAGAACCTCCGGCTCCGCCGCGGTGCGGCCCCGGCCGAGCCCCGGCTGGTCGCCGTCCGCGCCACGCCCATCTCGGGACGCCTCACCCTGCTGGTGCTGCGCGACATCACCGAGCGCGAGCGCGTCGAAGAGATGCGACGAGACTTCGTGGCCAACACCAGTCACGAGTTGAAGACCCCCGTGGGCGCTGTCAGCCTGCTCGCCGAGGCCATCGAATCAGCCGCCGACGACCCCGATCAGGTCCGCCACTTCTCGTCGCGGCTGCAGGCCGAGGCCACGCGCCTGGGGGCGCTGGTCAACCGCATCCTGAGCCTGTCGCGGCTGCAGGCCTCCGATGAGCTGCGCGACGTGCGCGCGGTCTCGATCGACGAGGTCGTCACCTCGGCCGTCGAAGCCCACACCGTGCAGGCCGATCAGGCGCAGGTGACCGTGGTGCGCGGCGGCACGAAGGGGCTGTGGGTGCGGGGAGAACCGCAGATCCTGACCGAGGCGGTCGGGAACCTCGTCGCCAACGCGATCGCCTATTCGCCACAGGGGTCCAAGGTCGGGCTCGGCGTCAAACTCGACGACGGCGTGGTCGAGATCGCCGTCACCGACCGCGGCATCGGCATTCCCGAGGCCGATCAGGCCCGCGTCTTCGAACGCTTCTACCGTGCCGATCAGGCACGCTCGCGCCGCACCGGCGGAACCGGGCTCGGCCTCTCGATCGTCAAGCACGCGGTGCAGCGCCACGGCGGTGAGGTGCGACTGTGGTCGCGGCCCGACCGAGGATCGACCTTCACCATCCGCCTCCCCCTGTCGGAGGCGCCCGACATCGACCCCGCCCGTTCCAAACCGCGTCGCAAGGGCCGTAAGGCCGGCGGCGCGCCGACCGTCCCCGCGAAGGGAGACACCGCATGACTCGCGTTCTGATCGTCGAGGACGAACCCGACCTGGCCGACCCCCTGGCCTACCTGCTGCGGCGAGAGGGATACGAGGTCGAGATCGCCGAAGACGGCACGCTCGCACTCGCCGCCTTCCGCGAGCGGGGAGCCGACATCCTGCTGCTCGACCTCATGCTCCCGGGCATGCCCGGAACCGAGGTGTGCCGCCAGCTCCGGCTGACGACGCAGGTGCCCATCATCATGCTCACGGCGAAGGACTCCGAGGTCGACATCGTCGTGGGTCTCGAACTCGGCGCCGACGACTACGTGACGAAGCCCTACTCCACCCGCGAGCTGCTGGCCCGCATGCGGGCGGTCCTGCGCCGACGCGCCCCGGAGGAGGCCGATCTCGACGACCGCATCCTCACCGGCGGACGAGTCGTGCTCGACATCGACCGGCACACGGTCGCCGTCAACGGTGCCGAGATCAGCATCCCGCTGAAGGAGTTCGAGCTCCTCGAGGTGCTCATGCGCAACGCCGGGCGCGTGCTGACCCGCGGCCAGCTCATCGACCGGGTGTGGGGCACCGACTACTTCGGCGACACCAAGACGCTCGACGTGCACATCAAGCGCATCCGCTCGCGCATCGAAGAGAACCCCAGTGACCCGAGCATGCTCGTCACCGTGCGTGGGCTCGGCTACCGCTTCGAGGGCTGACCCTCCCAGGAACGACGAAGGCGCCGACGATCGGATCGTCGGCGCCTTCGTCGTGTTTCAGGACGAGGGGGTCGGGCTCGGCGTCGGGGTCACCGTGGGCAGCACGGGGATCGGCGTCAGCGAGGGCGACGGGGTCGCGGTCGGCGCCAGCGGCGCGAGGTACTCCAGGGCACCGTCGAGGACGGGGACCTGCATGAGCGCCCCTTCGCCGTCACCGGACTGGAAGTAGACCGACACCGTGGATCCGGGCTGGGCGTCGATGCCGTCGAGGCGCAGGGGCTCGACGTCGTTCGCGAGGTCGCCCAGGCTCAGCGTGCGCTGGGCGGGGACGTTCACCGAGGAACGTACGGCCGACGAGCCCTCGCCGACCTCGATGCGCAGGGTCTGCGGGTCCGTGGTGTCGTTGACGACGGCGGCGACGAAGTTGCCCACCGTTCCGTCGCCGTTCGCGACGATCAGGACGTTGCGTACCGACAGCGGGCCGGACTCCGCGGGGACGTTGATCCCGTCGGAGGCGGAGTAGTCGATGGTGGTCGCCTGCGGGGCGAGGATGTTGCATCCAGTCGTGCCCAGCACGACGGCGGCACCCACGGCGATGGACGCGATCAGGCGCGTTTTCACGGATCCTCCAAGATCGACAGACGACATCGTCATCATCCTACGGGGTTCGCGGTGTCCGCCCGCCCTCGCACGCACGGGAGGGGGAGGTCGGCAAAGGTGGGCGGAACAATAGCGCATCTGAGCCTGTGGTATCCTGGGTGTTGCCGAAAGGACATAACTCCATGCTTTTTGAGGTTGGCGAGACCGTCGTTTACCCGCACCATGGCGCGGCCACGATCATCGAGGTCAAGGAACGCGTCATCAAGGGCGAGACGAAGAAATACCTGAAGCTCAACGTCACGCAGGGAGACCTCGTCATCGAGGTCCCGGCCGACAACGTCGACCTCGTCGGCGTTCGCGACGTGATCGGCAAAGAGGGTCTCGACCGCGTCTTCGAGGTGCTGCGTGCACCCTTCACCGAGGAGCCGACCAACTGGTCGCGTCGCTACAAGGCGAACCTCGAGAAGCTCGCCTCCGGCGATGTCATCAAGGTCAGCGAGGTCGTCCGCGACCTGTGGCGCCGCGACCAGGATCGCGGACTGTCGGCCGGCGAGAAGCGCATGCTCGCCAAGGCGCGGCAGATTCTCGTCTCCGAGCTCGCTCTGGCCGAGAAGACCGACGAAGACCGTGCGGGCCTCGTGCTCGACGAGGTCCTCGCGTCCTGACGCCCGCCGCTCCGGTCGACGGGGCGCGCGCTAGCGTGGGCGGGTGACTTCTGCACCCGCTCCTCGTCTCGCGATCATCGTCGTCGCCGCCGGTTCCGGTACACGCCTGAACGGCGGCGGCCCGAAGGCGTTCGTCGCGCTCGACGAGCACACGATCCTGCACCACGCGTTGCGGGGCGTGTTCTCGGGGTCCGACGCGCAGACCATCGTCGTCGTGCCCGTCGGCTACGAGACCGAGGCCCTCGCCTCGGCGCGCGCCGCGGGCGGGCGCGACGACCGCGTGACGGTGGTCACGGGGGCGCAGACGCGTCAGCAGTCGGTCGCCGCCGGTCTCGCGGCGCTCGGCGCCGAGGTCGACATCGTCCTCGTGCACGACGCGGCCCGCGCGCTCACCCCGCCCGCCGTGTTCGATCGTGTGGTCGCCGCCGTCGCCGCGGGGGCGGCCGCTGTCATCCCCACCGTCCCGGTCGTCGACACCATCAAGCGCGTCGACACCGACGGCCGCGTCGTCGAGGGCGTCGACCGTTCCGAGCTCGCGGCCGCACAGACGCCGCAGGGCTTCCGCCGGGCCGAGCTCGAGGCGGCCGTGGCCGCGGCTGACGCGGATCACACCGACGACGCCGCACTGGTCGCGGCGGCCGGCCATGCGGTGGTCACGGTCGCGGGAGACGCGTCGTCGTTCAAGATCACCACCGCCCCCGATCTGCAGCGCGCCCGCGCGCTCGTTTCATCGTCGGCATCCGCCGAGGCCGCGAACGACGTGCCCCGCGTCGGACTCGGCACCGATGTGCATGGGTTCGGTGGAGAGGGCACGCTCTGGCTCGCCGGCCTCGAATGGCCCGGGGAGCCGGCGCTGTCGGGGCACTCCGACGGTGACGCCGTCGCACACGCGATCGTCGATGCGCTGCTCGCGGCCTCCGGCCTCGGCGACATCGGAACCCACTTCGGCACCGATCGCCCGGAGTTCGCCGGGGCGCACGCCGAGGCGTTCCTGGCCCACACCCTCGGGCTGCTGCACACGGCGGGGTGGCGGGTCGGCAACGTCGCCGTGCAGGTGCAGGCCAATCGTCCGCGCTTCGCCGCGCGACGCGAAGAGGCGGAGCGGGTGCTGTCGGCCGCGCTCGGCGGCGCACCCGTCGCGGTGAGTGCGACGACGACCGACGGTCTCGGCTTCACCGGCCGCACCGAGGGCGTCGCGGCCTTCGCCACCGCCCTGGTCGTTCCGATCTAGAGCTGCCTCGTCATGAAGGTCGACAGGGGGTCGGCCGCGTAGGGCGGGAAGGGCGGGCATTCGACGAATCCCTCGCTCGCGTACAGGCGTCGCGCCGCAAGGAAGTCGTCGGTGCTCCCGGTTTCGAGCCACAGGCTCCGGATGCCGCGTTCCCGGGCGTCGTCGACGATGTGGCGCAGCAGCGCGCGGCCGATGCCCTGACCGAGGAAGCGGTCGACCACGCGCATCGACTTCACCTCTGCGCGGTCGGCGGTGAGGTCTTTGCACGCGCCGATACCGGCGAGTTCGTCGTCGACCCAGGCGGACCAGACGGTCACCCCCTCGGCGGTGAGCAGGTCGATGTCGAGCGCGTGCACGCTCTCGATCGGGGTGTTCTTGAGCATGCCGGCCAGGTGCGCGGCGACCAGGTCGCGGGTCTCGTCTCCGGAGAGGTCGTCGGGACGGATGATGAGGGGCATGTCGGCACCGTACCGAGCGCATGTTTCCCTCACATGTCGTCGTGAGGGGCGGCCGGTAGGCTAGGGCGGTGACTGTTCGGCTGTACGACACGAAGGCGCAGGTCCTGCGCGACTTCGTCCCTCTCGACCCCTCGAACGTCACGGTCTACGTCTGCGGACCGACGGTGCAGTCCGGGCCGCACATCGGGCACGTGCGCGCGGCGCTCGCCTTCGACCTGCTGCGCCGCTGGCTCGCCCACCGGTTCGGGCGCGTGACGTTCGTGCGCAACGTCACCGACATCGACGACAAGGTGCTCGCGAACGCCACCGATGCCGAGCCGTGGTGGGCCCTGGCGTATCGCATGGAGCTCGAGTTCTCGCGGGCCTACGCCGCCATCGGCATCCTCGCCCCCACGTACGAGCCGCGGGCGACCGCATCGATCACCCAGATGCAGGAGCTCATCACCGAGCTCCTCGAGCGGGGGCACGCCTACGCCGCCGACGGCGACGTGTACTTCGACGTGCGCTCCTGGGCCGCCTACGGCGAGCTCACCCGCCAGAGCCCGGATGCCATGGAATCGGCGGCAGATGCCGACCCCCGCGGCAAGCGCGACCCGCGCGATTTCGCTCTGTGGAAGGGTGCGAAAGACGGGGAGCCCGAGTCGGCGATCTGGGCGTCGCCCTGGGGCGCGGGACGCCCGGGGTGGCACATCGAATGCTCGGCCATGTCGCGGCGCTACCTCGGGCCCGAGTTCGACATCCACGGCGGCGGCCTCGACCTGCGCTTCCCACACCACGAGAACGAGATCGCCCAGTCGACCGCCGCGGGTGACGCCTTCGCGCGCTACTGGGTGCACAACGGACTCGTGACCGTCGACGGACAGAAGATGTCGAAGTCGCTCGGAAACTTCACCCTCGCGAGCGATGTCCTCGATGCGCGCGACCCGATGGTGGTGCGCTACGCGCTCGCTGCCGCGCATTACCGCTCGAACCTCGACATCTCCGATCGGGCCTTCGACGAGGCCGCCGCGGCGCTCGAGCGCATCTCGACCTTCGTGCAGCGCGTGCTCCGAGCCGCCGGCGCCGACCCGCTCGCAACCGTGCCGGGCGAGATCCCCGCAGATTTCGCTTCGGCGATGGACGACGACCTCGGGGTGCCCCAGGCTCTCGCCGTGCTGCACGAGACCGTGCGTGCGGGCAACGCGGCGATCGACGGGCACGACCTCGACGCCGCGATCACGGCTCACTGCTCCGTCACCGCGATGCTCGGCATCCTGGGTCTGGATGCCTCGGAGCCCGCGGTCGCGACCGGGTCGACGGACATGGCTCTCGACGCCCTCGTGCAGACGATGATCGCCCAGCGATCGCAGGCGCGAGCCGACAAGGACTGGGCAGGGGCCGATCGCATCCGCGACGCCATCGCTGCCGCAGGAATCACGCTGGAGGACACTCCGGCCGGAACACATTGGAGTATCAATGCCTAAGCCAGGACGCCCGGGCGCGCGCAACACGGGCAAGAAGAAGGGTCCCCTGAAGGGCACCGGCGGGCACTCCCGCAAGGCGCTCGAGGGTCGGGGACCGACCCCCAAGGCCGAGGACCGCGCCTGGCACCCCGCCGGCAAGCGCAAGGCCGCCCAAGAGCGCTACGCCGCCGCCGGGGGCACGTCCAAGCCCGGCGTGCGCGCGGTCGGGGGGAACCAGAACCGCGGTGGCCGTGCCAAGGCGAACGACGACACCGAGACGGTCACCGGCCGCAACTCGGTGCTCGAAGCCCTGCGCGCGAAGATCCCCGCGACCGCGATGTACATCGCGCAGCGCGTCGAGATGGACGACCGCGTCAAAGAGATGCTGTCGATCGCGACCAACCGCGGCATCCCGGTGCTCGAGGTCACGCGCCCCGAGCTCGACCGCATGGCCGGCTTCGACGGCGTGCACCAGGGCGTGGCCCTCAAGGTCCCCCCGTACGCCTACGCGCACCCGCAGGACCTGCTCGAGCAGATCGTCGACCGCGGCGAGCTGCCGCTGCTCGTCGCCCTCGACGGCATCACCGATCCTCGCAACCTCGGCGCGATCATCCGCTCCACCGGTGCCTTCGGCGGGCAGGGTCTGATCATCCCGCAGCGCCGGTCGGCGAGCGTCAACTCCGCGGCGTGGAAGACGAGTGCGGGAGCTGCCGCGCGCATCCCCGTGGCGCTCGCGGCGAACCTCACCGCGACGCTCAAGGAGTTCAAGAAGCAGGGCGTGTTCGTGCTCGGGCTCGACGGTGACGGCGACGTGTCGCTGCCCGCCCTCGCCCTCGCCGACCGGCCCGTCGTGATCGTCGTGGGTTCCGAGGGCAAGGGGCTGTCGCGCCTCGTCACCGAGACCTGCGACCAGGTCGTGTCGATCCCGATCTCGACCGCCACCGAGTCGCTCAACGCCGGCATCGCGGCATCCGTCGCGCTGTACCAGGTGTCGTCGCTGCGCGCCGCCCACTGACCGTCGAGAGGAACACCATGCCCCGCATCGCTGTCATCGGAGGCACCGGCTACGCCGGGAGCCACATCGTCACCGAGGCCGTCCGCCGCGGCCACACCGTCGTCTCCGTCGCGCGCTCGGTCCCGGCCGAGCGCGTCGAGGGTGCGACGTACATCGAGGGCACCGTCCTCGACGTGCCCGGTCTCGTCGCCGAACTCGAAGGCGTCGAGGTCGTCGTGTCGGCGGCCGCCCCGCGCGGCGACATGGAGGGCAAGCTCCGCCCCGCCATCGCCCAGCTGGCCACCGCGCTGCCCGACGGGGTGCGTCTGGGAGTCATCGGCGGCGCCGGCGGTTCGCTCGTCGCCGACGGTGGTCCTCGCCTCATCGACACCGACGGCTTCGCCGAGGAGTACAAGCCGGAAGCCCGCGAGGCCATCGGCATGCTCGAAGACCTGCAGGCCGACGACACCGGCCGCGACTGGTTCTACGTGCACCCGGCCGGGGGCTTCGGCTCGTGGGCACCGGGGGAGCGCACGGGAACCTATCGCGACGGCGGCGACGTGCTCGTCGTCGACGACAACGGCGACTCGTTCATCGGCGGTGCCGATTTCGCGGTCGCCGTCCTCGACGAGATCGAGAACCCGCGCCACTCCCGGGGACGCTTCACCGTCGGTTACTGAGGCCCTCCACGGTTCGAGGCCGTGGCATCCCGGATTCGTCCCGGATGCCACGGCCTCGCCGTTTCAGACGAGATCGCGCCAGTCGACGGCGTCCGTGTCGGTCGTGGGCACCGCGCCGGTCTCGGGCGCGTCGACGTCGGACACCGTCGCGAGCGACATCGTGTCGGTCGGCGGCCCCATGACCGTCGCCTCGTCGCGCCGGTGGCGCAGCACGTCGTCGATGTAGGAGGCGACCACCTCGGCCAGGGGCACGGAGCGCCCCCGCGCCTGCGACATGTACCAGCGGTGCTCGAGCACCTGGTGGAAGACCTCGGCCGGTTCGAGCTTGGCGCGCAGATCCCACGGGATCGCCATCACGATCGGCTCGAACACGCGCGTGAGCCACTCGTGCGCGACCATCTCTTCGTCGGCGCCGAGACGCGAGACCCGGGCGCGGAACTCGTCGAGGTCGTTCAGCAGGCGTCGCGCCTGGTTCTCTTCGACATCGAGGCCGGTGAGGCGCAGGAGACGCCGCTGGTGGTGGCCCGCATCGACGACCTTGGGCTGGATGGACACCTGCGTGCCGTCGCTCGCGGTGCGGATCGACATCTCGCCGATGTCGAACCCGAGCGCGTTCAGACTGTGCACGCGCTCGGTGATACGCCAGGACTCGTCGACGGCGAAGGTCTCTTTGTCGGTGAGGGCCGCCCACAGCGAGTGGTACGACGCCACCAGTCCGTCGGCGATCGCCACGGCATCCACACCGCCCTCGAGTCGCCCGCCGGCCTCGAGGTCCATGATCTCGCCGGCGATGTTGGTGCGCGCGATGTCGAGATCGTGGGCGCGCTGGCCGGGACTCAGGCGGTTGCCGTGCAGCTCGCCCGTCTCGGCGTCGACGAGGTACGCCGCGAACTCGCCGGCGTCGCGGCGGAAGAGGGTGTTCGACAGTGACACGTCACCCCAGTAGAAGCCCACGTTGTGCAGCCGCACGAGCAGTACCGCGAGGGCGTCGACGAGACGCGTGGCGGTGTGCGGGCGCAGCACCTGCGTGAAGAGGGCGCGGTAGGGGAGTGAGAAGCGCAGGTGCGAGGTGACCAGCGCCGCCGGCAACGGGCGGCCCGAGGCGTCGGTGCGCCCGGCGATGACGGCCACCCGCTCGACGCACGGCGACGCGAGACGGTCGAGGTTGCCGAGCATGTCGTACTCGCGACGCGCCATCTCTTCGGTGGTCTCTTTGATCGCCACAACCCGGCCCGACAGGTTGGCGAAGCGCACCAGGTGGCGGGAGATGCCCTTGGGCAGGGCGACGATGTGGTTGCTGGACCAGTCGGCGAGCCCGGTCGACCACGGCAGCTGAAGCAGTCCCGGGTCGACGGTGCTGGCGGTGATGCTGAGCGAATCGCTCACGGTACCTCCGGAAAAAGCGGTGCGGCGCGCCCCTGCCCCCGATGAATCGGGAACCGGGACGCGCCGCGACGGTGCGTCAGGTCAGGCCGAAGCGATGGCCCGGTCGGTCAGACGGTCGCCCGACTCGAGGTCGAACACGTGGATGTGGCCGGGGACCGGCGCCAGCACGACCGTCTCGCCCGCGTTGGGGTGACGGCGGCCGTCGACGCGCGCGACGAGGTCGGTGCGCTTGCCGTTGATGTCGGTGTGGCCGTAGAGGTAGCCGTCGGCGCCGAGCTCCTCGACGAGGTCGACGACGACCTTGAGGCCGCGGCCGTCGGCCGGGGCGACCTGGATGTCCTCGGGACGCACACCGATGGTGACCTCGGAGCCGTGCGCCTTGCCGATGGTGTCGGCCTCGACGGGAACGACCATGTCACCGAACTGCACGCCGCCTTCGGCGAGGTCGACGGTGAAGAGGTTCATCGCGGGCGAGCCGATGAAGCCGGCCACGAAGACGTTCTTGGGCGTCTCGTACAGGTCGCGCGGGGTACCGACCTGCTGGAGCAGGCCGTCCTTGAGCACGGCGATGCGGTCGCCCATGGTGAGCGCCTCGGTCTGGTCGTGCGTGACGTAGACCGTGGTGACGCCGAGGCGGCGCTGCAGCGACGCGATCTGCGTACGCGTCTGCACGCGGAGCTTGGCGTCGAGGTTCGACAGCGGCTCGTCCATGAGGAACACCTGGGGCTGACGCACGATGGCGCGACCCATGGCGACGCGCTGACGCTGGCCACCCGAGAGGGCCTTCGGCTTGCGCGTGAGGTACTGCTCGAGGTCGAGGAGTTTGGCGGCCTCGAGCACGCGAGCGGCACGCTCTTCCTTGCCGATGCCGGCGATCTTGAGCGCGAAGCCCATGTTCTCGGCGACGGTCATGTGGGGGTACAGCGCGTAGTTCTGGAAGACCATCGCGATGTCGCGGTCCTTCGGGGGCACGTCGGTGACGTCGCGGTCACCGATCATGATGCGGCCCGAGTTGACCTCTTCGAGGCCCGCGAGCATGCGCAGCGAGGTGGACTTTCCGCAGCCGGAGGGGCCGACGAGAACCAGGAACTCGCCATCGGCGACGTCGAGGCTGAGCTTGTCGACGGCGGCGCGGGTTCCGCCGGGGTACAGACGGGTTGCGTTGTCGAATGTGACGGACGCCATTTTTTCTTCTCCTTCACCGGCAGGTACGTGCCGGACGATCCGTAGTGAATGGAAAACGGGGGCGACCCCGTGCGCCCGACAGTGGACGCAAGGGTCAGTATGCCACGTGTCTGGTCATTTCCCAGACTGCCTAGCTAGCATCGGTGCTCGTTCGCTCACCCGTGCGTCCCCCCAATTCCTGCGGCAGAAAGCCCGTGCCCGAGAGGTTCCATGTCCAACGACCAGTCACCGAATTCGCCCGCCGAGCGCGACCGCCGCGGGGCGGTCCGCGAGAAGGCGCAGCAGGTCAAGGCGAAGCAGACGCGCTGGCGAATCGCGCGTCGCTCGTTGATCGGCGTCGGTGCGGTGGCCGTCGTTGCCGTGGGTGCCGTCGCGGTGACCTCGGCCCTCAGCTCGCACGACCCGCGTTCCCAGGCCCTGCCGGGAGCTGCGGCCGACGACGGCTTCATGGTGTCGAGCGCCTCCGGCGTCGCCGACCCGGGTGCGCAGCAGACCATCGACGGCAATGCGGCCACGATGGCCGCGGGTGCGGAGCCGACGGCGGAGCCCACGCCGACCCCCACGGGGACGGCGTCCCCCGTCGACATCCGCGTGTACGTCGACTACATGTCGACCGAGGCCCGCGAGTTCGAGACGGCCAACGCCGACCAGCTGTCGAAGTGGGTAGGTGACGACGCTGCCTCGCTGACGTACTACCCCGTCGCGATGCTCACCTCGAAGTCGAACGGCACCAAGTACAGCCTGCGTGCCGCCGGCGCGGCCGCGTGCGTGGCCACCCACGCGTCGGATCGCTTCTTCGCGTACAACCACGAGCTGCTCACGAACCAGCCCGCGGTCGACTCCGACGGCTACAGCGATCAGCAGCTCGCCGACATGGCGCAGGGCGCGGGAGTGGGCGACATCGCCGCCGTGCGTTCCTGCATCGAAGACGAGACGTACACCGGGTGGGCGAAGGCCGCGACCGATCGTGCGATCAAGGGACTCCCCAACACCAACGGTCAGGCACTGACGGCCACCCCGACGGTGCTGGTCAACGGAACGCCGTACGTGGGACGCATGGATGACGCGAAGGAGTTCGCGCAGTTCGTGCTCACGGTCGACAGCAACGCCTACTACTCGACCGCCACGCCGACCCCGTCGGTGACGGCGACGCCCGCGGGCTGAATCGCTATCCCGCAGGTGAACGCATCGCTGTACGATTCAGGTGACATGGACCAGATCGAGGATTCCCCGCCACGCCGTTCCGGCGCGCAGCTGGAGGAGTGGGTGCAGGAGTTCCGCGAGCAGGGACACCTGTTCGCCGGCCGGTTGAAGGTCGTCGAACAAGAAGACGCCGACAGCCAGGACACCGGTCTCGTGGTCATGAGCCTCATGAACGCCAAGGCGTCGATCTACATGCAGCCCAAGGGCTACGACCAGCCCCTGTGGGAGGCGACCCTGACGGGACGTCCCGAAGACCTGACGCTCTCGCCGCACGACATGGCGAGCCTCGCGGCAGAGCTCGTCGTGGCGGGCAACCTCTGCTCGTTCCTGCAGTGGAAGTCGCTCGAATGGGACCGAGAGAGCGGAACGCACGCGAGGTCCAGCGCGTCCTGAGGGACGCCCTAGACTCGTGCTCCGGGGCTCCTCGGGGCCTCACGCCGGCTTGGCGCAATTGGTAGCGCACCGTACTTGTAATACGGGGGTTGCAGGTTCAAGTCCTGTAGCCGGCACCCCGCTCACGCGAAGAGCGCGCGCCTCTCACAGAGGTGGAAAATGCGCGATCCGGTGAGGTGAACGCGACCGAGACCCGGTCGTCGCCGGGCGTGCGATCGGCTCCGTTCCGCCGTCGTCATCCCAGTGCTCCAGGGCGATGACGTCGGCGCCGGGCTCTGTGTCCCGTGCGCTGTCCTTATCGCGTTTCGCTTGCGTCGTCGTGGGTAGGCCGTAGCCGTGCCGGTGGTCGCCCGCGGTCTGATTCCAGCTGTCCCACTCGCCATTGCGTCGCAGCGTCGCCAGGTGTCCGCCCTCGTCATCCCAGTTCTCTGCGGCGATCTCGTCGTCGTGCTCCTTGTCGCCCATAGTGCGGACTGTACGCCGCGACCGCGGTGGCGAATAGGGGTGCATGCCCCGCGCCCGCCGGCACGAGACCGAGACGCGCCGGTGCGTCGCCCGAAAAGAGGACAGACAAACCAGTAGTCGAATGGGTATCCTCACCATTACCTACCCGCGTACCCTACGCGCACCGCTCCGATGGCGAAGCCACGCGACCGGTCCGCTCGCCCAAGGGAGTGGGAACAATGGCTCTACCGCGCACTGTCACACATGCCTACCGAATGCCCGGCGGGTGGGAGAAGCTCGCCAGACATCGACTCACCATCGATTACGCGCGCGAGCTGCGCACCGCCGGCTTCACCCTCATGCGGATACGCAGCGGATGGGGGAGCAGCCGCGAACGCTCGATCGCCACTTACCTGCAGCGGCACGAGGTGCCCGCCACCTGACACCCTGCCGCGTTGCGGTTCTCGTTCGTCGCCGGGCGATCACGAGAACAGTCGTGCGAGATCGACGACGAGGATCGCTGCCGCCACGATCGCCGACAGGCCCGCGAGCAGCGCGCCCACGATCGCGCCCCAGCGCAGGGGCCCGGGCCGCCTGCCCGCCTCCAGTGCGAACAGCAGGGCGCACAGGGCCACGGTGACCATGAGCAGGTCGCCCACCATGCCCGCCGGGGCCCAGACCGCGGTCGCGAGCGCGATCACCCCCGCCGCCAGCGCGGCCAGGTGACGCGTCTGGTGCGCCGGTGCCTCGCTCATCGCCCGCTGTCTTCCGTCAGCGCGAGCGCACGCGCAACCAGCGCACCTCGTGCGCGGCGAGCGGAAGGTCCGCGCCCAACCAGGTCGGAGCGCCCGAGACGAGGTCCAGTGCCTCGGGTCGAAGGCCCGAGAGCGTGAGCGCGTCGATGGTCACCGGGCTGTCGGCGACGTTTGCCATGACGAGAACGTCGAAGCCCGCGTCGCCGGGGCGGACGAAGGCCACGACCGACGCCACGTGCGCGTCGAAGGCGATGAGCTCGTTGCCGGCGAGCTCGGGGGTCGACCGACGAACGGCGAGCAGGCGCGCCAGTCGCGTGAAGACGCGTCCGGCCGGGGTCCCGGCATCCGCGTGATCCGTGTAGTTCTGTGCGGGGCGGAACGGGCGGTGCACCCAGCGGCTGTCGCCCGCCTCTTCGGGGCGGTCGGCGAAGCCGTAGTCGTTGAGCTGCGCGACCTCGTCGCCGAGGTACAGCAGCGGGATGCCGCCGGTCGATAGGGCGAGCGCGTGCGCGAGGACGACGCGGTCCTCACCCGCGGAGTCGCCCGCCTCGATACCGGCGAGCGAGGCGGTGGTCCCCGTCACGCGCGCGTCGCCCGTGCGCGGGTTCTCCTGGAACGGCACGCCGCGGGCGAACGTTCCCTCGGCGCGCCCGACGTAGAAATCGTTGAGGAAGCGGCGGTGCGGGTAGCCGTCGATGCCGAGCTCGGCGGCATCCTCGTCGGCGAAGGTCCACCCGATGTCGTCGTGGCTGCGCACGTAGTTGACCCACGCGGTGCCGTCGGGCAGGGCGTGGCGACGCTCGAGCGCCTGCTGCAGCAGGCGTCCGTCGCGGGTGGCGAGCGCCTCCCACGTGAGGGCCATCTGCAGCGGGTTGTACGAGATCTGGCACTCGTCGGGCGAGATGTACGAGATCACCTCGTCGGGGTGCACGATCGCCTCCGACTTGAACAGCAGGCCGGGCGCGGCCATGCGCAGCACCGCATTGAAGGCCTGGAGCAGCAGATGCGCCTCGGGCAGGGACTCGCAGGTCGTTCCGAGCCGCTTCCAGATGAAGGCCACGGCATCCATCCGCAGGATCTCGACGCCCTGGTTCGCCAGGAACAGCATCTCGCCGGCCATCGCCTCGAAGACGGCGGGGTTGGCGTAGTTGAGGTCCCACTGGAAGTGGTAGAACGTCGACCAGATCCAGCGCCCGTCGTCGAGCTGCACGAAGGACCCCGGGTGGTCGTCGGGGAAGATCTCGCGCGTGGTCCGCTCGTACGCGTCGGGCATCTCGCGGTCGGGGAAGATCAGGTAGAAATCCTCGTACGCCGGGTCGCCGGCGATGGCCTTCCGCGCCCACCGGTGCTCGTTGCTGGTGTGGTTGAAGATGAAGTCGACCACCAGCGAGATTCCGGCGCGGCGGAGGTCGGCGGCGAGCTCGGCGAGTTCCTGCATCGTGCCGAGCTTCGGGTTCACGCGGCGGTAGCTCGACACCGCGTACCCGCCGTCGCTGTTCCCCTCCGGGCTCTCGAACAGCGGCATGAGGTGCAGATAGGTCAGGCCCAGTTCCTGGAAGTAGGGGATGGCATCCCGGATGCCGCTGAGTCCTCCCGCGTAGCGATCGACGTAGCAGACGCCACCGAGCATGCGCTCGCTCTCGAACCATCCGGGCGCGCTCTCGCGCTCGCGGTCGATGGCCTTCAGCTCGGTCGGACGCAACGCCCACGAACGTCGGGCGAGATCGACGACGGATGCCAATCGCTCGCGGCCGTCGGGACGCTCGCCGTACAACTGCACGAAGAGATCGTGCAGTCGCGGCAGCTGGGCCTCCACGTGAGGGAGGAATTCGCGGTCGACGCCGTCGGCGACGAGATCGGCGATGATCTCGGAGACGTCGTCGTGATCGGTGCGCAACTGGGTCACGGGGAAAGCCTGGTGCATCGGCGCCCCTCCGGTCGACAGCGACGTGCCCGGTGCTGGCCGCGCGCGGCGGTCTGAGACAGCATGGGCAGATGACCGCCGCATCGACGACCCGTCTTCCGACCCTCATCGCGGCCCTCTCGGGCGTCGTCGCAGTGTGCGCCTACGCAGGGGTCGCGCTGCTGCAGATCCTGGTCTGGAATCCGGAGGCCGCCCGCCCGGGGCTCACCGCCGCGCAGGTCTGGGCAGAGGTCGGCGCGGCGAATCAGGGACCGCCTGGCGCGTTCGTCGTGGGCGTCATCGCCATCGGCCCGCTTTTCGCTCTGGTCCTCGCTCTGCTCTTCGTCCTCACGGGAGCGGGCGTCTGGTCCACGATCGCCGGGTACCTCGGGCTGCTCTTCGCCGGAATGCCGGGTTACTTCGTCGCCTCTTTCGGCCCCGGCATGGGCCTGGGCGACACCTACCTGATCAGCGGTGGGGATTTCTCGCCGGGGCGCCTGCCGCTCTACGCGGTGAGCGTGCTCTCGGTCGTGGCGCTGCTCGCGCTCTTCGTCGGCGCGGCGGTGCGCTCCGAGCGGGAGCGGCGCACGCTCGCCGTGGCGTGAGTTCTGCGCCGGGCGGTGCCGCCGTCCGCGACGCCGACGCCGTCGTACGATCGACGATGGCCCGACCCTCGGGCGCGAGGGGAGTGCGGTGTCGGAGCGCGGTTCGGTCGGTGTCGCCGTGGCGGGAGCGGTGCTCATCGGCGCCCTCACGGCCCTGCAGGCGAGAATCAACGGCACCCTCGGCGCCGAGATCGGTGACGGCATCGTCGCCGCCGCGATCTCGTTCAGCTCGGGACTGCTCATCCTCGTCGCGCTGTCGACGCTGCTGCCCGAGGGCCGACGCGGGTTCGGACGTTTGGTCTCCGGCATCCGATCCCGATCGATCCCGCCCTGGATGCTGCTGGGGGGTCTGGCCGGGGCGTTCACCGTCGCCAGCCAGGGCCTGACGGTCGCCACCATCGGCGTGGCGTTGTTCACCGTCGGCTTCGTCGCCGGGCAGACCACGGGCGGACTCGTGCTCGACCGGGTCGGCTACGGCCCGGCGGGGGTCGTTCCCGTCACCGTGCGCCGCCTCGTCGGCGCCGTCCTCGCCATCGCCGGTGTGATCGTGTGCCTGTCGGGCGACGCGCTGGGGGGAGTGCCGCTGTGGATGCTGGTCGTCCCCGCCATCGCCGGTGCGGGCGTGGCGTGGCAGCAGGGGACGAACGGGCGTCTGCGGGTGCGCGTCGAGAGCCCGCTGACCGCGACGCTGGTCAACTTCGTCGGCGGAACGGCGGTGCTCGTCGTGGCCGCGGTGGTGCACGTGGGGGTGGTGGGCGCCCCACGCGTCATCCCCACCGAGCCCTGGCTGTACGTGGGTGGAGCCGTCGGGGTCGTCTACATCTTCTTGTCGGCCGTGGTCGTTCGCCGCACGGGGGTGCTGCTGCTCGGCCTCGGGTCGGTCGTGGGGCTTCTGAGCACGTCGGTGCTGCTCGACGCCCTCTGGCCGGCCCCCGCCGCCCCATCGACCCCCGTCGCCCTGCTCGCGTCCGCGGTCGCGATCGTCGGTGTCATCGTCGCGGCGGTCCCGTGGCGCCGCCGCCGTCCGTGAGCCGGAGCCCGGTCAGCGGATGACGCGCGCCGCCCGCCCGTGAACGACGACGCCGCCGGGGGGACGAGCCCCACCGGCGGCGTACGACGAAGACGGATCGATCAGAGGTGCGTGTCGTCGACGGCGCGACGCTTCTTGCTCCCGGGCAGACGCGAGATGTGCTTCGCGGCATCCACGGTCTTGCGACGCACCGGGCGCGAGCGCGGCGGCTTGCCCCCGACGTAGAGCCAGCCGAGCAGCACCTCGCCCTTCGACAGGCCGTGCGCCTTGGCGAGCGCCTTGCTGCGCGTGTTGTCGTCGGTGCGCCAGAACACGCCGAAGCCGGCTTCGTCGAGCGCGAGGCTCAGCATGTGGGCGACGCCCGAGGCCACGGCCTCCTGCTCCCACGCGGGGATCTTCTTCGACTCGAGGTTCGCGACCACGGCGATGATCAGGGGAGCGCGGCGGGGCTTCGAGGAGTAGCCCTTCTTACCGTCGGCCTTGTTCAATGCGCGAGCCAACAGGTGGCGGTCGCTCCCGCGGATCTCGATGATCCGCCAGGGACGCAGCGTCTTGTGGTCGGCGACGCGACCCGCCGCCGCGACGAACGCCTCGAGCTCGGGGCCGGTGGGGGCCAGGTCGGTGACCTTCGACCACGACCGGCGGTCGCGCATCGCCTCGAGTGCGCTCACGCCGTCTCTTCCGGGGTGAAGTTCAACGACAGCGAGTTCATGCAGTACCGGTCGCCGGTGGGCGTGCCGAAACCATCGGGGAACACGTGTCCGAGGTGCGAACCGCAGTTGGCGCAGCGCACCTCGGTGCGCTGCATGCCGTGGCTGTTGTCGTCGATGAGCTCGACGGCCTCGGGACGCACCGACTCGTAGAAGCTCGGCCACCCGCAGTGCGAGTCGAACTTCGTTCCGCTCTGGAACAGCTCGGAGCCGCACGCGGCGCAGGTGTAGAAACCGGAGCGGCTCTCATCGAGCAGTTCGCCGGTCCACGCGCGTTCGGTTCCGGCCTGGCGCAGCACCGCGTACTGCTCGGGCGAAAGCTCTTCGCGCCACTGGTCGTCGGTCTTGTCGACGGCGTAAGTCATGGGATCTTCCTCTCTCCGGTCCCTATTCTCTCGTGCCTGGGGCCGGTCAGGTCGGCGCGGCATAATCTGCGGAATGCAGCAGGATGCCGTGGAAGCCGTCGTCGATCGCTATGGGCGCTTCGCCCGCGACGAGGCGCCGGGTCGTTCGGCGGTGTACGAGGGGTGGGCGCGGCGCGTCGTCGACGACACCGCGGTGGCCGAGGCTCTCGCCCGCATCGAGGAGACGCGGCGTCAGCCCCCGCTCGTCTTCGCGGTGCTGCGGCTGCTGGGCGCACCAGAGGACGATGTCGACGCGTGGGCCGCGTGGGTCGTCGCCCACGCCGATCAGGTGGTCGTCGAGTGCGGGCGTCGGAGCGTGCAGACCAACGAGCCGCTCCGGTGCGCCGCGTTGCTGCCGGCGCTCTCGCTCATCGAGGGGCCGATCGCGTTGCTCGAGGTGGGGGCGAGCGCGGGCCTGTGCCTGTACCCCGATCGGTACTCCTATCGCTACCGCCGCGGCGAGGAGGTCATCGCGCTCGACCCCGCCGACGGCCGCAGCCCGGTCGTGCTGGAGTGCGAGCTCGAGGGGCACCCCGACCTGCGGATGCCGGACGTCGTGTGGCGGGCCGGCATCGATCTGAACCCCCTCGACGCCCGAGCCGCCGACGATCGTGCGTGGCTCACGGGCCTGGTGTGGCCGGGCGAAGAGGGGAGGCGTGAGCGCATCGCCGGTGCACTCGACATCGCGGCGGCCGACCCGCCCCTTCTCGTCGCGGGCGAGGGGGCGGCGGCCCTTCCCGCCCTCGCGGCGCAGGCTCCCCGCGGAGTGACGCTGGTGGTCACGACGCCCGGCGTGCTCGCCCACATCCCGCGCGCCGGGCGCGCCCCCGTCATCGCGGCCGCGCGGGCCGCGGGGCGGTGGATCACGCTCGATGCCGCGGCACTGCACGACGGCTGGACGCACCCCCCTCGCATCCGACGGGGCGGGTTCGCGCTCGCGCTCGACGGCGACGTGCGCGCCGAGGTCGATCCGCTCGGGGCGTGGGTGGCGTGGCATCCGGAATCGACGGGCGGTGCGCAGTAGCGTCGAAGCGTGCCCCTGTCGGACCGTGATCGCGCCTTCCTCGCCTTCGAGGGTGAGTGGCGACGCCATGGGGGTGCGAAAGAGGAGGCGATCCGCGCCGAGTTCGCGCTGACGCCGGCCCGGTACTACCAGCTGCTCGGTCGCCTCATCGACACCCCCGAAGCCCTCGCGTCCGACCCCATGCTGGTGCGTCGCCTGCGCCGACGCCGCGATGACGCGGCCGCGCAGCAGCGCGCACGCCTCGGCCGCACCGCCACCCGGTGACGGGTGCGCGCGGGTCGGACCGGTAGCATCGTCCAATGGCCAGATCGACCTTCCCGCGGGATCGCTTCGACGACCTGCCGGCCGATGCGGGTCGCGTCGGCGCCCACCGCGCCGAGAATCCCCGGCTGCGCGGGTGGATCATCTTCCTGTGGGCGGCCATCGCCACCCTCGTCCTGATCATCGCCGGCATCTTCGGCTCGCTGGTGGTGTCGGGCCGCATCTCGTTCGGCTCCGGGCCCGCGCCGGTGCCCACCGTCTCGGCGGAACCCACGACGCCAGCCGTCGTCGACACGTCGTACTCGGTGGTCGTTCTCAACGGCACGGCCGACGAGGGACTCGCCGCCGCCGTGCGCGACCAGATCGTGGCGGCCGGATGGCCGGGTGAGGGCGTCGAGACCGGCGACTCCGACAGCACCGACTTCGCCGAGACGACGATCTACTACCTCCGCGACACCGACGAGGCGGCAGCCCAGGGCCTGGCCCAGACCATCGGGGGCGCGCAGATCGCGCAGAGCGACTTCCTGCAGCCGACCGACGACCCCAGCACCCCCGACGACGAGAGCGCCGTGAAGCGGCTCGTCGTCGTCATCGGCCTCGATCGCGCCGCCGGTCAGGCGTCGCCGTCGACCGCTCCCTGACCCCTCGACGGCCGCGTGTTTCCGCGGCGTAACAAGTTCGCGGCCTGCGCGTCAACAATGGGCCGAGCGGCCGGTGCGGCGGGATCACGCGTGCTTACGATGACCTCGTCATTCAGCAACGGGAGATTCGCATGACGCAGGGCACTGTCAAATGGTTCAACGCCGAGAAGGGCTTCGGCTTCATCACCGTCGCCGACGGCCAGGACGTCTTCGTCCACTACTCGAGCATCGAGATGTCGGGTTTCCGCGTTCTCGAGGAGGGCCAGGCCGTCGAGTTCACCGTCGGCACCGGGCAGAAGGGCCCCCAGGCGGAGTCGGTGCGACTCGCCTGATCACCGTTTCCCGACGCCACGGCATCCGATCCCGGATGCCGTGGCGTCGTCGTTTCCGCGCGGGTGGGCGGCTTGCACTCCCCAGGGGCGAGTGCCAGAATGAGTTAGCACTCGCTTTCGTCGAGTGCCAAAATCAGCAGTCACCCGTCCGGGAGGGACGACACACTTATGGCAAAGATCATCGCTTTCGACGAAGAGGCCCGACGCGGTCTCGAGCGTGGCCTCAACACGCTGGCCGACGCCGTCAAGGTGACCCTGGGCCCCCGCGGTCGCAACGTCGTGCTCGAGAAGAAGTGGGGCGCCCCCACGATCACGAACGACGGCGTCTCGATCGCCAAGGAGATCGAGCTCGACGACCCGTACGAGAAGATCGGCGCCGAGCTGGTCAAGGAGGTCGCCAAGAAGACCGACGACGTCGCGGGTGACGGCACCACCACCGCCACCGTTCTCGCCCAGGCGCTCGTGCGCGAGGGCCTGCGCAACGTCGCAGCCGGCGCAGACCCCATCTCGCTCAAGAAGGGCATCGAGAAGGCCGTCAAGGCCGTCACCGACGAGCTCCTGGCCTCGGCCAAAGAGGTCGAGTCGAAGGAGCAGATCGCGGCTACCGCATCGATCTCCGCCGCCGACCCGGCCATCGGCGCACTCATCGCCGAAGCCATCGACAAGGTGGGCAAGGAAGGCGTCGTCACCGTCGAGGAGAGCAACACCTTCGGCACCGAGCTCGAGCTCACCGAGGGTATGCGCTTCGACAAGGGGTACATCAACCCCTACTTCGTCACCGACCCCGAGCGTCAGGAAGCGGTCTTCGAAGACCCGTACATCCTGATCGCCAACCAGAAGATCTCCAACATCAAGGACCTTCTGCCCATCGTCGACAAGGTGATCCAGGAGGGCAAAGAGCTCCTCATCATCGCCGAAGACGTCGAGGGCGAAGCTCTCGCGACGCTGGTGCTCAACAAGATCCGCGGCATCTTCAAGTCGGTGGCCGTCAAGGCTCCCGGTTTCGGCGACCGTCGCAAGGCTCAGCTGCAGGACATCGCGATCCTCACCGGCGGACAGGTCATCACCGAAGAGGTGGGCCTCAAGCTCGAGAACGCCACGGTCGACCTGCTCGGCCGTGCGCGCAAGGTCATCATCACCAAGGATGAGACCACGATCGTCGAGGGTGCGGGCGAGTCCGAGCTGATCGAGGGTCGCGTGACCCAGATCCGTCGCGAGATCGAGAACACCGACAGCGACTACGACCGCGAGAAGCTCCAGGAGCGCCTCGCCAAGCTCGCGGGTGGCGTCGCCGTCATCAAGGCGGGCGCGGCCACCGAGGTCGAGCTCAAGGAGCGCAAGCACCGCATCGAAGACGCCGTGCGCAACGCGAAGGCCGCCGTCGAAGAGGGTGTCGTCGCCGGTGGTGGCGTCGCGCTCATCCAGGCCGGCAAGACCGCGCTCGCAACCCTCGACCTCGTCGGTGACGAGGCCACGGGTGCGAACATCGTCCGCGTCGCCATCGAGGCCCCGCTCAAGCAGATCGCGCTCAACGCCGGTCTCGAGCCCGGTGTCGTGGCGAACAAGGTCGCGGAGCTCCCCGTGGGCCACGGCCTGAACGCCGCGACGGGCGAGTACGGTGACCTGTTCGCACAGGGCATCATCGACCCCGCCAAGGTGACGCGTTCGGCTCTGCAGAACGCGGCGTCCATCGCCGGTCTGTTCCTCACGACAGAGGTCGTCGTCGCCGACAAGCCCGAGAAGTCGGCCGCTCCCGCGGGCGACCCGACCGGTGGCATGGACTTCTGATCCACGCCTAGGCATCACACAGAAGGCCCCCTCCTCCGGGAGGGGGCCTTCTGTGTTGACGGGGCGGTGACCGCGCGCTGATCCGGCGCCGGTTGGCTGCTGGTGAGTTGGTTGGCTGTTGGCTGGCTGCGGGCTGCTGGCTTGCGTGACTGCTGGCCGGCCGGTTGGCGACCATGTCCCACTTTGGGTTGCCTGCGGCGGCGCCAGGCACCCTGATGTGGGACGCGGTCTGCGTCTCTTGGGACACGGTTCGAGAACTCCGCCGAGGTTCGACGGGGGCGGGTGAGAGCCGGGGTCGGGGCCGGGGCGAAGCGTCGGGTCTACGCGTCGGGACGGTAGTCGTCGGGCAGGCGCTCGAGCGGTTGCGTCTCGATGAGCGCGTGCTCTTGCGCGTCGCGCCGGTCGGCCAGGGGGAGCGAGACGCGGAACGTCGCTCCGCCGCCGGGGGTGTCGACGACCTGCACCGTGCCGTGCAGCAGATCGACGATGGATGCCACGATCGACAGCCCGAGGCCGGAACCGCCGGTCTCGCGCGTGCGCGAGGTGTCGGCACGCCAGAAGCGCTGGAAGATCTGGTCGCGGATCTGCTCGGGAACGCCCTCACCGTGATCGATGATCTCGATCCACCCCATGTCGGCGTCGGCGTCGACCCCCACACGCAGGCCGATGGGGGAGCCGTCGGCGGTGAACCGTCGCGCATTGCCCAGCAGGTTGGCGACGACCTGGCGCACCTTGTTCTCGTCGCCGAGGACGACGGGGGCGAGCCTCGGAGGCGTGCGCACGACGCCCAGGGGCGTGGTCGGAGCGGCGGGGTCGTCGCCCGCGGTCGTGTGCGTCTCGCCCGCCTCTCGGGCGCGGCGACGCAGGCGCGACAGGGTGGCCCCGGCGATCGCCATCGCCGACGTCGGCGGCGCACCCCTGCGGCGCACGGGCGTCGACGCGGGCTCTCCTGCGGCGTCGAGGAGCGGGTCGAGCGTCATCAGCGGGACGGCGCGTTCGGTGCGCGCGGTGGTGTCGTCGACGGTCACCTCGCGCTGGGGGGAGGTCACGCGCAGATCCATCGCGGCATCTCGAGCGATCGGGCGCAGATCGAGCGAGGTGATCGTGACGTCGCGACGCTCGTCGAGTCGCGCGAGGGCCAACAGGTCTTCGACGAGGGCCCCCATGCGGATGGCTTCCTTCTCGATGCGTTCCATCGACTGCGCCACGTCTTCGTCGGAACGGATGGCGCCCATGCGATAGAGCTCGGCGTACCCGCGCATCGTGACGAGCGGGGTGCGCAGCTCGTGGCTGGCGTCGCCGATGAAGCGTCGCATCTGGCGCACGGTCGCGTCACGCTGCACGAGCGCCCCGTCGATCCGCGCGAGCATGGCGTTGATCGCCGTCTTGAGGCGTCCCACCTCGGTGTCGGGGACGATGTCGGTCAGGCGCTGGCTGAAGTCGCCGGCGGCGATGTCCATCGCGGTCGTCTCGACCTGCCGCAGGTTGCGGAACGTGAGCGTCACGAGCCAGCGGGTCAGCAGGGCGCTGGCGATGAGGATGAGCAACGCGACGAACGCGTAGATCCCCACGTACGCCGCGACGATGCGATCGGTGGGGGCCAGGGGCTGGATCACCATCTGGGTGTAGACCCCGGGATTGCCGGGGGCCTGCAGCACCCCCACGCGAGCGAGGAAGTGCTGACCGGATTCGGGGTTCTCCAGCTCGATCCGCCGGTCGATCTGGCTGTAGGTCTGCTCGACGGTGAAGGTCGCGGGCAGATCGGGCAGGGCGCGCGACGACGTGCCGTTGTAGAACGCCTCGCGCCGCCCGTCGGGCCCGTACACGACCACCATCGACCCGATCTGCGGGGCGTTGTCGACCTGGGTGAAGGTGATACGGCCGTCGGTGTCGCTCGTGGTGAAGATGCTGTTCGCGATGCTCCCGGCCGCCTGCTGCGCGAGCTGCTCGTCGAGGTTGTTGACCAGCGTCGTGCGCAGGAACACCATCGTGCCGATACCGGCGGCGAACAACCCGATCGCGAGCAGCGCGACCGTGACGCCGGTGACCTTGGCCCGAAGGCTCAGGCTGCGCCACCAGCGGGTGAGGGTGTCGTCGGAGTGCGACAGGGGGAGCCTCCGCTCAGGCGGTCTTACCCGACTTCAGCATGTAGCCGAAGCCGCGCTTGGTCTGGATGAGCGGCTCGGACGAGTGCGGATCGATCTTGCGGCGCAGGTACGAGATGTAGCTCTCGACGATGCCCGCGTCGCCGTTGAAGTCGTACTCCCACACGTGGTCGAGGATCTGCGCCTTCGACAGCACACGGTTCGGGTTGAGCATCAGGTAGCGCAGCAGTTTGAACTCGGTGGGGCTCAGGTCGATCGAGACGTCGCCGACGCTGACGTCGTGGGTGTCCTGATCCATCGTCAGCTCACCGGTGCGGATGATCGACTCCTCGTCGGCCTGCATGGTGCGGCGCAGGATCGCCTGGATGCGCGCGACGATCTCGTCGAGGCTGAACGGTTTGGTGACGTAATCGTCGCCGCCGGCGTTCAAGCCCATGATCTTGTCTTCGGTCTCGTCCTTGGCGGTGAGGAAGAGGATGGGGGCCGTGTACCCCGCGCCCCGCAGGCGCTTCGTGACGCTGAACCCGTTCATGTCGGGCAGCATCACATCGAGCACGATGAGGTCGGGTTCCTCTTCGAGCACGGCCGAGATGGTCTGCGCGCCGTTTGCCACGGCTCGCACCTGGAAACCGGCGAAGCGCAGGCTCGTGATGAGCAGGTCGCGGATGTTCGGTTCGTCGTCCACGACGAGGATGCGAGGAGCTGTCATTCCCTCATTATCGTGACTGCACCCAGCAATGCGCTGGATATGGAACGGAAAGCCGCACGCTGGTATGGGTCAGGCGGCTGCGGCGTCGATCCCGTCGGCATCCAGAATCGTGTAGGCGTAGCCCTGTTCGGCGAGGAAACGCTGCCGGTTCTGCGCGAAATCCTGGTCGACGGTGTCGCGCGCGATGAGCGTGTAGAAGCTCGCCGTGTGCTGAGACTGCTTGGGTCGCAGCAGTCGTCCGAGGCGCTGGGCCTCTTCTTGACGCGACCCGAACGAACCCGACACCTGGATCGCGACGGAGGCCTCGGGCAGATCGACCGAGAAGTTGGCCACCTTCGACACCACGAGCAGCGGGATGCTGCCGTCGCGGAAGCCCTGGAAGAGCTCCTCACGCTCCGGGATCGGGGTCGCCCCGGTGATCTGAGGGGCGTCCAGAGCCTGCGCGAGCTCGTCGATCTGATCGAGGTACTGCCCGATCACGAGTACTCGCTCGCCCGGATGCCGCTCGACCAGGCGCCGCGCGACGTCGATCTTGGCGGGGGCGGTCGCCGCCAGCCGGTAACGGTCCTCGTCGGCGGCGGCCGCGTACTCGAGACGTTCGTCGGCGGGGAGGTCGATGCGCACCTCGTAGCAGGCGGCGGGGGAGATGAAGCCCTGGGCCTCGATCTCTTTCCACGGCGCGTCGAAGCGCTTCGGGCCGATGAGGCTGAACACGTCGCCCTCACGACCGTCTTCGCGCACGAGAGTCGCGGTGAGGCCGAGTCGACGTCGGGCCTGCAGATCGGCCGTGAGCTTGAACACCGGAGCGGGCAGCAGGTGCACCTCGTCGTACAGCACGAGACCCCAGTCGAGCGCATCGAGCAGTGCGAGGTGGGCGTACTCGCCCTTCCGCTTGGCGGTCAGGATCTGGTAAGTCGCGATGGTGACGGGCTTGATCTCTTTCACCTGACCGGAGTACTCGCCGATCTCCTCGGCGGTGAGGCTCGTGCGCCGCAGCAACTCATCGCGCCACTGACGAGCACTCACGGTGTTCGTCACGAGGATGAGGGTGGTCGTGCGCGTGTCGGCCATGGCCGCGGCGCCCACGAGCGTCTTGCCGGCACCGCAGGGGAGCACGACGACGCCGGATCCCCCCTCGGAGAAGGAGTCGACGGCCTGGCGCTGGTAGGGACGCAGGCTCCAGCCGTCTTCGGCGAGGTCGATCGCGTGCGGGGTTCCGGGGGTGTACCCGGCGAGGTCCTCGGCCGGCCACCCGATCTTCAGCAGCTCCTGCTTGATGTGCCCGCGCGCCCACGCGTCGACGAGGTAGCTGTCGGGGGTGGGGTGACCGATCAGGAGCGGAGCGATGCGCTTGTTGCGCGACACCTCGCTGAGGACCGCGGGGTCGGTCGAGCGCAGCACGAGCTCTTTATCGTCGTTGCGCTCGATGACCAGGCGACCGTACCGATTGACCGTCTCGCGGATGTCGGTGCTCACCGATGCGGGCACCGGGAAGCGCGACCAGCGGTCGAGGGTCTGCAGCATCGCCTCGGCGTCGTGTCCGGCCGCGCGGGCGTTCCACAGGCCCAGACGGGTGATGCGGTAGGTGTGGATGTGCTCGGGTGCGCGCTCGAGCTCGGCAAAAACTGCGAGCTCATGCCGCGCCGTCTCTGCCTCGGGGTGTGCGACCTCGAGGAGGACGGTGCGGTCGCTCTGCACGATGAGGGGGCCGTCAGCCATAGCGTTCGAGTCTACCGGGGTCCAGGACTGGTCGGTCGACCGGGCAGGGCTCGACCGGGTGAGGCTCGACCGTCCTCACCCCACGAGCGAGACCGCGTCGATGTGCGACAGCGGCAGGGTGCGCTCGACGTCGGCGGCGCGATCGCGGCCGCGCAGGCGTCCGCCACCGAGGCCCGTGGCTTCGAGGCGGAACACGCGGGCCGAGCCGTCGGGAAGCCGCACCGTCACGTCGACCACGGCGCGGGCCCGCACGGCTTGATCGAGCTCGCGCTCGAGCCAGGCGGCATCCGAATCGTCCGCGCCGGTGCGCAAGCGCGAAACCAGCGGCGTGTACGTGTCGGCGGGATCGTGGTCGGACGCCGTCTCGGCCGCGAGCTTCGCGCGCTCGAGCGCCCGCGGGCGCCCCTCGGCGTCGACGGCCACGGCGGGGTAGTGCGCATCGGTCAACGCCCAGAACACGACGTCGGCCGACACATGCGAGACGAGCTCGTCGCCGGTGCGCGTCAGGGCGACCGACCGCAGCGACTGGTCGACGTCCATCGAGCGCCGCAGGGTCTCGTCTTCGGTCGTGACGCGCGTGAGAAGGGACGTCGGATCGGCGGCGACGCGCACTCGTCCGTGCTCGGCCGACGTGCGTTCGATGACGTAGGCGAGCGGCTGCGGCAGTCCGGTCAGCGACAGTCCCGAGAGGAACTCGCGCAGGGAGTCGGCGGTCTCGCCGGCCGTGATGGCGGCGCCGATCGTGGCCGCGCTGAAGCGGTAGCTGGAGGCCTGTGCGCGCGACTCGCGCGCGGCCATGGAGCGCAGACGCACATCGAGATGCGGCGCCAGGGGGCCCGGGGCGATGGCGGTGAGGTCGTTCTGCAGATAGACGCGGTCGACCTCGGGGGGAAGCAGGTCGCGCAGCGCCGAGACGTCGACGGAACCGCCGTCGGAGAGGTCTCGGGCCCACGCGGGGACACCGCCGGCCACGTCGAGGAGTCCCCAGCGCTCGAGCCGCTGCGCCCAGACCGCGGCGCGCTCGGGGCCGTCGGGGTCGAAGGGGGTGGCGCCGGGCCACTGCCCCCGCGGGATCCATCCGCCGGCCGCGCTGCGGAAGGCGGCGGGAAGGGCGTCGCGGAGCGCCGCGGCGGTGCGTTCCCAGCGTTCGAGCGTCGGCAGACGCAACCACTCGCGCCCGGTCGGCGACACCAGCCAGGCGCGCTCGTTCGTGCCGAGCAGGCCGACGGCGAACGCGAGACCGACGAGGAGGTCGGCTTCGGCCGGGGTCGACACCGCGCCGGCGTCGACCAGGCGTCGACGCTCGCTCGCGCCGAGCGAGCCCGACCCGATGCGTCCGAGGGGAGCATCGAGGGTGAGCAGCAGGATGTCGGCCACCGAGGCGGCACTGGTGAAGGCGGCTTCGGCGGCGGCTTCGGCGTCGACCGTCGCAGCCCCGTGGGCGGAGTGCGGATCACTCATATCGGCGATGCCGTCGGGCGCGACCTGTCGCACCGCGTCGACCACGCTGGGGAACGGGTGGCCGTCGTCGTCGACGAGTGCTCGGGATGCCAGCTCGGAGCGTTGCGGTTCGGGGGCCGGTTCACCCGCGACGGCGGCGAGGAGGGCGAGCGCTGCGGAGCGCGGGAGTGCGACGAGCCCGCGCGTGACGGAGGCGGGGTCGAGTAGGGCCTCGGCGGCGTCGAACATGTCGCGCCAGGTGCTCGAGGGGGAGACCTGGCGATCGGCGAACAGCCGAGCCAGATCGGCGTCGGGGCGCGCGCTCAACGAGACCGCCAGTGCGCGTTGTGCGGAGGTCTCGGGCACGTCAGCGGGCCTTGTTCGCCCGGGCCCTTCGCACGAAGCTCATGATGAGCACGGCCAACAGACAGGCGAAGGCCACAGGGGGTGCGAAGTAGGTGAGCAGGCCCACGGTCGGCCACACGCCGGAGCGCATGTCGGCACCCGAGCTCGATCCGATGATGACCGAGAAGAAGCACACGATCGCGAGGGCCAGCAGCCCCAGCGACATGAACGCCAGGACGCGGTCGATGCGGCGGACCGGGACGTCGTCGCCCGGCGTGCTGTCGCGGGAGGTGCGGGTGCTCATCGGGCTCAGCCTACTGCCTGGCGGCGGTGGCGTAGGCTGAGAGGCCGGCATCCGATCGGGTTCCGTGTTCCGCCGTGCGCTCCGCGCACTCATCCAGCGAGGTGTCCATGCCCACCGGCAAGGTCAGGTTCTACGACGACGAGAAGGGCTTCGGCTTCATCGTCACCGATGACGGCCAGGACGTGTTCCTGCACGCCACCGCCCTGCCCGCCGGGACACCCGGGCCCAAGGCCGGCACCCGTCTCGAGTTCGGTGTCGCTGACGGCAAGCGCGGTCTGCAGGCGCTCTCGGTGCGCGTGCTCGATGCGCCGGTGAGTCTGTCGAAGCGCTCGCGCAAGCCCGCCGACGACATGGCGATCATCGTCGAAGACCTCGTGAAGCTGCTCGACGGCATCGGTGGCGACCTGCGTCGCGGCCGCTACCCCAACGGGCCGCACGCGCAGAAGATCGCCGCGGTGCTGCGCAAGGTCGCCGATGACTTCGAAGCCTGAGCAGCCCGTCGACGAGCGCCTGATCGGCGCTCACGACCTGGCTCTCGCCGCCCTGCGCGAGATCACGCCGGCCGACGGTATCGGTCCGGCCGCGGGCTACGCGATCGAGGACGACGGTGTGGTGTCGTTGCGGTTCCACACGCGTCTCGCCGGCTACCCCGGCTGGTTCTGGACCGTGAGCGTGGCCGTCGTCGACGACGCGGAGCCCACCGTGCTCGAAGCCGAACTCATGCCCGGTGACGGCGCTCTGCTGGCCCCGGACTGGGTGCCGTGGGCGACCCGTCTCGCCGAGTACCAGGCTGCCCAGGCGGCGACGGCCGCGGCGGGCATCGGCGCGGATGCCGACGACTCCGACGTCGACGACACCGAAGACGATGACCTCGACGACGAAGACGACCTCGAAGACGACGAGGACGAGCTCGACGACGACGGGCCGAAAGCACGTTTCCACGCGGGCGACCTCGACGGTGTCGACATCGACGAGCTCGACGCGGACGGTGACGAACGCGCGGACGCGACGCGTGACGATGACGCGCAGGACGACTCGTACGACGCCGACGATGACGACGATTCGGATGAAGACGACGACTCGGACGGCAGCGTCGAGGGCGACGACTCCGACGACGAAGACGATGTGCACGGCGGCGACGACCGCAGTTNGCCCGCCCGATGTCAGGCGGTCGGCAGGTGCTCGATCGTGTAGTCGATGGCCCCGATCAGGCGGCGCACGTCGTCGGGCTCGATCGAGACGAACGTCGCGACGCGCAGCTGGTTGCGGCCCAGCTTGCGGTAGGGCTCGGTGTCGACGATCCCGTTCGCGCGCAGGCTCTTCGCGATCGCCGCGGCGTCGATGGAGTCGTCGAAGTCGATCGTGACCACGACGGGGGAGCGGTCGGCGGGAGACGAGACGAACGGCGTCGCTACGGCGCTCGCGGACGCCCACTCGTACAGGGCGGCCGAGGACTCGGCCGTGCGTGCGCCCGCCCAGCTCAGTCCGCCGTTGTCGAGGATCCATCCGAGCTGGTCGTCGAGGAGCAGCAGGGTGGCCAACGCCGGGGTGTTGAGCGTCTGCTGCAGGCGCGAGTTGTCGACCGCGTTCTTCAGGCTCAGGAACTCTGGGATGTACCGACCGGATGCGGCGATCCGCTCGATGCGCTCGATCGCGGCCGGCGACACCGCGGCGTACCAGAGGCCGCCGTCGGAACCGAGGTTCTTCTGCGGGGCGAAGTAGTACACGTCGGCCTGGGCGACGTCGAAGTCGATGCCGCCGGCGGCGCTGGTCGCGTCGATGACGGTGAGGGCGCCGGCATCGCCGTGCACGCGCTCGACCGGGGCGGCGACGCCCGTGGAGGTCTCGTTGTGCGGCCAGGCGTACACGTCGACGCCGTCGACCGGCTCGGCGACCGTGCGGGTGCCGGGCTCGGCGCGACGGACGTCGGGCGCCTGCAGCCAGGGCGCGGCGGCAGCGGCGGCGAACTTGCCGCCGAACTCGCCGAAGACCAGGTTCTGGCTGCGGTTCTCGATGAGGCCGAAGGAGGCGGCATCCCAGAAGGCGGTCGATCCACCGTTGCCGAGGATGATCTCGTACCCGTCGGGAAGGCGGAAGAGCTGGGCGAGACGCTCGCGCGTGCTCGCGACGAGGTTCTTCACCGGCGCCTGGCGGTGCGAGGTACCCAGGATCGAGGCTCCGCGGGTGACGAGCGACTCGAGCTGCGCACCGCGCACTTTCGAGGGGCCGCACCCGAAGCGACCGTCGGCGGGCAGGAGACCTGTGGGCAGTTCCACGTGCGACATGGCTCGATTCTATGGTCCCCTCCGCGGGCTTCCCGCGCTCATGACGGAGGGGGTCGGTAGGCTGGAGGTTCCAGCCGCGCGACGCCGAGGACACCCGAATGACAGATCTCATCGACACCACCGAGATGTACCTGCGCACGATCCTCGAGCTCGAGGAAGAGAAGATCGTGCCCCTGCGGGCCCGCATCTCGGAACGCCTCGGCCACTCGGGCCCGACCGTCTCGCAAACGGTCGGACGCATGGAACGCGACGGCTTGGTGGTCGTCTCGGAGGACCGCCGTCTCGAGCTGACCGGCACCGGCCGCCAGAAGGCCGTCGACGTCATGCGCAAGCACCGTCTCGCCGAGCGCCTGCTCAGCGACGTCATCGGCCTCGACTGGGCCTACGTGCACGACGAGGCCTGCCGCTGGGAGCACGTGATGAGCGAGCAGGTGGAACGCCGCCTCGTCGAACTGCTCGGCCACCCCACCGAGTCGCCGTACGGCAACCCGATTCCGGGACTCGACCAGCTGGGCGATGCGGCCAGCTCCACGTTCGACGACGGTGTCGTCGGACTCGTCCGCAAGCTCACCGACGCCGGGCATCCGATCACCGGCACGGTGCGCCGCCTGGCCGAACCCGCGCAGGTCGACCCCGAGCTGCTCCAGCAGCTCAAGGCCGCCGGGGTGCTCCCGGGGGCGCGCGGCGACTACCGCTTCAACGAGGGATACGTGCTGGTGCAGATGGAGGGCATCGAGGACGGTCTCGAGTTGCCGGTCGAGGTGGCGTCGCACATCTTCCTCGTCGCCGAGGACTGAGCCTGCCGACACCCCCGCGTTCCGCGACCGAGCATTGCCTGAACACGGTGATCGGAGCGTGACTTGTTCGTTATCTTCGGGTAGCCTTCGAGAGTCCACAGGCGAGAAGCCCGCCGTCGGACCCCTCGCGGTTTGCCTCATCGGCTCGTCGTCTGCAGAGGGTGAAGCCCGCACATCGTGCCCCATCGAGTGCTGACGAGCTAGCGTCCTGGACGCAGAGGCGCCGGAGGACTTTTGGCTGAAACCACCGATCCCGTCGGGGACCTACCCGAGGTTCCGACGACGGGTCTCACCCGTAAGAGCGCGCGCGCAGCCGTCGCTCGACCCCCGCAGCGACCCGTGGCGGTCTCGACGTCGGCGACTCCGCCGGCCTCTCGCACCGCTCCCGCACGACGTCCCTCGGGACCGCGTCGCCACGGCAAGCCCGTGCGCAGTGCCGTGATCCTGACGATGGTCGCCGGTCTCGTCGCCACCGTCGCCATCCCGGCCTACGCGGCGACCATGCCCGCGGCCGAGACGATGACCCTGCAGCAGGTGTCGGCCCCCGACAACCAGTCGCTGGTCGTGGCCTCCGACGCCGCCGCCGAGACGCTCGACCGCAGCAGCTACTCGGCCACCACCGCCGACGAGATCCAGCAGAAGAAGGACCGCGAAGCCGCTGCCGCCGCGGCGGCGGAGCGTGCCCGCCAGCTGGCATCCAATGCCGGCGCCTCGGTCTCATCGATCGACTTGAACATGACGGCCCCCGGCTCGGGCGAGGTGCGCTGGCCCCTGTCGAGCTACGTGCTCGGCCGTGGCCTGTGGGACTCCGGCTACCACCAGGGCGTCGACCTGCTCGCCCCGGGTGGGCAGCCCATCTTCGCCGCCGCCGCCGGCGTCGTGAGCACCTCCTCCGAGAGCTTCGGCGGCTACGGCGTGGGCATCGTGATCGAGCACGTCATCAACGGCCAGAAGGTGTCGACCACCTACGGCCACATGACGTACGGCAGCCGCCAGGTGCAGGCCGGTCAGACGGTCGCCGCGGGCCAGCTCATCGGCCTCGTCGGCTCGACCGGAAGCTCGACCGCGAACCACCTGCACTTCGAGGTGCACATCAACGGATCGGTCGTCGATCCCTACGCCTGGCTGCAGCAGAACGCCGGCTGATCAGACCGAACGAGAGACGGCGTGCCGGAGAACGATGTTCTCCGACACGCCGTCTCTCGTTTCCCGATCCCGCCGCCCCCGGGCGTGTCGGGGTGGGTTAGCCTGTCTCCGACGTCGGAACAACCGAAGGGAAAGCCCGATGAGCATCAGGCCTCGCATCCGCACCATGGATGCGCTCGGCCTGCTCGTTCTTCGGCATCGTGTGTTCGGATGCCGCGGTGTCGCCGCGACTTCCGAGGCGCTGTCTGTCTAGACAGCGCCTTTTTTCATGCCCTGCGCGCGGGCCGTCGTCGCAAGTCGAACATCCGAGAAGCCGTCTCGGCCATTCGAGAGGAGACGTGAATGCGCACACTGGTATTGAACGCGGGATACGAGCCCCTGGCGGTCGTGTCGTTCAAGCGGGCCCTCGTGCTCGTGATGAACGACAAGGCCACGGTCGTGGAACGCATCGACGAGGATCCGGTCTGGGCCGCGGCGGGGACCTACGATCGCCCGGCGGTCATCATCCTGACCCGCTACGTGCGGGTGCCGGGGGCGCGGCAGGTGCCGGTCACGCGGCGCGGGGTGCTGCGTCGTGACGCGCACCGCTGCGGGTACTGCGGCAAGGCGGCGTCGACGATCGACCACGTGCTGCCGCGTTCGCGCGGGGGCAAGGACACCTGGGAGAACCTCGTGGCCTGCTGCCTGCACTGCAACAACGTCAAGGGCGATCGCACCCCCCAGGAGATGCACTGGGATCTCCGTCTGGTGCCGGCGCCCCCGCGCGGATCGTCCTGGACCGTGCGCGGCGTCGACAAGAGCGATCCGCGGTGGGAGCCGTACCTGGCCCTGGCGGCGTGAGCGTCGTCGCCGTCTTTGCGGCGCTGGCGTCCCCGGCATCCGGGTGATGGGATGGGGGCATGCCTCGTGCCCTGATCGTCATCGACATGCAGCGCGGATTCGACGACCTCGACTTCTGGGGGCCGACCGCCAACCCCGATTGCGAGCGCAACGTCACCGCGCTGATCGGGGCGTGGCACCGTGAGGGCGAGCCGATCGTCGTCGTGCGGCACGATTCGGCGTCGCCCGGATCGCCCCTGCACCCGGACGAAGGCGGTAACGCGCTGGTCGATGCGGTCGCGAAGGTCTCAGCCGACCTGCGGGTGACGAAGAACGTCAACTCGGCCTTCTACGGCGACCCCGACCTGCACGCCTGGTTGGGCGAGAACGGCATCCGCGAACTGGTGATCTGCGGCATCCAGACCAACATGTGCGTCGAGACCACGGCGCGCATGGCCGGCAACCTCGGTTATGAGGTGACGGTCGTTCTGGATGCCACGCGCACCTTCGATCTGAGCGGTGAGGTCGCGGGGCTCGGAACGGTGACCCGGACGGCTGCCGAGCTGATGGCGAACACGGCCGTCGTGCTGCAGCAGGGCGGATTCGCGCGGATCGCGGCGACCGTCGACCTGGTCTGAGGCGCGCCCCCCCCCCCCCCCCCCCCCCCCCCCCCCCGGGCGTCGCGGGGGCGTCGGCACCTCGCGTCGGGGCTGGTGTCGGTCGGTGCGCGCGGCGTCGGGCTCGCGGCGTCGTGCCGTCTCGCGAGGGGACGACGGCAATGTCGGAGGTCGATCGTATCTTCGACCCACAGGGATTGAGGCACTAGAACAAATGTTCTAACCTGTGGGAGTGAGGGCGATCGTGAGAGACCAGGTACAGGCCGTACCCGACATCCACGCGCTGCGCGATCGCTTGGAGCGCATGCAGGGTCGGCGCATGGACGCACCGGTGCTGCCCACGCATCCGGCTTTCTCGTCCCTGCTTCCCGGGGGCGGTCTGCGGGCGGGGTCGGCCTATGCCCTCGCCCGATCCGCGTCGCTGCTGCTCGCCCTGCTGGCCCGGCCCTCGCAAGACGGTTCGTGGTGCGGCGTGATCGGCATGCCCGAGCTGGGAGCCGAGGCCGCCGAGAAATACGGCCTCGACCTCGATCGTCTGGTCTTCATCCCCGACCCGGGGCCGAGATGGCTGGCGGTGACGGCGACGATCGCCGAGGTGCTGCCGGTCGTGGCCGTCCGCCCGCCGTCGGGTTCCACGGCGGCCCGCGGGGGTGCCGAGACCACACGTCTGGCCGCTCGGCTGCGCGACCGTGGAGCCGTGCTGCTGGTGCAGGGCGCATGGCCACAGGCCGAAGCGGTGATCGACGTCGCCGACCCGCGATGGACGGGCCTCGGTCAGGGGCACGGGTACCTGGCGGGGCGTGAACTCACCGTCTCGGTGAGCAGTCGACGCTCGCCCCACGCCCGTCGGGCGCGCATGCTGCTGCCCGCGGCCGACGGGTCGGTCGAGCTGCTGGGTACGCCCACCGAACGCCTCGTGCCGCGCGAGCGCGACGAGTACCGTCCGAGAGCGGTCGGCTGATGCAGGCTCCCACGCGCAGCCTCGTGCTCTGGTTTCCCGATTGGCCGATCACGGCGTTCGTCGCCGAGGCCGTCACGCCTCCTCGCCCCGAGGCCCCGGTGGCGGTGTTCTCCCACAACCTCGTCGTCGCCAGCTCGTGGGCCGCCCGCGCGCAGGGGGTGCGACGAGGTCAGAAACGCCGTGACGCTCAGGCCCTGTGTCCGACCCTCCAGGTGGTCCCCGCCGACCCGGTGCGCGATGCGCGTGTGTTCGCGCCCGTCGTGGCCCGCATCGAAGAACGCGCCCCCGGGGTGCAGATCATGCGGCCGGGATTGTGCGCACTGCGGGCGCGGGGTCCGGCGCGCTACTACGGTGGCGAAGCCGAGGCGGCGCGCCTACTGATCCGCCTCCTCCACGACGACGGCTTCGGCGAGGTGCGGGCGAGCGTCGCCGACGGTGTCTTCACCGCCGAGCATGCCGCCCGCTCGGCCACCGTCGAGGAGCCCGTGCGCATCGTGCCGCCCGGTGACGCTGCGGCGTTCCTCTCTCCGCTGTCGATCGCCACCCTCGACGACGAGGAGTTCGGCAGTCTGCTCTCCCGGTTGGGCGTGCACACCCTCGGTGATCTGGCCACTCTCGCGGCCGAACGGGTGCGGGAACGCTTCGGAGAACGGGGGGTGCGCCTGCATGCGCTGGCGGGAGGACTCGACTCGCAACCCGTGCAGCCGCGCACCCCTCCACCCGAGCTGCACCGCGACGTGGCCTTCGAGCCTCCCCTCGAACTCGCCGACCAGATCGCCTTCGGCATGCGCGTGGCGGCCGAGGAGTTCATCGCCCGGTTGGGGGCCCACGACCTGGTGTGCACCGAGCTGCGTGTCGTGCTGACGGGTGAGCGGGCCGAGCGCAGCGAACGCGTGTGGCTGCATCCCGGATCGTTCGACGCCGCCGCGGTGGTCGATCGGGTGCGCTGGCAGCTCGCCGAAGACGCCCAGGGCATCTTCGGCAGCGGTGTGGCGGGCGTGCACATCGAGCCCGAGGCCGTCGACGCCGCCGCCCACCACGCCAAGGGGCTGTTCGGGGCGGGGCCCGACGAACGCGTCCACCATGCCCTCTCGCGCGTGCAGGCCATGCTCGGCCACCGCGAAGTAGTCACTCCCGTGATCGGCGGGGGACGCTGGCTGGCCGAACGGCAGGTGCTCGTGCCCTGGGGAGACCGAGCCGTGACGGCGAAGGAACGCGCGCGCCCCTGGCCCGGCAGCCTGCCCGATCCGCTGCCGGCCACCGTCTACCCCGAACCACGACCGGTCGGGGTCACCGACATCGCGGGAGCCCCGGTGACGGTGGGGGAGCGCGATGCGCTCAGCGCTCCACCGGCGGTGCTCGAGACGGCGGGACAGCGGCGACGCATCAGCGAATGGGCGGGGCCCTGGCCGATCAGCGAACGCGGATGGGATCCCCTGCGACGGCGCAGGGCGCATCGGTTCCAAGTGATCGACGCCGAGGGGGGCGCCTGGTTGCTGGTGGTCGAAGAAGGGGAGTGGCGGGCGGAGGGGCGTTATGACTGAGGTTCGGCTCCACCGCTCCTCTCGACGAACATCGGGCCGCGGCGGCAGCAGCACCGGCGATGCCCCCTCGGGCGGTGCGGGCCTCGCGCCCGCCGTCGGCTCCCCATCGATGAACAGAACCCGGGCGGAGGTGCGCCGATGGGCTGGAACAATCCGCCGGTGAAATGGTCGGAACTCGAGCGCGTGCTCAGTGACGCCCGACGCCCGACCGGTGCCCCGCCGAACGGTGACGGGGGCGACAGCCCCGCCTGGTCGCACAAGCGCGGCGCCTACGTGCCGCCGACGATCGCGCGCCCGGCCGACACCGTGCCGTACGCCGAGTTGCACGCGCACTCGTCGTACTCGTTCCTCGACGGAGCCTCGTCGCCCGAAGAACTCGTCGAAGAAGCCGAACGACTGGGCCTGCACGCCCTCGCCCTCACCGACCACGACGGGTTCTACGGCATCGTGCGCTTCGCCGAGGCCGCCGAGGCGCGCACGGTGAACACCGTCTTCGGCGCAGAACTGTCGCTGGGTCTCACCGGTCCGCAGAACGGCGAGGCCGACCCGGGCGGATCGCATCTGCTCGTGCTCGCACGCCGCGAAGAGGGCTATCACCGCCTCGCCGCCGCGATCACCCACGCGCAGCTCAGCGGTGCCGAGAAGGGGCGTCCCGTCTACGACCTCGCCGACCTGGCCGAACGCGCGGGCGGGCCCGGCGATCCGCACTGGGCGGTGCCCACCGGATGCCGCAAGGGCACGGTGCGCCAAGCTCTGGCGTTCGAAGGACCCACGGGGGCCGCGCGCGAACTCGACACCCTCGTCGACCTGTTCGGCCCCGAGGCCGTGTACGTCGAGCTGATGGATCACGGCAGTCCTCTCGACTCGAGACGCAACGACGTGCTGGCGGCGCTCGCCGCCGAGCGGGGGCTGCCGATCCTCGCGACGAACAACGTGCACTACGCCGCCCCGCAGAAAGAGCTCCTCGCCGCCGCCGTGGCCGCCGTGCGCGCCAACCGCGGTCTCGACGAACTCGACGGGTGGCTTCCCGCGCACGCCGGCGCGCACCTGCGCTCGGGGGTCGAGATGGCGGCGCGGTTCGCCCGGTATCCCGGAGCGGTGGCGCGCACCGTGACGCTCGCCGACGAGGTCGCCTTCCCGTTGCGCCGCGCCAAGCCCGCGCTTCCGCGACAAGACGTCCCCGAGGGGCACACCCCCATGTCCTGGCTGCGGCATCTGGTGTGGGAGGCCGTACCGCGCAAGTACCCCCGGCTCTCCGACGAGGATCGCAACCGCATCGAACGCGAACTCGGTGTGATCGAGATGAAGGACTTCCCGGGGTACTTCCTCATCGTCTACGGCATCGTCGCCGAGGCCCGGCGGCGCGGCATCCTGTGCCAGGGGCGCGGGTCGGCGGCGAACAGCGCGGTGTGCTTCCTGCTCGACATCACCGCGGTCGACTCGATCTTCTACAAGCTGCCCTTCGAGCGTTTCCTGTCGAGCCTGCGCGACGAAGAGCCCGACATCGACGTCGACTTCGACTCCGATCGCCGCGAAGAGATCATCCAGTGGGTCTACAAGGAGTACGGGCGCGAGCGTGCGGCGCAGGTGGCGAATGTCATCCAGTACCGTCCCAAGAACGCCGTCCGTGACATGGCTCGGGCGCTCGGGCACTCGCCGGGCCAGCAAGACGCCTGGTCGAAGCAGGTCGAACGGTGGGGAGCGACCCTCGAAACCGGAGCGGATCACGACATCCCCGACCAGGTCATCGAGTTCGCGTCGGAGCTGTTGAAAGCGCCTCGCCACCTCGGCATCCACTCCGGAGGCATGGTGCTCACCGATCGACCGGTGGGTGAGGTCGTGCCGATCGAGCATGCGCGCATGGAGAACCGCACGGTCATCCAGTGGGACAAAGACGACGCCGCGTGGATGGGGCTGGTCAAGTTCGATCTGCTGGGGCTCGGCATGCTCGCGGCGCTGCAGTACTGCTTCGACCTGATCCGCGATGCCACGGGCGAGGCGTGGGAGCTGTCCACGCTGCCCAAAGAAGAGAAGGCCGTCTACGACATGCTGTGCCGCGCCGACTCGATCGGGGTGTTCCAGGTGGAATCCCGCGCGCAGATGGGATTGCTGCCGCGTCTGCAGCCGCGGAAGTTCTACGACCTGGTCGTGCAGATCGCCCTCATCCGCCCGGGACCCATCCAGGGCGGTGCCGTGCATCCGTTCGTTCGACGCAAGCTCGGACAGGAGCCCGTCACCTACGTGCATCCTAAGCTCGAGCCGGTGCTGGAGCGGACGATGGGGGTACCGGTGTTCCAGGAGCAGCTCATGCAGATGGCCGTCGCCATCGGCAACTGCTCTGCCGAAGACGCCGACCTGCTGCGCCGGGCCATGGGGTCCAAGCGGGGGCTCGAGCGTATCGACTCCCTGCGCGAGAAGCTGTACGAGGGCATGGCGCAGAACGGTCTGGTCGGTCAGGTCGCCGACGATCTGTACGCGAAGATCCAGGCGTTCGCGAACTTCGGTTTCGCCGAATCGCATTCGCTGTCGTTCGCGCTGCTGGTGTACGCGAGCTCGTGGATCAAGCTGCATTACCCGGCGGCGTTCCTCGCCGGCCTGCTGCGCGCCCAGCCCATGGGGTTCTACTCACCCGCCACCCTCACCGCCGATGCCCGCCGACACGGGGTGACCGTACGGCGGCCCGACCTGCTGCGCTCGAGCGTCGAAGCGGGCCTCGAGCCGGTCGACGAGACGGCCGCCCGCGCCCCGACGGGTCTCGATGCCTGCGCGCACGCGGAGCAGTCTCCGACGGGGGACTTCGATGCGTCGGAGCCGGACGAGACCCTCGCCCATCGCCGAGACGGCGGGTTCGTCGTGCGCCTGGGGCTCGCCGGAGTGACCGGGATCGGCAAGAAGGCCGCCGAGCGCATCGTCGCCGAACGAGAGAGGGGCGGCCCCTATCGAGATCAACGCGACCTCGTGCGGCGCACGGGACTTGTCACGGCGCAACTCGAGGCGCTCGCCACGGCGGGGGCCTTCGAGAGCCTGGGCCATACCCGGCGCGAGGCGATCTGGCTGGCCGGGTCGGCGGCGCTCGATCGTGCCGAGTTCCTTCCCGACTCGCTCGTGGCCGTGCAGCCGCCGCTGTTCACCGACCCGTCGAGCTACGAGGTGCTCGCGGCCGATCTCTGGGCGACCGGGCTCTCGGCCGACGACCACCCGCTCACCCACTTCCGCTCGGCGCTCGACGCGCGCGGGGTGCTCACCTCGCGGGAGCTCCGCACCTTCGAGACCGATCGTCGCATCGAGGTGGCGGGGCTCGTCACCCATCGGCAGCGCCCGGCCACGGCATCCGGCATCACCTTCCTCAACCTCGAAGACGAGCACGGACTGATGAACATCATCTGCTCGGTGGGAGTGTGGAACAGGTACCGGCGGGTCGCGCGGGAATCACCCGCCCTCATCGTGCGGGGCATGCTCGAACGATCGGTCGAGGGAGTGACCAATGTGGTCGCCGACGGCTTCACCGATCTACAGGTCGGCGTCGCGCACGCGTCCCGGGACTTCCGGTGATGTCGGGCGCCGTCACTAGACTCGGGGCAATCTCGCCCGGTTCCGCACCACGACAGGGGAAACGACATGACCGACACACCCACTCCGCCCGAAGGCTGGTATCCCGACCCCGCAGGCGGCGACGGCCTGCGCCGGTGGGACGGCACCGCCTGGACCGATGAGGTGCGCCCCGTGCGCGGCGACGGGGTTCCGCAGGTGGCCGCGCAGGACTCGGGTTCCGCGTCCGAGTCGGCTCCGGTGTCCGACGACGCCGACACCGCCGCCCACGAGTCGACTTCGGCGTCTGCCGCCGCCCACGGGTTCGCCCCCGAGTCGACCCCGACGCCCGCCGCCGCCGCCGCGGAGGAGCCTGCCCTCTCCGGTGAGGCGTCGAACGACCCCGCCGCGCCCTCGTCGTCGACCGACCATGCCGCCACCGACGCTTCCGCACCGGCAGTGCACAGCGAGGTTCCCGCTCCTCCGGCACCCAGCGCGATCCCGGCGCCTCCGGCACCCAGTGCGCCGTTCGCGTCCGCACCGCCCGCGGCGTACCCCGTCACCCCGCCCTCGGCTGCTCCCGCGTACTCGTCGGCGCCGGCGTACCCCGGAACGCCCGCCCCCGCCGGGTACGGCGGTTATCCCGCCGCGCCGTCGGTCGGCGCCCAGCCCGTGCTGCGCCGCGACATCCCCACGAACACCGTCTGGGTGTGGTTGGTCGTCTTCCTGCCGCTGGTGGGCGTGCTGTCGCTGTTCCTCTTCGACTGGTCGTCGTACATCCGGGAGTCCTTCTACGCCGGCCTGTACGGCGAACCCGGCGCGATGGGCACCGACGCCATCGTCTCGACGGTCGCCACTCTGGCGAGCGTCGTCCTGGGCGCCCTCGTCGTCTTATTCTCGTTCCTCGACTGGCGCCAACTCCGAGCCCGTGGCGTCGAGAAGCCGTTCCACTGGGCGTGGAGCTTCCTGGTGCTCGTCATCGGCAGCGGCTTGGTCTACGTCATCGGTCGTGGCGTGGTGCTGCGGCGACGCACGGGCAGCGGACTCGCCCCCGTCTGGGCGTCGATCGTCGTGACGGTCGTCTCGATCGTCATCGCCGCGATCTGGTTCGTGATCATCCTGACGCAGGTCTTCACCCTCATCGAAGAAGCCCAGTACAACCTCGGTTATTGAGTGACGAGGTGGGGGCCCCGAGCGGGCCCCCACCTGAGAACCGCCTCGAGCCCCGGAGAGCCCTCGTCTGGGAGGCCCCGTTTCTGGAGGGCCCAGTGTCTGGAAGGCCCCGTGTTTGAGAGGCCCCTGTCTGGGAAGCCACGTCGGAGAGGGGCCGTCGGAGAAGGCCCGTGTTCGAGAAGTCCCGTGGCCGAGAGGGGGCGCGGGGATGAGGCGCACCCTTCGTGACGCCTCGTGACGTCGCGTCTCGTTGGATGACGAGAACAGCCCTGACCCCTGCGGGCGGACCTAGGTTTCTGGAGCCGGCGCGTGACGCCGATTCCGCCGGGAGGCGACGCATGTCCACACCGTCCATCGCGCAGCAGATCGACGGCTTCACCGCCGGGTTCGAGGCGCAGATCGGAGACCGACTGTCGGCGGTCTTCTCCGACGAGCAGGCCGCCCTTCGCAGCGCCGGCGTCCCGGCGGGAGCGCTCGACGTGGGTGACGACGCCCCGGATGCCGAGCTCGTCACCGCGGAGGGGGCGGCGACGACGTTCTCCGAGGCCCGAGCCGGAGCCGCGTCGGTCGTCGTGTTCTACCGCGGTGCGTGGTGCCCGTACTGCAACATCACTCTGCGCACCTATCAGGAGCAACTACTGCCCGCGCTGCAGGAACGCGGAGTCCAGCTCATCGCGATCTCGCCGCAGACGCCCGACGGATCGGCCCAGAGTACGACGAACGGGTCGTTGGAGTTCACCGTGCTCTCGGACCCCGCGAACACGCTCGCCGAACGCTTCGGCATCGTCACCGAGCCGAGCGTTGACGCGCGCGCGGCGCACACGGAACTCGGCTTCGACGTCGCCGACAGCAACGCCGACGAGACCGCTCGCGTCCCGTTCCCCTCGGTGTACCTGATCGACGCCGCCGGTGTGGTGCGCTTCGCCGATGTGCACGTCGATTACACGACGCGTACGGAGCCGGGCAGGATCATCGACGCGGTCGACGGCGTTCGCAGCGAATGACGCGGGGAGGACGGGCGGCGGGCCGCTCGTCCTCCTGCACCCGTGCGACACGGTCCGCCGGCGTCAGGCCTCGATCGTCGACGCCCGCGCCGCGACGATCGCATCGAGCAGGGCGTGCGCGGTGTCGTCCTTCGAACCGGATGCCGTGGCCACGGCCGCTCCATCGCGACCGACGATCGTGAGGGCATTGTCGGAGGTCTCGAACCCTCGCGACCACCCGACCGCGTTGGCGGCCAGCAGATCGACGCCCTTACGCGCGGCCTTCGTGCGAGCGCGTTCGAGCAGTTCCTCGTCGCTACCCACCGTCTCGGCGGCGAAGGCGATGATCGTCTGCCCCGGCCGACGGTGCTCGACCAGCCCGGCGACGATGTCGCGATTCTCGACGAGCTCGAGGGTCAGACCGCCGGGTGAGTCCTGCTTGCGGAGCTTGTGCTCGGCGACCGCGGCCACCGAGTAGTCGGCGACCGCCGCAGCCATGACGATCACGTCGGCGGCGGGAGCCGCGGCATCCATCGCCTGTCCGAGTTGCTCGGCGGTACCCGCAGCGATCACCTCGACGCGTGGATCGGGGCGCACGTCGGCGTCGAGGTGCGCGGCCACGAGGGTCACCCGCGCGCCACGGTCGGCGGCGGCGCGGGCGATCGCGACACCCTGGCGTCCGCTCGAACGATTGCCCAGGAAGCGCACGGGATCGATCGGCTCACGCGTGCCTCCGGCGCTCACGACGATCGACAGACCGTCGAGGTCGCGCGGGCGTTCGACGAGAGCGAGGGCCGCCGCCGCGATCTCCTCCGGCTCCGACATGCGTCCGGGTCCGGAATCGCCGCCGGTGAGGACTCCGTCGGCGGGACCCACGACGTGCACCCCGCGCGCGCGGAGCACGGTCATGTTGTGCGTCGTCGCCGGGTGCCGCCACATCTCGGTGTGCATCGCCGGGGCCACCACGACCGGCGCGGTCGTGGCGAGCAGTGTCGTCCCGAGCAGGTCGGAGGCCAAGCCCGCCGTCATCGCGGCCAGGGTGTTGGCGGTCGCGGGGGCGACGATGACGAGGTCGGCCGCTTGTCCGAGCGCGACGTGGCGCACACGGGCGACGTCATCGTGCACCGACGTCGTGACGGGGTTGCGGCTCAGGGCCTCCCACGTCGGCAGACCCACGAAGCGCAGTGCGTCGTCGGTCGGCACCACGTGCACGTCGTGTCCCGCTTTGACCAGCAGTCGCACGAGGCTGACGCTCTTGTAGGCGGCGATGCCCCCGGTCACTCCCACCACGACGAACATCGCCCCAGTCTTCCAGGTCGGCTGGGTTGGCGGGTGGCGGGCGCCGCTCAGGCGCCGAAGAAGCGCACAGCACCCCGACCGAACCCTCGCCCGGGTAGCGTGGAGCAGATGTGCACGGTCGTGATCGACGTTCCGGGGATGCCCGGCGAACCGGTGCGGCTGCTCGCCGTGCGTGACGAGGACCGCCACCGGCCGTGGCGCGGTCTGGGCCGCTGGTGGCCCGACCGGGGCGGCATCCTCGGCGTGCGCGACGACCGCGCCGGCGGTGCCTGGCTCGCCGTCGACCCCGACGCGGCCCGCCTCGCGGTGCTCCTCAATCGCGAAGACCTGTCCGACCGCGGCGACGACGAGGTCGTCACGCGCGGCGGTGTTCCCCTCGACGCGGTGGGGGACGGCATCCCGGATCGACCGCTCACGCGGGGCTTCAATCTCGTCGAGGTGGATGCCGCGGGCGCCCACCTCGTGGAGTGGGACGGCCTGGTCGCCCGCCGCACGCGCCTCGCGCCGGGCACGCACATGATCGCCCACCACGCGGTCGACGACGAGGGCACGCCGCGCATCGCACGGTGGTTGGCGGGATTCCGCCGCGTGGGCCTCGCCGCGGGCGAGGAGTGGTGGATGCCGTGGCTCGACGTCGTCGAGCAGTCCACGCGGGATCCGGACGCGGCGGTGCTGCGCCGCGACGACCATGACGGGCACGTGCTCGAGTCGCTGCTCGTCTGCGTCGCCAGCATCGGACCCGGCGGCGTCGACGTGCGCGAAGCGACACTGCAGGAGCCCGGCCGCTGGGACGACGGACTCGCCGCGCGGTTGCGCCGCGGCATCCCCTCGGCGATGGTCCCGCGCGCCGAGACCGCCGAGAGGCCGCAGTAGGCTGGATCCATCCCGCCTTCGTAGCTCAGGGGATAGAGCGCCGCACTCCTAACGCGGGCGTCGCAGGTTCGAATCCTGTCGGGGGCACCACTTCCTGATCGCGGCTGTCGGCACATCGAACGGTCGGCATGGCCGGCTGCGATCCCGCGCACACGCTCCACGGGGTCGCGCGTTCCGGCTGAGGCGCCCGCTCCGGGCCGGCAGTCGGCGGGTGTTCGCCGCGCGCACAGACGTCGCGGGTTCACGCGTTCACGCTGAGGCTCCGAGGGGACGTGGGTGTTCGGCGCGAGCGCGCAATCCCGCGCGCGTGAGGCCCTGCGCGCGTGAGATCCCGCCCGCGTGAAACCCCCGCCCGCGCACGCCCGTTGCCACTCGCACCCCCACCGTGACATGATTACTGAACGATCGGTCGGAAAACCTCGAAGTCGAGGATGAACGACCTCGCCAACGTCGGCGGGGGAGAGGATGGCGATGTCGGAGGCGTTTCTCATCGGCGGTGCGCGCACCCCGGTCGGGCGGTACGGCGGGGCTCTGGCATCCGTTCGTCCCGATGATCTGGCCGCCCTAGTCGTGGCCGAAGCCGTGACGCGCGCGGGCGTGCCCGTCGACGCGATCGACGAGGTCATCCTCGGGGCCGCGAACCAGGCCGGCGAAGACAACCGCAACGTCGCCCGCTTGGCCGTGCTGCTCGCGGGACTGCCGGATGCCATCCCCGGCCTCACCGTGAACCGACTCTGCGCGTCGGGGATGAGCGCCATCGCCCTCGCTTCGCAGGCGGTGCGGTCGGGCGATGCCGACATCGTGGTCGCCGGCGGCGTGGAGTCGATGACCCGCGCGCCTTGGGTGCAGGCCAAGCCCGAGCGCGCGTGGGCGAAGCCCGGCGCCGCCTTCGACACCTCGATCGGCTGGCGCTTCACCAACCCGCGCCTCGCCGCGCGCGACAAAGCCACCTTCTCGATGCCCGAGACGGCCGAGGAGGTCGCCCGCGTCGACGCGATCACCCGCGCCGACGCCGACGCCTTCGCCCTGCGGAGCCACGAGCGGGCCGTGGCGGCTCAGGATGCCGGGCGCTTCGCGAGCGAGATCGTCGCGGTGGACACGGGCCGAGGGGTGGTCGACGCCGACGAGGGCCCGCGCCGTGACACCTCGCTCGAGGCGCTGGCCCGACTCCGCCCGGTGGTCCAGGGCGGTGAGGTCGTCACGGCGGGCAACTCCAGCTCGCTCAACGACGGGGCCTCGGCCGTCGTCGTCGCCAGTGCCAGAGCGGTCGAACGCTACGGACTGCGACCCCGCGCGCGCCTCGTCTCGCACGCGTCGGCCGCTCTCGCGCCCGAGATCATGGGCCTCGGTCCCGTGCCCGCGACCGAGAAGGCCCTCGCGAAGGCGGGGCTCTCGGCATCCGACCTCGGCGCGGTCGAACTCAACGAGGCGTTCGCGTCGCAGTCGCTGGCGTGCATGCGACGGCTGGGACTCGACCCCGAGATCGTCAATGCCGACGGCGGTGCGATCGCCCTCGGTCATCCGCTCGGATCGAGCGGCAGCCGCCTGCTCGTGACGCTGCTCGGACGCCTCGAGCGCGAGAACGCCCGGTACGGGCTCGCGACCATGTGCGTCGGAGTCGGACAGGGGACCGCGATGATCGTGGAGCGGGTCGATGGCTGAGCCGACGCGCGGGCCCGCCGCCGGCGCGAGCCAGACCCCCGAGGTCGTCGACGTAACAGCGAGTCAGGCCTCCCGCCTGCGCGTCGACGCCTTCGACGACCGCGTCGTCGCGACCCTCGACCGCCCCGATCGCCGCAACGCGATCGATCAGGCCATGGTCGACGAGCTGCACGCGCTGTGCGCCGAGCTCGAGCAGCGACCGCGCACGCTGATCCTCACCGGCGCCGGCGGGATCTTCGCCGCGGGGGCCGACATCGCGCAGTTGCGCGAGCGCACCGGCGACGACGCCCGCCGCGGCATCAACGCCACGGTGTTCGACCGCATCCGCCACCTGCCGATGCCCGTCGTCGCGGCCGTCGACGGCTTCGCCCTCGGCGGGGGAGCGGAGCTCGCCTACGCGGCCGACATCCGCATCGGCACACCCCGCGTGCGCTTCGGCAACCCCGAGCCCGGCCTCGGCATCATCGCCGCCGCCGGCGCCGCCTGGCGCCTGCCCGAGATCGTCGGCCACGCGCGCGCCAGCGAACTGCTGCTCACCGCGCGGGTGATCGACGCCGACGAGGCGCTCGCGTGGGGCCTGCTGTCGAGCATCCACGAGCCCGGCGACCTGCGGGGCGCCGCCCACGCGATCGTCGACCGCATCGCCGCGAACTCCGTGCGGGCGACCGTGCTGACCAAGCGCGCGCTGCTCGCCCCCCGCGCCGAGCACCCCGCGATCGACGGAGAACTGCAGGCCGAGCTGTTCGACAGCGACGACAAGCGCGCCCGCATGACCGCGTTCCTCGAGAGGAAGAAGAGATGACCCTTCCCGATTCGGCCCCCGCGGCCTCGCTGCCCTCGACCATCGGCGTGCTCGGCGGGGGCCGGATGGGCGCCGGCATCGCCCACGCGTTCCTGCTCGCCGGTTCCCGCGTGCACGTCGTCGAGCGCGACGCCGACGCGGCCGATGCCGCACGCGAACGCGTCGAGACGGCCCTGCAGCGCTCGGCCGTGCGGGGCATCGAGACGCCGGATGCCACGGCCCTCACCACCGGGACCGACCCCGCCGCGTTCGCCGACGCCGGCCTCGTCGTCGAGGCCGTCCCCGAGGACCGCGCGCTGAAGATCGACGCCCTGACCCGCCTCGAGGCGGTCGTGTCGGATCGTGCGGTCGTGGCATCCAACACCTCGTCCATCTCGATCGACGCGCTCGCCGCGTCGCTCGCACGCCCCGCGCGCTTCGTCGGGCTGCACTTCTTCAACCCGGTGCCCGCCTCGGCGCTCGTCGAGGTGGTGACGGGGGCTGCGACCGACCCCGAGGTGGTCGAGGCCGCGAGGGTGTGGATCGCCGCGATCGGCAAGACCGCGGTGGTCGTCCGCGATACGCCCGGGTTCGCGTCGAGCCGCCTCGGCGTCGCCCTCGGCCTCGAGGCGATCCGGATGCTCGAGGAGGGCGTCGCCTCGGCCCACGACATCGACACGGCCATGGAGCTGGGGTACCGGCATCCGATGGGCCCCCTCCGCACGACCGACATCGTCGGACTCGACGTGCGCCTCGGCATCGCCGAAGAACTGGAGCGCGCCTTCGGCGCGCGCTTCACCCCGCCGGCGCTGCTGAAGAAGCTCGTCGACGCGGGGCACCTGGGCCGCAAGACCGGCCGCGGATTCTACGAATGGAGCGAATGATGACGTTTCTCCCGAGCTACGTGAAGGGCGCCTGGTGGACGCCCGTCGAGGATCCCGACGCCGCCGTCGTCCGCGACGCGTCGACGGGCGACGAGGTCGTCCGCGTCAGCACGAAGGGTCTCGACCTCGCGGGCGCCGTCGCCTTCGCGCGCCGGGAGGGCCAGCGGAGCCTCGGCGCCCTCACCTTCCACCAGCGCGCGATGGTGCTGAAGAACCTCGCGATCGCGCTGAACGAGCGCCGCGAAGAGCTGTACGCGCTGTCGATGCGCTCGGGGTCGACCCGCCGCGACTCGCTGAGCGACATCGACGGCGGCATCGGCGTGCTGTTCACCTTCTCGTCGAAGGCCCGCCGTGAGCTGCCCGCCGGAACGGTCGTGCTCGACGGGCCGGTCGAACCGTTGTCGAAGGACGGATCGTTCCTCGGGCGCCACGTGTACACGCGTCTCCCCGGCGTCGCGGTGCAGATCAACGCCTTCAACTTCCCGATGTGGGGATCGCTCGAGAAGTTCGCCCCCGCGTTCCTCGCCGGCCTCCCCACGATCGTCAAGCCCGCGACGCCCACGGCGTACATCGCCGAGGCCTGGGTGCGCATGGTCGTCGAGACCGGCCTGCTCCCCGAGGGCTCGCTGCAGCTGGTCAGCGGCAGCGTTCCCGGCCTCTTCGACCTGCTCGACCTCGGCGACACCGTCGGTTTCACCGGCAGCGCCTCCACCGCCGAGCGCCTGCGCGCCCAGGCGAAGACCGGCGTGCGCTTCACGAGCGAGACCGATTCGATCAACGCCTCGATCCTCGGCCCCGACGCCGTGCCCGGTACCCCCGAGTTCGACGCGTACGTGAAGCAGCTGCTGGTCGAGCTCACCACCAAGGCGGGGCAGAAGTGCACCGCGATCCGCCGCGCGATCGTGCCGGCGGGGACCACGGATGCCGTGGCCGCGGCGCTGCGCGAGAAGATCGCCCAACGCGTCGTCGTCGGCGACCCGCGCGTCGAGGGCGTGACCATGGGACCGCTCGTCTCGCGCGAGCAGCGCGACGAGGTGCTGCGGCAGGTCGCCGTGCTGCAGGACGCGGGCGGGCGTTTCGTCGTCGGGTCGGCGGAGGCCCCCGACGCGTGCGTGGCCGACGGCGCGAGCCCGGCCGACGGCGCCTTCCTCGAGCCCATGCTCCTGGCCTTCGCCGATGCCACGACCCCGGCCGTCAACGACATCGAGGCCTTCGGACCGGTCGCGAGCATCGTCGAGTACACCGACGTCGCGGAGGCGGCGACCATCGTCGGCCGGGGCGGCGGCTCGCTCGTGACGAGCGTCGCGACCCACGACCCCGGTGTCGCCACCGAGCTGCTCACGCGCATGGGCGCGATGAACGGCCGCGTGCTCTTCCTCGACCGCGACGACGCCCGCACCTCCACCGGTCACGGCGCCCCCGTGCCGCACCTCGTGCACGGCGGACCCGGCCGCGCCGGTGGCGGCGAGGAGCTCGGCGGCATCCGCTCGGTCCTGCATTCGATGCAGCGCACCGCGATCCAGGGCTCGCCGCGCATGCTGACCGCGTTGACGGGGGTGTGGCATCCGGGAGCCGAGACCGACACCGCGGGGCGGCATCCGTTCCGCAAGCCCCTCTCCGACCTGCGGATCGGCGATGCCGTGGAGTCGGCCGAGCGGGAAGTCACCCTCGACGACATCGAGGTGTTCGCCAACTTCACCGGCGACACGTTCTACGCGCACATGGACGAGGAATCCGCCGCGGCGAACCCCTTCTTCCCGGGACGCGTCGCGCACGGCTACCTGCTCGTGTCGTGGGCGGCCGGGTTGTTCGTCGATCCCGCACCGGGTCCGGTGCTGGCGAACTCGGGCCTCGAGAACCTGCGCTTCGTCACCCCCGTCTCACCCGGCGACCGCATCCGCGTCGCTCTGACGGCGAAGCAGATCACCCCGCGCGAGACCGACGAGTACGGCGAGGTGCGGTGGGATGCCGTCATCCACAACCAGGATGACGAGATCGTCGCGCAGTACGACGTGCTGACGCTCGTGGCGAAGACGTGGCAGCCCGCCGAGGTGCTGGTGTGAGCGCGCTCCGACCGATGATGCAGCGCGATCAGGCGTCGGCGATGCTCGGCATGGTCGTCGAGCACGACGCGCCGGGGGAGTCCCGCGTGTCGATGACCGTGCGCGACGACATGCTCAACGGTTTCGCCATCACCCACGGCGGGCTCGTCTTCACCCTCGCCGACACGGCGTTCGCGATCGCGTGCAACGAAGACGAGCGAGTGACCGTCGCCGGCGGCGCCGACATCACGTTCCTGAAGTCCACGACCGCGGGGCAGACGCTGACGGCGACCGCCGCCCGCCGCGCCCGGAGCGGGCGGACGGGCCTGTACGACATCCGGGTGACCGACGAGACCGGCGACCTCGTCGCCGAGGTGCGCGGGCGCAGCATCACGACGGATCGGCGTCCGCCGGCCGACTCCCGACCCGCCGCCACACCCGACCCCGAGCGCGACGCCGCGCTCTCCACCACGGAGGTGTCCCGATGACCATGACCGTTCCCTCGCGCCCCGACTTCCTGGCATCCGTCGATCCCACCGGCATCCCGCTCGAGAGCCTGCGCGCGCTGCAGCTCGAGCGCCTGCAGTGGACCGTGCGGCACGCCTACGACAACGTCGAGATGTACCGCCGCAAATTCGACGCCGCGGGCGTGCGCCCCGACGACATCCGTACCCTCGACGACATTCGGCTGTTGCCGTTCACGACCAAGGCCGACCTGCGCGAGACCTACCCCTTCGGCATGTTCGCCGTGCCGATGGCCGAGGTCCGTCGCATCCACGCCTCGTCGGGCACGACCGGGCGCCCCACCGTGGTGGGCTACACCGCGGGTGACCTGGATCGCTGGGCCGATCTCGTCGCGCGCTCGCTGAGCGCCGCGGGCATCCGCGCGGGCGATCGCGTGCACAACGCCTACGGGTACGGCCTGTTCACCGGAGGGCTGGGGGCCCACGCGGGAATCGAGCGGCTCGGGGCGACCGTCATCCCGATGTCGGGTGGGCAGACCGCGCGCCAGGCGCAGCTCATTCAGGATTTCGCGCCCGATGCGATCCTCTGCACGCCGAGCTACCTGCTCACCATCGCCGACGCGCTGGAGTCGGCCGGCGTCGACCCGCGGTCCACGTCGCTGCGCGTCGCCGTGCTCGGCGCCGAGCCCTGGACCAACGAGATGCGCCGGGAGATCGAGCGGCGCCTCGACGTCGTCGCCGTCGACATCTACGGACTTAGTGAGGTGATGGGCCCGGGGGTGGCCAGCGAGAGCGCGCTCACCAAAGACGGCCCCCACGTGTGGGAGGACCACTTCCTGCCCGAGACGATCGACGGCGAGAGCGGCGCCCCGGTGGCCGACGGAGAACTGGGCGAACTGGTGTTCACCTCGCTCACCAAAGAGGCGTTCCCGGTCATCCGCTACCGCACCCGCGACCTCACCCGCCTGAAGCCGGGCACGGCGTTCCCGTCGATGCGGCGCATCGAGAAGATCACCGGGCGCAACGACGACATGATCATCCTGCGCGGGGTGAATCTCTTCCCGACCCAGATCGAGGAGATCGTGATGGGGATCGAGACGCTCACCCCGCACTTCGTGCTCGAACTGCGTCGCGAAGGACGAATGGATGCCATGACCGTCCGCATCGAACGGCACCCCGCCCTGCAGCGAGAGGTCTGCGAGGCCGCCGGTGTCGTGCTGCAGCAGCGGATCAAGGTGCTCATCGGCACGAGCGTCGACGTGAACGTCGAGGAGCCGGGTGTCCTGCCGCGCAGCGAGGGCAAGTACAAGCGGGTGTACGACCTGCGGTGACGGGCGCCCGGGCGCCGGGCCGACGTCGAGACCGCGGACCATCGTGGGCTCGCGCCGGTCGGGCGTTCCTCGGCGCCGTCAAGACGGAGGAGGACGCCCGTTGCGGGGCGACCCGCCCCCGGTTACACTTTTACTGAACGATCGGTCTGTAAAGGGAGTCGACGATGACGACAGCACTCACGACGGACGCCGCACTCGACGGCGAGGCGATGTTCGACGCCCTCATCGAGGCCGACGGACGCATCGAGCCCCGCGACTGGATGCCGGAGGGTTACCGCCGCACGCTGATCCGTCAGATCTCGCAGCACGCGCACTCCGAGATCATCGGCATGCAGCCCGAGGGAGCGTGGATCACGCGGGCGCCGAGCTTGAAGCGCAAGGCGATCCTGCTGGCCAAGGTGCAGGACGAAGCCGGACACGGCCTCTACCTCTACTCGGCGGCGCAGACCCTCGGCATCACCCGCGACGAGATGACGCAGCAGCTCGTCGACGGCAAGGCGCGGTACTCGTCGATCTTCAACTACCCGACCCCGACGTGGGCCGACATGGGCGCCATCGGCTGGCTCGTCGACGGCGCCGCGATCTGCAACCAGGTGCCGCTGTGCCGCGCCTCGTACGGACCCTACGGTCGCGCGATGGTGCGCATCTGCAAAGAGGAGTCGTTCCACCAGCGCCAGGGATTCGAGATCCTCCTCACGCTCATGCAGGGCACCGACGCGCAGCGAGAGATGGCGCAGGATGCCGTGAACCGCTGGTACTGGCCGAGCCTGATGATGTTCGGTCCCCCCGACGACGACTCGCCCAACTCGGCGCAATCGACGGCGTGGAACATCAAGCGCTTCAGCAACGACGTGCTGCGTCAGCGGTTCGTGTCGATGCTCGTCCCGCAGGCGGCGGTACTCGGGGTGACCCTGCCCGACCCCGACCTGCGCTTCAACGACGAGACGGGCCAGTACGACATGGGTGAGATCGACTGGAGCGAGTTCCACGAGGTGCTCGCCGGCCGGGGCCCCCTGAACACCACGCGGCGTCAGCACCGTCGCGACGCGCACGACGAGGGCGCGTGGGTGCGCGAAGCCGCCGCCGCGTACGCCGCGAAGAAGAGCGCGAAGGCGGCCGCCTGATGGCGACTCCCGGGGGGAGCCCCGCCGAGACCTGGCCCCTGTGGGAGGTCTTCGTGCGCGCCAACCGCGGCCTCAGCCACGTGCACGTGGGCTCGCTGCATGCGCCCGACGCCGAACTCGCCGTCCGCAACGCCCGCGACCTCTACACGCGTCGCGGTGAGGGCGTGTCGGTCTGGGTCGTGCCCTCGGATGCCGTGACCACGAGCGATCCGGGAGCCAAGGGCGCGTTCTTCGAGTCGCCGGCGGGCAAGAACTACCGGCACGCGGTGTACTACACCGCGTCCGAGGGGGTGCCGCACCTGTGAGGACGACGACGGATGGGTCGCGGGCATCGGCGGATGAGTTCATCGACGTCACCGACGCGGGACACGGCGACGGCCCGCACGGCGTTGACCCGCACGGCGCTGACCCGCACGGCGATGACCCGCACGGCGACGTCTCGCTCGATGCCCGCGAGCTCGCCGCCGAACTGGCCGGCGGAGACGACCGCGCCACCGACCCCGACGTCGCCGCCTACGCGCTCGGTCTCGCCGACGACGCCCTGATCCTCGCGCAGAACCTCTGCGGCTGGATCGCGCGCGCCCCCGAGATCGAAGAAGATGTCGCGCTCGGCAACATCGCCCTCGACCTGCTCGGTCACGCGCGCTCCCTGCTGCGCTACGCCGGCAGCTACGACGGCCGCAGCGAAGACGATCTCGCCTACGGGCGCGACGAGGCGGAGTTCCGCTCGATGTGGCTGTTCGAGCTGCCGAACGGCGACTTCGCGCACACGATCGCCCGGCAACTGCTCGCGTCGACGTACCTTCTCGAGCTGTACCGCGACCTCACGGCATCCACCGATCCGGTGCTCGCCGCCGTCGCCGCCAAGGCCGAGAAAGAAGTCGACTACCACCGCGATCACGCCGTGCAGTGGATGCTGCGACTCGCCGGCGGAACCGAGGAGTCGCGGCGGCGGTTCCTGGTCGCCCTCGACGACACCTGGCCGTACCTCGACGAGCTGTTCCGCGACGAGCCGCTGCACGACCGGCTCGCCGGTGTCGCCGTGCGTCCCTCGAGTCTGCGGGGCCGTGTCGACGCGGTGCTCGCCACCGTGCTCGCCGACGAAGACGTGCCCGTCCCCGCGGTTCCGGGTTCGTCGGCGGGTGGGCGCCGTGGCATCCATCACCCCGCCTTCGGACCGCTGATCGCCGAGATGCAGGTGCTCGCCCGCAGGCACCCGGGAGCGACGTGGTGAGCGTCGAGCACGCCCGCGCCGTGGCCGCCGCCGTCGTCGACCCCGAGGTGCCCGTGCTCACCATCGACGACCTCGGCGTGCTCCGAGACGTGCGGGTCGACGGCGACACGGTCACCGTGACGATCACCCCCACCTACTCGGGATGCCCCGCGGTCGACGCGATCCGCGACGACATCGTGCTCGCGCTCACCTCGGCCGGTTTCGACCGCACGATCGTGAAGACGACGCTGAGCCCCGCGTGGACGACCGACTGGATGAGCGACGAGGGCCGACGCAAGCTCACCGCCTACGGCATCGCCCCGCCGTCGGGGAGGGCGCCCGCGGGTCCCATCCGCCTGCGACTGAGCGTGGCGTGCCCGCAGTGCGGCTCGCTCGACACCCGCGAACTCTCGCGATTCGGCTCCACCTCGTGCAAAGCGCTCTGGGAGTGCCGCGCCTGCCTCGAACCCTTCGACCACTTCAAGGCGCTCTGATGACGATGACGGATGCCACGACCCCGGCCGCGACGCGCGGGCCGGCAACGGGTCCCCGTGCGCGCGCCCGGTTCCACACGCTGCGTGTCGCCGATGTGCGGCCCCTCACCCCCACTGCGATCGAGGTGACCTTCGCCGTCCCCGACGATCTCGTCGATGCCTTCGACTACGCGCCCGGGCAGTACGTGGCCCTGCGCGCCACGGTCGAGGGAGAGGAACTGCGTCGCTCGTACTCGCTGTGCCGTCCGCCGACCCGGGGCGCCGTCAGCGTGGGCATCAAGCGCGACCCCGACGGCCGCTTCTCGAGCTGGGCGCACGAGGGGCTGCGCCCGGGAGATGAGGTCGAGGTGATGAGCCCGCAGGGCACGTTCGTCTCGAAGGCCTCCGTCGCCACGGGCCACGTCGTCGCGATCGCCGCCGGCTCCGGCATCACGCCGATCATGGCGCTCGCCGCCGATGTGCTCGAGCGCTCCGCCGACGCCCGCATGACGATCGTCTATGCCAACCGCTCCTCGACCGACGTCATGTTCGTCGACGAGCTGGCCGACCTGAAAGACCGCTACCCGGCCCGCCTCACGCTGCACCACGTGCTCTCGCGCGAGCAGCGTGCCGCTCCGGTCTTCTCGGGGCGCATCGACGAAGAGCGCCTGCGCCTCATCCTGTCGCGGCTCATCGACCCCGCCGCCGTCGACGAGTGGTTCCTCTGCGGACCCTTCGCGCTCGTGGAACTCTGCCGCGAGACCCTCGCCGAGGTGGGAGTGCTGCGCGAGCGCGTGCGCTTCGAGCTGTTCACCGCGGGTGACGGCGACGCCCCGGCGCAGACCGGGGGAGCGCGCCCCGTGCGCGTCCGCGCCGACGAGCCGGTGCGCTCGATCGATTTCACGCTCGACGGGCAGTCCGCCCACGTCGACAGTCCGGTCTCGGCGAACGAGACGATCCTCGCGGCAGCCCTGCGCGTGCGCCCCGACGTGCCCTTCGCCTGCGCGGGGGGCGTCTGCGGCACGTGCCGTGCGCGGGTGGTCGAGGGAGCCGTGTCGATGACCGAGAACTACGCGCTCGAACCCGACGAGATCGAGCGCGGGTACGTGCTGACGTGCCAGTCGCACCCGACGTCCGACACCGTGCGCGTCGACTACGACGGATGAGAGGGATGCCGTGATCGACGACGTCTTCGCCGATGGTGTGACCACCATCACCCTGAACGCGCCGTCGCGACGCAACGCGCTCGGCATCGACGACCTGCGTGCGCTCGCCGCGGCCTACGACCGCGCCGAGGCCGACGGTGCGCGCGCCGTGCTGCTGCGCGGGGAGGGCCCCGCGTTCTGCGCCGGCCGCGACATCGCCGGCGTCGACCCGGCGACCGACGACGTGGCGGGGTACCTCGACGACACGCTCGCACCGCTGCTGCAGCGCATGGCGTCTTTCCCGGCGCCCACGTTCGCCGCCGCCCACGGGGCGTGCCTCGGCGTGGGCCTGGGCCTGCTCATCGCGACCGATGTCGTGTTCGTCGCCGACGACGCCAAGATCGGCTCTCCTTTCGCCGCCCTGGGCGCGACCCTCGACTCGGGGGGCCACGCGCTCTTCGTCGAGCGTCTCGGCACCCACGCCACGCTCGACCTCATCTACACGGGCCGCCTGCTGACCGGCGATGAGGCCGTGCGCGCGGGACTCTTCTCGCGGGTGGTCCCGGCATCCGAGATCCAGGATGCCGTCGCCCTCGCCGCCCGTCGCGCGGCGAGGGGGCCGACGGCGGCGTTCCTCGCCAGCAAGCGGATCGTGACCGCGATCCGCGATGAGCGACGGGGACTGTGGGAGGCCCTGGCGCTCGAGAACCGCGCGCAGGCCTCCCTCGCTCGAACGGACGATTATCGCGAGGGTTTCGCGGCGTTCCGAGAGAAGCGTGCGCCGGAATTCGTCGGCCACTGATCCGACGGCGACCGACGAGGTCACCGTGCGAGGGGCTATCGCTGGGCGACGCACCGTGAGGGGGAGCGGTGATCGCGGTGCGTTTCTCGGCCGGACGCGATGCGCAGCACGTCGCTGCACGCCGGGATTGATTGAATCGGCTCATGTCGACCGATGAAGACGACGAACTCGCCCGCCTGCGCCGCCGCGCGTACTCGCCGACGGCGGACATCGCCTCCGACCCGGTGGCGCTCGCGCGGCTCGCGGAGCTCGAGCGGCGCGCCGCCGAACCCGCCGACACTTCCTCTGCCGAGACCGATGAGGGCGGGGGCGCCTCGACCGACGACGTCGCCGAGGCGGCGCCGTCCGACGCCGACTCGTCGGGCGCCCGCCGGATCACGTGGTCGCGCCCGAGTCGGTCGACGATTCTCCTGGCGATCGTCAGCGCCCTCGTGATCGTCGTGGCGGTGGTGGCGCTCGTGCTGGTGCAGCGGGTGCAGACGCACCCCCTGCAGGCCGATGCCGTCCAGGTGGCCCGCCTGAGCCCTGACCCGTCGTACGTCACGCCGGACTTCTTCACGGCGGGAGCCCCCGGGGGGACCGTGGCGTACACCGAGTTCCAGGGCTTCCGCGTCGTCGTCGCCGACCCGGCTCGCACCGACGGCCGCGGCGTGGCCTGCATCACGGTGTACCAGCCCGACCTGCTCACGGTCGAAGGGGGCGGGGCGTTCTCGTACGACGGCCAGTACGTTCCCCAGGCCTGCGCCGCCGGCACGTTCCCCGCGGCGACCACCATCCGCCTCTTCGACGACGCACCCGAGCGGGAGCGCACCGAGTACCCGGCGGACACGGCGCTGCAGTTCGTATACGACGAGCAGACCGATGAGGTCGTGGTCTTCCGGGGCTGATTCCGGCCGCGCCCGCGCGCACACGACGATGCCCCGGCACGCGGCCGGGGCATCGATCGCGGGGCAGGACGTCAGGCGGCGGTGGTCACCGCGAACTGCACCGAGCCCTGCGGGTCGATCTGCGCGTCGAGCACGCGGTCGTCGAGGACGGCTGCGGCGTCGGCGTCGAGGAAGACGCGCGCTCCGGCGTTCTCGACCACGGCGTCGTTCGCTTCGGGGGCGTCGACCACCGACAGCGCGAACTGCGACTCGGGGGATCCCGCGCCCTCGATGCGGACGCCACCCTGCGGCGCGTCCGGGAACTGGGCGGTGATGGTCTTGACGGCGGTCGTGGCCTCATCGGTGAGTGTCAGCATGGGTGACTCTCCTTCTTTGTCGACGACAGGAGCCAGCCACGATGCCGAGAATCGACGGCGTCCTCAACCTGGCGAAGTCATTTCCAGGCAATTCCCACCGGGCCGCCGGGGGTCAGGGGAGCAGCCCCGCGCGCCGCGCGCGGGTGACGGCGGCGTGGCGCGTCGAGGCGTCGAGCTTCGACATCGCCGAGGCGAGGTACGACTTCACGGTGGTCTCGCGGAGCTGCAGAGAGGCGGCGATCTCGCTGTTCGTCGAGCCCACGGCCGCGCACGCGAGCACGTCGATCTCGCGGGGCGAGAGATGCACGTCGGGGTCTTCGCATCTCGCGGGAGCGTCGCCGGTCAGGGCGGCCAAGCGTGCCTCGAGGTCTTCGAGGCGCCGGCGCACGTCATCGTCGCCGACGGTCGCCGCGATGCTCCGCAGTTGCGCGTAGCTCTCGCGGATCTCTTCGCGCGCGCCCGTGCTGAGGCCGCTCTCGGAGGCGGGGGAGGTGGCGAGGCGACGTTCGACCTCGGCGCGCACGCGCAGTTCGGTTCCGAGCTCGCCGGCGACGTCGAACGCGGGCCGCGCCTCGACCTCGCCGACCTGCGACTGGGCCCATGATCCGCAGTAGAGCACCCCGCGCGCGGTGCCGCCGACCAGCACGGGGACGGCGAACAGGGTGGCGATGCCCTCGCCGAGGATGGCGCGGTCGTAGTCGTGCGTGATCGTCCGCGACGTGCGGTAGTCGAGGGTCATGCGTGGCCGACGCTCGACGAGGGCGCGTCCGCCGAGGCCGCGGGACGCGTGGACCACGAGGCCCTCGATGCTGCGCGTGCGGGCTCCGACGATGGTCGAGACGTGCACGGCGCCGTCGTGCTCGAGCCCGCCGAAGGCGACGGGGAAGTGGGTGCGCCGGGCGAGTTCGGCCACGGCATGCGACACGAGCGTCGCATCGTCTCGAAGAGGGGACGGTGCTTTCACGCACTACCTACTTCCGGGGGTGACGGCTTCGTCGCCGCGTTTCGTAGCGTCGACAGTATCACCGGGAGCGTTTCCACGACCCCGGTCGTATCCCCCATCGGCGCAACGCTGCGCCGGTCCCATGAGGCAAGGAGGCCACATGACGGACAGAAGGATCGACCCTGCCCCCGGGGGCGGAGTCGACTACATCGCGGTCGAAGAATCGGCACCGTTCCAGGACCTGAAGAGGCGTCAACGCCGCTTCGTGTTCCCTCTCGCGGTGGCGTTCCTCGTCTGGTACTTCGCCTACGTCCTGCTGTCGTCGTTCGCTCCGGCGTTCATGGCGCAGCCGGTGTCGGGGGCGATCACGGTCGGACTCGTGCTCGGGCTGGGACAGTTCGTCACGACGTTCGCCATCACGATGGGCTACGTCGCCTACGCCAACCGTCGGCTCGACCCGCGCGCCGAGGCCCTGCGCGCTGAGCTCGAGCGCACGGAACGGGGGGAGTCGTGAACGACGTCGTCGCCACCGTCACCGCCGCGGTCGACACCGTGGAGAACAACCCGGTCCTGAACATCTCGATCTTCGGCGCGTTCGTCGCCGTGACGCTGTTCATCGTCATCCGGGCCAGCCGCAACAGCAAGACCGCGGCCGACTACTACGCGGCCGGCCGCTCGTTCACCGGCCCGCAGAACGGCTTCGCCATCGCCGGCGACTACCTGTCGGCGGCGTCGTTCCTCGGCATCGTGGGCGCGATCGCCATCAACGGCTACGACGGCTTCCTCTACTCGATCGGCTTCCTCGTCGCGTGGTTGGTCGCGCTGCTGCTGGTGGCCGAGCTCATGCGCAACACCGGCAAGTTCACGATGGCCGACGTGCTGTCGTTCCGCCTCAAGGAGCGCCCCGTCCGCATGGCCGCGGCCCTCACCACCCTCGCGGTCTGCTTCTTCTACCTGCTGGCCCAGATGGCGGGCGCCGGTGGTCTGGTCTCGCTGCTGCTCGGCATCACCGAGCGCGTCGGGCAGTCGATCGTCGTCGCGGTCGTCGGCCTGCTCATGATCGTCTACGTGCTCATCGGCGGCATGAAGGGCACCACGTGGGTGCAGATCGTGAAGGCGTTCCTGCTCATCGGCGGGGCGCTGGTCATGACGATCTGGGTACTCGCGATCAACGGCTTCAGCCTGAACACCCTGCTCGAAAGCGCGGTGGCCGCCTCGCCCAAGGGGGAGGCGATCCTCGGACCCGGCCTGCAGTACGGCGCGAACCCGTGGGACTTCATCTCGCTCGCCCTCGCCCTCGTGCTGGGCACCGCGGGGCTTCCGCACGTGCTCATGCGCTTCTACACCGTGCCGACCGCCAAAGAGGCGCGTCGTTCGGTGGTGTGGGCCATCTGGCTGATCGGGATGTTCTACCTCCTCACGCTGGTCCTGGGGTACGGCGCGGGCGCGCTCGTGGGCTCCGAGGCGATCCTCGCCGCTCCCGGCGGCGTGAACGCTGCGGCACCGCTGCTCGCTCTGGCGCTGGGCGGACCGCTGCTGCTGGGCTTCATCTCGGCGGTGGCGTTCGCGACCATCCTCGCGGTCGTGGCCGGTCTCACGATCACCGCGGCGGCCTCGTTCGCGCACGACATCTACGCCAACGTCGTGAAGAAGGGCGACGTGCCGCCCGACGGCGAGGTCAAGGTGGCCCGGCGCACGGTGATCGTCATCGGCGTGCTGGCGATCGTCGGCGGCATCGGCGTGCAGGGGCAGAACGTGGCGTTCCTGGTGGCGCTCGCTTTCGCCGTCGCCGCCTCGGCCAACCTGCCCACGATCCTGTTCTCGCTCTTCTGGCGTCGCTTCACCACGCGCGGCGCCGTGTGGAGCATGTACGGCGGTCTGGCATCGGCTCTGCTGTTGATCTTCCTCTCGCCGGTGTTCTGGGGTGGGCCCACCAGCGTGTTCGCGAACACCGGGGTGGCGATCTGGCCGCTGAACAACCCGGGTGTCGTCTCGATCCCGCTCGGGTTCTTCCTGGGGTGGCTCGGCTCGGTCACTTCGCGCACGGCCGAGGATCGAGGCAAGGCCGCCGAGATGGAGGTGCGTTCGCTCACCGGTTTCGGGGCCGAGAAGGCCTCCGACCACTGACCGCTTCGACGCCCGGTTCCGCTCCGGCGGGCCGGGCGTCGTCGCGTCCGTCGTCAGACGGGTTCGCTCAACGACTCCGAGGCCACCGCCGCGCTCTCGAGCGAGAGCAGGTATTGCTTCACCTCGGGGTGACCGCCGTACTCGCCGATCGAGCCGTCGGCGCGCACCACGCGATGCACCGGGACCACGATCGAGAACGGGCTCGCCGCGCAGGCGGTACCCACCGCACGCGCGGCGCGGGCGACGCCGGCCATCATCGCCACCTCGCCGTAGGCGGCGACCTCGCCGTAGGGGATCTCGCGCGTCGCCTCGAGCGCGGCCCGCGTGAAGCCGCGCACGAAACGCCAGTCGAGGTCGACGTCGAACTCCCGACGGCGCCCGTCGAAGTACTCGTCGAGTTGAGCGACGAGGTCGGCGCCGGGGCCGGGATCGGGGTCGGGCACCACGCCCAGTCTCTGGGAGATGTCGGCTCGGGCCCGCTCGATGCCGCCGTGCGCCACGTCGAGTCGCACGAGGGCGTCGTCGACGAACGTCAGGAGGACGGGACCGATCGGACCGTCGTACTCGGTGCTGGTGACTGTGTTCATGCGCCCATCTTCACGAGGCGGAGGTGGCGGTGCAGCGGCGTTCCCGCGAATGGTGGACGCCGCCGCCACGTCGCCACCTGGGGAGGAACCGCCGGTGGTGCGGCGTGTCGCCGATTACGGCGAAACTCGGCCCCACTACAGGAGATCCTCGGATGCCCGGCTTAGTCTGGCAGGTGTGTGGCGAGCTGAGGAGGGTACCGTGATCGGTGCCGACGAAGACGGTCCGGCAGCGACCGTCGACCCGGCGGAGCTGCGGCTGTCGGAGCCCGGGATCGTGGTGCGGCACGTCGCCGACCCGGAACGCGATCGCATCCGCGCGGAAGCTGCCGCCCTGGGTGGGCGTTCGACTCTGCTGCGCTTCGACGACGCGCTCGACGCGGGCATCGACATCACCAAGGCGCACCCCGGTTCGCTCCCGCAGTTCATCACCGGGCGCGCCACCATGCTCTCGAACCTCTTCCGCGACGAGGTGGCGCTGCGCACCGCCCGCATGGCCGCGGAGCGCATCACCGCCAAGAACGTCGAGCTGCGCACCGCCCGCGGCCTCGAGCCCGTCCACCTGGCCGTCGGTCTCGCCGCCTGGAAGATCGGGGGAGTGGAGTGGTCGGCCCCCGTGCTGCTGCGTCCGCTCGCCATCCGTCGTCACCACGGCGACTTCGAGCTCAAGCTCCACGGCGCCTTCGTGATGAACCCCGAGCTCGCGCGCGCCTTCCGCACGCACCTCGGCATCCAGATCGACAGCGCGGCCCTCGCCGGGCTCGCGTACGACCAGGGCGTGTTCAAGCCGCAGCCGGTCATCGACCACATCCGCCGGCTCACCACGCACGTGCCCACCTTCGTCGTCCACCCGCGCCTGGTGATCTCGTCGTTCGCCGATGTCAGCTCGGGCATGGTGCGCGACACGCAGCAGCTCGACGACACCCTGCTGAACGCGCTCGCCGGTCACCCCGACGACCGGGCCCGCGTCACCGTCCGCCGCGACGAGCCGGTGATCGTCAGCCCCGACGAGCGCACCCCCGCGGCCGACACCCTGCTGCTCGACGCCGACGCCGAGCAGGAGCGCGTGCTCGCGCGCATCGCCGCGGGGCACTCGCTCGCGGTGCACACGCTGCCGGGCACCGGCGGCACGCAGACCGTCATCAACGCCATCGGGCAGCTCGTGCACGACAACAAGCGCGTGCTCGTGGTGAGCGCTCGGCGCTCGACCCTCGACGGCATCCGTCACCGCCTCGCCGGTGTCGGCCTGGCCGGTCTCGCCGTCTCACCCCACCACGTACGCCGCGATCTCATCCGCGCGATCGGTCGCAACGAGAAGGCCGAGCAGCCCAAGGTCGCCGAGATCGACGACGCCCTCGTGCGCCTTCGCACGGTGCTGCGCGACTACCGCTCGGCCGTGACCGAGCCGCACCTGGCGCTGGGCGTCTCGGCGCTCGATGTGCTGCGCGCGCTCACCTCGCTGGCATCCCAGTCCCCGGCGCCCTCGACCGAGGCGCGTTTCGACCTCACGACGCTCGAGCGTCTCGCCGGTCGTCGCGACGCCGCCGCGCGTGCCCTCGCGATGGCCGCCCGCCTGGGTGAGTTCCGCTTCGGTCCCGACGATTCGCCCTGGTACGGCGTGAGTTTCACGCGTACCGAAGACGCGCGCGCCGCGCACGAGCTGGCCGGCAAGCTCCACGCGCAGGACGTTCCCCGTCTGCTGGAGCGCGGCTACGAACTCATCGCCCAGACGCGCATGCGGCCGTTCCAGACGGTCTCCGAGCTCGGCGCCTACCTCAAGCTGCTGCACGGCATCCGCGAGTCGCTCGACCGCTTCAGCCCCAGCGTGTTCGAGCGCCCCCTCGGCGAGCTCATCGACGCGCACTCGCCGCGCCGTGACGCCTCGGCCATGAGCGGACCGAACCGCCGTCGGCTCAAGCGCCTGTCGAAGGAGTACGTGCGCCCCGGGGTGCACGTCACCGACATGTACGAGGCGCTCGTGCGCATCCAGCAGCAGCGCACCGAGTGGCAGCGCGTCGTCGAAGCGGGCGTCACCCCCGAGGTGCCGCTGGGCCTGGCCGACGTGCACGTCGCCTGGCAGCGCACCGACGCTCTGCTCGGCGAGCTCGACCAGATCCTCGGCCGTCAAGGTTCCGACCGCCTCGCGACCCTGCCGGTGCAGCGTCTCGTGCGGACGCTGGCGGGCCTCGCGGCCGAGTCCACCTTCTTCGACAACCTCGTCGAGCGCGCACAGCTGCGCTCCGAGCTGGCCCGTCTGGGCCTGGAGCAGCTGCTCGTCGAGCTGTCGGTGCGCCATGTTCCCGAGGAGCGCGTGGGCGCCGAACTCGAATTCGCCTGGTGGCAGTCGGCGCTCGAGCACCTCCTGCGTACCGATCGCGCGCTGCTGGGGGCGAATACGAGCGTCGTCGACCGCCTCGAGCGCGACTTCCGCCTGGTCGACGAGGCGCACGCCGCCGCCGCCGGTCCGCTCCTGGCCGCCCAGCTCGCCACGCAGTGGCGCATCGGCATCGTCGATCACGCCGACGAGGCCGCCGCGCTGAAGCGTTCGCTGAAAGACGGTCTGCACACCGCTCAAGAGATCTCGGATGCCGCTCCCACCCTGCTGCGCACGCTCGCGCCGGTGTGGCTGGCGTCGCCGTACGAGGTGCCCGACGTGCCGTGGGACCTCGCGTTCGACGTCGTGATCGTGGCGGATGCCGCCGCACTCTGCCTCACCGAGGCCACGCCGGCCCTGCGCCGGGCGCGCCAGGTCGTGCTCTTCGGCGACCCCGTGGTGCAGAAGCCCACGCCGTTCCGCGTCAGCGCGTCGGTGGCTCCCGCCACCGAGGAGGCCGACGAGGTGCCGTTCGATGAGATCTCGATCTTCGAGCGCATCGCCGAGCTCTTCCCCGTCGAGACCCTCACGCGCAGCTACCGCGCGGGCGGCGAAGACCTCTCGCAGTTGGTGAACGACGCGTTCTACGGCGGCGAGATCGTGTCGCTGCCCTGGGCCGGTTCGTATCTCGGCCGCGGAAGCCTCAGCGTCGACTACGTCGAGGGCGGTGTCGGCGCCCCCGACCCCATCAGTGGTGCCGTCGAGAGCCCCGATGCCGAGGTCGCCCGCGTGGTGACCCTCGTGGTCGAGCACGCCGTCAACCGCGCGTCCGAGTCGCTCATGGTCGTCACGGCCAGCCGCACGCACGCCGAGCGCGTGCGCGCGTCGGTGGTGGCCGCTCTGGCCGGTCGCTCCGACGTCGCCGAGTTCGTCTCGCGCGACGCCGCAGAGCCCTTCTCGGTGCTGACCCTCGAAGAGTCGGTGGCCGAGAGTCGCGACCGCGTGATCTTCTCGCTGGGCTTCGGCCTGACCCGTCACGGTCGCGTGCTGAGCGATTTCGGCGACCTGTCGACCCCCGACGGCGAGCGTCTGCTCACGGTCGGCATGACGCGCGCGCGGCGTTCAATGGTGATCGTGTCGTCGATCCGCCCGTCGTCGTTCGATGACGGACGCCTCGAGCACGGGGCGGCGACGCTCATGGGCATTCTCGGCAACCTCGCGGCGCGTGGTCGCGAGAGCCGGCTCGAAGACCTCGCCGACCCGCTCACGCGGGCCCTCGCGCGCGAACTCCGCCGCTTCGGTGTCGAGGTCGACGTCGACTACCACGGACTCCTGCCGCTCGTGGCGCGATATCAGGGCAAGGCCGTCGTCGCCGAGAGCGATCCCGAGACGATCGGGGAGTCCCTGCGCGAGACACTGCGTCTGCGCCCGCAGATCCTGCGACGCCTGGGCTGGCATTACGTGCGCGTGCACGCGTTCGACCTGTACAGCGACCCCGCCGGTGTGGCGTCGCGCATCGCCGAGCTGCTGGGGGCCGCCCCCGCAGACGCCGCCGCACCCGACACGACCACCGAGCCACTCGATCTTCCCGGTTGAGCCGGCGATGAGTACGACCCCGGATGCCGCCGGGCCTGGCCCCCTCGTCGGATCGGACGACTCGTCGGCATCGATCGAGACCGCGGACGGGTCGGTGGAACCGGTCGCCGTCGACGTCGCTCCCGCGTCCGGGACGCCCACCCCGCACGCCGTTCGGCAGCCCGTGGTGCGCGTGCGCGGGTCGCGCCGCGCCCGGCTCATGCCGGCACCCGGAACGACCGCAGAACCCACGCCCGCCGACGACCCCGCGCGGGGCGCGTCGGCCGGGCCCGTGGCATCCGGTCCCAACGACGAGCGCATGCTGCGCGACGTTCCCCCGCACTACTGAATGGGCCCGGCCCCTGCCGAGACGCGCACCGCGCCGGAAGTCCCTCGGTGGGGTCTCACGGCGCGGTGCGCGGCTATCGCAGAGTTGCGGTCACCGCGTGCTGTTCTGGCGCTCCAGCAGGTCGCGGATCTGAACGAGCAGCTCCTGCTCGGTGGGCAGCTTGGGCTCGTCCGAGGCCGCGTCGGCCGCACCGGCGCGCGCCGCGGCGCGGGCCTTCCAGTGGTTCATGGGGTAGACGAAGACGAAGTACACCACCAGTGCCACGGCGAGGAAGCTGATGATCGCCGTCAGCAGGCCGCCGAGGGGGAACACCACCTGCTGGCCGTAGATGCCCGTGATCGACGGTCCGAACTCGCCGTTGTCGTTCGGCTGGTAGAACACCTGGACCAGCGGATTGATGAGCGACGCGACGATCGCGTTGACGACCGCCGTGAAGGCCGCACCGATGACGACGGCGACGGCGAGGTCGATGACGTTTCCGCGGAGAATGAACTCCTTGAATCCCTTGATCATGCGCTGGTTCCCCTCTGGCCGCGCCGACTCGGATTCAGGATGCCGAGGACGGGGCGGACGGCTTCGATTGCGCCTTCGATGATGTCGAAGAACTCGACGTGCCGCCAGCGCTTGCGCCGGACGACGATCCACTGGACGACGAGCCGCTCGACGACGAGCTGCTCGATGACGAGTTGCGGGAGTCGGTGCGGTAGAAGCCCGAGCCGTTGAAGGTGACGCCGATGGAGCCGTACTGCTTGCGCACCTCGCCGCCGCACTCGGGGCATTCGGTGAGGGCGGCATCCGAGAAGGACTGCACGGTCTCGAAACGGTGACCGCACTGCTTGCAGGCGTAGGCGTAGGTGGGCATCGTGCTGTTCCTTCGGGTGATCAGGCGGTGTGTGCGGCGAGCGGCAGCGTGCGCGTGGGGGTGACCACGCCCGTGACGGGCTGGTCGTGCACGTCGCGCGGTACGTCGTCGATGAGTTCGGAGTCGAAGATGACCGCGTAGACCGGCGGGCACTTCTCCATCGAACCGAGGGTCTTGTCGAAGTATCCGCGCCCCCATCCCAGGCGCATTCCGTGCGCGTCGACCGCGGCGGCCGGGATGATGAGCAGGTCGACGTCGTTGACGGCGATGGGACCCAGAACCTCGCCGACGGGTTCGGGAAGACCGAACAGGCCCTCGGCGATCTCGGCGTCGGGTGTGGCGATGGTCCAATCGAGCAGACCGTCTTCGCGTGTGAGGGGAAGGAGCACCCGGATGCCGCGCGCCACGGCGCCGGCGACGAAGGCGTGGGTGCCGGGTTCGGTGGGCGTCGACAGGAAGCACGAGATGCTGCGCGCGCCGAGGCGGGCCACGAGCTCGTCGAGCTGACGGGTGATCCCGGCCTCGGCCTCTTCGCGTGCGTGAGCGGAGATGCCCTGGCGGCGTTCGCGCAGGTCGGCGCGCAGTGCGCGCTTGGCCTGCTCGATGCGATCCGGCATGCGGTCAGTCTACGTGCGAGCGTCCTACCGGCGGTGTCCGCAGACCCCGGTAGGGTATGCCCATGCCTCATAAGCCCTTCAAGGCCGTGATTCCGGCCGCTGGACTCGGTACGCGCTTCCTCCCCGCCACCAAGGCGATGCCGAAGGAGATGCTTCCGGTCGTCGACAAACCGGCCATTCAGTACGTCGTCGAAGAGGCCACCGCGGCCGGGATCGACGATGTCCTCATCATCATCGGCCGCAACAAGAACAACATCGCCAACCACTTCGACTCGATGCCCGAGCTCGAGGCCAAGCTGCGCGAGAAGGGCGACAGCGACAAGCTCGCCAAGGTCGAGCACTCCTCCGACCTCGCCGACGTGCACATGGTGCGCCAGGGTGAGCCGAAGGGCCTCGGCCACGCCGTGCTGCGTGCGCGCGCCCACGTGGGGGACCACCCCTTCGCCGTCCTGCTGGGCGACGACCTCATCGACGAGCGCGACCCCCTGCTCACCACGATGATGCAGGAGTACGACAAGCGCAACGCCACCATCATCGCCCTGATGGAGGTCGACCCCGAGCACATCCACCTCTACGGCGTCGCCGCCGTCGAGGCCACCGACGACGAGGGCGTGGTCAAGGTCACCCAGCTCGTCGAGAAGCCCAAGGCCGAGGACGCCCCCTCGAACCTCGCGATCATCGGTCGCTACGTGCTCGGCCCCGACGTGTTCGGCATCCTCGAGCACACCGAGCCCGGCAAGGGCGGCGAGATCCAGCTGACCGACGCGCTCGAGGAGCTCGCCACCGGTGGCGGTGACGGCGGCGGCGTGTACGGCGTCGTCTTCCGTGGCCGCCGTTACGACACCGGCGACCGCGTCGACTACATCAAGGCCATCGTGCAGCTCGCCGCCGACCGCGACGACCTCGGCCCGGCCCTGCGCCCCTGGTTCAAGGAGTTCGCAGCGGGTCTCTGACCCGGCGAGAAGCCATGGATCTGTCGGTTCCGAGACGGCACGACGAGGTCTCGATCCGTCTCATCCGCAACCGTGATGCGCGGGTCCTCCAGCAGCAGCTGATCGACAACCGCTCGTGGTTGCGCCGGTGGGAGGCGACCAGCCCCGACGGGCCGGTCTCGTTCGACATGCGCCTCGGCATCCGTCGTCTTCTGCAGCAGTACCGTGACGGCCTCGGCGTCCCCTTCGTGATGGCGTGGGACGACGAGGTCGCCGGGCAGCTGAACGTGTGGGGGGTGTCGCGTGGGTCGCTCGCCTCGGCGACGATCGGGTACTGGGTCGCCGAGGAGTACGCGGGGCGCAACATCACCACCGTGAGCGTGGCCATGGCCACCGACGTGTGTTTCACCGAGCTCAATCTGCACCGCGTCGAGATCTGCATCCGCCCCGAGAATCACGCGAGTCTGCGCGTGGTCGAGAAGCTGGGCTTCCGATACGAGGGACTCCGCCGCCGGTACATCCATATCGACGGCGACTGGCGCGACCACTACGCCTTCGCGCTCGTGCGTGAAGAGGTGCCGCACGGCGTGCTCGACCGGTGGACGCGCGGTCAGGTGCCGCCCGATGCGGCGCGCATTCCGCCGGCCGATCGGCTGTGACCGGGTCCGTTCGCTCTTTGTGCGCCTGATCGGCGAAACTCTCGGCGCGACACGCGGGAGGATGCCGAGGTGTGATCTCTCGGTGACCTACCGTTGAGCCATGGGTGGGCAGGTACTGAGCGGCGGCGTGATCGTCTTCGTTGCCGTCGCGCTCTGGTTGGTGTATCTCTTGCCCTCATGGCAGAGCCGGCATCGTTTCACCGCCGTCGAACGTAATGCGGTGCGCCTGAATCAGGCGCTCCGGGTTCTCGCCGAGACGGCTGAGACCCCGCGTGAGGTGCGCCTCGAGCTCACCACCCGTACCGCCCACCAGCAGCAGAAGCTCGCTCGTCAGGTGCAGGCGCACAAGGCGCAGACCGAGCTGGCCGCCGCGAAAGCCCGCCTCGAGGTGGCGCGCCTCGAGAACGCCCGCGATCTCGACGTCGTGAAAGAGCAGCGCGCCGCCGCCGTCGAGCTGGCCCGCGCCGAACGCGCCGCGGCCGTCGAGGTCGCCCGCGCCGAGCGCGCCGCGGCCCTCGAGACCACGCGCGCCGAACGCCCCGCCGCGGTCGAGCGGGCGAACGCCGAGCGCGCCGCGGCCGTCGCGCGCCCCGAATTCCGTCGCGCCCGTGCGCGCCGTCGCTTCCGTCTCTCGGTGACGATGGTCGCCCTGCTCGGCGCGATCGCGTCGGGTGTCGGGGCGATCCAGGTCGTCGCGGGCGCCGTTCCCGTGCTTCTCGTCGCCGGCGCCGCGGTGGTGCTCGCCTCTCTCGTCCTTCTGCGTCGCGTGTCGGTCGTCGCCGCGCGCACCGGTATGCGTCCCCTCGAGGTCGCCGCCCCGCGCGTCGCGGCCGTGGTGCAAGACGTCGCCCTCGTTCCCGAACCGCGTCCCACCTGGACCCCGCGCGAGCTTCCGCGCCCGCTGGTCGCCTCGGCCGGTTCTCGCGCCGCCGCGGTCGTCGACGAGCAGATCGCCCGCGAGGCGCTGCGCTCCGCCGCTCGCGAAGAAGCCGCTCGCGAGATCGCCGCGCAGCAGGCGCCCACCCCGATCGAGACGGCACGCCCCGCGGCCGCCGCGGCTCCGGCTTCGCCCTACGCGTCGATGGGCTACGTCGACGACAGCGAGATCGAGGACCACGTGCGTCAGCTGCTCGAGCGGCGCGCGGTCGGCGCCTGAGCCCACCCCTCCCCGTAAGGGAGAGCCGGCGGTATGCCCGAGTCGGAATGCGGCGTCGGGGACCCGAGCGGAGAGTGCGCTCGAGTTCGAGGCACGCCGCTCTGCGTGATAGTGTTGTCGAGGTTTCCGGGCCTGTGGCGCAGTTGGTAGCGCGCCTCGTTCGCATCGAGGAGGTCAGGGGTTCGAATCCCCTCAGGTCCACCAAATTGGTCTCTTTAGAACATGTGACCTTGTAAGAGCCATTTGTTCGCGGCGCTTCTCCGTAAGGAGAGGCGCCGCTGGTGTTTTGGGTCGCAGTCACGATCGTGGCGAACGGCTCAGCTAGCTCGCCCTCAGCTCCCTCGTCGCGAGTGATGAGGATGCGTTTGAAGAACGCCTGATTGAAGGTGCGCCGTAGAGAGTTTGGGGCGCGCACGTAGGCCTCATAGCAATTCTCAATCAGTGCCATCGCGTCATCGAGATTCTGTTCCAGCGCGTGAAACTCGGTTTGCAGGGCGTCGAGTCGATCGCTGATGACTGCCATCTCACGGTTGATGCGTTCCTGTTCATCCCGGTAGAGCTGGCTCGGGATTGTGCTCTCGAGGTGACCGTCGAGGAGCTTCTTGCTGCGCTCCATCAGGCGAGCCTGCTGGTTCAGAAGCTCTTTCTGACGCTGCCCAAAGGGGTGTCGGTCCATATCCGAAGCATCCAAGCGGATGAGTCAGGCGGTTCTGTGTCCCGTTTGCGAGGGAGATCCCGGCCACCGGTTCGCAGTAGGTTGTCGGAGTGAGCGTCGCGAAGTATCACCACATCAACCCACAGTTCGTACTTCGCGGCTTCGCGGACGAAAACGAGCGAATCAGGACCATTCGTCTACCTGAACGGAAGGGCCGCACCTCGCTGGTTGAGAAGACAGGCGGCGAGAACCACCTGAACTCGATACCTGGCCATCCGAGTGGCTCCGATGTGTTTGAGAGGCGACTGGGTGAGGGTATCGAGTCCGAGACTGCGCTCCTGTTCGAACGCGTCGACGAGGGTGACTGGCCGCTACCTCGCACCGACCGCGACACTCTCGCGGAGTTCATCGCATTACAGATGTTGCGCGGACCCGAGCGGCGTCGGCAGATGGAGTCGGCCGCGGGAGGGCTGTTCTCCAAAGCGGCGGGCCAATTGGGTCGAGAGAAGTTTGGAGAGTTGGCGTCGGATATCGTTGGGCGACCACTCAGCGGGGCAGATGTCGACGAGATGTGGTCTGCTATCACTGACCCCGGTGGCTTCCGATTGCCGCAGACAGCTCGTGACCACATCGAATTGATGGGCGAGGCCACCGGCGAGATCGCTGGGTTCCTTGCGTGTCGTCCGTGGACATTGGTGCGGTTCACGGACCGCGCACTCATCACCAGCGACGCTCCCGTATCGCTGGTCGCTCACGAGCAGGCCGGTCCGTGGATGGGCGTTGGTGTCCGGGACGCCCGGCTTGTGCTGTACCCGATGACTCGGAGAATCGGTCTTGTCATGCGGAACCCGTTCGACGGCCGCTACTCAATCGACGACGACCTTGGCGCGCTCATAGACAAAACGCGCTCGGGGTTTCTTGACGATCGGTCATTCGGGACCATAGAAATCGAGAGGACGATGAATGCGTGTACGGCGGCCCACGCAGCGAGCAACATCTATCATCATCCCGACGACTCTCAGTTTGTCCCGTTCGATTTTCGGGAGAAGTAGAACGGTCTGGCGCCTGCGGTTGCCCGAACGCTTCGCCGGCGCGCCGAATTCCCTGGCCCGCTGCCAAACGGACGCCATGCAGCCGGTGGAATGAATCTCCCAGCGCCCCCGCTCACATCCAAGGGCGTATCGCGTACCTGACGCCGCGTGAGCTTACTCACTCAATTTGCTACCGCAGCCCGACGCGGGATCCGCCCAGTCGCTAGGAGGGATTGCAACGATTCGCCACACCAGCCACCACACATAAAAGGGAAACGGAGAGCGCTCTTCTTCATCGGAAATCTGGCCATGGGCTACGCGATGGCGAAGGTTGGGACCCCCTGCATCGCCGAAAAGAGCGCGAAGCTCGAAAGCCAACGAGACCCCGAAGACCTGTTCGAGCTTCCCGGATTTGAGAAGCGAAGGCAGGCTGGTCTCGTCTTCTACTCCGTCGGCGTAGCGGCTGGTTCGATCGTCGATGGCCTTCAGCTGTTCGCGGACGAGGTGCTCGGTTTGCGGGATCAGGAGCTGGAAGGCGGTGAAGAAGTCGCCCGTGAACCCGTAGAACAGTGCTGTTCCAACCGATGTCGTCCTGTCTTTGGGAATCGTGTCGCTCTGGGAGGCGATGTCGACGAAGTCCGAGTGGGACCAGTGCTGTGTTTCGTGGAGGTGCCGCCAGACCGGGTGGAGAAGCTGGGGGACCATGGTGTGGACTCGAAATTCGTGGCTGCGCATCATCTGATGCCACAGAGGTGAGGGAACACCGAAGACTTCCTTCTTGGTGTCGCCGGTGACTGCGCTCACCCGCCCGTCCTTTTCGATGGTCCGGCGGGGTGTGTCGGTGAGAAGCGCAAAATTCTTGCGGATGTTCTCTGCGCCGGCGAGCTCTGCTGCGTAGTCGGTGTTCATAAGGCCAAGAAATATTGCGCGGGCATCGTCGCCCCTGGCGTTGGCGATCTGAGAGAGCACGTGATCCCGCGCGGGGCTCAGGTCGGGGAGCACGGTGCTTCTACGAGTGCTGTGGGACACCATGATCTTCCCGGCGCCGCGGATGTCGGCAGTGAGTTTATTACCGAGGTCTTCGAGAGCCCGGACGGTGCGGGCTCGGATCGAGGTCCGTAGGTAGTTTCTGTATGCACGGTGGAGAAGTTCCGACGCGTAGAAAGCGCTGTCGACACGAGCATCGGCGATGTGCCCTCGTGCTTCCTCCTGGAGCGTCAATGCAAGATCGAGCAGCAGGTCGTCTGAACGATCGCGATCTCCTGCGATGGCGGCCCATTCCGCTGCCTCCTCAAACTCGAAGGTGGACCGGCTGCTTCGCGCGGCGAATGAGAACTGGCAGGCTAGCCGTTTCGCATGGCGGTGGGTGCGTTTGTCCTCACGTAAGCGTCGACTGAATGAGATGTAGTGCAGATCCGGGAGGGGAGCGAAGATGAGCTCTACCACCCGGTCCTCAATCTGCTCCACCACCGCACGATGCGCGGGACCGAAGCCTCCCAGCTCCAGGGCGCGGGTCACGAGGTCGATATCGCGCGGCTTGAAGCCCTGTTCCGCTATAGCTTCTCGCAGGCTCTCCAGCATTGTCAGTGCTGCGTCCGCTCGCGCGCGCCCCGCGCTCCGTAGCGCGATCAGGTCCAAGCAGCGGACCCGCAGCCGCCAACTGTCGGTCATGTCGGCGAGATTGACGACGATCCGCATATCGTCCTCGGTGAGATCTGTGGGGCCAATGTCACCGAGGAACCACGGCTTGTAAGGAACGGAGCGATTAGTGGGGTCGAAGATGTAGTCCTCGACCGAGGTGACAATCTTCTTCGCTCGTTGTGCGTCGGCGTCTTCGGCGCTCACATCGGACACCAGCGCCCGCTGGACGGCCCTGCGCCACCGCTCGTCAACGCCTTGGTCACTGCTCATCCAGTGAGAGTAGCGGCGCAGTCTTATGGCCGGGGTCGATCGCTTGTCTGCCTATACAGGTGCGACGAGATGACGCGATGATCTTGAGATCGCGGGGTCTGCCCCACGGGGATCTCCCACGCAACCACATCCGGGGCGCGACGCCGGCACTCCTGCGTTTCGACACCCGCGCGATGAAGGTGCGCAGTCGTGCGGTAGATCCCGAAACAACGGGCGAGCGCGTACCTGGATTTGTCCGCCTGGTGCTCCTTGATGAGCTTCCTAAGATCTGATACCGGCAAGACTTTGACGCTCTGTTCTGGTGCGCTCCCATTCCCGCAAGGTATCTAGACCGTCTCGGGCACACCGCGCGATTTACTGGAGCAGCGAAAGCGTTGATATTCCGCGGTCCCCGTGGTTCGAGTAGTTTCCCGGCACTTGAAGAGACTTTGACCTGCCGAGAACCATTAGGAGCGGTTCCACTCAGTCGCCCTGACGGAATCGAGACTGGCGAGGCAAAGAGGGGAGCAGGTGCTCGGGTCAGACGCATTCTCTGAGGGCGGGTATGACAATCCCTTTGCGGGCCACCGCGGATGGGATTCAACCACAAGGCGGAGGCGGCGATCGAAAACCTTAAGGTGTCTGAACCTTGGCCACGCCGGCGTACGGCAGTGCCGCGAACGCCTCGAGGAAGCTTGGGTAGTCAGCAACGGGCTCGCGAGGGGCCTCGTTGAGTGAGTACTCGCGCAACCAACCGGTCATGACGGCTCGTACCTCATCGGCTTCGGCGCTGTCGTCGAGTTGGCTGTCGACTTCTTCAATCAGCAGTAGTACGTCCTCGCGCGAGGCGGAGGCGGGATGGTCGGTCTCGAAGCGGTCGCGGATCCGGTTGACACGATCCTTGATCAGCTCCGTCGACTGGACGCGAAGTGCCTTACGCTGCATTGCCGCGAGTTCTCGTAGCAATATCGAGAAGTTGCCTGAGAGCCGCTCCCTTGCGGCGATCGGCACCTTCTTGGAGCCCGCAGAGACCACTACGTGTCGGGCGAATGCGATCTTGTCGAGGTGAAAGTCGTCATTCGAGAGATGAGATCGCACCGCTGCTTGGACGCGGTCGAGTGTCCCCCCTGGCGAAGAGAAGACCGACTTCACGTCTAGCTTGAGGGCATCAACGTTCGCGTCTGTGACGAACTCCGCGACGTAGCTGCGGACCGCGTCCAATGCAACGTCGAGAGGAACCAAGTCTTCGATGCCAATCACGCCGTCCGGGTTGTCGGACTGCAGGCCGGCGATGTCCTTCAGCTGGCGAACGAACTGGGGATCGACCAGCTGCTTGCCGTTCGGGCCGCCCTTCTTCAGTTTGGCGACGGCCTGATTCCCCGCCTCGTCGCTATCGAGAAGGACGATCACGGCGGGCTTGTCGACATCGCGGCCACGCGCAAGGAATGCCATGTACGGCACGTGACTCGCCGAGCCCGCAGGAACGAGGGAGATGTCGTTGAGGTCGAGGTTCTGAGTCTCCGGCGTGCCTGCGTGTCGGAGGGTGCTAGACATGCCCGCAATCATGACTTGATCAGAGGCGCCCTCCAGAACGAGGTTGCAGCCACCCATGAAGGTCGTCTCTGCGACGAGCTCACCAAGAGCAGAGCGGAGCGGCTCGTAATGATTACGGGCCGCGTTCGCGACAACTCGTGTGCCCTCGTCGTGACGGCCTTTGTCCAGGACTCTCAAGCGCTCGGCGTGGTTCTTGTCTATGAGGAAGGGTGAGTGTGTGACGTAGACCACCTGAACAGCGGGCACGGCTGGGTCTTGGGGAAACGCGAACGCCTCGAAAATTCGAAGAAGGTCCTGCTGACCCGAGGAGGACAGGTACGCGTCAGGTTCGTCCATCAGGAGAATCTCGGGACGTGCTCCTGGCGACTCGATTGCCGTCTTCGCAACGTGTGCGAGGTACTGCACGAAGTAGCTGAGGAAGTACTTCAGGCCGCCGCTTCGCTCGTCGAACGAGTATGTGCGACCGGTTCTGTCCCGGATCATGAAGTCGAGGTGGAATTCCTGATGCTCCACGAAGAGTTCGAAGTGCTGGTCTTGCCGCCACCAGTGTTTGAAATTCAGGGCGTGCGACAGCTCCGCGTTGATCGTGTCGACGATGCTGGTCGCGTAGCCGCTCTTACCTTGCGCGATCGCGGCGGATAGATGTTCGAAAAGATCCGGGTTGAGTCCAGCTACATTGAGGAGGAGCGTTCGCGCCAGCTCAAACTTCCGTATATCTGTGTCCGCCACACTCGAGTTGGCCGTGAGGCTCGACCGTAGTGACTCTTTGTTTGCCTCGAAATTCTCGGGCGAAGACATCATCCCAGAGGCGCCGAAGAGCATCTCAAGCCCTGATCGCACCTGGGCATGTGGCATCGCGTCCTTCTTCTGACCGGACGCTACGTACTTGATCGGCACTGAGTCGGGAAGTGGGACCCCCGCGTCAATTTTGAAGACTATCGGCATCCCCATTTGATCCAGTGCAGAGGGCTTCTTCACTGACGCGAGCGACCACTCCTCACCGGTCCTCAGGTAGACGCGGGTCTTCGGTGTCGTGTTCATCCGAAACACCGCCAATTCGTCGGGGACGGCCTCGATCTTCTGCCCGAGTGCCTCCCCAAGCAGCGGCAGGTCCGCATCGGTGAGGCCTTTGAACCTCAAGCCAAACTCCGGTACCAGAAGTTCTTTGTGGCGCAGGAAGAAGGGGGAGTACCGGCAGAAGTCACGTTGCAGAACCTTCTCGCCAGTCAGTCCGAACTCGATCGCGGCCAGGACCTGGCTCTTTCCCGACTCGTTCGCTCCGACGATCGTCGTGATGTGGTCATCCAGTGAGACCTTCACGAACGGGTAGGGAGCTGGGCCACCGGGCACCTCATCCCACGGCAAGGGTTTGTACCCACTGCTGGCCCGCTTCATGAAGTCGAAGTTGAGCGAGCGAAAGAATCGCGCGTACACCGTTGTCAGCTGCATCAGTCCCCCCAAAGAGTTCTGCTCAATGTAGCGACTCGGTCCGACATTCGGGGTGTCTGGGCCACTCAGCCGCACTCAGATGGCCCCGCTTCGAAGTCGCCGCTAATATCTCGCGGACACCGATTGCCGGCGCGGACGGACGCAGGGCGGCAGCTTTGCCGCCGCAACGCCGGTCCGGGGCGACAGAAAGGGGACCGGAAAGGTGCCGGGGGACTTGCCGCTGCTGAGAGTCGCGACCGATGCTGTAGTCCTTGTGCGGCGCGGACGGATCCCAGCCCTCCATGTGCGGCCGTAGGTCGATCACTGACGGCTCCGCGTCGAAGACACCGTCGTCAAGGAGTTCAAGGTTCAGGATCGGGTCACGCCAGTCCGCGCGAGTGCGCGCCCATTCCAGCCATTCCTCCAGGCGGGGTCGCTCCGCGAGCAGTCCTTTCGCGATTGCTGCGGCCTCAAGTTGGTCTGCAAACTCCCGGAGCTCCCGTGCTCCTTGCCAGTTCTCGAACGATCTCGCGAAGATCGTCTCTCGCTGGACAAGGAGTGCCTTGGAGCGAGCGCGGTCACGTATCGCTTCCCATGCTTGCCGCTCGGCTGCCTTCTCCCGCTCGTATGCCTCTCGGGCCTCGGTGCGTTCGCGCTTCTGACGCTCCTCGGTCTCAGTGTCATCGACCACGCCCTTCTTGATCGCACGTGCAACTTCGCGGACGCGGGTCTCGAGTGGCCTCTTCGTTTCATCTGACCAGGTGTCGCTGTTGCGTTCGTATCGGTAGCTTCGATGGTCCAGATGGACCTCGTGCGAACCGTCTCGTTCGATCTTTAGGTGCAACCGGCCGGAGGGCACGTTGTCGAACTTCGGAAACTGCTTCCACGGGGAGCGGCGGAGTTCTCGCTGCTCTGCGTCCGTGAGCACGTGGGGCACCTCGTCCAAGAGCTCTGTAAGTTCGAGGTTCCGGCGACGGGTGCCGACCTGGACGAAGAGTCTCGGTTTTTTCAGCTTGACGTTCGCCCCGAGCTTGAGATCGTGCGTACGGAGCTCCTCAGCGAGACTGAGCACTACCCCGATGGCGCGCGGCCGAAGCGCTGCGCTGACCGTGCTCAGGATCGCCGCGGTCTCCAGTGCGCTACGGAGCGTTTCGACGTTCGTCGTGACAGTTCTTGCCGTCGTTCGGAGGCGGTCCCAGTTCGTGGTTTCCGCAGGGGAGCTGGCACTGAGCATGATGACAATGTCGCCCGAGCTGCGGCCGGTAAAGCGCAGCTCTCGTCCGTCAGGTACCAGGTCCTGGACCCTGCAGGCGTGCAGTACACGTCGATAGCGTGCTCTCATCGACGCATCTGGATCGCTGACGGTGAGTTGTCCTTGCTTCTGGAGCTGCTCGATCAGAACCTTGGCTTCTGCGAGTGTCTCCGGCGCGCCCTTGCCCGGCGCGGGTTTCGCCCGGCTTGGGCGGGCCGGAGGATCACCAGAGACGACCGCGGTGGGCGGCTCGTCGCTGGGAGGGTAGCCCCCATGTTTCAAGTAGAGCATGCCAGCTTCGGTGATCGCGGCGGTCCAGGTGCGACCATGACCGGTGACAGTTGCGAGGCCTCGGGATCTGAGAGCTGCGGCACTGATCTTGTGTACGTTGTTGTCCTCGGACCACCTGCCCGTGGGACACCCGTCAGCGATCCACTGCAAGACCTCCAGCTGCCGGTCATTGACGGGCCTGTTCATAGGAGCACCGTAGCGAAAGGTGCCTGGCGTCGGTTACGTCTGGTGGATGAATTCGAACGGATGGCGGACCTTGCGATCGACTACGCGAGCGTGATGCCTTCCTCGATTTGTTCACGAAACCGGGTCAGGCTTCACTCATGTGTGTAATTACAGCTGCGTGCTGACGAACTGCTGCGCGGCGCGGGGCAGAGACCACCAATGTCCGCCGAAGCCCAACGATTCGCGCTCCGCACTTGAGAACACCTCCGTCATCGCTTCGGCGATCTTGCGCGCGTCAGAAGCGGGGAACAACGCCGCGCGTGCGTCCGCATCGGTGGCGACAATCTCAAAGGCTGGATTGGCTCGGTCCTGGTTCATCGCCGATGCGGCCGGGTATCCACTTCCGTGATGCTGCCCCTCAGCGGCAACGATCAGGCAGTAGAGAATGTCGAACTGGCAGAGCGAGTTGAAGAGCACATCGTCGTGCGCGAGGTCGCCGGGGTCGGCGACCGCACTGTCGGGGACATCAGGACGCATCGCCGGCTGCTCGCTCATCAGGACCCGCGCGGCAGAGATCATCATCCCGCCCTTGCCTGTTGGGAAGAGGTCCGCTCGGCTCGCTTCGACCTGCCCGTGTCTGATCCACGACGAATAGACATACGTGTCACTGCTGGGTGGGTAAGGGCGAAGTACGAGGCTGTGAACGACCGACCACTGCCGAAGGCGGACGGCGAGGCTGCCAAGGACGTAGACGCGCGTGATGATGTCGAGTTGCGTCGCGGCCTCCCCGTGGCCGAGCGTGGTGTAGGCGTCGAAGAGGCTATCGATGGCCTTCACGGCAACTGCGTTGCGCTCAAAGTACATCGCGTGAGCAGCGACGATGGTGATCTTGTCCACCGCCGCCCGCCGCTCGTCGGGAATGCCGGCGAGTGCGGCAGCCTGTCCGAGGAACTGTCTCAGGCGGACGTCGCTGTCAGCTTCCAAGTGCGACACCACCGTCTCGCCGAAAGCGTCGTCTGCCATCTCAACGGACAGCGGGACGAGGGCAGGCCCGGGGCCACCGGCCCGCATGGCCGCCGCCAGGTCCGCGATCAGCGAGTCGACCTGGGCGCGGGCTTGCTCGCGGAGCTGTTGATCTCGCAGGCTCAGCAGGTCGTTCCAGTGCGCATGCCGAAGAGGGGTGTTCCTGGCTCCCTCGCGAACCAGGACATCTCCCTCACGGAACACCACGACTTGCTTGTTGTTAGGGCCGGGGAACTGGCCCAACTTGCTCATCGGCACAGGTAGCCCGTCGCGATGGTGGGGGAGGTAAATCAGAACGACTTCACGTCCGTCGACCTCGTGGATCTGTGAGATGGCGTGGACCTCACCTTCGACGTATTTCCTGATCATGTCACCCAACCGGGCACCGTCGAAGCGAGTTCGATCGGCGATGGTGCCAGTCGGAAGAGCGAGAGTCCCGTCGTCGTTGACACCGACCAAGATGTACCCACCAGGCGGCCGATTGCTCATCGAAACCGCATCCTTGACAAAGTTCAACTCATGATCCTTCGCCGTCAAGTCCAGCTCGGCCTTGAACTCCAGGTGCGTCTGCTCCGGCAACTGAAGAAGCTCGATGAGCTTCTCTCGGTCAGTGCGCCCCTCGACGACGATCACGCCCCATCACCGTGTTCTATACGCGCTGACTCGGCCAGCAATAGAGTCGGTGATGACTGTCGCATGGCCTCTCCCTTTGTCGATCGTGCTTGTCCGAGCATTCCTGCGCTCGATGATCGAGCCTTAGCAACGACTGTACGAGACAGCGCCGACAGAGCCCGCTCAGGCGCGACCTGTCCGCGGATCAGAGGTTTCGAGGATTGGAGTGGCATCCATCGAGCTCTCGTTCCGGCGTGCGTGATGGGCTCGGTCCCACTCGGTACGCACCGCAACCTGCCGGGCGAAAGACTGGCTAGGTCGTCCGCGTCGCACTGATTATGCGCCGGGAGCCGGATTAGGAGAAGCTCGCCCAAACGTCCTTGGAGCACGCCGAGCTCATCCGCGGAGAGAAGGGTCGAGTTTGTTCGTCTGGATCATCTTCTTGACCGTCGCAGGGTCGCGCTTTAGCCGCCTCGCGATCGCAGCGTACGTCGCGCCGGCTAGGTACAGCTCACAAGCTTTCGTCTTCTCGCCGTCTGTCATCGTGCGTCTCATCACGACGCCGGCTGCAGTCAGATGCTGCGAGACGGTGTAGCGGTGTAAGCCGTGCTTGCGCGCAAGGTCATAGATGCTGAGCCCTGCGCGGTAGTCGGCAACAAGCTGGTCACGAACCAGGGGAGTGACCTGCTCATGCGCCTCGTTCCAGGTGTAGCCAACCGAGCTGGCTGCTGCATCGTGCGGGCAGTCACGCCCCGTCGAAGTGCGTCTCGCAGGGCCAACAGGGGTCGTGAATTACTCGCGAGCGCTTCGCTTGGGGCCACCAACGAGACGCCCGTCCCGACACAAGAAATTGTGTCAGGTCGGGCGTTTTCTCTTGTTCACGCCCGTGTGCCACATGCTCGAGCGCGTCGTCACAACGATGCTCGGGAGCTTCGGTACGGGGACGATGACGACATCTTGCAGTTTCCAGTCGAGCGAGATGCATCCTTCTCGTGCGCTTTCGACATCGTCCAGAGACAGTCTTTTCTTTCGTGGCACGACGAAGGCCTCGACGTGGAAGACATGTCCTTCGTCGCGCACGCGGCTACCGGCCTCTGCGACCCAGGAAAGGCCGGCCAAGTACTGGTCGACGCGGTCGGCAAGGGGGTGCGGCTGCGTGTCGTCGAAGGTGGTCGCCCGCCCGTCGACGAGGTCTACGACGGCCGCGCGCAGGTTGCTCACGCCGTCGTGCACGATGCTGATGGCGATGAAGATCGCGGCCGCCGCGTCCATCCACCACAGCCCCACACCGATCCCCAGGACACCCACAATGGTGCCCACCGACGTCATCCAGTCAGCCTTGTTCATGTCGGCGTCGGCGTAGAGCACCTTGTCGTGCAGTTCGTTGGCGAGCGTGAGCTTGAGGTGACCGATGATGACCGGCGGGACGGCGGTGAGGGCCATGACCGCGACCATGAGCCATCCGAGCCAGATAGTGACCCCGAACAGGTTGACCGTTCCGATGGTGGGGTGCTCTGCCGTGACGAGTCCGATGCCGGAGTCGACGATGAGGAACGCGCCCATGGCGGTCAATGCGACCGCGGCAACGAGGTGCCCGACGCCGATGGAACGGTGGTATCCGTATGGGTGCCGCGTGGTGGGAGGGCGCCGAGCGAGCCGCACCGCGATGAGGAACGCGAGGGGAGGGATGAAGGACAGCAGGTCCTCGATCCACGCCGCCTTCATCGCCTGCGAGTTGCCGAGCACGAGGGCAACGAGAGTGGCGGTGACGGACAAGAGGCCGATCGTGATCCACTCGAGCCGGATGGCGCGCCGTAACACTCGTGCCTGTCGCTCAGGGAGTGCGCGGCGCCCGAAACGAACCGTGCCGCTGTTCATGGCGCTGTACCCACCCGCGCGGCCTCATCAGTGAGGAATGTCTCCAGGGCCGACACGAAAGCGTTCTCTCCGAGCGGAACGAGCATGACGAGTTCGACAGTCGAGCCGTCCGCGAGCGTCGCCTCGGCGTAGGGCCTGGTCATTCCGGCCTTGTTCGTCCAGGGGGTGTGATCGGTCAGGCCACCAGCGACGACGTCGAGCTCGCCGTCTTCCAGCCCACGCACGAGAGCTTGCTCGGACCCCACCGTCCATTCCACATCGGCGTCGAGCGACTCGGCAAAGCGGGTGAGTGCGTCTATTTCTGAACCAGTCGGTTCGTTCTCGTCCATGCGAACCCACTCGCCATTCGGGGTCACCCCGGCGCGCAGAACACCGCCCTGGACCGCGTCCAGGGTTCCAGACGGGTCAGTGGGAATCCGCACGCCGCAGCCCCCCAGCAGCAGTGAGACGGCCGCCACAGCCGCCGCGTATCTGAATTTCGCCATGAATCTCCCTCCCGGCAGGCAGCTTGCTCGTGCCCGGTGACTGTTGTCGCGGGGGTTGCGACGATGGGCTGAAATGCACCACTGAGCAGATGGGCTGCTGAGAAGTCGTTACGCGTCGCGAGGTTTCCGCCAGCGCTGAAGACAAGACGGACCTGAGCGGGCGATTGTCACGCACGGCGCGGCGGCACACAACCCCCATGTGCATCTCGTCGGATCGGCCGTCTGTTAGGGGATACGCGTCGACCAGTCATCTGGTCGGCACCCTCCCCCAGGACGCAATGAGGAGAACACGATGTATTTCCACCGGCAAGAGCTGCAGCACTCCGCGACCCCCGACAAGCCCGATGCGGTCTACGCCCGCAAGCTCCAGGAGGTGCTCGGCGGGCAGTACGGCGAGATCTCGGTCGCGATGCAGTACCAGTTCCAGGCCTGGAACATGCACATGCCCGGCAAGTACCGCGACCTGGTGTTCGGCATCGGCGCAGAGGAGATGGGGCACGTCGAAATGCTCGCGGTCATGATCGCCCAGCTGCTCGAGAAGTCGCCGCTCGGCATCACCGAAGAGGCCGTCCAGGATGACCCCACGGTCGCGGCCGTCATCGGCGGCACCGACATCCAGCACGGCATCGTCGCCGGCGCCGGCGCGCGCCCGGTCGACTCCAACGGCAACCCTTGGCAGGGCAGCTTCATCACTGCCAGCGGCAACCTGCTCGCCGACTTCACCGCCAATGCCAATGCCGAGATGCAGGGCCGCGTGCAGGTCGCGCGGCTCTACCACCAGACAGACGACCACGGGGTGAAAGACCTTCTCGCGTTCCTGCTCGCCCGTGACACGATGCACCAGAATCAATGGGCCGCCGCCGCCGCCGAGCTCCAAGCCGAGGGCTACGAAAAGCTCCCCGTTCCCAGCAACTTCCCCCTCGATAAGGAGGACCGCGACGTGGCGTATCAGTACATCAACTTCAGCGATGGAAAGCACGCGGGGGAGGGAACCTGGGCTTCGGGTCCGACTCCCGACGGTTGGGGCGAATTCACTTACCTGCCCGAGCCGCCTGCGGGCGTTCCGATGCCGCCGCCGACCAAGCCCGACGTGCGCTTCTATGGCACGACCGAGCTGCCGAACCCGGTCGAAAAGCTCGCCGGGCGCGCGCAGGACGCGCTCCACAAAGAATGAGCGGGACGGATGCCGTGACACCGGGCCCGGCGACAATCTCGGCGCCGCGAAGCGGAGCGAGCTTCCTCGCGATGAGGGCTGCCAAGGTACCTCGAGCGGTCGTCGCGGGCCCCTATGGGCACCCGTTCCACCCGGTCGCGGTGACCATCCCCCTCGGGGCGTGGTCGTCGAGCCTCGTCTTCGACCTGCTCGGCTTCGCCGCCGACGACCCGCGCGGTTTCGCTCAGGGCTCGAGATGGCTCATCGCCATCGGGCTCGCAGGAGCCGTGGGGGCCTCGGTGCTCGGGCTGCTCGATATGTCGCGCATCCCGAAAGGCACGCCCGCCCGGCGCACGGCCGTGGCGCATCTCGTTCTGAACGTCACTGCGATGGGCCTGTTCTCGACGAGTCTCCTCGTGCGGATGCTCGACCTGGGTCGCGTGCCGGGCGTCGCCTTCGCGCTGAGCGCGACCGCCGCGACCGGGCTGAGCGTCTCGGGTTGGCTCGGCGGCAAGCTCGCGTATCGCTGGGGCGTGCGCGTCGCCGATGAGAACACACAGCGCGAAGGCTTCGAGACGACGTGACCCTCGTGGCGTGAGATCTGGGGGCCCGGTTCGCCATGGCATCCGGGCCCCCGACATCGGTGAGCTCAGCGTGGCCGGCGCAGCGGGATGCGCGACCAGCCTCCGCTCACCGCACCCGGGCCACCCGGTCAGCGGACACCACCGGGGGCAGCGGGAAGGGCCGTGCGGCCCGTCGCATTCGCGGCGCGCTGGGAGATCGGCGTATCGATGCTCACCGGCAGCACGATCTTCACCCGGATGCCGCGATGGGCGAGCATCTCCTGCCGCAGAGACCACGCAAAGCCGAGCAGGCCCGTGCTTTCCCGCGATGTCGATGAGATCTTCGACGGACCCGCTCAGGCGAACGACTCAGAGGGCACGCTGTCTTCGGGGGGCTCGGGTACGACGTACAGGCCGGTGGCGGAGTTCGCGGTGGACATCAGCGCCTCGAGCCACGCGCGGTTCAAGGTCGGTGGCCGCCCGCCATGGAATTTGAAGACGAGATTCGCGCCGGGGTGCATCCAGACCGAGGTGCGGCCGCCTCCCGTGCTGATGTCGTCCTTCCAGACGAAGTAGAACGGTTCACCGCGGCGGAGCTTGTTTCCCACGACCACCTGCAGGTGCGCGAGGAGACGATCTTCGAATTCGTGTCGAACGCCGCTCTCGTAGACGAATTTACCCACGTGTTCCTCCCGCGGGCACCGTGCCCGCTCCTTTTCACTGTGCAAGGGAGAGGTCGCTTCGTCGGGGTCTCGGCACGTCTCGCGCAACGGCGAGACCGAACACGTCGCGTCAGAACATGCGTGCGATCTGAGCGGGATTCTGCCCGTAGTGCTCGCGATGGTAGCGAGCGAAACGCGAGGCGCTCGAGAACCCCCAGCGTCGCGCCACCTCCGCCACCGACACGGCCGTCCCCGCGCGCAGTTCCTCGTGCGCCCCCGAAAGTCGCACGAGTCGCAGGTACTCCGTCGGCGTCGTGTCGAGTGCGCGGCGGAACGCGTGCTGAAGCCCGCGTGCCGAGATCCCGGATGCCGCAGCGATGTCCTCGAGTGTGAGGGGCTCGCGCGCGTGCGCCTCGATGTGAGCCACGGCCCGGCGGACGGTCCGCGGAGCGGCCGAGCGCTGATGAGTGCGCTGCATCGCGTCGAGGTACGGCGTGTGGAAGGCGCTGAGGGTCGACATGAGCGCGTGGCGTCGCAACTCGACCGCGAGGATCGCGTCGTCGTGCACAGCGTTCAGTGCCGTCGAGACGTAAGAGAAGCTGCGCTCCCACTGCAGGCCCGCGTCGCGGTCGCGGGCAGACGGCGCGAGTCGCCGTAAGACCAGGCGATCATCGCCCGTCGCGAGACGAGCGACGCGTTCCGCATCCGTGCGATCGAACACGAACGCCCGGACGCGGGCGGTGTGGGTCCACTGCGCCTCGGTCGATCCGCCGGCCCCCAGCCACGGCCGCCGCGGATCGACGCTGTGCCCGTCGGCCTCCAGCCGCACGCTGTCGCCCACGAGACGGCACGCCATGATCTGGTCGTCCATGCGGATGGACGAATGCACGGATGCCGCGAGCTCGTACGCCACCGTCGAGAACCCGGGAAGCTCGACGGAGTCCCACGAGAACGACACCCGTTTCGGATCGATGCGGTCCAGCCGAGCGCTGGGCACGAACCGCTGCCAGACCCTCTCCACCTCCTCGTGTCCCGTCGAGCGGACGTTCAGTCTCTGCCCCATCTCGCTCCTTCCGGTGCGCTGCGTTGAGGCGGAGAGCGAGGGTGCAGTGGGGGACACAGGCGGTACTGTGACGTCTCGATCGACGGATGCCGAGACCCTTGACACGCACGCGGGCGTGCGGTGAGGCACTGATGCCACGGTGCAGGTCCCCGGCCGACGTTCGAGCTGACGGACGAGGGGACATCTCACGTCCGGCCGTCTTTGGCAATGCCCTGGACCTCTTCTCACTGCTTCTCGACCCTGGCGAAGCGCTTCTCCACGATGAGGACGCACGCGAGAGGAGACGCCATGAGCATCGAGACCACCGCCCCCGACCGGTTCTTCCGGTGACGGTCTCCTCCACCCCCGCACCTCTTCGAGACGAGCCTTTCGGCACTGCCCGCGCGGAGCGCCGCCGCACGCGCCAGAAGGTGAAGTACAACCGTCGCGAAGCGATCGCGGGCTATCTCTTCATCTCGCCGTGGATCATCGGATTCCTCGTCTTCACGGCGGGGGCGATGATCTACAGCCTCGTCATCTCGTTCTCGAGCTACAACCTGGCGACGGGCTCCGCCCGCCCGGTCGGACTCACGAACTACGCGCAACTGTTCGACGACCCGCGGGTGGCCGTCTCCCTCGGCAACACGCTCTTCTACGCCGTCATGGCGGTGCCGCTCGAGATCGCCTTCGCGCTGTTCCTCGCGCTCCTGCTCAGCCGGGTCGGACGCGGTGCGGGCATTTTCCGCACCCTGTACTACCTGCCGAAGATGACGCCGGCCGTCGCCACCGCCGCCGTGTTCTTCCTGCTGCTGAACGGTAACTCCGGCGCCATCAATCAGGCGTTGCGCGCCGTCGGCATCCCCGGCCCGCAGTGGCTTGTCGACCCGGCGTGGGTCAAACCGAGCATCGTGCTCATGGCCCTGTGGACCGTCAGTGGAACGATGGTCATTTTCCTCGCCGCGATCAAGAACGTGCCCGTCGACCTCTACGAGGTCGCGCAGATCGACGGAGCCGGGCCGGTTCGGCGTTTCTTCTCGATCACGCTGCCGATGATCTCGGGCGCGATGTTCTTCAACGTCATCGTGCTGACGATCGCGGCGTTCCAGGTGTTCGACCAGGCCTACCTGTTGTTCTGGCGAGATCAGAGCAACGCCTCGCCCGAGGCGTCGCTCTTCTACGCGATCTACCTCTTTCAACAGGCGTTCCGGCAGTTCAATTTCGGCTTCGCCGCGGCGATGGCGTGGCTGCTGTTCGTGATCATCCTGCTCATCACGCTCGTGCAGATACGCCTGGGCAACCGTTTCGTCTACTACGAGGGGGACCGCTGATGACGAACACCCTGCAGACCCCGGGCGTCGCCCAGGCTCGGCCGGAGCTGGCGGCCTCGGCGACGAGACCCCCGCGGTGGCGCCGTGCGCTGAAGCAGCCGAAGACCCTGGCGGGCCGCGTGATTCTCGCGGCCGTGCTGGTCGTCTTCGCTCTGCTGTTCCTCTACCCCTTCGCGTGGCTGCTGGCCGCGAGCCTGAAGCCGCGAGGCGAGGTGTTCGACAACGCCCTGATACCGAGAACCTTCACCCCCGGCAACTACGCCGAGGTGTGGAACCAGCTCCCGTTGCTCAGTTGGATGTTCAACAGCGTCGCGATCGCCCTTCTCGCCGCGACGACCGTCGCCATCATGAGCTCGATCGTCGCCTTCGGCTTCGCCTACTTCCGCTTCCCCGGCCGCGGACTGCTGTTCGGTCTCGTGCTCGCGACGATGATGCTGCCCGGCGCGGTCACGATGATTCCGATCTACCTGATCTGGAAGGAGACCGGGCTTCTCGGCACCTGGGTGCCGCTGTGGGGGATGAACCTCTTCGGCTCGGCCTTCTACATCTTCCTGCAGCGGCAGTTCTTCCTCGGGGTGCCTCGCGAGTTGTTCGAAGCAGCGCGACTCGACGGCGCCAGCGCGTGGGGTCTGTTCTGGCGCATCGCCATGCCGTTGTCGATCCCGTCGTTCATCATCGTGTTCCTCTTCGAGTTCCAGGCCAGTTGGAACAACCTGCAGGCGGCGCTCATCTACCTGAACGCCGGCAGCGTCGAAGAGTTCACGGCTCCGCTCGGTATCGCCTACGCCATGACCAAGTACAGCCCCAGCGCCGGCGGTCAGGGCGACTACCAGTACGTGATGGTCGCCTCGCTGCTGGTGACCCTCCCGATGCTCATCATCTTCGCCTTCGGTCAGCGCTATTTCATCGAGGGCGTCGCAACCCAGGGCCGCAAAGGCTGACCCCTCTCCCCGTCTCGAAAGGACACACCATGCGAAAGCGTTCCGCCGCCGCCGCCGCCGTCACGGCATCCGTCATCGTGCTCGCCTCGTGCAGCGCCGGATCCGACGACCCCGCCGCCGACGTCGATTTCTCCGCGGCCCCGACGGGCGCCCTCGCCGCCTGGGGCTTCGAGAACGCGGACGACGTGGGCCAGTCACGTCTCGACTACGCCGCCGACCAGCTCCCCGACGTCGAGGTGACCCTGGATGCCACGGCCTTCGACGCGCAGAAGTTCACGACCCGCATCGCGAGCGGCGACGTCCCCGATGTGGTGCAGATGGATCGCCGCTACGTCACGACCTACGCCGCGCAGGGCTTGCTGATACCGCTCGACGCGTGCTTCGAGGCCACACGCGTCACCCCGAACGAGCGCTGGTACCAAAACGTCGTCGACGACGTGACCTACGACGGCGGCGTCTACGCGGTGTCGCAGTTCTACCAGCCGCCCGCGATCCTGCTGAACATGAACGTGCTGAACGAAGCCGGGGTCACCCCCGAAGAGTTCGACACCTCGAACATGGACGGCCTGCTCGCGGCGGTCGGAAAGATGTATCAGGCCTCCGGCGGCACTCCGTCGCGTCTCGGCTTCGACCCGGTCGCGACGGGACAAGGCGGCCTGTGGGTGCTCGGCATGGGCGGGCAGCTCACCGACGACTCCGGCAGGCCCACCCTCGACGACCCCGCCAACGCCGCGGGCATCGACGCGCTCAAGCAGATCACCGACGCGCAGGGCGGCTACGCGGCGGTCAAGAGCTTCACCGACTCGTTCGACACCTTCGGCGACGCCAACCAGTTCGTGAAGAATCAGGTCGGCGCCCAGGTCGCGAACCAGTGGTATCCGAACGTGCTCGGGGCCTACCGCGACCAGGTCTCGCTGCAGGCGGTCCCGTTCCGAGATGCCGACGGTCAGCCGTTCTCGCTCGCGTCGGGCACCGCGTTCGCGATTCCGGTGGGGGCGAAGAACCCCGCGACCGCATGCGCGTGGATGGCCGACCTCACCTCGACCGACGCATGGATGGCCGCCGGCGCCGCGCGCGCCGCGACGATCGAGAGCAAGGGCGGGCTGAACACCGGCCTGTTCACCGGGTCGCCCGAGGCCGACGCGATGATCCGCGATCAGTTCGTGGTGCCGACCGGTGACGATGGCTTCGACCAGGTGATCTCGACGTACTACGACGTCGTGGAGAGCGGGAAGTCCTTCGGTTCGTCGCCCGCCGGTCAGGACATTCAGAACGAGCTCAACAACGCGATCACCGCCGCCCTCCTCGGCGACAAGACGACCGAGCAGGCCCTGGCCGACGCCCAACAGGCCGCCCAGCGAGCGTTCGACAACGCCACAGCGGGCTGAGCCTGAGCTGGGCGTCTCGTCGCCGGGCCAGACCTCTCGTCACCCTGCGCGGTTCACCGCGTCGGGCGGGTCGGCCGAGCGCGTCCGGGTGTTCGCCGCAGCGCTGCCTCAGCTCTCGTGAACCACGGCCGTCAGCTCGAGGAGGAGATCGCGCGCGAGGAAGCCGATCCCCACTCGCTCCTGAAGACGGTCGCCGGCGCGCGCGTGGGTCCATCCGCCCCAGACGCTCGCCCGTGCGGCATCCATCCCCCGAGCGGCGAAGCCGGTGATCGTGCCCGACAGGACGTCGCCGCTGCCCGCGGTGCCGAGGCCCGACCCGCCCGGTTGGGCCTGCCAGCACCGGCCGTCGGGGGTGGCGACGGTGCCGAAGCAGTGCACGACGGCGCGGTAGCGGCGCGCGATTTCAAGAATGTCGGCGGCGCGGTCGTCGCCGAGGTCGCGCTCGAGCAGCAGCTCCGCTTCCTCTGCGTTCGCGTTGATCAGCAGATCGTCGGGAAGCAGGTCCCGATCGAACGACGGCAGGATGCCGAGCGCAAAAGCATCGAGCACCAGCCGGCCCACGTCTGCGTCGCATACCGCGTGAAGGGCCGCGCGGGTGGAATCCGGATCATCGAAACCGGGGCCGAGGAGCACGGCGTCCGCCGACTCGAGCCCGGAGCACAGGGCGTCGTCGACCGGGTCGGAACCGACCGGCAGCTCGTAGATGCCGGCCTCGGGCATGGCCGGACCGAGTTGCGGGGCGATCGCGGACGGAACAGCGATACCGACGCGACCCGCGCCGACACGCAACGCGGCCTCGGCGGAGAGCAGCGGAGCGCCGGGCGAACGTCGCGAGCCGCCGACGACGACGACCTGGCCGCGCGACTTCTTCGAGCCGTCGGCATCGGGCACCCCCCACTCGCGGAGCAGCTGCAGGGTGACGGGTTCAGGCATCGTCTTCTCCTGCGTGCACGGTGACGTCGGCGCCTTCGGTCGTCAGGTGATCGACGGCCGAGAAAGTCAAGAGCTTCCAGCCGTCGTCGTCGCGGACGAGTTCGGTCACCGACGCGTTGCGCACGGTGTGGGTTGCGGCGAAGGCCATGAGCTTCGGCTCGTCGAGGGGGAGAAGCACGTGCAGGATCAGCATGATGACGGCGTCGTGGGCGACCACCAGGGCCGTCGGGCCGGGGCGGTCCAGAGCCTCGCCGAGGAACGAGCGGAGCCTGAGCGCGACGTCGGCCCACGACTCCCCACCCGGCGGCCGGTGGTAGTACTTGCCGAGGTGCCGCCGCCGCGCGGCCTCTTCGGGGTGGAGTTCCTCGACGCCCCTCCAGGTGAGCAGGTCCAGGATGCCGAGCTCCCGGTCTCGCAGCCTCTCATCGACACGCGCGCGCCGGTCGTCGCAGACCGCAAGGGCGAGGGTCTGCTTGGCGCGGCGATACGGCGACGCCCAGTACTCGTCAATCGGCGCGTCGAGCGATGCCACCCAGGTGCGGAGGGCTTCGGCCTGCTCGCGGCCGACGGGGGAGAGCTCCACATCGGCATCGCGCGCGTCGAGGGCGATCACCGGGGATCCCTCGCGTTCCGCTTTCGATGCGGCGACGTTGCCTTCGCTTTCCCCATGCCGGACGAGCCAGAGTCGAGTTATTGCCATGGCGGCACGATAGGTCGGCGCGCGAGTGGTCGCACGGGCGTTGACAGCGCGGACCGTTGGGCGAACCGGTCGAGATCGCCTGAGCACCTCCTCGCTCGCGTGGTGTTCGCGGGCGCCCCCTCTGTTCCGCGGGGTGAGTCAGAGGATGGGCTTGCCTCCGGTCACCGCGACGCGGGCGCCCGAGACGTAGCTGGCCTCATCGGAGGCGAGCATTACGTACACCGGAGCGAGTTCGGCCGGCTGGCCCGGGCGAGCGAGGGGTACCTGCTCGCCGAAGCTCTCGACCTTCTCCGCGGGCATCGTCGCGGGGATGAGCGGAGTCCACACCGGACCCGGCGCCACGCTGTTGGCCCGAATGCCGCGCTCGGCGAGAAGCTGGGCGAGGGAGGCGGTCATATTCGCGATCGCCGCCTTGGTCGCGGCATAGGGGAGCAGTTGCGGTGAGGGCACGTCGGAATTGACCGAGCTCGACGCGACGATCGATGCCCCCTCCGTCAGGTGCGGTAGCGCGGCCTTCACCGTGTGGGAGTAGGCGCTGACGTTCGTCGCCCACGTGTAGTCCCACTCACTGTCCTCGATCTCCTCGAGAGTGTCGTGGCTCATCTGGAACGCCGCGTTGACCACGAGAACGTCGAGCTTTCCGAGCCGCTGCACGGTCTGTGCGACGAGGTCGCGGCAGTGGGCAGGGTCGGAGACGTCGCCCGGGCACAGGATCGCGCGGCGACCGGCGTCCTCGACGAAGCGGCGGGCCTCCTCGGCATCCTCGTGCTCGTTCAGGTAGGCGATCCCGACATCGGCACCCTCGCGGGCGTAGGCGAGGGCGACGGCCTTGCCGATGCCGCTGTCGGCTCCGGTTATCAGGGCGACCTTGCCCGCGAGTCGACCGGACCCGCGGTAGCTCTGCTCGCCGAGGGGCTACGACGGCGTGCACCCCCCCTTAGATTTCATCGAACAGGGCAGAACTGGGATCCCACTCGATGAACGTCGCCGGGTCGGGGGCGTGGAAGGCGGCGATCTTCGTCGTGAGATCCGCCATGGCCGGTTCGTCGCGGGCTGGGTGCGTTGATGTGCCCCACCGGGTGACGGCGAGGGTCTGAGAAGGTGTCAGCGTCAGTCGCATGGTGCGGTGATGACCATCCGCGTCTCGAGTGGGGATGTCGACGACGTCGTAACCGTCGCTGCGGGCGAGCAGCAGCCAGTATTCCAAGACGGCATCGGCGACGGCCGCGGTCGTGATGAAGTTCCCGACGGGGGTGTGCAGCGTGTTCATGACTCTCCGGGTTCGCGCTCGTGAGCGAAGTCACCGGGGTCCGGGGCGACGACACCGCGAAACTAGGCCGGGCCGGGTGTGCGCGTTAACGGCCTTGCCATTCGGCAAGGAGTGTGGTGGGTGTCACACTTCGATCGACGATGCGCGCGGCAACGGTCCTCAGGGGAAGGGTGTTTCGCCGCGCAGAGGAACGCAACAAGGAGAATGCGTGTTCGACCGAGCACTCGAGCAGGCGAGAGACCACACCCTTCGCTTGTTCGATCACGATCCGGCTATCCAATGCCCGCTGCAGCTGACGGGCGAGGTCCTCCGCGTTGCGCAGCCGCATCGGAATGGCGTGCACGGCAGACACCCCGAGGCTTTCGGCCACGGTACGGAAGGCCGCCCATTTCGGCGGCGTCTGCGCAATGTCGGGGGCGGACACCTGTTCACCCGTCCGGAAGCAATCGATGCACGGACCTGGGTGCGCCGCGATCTGCATCACTCGGTGATCGAGTACGCCTCGTCGTCTCGGAGCGCTCGACCTGGCGATCTTCACCGGAGACTTTCGTCGAAGGCGACAGAAATCGCCGAGGTTGACATCGCGGCCCCTGTGACGGCGCTCGTTCCCGCTATCGCCGCGTGAAAATGCGCACGGACGGTGTCGGTGAAGCGCCACGGCGATTCGAGCCCGCAGCGATCGAGTCGCTCACGCCGACGCCGAGACGCTCACAACCGAATGCAAACGGGTGAGTGACTACCTCGAGACACCAATAAAATCAAGGGGATAAACATTTGCTCACCGATGTTCCCAATCTAGATTCGTGGGCTGCCCCGCGATTCTCGCCCTCCACGCGGCGGGCCACGTGGGGAGAATCATGGGAAAGTTCATCTTCGACTCGAACCTGAAAGCCGACTTCGAGGACAGGCTCCTCGCTCACCTGCAGGCCGTCATCATGGCGAAGGTCCGCCGCGGAGAGAGCTTCGTCTTCACCTGGAAAGACGACATCAGCACGGGTGGAGGACGCACGAGTGTGTACATCCATCCGCACGTCTCGCTCGTGTTCAAGTTCCACGGTGGACGCACACCCCAACTCAACCCTGCGTGGCTCCAGGCGCTGACCTACAACGCCAACACCGTCCGCGGTCTCTACGTCGTCCCGGAACCGGACTCGTACACACCCCCCGAACAGAGACCATCGGAGATGGTGTTTCGAGAAGTTCCGGCGACAGCGCCGTTGTCACCCTGATCTCCGGTCGCTCCCGCACACAGCTTCCCCTGAGCAGGTGACGCCGCGGGGAGAGTGCGATCGGGCGCCCGGCGCTCAGCGCCGGTGGAAAGGGCAGGCCGACGGCGCATCGACGGAACGCACGCGACCGCCGGAACGCGGCTTCATCGGCATCCGCCGCCTGTTCACCTCGAGTCCGCGACCGCTGATGCGCACGCGCGGGTCGCTCAGGGCGGCGACGGCCGCCGCGAGGCCGGCGATCGCCAGTTTCTCGCCCGGACAACGGTGGCCGGTGCGGACGTCGGCACCGCCCTGCGGCACGAACGCCTCGAGTGCCTCGTAGTCGTCGATGCCGCGGAAGCGTTCGGGGTCGAAGCGCGCGGGGCGCTCCCACTCGCGGTCATCGGTGTCGGTGCCCAAGATGTCGAGCACGACCCGCCCGCCCTTCGCGACGCGCTGCCCGTCGAGTTCGATGTCGGTGTCGGCCCACGCCGGCAGCATCGGCACGAACGGCGCGGTGCGGCGGATCTCTTGAGCGAACATCGTCGCCAGCTCGCCACCGACGAGGGAGTCGCGCTCGGCCGTCTCGGCCGCGATGCGCACGCGCCACTCGGGGCGATCGTGCAGCTCTTTCGCGGCGAAGGCGACGAACCGCGACACGGCGATCATGGGGCGGAAGCTGTTCTGCACCTCGATGCCCGCCTGCGTCGCCGACAGCAGCCGGCCGGAACGGTCGCGATGCCACGCCCAGGCATGGAGTGCCGTGCCCTCCGCCGGGTCGAGGGTGCCCGCGCGCACCGCGTCGACCAGCGCGGCGGCGTGACGGTCGGACCAACGGCGGTTGATGAGGGCAAGGAGGTACTCGGGCGAGTAGGGCACGCCGAAACCATCGACGATCTGCGCCTGCCGTCTCGCCCAGCGCGTCTGCGCGGCAGGTGTGCCCGGAATACCCGCCCAGCGCATGATCGCGCGGCCGAAGGCCCCCACGGCCGCGTCGTACGCCGTGTGGTCACCGCCCGCGATCCAGGCGTCGAGCTCGCCTCGCCACTGCCGGTCGAGCTCGGGCAACAGGCGTTGCACCTCGACGTCGTCGTACAGCACGTCGACGAAGGTGGCCTTGCGATGACGGTGGTCGGCTCCGTCGAGGCTGTGCACCGAGCCGTGGCCGAACAGCGACTCCTGAATGAACGCGGGCATCGCGCCCTGCCTGCTGACGCGCGATTCGTCGTAGAACAGGCGCACCCCCTCTTCGCCGCGGACGAACAGCGCGTCACGCCCGAGAAGGCGGAACGGCACCGCGCGAGCGCCACGATCGGCGCGACGCCAGAGGTGAGCGCCGAAGCCGTAGCCGCGGATGAGAAGGGAGAGGGAGTCGTCGCGGAGGAGGGTGCGGGGGGAGACCATGATCGCCACGTTTCCACGCGTCCGCCACCACACCGAGGGGGCAGCACGCCGAGCAGACGTGTGATAGCCGCGGCCTCTCTCAGCGCCGCGCTTCGACGTGTCCGCGCTGCCGCTGCCGCTGCCGAGAGAGCGCCGGGTCACGCCCCCTGGTAGGTCCGCAGCTGCGCGAGCAGCGCCGGAGCGCCCGCGTCGAAACGACGCCCGCCCACCACGATGCCGATCGCGAACACGGCGACTCCGAGCACGGGCCCGACCGCGAGGGCGATCCATCCGGCCACGGCCGAACCGCCGAACGCGGCGATCAGCGCGGGGATGACGGCGGGCAGCGACAGCGCGGCGACGAGCACCCAGCACGCGAAGAACGTCAAGAACATCGCGAACGTCGAACCCGGCACCCGTTTGAACGGCGAATCGCCGGGCGCCGGTGTCGGGATGACGAGGAACGCCGAGCTCACGGCGCTCACCCCGAGCCCCACCAGGGTGAGGGCGAGAGAGCCGCCGAGCACGGCCGGGAGCAGGTCCCAGCGCGCGGCGATGCCGAGGGTGACGAGGTCGGCGAGGATGACCAGGGGAACGCTGACGGTCGCCGCGCCGAGCATGCGTCCGAGGCGGTCGTCGCGTCCCCGGATGCCGGTCTGCATGACCGTGGCGAAGGCGGTGCCGTCGTACGAGACATCGGTGTACGCGAGGATCCCGGCGAAGAAGCCCACGAGCAGCCCCGACAGGGCGAAGAACGGCGACGACAGGTTCCACTGCGAGTAGAGCAGGATGAGCACCGGCGCGAACGGGATCAACAGCAGCTGCTTGATGTAGCGCATGTCCCGCGTCCACGACGTGAGGGAGCGCGCCCAGGTCGCGCCGACGGGACTCGACGGCATGACGCCGAACCAGCCGAGCGAGCCCGAGCGCCGGCGAGCCGCGGAGCGGGCCGGGGGAGCGACGACCGAGGCCGCCAGACTGCGGTTCCACAGCAGCCAGAGCGCCGACAGCGTGGCGGCGGCGATGACGAACCTCACCACCGCGGGAAGCCACGCGCCGGCGGCGAGGTCGCCCGGGACGGCCCAGGCCGCACCGATCGGCGTCCACGCGACACCGTCGACGATCGACTGCACCTGCATGCCCTGGTCGGTCGCCGCGCGGACGCCGTTGAGGATGCCGACCAACAGGGGGCTGGCGAAGATGAGCACCGCGAAGCCGATGAGGCCGATGAGCTCGCGCGTGCGTCGTCCGCCGCCGAGGCCGCCCGCCAGGGCCGCCACCGCCCGCGAGGCGACCACGCAGATGAGCACGCCCAGGGGCACGCAGACGAGCGCGGCGATCGCCGCGACGGGCTCGCGCAGCCACACGAGAAAGGTCAACAGGGCGCCGAGGCTCGTGGCGATCCCGGGGATGCCGGTGAGCCCGCCGGCGGTGATGGCCACCATCATCTGCCGCGTCGTCATGGGGAACGGCGCGAGCTTGGCAGGGTCGAGGGTGGTGTCGATCCCCGCGGCGAACACCGGGCCGATCACCCATCCGAGCGTCAGCACGGCGCCGGCGGCCGTGACCGCCGCCCGCGCGACGTCGAAGTCGAGGGTGCCGATGAAGAAGAGGCCGACCCCGGCCAGCAGCAGCATCCAGAGGGCGCCGAGGACACCGAAGATGAAGCCGACCAGCTGCATGGGGCTCCGCGTGAGGTTGTTGCCCAGCACGCGGAACCGGATTCTCAGGACTGTCGCAACCACTGGGGCCCCTCCGCGTGGTGGCGTCCGCCGACGAGGTCGACGAAGCGGTCCTGCAGGGTCGCGCCCGCGCGCACCTCGTCGACGGTCCCGGATGCCAGCAGCCGGCCCTGCGCGATGACGGCGACGTGATCGCACATGCGCTGCACGAGGTCCATCGAGTGGCTCGACACGATGACCGTGCCGCCCGACGCGGTGTAGCCGCGCAGGATGTCCTCGATGTTCGCCGCCGAGACCGGGTCGACCGACTCGAAGGGCTCGTCGAGCACGAGCAGGCGGGGCGCGTGCACGAGAGCGCACGCGAGGGCGACCTTCTTCGTCATGCCGGCGGAGTAGTCGACGACGGGAGTGCCGGCCGCCTCGCCCAGGTCCATGATGCGCAGCAGATCGGCGGTGCGCGCGGCGACCTCGTCGCGCGCGAGGCCGAACATCATGCCCGTGTAGGTGACCAACTGCTCGCCGGTGAGGCGGTCGAAAAGGCGGACGCCGTCGGCGAGGTTGCCGATGAGCTTCTTGGCCTCGACCGGCTGCGCCCAGACGTCGACGCCGTGGATGCGCGCGACGCCCGCATCGGGGCGCAGCAGACCCGTCGCCATCGACAGGGTCGTGGTCTTTCCCGCGCCGTTCGGTCCGACGAGGCCGTAGAACGACCCCGCGGGCACGGTGAGGTCGAGCCCCGCGACCGCCGTCTTCTCGCCGAACCGCTTCATCAGACCGGTGAGCTCCATGGCGGGCAGTGAGTCGGTCGACGTCGGCGGTGCGACGGCGTCGGGGAGGGCGGACGGCGGCGGTACGTCACGGGGAATGTCGGTCACCCTCCGAACCTATCGGCGGGCCCGGTCCGACCGCAGCATTCGGTTCGACCGTGCGTTCAGTAGCGGATCGCGTCGATCACCCGCACCCGCACCGCCACCAGCGCGGGCAGCAGCCCCGCGAGGGCCCCCACGGCGGTGGCGGCGATGAGGCCGGTGATCGCGGCATCCACGGGGAACGGCGGGAAATCGCTGACCATGCCCTGTCCGATGAGATCGCGCATCGCGGGGGACTGCACGGCGATGATCGACACCGCGACCCCCACGGCGCCGGCGACCACGGTGGCGACGACGCTCTCCATCATGACCGCGAAGAACACGCGACCGGCCGTCGCACCGAAGCTGCGTCGGATGCCGATCTCGCGCACGCGCTGCTTCACCGTCACGAGCGCGATGTTCACCAGACCCAGGGCGCCGAGCAGCAGCACGAGCACCGCGATGCCGATGACCACCATCTTGGTCACGAGGAACGGATCGTCACCGTACTGCGCCCAGTCCTGACGGTTGGCGTTGACCTCGACTCCCTCGCCGAGGGAGCCCGCGAGGTCGCGCTTGATGAGGGTCGTCAGCTGGTCGGCGAGCTCCGGGGGGATCCACATCTCGTACTGCGTCTGCGGGGCTCCGCCGCCGTACGGATCGACGGCGACGGCCGACGATCCGCGCTCCCCGGTCGCGGCGTCCTGCATCGCCTGCAGTTGCCCGGCGAGCATGAACATCGAGGGCTCCACCTCGTAGTCCGCCGCCGGGGTGACGCCGACGACGACGGCGGTCACCCCGCCCGCGGGAATCCCGGATGCGGCGTTCGGCACGCCTTGACCGCCCAGAGCCACGAGGGGGTGGCTCTCGAGGGGCGGGCGTCCCATGCGGTCCCAGAAGACCTCGTTGACGATGAGCTGCGGGGCCAGCTGAGCGGCATCCGCCGACGTGAACCACTCGCCCTCGAGCATGCGCACGCGGTGCATCTCGCCGTAGGGCTGATCGACGGCCTGCGTCGCGACCTGCGCGGCACCGGTCGAGAAGGGCACGAGCTGCTGGATGCTCTGCACGCGGCTGGCGTACGACACCTGGTAGCGGTCGACGACCTCCGACCAGGCGGTGTCCATCGCCGCCGCGTCGAGGGCGGACCCGTCGGTGCGATACGCCTGGACGTACAGGGTGGCCGGCCGGCCGCTCGAGCGCTCGCTGAGCTCTTGGTTGGCCTGCTGCACGATGGCGCCGAGGGCGACCACCGTGGTGAGCGAGCAGACGGCGACGGCGACGCCGATGAGCGACAGCAGCACGCGCGTGCGGTGCACCCGCACCTCTTGCCAGGCTTCGAGCAGGGCGCCCACGAGGGCGGTCAGCGCGCGCATCAGGCGTCTTCCCGCTCGGACGCGTCACCGGATGCCGTGGCGACGGGCGGGGCGGAGGGCTCGACGCGGAGGGGCGCATCGGGCGCGAACCCCAGGTCGGCGAGGGCGTCGGCGTCGGTCGGGGCCGCCCCGTCGTCGGCGTGCGCGGCCGCAGGGTCGGCGAGGACGAGGGCCGCGGCGCCCGCACCGGGCGCCATCTCTTTGCGGTCGCGGCGCGTCAGCGGCTCGAGAGTCGGGTCGTCGACGGGGGTGAGGATGCCGCGATCGAGACGGAAGTGCCGACGGGCGCGTCGCGCGATCATCGGGTCGTGGGTGATGACGACCTGCGCGGCGCCCGTCCGGGTGGCGACGTCGTCGATGAGCTCCATCACGCTCTGCCCGGTGTCGAGGTCGAGAGCCCCGGTAGGTTCGTCCGCAAGGATGAGGCTCGGCCCGCGCACGAGCGAGCGTGCGATCGCGACGCGCTGCTGCTCTCCACCCGACAGGCGGTCGGGCATGCTGTTCAGCCGGTGCTCGAGCCCGACGAGTTCGAGCATCTCGGCGGCGATCCTCTTGCGACGCCAGAATGTGCGGCCGGTCGAGTACAGCAGCGGCATGGTCACGTTCTCGAGCGCCGTGCGGCCGGGCAGCAGGTTGAACTGCTGGAAGACGAAGCCGATCGCAGCCCCGCGCAGTCGATCGCGTCGCGCCGCCGACAGGGCGCGGACGGGCTTGTCGTCGAAGGTGATCTCGCCGCTGGTGGGCTGGTCGAGCAGACCGAGCAGGTTCAGGAGCGTCGACTTGCCTGACCCGGAGCGCCCGACGATCGACACGTGATCGCCGGGCTCGATGGTCAGATCGACGCCCGACAGGATCGTCAGGGCGGGCTGATCCTGCGGGATCACCGTGCGGGTGACCTCCCGCAGCGCGAGCAGGCTCATCCGGCCGGCGCCGGTTCGCAGAACATCGAGCCGTCGGGGTAGGTGGTGCACCCCTCGCTCCCGGCGGCGAGGGCACCGGGGGCGAACTCGAGGATCTCCTCGCCCTCGGCGAGTCCCTGGGTGATCTGCACCTGGGTGCCGTCGGTGAGACCGAGGGCGACGGCGCGTTCCTCGGTGCTGCCGTCGGCCGCACTGACCCAGACCGTGCCGCTCTGCGCCGCGCCGCGCACGGCGGTCGTGGGCACCAGCAGCACGTTCTCGGCGCGGCCGCCCGCGATGGTCATCTCGGCAGCGAGCCCCGAGAACACCGTCACCTCGCCCGGAACCCCGCAGGTCGCGGTGGTCGAGGCGCCGGAGGTGCCGGTGCCGGCCGCCGCGCCCTCGGTCCCAGACGTCGGGGACTCTCCGCCGCCGCTGCCGGCGAGCGGGGTCGTGATGCGCAGGTTGCCGCACGTGAAGGCGGCGGGACCGCCGGTGATCGTGACGGTGGCCTCGGTGGGGCGGTTGAGCAGCCGGTACTGCTGGGCCGGCTCCAGGGTGCCCGACACCGAGTAGCTCGGCGGTGCGACGTTGCCCGCGACCGCGCCGATCGTGACCTCTTGGCCCGAGATGACGCTGAGGGCGCTGAGGGTGCCGCCGGCGGGCGCCGTGACGTTCTCCCACCGGAAGATGGCCGGCTTGGGCTTGCCCTCGGCATCCACGCTGTCGGCGGGGTCGCGCTCGATCGGCACCTTGACGTCGAAGACGACGTCTCCGGCGTTGACCTGCGCCCCCTGGGCGATGAAGATCTTGTTCACCGTGCCGGCGGCAGTGGACTTCAGCGGCACGGCCGCGTCGGCCGAGACCGTCGCCTTCATGACGACGTCGTTGGTGATCGTGCCGAGGGCGGCCACCACGCGGGGCTCGACGATCGCGCCGGTCGGTTCGGCCGGGGCCGCGTCGGCGGGCCGATCCGGGAAGAACGCCAGCTTCACGAGGGCGACCGCGAGGATCGCCACGAGAATGATGCGCAGAATCGGAAAGACCCACGTGCGTGCGATCCCCATGAAACCCCCCGGATGTCGGAACCGTCGTCGACGACGCGATTTCTCTCACCCTAGGGGTGCGCCCGTTTCGTCGATGTATGGCCCCGACGGGGTGAACGACGGATGCCACGACCCCGGCCGTGCACGGACGGCGGGGTCGTGGCATCCGGTGTCGCGAGGGGATTACTCCTTCGGCGGCGAGACCACGCGGGGCTTCGACGGGTCGAGGGGAGCGCCCGTCGCCAGGCGCGAATGACGGCGCGAGTACGCGAAGTAGATCGCGAACCCGATGGCCAGCCAGATGAGGAAGCGCAGCCAGGTCTCGACCGAGAGGTTGAGCATGAGGTACGTGCAGATGAGCGCCGAGAGGATCGGGAGCACCGGGTTGAACGGCACGCGGAAGCCGCGCTTGAGGTCGGGACGGTTGCGGCGCAGCACGATGACGCCGACCGACACGAGCACGAACGCCGACAGGGTGCCGATGTTCACCATCTCTTCGAGGACGCCGATCGGAGTGAACCCGGCGACCACCGCGACGATGGCCGTGACGATGACGGAAATCACCCACGGCGTACGGAAGCGGGGGTGAACCTTCGCCAGTTTGCCGGGCAGCAGGCGGTCGCGCGACATCGCGAAGATGATGCGGGTCGCGCCGATCATCAGCGTCAGCACCACGGTGGTGAGACCCGCGACGGCTCCCGCAGCGATCACGGTGGCCATCCACGTCTGTCCGTGGAACGCGAAGGCGTTGGCCAGGGCCGCTGCCGGGTTGAGCTGGTCGTAGGGCACCATGCCGGTGACGACGATCGCGACGGCGCAGTAGAGGATCGTGCAGATCACCAGCGACGCGATGATGCCGATCGGCAGGTCGCGCTGGGGCCGCTTGGTCTCTTCGGCGGTGGTGGCGACGACGTCGAAGCCGATGTAGGCGAAGAACACCAGGGCCGCACCCGCCAAGATGCCGCCGACGCCGAACGTGGCGGGCTCCAGACCCGACAGGAACTGCAGCAGCGGCTGCGTGAGGCCCGACGCCGACTCGGTCGGGACCGACTCCGGCACGAAGGGGCTGTAGTTGGCGGGGTTGATGAACATGATGCCCGCGATGATCACGAACAGCACGATGAACAGCTTGACCGCGACCAGCACCATGTTGACGCGGAGCGACTCCTTGATGCCGAGGGTCATCAAGCCGCCCAAGACGATGACGAGCAGGATCGCGGGCAGGTCGACGACACCGCCGTACGAGAGCTCCGCCGGCAGCGTGATGCCGATCTGCTGCAGGAAGGTGCCGAGGTAGGCGCTCCAGCCCTGCGCGACGACGCTCGCTCCGAGGAACATCTCGAGGATGAGGTCCCAGCCGATGATCCAGGCGAACAGCTCGCCCAGCGAGGCGTACGAGAAGGTGTAGGCCGATCCCGAGACCGGCACCGTCGAGGCGAACTCGGCGTAGCACATGGCCGCCAGGCCGCAGGCGATCGCGGCGACGATGAAGCTGATGACCACGGCGGGGCCGGCGACGTCGTGCGCGACGCGACCGGTGAGGGTGAAGATGCCGGCGCCGATCACGACGCCCACGCCGAACACGGTGAGGTCGACCGCGGTCAGGGACTTCTTCAGCCGGAACTCGGGCTCGTCGGTATCGGCGATGGACTGCTCCACCGATTTCGTACGGAAAAGGCTCACGCGGTGCATCCTCTGTCTCGGGTGGTGCTCGGGGAGCGAACACCACCCACGGAGAGTAGTACCGTCTTCGCCGTTGCGCCTAGCGTCCCCGCGGGAACGCCGGAGGGTGTAGCACGTCGCGCGCGCGGTGAGAAATACAGGGAATGCGGGTGTAAAGTTTTTCGTATTATGGCTCTCAAGCACATCACGCACCTCGTCGACGATCTCGACGGTTCCGTCCTCGAAGAAGGACAGGGAAAGCAGATCACTTTCTCTCTCGAAGGTCGTACGTACGAAATCGACCTCTCCGACCGCAATGCCGACAAGTTCTATTCGGCGATCGCTCCTTTCGTCGACGCCGCGCGTTCGGCATCGCGAGGCGCGTCGACCACGCGTCGTGCGCGTCCGGCCCGCCGCGCGAACGACGTCGATCTGGGTGCCGTGCGTGAATGGGCGCGCGCGAACGGACACACCGTGAGCGACCGCGGTCGTGTTCCCGGGACCGTTCTCGACGCTTACACGGAAGCCCATTCCTGAATTGACCTCGGCCGGATCCGCCTCGAGGACGGCGCCGATCGCGTCGACGTCGGTCACGCAATTCGCCGTTCTCGATGCGCTTCTGGGCGGCGTCTATTCGTCGGGCATCGCCGTTCCCGACGTGCGCCTTCTCGGCGACACCGGGATCGGCTGCTGCGAAGGCCTCGGTGGTGAGGTCGTCGTTCTCGACGGACAGCTCTTCGAGTGCACGACCGACGGCCCGCCCCGGCTGATGGACGACAGTGAGGTGCTGCCGTTCGTCGACGTCTGCACCCTGGCGGATGCGGCGACCGCGAAGGTCGAGGGCCTCGACCTCGACGGGATCGGCGACGCGGTCGACGCACGACTCGCGAGCCGCAATCTGTTCCACGTCGTTCGCCTCGACGGAGTCGTCTCCCGCGTGAAGACGCGCGTCACGCGGCGGCAGGAGGCGCCTTTCCGGCCGCTCGCCGAGGTGGCGGCGGAGCAGATCGAGACCGTGACCGTCGACCGCGCCGGCTCGCTCGTGGGCTTCTGGATGCCCCGCATCTATCAGGGCATCACGGTGGCGGGTCTGCACCTGCATTTCCTCAGCGACGACCGGCTCGTCGGCGGCCACGTTCTCGAGGTGCAGCTGGATTCGGCCCGTCTTCGCGTGGCCGCGTTCGCCCGATTCACGTTGCAGTTGCCGCAGGATGCGCAATTCCTCGGTACCGAGCTGACGCACGACGACGACCATCGCATCGTGGCCGTAGAGGGCGGTCCGCTCACTTCATCGACCCGATGAAAGCGGATGATTCGGCGGGTGAATCTGCAATAGCAGACACCGGATCACCCGGGAATCCCGACTTAGGATGACGGCATGGCTAAAAAGCAGATCACCCAGTTGATCGACGATCTCGACGGCACGGTTCTCGACGACGGAGACACGGTTCGTTTCTCACTCGACGGCCGGGCGTACGAACTCGACCTTTCCGCTGAGAACGCGCAGACCCTCCGTGACGCTTTTGCGCCTTTCATCGCCGCGGGTCGTTCCGTCGGGTCGCCGTCGCCGAGTGGCCGCCGTGTTACCCGCGGACGGGCGACATCGTCACGGGATCTCGTCGACGTGCGCACCTGGGCCGCAAAGAACGGCCACGACATCAATGCGCGCGGGCGCATCTCGACGACAATTCTCGAGGCCTACGACGCCGCGCACTGACCTTTTCCGAAAAGAATCCGGATGCCGCGAGACCGCGGCATCCGGATTCTTTTTCGTTCACACCGGAGCTGCGGCGCCCGCTCCGACGGAAAGTCGTTCGGCGGCCAGACCCTCGGCGGCGGCCAGAGGGGTCACCCCGCGGGTCTCGGCCTCGTCGAAGACGCGGCGGAGGGTATCGCCGATGCCGGCGACGCGCCCCATGATCTCGTCGAGGGTGCCGCGTCGCTTGGCCACGAGGTCGAGGTAGATCACGCCGCCCGCGTTCACGACGAAGTCGGGGGCGTAGAGGATCCCGCGGCGGGACAACCGCTCCGCCCCCGCGCGCTCGGCGAGCGGGTTGTTCGCCGGACCGCACACCGCGCGCGCGTCGAGCGCGTCGATGACGTCGTCGGTGAGCACTCCACCGATGCCGGCCGGCACGAACACGTCGGCCGGAACCAGGTGCGCCTCGCCCGGCTCGACCCAGGCGGCACCGAGCTCGGCTGCCCGGGCGCGCTTGGCGGGATCGACGTCGGTGACGGTCAGGGCGGCGTGCTCCGACGCCAGGCGTTGGGCCAGTCGGCCGCCGACCTGGCCGAGGCCGGCGATCGTGATGCGGCGTCCCGCGACGTCGCCGGTGCCCACCGCACGCTCCAGGGTGGCGACGAGCGAGGCGTAGACACCCGAGCTCGTGGGGCCGGCGGGCTCGCCGGAGCCTCCGACAGAGTCGGGGAGACCCACCACGTGCGCGGTGCGCTCGCTGACGGTGAGCATGTCTTCGGTCGTGGATCCCACGTCCTCGGCGGTGCGGTACAGCCCGTCGAAGCTCTCGACGGCGTCACCCAGGTCGAGGAAGGCGGCACGGCGCCGGTCGGTGTCGAGCACCGTCCCCTCGGGAAGGCCGATCACCGACTTACCCCCGCCGGCGTCGAGACCGGCGGCCGCGTTCTTCAGCGTCATGGCGGCGGACAGGCGCAGCGCGTCGCCGACCGCGTCGGTCCACGACGGGTAGGTCCACAGTCGCGCGCCGCCGAGAGCGGAGCCGAGAACCGAGGAGTGGAGGGCGACGGCGACGAGCAGACCGCTGCGCCGCCCCGTGATCACCTCCACGCGTTCGTGCGTGAAATCGGGCAGGGGGAGGGCGTGGGTCATCGCGTTCCTTGTCGTCGACCGCCTTGTGGGCGGTACTCAGCGGGTGCCGCGGCGTTGCGGCATCCACCCTCCATTGTGACCCGGGCCCGCGGCGTGCGCGAGTGAGGCGTGCGCGAGTGCGTCGCGCAGTGGATGCCGAGAGCCCACGATCGGCGCGAGGACCCGCGAGGAGGTGCGACCCCCCGCGGACCGTGTGCTCTCGCGAGGGAGCGAGGGGGAGCACCTAGGCTGACGCCATGAACCACGCCCTTCCCGCTCGCAGCCGTCTCGTCGCCGCCTCGCTCGAGGCCGCGGGCATCGAGGGGGCGATCATCGTGCTTCCGGATGCCGCTTCCACGGCCGCGCTCGCGGCGGCGGCGCTCGACATCGAGGTGGGGGCGATCGCCAACAGCCTCGTGTTCTGGAGCGACGACGAGCCGCTGCTGGTGATGACGAGCGGCGCGCACCGCGTGGACACGACGACGCTGGCGGATCGGCTCGGGCGCGGGAGCATCCGCCGGGCGACGCCCGATCAGGTGCTCGCGGCCACGGGGCAGCCCATCGGGGGCGTCGCCCCCACCGGGCACCCGGCCCCGCTGACGACGATCGTCGACGAGGCGCTCGCGGAGTTCGCCGAGATCTGGGCGGCGGGCGGCACCCCGCACACGGTGTTCCCCCTGACGTTCGACGAGCTGGTTCGACTCACCGGCGGCACGGTGACGCGGGTCGCCTGAGAACATCGGGTCGCGCGACGTGTCGAAAGGCCGGACGACGGCGGTCGGGGGAGGCCGCCGCCGCCCGGCGGCTACGCTCCGGGCGAGGTCGTGAGCGCGGTCAGGCACACCACCGCGGCGGCGGCCGACCAGGCCTGGGGGCGGCACGCCGCGGGGTACGGCGTCGGCACCGACGAATGGGTGCGCGGGTCGCCGGAGTGCAGCTCGGGTACGCGGTAGGCGAAGCCCTCGGCCGCGTCGAGCAGCCCTCCGACGACCGCCCGCGCGTCGGCGCGGAGGCCGGCGCGCAGCATGCCGTGGGCGGCGATCGCGGTGTCGTGCACCCACACGCTGCCCCCGTGGTACGACAGCGGCCAGTAGCCCGCGGCCGCGGTCGACATCGTGCGGATGCCGTACCCGCTCGACAGGCTCTCGCCGCGGAGCAGCCCCGCGACGTGCGCCTCATCGTCGGGTGAGAGGATGCCGGTCCCCAGCAGATGCCCGATGTTGCTGGTGAGGGTGTCGACGGGCTCCTTGTCGCGGTCGAGCGCGACGGCGGGGTACCGGCCCTCGGGCGTCTCGACCCAGTAGCTCTCGGCGAACCGCGCCTTCAGATCGGCCGCCCATCCGCGCCAGAACACCGCCTCGATGGCATCCGACTCGCTCCCGAGCGTGTCGAGCAGGTCGGCACCGGCGAGAGCCGCCTCGTAGGCATAGGCCTGCACCTCGCAGAGCGCGATCGGCCCCTCGGCGAGTCGACCGTCACGCCACTGGATCGAGTCGCCGGAGTCCTTCCACCCCTGGTTCGACAGGCCCGTGCCCAGGCGGTCGATGTAGTCGAGGAAGCCGTCGCCGTCGCTGTCGCCGCTGTCGCGGATCCAGCCGAGCGCGGCGCGCAGCGTCGGGAGCAGCTCCCGCACCTCGGCGTCGGGCATGCCGGCGCGCCAGGTGTCGGCGAGGAGGCAGATCCACAGCGGCGTGGAGTCGACGCTGCCGTAGTACTTCGGCGGCAGCACGATGCCCTCGCCGGGCATCTCGAGCGCCGAGGCGCGCAGCTCGTGCAGGATCTTGCCCGGCTCCTGCGCGGTCGACGCGTCGTCGTCGGCGCCCTGCAGCCGCGCGAGCACGCGCAGCGTGGACTCCGCGATCGCTCGGTCCAGCGGCAGCGTCAGACGCGCGGCCCAGATCGAGTCGCGGCCGAAGAGCGTGAAGAACCACGGCGCTCCGGCGGCGAAGAACTCGTCGTCGGGGTGCTCGGGCAGCACGAGGCGCAGGGCGTCGAGATCGTCGAGCGCGGTGTGCAGCCACCGTCCGAGCCGCGGGTCGGTGGTCGTCTGCGCGACGGCGGCGGCATTCCACCGCGCGGGCGCCGCGGCCGAGCCGACGACGAGGGTGTCGTCGCGCAGGGTGAGGGTCCACGCGACCTCGACCGATCCGAGAGCGGGGATCTCGACGTCCCAGCGGGCGGTGAGCTCGCCGGCCCCGGATGCCACACGTGCCCCCGGCGCGATCAGCTCGAGTCCCTGCGGGCCGGCGTCGACGATCGCGCGATCGCCGGCGAGCTCGATGGCGGCGGGGCGGGGGTGCGCGTGGCCCGACTTGACCTCGTGCAGTTGCGCGAACTCGGGACGGAGCGCGAGGTGCAGGGTCGTCACGACGGGGTGTTCGACGCGCGAGCGCAGGGTCCAGGTTTCGCTGAGGTGCCCGTCGGACACCCGGCGATCGCGCAGCAGTCGCACCTTGGGATCCGGGGTCGCGTCGTCGAGCGCGCGCAGCAGACCGCCGAACACGATGCGCGATGCGCCGTCGGGAGCCGTCGAGATCCACTCGACGGGGGAGTCGTCGCAGCTCGCGGTCAGCGACCGCACGTGCCGCACATCGCCGTGGTAGACCCCGTGCACGGCGGCGGAGCCCATGTCGCCGGTCGAATCGGACCACACCTGCGTGGGAGCGCGGAGCGCGATGACGGCGTCGTTCAACAGGGGCTGCACAGGAGTCGGGGTGGCCGTCGTCCCGGACACGCGCGAGGCGGGCGAGGTGGTGGGGGCGGTGGTCATTCTTTGACGGCTCCTTCACTGGCGTTCATGATGCGGCGCTGGAAGACGAAGAACACCACGGCGACGGGGATCGTCATGATGGCCGCGGCCGCGAGTTTGAGGGGGAACTGGCTGCCCTGGCTGAGCTGACCGCTCGCGAGGGCGGCGACGCCCTTGGTGAGGGTGGTCAGCTCGGGGGACTGGGTCGAGACGACGAAATGGCTCAGCTCGTTCCACGATCCCTGGAACGACAGGATCACGATCGTGATGAGCGCGGGGCGCGCCATGGGCAGCACGACCGACCAGAAGATGCGGAAGGTGCCGGCGCCGTCGACGCGCGCCTGCTCCTCGACGGACGGGGGGATCGACTCGAAGAAGTTCTTCATGATGAACACGCCCGCGGCATCCACGAGGAGCGGGAGGATCATGCCGGCGTACGAGTCGTAGATGCCGAGTTGGTTGATCACGAGGAACTTCGGGATCAGCAGCACCACCGTGGGCACCGCCATGACCCCGACGAGTCCGGCGAACACGAGACCGCGTCCGCGGAACTGCAGGCGGGCGAGCGCGTAGCCGGCGAGGGAGTTGAAGAACACGCGGCCCAGGGTGACGAAGACGGTCACGATGGCGGAGTTGCCGAACCACACGGGGAAGTCGGAGTTCAGGAACAGGCGCTCGTACGCCGCCCACGTGAAGGGCTGCGGTGCGAGCGAGATCGGATCGGCCGCCGCCGCGGCATCCGTCTTGAACGAGGTCGCCACCTGCACCAGGAACGGATAGATGTAGATGACGGCGAGCACGATGAGCAGGACGTAGAGGCCGATCTGCCAGCGCAGGGCCTTGCCCGACAGGCGGTGCCGGCGGGGACGCCGGGGCCCCTCGATCCGCTGCTCCGCGAGGACGGTGGTCGCGGGGGATGCCGTGGCGGTCATCGCGTGCCTCCCTTGGTGCCGGTGCGTACCTCGTACTGCCGGATGCGGCGCCGCGAGACGGGACGGTCGCGCAGCACGAAGCGCTGCAGGATCGTCAGCGCGACGATGATGACGAACAGCACGAAGGCGATCGCGGCTCCCTGGCCCCACTGCTGCGACAGGAAGGCCGACGAGTAGCTGAGGTACGCGGGTGTGAGCGTCGTCTTGCCCGGGCCTCCCTGCGTGCCGGTGTAGATCTGGTCGAACACCTGCCACGTGCCGATGAGGCCCAGGGTCAGCACTGTGAACAGCACGGGCTTGAGCTGGGGGAGGGTGACGCGCCAGAACCGCTGCCATCCGGTCGCGCCGTCCATCATGGCGGCCTCCTGCACGTCGCCGCCGATGTTCTGCAGACCCGCGATGAACAGGAGCATGAAGGTTCCCGAGGTCGTGAACACGGCCATGACGATGAACGCCGACATCGCCACCGAGGGACCCGCGAGCCAGTCCCACCACGACACCCCGAGCAGGGTGTTGCCGGTGAGGAAGGCGGGGCCACTCGTGATGCCGACGGCGCCGAGAAGGTTGTGCACGACACCGGACGGGTCGCTGAACCAGTTGGGACCGTTGATGCCGAGCCACGACAGCACCTCGTTGACGGCGCCCGAGGCCGAGAAGAGGAACAGCCACAGCACGGTGATGGCCACCGAGCTCGTGACCGAGGGGAAGTAGAAGGCGGTGCGGAACAGCCCGCGACCGCGCAGGACCGCGCGGTTGACCAGCACGGCGAGGAAGAGCGAGAGCGCGGTCTGCAGGGGCACGACCAGCAGTACGTACCAGCCATTGTTGCGCAGGGCCGTTCCGAAGTCGCGTTCGGCCAGACCCCCGCCGGTGGTGACGGCGGCGTAGTTGTCGACGCCGACGAAGTTGACGTTCGACGAGAAGGGGCTGCCGCGCCCGGTCCAGTCCGAGAAGCTCACCCACAGCGCCATCAGCACGGGAACGAGCAGGAAGACGCCGAGGATGATCAGCACGGGGGCGGTGAACAGCCAGCCGGCGGCGGCCTCGCCGCGCCGGATCCCCGAGGAGGGGGACCCGGCGCGGCGGGACGCGGTGGTGAGAGCACTCATGAGGGGTTCGCGTTTCGTGGGCGCGATTACTTGACGATGGCCTCGAGGTTGGACTGCGCCGTCTGCAGCAGCGCCTGCGGGTCGCCGGTCTTCAGCGACTCGAGCTGGGCGTTGAAGTCGGTGATGACGTCGGCCGCGCCCGCCATGTTCGGCGGGAACTGGGCGTACTCGGCGCCGGCGAGGAACGCCGTCAGCGTCGGGTTCGCGCTCGTCCACGCGTCGGCGGCGGACTGGATCGAGGGCATCGGGCCGAAGGCCTGCGAGAACGCCAGCTGCTGGTCGGTGCCGGTGAGGTACTCCACGAGCGACCGGGCCTGCTCCTGATTGCCGCCGTCGGCGGCCATGCCCCAGCAGTTGGTGAACTGGAGGGTGCCCTTGCCGCCGGGGCCGGCGGGAAGCTCGGCGACGGTGTAGTTCACGTCGGGGTAGTCGGCCGACATCGCGCCGGTGATCCAGTTGCCCTCGATGACCATCGCGGCCTTCTGGGTGCCGAGCGCCTCGCCGCCCCAGCCCGCGCCCACGTCGGACGCGAAGGCGAAGGTGCCGTCGTTCAGGTGCGTCTTGACGTAGGTCAATGCCTCGACGTTCTCGGGGCTGTCGGCCGTGGCCTGCCCGTCGGTGACGAGGCCGCCGCCCGCTTGCGCCATGAAGGCGCCGACGCGCTGGTACTCGGCGCCGAACGCGAGTCCGACGCGGCCGTCGACCGTGAGGCGCTGCGCGACGGATGCCAATTCGTCCCACGTCGTGGGGATGTCGGCATCCGTGAGACCGGCGGCCGACCACAGATCGGCGTTGATGATCAGCGCGAGCGTCGAGAAGTCCTTGGGTGCGCAGTAGAAGGTGCCGTCGACGGTGAAGTTGTCGACCAGCGAGGAATAGAAGTCGTTTTTGTTGGCCAGGTCGTCGCCGTAGGCCGCGATCGAGCCGTTGGCGGCGTAGCCCGCGAGGGCCTCGGGCGCGAGGTAGAAGAGGTCGGGCGGGGAACCGGCGGCGAAGCCCTGCGACAGCTGCTGGGGCAGGTCGTTGGCGGTCTGCACCTCGGCCTCGACGCCGGACTGCTCGCTCCAGGCGGCGACGGCGTCGGTGACGGCCTTCGTCTCGGCGTCGCCCGAGGAGCCGATGAGCAGGCTGAGCTTTCCGCTGCCGGACGCCTGGTTCTCGCCGGGGGTGTCGGAAAAGCCCGAGCCGCAGGCAGTCAGCGCGAGGGCGCCGGTGGCCAGCAGAGCGCCGGCGCCGAGCCAGGTGCGCGCGCGGCGGATGGGAGTGTGCCGTGTCATGTGTCTCTCTCCTTCGATGAGGCATGCGACCCCTCCGTGGTGCTCGGAGGGCCAGAGTTTGAACGTTCAAACTGTGGTGCGACTACGGTAAGGAGGGGGAGCGGCGTCTGTCAAGCGGTTGTCGCGCGGCTTAGGCTGACGGTCTGGACGGCGTCGGTCCGCCCGAATCGACGAGCGAGGGGGTCGCATGGCGAAGGCGCCCACCGTCGACGACGTCGCCCGTGTCGCGGGCGTCTCGCGCCAGACCGTCTCGAACGTCGTGAACACCCCCGACATCGTGCGCGAATCGACACGGCTGCGCGTGGAGGCCGCGATCGCCGAGCTCGGCTACCGGCCGCACGCCGCGGCCCGGCGTCTGCGCACGCGCCGCAGCTCGACCATCGGCATCCACCTCGATCCCTATGCCGGGGGGATCTCGGGCGTCGTGCTCGACCGTTTCGTGCATGCCCTCACCGAACGGGCGGGAGAGCGCGACATGCGCGTCCTGCTCTACGCCGCGCGCACCCCGGAAGAAGAGATCGCGCGCCTCGGCGACCTGCTCGAAGGTGGCGAGGTCGACGCCGTCGTGGTGACCGGAACGTTCCACGGCGATCCCCGCACCGGGTGGCTGACGGCGCGGAACCTCCCCTTCGTCTCGTTCGGTCGCCCCTGGGGAGAAGACGACGTCGAAGCCCCCGCGCACCTGTGGGTCGACGTCGACGGCGCGGCGGGCACCCGCGCCGCCACGCGACACGCCCTCGAGCACGGAGCGGGACCGGTGGCGTTCCTCGGCTGGCCCCGCGGGTCGGGCACCGGCGACGAACGCGAGCGAGGCTGGCGCGAGGCCGTCGCCGACGCCGGGCGCCAGCCGGTGCGGTGGACGGTCGAAGAGAACGTCGCCGCAGCCCGCGACGCCGTCGCCGCGGGGCTGGCGGACACCCCCGGCATCGGCGCGATCGTCTGCGCGAGCGACTCCCTGGCGATCGGCGCCCATCTGGCCGCCAGCGTCGCCGGGCGCGACGACCTCGTCATCGTCGGCTTCGACAACACCCCGGCGGTCGAGGCTCTCGGGCTGTCGAGCGTCGAGCAGCTCCCCGAGCGGGTGGCATCCGGAGCCCTCGACCTGCTCATGGGCGAGAACGGCACCATCGTCGCCCCCCGCGCGGCCGTCGCCGGCGCCGCGCACGTGCTGGTGGAGCCGCGGCTCGTCGTGCGCTGAGACGTGGGGCGGGTTCCGCGGCGTGGGCGCCCGGGCTGCGGTGGCGCGGACGCGTCCGCCCGGTCCGCGGCGGTGCGGACGCCCGGCCCGGCCCGCGGCGGCGCCGACGCTCGGACCGTTGAGTGTCCGAGACACGCCGTTCGGGAGGCGCGGGGTGCGGCGTGTCTTGGACACTCAACGGGGCGTGCGTCGGCCGGGCGGGCGGGACGGCGCGCGGCGGCGTGCCTCGCTTCGCCCGCGCTGCGGCGTGACCGCTGCGGACACGACCCCGTTGAGTGTCCGAGACACGCCGTCCGGGCGGGGCGGGGTGCGGCGTGTCTTGGACACTCAACAGCGTTTGCGTCGTGCGGGGCGGGACGGCGGGCGGCGGCCGGACTCGCGGCGGCGGGACTCGCGCGGGCCGGGCCGGGAGGCGGGGCGGCGGGCCTCAGCCGGGTCGGCCGATCCGGCGGGACAGCTCCGCCGCCGTCGCCGAGGCGGCCTCGGCGAGGGCGGCGGCGTCGCGCTCCGCGCCCTCGGCCGGCCAGGTGAGCGCCACGGCAGCGGCGGGCCACCCGGTGTGATCCCGCACGGCCGCGGCCACCGAACGGAACCCGGGGGTGACCTCGCCGTCTTCGCTCGCGAACCCGGCGGCGCGCACGTCGCGCAGCATCTCGCGCAGCGCGCGCGGGGTCGCGGGACCGAGACCGTGCCGCTGCGTCAGGGCCGTGGCATCCGGGAACGACGCCCTCACCTGCTCGCGCGGGAGGGCGGCGAGCATCGCGCGTCCCGTCGCGGTGAGGTGCGCGGGCAGGCGCACCCCGACGTCGGTCACCAGCGCGGGGCGGCGCGGGGCGCGCTCCTCGACGATGTACAGCACGTCGCGCCCGGTGAGCACGGCGAGGTGCGCGCTCTCGCCGACGCGGTCCGACAGGGCGGCGAGCAGCGGGCGCCCGAGGCGCGCGAGCGGCTGCTGCCGGGCGTAGCCGCCGCCGAGTTCGAAGGCCGCGGTGCCGAGCCCCCAGCGCCGGTCGCCGGGCAGGTGCACCACGTACCCGTGCTGCTCGAGGGTGGCGAGCAGGTGGTACGTGCTCGATCGGGGGATGCCGAGCGTGGTCGCGATCGTCTGCGCGGCGACCGGCCCGGGCTGGCGCGCGAGCAGCGAGAGGATCCGCAGCGTCTGGTCGGCGGCGGGAACCTGCGGGGCGGGAATGTCTGGCATGACAGACACAGGATGCCAGATCCCCGCCACGCGGGGCCCCCGCCGCGATCGAATCAGGGCATGAACTCGAGCGTCACCGTCGGATCCACCCCCCTCGCCCCCCGCGACGTCGTCGCCGTCGCCCGTCACGACGCCCGCGTCGAGGTGGCCGCCGAGGCGCTGCGCCGGGTCGCCGACAGCCGCTCACTCATCGAGGCGCTCGCCGACGACCCGCAGCCGCACTACGGCATCTCGACGGGCTTCGGCGCCCTTGCGACGACGTTCATCGCCGAGGACCGGCGCGCCCAGCTGCAGGCCAGCCTCATCCGCTCGCACGCCGCCGGCACCGGCGCCGAGGTCGAGCGCGAGGTAGTGCGCGCCCTGATGCTGCTGCGCCTGCAGACCCTCGCGACAGGGCGCACGGGCGTGCGTCCCGCCGTGGTCGAGACGTACGCGGCGCTGCTGAACGCCGGCATCACCCCGGTGGTGCGCGAGTACGGCTCGCTCGGCTGCTCGGGAGACCTGGCCCCGCTGTCGCACGTGGCGCTCGCGGTCATGGGCGAGGGCGAGGTGCGCGACGGCGAAGGACGCGCCACGACGGCCGCCGAGGCGCTCGCCGCTGCCGGCATCGCCCCGCTCGCCCTGCGCGAGAAAGAGGGGCTCGCCCTCATCAACGGCACCGACGGCATGCTGGGCATGCTGCTGCTCGCCCTGCACGACATCGACATGCTGTTGACGACCGCCGACGTGTCGGCCGCGATCTCGATCGAGTCGCAGTTGGGCACCGACGCCGTCTTCGCCGCCGACCTGATGGCTCTTCGTCCCCAGCTCGGTCAGGCCGCGTCGGCGGCGAACCTGCGGGCGTTCCTCGCCGGCTCGCCGATCGTCGCGAGCCACCGGGGCCCGCAGTGCACGCGCGTGCAGGACGCCTACTCGCTGCGCTGCGCGCCCCAGGTGCACGGCGCAGCCCGCGACACGGTGGCGCACGCGGCGGCCGTCGCTGACCGCGAGCTGCTCTCGGCCGTCGACAACCCGGTCGTCACCGTCGATGGGCGCGTCGAGTCGAACGGCAACTTCCACGGCGCCCCGGTGGCCTACGTGCTGGACTTCCTCGCCATCGCGGTCGCCGACGTGGCATCCATGTCGGAGCGACGCACCGACCGCGCGCTCGACGTGGCCCGCAGCAACGGTCTGCCGCCGTTCCTCGCCGACGAGGTGGGCGTCGACAGCGGCCTGATGATCGCGCAGTACGCCGCCGCGGGCATCGTCTCGGAGCTCAAGCGCCTGGCCGTGCCGGCGTCGGTCGATTCGATCCCCTCGAGCGCGATGCAGGAGGACCACGTGTCGATGGGCTGGGCCGGTGCCCGCAAGCTCCGTCGCGCCGTCGACGGGCTCGCCCGTGTGCTCGCCATCGAGGTGATGACCGGATGCCGTGCCCTCGACCTCCGCGCCCCGCTCGCCCCCGCGGTCGCCACCGGCGCCGTGCGCGACCTCGTGCGCACGCGGGTCGCGGGCCCCGGACCCGACCGATTCGTCTCTCCCGAGATCGAGGCCGTCACCGACCTCGTCCTCTCGGGTGCCGTTGCGGAGGCCGCCCTCGCGCGGATCGAATCAGGTCGCGCCTGACCGATACGACGGCAGGTGCCCCGCGCGAAGGGCGGGTGGGTACGCGGGTGCGGCCGACCGCGGCTCTCAGGGCGTCAGCAGCTCGAACTCGTCGGGCGGGGTGGCATCCACGTCGTCCCACGTTCCTTCGTGCCAGGTGAACACGGCCACGGCGCACGTGACCATGCGCTCGTCGCGATCAGCCAGGCGCGACACCAGCGCGCTCATGCCCGGGTCGTGGGCGACCACCATGACCTCGTCGACGCCGGCGGCGCGGGCGGCGGCCAGCAGATGGTCGGGGTCGGCGAGGTACAGGTCGGCCTGCTCGACGACGTCGACCTCGAACGCCCGGCCGAAGGCCTCGGCGGTCTGGCGGGCGCGCAGTGCCGTGCTCGACAGCAGCACCTCGGGGCGCACGCCCTGACGCACCACGCGGCGCGCCATGACCGGCGCATCTCGGCGTCCCCGGTCGTTGAGCGGGCGGTCATGATCGTCGAGGCCCTCGTCGGCCCAGTCCGATTTTGCGTGTCGCGCGAGGATGAGTTGGATCATCGTCTTTCCGCCAATCCGGGCAGGAGTTCGAGCGTGCACAGCGCGGGAAGCCGCACGGTGCGGGCGTGGTCGGTGTCGGCGCTGGCGGCACCGGGGTGTGAGGCGGGGGAGGGTCGTCGCCCCGCGGTGCGGCCGGCGCGCACGGACACGTCGCCGGCGCGCGGCCGGAGCGGACCCAGGGACAGAGCGCTCATGCGGCCACGTACACCCATGCTCGGATGCCGCTCGCCAGGGTGACCGAGGCACGGCGGTACAGCGACACCTCGTACTCGTCGGCCGCGTCGAGCTCCTCGGCGGTCAACGTCAGGACGCGACCGAACACGCGATCGTGCGCGTCGCCCGTGTGCCGCAGGATCGGGTGCTTGTCGAGGCCCGAGACCTGCGCGACGCGCTCGTCGTCGATGTCGGTCCACTCGAGGCGGTATCCGGGAAGCGCGTCTGCGTCGCCGCCGACGAGGCGGCCGAACGTGTCGAGCTGTACGTCGGGCAGCTGCAGCGTGCCGTAGGTGAAGAGGACCTCGAGCCCCGAACCGTCGCTCACGCGCCCCAGGCTACCCACCCGGTGACCCCGACGGGCGGTGCGACGCGATCGCCGTCACGGCACGGTCGTCGGAGCTGTGCGCCGCGCCGCCGGAGGACGGCCGTCGCGGCCCCGCTCCCGGACCTTCGCGCCGGGCCGCCTCGAGTCGACGGCCCTCTCCGCCCCGCCGCCGGAGCCTCACGCCGGGCTGCCGGGAGACAACACGAGACACTCACGAGCCCCATGCGAGGTGGGCGATCGTGAAGATCGCGAGGCCCGCGAGGGCGCCGACGATCGTGCCGTTCAAGCGGATGTACTGCAGGTCGCGACCGACCATGAGCTCGATCTTCTCGGTCGTCTCTTCGGCGTCCCACCGTTCGACGGTGTCGGTGATGATCGAGGCGATGTCGTGGCGGTAGCGCCCGACGACGAACACGGCGGCGTCGGTCACCCACCCGTCCACCCGCTTCTGCAGGGTCTCGTCGTGCTGCAGGCGGCTCCCGACCTCGGCGAGGGCGGCCGAGGCCCGGCGGCGCAGGGCGCTCTCGGGGTCGGCGAGGGCGCGCAGCAGTCCGCTCTTCGCGGTGTTCCAGGCATCGGCGGCGAGTTGACGCACGCGCGGGCTGTCGAACACCGAGGCCTTGGCCTCTTCGAGGCGCACCATGGTGGCGGGGTCGTGCTGCAGGTTGTCGGCGAGGCGGCGGAGGTAGCCGTCGATCGCCCCGCGAGCCTGGTGCCGCGGGTCGGCGCGCACGGCGTCGACGAATTGCACGGCCTCGCGGTAGACGGTGTCGTCGACGAGTCGCGTGGCCATGCTCGGCACCCACGTCGGCATGCGGCGCGAGACGAGGCCGTCGAAGACCTCGCGGTTGTTGCCGAGCCACACGGCGATGTTGTCGAGAGCGAGGTCGACGGCGCCGTGGTGGGCGCCCGACCCGATGACGCGTTCGAGCCACCCGCCGATCGAGGGGCCCCAGTCGGGCGAGAGCAGGTGCTCGCGGGCGAGGTCTTCGATGAGCGTCTGAACGTCGTCGTCGCTCAGTGCCGTGAGCACGCTGGTCGCGAGCGTCGCGCCCTCGGCGGCGAGGCGGTCGGCGTGCGCGGGCTCGGCGAGCCAGGCTCCCGCGCGGGCGGCGAGCGGCGTGGACTCGAGCTTCGTGCGCACGACGTCGCCCTCGAGGAAGTTGGTCTCGACGAACTCGCCGAGCTGCTTGCCGATCTCGTCCTTGCGTCGGGGGATGATCGCGGTGTGGGGGATGGGAAGGCCCAGCGGATGCCGGAACAGCGCCGTGACGGCGAACCAGTCGGCCAGTGCACCGACCATTCCGCCCTCGGCCGCGGCGCGGACGTACTGCATCCACTCGATTTCGCGCTGCAGCGAGAACGAGATCGCGAAGATGACCGCCATGCCCAGCAGCGCACCGAGGGCGACGCCCTTCATCACGCGTAGCGCGCGGCGGCGTTCCTGGTCGGCCGGGCTGAGCAGGGTCGACGGGGTGCGGGCCATCACGCGGTCACCGGCCCGAGCCAGGCCGAGGCGGCGGTGGAGTGCGCCGATTCGGGATCGGAGGGATGGAACATGCCGGCGAGGACGTCTCGGTAGAGGCGGCTCAGCTCGGTGCGCGAGAAGTACGCCGATCCGCCGGCGACGAGGACCGCATCGTCGACGACCGACTTGGCCATGGTGACGGCGCGGTGCTTGACGCCGGCCAGCAGCGAGAACCACCGGGAGCCGTGGTCGACCACCGCGTCGACGTCGGCGCTCAGGGCGGCGAGCTGCGGGGGCAGCGCCTCGTAGGCGATCGCCATTCCGGCGACGCGTCGACGGATGTCGGGGTCGTTCGCGTACGTCGTGCCCGTCTTCTTCGACCGCTTCGACGTCGCCGCCTCGACCGCGAGGTCGAGCGCGCGCCGGGCGATGCCCGTGTAGACCGATGCGAGCAGGATCTCGAAGACGGCGAAGATGCCGAAGACGAGGGCGTCGGGCTGCGGTCCGGGATCGATGCGCCGCACGACGCGGTCGGCCGATGCGCGGGCGTGGCGCAGGTCGGTGGTGCGGCTCTGCGTTCCGCGCATGCCGAGGGTGTCCCAGTCGTCGCGGGTGACGACGGCCTCGTCACGGTCGAGGAAGGCGAACACCATCTTCGGTGCGTCGGGCGACGTGGTGTCGAGCCCGTGGACGCCCAGATGGGTCCACACCGGCGAGAGCGAGGTGAAGATCTTCGTGCCGGTGAAGGCATACCCACCGTCGCCGTCTGGGACGGCGTCGGTGTCGCTGCCGAAGAGCACCAGGTCGTTGCCGGCCTCGCTGATGCCGAAGGCGAACACCTCGCCCGCGGCGGCCCCGCGCTGGACGAACTCGAGGTCGTCGATCCCACGATCGCGCAGCACCTTCGCCACCCCGGTCCACACCAGGTGCATGTTGATCGCGAGCGCGGTCGCCGGGGCGGCCCCCGCCAGGCGCTGCTGCAGCACCGACGCGTCGGCCAGGGTCAGTCCCGCGCCGCCGAGCTCCGCCGGCACCAGGATGCCGAGATACCCGGCCGCGCGCAGCTCGTCGAGGTCGTCGTGCGGAAAGGTGTTGTCGCGGTCGTGCACCACGGCCCGCTCGCGGATGCGCGCGAGGAGGTCATCGGGCAGGTACTGCGCCGGATCGAACGGGGTCATGGCATCCATTCTGCTCGGGTGCGCCGACATCGCGGGCGGGGTGGCAGCGGGTGCCGAAAGCTGCAGCACGATCCGACGCCGCTCCGGCCGTCGTCACCGGGGCCTGTCACGCCAGCGCGGCGAGAAGGGCGGCGATCGCGGCCTCGGGGCGATCACGGTGAGGTGAGTGCCCCGCCCCCGCGACGATCTCGAGGGTGATGACCGGGTTCTGCAGGACCTCGGCGGCCAGGTCACCGGTGAAGATCGAGTGCACGGCGGGGTCGGCGCCGATGATGCGCGTCGGCAAAGCGAGGGCGGCGGCCTGCGCGCGGACGTCCCAGATGTCGTTCTGCGTGCTCGTCTGCTCGACGGCCCACCGGCTCGCGCGCCGCGTCGCCCGCGCCTTCAGCTCCACGTCGATCGGATGCCAGGTGGGATGCGCCGCGCGCACGGCCTCTTCGCTCGGGTCGGCGAACGACTGCTCCTGACTCGCTCTGACGATCGCGCGGTCGTCGTCGGACAACCGGATCGCGGGGTCGACGAGCACGAGTCGACGCGTCCACGAACGGTCGTTCGCGGCGGCCACCGTGGCGGCCGCCCCGCCGAGGGAATGCCCGACCACCGCGTCCCACGCGCCCCCGCCCGCCGGCACCGTGCCCGACAGGTCGGCGGCGTACGCGTCGATGCGGTAGTCGAGGGTGCGCGGGGCGTCACCGTGTCCGCGCAGATCGACGGCCACGGCGTGCCATCCCGCGTCGGCCAACGCCGAGGCGTACCGCCACATCAGGGCGCCGTCGGAGCCGAGACCGTGCGCGAGCAGCACCCGCGGTCCGCGGGGATCGCCCCACGACAGGCGGGGCAGGGTGACGGGGGAGGTCATGGCATCCATTCTGCTCGTCGCTCGCGCTCGCCGGAGCGCGCGGAGACGCATGGCGTCAGGGGGAATCGATCGCGTCCGCGTGCACGCTTCGGCCCGGCATCGCGCGACGGCCCCCAGAATGGATGCCATGATCTCGACCGAGATGGCCCTGGCCCTGCGCGAGGCGGGATTGGTGTGGCATCCCCGCTCCGGCGACCGTTTCCAGCTCGACGAGCCCGAGTTCGAGGCCGACGTCTTCACAGTCAGCGAGATGACCGTCGAACCCCGCGACTATCCGACCGGGCGCATCCTCGCATTCAACGGCACGACGGAGTGGGCGCTGGACTCCGTCGCCACCGAGGAAGCGCTGTGGCTGCCGTCGGAGTCGCAGCTGCGCGAGCTGCTGAGGGCGACCTTCCGGTCGCTGCGCCGACTGTCGGACACCTACGAGGTCGAGATCTCGGTCGCGGGCGCCTCGCTCGTCTTCGACCACCCCGAGCCGGCCGACGCGTACGCGCTCGCCGTGTTGGAGCTGCTGCGGCGGACGCAGTGACGTCGGCGTAGCGGCGTCTACGCGGGGGTGTGTGGGGCGCGGGCGTTCGCGTGTGGGTGTTTGGGTGCGGGGCTTTCGCGTGCGGGCGGATTGCGTGCGGTCGAGTTGCGCGTGTTCGCGTGCGGGTGAGCTGCGTCCGTGCGTTTGAGTGCAGGCGTTCGCGTGTGGGGCGAGCGGAGGGTGAGGGACGAACGGAGGAGGGGATGCCGGTGTCTCGCCCTCCCTTCGTCCCTGGTCCTCCCTTCGTCCCGCGCCGGAGGCGGAGTTCGCGACGGCCGAGACCTGAGCGGGCCAGAGAGTCGGCGCAGGCAGGGGAGCTCGCGCTGGCCGGGGAGCCCGCGCCGGATGCGTGACCCGCGCGGGCAGGGTGAACGTGCGCCGGTGAGGGCGACGGATGCCGGGGATGCGGCATCCGGGCTCAGGTGATGGTCTCGACAGGCTCGGTGTCGGGGATGGGGCTCGAGTCGCGGTGGCGCAGGTCGGGGAAGCCGCGCACGAACACCGCCGCGACGATGAACCCGGCGACGGCGAACGCGGCCGCGGCGACGTAGGCCCCCTGCGGGCCGATGCCGTCGACGAGGAAGCCGGCGACGGCCGAGCCCGCGGCGGCTCCGATGAGCTGCCCCGTGCTGATCCAGCCGTACGCCTCGGCGGTCTCGCTGAACCGCACGCTCGCCGAGGTCATCGCGAACATCACCGCGAGCGCCGGGGCGATGCCCGCGCCGGCGACGAGGAGCGTCGCGCCGATCCACCACGCGTTGAGCGAGAAGACGGTGAGCGAGAGTCCGAGCGCGACGATCGCGAAGCGACGGGCCATGGCCCAGGGACCGATGGGGATGTGGCCGAACGAGAGCCCGCCCGCGAGGCTGCCGACGGCGAAGACGGCGAGGATGAGTCCCGCCTCGAGGCCGCCGTGGTCGAACGTCGCCACGACACCCGCCTCGACCGCGGCGCAGGCGCCGATGAGCAGGAACCCCGTCGCCGTCGCGAGAACGACCGGCGGCTTGCCGAGCACCCGGCCGAGGCCGCGGCGGCTGCGCGGAATGCGCACGCGTCCGACCTCGGGGCTGAGGATGAACCAAGCACCGCCACCGAGCAGGATGACGACGACGAGCAGCAGACCGGGGACGGTGCCGACCTGGGTCGCCACGAGGGTGATGAGCACGGGCGCGAGCACCCAGATGATCTCTTGCAGGGAGGCGTCGAGCGAGTACAGGGGAGTGAGCTGCTTCGACGGGACCATCTTGGGGTAGATGGTGCGCACGGCCGACTGCACCGGCGGAGTCGACAGGCCGGCGACCAGGCCCAGGACCATGTACAGGGGCAGGGGCATCTCGATCAGGGCGAGCGTGGCGATGGCGGCGGCGCACACGACGAGCGTCACCGAGAGCACCCGGCGCATGCCCCAGATCCCCATCCAGCGGCTCGTGACGGGACCGGCGACGGCCTGCCCGATGCTGGTCGCGGCGAGGACCAGGCCCGCGGCCCCATAGGAGCCGGTGACGTGCTCGATGTGCAGAAGGACGGCGAGGCTCGTCATGCCGTTGGGGAAACGCGCCGTCAACTGTGCGGCGATGATGCGACCCACGCCGGGGGTCTGGAGGAGTTCGCGGTAGCCGGCCACCGCACAACGCTATCTCCCCCCTCCGACATCGGGGAACGGAGGTGTTCCGACCCCGGGCGACGAGGGGGAAGGGCCCACCGGGGCGACACGCCCGCGACACGCCGGAGGGTGGATCGGCCGACCTGTGCAATGTCGGAACCCCTCGCTAGCGTCCGATCTGTGGACAAGTCGGCGCGCCGCTGTTAACAACCGCGGAATCGCGCCGGTCGAACGGCTTCGGAGAGGAGTGGGATCTGTGGATGAAATCGTGGACAACCTGTGTTGTACATGGGGAGAGACGGTGGAAAATCACACGGATGTAACTACTACCCCTTGTGGTGACTTCCGATGTCGGTCCCCATATGTAGTATTGAGGTCCCGGCTAGCCCTGCTTGCTCGGACGAAGAATTTCCAGGGGAGAGAGACAACATGGCGATCACGGTCTACACCAAGCCGTCCTGCGTCCAGTGCACCGCGACCTACCGTGCGCTCGACTCGAAGGGCATCGAATACAACGTGCTCGACCTGTCGGAAGACCCGTCGGCACTCGAGCAGGTCAAGTCGCTCGGCTACCTGCAGGCCCCCGTCGTCATCACCGACGAGGACCACTGGTCGGGCTTCCGTCCCGACAAGATCGATGAGCTCGCCTCGCGCCTCGCTTGATCCCTCGACAGCCTCGACGACTCCCGTCATGAGCGCTGTCCTGTCGGCGACCGAGGCTCCGCTGCTGGTCTACTTCTCGAGCGTGTCGGGCAACACCGCACGTTTCATCGAGAAGCTCGGCAAGCGGGCCGTGCGCATTCCGATGCGACCGATCGATCCGCCCCTCCACGTCGACGAACCCTTCGTGCTGGTCACCCCCACCTATGGCGGGGGTGCCGGCCGGGGCGTCGAGAAGGGCGCGGTCCCCAAGCAGGTCATCCGCTTCCTCAACGAGGAACGGAACCGACGCAACATCCGCGGCGTCATCTCCGCGGGGAACACGAACTTCGGCGACGCATTCTGCCTCGCCGGCGACATCATCAGCCGCAAGTGCACCGTGCCGCACCTGTACCGGCTGGAAGTATTCGGCACGCCAGACGACGTCGAGCGCGTCACCCAGGGATTGGAACGATGGTGGAAGCTGAACTGACCGACGTGCACTTCAAGGCGGAATTCAAGACCGAGGCCCGTTTCGAGGGGCTGGACTACCACGCCCTGAACGCGATGCTGAACCTGTACGACGCCGACGGCAACATCCAGTTCGACGCCGACAAGCGGGCGGCGCGGGAGTACTTCCTGCAGCACGTCAACCAGAACACCGTGTTCTTCCACTCGCTCAAGGAGCGCCTCGACTACCTCGTCGAGAAGGAGTACTACGAGCCGACCGTGCTCGCGAAGTACTCGATGGACTTCATCCAGGAGCTCAACGACCGCGCCTACGGCGCCAAGTTCCGTTTCGAGACCTTCCTCGGCGCGTTCAAGTACTACACGAGCTACACGCTCAAGACCTTCGACGGAAAGCGCTACCTCGAGCGCTTCGAGGACCGCGTCGTCATGACCGCCCTCGCCCTCGCCGACGGCGACCCGCGTCTCGCGGTGCAGCTGGTCGACGAGATCATCTCGGGACGCTTCCAGCCCGCCACCCCGACGTTCCTCAACGCCGGCAAGGCGCAGCGCGGCGAACTCGTCTCGTGCTTCCTGCTGCGCATCGAAGACAACATGGAGTCGATCGCCCGCGGCATCAACTCCGCCCTGCAGCTGTCGAAGCGCGGCGGCGGCGTGGCCCTCCTGCTGTCGAACATCCGCGAGTCGGGTGCGCCGATCAAACAGATCGAGAACCAGTCCTCGGGCATCATCCCCGTGATGAAGCTCCTCGAAGACAGCTTCAGCTACGCCAATCAGCTCGGCGCCCGCCAGGGTGCCGGTGCGGTGTACCTCAACGCCCACCACCCCGACATCCTGCGCTTCCTCGACACCAAGCGTGAGAACGCCGACGAGAAGATCCGCATCAAGACGCTCTCGCTGGGTGTCGTCATCCCCGACATCACGTTCGAGCTCGCCAAGAACGGCGAAGACATGTACCTCTTCTCGCCGTACGACGTCGAGAAGGTCTACGGCAAGCCGTTCGGCGACATCTCGGTCACCGACAAGTACCGCGAGATGGTCGACGACCCGCGCATCAAGAAGACGAAGATCAACGCGCGCGAGTTCTTCCAGACCCTCGCCGAGATCCAGTTCGAGTCGGGCTACCCGTACATCATGTTCGAAGACACGGTGAACAAGGCGAACCCCATCGCCGGCCGCATCAACATGTCGAACCTGTGCTCCGAGATCCTGCAGGTCAACACCCCGACGACGTACAACGAAGACCTCTCGTACGACACCATCGGCAAGGACATCTCCTGCAACCTGGGCTCGATGAACATCGCCCTGGCGATGGACGGCGGCGACCTGGGCCTCACGGTCGAGACCGCGATCCGCGCCCTCACCGCCGTGAGCGTGCAGAGCCACATCGCCTCGGTGCGCTCGATCGAAGACGGCAACGACCGCTCGCACGCCATCGGCCTCGGCCAGATGAACCTGCACGGTTACCTCGCTCGTGAGCACGTGTACTACGGCTCCGAAGAGGGTATCGACTTCACGAACATCTACTTCTACACGGTGCTGTTCCACGCGCTGCGGGCATCGAACCGCCTCGCCATCGAGCGTGGCGCGGCCTTCGACGGCTTCGAGAACTCGACGTACGCGTCGGGGGAGTTCTTCGACAAGTACACCGACCAGGTGTGGGTGCCGCAGACGGCGAAGGCGACCGAGCTGTTCGCGGGCGTGCAGATCCCCACACAGGACGACTGGCGTGAGCTGAAGGCCTCGGTGCAGGCCCACGGCATCTACAACCAGAACCTGCAGGCCGTGCCGCCGACCGGGTCGATCTCGTACATCAACAACTCCACGAGCTCGATCCATCCGATCGCCTCGAAGATCGAGATCCGCAAGGAAGGCAAGCTCGGTCGCGTCTACTACCCGGCTCCGTTCATGACGAACGAGAACCTGGAGTACTACCAGGACGCCTACGAGATCGGCTACGAGAAGGTCATCGACACGTACGCCGCGGCCACGCAGCACGTCGACCAGGGCCTGTCGCTGACGCTGTTCTTCAAGGACACCGTCACCACCCGCGACATCAACAAGGCCCAGATCTACGCGTGGCGCAAGGGCATCAAGACCATCTACTACATCCGTCTGCGTCAGCTGGCGCTCGAGGGCACCGACATGACCGAGTGCGTCTCGTGCATGCTCTGAGCCGCTGACCATCCACCGATAGAGGACGCAGGAACGCCATGGCTGAAAAGCTGCAGCTGCTGAACCACGTGCAGGCCATCAACTGGAACCGCATCCAAGACGACAAGGACCTCGAGGTCTGGAACCGTCTGGTGAACAACTTCTGGCTCCCCGAGAAGGTGCCGCTGTCGAACGACATCCAGTCGTGGAACACGCTCACCCCCGAAGAGCAGACGCTCACCATGCGCGTGTTCACGGGGCTCACGCTCCTCGACACGATCCAGGGCACGGTCGGCGCGGTCTCGCTCATCCCCGATGCGCTCACCCCGCACGAGGAAGCCGTCTACACGAACATCGCGTTCATGGAGTCGGTGCACGCCAAGAGCTACTCGTCGATCTTCTCGACGCTGTGCTCGACGAAAGAGATCGACGAGGCGTTCCGCTGGTCGACCGAGAACGAGTTCCTTCAGAAGAAGGCGCGCATCGTCATGGACTACTACCGTGGCGACGATCCGCTCAAGCGCAAGGTCGCCTCGACCCTGCTCGAGTCGTTCCTGTTCTACTCGGGCTTCTACCTGCCGATGCACTGGTCGAGCCGGGCGAAGCTCACGAACACGGCCGACCTGATCCGTCTCATCATCCGCGACGAGGCCGTGCACGGGTATTACATCGGCTACAAGTTCCAGCGTGGACTCGAGACGGTCGATGAGGCACGTCGTCAGGACCTCAAGGACTACACCTTCTCGCTCATGTACGAGCTCTACGACAACGAGGTGCAGTACACGCAGAGCCTCTACGACTCGGTCGGCCTGAGCGAAGACGTGAAGAAGTTCCTTCACTACAACGCCAACAAGGCGCTCATGAACCTCGGCTACGAGGCGATGTTCCCGTCGTCGGTGACGAACGTGAACCCGGCGATCCTGTCGGCCCTCTCGCCCAACGCCGACGAGAACCACGACTTCTTCAGCGGGTCGGGTTCGTCGTACGTCATCGGCAAGGCCGAGGCGACGGAAGACGACGACTGGGACTTCTAAAGATTCCTGACCGCAGCAAAATTTGGGCCGCGCTGCGGTCGAGAGCCCCCGTCGCGCCGTGCCCATTTCGGCGCCGCGCGGCGGGGGTTCACCCACGTTCTGCCCACATTCACCGAGAGGAGGTGAACAGCATGGCTGATAAAGGAAAAGCACGCAGCGCCATCACGGGGCGTTATGTAACGCCAGCGACGGCCGCCCGCAACCCGCGGACGACCGTCGTCGAGAAGCCCACGAAGAAGAACGGTAAGTAATCCATCGACGTGAACGCGGCGGGGTTCGGATCTGCAGTCCAGCCTCGCCGCGTTCCACGTTACTCGCTACGAGAGCGCCATCGCTCGCGTTCCAGTCATCTTCACGATGGAGGTCTCGCGGTCTTCATCGGATAGCTCGGCGTTGACGTCGAGCGTCATGGCGGCCAAGGCATGACCACGTATCGGCGGCACGGGTTTGCGTCCGAGGCTGCCGAGATCGCGCCCGGCGAGATCCGGATGCCGGGATGCCAGGCGATCGAGCAGCTCGACCGAGTCGCGGGCGTCGTCGTACCCCGGACGGCGTCGTCATGCCAACGTTGAGGGAAGTGGGGTCGATGAAGACGCTCGGACCTTCGGCTGCATAAGCGGACAGGAAAGTATAGTTGTGTCATGAACGTGAAAGAGGCTGCGGCAGCGCTGGATGTCTCTCCGCGCCGCGTCGTCGCGATGATCGCCGCCGGGCAGATCGCCGCGACGAAGGCCGGGGGAAGCTGGCACATCACGGCGATGCCGAGCGTGCGGTCACGGCGTCGTCCGCTGTCGGAAAGGTCGCAATCGCTCCTTGCGCAGGCCTTACATACGCGGAGCCTTGCGGGCATACACGGGCAGGAGCTGTCTCGGACGGCGACGCGCATCCGTGAGCTTCGTTCGTCGGAGAACCCCGCCGAGCTCCTCGTGGACTGGTGGAGGGGGAACGTTGACAACGCGACCGTGAACTTCGGTACGAACCTTGTCCGCCATGCCGTCGCCGGTGACGCAGGATACGTTCGCGAAGCCCTTCACCGCTCACGCCGGGAGTATCTGCGCCGTCCGGAAGACTTGGCAGAGGTGGTCGGCACCGAGAGACGGATCCGCGGGCTGTCTCTTCAACAGCTCGCGCGAGAGGCCGAGGTCTCCGTCGCAGATCTCCGCGACATCGAGAACGGTCGCCCGTTGTCTTCGCCCACCACCAGCAGGCGTGTGCTCCGGATGCTCGACATCGAACCGACGGCCCTACCGGATCTGGCTCTCGCGTGAGCGAGCGCCTGGAGGCATGGCTGGAGGGCATCCACGCCGGTCAATTCGCCCGAGCAGACGACGGTGTCGTGACCTTCACCTACTCGGAGGATGCGTCAGCGACCCCCATCTCCCTCTCGCTCCCGCGCGAAGGGGGGTGGACCCGGGGTGCGCCGGCGAACCTGCTGGACAACCTCGTCCCGGACAGGGAACACGCCAGGCGCAGGATGGCGGAGGTCTACGGAGCGTCCGGGACCGGCACCTTCGATCTGCTCCAGAAGGCCGGGGGAGACGTCGCCGGCGGGTTGGTTCTCCTTCCAGAAGGCGAGATGCCCTCCGCGGGCCCTGCTCGGCTGAACCCGGCGCTCGATCGTGATGTGGCCGACCGCATCAACAGCATCAAGCTCGATCCGGACGCGTGGGCACCGAAAGATGTCCCCGCGCGGTTTTCTCTTGCCGGCACCCAAGGGAAGTTCGCTCTGGCTCGGATAGACGCCGACTGGTATTGGTCCAATGAGTCCGTCCCGTCCACCCACATTCTCAAGCCGGGCAAGAGAGAGCATCGCGACCTCGAGCTCGCGGAGGTTGCGACGTTGACCCTTGCCGCGGACGTGGGCGTACCCGCGCCGAAAGTGGCAATCCTGCACGCGTATGACCAGACCGCCTTCATCGTCGAGCGCTTCGACAGAGCCGTGACACCCACTTCTCTCCTTGCGAAACGCCTGCACGCTGAAGACCTCGCTCAGTCGATCGGTCTTCCTCCCGGTGAGAAGTACGGCGTCACCGCAGAGCAGATCGTCGGAAAACTCCGTGAGGTGGACGACACCGGCTCGCTCGCCCGGGTCTTCATCCAGCAATTGGCGTTCAACGTTTTAGTGGGCAACGCTGACGCCCATGCCAAGAACTATTCCGTCCTGCTTCGGCCGGATGGGGTGAGTCTTGCGCCGATCTACGACGTCGTGCCGGTTGGTTTGTACCCGTCGTTCGAGCAAGAACTAGCGATGCGCGTTTCCGGCGCCCGTTACCCGCAGGCAGTCAGCCGTGACCACTGGCGCAAGTTCGCTCGCCGGGTGGCGATAGACCCGGATGAGGTGATGTCCATCGTCTCGCACGTGGCGGCTGGGATGGCGGAGATGAACGAAACCGCCTGGGCGCAGCTAGACGAAGATCACGTCGAGGTGATGAGAGCGACCGTCGAGCGCAATACCTCCCTCGCGCTCACGGAGCCTCACCGGGCGAGGACCTGACGTTTCACCCCGGCCACTCCCGCGATTCCAGCCGTTCCAGCAGCACCTCGACCGCGGACCCTTCCATGCCGCGCACCCACCGCTGCGTCGACGAACCGCGCGACGACACCGTGCGCCCGCGCTCGCCGCGTTCGAGCCGTACCTCGACCTGTCCCGACGAGACGCTGACCCCGCGCAGCACTCCCGCAGCCACCATCGCGGCGAGCGGGTCGTGCAGCGCGCAGCGACGGTCGGGGAATACGCGGCCCGCGTAGAAGTCGAGGTACAACGGCAGCATCGCGGCCAACGCCTGCGGCAGAGCGCCGGGGATCGCTTCGAGGCGCACGAGGTCGGTGGCATCCAGGGTCTGCGTCATCGTGACGTCGAGGGGGACGAGCGTGGTGTCCCAGTCCTGCGCGAGAACGACGGCGGCCGCTTCGGGGTCGTTGTGGATGTTCGCCTCGGCCCACGCGGTGACGTTGCCCGAGTGGGCGAACGCGCCGCCCATGACGACGAGACGGTCGAACCGGGCGACGCCGGGGGCCTCGGCGTACGCGGCGAGGTTCGTCAGCGGCCCGAGGGCGAGCACGGTGAGATCCGGATGCCGGGTGGCCGCGTGGTCGATCAGCTCGACGGCGGCGCGGGCATCGTGCGCCCGGGCGGCGGCGGTCAGTGCGATGCCGCCGAGCCCGTCGTCGCCGTGCACGTGGGGCGCGCCACCGGCGTAGGCGCGGCCGCGGAAGTCGTGGGCGCCGATGGCCACGGGGATGTCGTTCTCGCCGGCGAGCTCGAAGAGCGAGAGGGTGTTGGCGGCGGCGCGGGCGGCATCCGTGTTGCCGGAGACCGTCGTCACCCCGACGATCTCGACGCTCGGTTCGGCCAGCAGGTACGCCAGGGCGAGGGCGTCGTCGATGCCGGTGTCGCAGTCGACGAGGATCGGGCGGCGGGTCATGCGGACGCTCCGTACGTGTCGAGGGGGCCGAGCGCCGGCTGCGAGGCCTCGTCGGCGACGGCCGCCGACCCCACCGCGCAGGCGCGCGCCAGGGCGTCGGCCTCGGAGTCTTCCCGGAGCAGCCCGACGACGAGAGCCGCGCAGAACGCATCGCCCGCGCCGACGGTGTTGCGCACGGTCGTGGCGACACCGGCGGCTGCGGCCACGAGCTCGCCGTGACGGAACAGCCGTGCGCCGTCGGCGCCGAGCGTCACGCAGAGCAGGGGAGCGTCGTGCACCTCGGGCAATTGCGCGTACTCGGTCTCGTTGACGATCACGAGGTCGCATCGCTCGAGCACTCCGGCGGGGAGCGGGCGGGCGGGGGCGGCGTTGAGGGCGAAGAAGCCGGCGGCGGCCGCGGCGGCCGAGACGACGGCATCCGACACCTCGAGCTGCATCAGCACCGCGGCGCCCGGCTCGATCCCGAGCGTCGTCGCGTCGATGGCGGCGTTCGCGCCGGCGCACACGACGATCGAGTTCTCACCCGTCGCGTCGACCACGATGAGGGCGGTGCCGGTCGCGGCCCCGGCGGTCTGCACGCCCGATGCGTCGACGCCGACCGCGGCGAGCCGATCAAGGATGCCACGACCGTCGGCGTCGTCGCCCACCGCGCCGATCAGCCGCACGGCGGCGCCCAGCCGGGCGGCCGCGACCGCCTGGTTGGCACCCTTGCCGCCGGGGCCGCGTTGCAGCACGCCGTCGGCGACCGTCTCTCCGGCAGCGGGAGCGCGCTCGACGCGGGCGGTGAGGTCGACGTTGACGGCGCCGACGACGGTGAGGGGCGGGGAGGAACCGGGGGTCACGAGAACCCACCCTCGCACGACCCGCCGACAATCGGGGTGACGCGGCCGGACGGCCTCAGTGCAACAGCAGCTTCGCCACGATCAGCAGTCCCGAGATGACCACGGATCCGATCGCGGTGAGCACCACGGCGACGGCGGGGTAGCCGCGCAGCCGCGCTCCGGCGGTGGCGACGACGACGAGGTAGGCCATGGCCACGCCGACGCCCCAGAGCAGGGCCGTCTGCAGGTCGGCCCCCGCGGCGGACAGCGCGACGACCACCAGCAGTGGCAGGAAGGTCACCGAGACCATCGGCGCACCGACCGCGAGGTGGTGCCGGACGATCTGCCACGGACGCTTCGACGACACGTCGCCCAGGGAGTACGCGAAGACGTGGGTGGCGAAGTACACGACGTTGGTGAGCGCCACCACGGCGATGACGTCGCTGAGTTCGGCGTTGCCGAGACCGATGAGAGTGGATGCCGAGACGAGGGCGCCGTAGCATCCCGCGCTGATGCGTTCGGCGGCGTCGTGTCCGAGGGCGCGGCGCGCGGGCGAGTCGTGGTGGTCGTTCATGTCGGGGGTCACCCTAGCGAGGAACGGCGGCGGAGCACCGCCGACACGATCGCGACAATCGTTCCCACCGCGACGCCGATGATCGTCTCGATCACCCGGTCGCGCAGCAGCAGGTCGGGGCCCACCGGCGACGCGAGCGACACCATGAGCAGCGCGAGCGGGGTGATGAAGATCATCGCGATGCCGTAGTTGCGGCCGACGAACAGCTCGGCCCCGGCCTGCAGGGCGACGGCGATCACGATGACGAGCCACGGCGGCAGGTGCAGGGCGAGCAATCCCGCCGCGATCAGCACGCCGAGCAGTGTGCCCACCAGTCGCTGCACCCCGCGGATGAGGCGCGCGGTCACGTGCGCCCCGCCGACGGCGGCGACGGCGCCGACCATGGCCCAGTACCAGTGGGTGCCGACCAGCAGTGCGCCGGCGATGCCCGCGAGCAGCGCGGCGACGCCGACCGTGGCGGTCATCTCCCACGCGACGGCGCCGATCGGCGGGCGCGGGCGGGCGGGACGCTGCCACGATCCGCGACGTACCACCACGGACACCGCCGAGACGAGCAGGCTCCACAGCACGCTCGCACCGCCGACGACCAGCACCGTGACGAACGTCGAGGCCGTGGCGGGGAAGCTCGCGGTCGCACCCGCGGCGAACACCGCGAACAGCGCTCCGGGCGGGTGCCACTGCTTGCGGTAGGCGAACAGCGTCACGGCCGCCGCGAGCACGGCGACGACCGCCACGCTCCCCAGCGCCGGGGTGGACAGGAACGACACGGCGGTGCCCACGAGCATCGATGCCAACAGCATGCCGCCGGCCGTCGCCTGCATGCGCAGGCGCACCCGCGGCACGTCGTTGCGGCCGTACAGCGCGGCGAAGGCGCCGAAGCTCGCGTAGACGCTGAGGTCGAGGCGACCGAGCAGCAGGAGCACCAGCAGCGGGACGCCGACGCTGATCACGGCACGCACAGCGACGCGATGATCGCCCTGTCGCGGTCCCACCCGGATGACTCCGGTCCACACGCGCCCCCGGGATTCCGCCATTGCTTCAGCCTACGCGCCGCGCAACGGGCGATCGGGGGACGGCGTCAAGGGTGTGGCATCCCTCTCACTTTCTGATGGTGTGGAGGAATGGATGCCGAACGCGAGAAGCCCCCGATCGAACCCGGCCCCGAGCCCGACACCTCGACCGCCGCCGAGGGGGAGAAGTCGGATCCCTCACTCGACGGCGAGGACCAGCCCATCGAGTGAGTCCTCGTCGTCGTTCGACGTCGAACGGTCGGCGGGCATCGCCGCCGCGCAGCCCGTAGGGTGGGAGGCCCCGACCCGAACGAGGAGAGACGTGTTCCGCACGCCCCTGACCCTGTTTCGCACGCTCGCGATCGCCGAGGCGATCTCGTGGACACTGCTGATCGCGGGACTGATCCTGCGTGCCACGGCCGATCTGCCCATCGCGGTGTCGATCGGGGGCGGCATCCACGGTTTCGTGTTCCTCGCCTACGGCGCGACCGCGGTGCTCGTCGCCCTGAACCAGCGGTGGGGCCTCGGGCCCGCGGCGGTCGCGGTCGTGAGCGCCGTCATCCCCTACGCGACGATCCCCACCGAGATCTGGCTGCAGCGCAGCGGCCGCCTGCGCGGAGCCTGGCGTCGCGACGCGGGCGACGACCAGCGGGATCGCCGGCCGATCGACCGGCTGCTGCGCTTCTTCCTGCGTCGACCCTGGGTGCTGGCGGCGGTGCTGATCGCCGTGGTCGCCGTGGTGTTCGTGGTGCTGCTGGTCGTGGGCCCCCCGGGCGGTAAGGGCTGACACTCGTCGCGTGCGCGGGGTCGTGCGACGCTCGGTCGTCCGTCGGCGACTCCTCCTGCGGCTCCCGCACTCAGCGGACGAACGTGCGGGCGCTCGCCGAGGCGACCGTGCAGGTCGTGGTGAAGGTCTCGACCGTTCCCGACAGCGCGACTCGGGCGTTGCCGACCCCCGCGGGAACGACCACCCCGTCCGACGCGAGCGGGCTGCCGACCGCGGTCGCGAAGTGGTGCACGGTGTCACCCGCGCGTCCCGAGACCGTCAGGTCGAGCTCCATCCCCAGGATCGGACCGGTACGCGAGGCCACCCTCCACTCCACGGCGACGAGCCCCGCGCCGCGCCCGGTCGTCGTGAGGGTCAGCGATCCGCATTCCTCGCCGCCCACGGCCTCGGTCGGCAGTGGCCGGTCTTCGGGGGTGTCCTGCACGCCGCAGAGGTCGAGGTCGTGCATCTCGGCGTAATCGCGGCCGTTCGGCGTCACCCGCGAGCAGTCCGCCAGCAGGGCGACCGTGTCGCTCGCGCTCAGCGGGTCGAAGCGCGCCACGGCAGAGGCCGGGGCGGGGGAGCCGGTCGCCAGCGCGGCGCTGAGGACGCTCACGGCGACCGCGTACGCGAGGCGATGGTGCATGACAGCTCCTTCCCGGGCCTGAGGACCTCCGCCGTCCGCGGCGGCCGCGCACTCACGGTTTCGTCGACACCGTCACCGTGAACTTGCGATCGCGGGCGACCTGACGCGTGGGGCCCACCAGTCGGGTCAACGCCGGTCGGTACTGCAGGGCCGAGTTCCACACCGTCCACAGCTCGCCGCCGGAGCGCAGCACCCGGGCCGCATCCGAGAACATGCGGGGGGCGACTCCCTCGTGGATGGCGGCGCCCACGTGGAACGGCGGGTTCAGCGCGATGAACGAGGCGGAGGCCTCAGGCTGCGAGCGCAGAAGGTCGTCGCGCACGACCTCGATGCGGTCGGCGACGCCGTTCGCGTCGGCCGTCGCCCGCGCCGAGGCGACGGCGATCGCCGACTGGTCGCTCGCGATCACGCGAAGCGAGGGATGCCTCACGGCGAGGGCTGCGGCGACCGCGCCGGTGCCGCAGGCCAGGTCGATGGCGTCGTCGCCGCTCGGTGCCGGAAGGTGCGCCAGCAGCAGGCGGGTGCCGATGTCGATCGAGGCGCCGGCGAAGGCACCGCCGAACGCGCGGATCTCGAAACCGTCGACCGTGGCGCGCTCGGGCTGGGGCTCGGCGCCGTCGTGGGGGCCGCGGGCGAGGAGCACACGGGACTTCTGCCGGGCGTGAGAGACGTCGACCCGATCGAAGTACTCGCGCAGCACCTCGTTCATGGTGACCGTCATGTGCTTGAGGCGGCCGCCCGCGAACACGACGACATCGGGGTGCGCGTGCAGCGCGATCAGCCCGGCGAGGTCACGGAGCTCGCGCAGCGAGCGGGGGAGGCGCAGCAGCACGACGCGCGCGTCGGCGAGCAGAGCGGCATCCCGGTCCCGCGAGATGAACGTGTCGGACAGGCCCGCGGTCTCGGCGTTCGCCGCCAGGGCCTTCTCGCCGATGACGCCGTCCTGGTGCACGCGGATGCCGCGGGCACCGGCGTCGGCCGCGGCGAGCGTGAGCGCGCCGTAGTCGTCGCCGATCACCACCAGCTGACCGTCGACGGCGGCGGCGCGGGCCTCGGCCGATTCGTCGAGGATCAGTCGATCGGCCGCGTCGGCGGCGTACAGCTCGGGCCCTTCGAGATCGGGCCAGCGGCGGAGGGTTTCGAAGGAGAAGGGCACCGTGCCACGGTACCCGCTGCTCCTGGGCTCAGGCGCGGCGGTTGGCCGCCGCCGCCGCGGAGGCCAGGTCGGCGAGCACGGGCGGCACGTCGTCGGACGGCACCACGGCCTGCACCAGCGTCAGCCCCGTCGCCGAGCGGGCGGTTGCCAGGGCCTCGGTCAGCGCGCCGACGGTGTCGACGCGCACGCCGACACTCGTGCCGGCGGGGTCCATGGCGGCGAGGAGGGCCGTCCAGTCCCACGTGGCGATGTCGTTGTACCGCTCGTGCAGCCCGTGGATCACCCGTTCGACGGTGTACCCGGCGTTGTCGACGACCACGATCACGGCGGGGATGCCCTGGCGCACGAGCGTGCCGAGCTCGCCGACCGTGAGCTGAGCGGCGCCGTCGCCGATGAGCAGCACGGAACGCCGTTCGGGGCGGGCGAGGGCCGCGCCGAGGATCGCGGGAAGGGTGAAGCCGATGGCCGCCCACAGCGGCTGTCCGCCGAAGACCACGCCGTGAGGGAGGCGTTCGCCGGCCATGCCGTAGAACGACGTGCCCTGGTCGGCGAGCACGGTGTCGCCGTCGCGCAGGAAACCGGCGATCTCGCGCCACAGCGCCGTCTGGCTCAGCGTGGCCGAGGGGTCGAGGGGCTCGCGTGCGGCCGGCACCCCGTTGACCGCGGGGGCGCGGAAGCGATCGCCCTGTGCGGCGAGGGCATCGGCGACGGCGTCGAGCGCGTCGCGCATCGCGAGCGGGCGGAAGTCGTCGTCTCCGACGCGCGTGTGCTCGCCGCGGATCTCGACCGTGCGTGCCGGATCGATGCGCTGCGAGAAGAACCCGCTGGTGAGGTCGGTGAACTGCACACCCGCCATCACGAGCAGATCGGCGGTCTCGATCCCGTCGCGCACGGCGGGGGCACTGGCTGCGCCGAGGTACGACCCCAGGTAGGCCGGAGCCGACTCGTCGACGACTCGGCGCCCCCACAGCAGCGAGGCGTGCGGCACGCCCTGCGCGAGCACGCGGTGCAGGGACGGTTCGGCCGACAGACGCGCGACGAGGATGTCGGCGAGCACCGAGACCGAGTCGGCCACCTCGAGGCGGGCACCCAGCGCATCGCGGAACCGGGCCAGCACGGCGGGGTCGGTGACGACGTCGGGGGCGGGGAGCGCGGCGGCCGGGGGAGAAGCCGGAGCCTCGCTCACATCGGCGGGGATGAGCAGATAGCCCGGCAGGCGCCGATGGCGCACCTCGGCGAGCACACGGTCGATCTGGGTCGTGGCATCGGTCGCCGACAGCACCTCGTGCGCCGCGGTGACCTCGGCGGTCATGCGGGCGAAGTGGCCGAAGTCGCCGTCGCCGAGCGAGTGGTGGCTCGCGCGTCCCGCCGCCTGGACGGCGGTGGTCGGTGCGCCGACGACGTGGAGCACGGGAACGTGCTCGGCGAAGCCGCCCGCCACCGCGCTGATGGCCGAGAGCTCACCCACGCCGAAGGTCGTGCTGAGGGCCCCGAGACCGTGCAGGCGGGCATAACCGTCGGCGGCGTATCCGGCACCGAGCTCGTTCGCGCATCCCACCCACTCGATCAGCGGATGCCGCTCGACATGGTCGAGGAACGCGAGGGTGAAGTCACCGGGAACGCCGAACAGATGACGGACGCCCGACTCGGCGAGCCGATCGAGCAGGTAGTCGGCCACCGTGTACGTCGACATCGTCGCCCGCGCTCTCTGCCGTGTGCCGTGCCGCCGAGCGGCTTACCGGGTGCCGAAGTGGAAGGGGAGAGCCAACGACGCCGAGACCAGGATGATGCCCAGGGCGAAGAACAGCGCGGGGGCTGCGAGCGAGAACGAGAGGCCGGTGAGCAGCATGCCCCCGACGAACAGGATGAGCGAGACGATGAACATGAAGATCCCTTCGGTCGGTCCAGGCTATCGCGCCGGGTCGGCCGGCGGGACCGCGACGGGGCGCGGCGCGGCGGGTCGACGGGGCATCTCGTCGAGAGCGGCGTGCGCCCAGAGGGTGCTGCCCGCGACGGCGGCGGGCATGACAGCGACGGCACCGAGGGGCACCAGGAAGCACAGCTGCGTGGCGACCCCGAAACCGAGGGCACGAGCGCGATGCGCGCGCAGGATGTCGCGGCGCGCACGGCGATCGAGACCCCGCGCCGACAGGGCGCGCGAGGTGAGCTCGTCGGCGAGCAGCCAGCCGGTCAGCACCACTCCGGTGACGAAGCCCAGGACGCCGCCGACGAAGGGGATGAGCCCGAGCAGCCAGGCCGCAGCTGCGGCGAGGACGCCCCGGGAGATCAATCGGACGCTGTCGCCCACGGCGCGCCAGAACCCGTAATCGGTGTCGGGGACGCGACCCGTATGACTGCGTTCCGTGGCGCGCCAGATGCGGTCGTAGAACGGCTCGCCGACCAGCAGCGTGACGGCGGTGAACGACACGACGACGAGCAGCAGGGCCGCGCCGAACGACGCGAGGCCCAGGGCGGTGCGGGCCGCGTCGGCCCAGAACGGTACCCAGTCGTCGGCGAACGGCGTCCAGCCCACGACGAGGCCGGGCAGAGCGAAACCCCACGCGACGAGAGCTGCGGCGAAGACCAGGCCGACCACCGTTCCCGGGATGAGTCCGAGGGCCATCGCGCCGGGCGTGCGGCGCCACTGACCGAGGCCGCGGGCCAGGAGCCCGGCGCCGGAGAGGAATTCGCGCATGCCGACGAGTGTGGCAGAACCCCCCGACATCACAGGCGACCCTTGCGCGTCCCCGCCCTTCGCGGTGCCTCCGGTCCTCCCGCGCTTCTCCGGGGCCCGGGCGCCTCGGTGGCGCTGTCGGAAGCCGCTGCCACGATGTCGGTATGCGCCTTCGCACGACGTCCACGCAGCGCACGTACCGGTACGTGCGCCTGGCGCTGATCGGCGCGACGGTCTTGCTCGCCCTCTCGGTCGGGATCGAGATCGCGGGCGGCGACCCGCTGCCGTCGATCAGCTCGGCGTACTACACGCCCGCCGGACCGGTGTTCGTCGGGGCGCTGAGCGCCATCGCCCTCGCGCTGCTGGCGCTGTCGGGGCGGAGTCTCGAGCAGGCTCTTCTCGACGTCGCCGCGGTCCTCGCCCTCGCGATCGCCTACCTGCCCACGGCGGTCGCGGGGCCCGGCTCGGGCTGCCCCGGGGCGACGGCATGCGTTCCCGATGCGGTGATGCCGACCGTGGTCAACAACGCCGTGGCCGTGGCATCCGTCGTGCTGCTCGGGGTCATCGCCGCACTGATCCTCGCCCGGGTGCAGGGCACGACGAGTCGCGGGGTGACGCTGACGGCGGCGACGGTCGCGGCGCTGGTGGTCGCCGGTGCGGTCTGGGCGGGGGTGTCGCCGACGTCGTTCTTCGTGATCGCGCACGAGGCGGCCGCCGTGGGGTTCTTCCTCCTCGTCGCCGCCGTCGCCGCCCTCGCCGCGTGGCGCCCGCATCCGCGCTCGTCGCACGGGCGGGGTGTTCGCCTCGCGTACGGCGCGGTCGCCGCGGCCATCGTTCTGACGCTGGCGGTTCTCGTGGCGGCGCTGCTCGCGGGCGTCGACACGGCGGCCGTTCCGGTGATCCTCTGGGGGGAGGCCGTCGCCGTGGGGCTGTTCGCGGTGTTCTGGCTGGTGCAGACGATCGAGCTGTGGAACGAGGTCGATCCGACGCTGGGGCCGTGACCGGGAATACGCCGCGAGCAGCGGCGTTACCTTGATACGTCGACGCTCAAGTATCAAACTTGAGTCCGTTGCACTCACGTATCAGGAGACGGAATTGCCCGAGAATGTCACCCCCGGCGCCGCAGACGACGGCGCCCAGTCGTTCGACGAGTTCCTCGCGCGCTACCTGGCGGGCGAGCAGGCGCGTGCCGAACGCTCGATCGATCTGAGCCGCTTCCTCAGCGCCCGCACCCAGGACGCGCTGCAGGCCGCCGGCCGCTTCGCGCTCGGCCGCGGCCAGCGCGAGCTCGACGCCCTGCACGTGCTGCACGTCCTCGTGGGACGATCCCCCGCGAACGACGCCGTCGCGCGCCTGGGAGCCGACCCCGCCGCCATCGCCCGAGCGGCCGAGAGCCGTCTGCCCGCGGCCGGTCCCGCCGCCGACGTCGACGGGGCGGTCGTCGCGGGTTCGGTGCAGCGCGCGTTGTTCCACGCCTTCCAGGTCGCTCGCGCGGCCGGATCGACGTACGTCGACCCCGACCACCTCTTCTTCGCCCTCGTCCTCGCGCAAGACGCCCCCGCCGGGCAGATCCTGGCCCAGGCCGGAGTCACCGCCGAAGCCCTGACCCAGGGCGTGCGCGAGACCGTCGTCGGCGCCGACGAGGTCGACGCGCCCGCCGAGTCGGCATCCGTCACCCCGAACCTCGACCGCTTCGGCACCGATCTCACGGCGCGCGCGGCCGCGGGCGCACTCGACCCCGTGATCGGGCGCTCCGACGAGATCGAGCAGACCCTCGAGATCCTCAGCCGTCGCACGAAGAACAACCCCGTGCTCATCGGCGAGGCCGGCGTCGGAAAGACCGCCGTCGTCGAGGGACTCGCGCGGGCGATCGTCGCCGGCGACGTGCCCGAGCAGCTGCGCGACACGCGCGTGGTCTCGATCGACCTCGCCGCCATGCTCGCCGGAGCGCGGTACCGCGGCGACTTCGAAGAGCGCCTCACCCAGACGCTCGACGAGATCGCGGCATCCGACAAGCTCGTGGTCTTCATCGACGAGGTGCACACGCTCGTCGGTGCGGGCGGCAGCGGCGACGGGTCGATGGATGCCGGCAACATCCTCAAGCCCCGCCTGGCCCGCGGCGACGTGCACCTGATCGGCGCCACCACCCTGCGCGAGTACCGCACGATCGAGAAGGACCCCGCGCTCGAGCGCCGCCTGCAGCCCGTGCGCGTAGGGGAGCCGTCGATCCCGGATGCCGTGGAGATCCTGCACGGGCTCCGCGCGGCCTACGAGCAGCACCACGCCGTGTCCTACACCGACGACGCCCTCCGGGCCGCCGTCGAGTTGAGCGACCGGTACCTGCCCGACCGCGTGCTGCCCGACAAGGCGATCGACCTCATCGACCAGGCGGGCGCCCGCCTGCGGCTGAAGCTGGGCGTGCGCGTCGACACCACGGATCTGCTCGCCCGACTCGCGACCCTCGAGGCCGACAAGAACGCCGCCGTGTCGGCCGAGCACTACGAGGAAGCCTCCCGTCTGCGAGACGAGATGGCCGACGTGCAGGCGCGGCTCGACGCGGCCACCACCCGGCCGCGATCGGCTGCGGTGGTCGACGAGCCCGAGATCGCCGCGGTGATCAGCCGGTCCACCGGGATTCCGGTCGCTCGCCTGACGGCCACCGAGCGCGGCCGCCTGTCGCAATTGGAGGACGAACTGCACGCCCGGGTCATCGGGCAGGACGATGCCGTCGCGGCCGTCGCCAAGGCCGTGCGCCGCAACCGCACGGGCATGGGGGATGAGAGCCGTCCCGTCGGATCGTTCCTGTTCCTCGGCCCCACCGGCGTCGGGAAGACCGAACTGGCGAAGGCGCTGGCGGGCTCGCTCTTCGACGACGACGCCGCCGTGATCCGCTTCGACATGAGCGAGTTCGGCGAACGTCACACGGTGTCGCGGCTGATCGGTGCCCCTCCCGGATACGTCGGCTACGACGAGGCCGGCCAGCTCACCGAGCGCGTGCGTCACGCTCCCTACTCGGTGGTGCTGTTCGACGAGATCGAGAAGGCCCACCCCGACGTCTTCACCCTGCTGCTGCAGGTGCTCGACGACGGTCGTCTCACCGACGGCCAGGGGCGCACGGTCGACTTCCGCAACACCGTGATCGTGATGACCTCCAACCTGGGCGCCGAGGTGCTGGCATCCCGTTCCGGGGCGATCGGTTTCACCACGACCGGCCGCGAGTTCGCCGACGACGATCTGCGCGATCGCGTGATGGGAAAGCTCCGCGAGGCCATGCGGCCCGAGTTCCTCAACCGCATCGACGACATCGTGCTGTTCCGCAAGCTCGAGAAGGCGCAGCTGCGCCGGATCGTGCGCCTGCTGCTGGACGCGACCTCGCGGCGACTCTCGGCACGGGGCGTCGCGCTCGACGTCACCGACGCGGCCGTCGACCGGCTGGCCGAGGTGGGCTACGAGCCCGAGTACGGTGCCCGGCCCCTGCGCCGCGTCATCCAGCGCGAGGTCGACGATCGCGTCGCCGACCTGTTCGTGTCGGGAGAGCTGGTCGACGGCGGAGCGGTGACGGTGGATGCCACCCCCACGGGCTTCGTGGTCGGGGCCGCCGCACAGGCGCTCGCGGCGTAAGACAGGACGAACGCCCCGGGACGTCGGTCCCGGGGCGTTCGTCGTCCGTGCGTGCGCCGCAAGGGTGGTCCCTCGGATGGCCCGGCCCGTGAAGGACCCAGCCGGATCGGCACGACGCGCGCCACCCCCTCGCCCGATGTCGGAGGGGCCCGGCAGAGTAGACGCATGAGTCGTATCGGCACGATCTTCAGCCCGTACCCGCACCCGCCCGAGAAACTGCGTGACGCTGCGCGCGCGGCCGAAGACGCGGGGATCGACGAGCTGTGGCTCTGGGAGGACTGCTTCCGCTCGTCGGCGTGGGCGGCCGCCGCCGCGGCGCTCGCCGTCACCGACCACCTGCGCATCGGCATCGGGATCGCCCCCCTGCCGTTGCGCAACGTCGCCGCCTCGGCGATGGAGGTCGCCACGATCGAGCGCATGTTCCCCGGGCGACTGCTGCCCGGCTTCGGCCACGGGGTGCAGGACTGGATGCGACAGGTCGGGGCGAAGGCCGCCTCGCCCCTGACGCTCATGCAGGAGCACCTGCCGGCCCTGCGGTCTCTGCTGGCGGGCGAGACGGTGAGCACCGAGGGACGCTACGTGAAGCTGCGCGACGTCGCTCTCGACTGGCCGCCCGCTCAGGCGCCGCTCGTGTACGCCGCGGCCGAGGGGCCCAAGACACTGGCGCTCGCGGGTGCCGTGGCCGACGGGGTGGTGCTCGACAGCAGGCACACCGTCGCCGAAATCGCCTCCGCGGTCGCGACCGTGCAGGCAGGGCGGGCCGAGGCCGGCCGCGAGGGTCGGGCCGACATCGTGGCCTACGTGCTCACCGCCTTCGGTCCCGACGCCCGCGCTCGTGCCACCGCGGTGCTCGCCGATCGCGACGATGCCGCCGACCGGGTCCTCGCCGGCTCGGTGTCGGAGGTCGCCGAGGGGGTCGCGCGCTTCCAGGCGGCCGGCGTCGACGACGTCGTGCTCCTGCCGACCGACGACGTCGACCTGGCGGCGTTCTTCTCGGCGGTGGGCCAGGCCGCGGTGGCCGTCCCCCGCGCCGGAGGCGTCTCGTGACGCGGGGTGCCGTCTCTCTCGGTCTCGCCGGCTCGCTGGGCCCCGAGGCCATCGCCGAGATCGCGCCTGCGGTCGAGAGCGCCGGCTTCGACACGCTCTGGATCAACGACACCCCCGACGGCGATGCCCTCGCCGCCCTCGCGGCCGCGGCCCGCGTGACCGAACGCCTGCGTCTGGCCACGGGCGTCGTTCCCGTCGACCGGCGCCCCGCCGACGAGATCGCCGCCGCGGTGGCATCGCTCGGTCTTCCGCTGGACCGCCTGACCCTCGGCATCGGCTCGGGAATGGCGAAGCAGGGCGCGCTCGCGCGGGTGCGCGGGGCCATCGAGGTGCTGCACGCCGCGGGTATCCCACGGGTGCTCGTCGGGGCGCTGGGCCCGAAAATGCGTCGCACGGGCGCCGAGCACGCCGAGGGCGTGCTGCTGAACTGGGTGCCGCCCGCCGAGGCGCACGCGCAGTCCGAGGCGCTGCACGCGGTCGCTCCCTCCGCGCACGTCGCGGTCTACGTGCGCACGGCGATCGACTCGGCCGCGCGCGAGCGTCTCGACGCCGAGACGGCCCGTTACGCCTCGTTCCCGAACTACGCGGCCAACTTCGCACGGATGGGGGTGGATGCCGTCGACACGACGATCCGCGATGCCACCGAGCTGGGTGACGCGCTCGCGGCGTACACGGCGGCCGCCGACGAGGTCGTGCTGCGCGCGATCGTGCCCGAAGACACCGTCGAGGCGTACGTCGACTTCGCCCGGCGCGTGGCTCCCGCGCCCGGCTGAGCGATCCGGCGCGCCGGAGGGCGGGCAGGTGCCACCGCGTGTTGCCGGCGGGCGCCGCCGCCACGGTGCGTACTTCGGCTGTCGCACCGGACCGTGCGGGAGGGGCACCTTCCGGGCTCCCGAACGGAAACAGTCCGTCACGGAATTTCTCGCGACGGGCGCGGCGTTGTGAGACTGATGATGATGTCCTCCTCGCACCCCACCGCCTCGAACGACACGGCTCCGGCCGCCCACGCCCAGTGGATCGCCGCGCGCCACGCCGCCGTCACCGCCCCGCAGGGGCCGCTCGCTCTCGTCCTGACCCACTGGTCGCCCGCCGGCGCCCCGGCCGTCGACGACGCCGCCGCCCGCGAGGGTCATCCCGACGACGCGCTGCTCACCCGCCTGCAGCGGGCCGACATCGACTCGGGCGAGACGCAGCAGGGGTACCGCATCTGGCGGCGCGATTCCCCCGCCAACCAGGCGTTCGAGGCGATCGAGACCTACGACTACGACCCGTCGTGGGTTCTGCGGGGACGCTTCGAGCTCGTCGACGAAGAGCGCGTGGTTCCGTTCGAGCACATTCGCGACGACGGTGCGACGCGCGCCCTCCCCGTCTCGGGCGACCTGGTCTTCGAGGTCGACGGTCGCGAGTTCCGCCTGGCCGCCTTCGACACGACCTACGCGGGCACGGCCAAGCTGCAGCTGGTCTTCGGCGACACGACCAATGGGGTGGAGAGCTACGGCGCCGGGCGTTTCCTCTTCCTCGACCGCCCGGCATCCGACCGTCCCCTGGCCGCGGGGGAGAGCGTCGAGCTCGACGTCGACTTCAACCGCGCCATCGTCCCGCCGTGCGGCTTCTCCAGCCAGATGAACTGCCCGCTTCCGCCCGCGCAGAACCGTCTGCCGTTCCCCGTTCGCGCGGGCGAGAAGCGCGTGCGCTTCGAGGGCGACTTCCACCCCTGACCCGATCCGGATGCCGCCAGCCCCTGGCATCGCTCACCCCGCTCCACCCGCGCCCACAGCACTCGGCGCGTCCCCGCCCCTCACCACCTGAAGGAATCGACGTGTCCTCACGCTTCCGCTCCACCCGCCTCGGCGCCGCCATCGCGGTCGCCACCGCCGGACTGCTCGTGCTCGCCGGATGCGCCGCCGGAGGCGGCTCCGCCTCGGGCGACGGCTCCGCCTCGGGCGGTGCGTCCGACCCGCAGGCCGAGATCGTCGTCGGCTCGCAGAACGAGCCCACCAACCTCGACCAGATCTTCGGCGGGTCGTCGGGCGTCACCGAGGTGTTCACCGGCAACGTCTACGAGGGCCTCTTCAAGATCACCGACGACGCCGAGGTCGAGCCCCTGCTCGCGGCCGAGACCGCGGTGTCGGATGACGGCTTGACGTACACGTTCACGCTGCGCGACGCCACCTTCCACTCGGGCAAGGCCCTCACCGCCGCCGACGTGGTCTACAGCCTCGAGCGCTTCATCGGCGACGAGTCCATCGCCGCGCGCAAGCGTCAGCTGAGCGTCATCGACACCGCGACCGCGGTGGACGATTCGACGGTCGAGGTGACGCTGAAGCAGCCGTCGATCAGCTTCACCTACAACCTCGGCTACGTCTGGATCGTCAACTCCGAGGCGGGCGACCTCACCGCCACCGCCGACGGCACCGGGCCCTACGAGCTGGCCGACTACCGCAAGGGCGACTCGATCAGCCTCGACGTGTTCCCCGACTACTGGGCGGACGCGCCCGCCAACGGAGGCGTCGTCTACCAGTACTACGCCGACCCCACCGCGCTGAACAACGCGCTGCTCACCGGCGCCGTCGACCTCGTCACGAGCCAGGCCAACCCCGACAGCCTGGCCGAGTTCGAGGCGGCGGGCTTCCAGATCATCGAGGGCACCTCCACCACCAAGGAGCTGCTCGCCTTCAACGACCGCATCGAGCCGTTCAACGACGTGAAGGTGCGCAAGGCGATCTACTCGGCGATCGACCGACAGAAGCTGCTGGATGCCATCTGGGACGGCCGCGGCCAGCTCATCGGGTCGATGGTCCCGCCGTCGGAGCCGTGGTACATCGACCTCGCCGACAACAACCCCTACGACCCGGCCCTCAGCGCGCAGCTGCTGACCGAGGCGGGGTACGCGGGCGGGTTCACGTTCTCGATCAAGACGCCCGACTCGGGCGTGCACTCCACGGTCGCCGAGTTCCTGAAGTCGGAGCTGGCCAAGGTCGGCATCACGGTCGACATCGAGATCATCACCGACGACCAGTGGTACCAGCAGGTCTACACCGACAAGGACTTCCAGGCGACGCTGCAGGGCCACGTCAACGACCGCGACATCAACTTCTACGGCAACCCCGACTTCTACTGGGGCTACGACAACGCCGATGTGCAGCGGTGGCTGGCGGAGTCCGAGGCGGCCGGCAGCGTCGAGGAGCAGACCGCGCTCATCCGTCAGGTCAACCAGCAGATCTCCGACGACGCCGCGAGCGTCTGGCTGTACCTCAACCCGCAGCTGCGCGTGGCCGCGCCCGGCGTGACGGGCGTGCCCGAGAACGGCCTGAACTCGCTGTTCTACGTCTACGGCATCCAGAAGGCCTGATCATCGGGCGATATCTGATTCGACGGACAGGATTGCTGCTGCTGGCGTTCGCGCTGGCCGTGGTGATCCTGTTCGTCGTGCTGCGTGTGCTCGGCAATCCCGTCTTCGCTCTCATCTCGGTGGGGGCGACGGATGCCGAGATCCAGGCGGCGGCAGCTCGGTTGGGCGTCGACCGGCCGATCTGGGTGCAGTTCGTCGACTACGTCGGCCAGCTCGCGACACTCGATCTGGGGCAGAGCTTCACCAACCGACTGTCGGTGGGAGACGAGATCCTCCGCCGACTGAACGTCACCCTGCCGTTGACGCTGCTGTCGTTCGCGCTGTCGGTCATCATCGCGGTACCGGTCGGGTTCCTCGCGGCGTGGAAGTCGCGCACCTGGTACGGCACCACGTTCTCGGCGTTGTCGCAGCTGGGCGGAGCCGTCCCGGTCTTCTGGGTCGGCATCCTGCTCGTGGGCGTGCTCTCGCTGAACTGGCGGCTGTTCCCCGCCGGTGGCTTCCCCCGTCGCGACTGGGAGGATCCGGGCGCCGCTCTGTTCGCCCTGACCCTCCCCGTGCTGACCATCGCCATCGTCGCCGGCAGCGACCTGGCCCGCTACGTGCGCAGCGCGACGCTCGACGTGCTCGGCCAGCAGTACCTGCGCGCCGCCCGGGCTACGGGGCAGAGCTTCTCGACGGCGCTGTGGCGACACGGCATCCGCAACGGGGTCGTGCCGGTGATCTCGATCCTCGCCATCCAACTGTCGACGACGTTCGTCGGCGCGGTCATCATCGAGCGCGTGTTCGCCCTCCCCGGACTCGGGGACATGCTCCTCGTCGCCATTCGCGAGCAGGACTTCCCCAGCGTGCAGGGAGTGATCCTGTTCTCGACCGCCCTCGTGCTGCTGCTGGGCTTCGTCGCCGACGTCGCTCAACGTCTCATCGACCCGCGCCTGCGGGGGACGCTGTCGGGCAACCGCCGGGCGAAGGCCGTCGCATGAGCGCCGTTCCCCCCGTCGTCATCGTGGCGCAGCGCCCCGCCCCCCGGCGTCGCCGCTCGCTGAACCTGACCATCGGCGCCGTCTTGTTCGGCGCGATCGCGGTCATCGCGATCGTCTCGTCGTTCTGGACCCCGTTCGCCCCCGAAGACACCGGCGGTGGCCGTCTGCTCCCACCCGGGGCGGAGCACTGGGCGGGCACCGACCGGCTCGGTCGCGACCTCTTCTCTCAGCTGATGATCGGGGCGCGCCTGGCGATGCTCGTGGGCGTCGGGTCCGTCGTGATCGCCGCGGTCGTCGGTATCGTCGTCGGCCTCGTCGCCGCGGTGACAGGTCGCGTGATCGACGACGCGATCTCGAGCCTTCTCGACATCGCGATCGCCTTCCCCACGCTGCTGCTGGCCATGCTCATCGTCGCGTGGCGCGGAGCGTCGGTGGAGTCGGCGATCCTCGCGATCGGCCTCGCCGGATCCGCCGTGATCGCGCGGCTGACCCGCGTCACGGCCGTTCGGGTGCTCGGGCGGGATTTCGTCACGGCCGCCCGCACGTCCGGCACCGGCACCTTCGGCATCGTCTGGCGGCACGTGCTTCCGAACGTCTGGCCGACGCTGATCGTGCCGCTGGCCCTCCAGTTCGGCGGCGCCGTGATCGCCGAGGCGTCCCTGTCGTACCTCGGCCTGGGCTCGCCGCCGCCGAACGCGTCCTGGGGCCGCATGCTGCAGGAGGCCCAGAGCACCGTGACGATCGCTCCGACGGCGGCGCTGCTCCCCGGCATCCTGCTCGTCGCCACGATCGTCGGCATCAACCTGCTCGCCGACGGCGTGCGCGATGTCGCCGACCCCGCCTCGAGGAGCATCCGATGACCGCGCCCCTGCTCGAGTTCGATGACCTCGGCGTCGATCTCGACGACCGCGCCCTCGTCGAATCCGTCTCGCTCTCGGTCGCCCCGGGCGAGCGGGTCGGCATCATCGGCGAGTCCGGGTCGGGCAAGTCGCTCACCGCCCTCGCCGCGCTGGGCCTGCTCGCCCATCCGCTCCGTGCCCGCGGAGCGGTTCGCGTCCGCTCGTCGGAGGGCGTCGTGGATGCCGTGACGGCATCGCAGCGCACGCTCGACGGCGTCCGGGGCACGGTCCTCGGCGCGGTGTTCCAGGAGCCGTTGGCCTCGCTCGATCCGCTCATGCGCGTGGGCGGACAGCTCGCCTGGCCCCTGCGCCGGCACCGGGGACTGCGCGGCGATGAGCTGAAGCGCGCCGTCCTCGACGCGCTCGCCGACGTGAAGCTCGCCGAGCCCGAGCGCGTCGCGCGGTCGTACATCCACGAGATCTCGGGCGGCCAACGCCAGCGCGTCGCGATCGCCCTCGCCCTGGCGGGCTCTCCCGACCTGCTCATCGCCGACGAGCCGACGACCGCCCTCGACGTGACGGTGCAGGCCGGCGTCCTCGATCTGCTGCAGCGCGAGGTCACCGAACGCGGCATGGCGCTGTTGTTCATCAGCCACGACCTCCCCGTGGTCACCAGGATGACCGACCGGGTGCTCGTGATGAAGGGCGGGCGACAGATCGAGGTCGCCGACACCGCGACGCTCGTCTCGGCGCCGGTCGAGCCGTACACGCGCGAGCTCGTCGCCGCATCCCGCGCCCTCGACGATCTGCTGCCGAAGGAGACGCGATGACGGTCCCGATCCTGTCGCTCGATCACGTCGACTTCGCGTACCGGGCCGACCGCCCCGTGCTGACAGACGTGTCGCTGGCGATCGCCCCCGGCGAGAGCGTCGGCCTGGTGGGGGAGTCGGGAGCCGGCAAATCGTCGCTCCTGCAGCTCGCGCTCGGACTCCGCGCGCCCACGAGAGGCACCGTCCACTTCGAGGGCGCGCCGCTGCCCGCTCGCCGCGTGGCGCTGCGGGCCTTCCGCCGGGCCGTGCAACCGATCTACCAAGACCCCTTCTCGTCGCTCGACCCGCGCATGAAGGTCGGCGACGCCATCGCCGAACCGCTGCGATCGCTGGGCATCGAGGGCGACCGGCGCGCCCGGGTGGCGGGCCTGCTCGCCGACGTGGGTCTGCCCGCCGACGCGGCCGAGCGCTACCCCGACGCGTTCTCGGGCGGCCAGCGGCAGCGGATCGCCATCGCCCGCGCGCTCGCCCCGTCGCCGCGGTTGCTGCTGGCCGACGAGCCCGTCAGCGCCCTCGACACCAGCGTGCGCATGCAGGTGATCGACCTGCTCCGCTCGCTCGCCCGCGAGCGCGGCATCGGCATGCTGCTCGTCTCGCACGACCTCACGATCGTGTCGGCCCTGTGCGCGCGGATCGCCGTGCTCGAGGGCGGCCGGATCGTCGAGGTGGGCGAGACGGCCGAGGTGCTCTCGCGCCCTCAGCATCCCTACACGGCCCGACTGCTGGCCTCGGTACCGAGGCTTCCCCTCTGAGCTGAACGGCCCGGGGCGGCGGCGTCGGGCGCGCGGGGCGTACGGCGACGGGCGTCACGGCGACAGGGCGGCCGTCACCGCCGGTCGGCGAACGGGGCCAGTACGGCGGCGATGATCCGCCGCGCGCGGTCGCGCGCCATGCGGTCATCCCCCTCCGCGCCCCGCGCGACGGCGATGCCGTCGAGGGTGGCGAGCAGGAGTGCGGCGTCGTCGGGCGTGATGCCGGCGTCGGGATAGGCCTCCGTCAACAGGGTCTGGACGAAACCCTCGGCCGCTCGCCAGCCCTGCACGTGGATGTCGCGCACCCGGGGGTCCGTTCCGGCGCGCGAGGCGAAGGCCGTCCAGACGATGGCGTCGCGCGGACCGGCGTCGCCGAGGCAGGCCAGCTCCTCGCACACGGTGGAGAGGCGTTCCCGCGCGGTGGCAGCCTCGGCCAGTGCGGAGCGGATACGCGCGCGGAACAGGGCGTTCACGGCACCCATCGCCCCGATGATCAGCGCGGCGCGCGTGGGGAAGTGGTGCTGCACCGCCCCGACCGAGACGCCCGCCTCGGCGGCGACCTTGCGCACGCTCAGGTCGTCGGCCCCGCCCGTCGAGAGCACGCGCAGCACCGCCTCGGCGATGGCGTCTTTTCCTCCGCGCGCAGAAGAGGGGGCTGATTCGTCCACCGTCGTAGGCTACGGTGAAGCCGTGAACAATACGAACGTATTGCCGGATCGGGGCCGTCTCGCCGCCCTCGACGTCGTGCGCGGAATCGCCATCGTCGGCACGCTCGCCACCAACGTCTGGGTCTTCTCGCACCCCTGGGGCCTGCTCGGCATGCTCAGTGCGCCGGTGCTGTCGAGCGAATCCTCCGCGGCGGCGACGACGCAGTTGGCCCTCATGGCGTTGGCGCAGGGCAAGTTCCTCGCCCTGCTCTCGCTGACCTTCGGGGTCGGACTCGCGATCCAGCACCGCTCGGCCGTGCGGCAGCAGCGACGGTGGCCCGGGCGCTATCTGTGGCGCGCCGCCCTGCTCTTCGTCGACGGCGTCGTGAACTACATCCTCATCGCCGAGTTCGACGTGCTGATGGGGTACGCCGTCACCGCCGCGGTCGTGTCGTTCCTGCTCCTGACGCGCCCGCGGGCCCAACGAGCCCTCATCGTCGTCTTCGGCGGCATCCACCTCGCGGTCATGTCGCTCCTCGTCCTGGTGCTGACCGTTCTTCCCGGGGCGGATGCCGACCTCCCGCTGCCGTCCGAGCCCAGCCCCTACGCCGACGCATCGTTCCTGGGTCTCGCCGCGTTCCGCCTCGACAACGCGGCGGTCTTCCGCGCCGAACCCGTGCTGATAGGCTTCCTCTCGCTGGCGATGTTCCTCGCCGGCGCCGCACTTCTGCGGGCGGGGGTGTTCGCGGCCGAGGGCGCTCGACTGCGCCGCCGACTCATGATCGTCGGGCTCTGCGCGGCTCCCGTCGACCTCGTCCTCGCGCTGTCGGCGACCTCCGCCGGGCTGCTGCTCGAGCGGTACGTGGTCGCCCCGGTCGTGGCTCTCGGCATCCTGGGGCTCGTGGTCGAGCTCTGCGTGCGTCGGGGCACCGGCGGGTGGTTCGCCCGCCGCGCCACCGAGATCGGCCGGGTCGCGCTCAGCGCCTACCTGCTGCAGAACCTCCTCGGCGGGGCGCTCTTCTACGGCTGGGGCTTCGGGCTCGCGTCCACCCTCGCGCCCTGGCGCGTGCCGGTGACGGTGGCGGCCTTCCTCGTGATCACCGCGGTCGTCGCCGCCGCGGCGCACCTGTGGCTTCGGCGGTTCTCGGCCGGTCCGGTCGAGTGGTTGTGGCGCGCGGCGGCCGACCTCGGCACGCGACCCCGCCGCGGCGGAGCGTCGGCGACGTCGAGCGAGCGCACCGATAGGGTGCCGTCGTGACCCTCTCTCTCCCCGGCCTTCCCGCCCTGCACTGGACCGGCGTCGACGGCGACGCCGAGTACGACGAGACCGCGCGCGCGCTGACCCTGCGGTCGGCCGGTGGCGTCGATTGGACCAACGACTCGGCGGGCGGTGCGGCCCAGCACGGCGCGACGGCGCTCGCCTTCGCCGCACCGGAGACCGACTTCGTCCTCTCGGCGCGTGTGCGCGTGGTCGGCGCGCGTTCGACCTTCGACGCGGGAGCACTCGCGCTCTGGTCCGATCCCGACCGGTGGGCGAAGCTCTGCAACGAGTACTCGCCGCAGGGGGAGGCCATGGTCGTCAGCGTCGTGACCGACGGATTCTCCGACGATGCGAACGGGCCGGTCTTCACGACCGACGCGGTGTGGCTGCGTGTCGCGCGCACCGGCCCGGCCTTCGTCTTCCACTTCTCGCTCGACGGGGTGTCGTGGCACTTCGTGCGGGTGTTCCGCCTGAGTGCCGAGCCGACGGCGGTCGCGGTGGGCTTTCTCGCGCAGGCGCCGATGGGGCCCGGCGCGACGGCGGTGTTCGACGAGATCGCCTTCGCGTCTCGCTCGCTGACCGACCTGCGCGACCTGAGCTGAGCCGCGACCCGCGCGGCGACCCCGCGCCCCGGCACGGATGGCAGACTGACCCGATGGCACGACGTCGAGGTCTCACCATCCGCTCCGTCGCCCGCGGCGGCCTGGCTCTGCTGCTCGTCGGCGCCGGCGTCAGCCACGTGACGTGGGGGCGCCGGGGCTATCGCATCGTCGTGCCGGGGTGGGCCACCCGCCTGCTGCACCTCGACAAGGACGCCATCGTCGTGGCATCCGGGGCCGTCGAAGTGCTGCTCGGCACCGCACTTGTCGCCCTGCCGCGCGAGCGCGGCCGCATCGGAGCCGCGATCGCCGCCTTCTTCGTCGCCGTGTTCCCGGGGAACGTGCACCAGTGGCGCACCGGGCGCTCGGCGCCGGGTCTGAACACCGACCGTGCCCGCTTCGCGCGGCTGTTCCTGCAGGTACCGCTCGTGGCGTGGGCGTGGTGGTCGACGCGGGCTCGGTGACCCCGCGCCGCGTCCGGAGCCTGACTTTGCCGCGGTGACCCCTGCGCTGCACCCAGGGGGTGTCGCCGACGCGGTGGATCCCGCGCGCGGTCTCGCCGCGAGCAAGACCGGCCGCGACTACGCCGCCTCGCCGAGTTCGAGGATGCCGCGCTCGAACGCCGCGCGAGCGAGAACCTTGTAGCCGTGGTCGGCGAAGAACACCGTCAGCCGGTCGTCTTCGATCGCCATGACCGTGCCCACGCCGAACTCGCCGTGTTCGACCGTGGAGTCGATGCGGATGCCGTCGGTGTCGGCCGCGGCGGCCGGTTCGTCGATCGGCGCGGCGGCTCCGGTGTCGCAGCGGTCGCACGATCCGCAGTGGCTCGGGGTCTCGACGCCGAAGTACTCGAGCAGGGCCCGGCGTCGGCAGTGGACCGTCTCGGCATAGCCGCGCATGATCTCGATGCGCGACGCGCGGATGCGTTCCTCGGCCTCGTCGCGCTCACGCACGGCGCTCACCGCGTCGCCGGCCGACACCTTCGCCAGGATCGAGACGCCCTCGGCTCCCGATACGGCCAGATCGCACGCGACCAGGTGGTTCAGCACACGGCCGATGGCGCGCACGGAACGACCGCCCTCGTCGGCGATGTCCTTCGCGCGCATCGGCCTGTCGGCGCGCTGCAGCACGTCCCAGACGCCCGCGATGTCGGCGCGCTTGGTGTGGCCGCCCGCGAAGAACGACCGGAGCGAGAAGTCCTCGGCGCGGTAGTGCAGGATCGCCCGCGCCGGCTGACCGTCGCGCGCCGCCCGGCCGATCTCTTGCGCGTACGAGTCGAGCGACTCGGTGACGTCGGCGTGCACGACCAGGCGCACGTCGCTCTTGTCGACGCCCATGCCGAACGCCGAGGTCGCCACGACCACGTCGAGCTCGCCCGCGCTCCACGCCGTGTGCACCTCGTCGCGCCGCTTCTGCGCCATGGCCCCGTGGTAGGCCGCCGCCCGCAGACCCAGTGCGCCCAGCTCGTCGGCGTAGGTCTCGGTTCCCTTGCGGGTCGCCACGTACAGCAGCGCAGGGCCGCCGGCATCCTGCACGTCAGCGAGGACGGCGCGACGCTTGTCGGCGTCGTGCTCGTGTCGCCGCACGGCCATGTGGATCTCGGGGCGGTCCATGCCCCGCACCTCGAGGTGCGGCTCGCGCATGCGCAGGCTGGCGACGATGTCGTCACGGACGGGGGCGGATGCCGTGGCCGTCAACGCCAGCACGGGAGGGTGGCCGAGTGCGTCGACGACGTCGCCGATCCGCGCGTAGTCGGGGCGGAAGTCGTGCCCCCATGCCGAGACGCAGTGCGCTTCGTCGACGACGATGAGCCGCACGTCGGCGTTCGCGAGGCGGTCGAACACCTCGGGGTTCGCGAGCTGCTCGGGGGCCAGGAAGGCGTAGACCGCGTCGTCGCCCTCGATGGCCGCCCACGCCGTGGCGCGCGCGGCGGCACCGGCACGGGAGTTCAGGGCGACGGCGGCGGGGGCGTCGGGAGCCGCGTCGATGGAGTCGATCTGGTCGCGCTGGAGGGCCAGCAGGGGTGAGATGACGACCGTGACCCCGCCGAGCTCGCACCCGGCGATCTGGTACACGGCCGATTTGCCGGCACCGGTGGGGAAGACCACCAGGGTGTCGCGGCCGCTCACGACCGCGTCGATCGCCTCGGCCTGGCCCGGCAGCAGGTCGTCCCAGCCGAAGACGTCGCGGGCGGTGCGGGCGGACTGTTCGAGGGTGGCGGGAGCGTTCACGGGGCCTCATTCCTGGGGGAGGCGTCCAGCACACCCCGAACCTCCGACATCGAGTCGGGGGTTGCGAGCAGGGACCACATGTGATGAGCGGTGTCGCGGCGCCCGCTCATCAGGGCGGGCGTGCGGGGGCCGGCACGATCGGCCGCGCTCTCGACGAGACCGTGCGCCCCGGCCACCCCCGGGGAACCCGATGCCACGACCGCCCCGCCCGCGCAAGCCGACGGGCGATGTCGGAGGGGGATGCCAGGATGCCGACATGCTCCTCGGCGATATCGACACGGCCCTCACGACGGTCACGGGTACCCGATCCCGCCTGGCCAAGGTCGACGCGCTCGCCGCGGTGCTGCGCGCGCTCACCCCCGACGAGATCGAGCCCGTCGTGGGACTGCTGACCGCGTCTCCGCGCCAGGGTCGCCTGGGTGTCGGGTGGCGCACGCTCTCGGCACGCGGCGGTGAGCACGCCGACACCTCGACGCTCACCGTCGGCGACGTCGACGACGCCTTCTCGCGCCTGGTCGAGGTCGGGGGAGCGGGGTCGGCGGCGGTCCGCACGGGGCTGCTCGACGATCTCGCCTCGCGGGCCACCGCGAACGAGTGGCACCTGCTCATCCGAATCATGACGGGCGAGCTGCGCACCGGAGCGCTCGAGGGCGTGCTCGTGGATGCCATCGCCCGGGCCGGTGACCGCGACGGCGCGCTCGTGCGTCGGGCCGCCATGCTGTCGGGCGACCTCGGCGAGACGGCTCGCGTCGCGCTCACCGGGTCGGTCGACGATCTGAGCGCCGTGGGCCTGGTCGTCGGTCGCGGCGTGCAGCCCATGCTCGCCTCGACCGCGGCGACCGTGGCCGAGGCGCTGCAGACGGCCGGTCGCGCCTCGGTGGAGTACAAGCTCGACGGTGCGCGGGTGCAGGTGCACCGACACGGCGACGAGGTCACGGTCTACACGCGCACGCTCGCCGACGTCACGCACCGCGTGCCCGAGATCGCCGAGGTCGCGCGCGCGCTGCCGGTCGACGACGTGATCCTCGACGGCGAGACGCTGTCGCTCGACGACGACGGTGCCCCGCGCCCGTTCCAAGACACGATGGCACGTTTCGGGGCCGAGACGGCACGCGAGATCGCCCTGCGCCCCTGGTTCTTCGACATCCTGCACGTCGACGGGCGCGACCTGATCGACGACCCCCTCGAGGCCCGCCTCGACGAGCTGGAGCGCGTGGCCGGCGCCTACCGTATCCCCGCCCTGCTGACCGACGACGCCGACGCGGCAGACGCCTTCGCCCGCGCCGCTCTCGACGCGGGGCACGAGGGCGTGATGGTGAAAGGCCTCGACGCGAGCTATTCCGCGGGTCGACGCGGCAAGAGCTGGCTCAAGGTCAAACCCGTGCACACGTTCGACCTGGTCGTGCTGGGCGTCGAACGCGGTTCGGGGCGTCGCGCGGAGTGGTTCTCGAACCTGCACCTGGGGGCGCGCGATCCCGAGGGTCGTTTCGGTGAACCCGGTGGTTTCGTCATGGTCGGCAAGACCTTCAAGGGCCTGACCGACGAGACCCTGCGGTGGCAGACCGCGCACTTCGCCGAGCGCGAGACGGGAGCGGTGCCGGGCGGCATCCGGGTCGTCGCCGATACGGTCGTCGAGATCGCGATCGACGGGGTGCAGCGATCGGTGCGGTATCCGGGCGGCGTGGCGCTGCGCTTCGCCCGGGTGAAGGCATACCGTCCCGACAAGACGGCGGTCGACGCCGACACGATCGACACCCTGCGGGCGATGCTCCCCGCGGGCGGTAGTGCGGGCGCGGGCGCGGGCAGCAGTGGGAGCGCCGCCGACGCGATCGCCGAGTGACGATGCTCGACCCACGATGCTCGGCCGACGGCCGGATGACCGACGAGCCGACCGCCCCGATGACTCCTCCCCGCCGGGGACGACACGACAGCACGACGAAAGGACCCCTCGATGAGTCTGGCCCCCTGGCTCGACGGTGAGCTCGGCTACCGCAGCTTCGGTACTCCCGGAGCTCCGCGCGCGGTGTTCGTGCTGCGCACCGGCGACGTCTCCACGACCGACCCCGACTCGCGGGTGACCTCGGGCTACGACGTGCGCATCATCGCGGTCGGTCTCGACGCCCCCGAATTGGAAGACCCGCCGGTGTTCGGCGGGCAGACCCCCGCCGCGCTCACCGTCGACGCCCTGCGTGAGCTCGTCGAGCGCGAGGCCCCGGGAGTCCCCGTCGGCCTGGTGGGGGAGCGGTCGGCGGGAGCGATCGCGATCTACCTGGCCGCGGCGATGGGTTCCGTCGTCGATCGCCTGGCGATCGTGGGGGTCGAGAGCCCGTCCGACCCGCTCAGCCGCGACCTGCGCACGCCCCTGCTCGACCATCTCGACGCGGAGGCGCTCGTGATCGTCGGCGGCGACGGTCCCGCGGCGACCGGCGATGCCGAGTGGTACGTCGAGCGGATGCGGTCGGCCGAGATGCAGATCGTGCCCGACGACGAGATCGGATCGGTCAACGGCCACGTGACGCTGACGTCGGTCTGGGACCGCGTGCTCGCCCACGTGGCCCCGGGCGCCGAGAGGCGCTGAGGCCTCCGCGCGGGGAGCCCCGGCGTCCGCGCGTCGGGCGCGCCGTCGCCGCGATCCCCGTCGCCGGGATCAGCTCCGCGTGACGGCCTTCACCTGCACGACGTTCGACTCCTCGTCGACCTCGACGTGGGCGGTCTGCGCCTTCAAGAAGTCCGAGAAGCTGCGGAACCCGAGGGCCTTCTCGCTGAACGAGGGGTCGAGACGCTTCATGAGGTCCTTCACCGCCGACGCGTGCAGCCACTCGCCGTCGGCGCGCTCGGCTTCGAGCTGCATGGCGCGCTCGAGCAGGTCGACCGCGGGATCCTTCGAACGACTCCGGGTGCGCGGCCGCGAGGGAGCGGCGTCCTTGTCCTTCTTCGTCTCGGCCAGTTTCGGAATGCCGGGCAGCGAGTCGTAGGCGTCGAAGCGATCGCACGCGGCCGCGAGCGACTTCGCGGTCGACCCCGCCACGCCGACGCCGACGACGTAGCGTCCGAGCCGCTTGCAGCGCTGGGCGAGGGGAACGTAGTCGCTGTCACCGGCGACGATGACGACGTGGGTCAGGTCGGGGAGGCGGAACATGTCCTCCACGGCATCCACCGCGAGACGGATGTCGGCGCCGTTCTTGGCGTACGCCGCGGCGGGGAACAGCTGCACGAGGTCGACCGCGCGCGCGACCAGCTGCGAGCGGTACTCGGCGTTCACGGGCGCCGACCAGTCGGCGTAGGCGCGCGTGAGCACGAGGGTGCCGAACGACGCCGCGTAGTCGATGACCGCGCCCACGTCGATCGTCGCCTTGGTGAGACGCTCGGCGATCTCGGGATCCATGGGGTTCTCGGCGATCTTCTGCCGATCACGCGAGTAGGCGTTGCGCCCGTGCACGCGGTCGTACCAGGACATCACGATGTTGTCGAAGTCGAGGTAGACGGCGACGCGGGCGGTCTGCGTATCGGGCATACCGTCCAGTCTGACCCGTCCCCGCGGTCCATGGGTAGTCGGCACCCCTGCCGGCGTGCCGCCCGCGTGTGCCGCCCCGCGCGTGCGGAGACCGTGAGGCGGGCTCAGCGCTCCCCGGGGTAGACGACGCCGATCTGCCGGCGCACCTCGTCGAGCACGCCCATGATCGCCACGGTCTCATCGATCGGCTGCACGTCGCTCGACGTGGCGCCCGCGGCGATCAGACGCTCGGCCGCGAGGGCCTGATACTGCATGCCGCGTCCCTCGACCTCGCTCGTGAACTGCTCGGCCACCGCGTTGTCGGGCGTGACGACGCGGAACGACGTCGGGGTGTACCAGACCCGATCGATCTCGATGCGGGCCTCGGTGCCGACGATCTGCGCCGAGTTGGTGCCGGCGCCCCGTGACGATGACACGGTGGTCGACACCGCGCCGCCGGCGTGGGCGAACACCGTGGCGACCTCGGCGTCGCTCCCGGCATCCGACAGGCGCGCCAGCGCGGTGATGCGTTCGGGAAGACCGAGCACGTCGACGGCGAACGAGATCGGGTAGATGCCGAGGTCGAGCAGCGCACCGCCGCCGAGCTCGAGCGCGTTGAGGCGGTGCGCGGGGTCGGTGGAGATCTTCTGCGTGTGATCGGCCGACACCACGCGGATCTCGCCGAGTGTTCCCGCGGCGAGGATCTCGCGGATGCGCACCATGTGCGGCAGGTAGCGCGTCCACATCGCCTCCATGGCGAGCAGACCCTTCTCGGCGGCCTTGTCGCGGATGGCGGCGGCTTCGACCTCGTTGAGCGTGAACGGCTTCTCGACCAGCACGTGCTTGCCGTGGTCGAGGGCGAGCAGCGCCGTGTCGACGTGGCCGGGGTGCGGGGTGGCGATGTACACGATGTCGACCGTGGGGTCGGCCACGAGGTCGTCGTACGAGCCGTGCGCGTTCGGGATGCCGTAGGTCTCGGCGAACTCTCGGGCGCTCTCGATGCGGCGTGAGCCGACGGCGGCGACGTGGAGACCGGCGGTACGCAGGTCGGAGGTGAAGGCGTGCGCAATGCCGCCCGTGGCGAGGATGCCCCAGTGCAGTCCGGTCATACCCCCACCGTATCGGCGCGCAACCCTCCGGGGGCCCGCCGGGCCGCACGGCGACAGGAGCGGCCGTCTAGGCTCGTCGCATGACGCCCGTCGAGCGCTTCCGCGAGCTCCTGGCCATCGCGACGGTGTCGCGGTTCGACCCCGCCGACGTCGATGACGAGGCCTTCGCCGCGTTCCACGCCGCACTCGAACGTCTCTACCCGCTCGTCCACACCCGACTCGAGCGCGAGGTCGTCGCGGGGCGGTCGCTGCTCTACCGCTGGGCGGGAACGACCGACGCAGCCCCCCTGGTGCTCCTCGCGCACCAGGACGTCGTCCCCGTCGAGGGGCAGCAGTGGCGGCATCCGCCGTTCTCGGCCGAGATCGTGGGCGAGGGAGCAGACCGCACGATCCACGCCCGGGGGGCGATCGACGACAAGGGCGCCCTCGTCGCCATCTTCGAGGCGGTAGAGCAGGCCCTGGCCGACGGGGTCGTCCCGCGCACCGACATCTGGCTCGCCCTCGGCCACGACGAGGAGACCCGCGGCACGGGGGCGCAGGCGATGGCCGCGCTGCTCGCCGCGCGGGGCGTGCGTCCGGCCCTGGTGCTCGACGAGGGGGGAGCGGTGGTGGAGGGAGCCGTTCCCGGCGTCGCCGCGCCCACCGCCATGATCGGCGTCGCCGAACGGGGAGTCGCGACGTTCGACCTCGTGACGCGCGAGGCCGGCGGACACGCCTCGACACCCCCGGCCATGCCCGCGACGGCCCGTCTCGCCCGGGCCGTCGATCGCCTGCGTCGCCGCCCGTTCCCGCTCCGCCTCGCCCCACCCGTGCGGGCCATGCTCGCGACGGCGGCGGCCCACGCCGCGCCCCCGCTGGGCACGGTGTTCCGGCACGGCCGTGTCACGGCGCCCCTGCTGACGAGGGCGCTGGCGCGGGTGGGCCCCGAGACGAACGCACTCGTGCGCACCACCGCCGTCGTCACGCGTCTCGAGGGAGCGGCGGGCGACAACGTGCTGGCCACGGTCGCCCGCGCCGGGGTCAACGTCCGCCTGCTCACCGGCGACACCCTCGCCGATGTGGCGATGCACCTCCGCCGCGCCGTGGCCGACCCGCTCGTCGACATCGATCTGCGCCACGGCGGGGAACCCTCGCCCGTGTCGCCGTGGCGGGGCGAGGCCTGGCGGCGGCTGTCGGCGACGGTGTCGGCGGCCCTCGGCCACGACGTGGTCGCGCTGCCCTATCTGCAGCTCGGCGCCAGCGACAGCCGCTTCTACACCGGTCTCACCGACGCCGTGTACCGCTTCGCGCCGTTCCACCTCACCCGCGCAGAGCGTGACGCGCTGCACGCTCCCGACGAGCGCATCCGCGTGGACGTGTGGCTCCGCGGCATCCGGTTCTACCGCGCCCTGCTGGAGTCCTGACGCCCCGTGGACGGGGGGAAACCTCGGCCGACGGGGGAGGCGCGCGCGTCGGTTAGTCTCGTGTGACCGGTCACGCAACAGCGCGCGACCCGCGACGAGGCGGACCATGAGCGACACCGACACCCCGGAAGCAACGGGCCGCGCCCCGAGCATCCGTGACGTCGCCCGTCTGGCGGGAGTGTCGTATCAGACGGTCTCGCGTGTCATCAACAACAGCCCGCAGCTGCGACCCGAGACGGCCGCGAAGGTGCGCTCCGCGATCGCCGAGCTGAAGTTCGTGCCGAACCAGGCGGCCCGCGCCCTCGCCACCAGTCGCTCCCGGTTGATCGGCGTCCTCGGCCCGCGCACCACGACGTTCGGCGTCGCGACCATGATCCAGGCCGTGGAGTCGGCCGCGCGCGCGGCCGGATACCGCCTGACGGTGACCAACCTCGCCACCAGCGCGCCCGACGACGTGCGCGCCTCGATCGACCACCTCATGCAGCAGTCGGTGGAGGGGCTCATCGCCGTCGCCCCCCAGACGCGGGTGCTGCCGATCCTCGACGAGCTGCAGCTCCCGGTGCCCGTGCAGATCGTGTCGTCGACGGGCACGACCTCGTCGCACAACCACCAGACCGCCGGCGCGCGGGCGGCAGTGCGTCATCTCATCGAGTTGGGGCACACCCGCATCCTGCACATCGCCGGGCCCCGCGACTGGGTCGAGGCCGATCATCGGATGCGCGGGTACCTCGCTGAGATGGACGCCCACGATCTCTCCCCCCGGCCGCCGGTGCTGGGGGACTGGAGCGCGCAGTTCGGCTTCGAGGCGGGGCTCGAGCTGTTGCGCACCGAGGATGCCACCGCGGTCTTCGCCGGCAACGACCACATGGCCCTGGGGTTCATGCATGCCGTTCGCGCCATAGGTCGCTCGGTGCCCGAGGACATCTCGGTGGTCGGCTTCGACGACGTTCCCGAATCGGCGCACCTGTGGCCGCCGTTGACGACGGTGCGGCAGGACTTCGCCGGCATCGGCACGCGCGCCGTGATCGATCTGCTCACCGCCCTCGGGGTCGACGTGGAGGACATCGCCGCGGGCGAGCCCGATCACCTGCGGTTGATCGTGCGCTCGTCGACGGCTCCGCCGTCGTGGTGACTTTCGTCACGTTTCGGCAACGGCTGGACCGCGAACGCATCGGGACTTGACAGCCACTGCTCAGCGCGAGGTAGCATCACTCACACAATGTGAACGGTCACATGACCGGGTCACACGGCCGACGGGACTCGCTGCGGAGCGGATCCGTCGAGACGAAGACGTTTCGAACGACGCGGGTGACCCGCCTCATCGACCGCCTCCGTTTCGCCCCGCCGACCGTGCGCCCGACGTGCGTCGTCAGCACTGCCCGCGATGGGCTCCTCGGGGGACATCGCGACAAACACCCAACGGAGGGAACCAGAGTGAAGAAGCACAGCATGCTCAAGGCGATCGCAGGAGCGGGCGTCCTCGCGCTCGGCATCGGCCTGGCCGGTTGCGCGGGAGACCGCACCGGCGCCGGCAGCGGCGACTCGGCAGAAGCCGGCGGCATCATCGGCGTCGCCATGCCGACCCAGCAGTCGGAGCGTTGGATCGCCGACGGCAACAACGTCAAGTCGCAGCTCGAAGAGCTCGGCTACCAGGTCGACCTGCAGTACGCGAACGACGACATCCCCACGCAGGTCTCGCAGATCGAGAACATGATCACCTCGGGCGCCAAGGCGCTCATCGTCGCCTCGATCGACGGCACCACGCTCACCGACGTGCTGCAGCAGGCCAAGGACGCCGACATCCCCGTCATCGCGTACGACCGCCTGATCAACGGCACCGAGAACGTCGACTACTACACGACGTTCGACAACTACAAGGTCGGCGTCCAGCAGGCCACGTCGCTCCTGACCGGCCTCGGCGTGCTCGACGCGTCGGGCGCCGAGACCGGCGCCGCCGGCCCGTTCAACGTGGAGCTGTTCGCCGGGAGCCCCGACGACAACAACGCCACGTACTTCTGGAACGGCGCCATGGACACCCTCAAGCCCTACATGGACAAGGGTGTGCTGACGGTTCCCTCCGGCCAGACCGAGTTCGGCCAGGCGGCCATCCTCCGCTGGCTGCCCGAGACGGCGCAGAAGCGCATGGAGAACATCCTCACCGTCATCGGCGGCACCAAGCTCGACGGCGTGCTCTCGCCCTACGACGGCCTGTCGATCGGCATCATCTCGGCCCTCACCTCGGGCGGCTACGCGGCGAACGCGCTGCCGGTCATCACGGGTCAGGACGCCGAGGCCGGCTCGATCAAGTCGATCATCGCCGGTGAGCAGTACTCGACGATCTTCAAGGACACGCGCGAGCTCGCCAAGCAGGCCGTGACCATGGTCGACGACATCCGCAAGGGCGAGACCCCCGAGGTCAACGACGAGAAGACCTACGACAACGGCAAGAAGGTCGTCCCCTCGTACCTCCTCGAGTCGACGATCGTCACGAAGGACAACTACAAGGAACTCCTGATCGACAGCGGTTACTACACCGAGGCCGACCTGGGTTGATCCCCCGGGAGGGTTCCGACCCTCCCACCCCGCCTCCGCCGCGGCCCGACCGGGTCGCGGCGGAGGCTCCTGCGGGTCGGCGCGCAGCGCCCCCGCCCCATCATCCCGACCGGCCACGAGCCGGTTCTGCAAGGAGGACCTCGTGAGCACCATCCTCGAGATGCGCTCGATCACCAAGGAGTTCCCCGGCGTCATCGCGCTCGCCGACGTGTCGTTGACCGTCGCGCGCGGGACGGTTCACGCCATCTGCGGCGAGAACGGCGCCGGCAAATCGACCCTCATGAAGGTGCTCAGCGGTGTGTACCCCGCGGGCGACTACCGCGGCGAGATCGTCTTCGACGGCAACACCGTCGAGTTCAAGGACATCCGCGACAGCGAGGCCGCCGGCATCGTCATCATCCACCAGGAGCTGGCCCTCAGCCCCTACCTGTCCATCGCTGAGAACATCTTCCTCGGCAACGAGATCACGCACCGCGGTCTCATCGACTGGGATGCCACGAACCGCGAGGCCTCGAAGCTCCTCGCCCGTGTGGGTTTGGGCGACAGCCCTGACGTGCCCGTCAACGAGATCGGTGTCGGCAAGCAGCAGCTCGTCGAGATCGCGAAGGCGCTGTCGAAGGACGTCAAGCTCCTCATCCTCGACGAGCCCACCGCCGCGCTCAACGACGACGACTCCGAGCACCTGCTCGACCTGATCCGTCACCTGCGCGGGCAGGGCATCACCTGCATCATCATCAGCCACAAGCTCAACGAGATCCGCGCGATCGCCGACGAGGTCACGATCATCCGCGACGGTCGCACGATCGAGACGTTGGATGTCGCCACCGGCGGCACGAGCGAGGACCGGATCATCCGCGGGATGGTCGGCCGCGAGCTCGAGAACCGCTACCCCGACCGCGACGTCGAGATCGGCGACGAGGTGCTGCGCATCGAGGACTGGAACGTCAGTCACCCGACCGACGCCAACCGCGTCGTCATCCACGAGGCCAACCTGACGGTGCGCGCCGGCGAGGTCGTCGGGATCGCGGGCTTGATGGGCGCCGGTCGCACGGAGCTGGCGATGAGCGTGTTCGGCAAGAGCTTCGGTTCGCGCATCTCGGGCACCGTCTACATCAACGGCAAGAAGGCCGACACCTCGACGGTTCCCGCCGCCATCCGCAGCGGGCTCGCGTACGTCACGGAAGACCGCAAGGGCGCCGGCCTCAACCTCATCGACACCATCAAGCGCAACATCTCGCTCGCCGGGATGCGCAAGCTGGTCAAGGGCGGGTTCGTTGACGGCGACGAGGAGTACCTGGTCGCGAACCGCTACCGCAAGTCGATGAACATCAAGGCGCCCAGCGTCGACGTGGTGGTCGGAAAGCTCTCCGGCGGCAACCAGCAGAAGGTCGTGCTGTCGCAGTGGCTGTTCTCCGACCCCGAGGTGCTCATCCTCGACGAGCCCACCCGCGGCATCGACGTGGGCGCGAAGTACGAGATCTACACGATCATCAACTCCCTCGCGGCGCAGGGGAAGGGGGTGCTCGTCATCTCTTCGGAGCTGCCCGAGCTCCTCGGCATCTGCGACCGCATCTACACCCTCAGCGAAGGCCACATCACCGGCCAGCTGCCCATCGAAGAGGCCACTCCCGAGGCCCTCATGGTGCTCATGACCAAGGAAAAGGAAGCCGACCATGTCAGCGCTTGACAACACCGTGACCCCCCAGGGTCCCGCCACGCCGAAGGGTCCCGTCGGCGGCGGCACCGGCAGCGGTGCCGGCGGCATGCTGCAGTTCTTCACCTCTCGGCTGCGCGAGATCGGCATCTTCATCGCGCTGATCGTCATCGTCCTGCTGTTCCAGGCGTTGACCGGCGGTCGTCTGCTCACCGCGGGCAACGTGTCGAACATCATCGTCCAGAACAGCTACATCCTGATCCTCGCGATCGGCATGGTGATGATCATCATCGCCGGGCACATCGACCTGTCGGTCGGTTCCGTCGCGGCCTTCGTCGGTGCCGTCTCGGGTGTGCTCATCGTGCAGTGGGGCCTGCCCTGGTGGCTCGGCATCCTGCTGTCGCTGCTCCTGGGTGCCGTGGTCGGCATGTGGCAGGGCTTCTGGGTGGCGTATATCGGCATCCCCGCGTTCATCGTGACGTTGGCGGGCATGCTGCTGTTCCGCGGCCTCACGCAGATGACGCTGGGCAACACGCAGATCACGCCCTTCCCGACCGAGTACCGCCAGCTCGGCGGTGGCTACCTCTTCCCCGACCTGTTCCCGGCCGCCAGCTCGCCCGCCGAGTGGATCACCGTCGCCCTCGGCGTGCTGACCCTGGTCATGTTCGTCGTGTCGCAGGTGCGCCAGCGCGCCAAGCGCGCGGCGCTCGAGCTGCAGAACGAGCCGCAGCTGTGGTTCATCCTCAAGATCGTCGGTGGCGGCGCGCTCATCGCCTACCTGACCTACCTGCTGGGCGTCGCTCCCGGCTCGCGCGGGACCCCGATCGTGCTCGTCGTGCTCGCCGTGCTGGTCATCGGCTACTCGACGGTCATGAGCCGGAGCGTCTTCGGTCGCCACATCTACGCGATCGGCGGCAACCGCACCGCGGCGAAGCTGTCGGGCATCAACACCCGTCGCGTCGACTTCATGCTGTTCGTGAACATGGGCGTGCTCGCGGCCCTCGCCGGCATCGTCTTCACGGGTCGCCTGAACTCGGCCGGCCCCGGCGCCGGAAACCTGTTCGAGCTGGATGCCATCGCCGCATCGTTCATCGGTGGCGCCGCCGTCCAGGGTGGTGTCGGCCGCGTGGTCGGCGCGATCGCCGGTGGTCTCGTCATGGGTGTGCTCAACAACGGCATGTCGCTCATGGGTATCTCGACCGACGTGCAGCAGTTCATCAAGGGTCTCGTGCTGCTGCTGGCCGTGGCCTTCGACGTGTGGAACAAGAACCGCACCCGCGGGTGATCCACGCTCGTCCCGAAACGCCCCGTCGCCTCGCGCGACGGGGCGTTTCCCGTGTGTGGGGCAGGATGGAGCGGGTGACCCCCCGCACGCCTCTCCGTGCCGCCGCCGCCCTCATGGCCGTCCTCGCCCTGGCCCTGGCCGGCTGCACGTCCACGACCGCGCGCACCACGGGGACGAGCGACGGTGCCGGGGTGATCGGCATCGCTCTTCCCTCGACCGCCGACGCCGAGTGGATGCGGGCCGGCGACGCCCTGTCCGCGGCTCTGCGCGACCGCGGCTATCGCGTCGACCTGCAGTTCGCGGCCGACGACGCCCGCACGCAGGGCGCGCAGGTGCAGAACATGCGCACGAAGGGTGCGGATGCCGTGATCGTGGCGCCCCTGCCGGGCGACGTCTCCGCGGCGGCGCCCCCGTCCGAGGGGACTGACCCCGTCGTGCTCTTCGGGCGGACCTCCACCGCCTACGCCGTCGCCTTCACCGCGGTCGTCGAGCCGGAGGAGCTGGGTCGCGCGCAGGCCGAGGCTCTGCTCGCGGAGCTGTCCGAGGCGACCCCGGATGCCGGGTCCGACGCCGGGGCGACGATCGAGCCCGACGCCGGCTCCGACCCGGACGAGACCACCGGGCCCGACGCCGGGACGAGCCCCGACGATTCCGCTCCGGTCGTCGCGCCCGCCCGTGTCGCGGTGCTCGCGGCGACGACCGACGACGCGTGGGAACGGCGTCGGTACGACGCTGCCGTGGCGACCCTTGCTCCGGCCGCCGTCGACGGGCATCTCACCCTCGTGGCGGGAGCGACGTGGGACGAGGCGGCGGTCGCCGACGATCCCCTCGACGTCGCCGACGCGGCCGAGGACCGTGCTCGCGCGCTCGGCCGCTCCGACCCGGCCCCCACCGCGCTGCTGGCCCTGGGCGATGCCGTCACACGCGGCGTCGTGACCGCGGTGACCACCGACCCGCCGGCCGACGACGACGCCTCGCCGTCTCCCACCCCCGTTCCCTCGTCGACGGCTGCTCCTGCGCCGGTCCCGCTCGTGGTCGGTTCGGGCGCCGACACCGTCACGGCGCGGGCGCTCCACGACGGCGCGATCGCCGCGACCGTCTTCGCCGACCCGCGGGCCCTGGTACCGGCGACCGTCGATGCGATCGACGCCCTCCTCGCCCGCCGCGCGCCGGAGGCCGGCGTGACGAGCGGGTCGCCCGAGATCCTCCGGACCGACGACGTCGACACCGCCCTGGTCGATACCGGCTGGCTGCGCGCCGACGACCTTTCGGGATAACCCGAACGCGCACGGGGGCTGGCCGGGCGGTGCCCCCGCGGGGCTCACCCCTAGCGTGGAACCCATGACCACGGCATCCGTCCTTCCGCCTCCTCCGCCGGCGCCCTCGGGCACCGACCCCGCCGCGAGCACGACCGCGCCCGCGTCGGCACCCGCGGCCGTCACGGCTGCGCCGACCCCGCCGCGCATCCGCGTCGCCTCTCCCGGCCGGGTGGCCGGTGCCGCCGCGCACCTCGCCGCGCTCGGCCTCATCGGCCCCGCCGTCTTCAGCGCCCTGTTCGGCATGCTGGGCGCCGGTCTCGGACTGCTCGCCGCCCTCTTCGTCGGCGTCATCGTGCTCGTCGCCTTCGTCTACGTCCTCTTCGCCATCGCCTGGTTCGAGCGCGCGCGTCTCGACGGCCTCTACGGCTTCGGGCTGCCGCCGCTGCGTCCGCGGCGGAGCCCCCGCCCCGGATTCGTCGGCGTCCTCGACACGATCTGGCTGCAGGCGAAAGACCCCGGGCAGTGGCGCGCGGTGGCCTCGTTCACCATCGCGACGCTGCTGGGAATCATCACGCTCGCCGTCGCCGGCCTCGCCGCCTGGGGCCTGGCGTTGATGATCAGCCCGATCTTCGGGTGGTCGAACACGCGGCTGCTCGGCTTCGTCCCCCTCGAGGGGGTCGCCGCCCCGCTCGTGGGACTCCTCGTCTTCGTGGCGTCGCTCGCCGCGATCGTCGGCCTGGCGGTGCTGCACGGGGTCATCGCCCGAGCCATCCTCGTCCCCTCCCGCGAGGCACAGCTCGAGGAGCAGGCACGGACGTCCGACACCCGCCGTGCCGGAGCCGTCCGCGCCGCCGAGGTGGAGCGCACGCGCATCGAACGCGACCTGCACGACGGCGTCCAGCCGCGCCTCGTCTCGATCGGCATGACGCTGGGCCTGGCCCAGACCAAGATCGACGACGACCCCGAGGCCGCGAAGGCGCTCGTCGCCGAAGCGCACGCCTCGACCAAGTCGGCCATCACCGAACTGCGCCAGCTCGCCCGCGGCATCCACGCCTCGGTGCTCGACGATCGCGGACTGGATGCCGCCCTCTCGGCGCTCGCCTCGCGCTCGCACATCCCGGTCACCCTCGACGTGCGCCTGTCGCGCCGCTGCAGCCGTCCGGCCGAGGCGGCCGTGTACTTCTCGATCGCCGAGGCGCTGACCAACGCCGCCAAGCACTCCCGGGCGACCGGATGCCGCGTGCACGTACGCCTGCGCGAAGACGGGACCCTGTGGGCCCGGGTCGAGGACGACGGGCTGGGCGGTGCGCGCATCGTCCCCGGCGGGGGCCTGGACGGCATCGTCAACCGCGTCACCGCCGCCGGCGGCACGGCCCGCATCGACAGCCCCCAGGGCGGTCCGACGACGGTGGAGGTGAACGTACCGTGCGCATCCTGATCTGCGAAGACAGCGTGCTGCTGCGCGAGGGGCTCGTGCGCGTGCTCGCCGACGACGGCCACGAGGTGGTCGCCGCCCTCGCCGACGCCGACGGCCTCGAGGCCGCGGTCGCCGAGACCGCACCCGAACTCTGCATCCTCGACGTGCGGCTGCCGCCGACCTGGACCGACGAGGGCATCCGCGCCGCGATCGCGCTGAGGTCGCGGCATCCGGGACTCCCCGTGCTGGTGCTGTCGCAGTACGTCGAGGAGCAGTACGCCAGTGACCTCATCGCCGACGGGCAGGGGGCGCTCGGCTACCTGCTGAAGGATCGGGTCGCCGACGTGCGGGACTTCCTCGACGCGCTCGTCCGCATCGCCGGCGGGGCGACGGTGCTCGACCCCGAGGTCGTGGGGCAGCTGCTGGCGCGGCGTCGCCGCGACGAGCGGTTGCAGAGCCTCACCGAGCGCGAGCGTTCCGTGCTCGCCCTGATCGCCGAGGGACGCTCGAACCAGTCGATCGCGCAGGCGCTGTTCGTCTCGGAGGCCAGCGTCGAGAAGTACATCACCGCCATCTTCACCAAGCTCGGCCTCGAGCAGGGCGAGACGGGCAACCGCCGCGTCATCGCCGCCCTCGTCCACCTGGGCCACGACCACACTGGAGCTACCTCATGACCGTTCAGCCCCCGCTCGATCCCACCCCGCCGGCCCCTCCCCGCCGCCGCGGCACGGCCCTCGCCGTCTCGATCGCGACCATCGTCGTGGGCGGATGCGTGCTCCTCGGCGCGGTCGTCGGCACGGGCGTGTCTGCGGCGGCGACCTTCCGCGACAGCGGCACCGCCGTCGACGCGGGCGAGACCTCGACGAACGGTCTCACCGACCTCGACGTGGAGGTGGCCGGTGGGGCGCTCACCATCGAGTACGGAGACGTCGCCGACGCCCGGCTCGACACGAGTGGGCGCGACTCGAGCGGGTGGACGTTCGAGCGCGACGGCGACACCCTGCGGGTGAGCTCGCCCCGGGCGGGACTCGTCGGATGGGCCGGCGACGCCACCTCGGCCACCCTCACCCTGCCCCGCACGTCGGCGACCACCGATCTCGACGCTCGCATCGACGTGGCCGGCGGCGCGCTCGATCTCGACATCGACCTGGCGTCGCTGACCGTGGAACTGGCCGGAGGCACGGTCGATCTGTCGGGCAGCGCGCGCACCCTCGACGTCTCGGTGGCGGGGGGTGCCGCGTCGACGACGCTCACCGGGGTCGACACCGCGACGTTCGAGGTGGCCGGGGGAAACCTGTCCGCCACCCTCGACGGGGGCGCGCCCGCCCACACCACGGTGAAGGTCACCGCGGGCTCGGCCGACGTCACCCTGCCCGACGACGCGTACGACGTGACGATCGACGGCGGCCTCGGCAACGTCGACAACCGCCTGCGCACCTCACCGTCGGCGACGTCGGTCGTCGACGTCGAGGCCGAGCTGGGACAGGTGTCCCTGACGTCCTGAACCGCGTGAGTCGCCGGTATTCGTCGCCCCGCTCGGCTCGCGGGCGACGAATACCGGCGACTCACGCGCGGGTGCGGGCGGGGCGCGAGGCGGCGATGGCGGCCAGCACGAGGAGGATCCCGGCGATCTGCGCGACCGCGAGCGACTCGCCACCGACCATGACGCCGAGCAGCACCCCGGTCACGGGATTGAGCAGTCCGATCAGTCCCACCGTGCCGGCGGGCAGGTGACGCAGGCCCGTGAAGTAGCAGACGAAGGCGAGCGCGGTCGCGACGACGGCGATGCCCGCGTAGGCCGCGATCCCCGCGGCATCCACCCGGGGCGGTGCGCCTTCGACGGCGCGTCAGGGCCAGTCCGCCCGCGATCAGCTGCCACGAGGTGGTCGCGAGCAGCGGCACCTCGTCGCTCCAGCGCGTGGCCAGGATGCCGCCGAGCGAGAACACCAGCAGCGCGGTGGCCGAGATCACCACCCCGAGCGCCGGCACGACCCCGGTGCTCCAACCCACCACGAGCACGACACCCATGACGCCGAGCAGGGTTCCCGCGGCCCAGCGCAGGGTCGGGCGCTGGCCGAGCAGGGGCCAGGCGAGACCCGCGAGGGTGAGCGGCGAGAGTGCCATCACCGACGAGGCGATCGAGGAGGGCAGCAGCTGCGCGGCGAGGTAGACGAGGACGAAGAACGCGCCGAAGTTGAGCAGCCCCAGCACCGGCGCCTTCCACCACCAGCTGCCGCGCGGCCGGCGGCGGGCGAGGGCCCACAGCAGCAGGCCCGCGGGGAGGGCGCGGAGCGCCGCGCCCCAGAGCGGGGCATCGGCCGGCAGAAGATGTCGCGTGACCACGTAGGTCGCTCCCCAGGCGATGGGGGCGACCGCGGTGACGGCGACGAGACGCCATTTATCTTCCATGGAAGGAACTATAGCTTCCGCGGAAGATATAGTGGGGGCATGGATGCCGACCACGTCGACCGGATCGTCGAGCAATGGGCCGCCGAACGCCCCGACGTCGACGCCTCACCGATGCAGATCTTCGGGCGCCTCAGCCGCATCACCGATCACCTCGAGGCCGAGTTGCTCGGCGTCTTCCGGCGCTTCGGTCTGGGCGAGGGCGAGTTCGACATCCTGGCCGCCCTGCGCCGCGGCGGCGAGCCCTACGCCTGCGCCCCGGGTGAGCTCGCGCGCCACACGATGGTGACCACCGGCGCGGTGACGAAACGCGTCGATCGGCTCGTGGCATCCGGTCTCGTCTCGCGCAGCGCGAGCGACGGCGACGGTCGCGGTCGCGTGGTCTCGCTCACCGCCGAGGGCCGCCGGGTGATCGACGAGGCCGTGGTCGCGCACGCGGCGAACGAGCAGCGCCTGCTCGCGTCGTTGACTCCCGCCCAGCGCCGCGCCCTGGAATCGCTGCTGCGCGAGTGGGGGAGCGCTCTCGGCGTCTGAGCCCCGGCCCTCCGGCGCGCGCGAGGCGCCGCGCCGCGCCGACGGGCCGGACAGGCGCGGACTAGGACTTCAGGGCTTTGGCGATGCGCTGGGGCGACACGGGCTCGGCCGTGCCGAGGCGCTGGGCGAAGAGGCTCACGCGCAGTTCCTCGAGAAGCCAGCGGGTCTGCACGAGGTTCGCCGGCGCGTCCGCCGGGAGGGGCATGGCACCCCCCGCCTCGACGAAGCCGGCGGCGGTCCGCTCGTACTCGGTCATGCGCTGGCGGTCGCGGCCGGGGTTGTCCGACAGGGTCTTCACCCGGTCGAGAGCACCCGCGAGGTAGCGCGGGTAGTGCTGCAGTCGGGGCAGGCCCGCGCGCGAGAGGAACCCCGAGAACAGCAGGCCCTTCAGCTGCCCCCGCACGTCGTTGAGGGCTCCGAGCAGGGTGATGGACGCGGCATCCTTCATCGCCCGCTCCACCTCGCGCTGGCCGAGCAGGATCTTCGCCGCGAGCGAGACCGTCTGGAACGTGCGGTCCACCGACGCCGCCGAGAACGCGTCGCGCACCCGCTCGAAGTCGGCCCGGGTGCGCACCAGGCCCGAGGGGGCCTCGCGCCGCAGGATGTCGTCGGCCAGGGCCACGCGCGCATCCTCGATCAAGGCTTTCGCGTTCTGATACGGGGATGCCGCGAGCGCGAGCTTCTCGTTCGCGGTGAGGTGATCGAGAACGTACGTCGCGGGGGAGGGCACGGCGAGCAGCATCAACCGGCGGATGCCGGCGCGGGTGTTCCGCGCGGCGTCCTCGGGGGTCGCCTCGACGCGGAGCGCCACGCTGTCGCCCTCGTCGACGAGAGCCGGGTAGCCGCGCACGACCCCGCCGGCGACCGGCGTGTCGACGACCTCGGTCAGCTCGTCGAGGTCCCAGGTCGTGAGCTTCGCGCGCGAGGCGAACGCGGGCGAGGCCTCGGCGACGCGCGCTGACGCGCGGGTCGAAGGGCGCGCGATGGTCGACTCGACGCTCGAGCGAGCCTTGTCGGCCAGGCGGCGCTGCAGGGCGCCGAGGTCGCGGTCGCTGCCGATCGCGCGGCCGCGGGTGTCGACCGCGCGGAACGACACCATCAGGTGACCGGGGACGCGCTCGAGCTCGAAGTCGGCGGCGCTCACGCGCTGGTTGGCGACGCGCTGCACGAGCGCGGCGAGCGAGTCGACGAGCGTGGTGCGGGGCAGGCCGTTGGCCTGCTCGGGCCCCTTCTCCGCCAGCTCGGCGCTGAACTTCTCGGCCCAGTCGGCGGCCGGCACGACGTTGCGGCGGATGGTCTTGGGCAGGGCGCGCAGCAGCGCCGTGACGAGCTCGTCGCGCATGCCCGGCACCTGCCAGTCGAAGCCGTCTGGCCGCAGCTGCGCCAGCAACGGCAGGGGGACGACGACCGTCACGCCGTCATCGGGGGCACCGGGTTCGAAACGGTAGGCCAGGTTCAACGTCTGGTCGCCCTGCTGCCACCGGGCGGGGAAGGCCCGGTCATCGCCCTGGGCGCGGTCGCCGGTGAGGTCGGATTCGCGCAGGTCGAGCAGGTGCGGCGTGCGGTTCGAGGCGTCTTTCCACCAGGCCTCGAACGAGCGCACGTCGCTGACGTCGGCGGGGATCCGCGAGTTGTAGAACGCGAAGACCGCTTCGTCGCCGATGAGGATGTCGCGGCGGCGCTCCCGCTCCTCGATCTTCTCGAGCAGGCGGCGTTGTTCCTGGTTGCGGCGCAGGAACGCGGTGAGCCGCTTGTCGAGCACCGAGGGGTCCCACTCGCCCTCGACGAGGGCGTGCCGCACGAACATCTCGCGCGCGAGCGGACGATCGAAGCGCGCGAGCTGCACCCGGCGCCGGCCGACGAGTTCGACCCCGAAGAGCGTCACCTTCTCGTAGGCCGCGGCGGCCCCGGCATCCTTCGACCAGTGCGGCTCGCTCAGCGACCGCTTCACCAGGTCGGGGGCGAGTTCCTCCGCCCACGCCGGGTCGACGGCGGCGACCGTGCGCGCGAACAGCCGCGAGGTCTCGACGAGCTCGGCGGCCATGACCGCAGACGGACGCCGCTTCTTCAGCCCGGAGCCCGGGAAGATCGCGAATCGCGCACCGCGCGCGCCGATGTATTCGCCCTTGGTCGGGCGGGTCTCTCCCGGTGCCTTGCGATCCTTGGCCTGCGCGACGGTGCGCGGATCCAGGATGCCGAGATGCGACAGCAGCCCCGACAGGATGGCGCGGTGGATGGCATCGCCGGCGGCGTGGCCCTCGGGGGCGGAGGCGTCCTGCTGGGGGCCGCGGTACGAACCTCGTCCCGATTCGTGCGAGCCGTGTCCCGAATCATGCGGCCTGGAGGGGTCTGAGACAGCCGAAAGTGGGACATGGTTCCGCCCGCCGCGCCCGCGCCCGCCGTCGCCGGAGCCGCGCCCGCCGTCGTCGGAGCCGCGCTCGCCGCCCAACGATCGCAGCTGCCGGTGCACGTCGACCCACTCGCGCACGCGCACGTAGTTGAGGTGCTCGCTACGGCAGAGGCGTCGGAAGGCGCTGGATCCGAGCTCGGCCTGCTTCTCCTGCAGGTACTCCCACAGGTTCAGCAGCGAGAGGAAGTCGCTGGTGGGGTCGGTGAAACGTGCGTGGAACCGGTCGGCCTCGTCGCGGCGCTCCTCAGGGCGCTCGCGCACGTCTTGGATCGACATGCCCGACACGATCGCCAGCACCTCGGATTGCACGTCGTTGCGGCGCGCCTCGATGAGCATGCGGGCGAAGCGGGGATCGATCGGCAGGCGCGAGATCTCGCGGCCGATCTCGGTCAGACGGGGCGTTCCCGACTCGCCGCGGGCGGGGAGCTTCACCGCGCCGAGCTCGACGAGCAGGTCGAACGCCGCCTTGACTCCGCGCGAATCGGGCGGGGTCAGGAACGGGAAGGCCTGGATGTCGCCGAAACCGAGCGAGAGCATCTGCAGGATGACGGATGCCAGGGAGGTGCGCAGGATCTCGGGTTCGGTGTACTCCGGACGCCGGGTGAAGTCCTCTTCGGAGTACAGGCGGATCGCGATGCCCGGCGAGGTGCGGCCCGCACGGCCCGAGCGCTGCTGCGCCGAGGCCTGCGAGACGGCCTCGATCGGCAGACGCTGGATCTTCGAGCGGTTGCTGTAGCGCGAGATGCGCGCGGTGCCGGTGTCGACGACGTACCGGATGCCGGGAACGGTGAGACTCGTCTCGGCGACGTTCGTGGCCAGGATGACGCGGCGGCGCACACCGGCGACGCTCGAACGCTCGAACACGCGGTGCTGTTCGGCGGCGGAGAGGCGTCCGTACAGCGGCAGCACCTCGGTGGGCGCGGCGTCGTTCCGGTACGCCCCGCGGATGGCATCCGCCGCATCGCGGATCTCGGCCTCGCCGGGGAAGAAGACGAGCACATCGCCCGACGACTCCCGGTCGAGTTCGCGCAGAGCCGCCACCACGGCTCCGACCTCGTCGACGTCGTCGTCGTCGCGCCCGGGTTTGGCGGCGGGCCGGGCCGAACTCCTGACTTTCTGCGGGCCGGACGCCTGGCGGCGGCGGGATGACGCGGCGTCCGTGCCGTCGGCATCCCCATCCTCAGGAGTTTCGCCCGCACCCTCGACGATCTCGGCCCCACCGGCCGGTCGATAGCGGATCTCGACCGGATACGTGCGGCCCGACACCTCGATCACCGGCGCGAGAACCGGATCGCCGCCGGGCTCGGCCGGGGGAGCGGCGAAGTGGCGCGCGAAGCTCTCGGGGTCGATGGTGGCCGAGGTGACGATGACCTTGAGGTCGGGGCGCTTCGGCAGGATGCGGCGCAGGTACCCGAGCAGGAAGTCGATGTTCAGGGAGCGCTCGTGGGCCTCGTCGACGATGATCGTGTCGTAGCGGCGCAGCAGGCGGTCGCGGTGGATCTCGTTGAGCAGGATGCCGTCGGTGACCAGCGCGACGCGCGTGTCGGCCGACACCTTGTCGGTGAAGCGCACCTTGTACCCGACGGTGGAGCCCAGCGGTACCTGCATTTCTTCGGCGATGCGCTCGGCGATCGTGCGCGCGGCGATGCGGCGGGGCTGCGTGTGCGCGATCGAGGTGCGCCCGAGCTCGAGGCAGATCTTGGGCAGCTGCGTGGTCTTGCCCGAGCCCGTCGCCCCGGCCACGATCACGACCTGGTGGTCGCGGATGGCGCGCGCGATCTCGTCCCGCGCGGCGCTGACGGGCAGCTCGGGCGGGTAGACGATGACGGGTTCGACAGACACAGCCTTCGAGCCTATCGCGGTGTCCGCCGTCGGGTGCCGTGCGCGCCCCCCGATGCGGGTGGAGCGCCGAGACCCGTCAGGGCATCGACGCCTTCTGCGCGAGGATGCGGGAGGCCGCGGCGTCCACCTTGGCCGCGAACGCGCTGTCGGTCTGCGCCCGGGCGAGCACCGCCTCTCGCATCTCGGGGTAGACCGACGAGTCGGCCGACACCAGCAGCAGATCGATTCCTGCCTCGACGGCGAGGGTCGCCCGGTCGGCCGGCGACCACGCCTGCACCTGCTGGGCGGCCGAGAGGTCGTCGGTCGTCACGACGCCGTCGAACCCCACCGTGTCGCGCAGCACACCCACCACGGTGGGCGAGAAGGCGGCGGGGGCGTTCGGGGCGATCTTGGCGTAGACCGCGGTCGAGAGCATGACCACCGCGGGACCCCCGGGAAGCACGGTCGAGTACACGCCCACGTCGGCGCCGTCGGCGGTGACGAAGTCGTCGGTGACGCCGGCCGTGGTGTCGGTGTTCTCACCCACGTGACCGAGGCCCGGGAAGTGCTTGAACGTCGGCAGCACGCCGCCGTCGCGCATCCCGTCGGCGAACGCCCCGGCCTTCGCGGCGACGGTGGCGCCGTCGTAGCCGTACTCGCGCGCGAGCTCGCCGATCGGGGGATTGGATGCCGCCGTCTCGGGGCTCGTGACGATGTCTGCGACGGGGGCGAGGTTCATGTTCACGCCCGCCTGCGCGAGCTGCGCGCCCCAGGACGCCGCGTCGGCGCGCAGCGCCGCGTCGTCCTGTCCGCCCTGGTCGACGGCGGAGGGGATCTCGTCGAACCCCGGGCCCGAGAGCACCTGCACGGTCCCGCCCTCCTGATCGGTGGCGACCCACAGCTCGGGGTCGCCCGCGGCGACGGCCGAGGTGAATCCGTCGACGAGCGCGGCGGTCGCCTGCGTTCCGGCATCCGATCGTCCGTGCAGGAAGATCCCGCCGATGTGATCGTCGGTCACGGCGGCGAGGGTGGTCGGATCGGCTCCGTCGACCGAGGTGCCGACCATGAACATCTGACCCACCTTGTCTTCCAGGCTGAGAGCCGCCGCCGGGTCGGGCGTGGCCGTCGGCGTCGGTGTGACCGTCGGCGTCGGCGTCGGTGACGGTGATGCCGTCGGACTCGGCGCCGGAGCCGGTGGCGGCACGCAACCGGTCAACGTCAGGGCGGTGAGCACGAGTAGGACCGCGGAGCGCGAGGCGTTCTTCACCCCCCGATCGTCTCGCATCGAGGACGCCCCCGTCTGCTCCGCCCGGGAATCAGCCGTTTCCGACGGAGCACGTGGACTGGTCGGCCTTCGACCCGCTGACGTTGCCCGGCAGCTCGACGACCTCCGGCGCCGGCGTCGCCGTCGTGCCATCCGGTGCCGGCGTCGTCTCGACGGGTGTCGGCTGCGGCTGCGACGGATCGATCTCGACGCCGCCGTTGGCTCCCGCCTCACCGGTGAGGGCGAGGGGAGCGTTCCGGGCGAGGGCGTCCCAGAGCACGGCCGCCGCCGCGTCGTCGGGGATCACGCGGTTGGTGTCGGACGGGTCGTCGACCACGGGGTACTGCACGAAGGTGACGTCGCCGAGGGGCACGTCTTTCAGCGTGTAGCCGAGCTGCGCGAGGCGCAGCGGGTCGGCCAGGCTCTCGCTCGGGGTGATGTTGTCGACGGCGGTGTTGGCCAGGCCGATCAAGGTCGCCGGGTTCGAGAGCACCTCGTCGCTGCGCAGCTTGTTGAGCAGCCGCGAGAGGTACTGCTGCTGGTTGCCGACGCGCGCGAGGTCGCTGCCGTCGCCGATGCCCTTGCGGGTGCGCAGGAACGCCAGGGCGTCGTACCCCTTCACCACGCGCAGCCCGGGCTCCCACGCGATGCCCGCGTCGTAGTCGTCGATGCCGTCGCCGCCGATGCACACTTCGACCCCACCGACGGCGTCGGTGATGTTCACGACGTTGCCGAAGCTGACCTTCGCGGCGAACGGGATCGGCTGGCCCGACAGATCCGACACCGTGTCGGCGACGCAGGTCAGCCCGCCCGCTTCGTACGCGGTGTTGATCGAGGCCTTCCCGACGCCCGACGAGACCGAGCCGTCTTCGCGCGTGCAGTCCGGGATCGCGACCTGCAGGTCGCGGGGGAACGACACCACCGTCACGCGCCGCGGGTTCGTCGAGACGTGCACGAGCAGGTTGACGTCGTTGCGGTTGCCCTCGGCGCCGGGGTCGGTGCAGCGCTCGCCGAAGGCGTCTTTGACCTGATCGTCGCACTCGTCGGTGCCCACGACCAGGAGCGAGAACGGCTCGTCGTAGGTGCTGAGCGACGGAGCCTGAGAGGGCGGGTCGTTGAGGGGCACCGCGGCATCCTGAAGCCTCTGCGACAGCGACCACGCCGTGTAGCCGCCCACGACCAGCGCGGCCAGGACGACGACGGCGACGGTGAGGGCGATGATTCTGATCCACCGCCGACGAGGCGATGCCGGGCGGACCCGCGAGCGCTGGGCGGGGGGCGAGCTCTGCATCGGGTCAGTCAACCACGCTGACCCGCGCCCCCCTGTGCGCGGCGCGTCGGGGCGACCCCGTGAGAACGGCCCCGCCGGGGGCGAGGCCGCACGCCTTACGCGCGTCGAAGGGGCGACCGGTGACCCGGTCGCCCCGTCGACGGGGTCCTACTGACCGCCCTCGGTGAGCGTCACCTCGATCGGCGTGTAGTCGCCGTCCACGGTGACCCCCTCGTCCTTCAGCTCCGACAGGGCCGCCTCGATGTACTCGTTGGAGTGGGCCGTGTCGGCGGGCTCGGTGGTGATGAGGTTCAGGCCGTCCTGGTTGACGGCCTTCATCGCTCCGGCGACCGTCTTGTCCCAGGCTGCGGTGTCGATCATGCCGAAGTCGCCGCCGGTCCAGATGAGCTTGTTGACCTCGTTCATCTGCCACAGCTGGTGGGTGGGGCCCACGGGGAACGCGTCGACGCCCGGCGCGGTCGCGGCGGCGTACGTGATGTCCGCGGCCTCGGTGGGGTTGTCGCGGGCGTACACCCAGCCCTTGACGACGGCCTTGAGGAAGCGCTTCGCGGCGTCGGCGTAGGCGGGGTCGTCGGCCAGCCGCTGCGTGTCGGCCCAGAGGGCGTCCTGCAGCATGGCCCCGGCGGTGTCCTCGTACGAAATCACGTCGATGTCGTCCATCGTGTAGAGCTTCCCGGTGGCGGGGTTGACCGTCTCGAGCAGCTGCGCGAGCTCGTTGTAGGTCATCGCCTGGGCGGCATCCACGTCCTTGTCGAGCAGGGCGTTCATCGAGAAGTCCTGCGTCGTGATCTGCACGGTCGACGCGTCGAGGCCCTTGTCGGCCATCGCGGCGAAGATCTCCCACTCGTTGCCGAAGCCCCACGAGCCGATGCGCTTGCCCTCGAAGTCGTCGACGCTCGTGATGCCCGAGCCCTTCCACGACACCTGGGTGGTTCCCGACTTCTGGAACACCTGCGCGATGTCGGTGAGTTCGACCCCCTGGTTCTCCATCGTGCCGAGCACCTTGGGCACCCACGCGACGGCGAAGTCGACATCGCCCGCGACGAGGGCGTCCTGCGGCACGATGTCGCCGCCCGAGGGCAGTACCTCGACGTCGTCGAAGCCCTCCTCCTGGAAGTAGCCCTGGTCGAGGGCGACGTAGTAGCCCGCGAACTGCGCCTGCGGCAACCACTGCAGCTGCAGCTTCACCGAGGTCAGGGGCGTGAAGTCGCCCTCGGATGCCGCGGGTTCGGAGCCTCCGCCCGAGCAGGCCGACAGTGTGAGGGCCGCGACGGCGACCCCGGCGACCGCGCCGAGGGCGCGACGGGTGCTGTGTCTCATGGATGGTCCTTCCGGTTCGGGTGGAGCGTGTCGTGGTGGTGCAGGCTCTGTGAGGACCGGGATGCCGGTCAGCCGGGCGGGCGCAGCGCGCCGAGGCGTCGCGCGACGACGCGTTCGAGCAGCGCGGTCACGGCGAAGAAGATGAGACCGATCGCGATACCGCCGCCCACGAACGCCCACGCCAGGGCCGCGCGGCCCGACTTGGCGTAGGTCGCGATGGCGGTGCCGATGCCGTCAGCGGGACCGCCGAAGTACTCGGCGACCAGGGCGGAGATGACGGCGAGCGATGCCGCGACCCGCACGCCCGTGAGCAGGTAGGGCAGCGCGGTGGGGAGGGTCAGACGCAGGAAGGTCTGTCCGCCGGTGGCGGCGGTCGCGCGGAACAGGTCGCGCTGCACGGGCCGGGTCTGGCGCAGGCCCCTCAGCGTGTTCACGAACACCGGCACGAACGCCGCGATCCCGGCCACGGCCTGCCGGCCGAACTGACTGGAGGCCCCGAACATCGTGTTGAGGATGGGGGTGAGCGCGACGATCGGCACCACCGCGAGGGCCGCGACCAGCGGGGCGGTCATGCCGTCGACCGGTCGCCAGGTTGCGGCGAGGGCGGCGATCAGCACGGCGACGACGGTTCCGGCGAGGAGCCCCACGAAGGCATTGGTGCCGGTGATGCCGGCGGCCTCCCACACCAGGGGGAAGCGCGCGACGAGCTCGGTCGCGACGGCGAACGGGTCGGGCAGCATGCGCGGCGCGCTGCCCGAGGCGACGAACGCGTACAAGGCGAGCAACCCCGCGAGACCCACGACGACGGGGGCGGCCAGTCGCGCCCAGCCCGGCATGGGAGTGGCGTTCATCGACCACCTCCGGCGGGAAGGGAGGCCACGGCGTACCGGGTCACGGCATCCGATGCGCTGATCGAGACCCCGGATGCCACGCACGTCCGCGCCATGAGCCGCACCCCGCTCATCGCTCGTTCGCCCGGTGGACGGGGGTGCCATGCAACGCTTCGCGCACGGCGGTGACGCGGGCGAAGAACTCCGGCGACTCGCGCAGGTCGTCGTCGCGCTCGCGGCCGGGGCGGGTGTCGATGACGTCGGTGATCCGTCCCGGTCGGGGGCTCATGACGACCACGCGGTCCGAGAGGAACACCGCCTCGGGAATGGAGTGCGTCACGAACACCACGGCGGCTCCGGTCTCGGCGGCGATGCGCGCGAGCTCGGACTGCAACCGCTCGCGGGTCATCTCGTCGAGCGCGCCGAACGGCTCGTCCATCAGCAGCAGTCGGGGCTGGGCGGCGAGGGAGCGGGCGATCGCGACGCGCTGCTGCATGCCGCCCGAGAGCTGGTCGGGGTAGCGGCCGATGAAGTCGGTGAGTCCGACGAGTTCGGCGAGCTCCGCCACGCGGGCGTCGCGGCGGGCGCGGGGCCACTTGTGCAGGTCGAGGGGAAGAGCGATGTTCGCGGCCACCGTCAGCCACGGCAGCAGCGCCGCCTGCTGGAAGGCGATGCCGTAGTCCTGGTCGAGTCGCGCCTGGCGCGCCGACTTCCCGTACAGCGTCAGCTCGCCGCCGGTCGGACTGTCGAGGTCGGCGATGAGTCGCAGCAGCGTCGACTTGCCGCAGCCGGAGGGTCCGATCAGCGAGACGAACTCACCGGCGGCGACGGTGAGGTCGACGCCGGTGAGCGCGGTCACCTCGCCTCCGGCGCTGGGGAACACCTTGCCGACGCCCGCGGCGCGGACGGCGAGGTCGGTGGCGGTCTGGGCGGTCATGCGGTGTCCTCCCCGCGACGGAAGCGGTGTAGAGCGACGCCGACGAGGGCGACGCCGCCGGCTGCGACGAGTCCCATCACGACGGTGCCGAAGGTGGGCGCCCAGGGGGCGGCCGGGTCGGACGAGGCTTGGCCGGCGAGCTGGATGAGCATGCGGCCGATGCCGCCCCGCAGACCGATCGAGACTTCGGCGACGACCGCGCCGACGACCGCCGACGCGGCGGCGAGGCGCAGCGCCGGCAGCAGGTGAGGAACGGCCGCGGGCAGCCGTAGGCGCACGAGCGTCTGCCACCACCCGGCGGAGCTCGCCCGCATGAGGTCGAGGTGCATCGCATCCGGGGCCGAGAGGCCTCGCAACATGCCGACGGCGACGGGGAAGAACGCCAGGTACGACGCGATCAGGGCCACCGAGAGCCACGGCGGCCAGGGAAAACCGGAGCGGTCGACCTGCGTGCCGATGGCGTTGACCACCGGAGCGAAGGCGATGAGCGGCACGATCTGGCTCACGACGATCCAGGGGAGCAGCCCCGCCTCGACGAGACGCCACCGCTGCATCGCCACGCCCAGGAGCGAGCCGACCACGACGCCGATCACCCAGCCGAGGGCGGCGAGGCCCAGCGTCATGCCGGCGGCTCCCGCGACCGACACGATCAGCGGCGGGGTGTCTCCTCCGCTCGTGGGCGCGAACATGCGCACCACCATGTCTCCCACGTGCGGCATGGCGCGATCGTGGCTGCGCGGCAGCAGGATGACGCCCGATCCGGCCGATCCGTCACTTCCGACCGTCACGCCGTCGGCGGGTCCGAGCAGCTTGTAGAGCTCCCACACCGCCACGACCGCGGCGATCCCGAGCACTCCCCAGCCGACGCGGATCGCCGTGGCGCGCCCGCGTGAGGAACGGCCGCCCCGCGGCATCCGCTCCTCGGGGACGACCGCGGTGGTCGTCCCCGGCGCGAGCACCTGGTCGGTCACCGCTTCGCCGTCACCGGGGGAGTGAGCGCCGGAATGACCGTCTCGCCGTAGACGCGCATCGTCTCCTCCTTGTTGTCGTGCTGGAGGTACCCGGCGAACTGCGTCACCCCGAGGGCGCGGAGCTTCTCGAGCTTGGCGATGTGCTCCTCGGCGGTGCCGAGCACGCAGAAGCGCTCCACGATCTCGTCGGGCACGAAGTCGACGTGGTCGTTGTTGCTCTTTCCGTGCGAGTTGTAGTCGTACCCGGTGCGCCCCGCGATGTAGTCGGTCAGCGCGGCGGGCACCGACGAGTCGCCGCCGTACTTCGCCACGATGTCGGCGACGTGGTTGCCGACCATGCCGCCGAACCAGCGGCACTGCTCGATCATGTGCGCGCGGGATTCGGGGGTGTCGTCTCCGATGTACATGGGGGCGGCGACGCAGAACGAGATCTCGTCGGGGTCGCGCCCGGCGTCTTCGGCCGCGCGGCGGACGGTGCGGATCATCCACTCGGCGATGTCGAGGTCGGCCAGCTGCAGGATGAAGCCGTCGCCCACCTCGCCGGTCAGCTTCAACGCGAGCGGTCCGTAGGCGGCGACCCACACCTCGAGCTCCGACCCGCGGCTCCAGGGGAACTGCAGCGTCGCGCCGTTGTACTCCACGGCGCGGGAGTTGCCGAGTTCGCGGATGACGTGGATCGACTCCCGCAGGGCCTTCAGCGTGGTGGGCCGACCGTTGGTCACGCGCACGGCGGAGTCGCCGCGGCCGATGCCGCAGATCGTGCGGTTGCCGTACATCTCGTTGAGGGTCGCGAAGGTGGAGGCCGTGACCGTCCAGTCGCGGGTGGCGGGGTTGGTCACGAACGGGCCGACGGTGACCCGGCGGGTGGCGGCGAGGATGGCGGAGTGGATGACGTACGGCTCCTGCCACAGCAGGTGCGAGTCGAAGGTCCACACGTGGCTGAAGCCGTGCGCCTCGGCCAGCTGCGACAGCTGCACCGTGCGGGCCGCGGGGGGATTGGTCTGCAGGACGACACCGAAATCCATGGGGTTCCTCTCAGACCAGGTACTGGCTCAGGCCGCGCTTGACGAATCGCCCGTCGCCGGGGGATCCGAGGTACGCGCCGTCGTCGACGACGACCTTGCCGCGCGAGATGACGGTGTCGACGTGGCCGTCGATCTCGTAGCCCTCCCACGCGGAGTGGTCCATGTTCATGTGATGGGTCTTGCCGACGCCGATCGAGGTGTGCCCGGCCGGGTCGTAGACGACGACGTCGGCGTCGGCACCGGGCGCGATGACGCCCTTCTTGCCGTACATGCCGAACATGCGCGCGGGAGTGGTGCTGGTCAGCTCCACCCAGCGCTCGAGGGTGATCTGTCCCGTGACGACGCCCTGGTACATGAGGTCCATCCGGTGCTCGACCGAGCCGATGCCGTTGGGGATCGCGCGGAAGTCGCCCTGGCCGAGCGTCTTCTGGGCCTTCATGCAGAAGGGGCAGTGGTCGGTGGAGACCATCTGGATGTCGTTCGTCCGCAGCGCCTGCCACATGTGGTGCTGGTGGCCCTCGTCCTTCGAACGCAGGGGGGTGGAGCACACCCACTTGGCGCCCTCGAAGTCGCCCCACTGCTCGCTGTTCGCGCCGAGCTGGTCTTCGAGCGACAGGTAGAGGTACTGGGGGCACGTCTCGCCGAAGACGTTCTGGCCGTTGTCGCGCGCCCAGGCGAGCTGCTCCACCGCCTGCTTGGCGCTGACGTGCACGACGTACAGCGGCGCGCCGGTCAGGTGCGACAGCATGATGGCGCGGTGGGTCGCCTCCTCCTCCATCTGCCAGGCGCGGGCGACGCCGTGGAAGTACGGCGAGGTCTTGCCCTTGGCGATGAGCTGTTCGGCGAGCACGTCGATGACGGGACCGTTCTCGGCGTGCATCATCGTGAGCAGTCCGGTGTCGGCGGCGACCTGCATCGCCCGCAGGATCTGGGCGTCGTCGGCGTAGAAGACGCCGGGGTAGGCCATGAACATCTTGAAGCTCGAGATGCCCTCGTCGATCAGGCCCGGCAGTGCGGCGAGAGAGTCGGCATCCACTCCGCCCACGATCTGATGGAAGCCGTAGTCGATCGCGCAGTTGCCGGCGGCGAGTTCGTGCCAGTGCGCCAGGCCGTCCTGCACGCGCTCGCCGGCGCGCTGCACGGCGAAGTCGACGATGGTCGTCGTGCCGCCCCACGCGGCGGCGCGAGTGCCCGTCTCGAACGTGTCGGAGGCGCTCGTACCGCCGAAGGGCAGCTGCATGTGCGTGTGCGCGTCGATCCCGCCCGGGATGACGTACTTGCCGGTGGCGTCGATGACGGCGTCGACGGATGCCGCGAGGTCGTGGCCGAGCAGGGTCGACCCGGGCGACAGCACGGCGGCGATCGTCTCGCCGTCCAGGAGCACGTCGGCGGCGGTGCGCCCGGTCGCCGAGACCACCGTGCCGCCCGTGATCAGGGTGGTGGCCATGTCAGGCCTCCACGATCTCGCCGTAGGTGTCGGGACGACGGTCGCGGTAGAACTGCCAGTCGTCGCGCATCTGCTGAACGAGGTCCATGTCGAGGTCGCGGATGAGCAGCTCTTCGTGCTCGGCCGAGCCGATCGCGCCGACGTGGTTGCCGCGGGGGTCGATCACCTGGCTGCTGCCGTAGAACGACACCGCCTCGTCGCCGTACTCGTTGTCTTCGCGTCCGACGCGGTTGGGCTGCAGCACGAAGTAACCGTTGGCGACCGCGGCGCACGGCCCCTCGACCTCCCACAGGCGGTTCGACAGCCCGGGCTTGGTGGCGTTGGGGTTGAACACCATGTGGGCGCCGTTCAGGCCCAGCTCTCGCCAGCCCTCGGGGAAGTGTCGGTCGTAGCAGATGTACATGCCGACCTTGCCCACGGCGGTCTCGAACACGGGGTAGCCGAGGTTGCCGGGGCGGAAGTAGAACTTCTCCCAGAACTTCTCGAGGTGGGGGATGTGGTTCTTGCGGTAGCTGCCGAGCACGGTGCCGTCGGCGTCGACGAGCACGGAGGTGTTGTAGTACACCCCGGTCTGCGCCTCTTCGTAGATGGGGAGCACGCTGACCAGTCCCAGCTCCTTGGCCAGGGCGGCGAAGCGCTGCACGATCGGCCCGTCGACGGGCTCGGCGTAGCGGTAGTACTTCTGGTCCTGCGTGATGCCGAAGTAGGGACCGTAGAAGAGTTCCTGGAAGCACACGATCTCGGCGCCGCGGGCTGCGGCGTCGCGGGCGAACTGCTCGTGCTTGTCGAGCATCGATTCCTTGTCACCGGTCCACGTGGTCTGCGTGATGGCCGCTCGCACCGTCGTCATGGGTCCTCCTCGGTCTCTGCCCCGCCGGGGAGTGCGAGTGGTCGCATTCGTGCGGGTCGTTCTGTTACTGTCGCGCCTGAACATTTCCCGACGATTTCGTCGGGTGACTTCGTCGTTAATTGGAGCCGCATGCTCTCGCCCCGCGCCCTCGAGTCCCGCTCCGCGGCGGGGCTCGCCGCCGAGATCGCCCGTCTCGTCACCGACGGCACGCTCGGGCCGGGGGAGCGCCTTCCCACCGTCCGGCAGATGGCGGCCGACCTGGGGCTGTCCACCGGAACGGTCGCCGCGGCCTGGCGCGCGCTCGCCCAGGCGGGAGTCGTCACCTCTCGCGGTCGCTCGGGCACCTTCGTGCGCTCCGAGCGTCGCGAGTGGCTGAGTCCACGGGTGCGTGGAATGTCCTCGAGCGAGCGGGCGATGCCACCGACACCCACCCCGAGCGGACTCGGCGGACGGGGCGCGCACGGCATCCGTCTCGATCTGTCGCTCGGCACGCCGGATCCGGCGATGCTCCCCTCGATCGAGCGGGCGCTCTCTCGCGCGCGACCTCGCGCCGACACCGGCCGCTATCACGACCTGCCCGTGCTCCCCGAACTGCACGACGTGCTCGCCGAGGACTGGCCGGTGCGCACGGTCGAGGCGCTGACCGTCGTCGACGGAGCGCTCGACGGCATCTCCCGCACGGTCGAGCAGGTGGTGCGCTTCGGCGACCGGGTCGCGGTGGAGTCACCGGGCTTCCCGTACATCTTCGACCTGGTCGATGCCACCGGCGGCGTCGTGATCCCGCTCGAGAGCGATGCCGACGGCATCCTCCCCGCCTCCCTGGCCCGCGTGCTCGCGCAGCGTCCGTCGACGCTGGTGCTGCAGACCCGGGCGCAGAACCCCACCGGGGTGTCGATGTCGGCGGAGCGGGCGCGACGCCTGGCAGACGTGCTGCTCACCGTTCCCGGAGGACGCGCGGTGACGGTCATCGAAGACGACCACTCCGCCCTCATCGCCACCGCCCCGGCGGTCACCCTCGCGAGGTGGATCCCCGCCCAGGTCGTGCACGTGCGCGGGTTCTCGAAGTCGCACGGCCCCGATCTGCGCATCGCCGCGCTGGGTGGACCCGCCCACATCGTCGAGCGGATCGTGCGCGGTCGAATGCTGGGACCCGGGTGGACGTCGCGGCTGCTGCAGTCGGTGCTGCTCGAACTGCTCATCGACCCGCGCTCCGTCGCGCCGGTCCGCACGGCCCGCCTCATCTACCGTGATCGGCTCGATCGCATGGCCGCGGCCCTGCGACGTCTCGGCATCGACGTGGGCGCACCCGACGGGATCAACCTGTGGCTGCCTGTCCGCGACGAGCGCGCCGCCCTCGTCTACCTCGCCGCAGAGGGCATCGCGGTCGCCGCGGGCGGGCCGTTCCTCGCCGACGCCTCGGCGCAGCAGTGGGTGCGGGTGACGGCGGGATCGGTCACCGAGAACGTTCGGCTCGTCGCCGACGCGCTCGCCCGGGCGGCCTCGGCTCCTCCGCTGTCGTAGGGGCCGTCAACCCCCGGATCCGATGTCGGAGGCGCCTCCTAGGGTGGATGCCATGACCGTTCCCTCTGTGCAGCTCAATGACGGAAACTCCATCCCCCAGCTCGGCTACGGCGTGTTCCTCGTCCCCGCCGACGACGCCGAACGCGCGGTGACCGAGGCCCTCGAGGTCGGCTACCGCCACATCGACACCGCGGCGATCTACAAGAACGAAGAGGGCGTCGGTGCGGCCATCGCCGCCAGCGGCATCCCGCCCGACCAGCTCTTCGTCACCACCAAGCTCTGGAACTCGCGCCACGACGGCGACGACCCGCACGCCGCGATCGACGAGAGCCTGCAGAAGCTGGGACTCGACGCGGTCGACCTGTACCTCGTGCACTGGCCGACCCCGCAGGCCGACAACTACCTCAACGCGTGGCAGAAGCTCATCGAGATCCGCGAGGCGGGCAAGACCCGCTCGATCGGCGTCTCGAACTTCCTGGTGCCGCACCTCGACCGCATCGTCGCCGAGACCGGTGTCACCCCCGTGGTGAACCAGATCGAGCTGCACCCCGCCCTCAGCCAGCGCGAGATCGCCGCGTGGGGCGCCGAGCACGACATGCACATCGAGTCGTGGGGCCCCCTCGGCCAGGGCAAGTACGACCTGTTCGAGCTGCCCGCGGTCAAGAATGCCGCCGAAGCCCACGGAAAGTCGCCCGCCCAGGCGGTGCTGCGCTGGCACATCCAGCACGGCTTCATCGTGTTCCCCAAGTCGGTGCGCCGCGAGCGCCTCGAAGAGAACTTCGACCTGTTCGACTTCGAGCTCACCGCCGACGAGATGGCCGCGATCGACCAGGTCGACCCGGGCGACGGCTCGGGCCGCGTGGGCTCGCACCCCGACGAGGTGAACTGATCTGAACCGCCTGGCGAACGCCTCGAGCCCGTATCTGCGGGCCCATGCCGACAACCCCGTCTCGTGGTTCCCCTGGGGGCCCGAGGCGTTCGCCGAGGCTGCGCGCCGTGACGTGCCCGTCATGATCTCGATCGGGTACAGCACCTGTCACTGGTGCCACGTCATGGCGCGAGAGTCTTTTCAGGATGCCGAGACCGCTGCCGTCCTCGATGACGGCTTCGTGTCGATCAAGGTCGACCGCGAGGAGCATCCCGACGTCGACGCCGCCTACCTCGACGCCGCCTCCGCCTTCACTCCCCATCTGGGTTGGCCGTTGACGGTGTTCGCCTCTCCCGAGGGGCGCGTCTTCTACGCCGGCACGTACTTCCCTCCCGCTCCCCGCCCCCCGCAGCCGTCGTTCCGCCAGGTGCTCGCCGCGGTGCGCGAAGCGTGGACCCTGCGGCGAGACGAGGTGGATGCCACCGGCTCCTCGCTGCGCGACGCGCTCGCCGCCGCGGCGACCGATGCCGCAGACGCGCCGCCCACGCTCGACCAGCTCGCGGCAGCAGCCCGCACCGTCGCCGCGCGCGAGGACCGCGAGTACTCCGGCTTCGCGGCGGGCCCGGCGTTCGAGACACCGAAGTTCCCCAACACCCCGGTGCTGCGATTCCTGCAGCACCCCGCGCTCGTCGACGCCGCCCCCGAGGCCGCACCGGTGGCATCCCGTGCCCTGGCGGCGATGCGCGACTCCGAGCTGCACGACACCGTCGACGGCGGCTTCTTCCGCTACGCCACGCGCCGCGACTGGAGCGTGCCCCACTTCGAGCGCATGCTCACCGACAACGCGGGCCTCGTCGAGGTCGCGCTCGCCGCGCGAGACGAGGTCACCGCCACCGACGCCGCGCGCTTCCTGGTCGACGTGCTCCAGCTCCCCTCCGGAGGGATCGCCGCGGCCCAGGACTCCGAGTCGATCATCGACGGCGCGCGCAACGAGGGCGGCTACTACCGCGCGTCCGCCGAAGAGCGGGCGGGGCTGGCTCCGCCGGCGCTGGATGCCAAAGTCGTCACCGGCTGGAACGGCCACGCCATCGCCGCGCTCGCCGCCGTAGGCACCCGCACCGACCCCCGTTTCGTCGAGGCCGCCCGCTGGGCCGCCGACGCCGTGCTCGAGAACAACGTCGCCGACGACGGGACGCTCCGCCGCGCCTCGCTCGACGAGATCCGCTCCGCCGCGCCCGCGACGCTCGAGGACTACGGCGGCTTCGCCCGCGGTCTGCTCGCGCTCGCCCGCGTGACCGGCGAGGTGGCCTACGCCGAGCGGGCCCGGGCGTTGATCGATCTGTGCCTCGGCGACGACGGCATCGCTCCCCCCGGCGGCGGGGATCCCGTGCTGACCGCGCAGGGGATGCAGCCCCGCGGGGTGCCCAGCGACGGAGCCGCTCCCTCGGGCCCGTCCGTGTTCGCCGCCGCCGCTCTCGACCTGTGGCGTCTGGGCGCGGGGGAGCGCTATCGCGAAGCCGCCGACACGCTGGTGCGCGTGGCCGCCGACGCGGCTCTCGCCGCACCGCTCGCGCACGGCGCGATCCTCGAGGTGGCCCTCGGACTCGCCGCCGCCCCGCGCCAGGTGGTCGTGGTCGGAGACTCGGATGCCGAGATCGCCGACGCGGCGCGCCGCGTCGCCGCCGACGTGGTGGTCGTCGCGTCGCCGGCACAGGCCCAGGCGTTCGCCGCGGCGGGCTTCGAGCTGTTCATAGGCAAGAGTGCCCTGGCCGGCGAGGCGACGGCGTACGACTGCCGCGCGTTCACGTGCGCGTTGCCGACGACGGATCCGGCGCGACTGGTCTGAGGCGGGTCCGCCCTCTCCGCGCGTTTCCCCGCTGCGCGCGGCCGGTGCGTTCCGACCCCCGCGCGGTGGTCCGCGGACCGTCCGACGCCGGGTGAGAGCCCGGATGAACAGCGCCCGCGCGGTCCTTCGCCTCCGGGGGCGACTACCGCGGCAACGGGCGGGTATGACCTTCTTCACCCGGGGCGTTCGGCGCGGGCACGCCCGCGGAGGCCGGCGCGGTGGGCGCAGGATCTCGACGGTGCGCCCTGTCCGGCGCCCCCGATCCGGCAGAAGAGGACCCGCCCATGACCACGAACACGCCGCCCCGAGCTCTCATCACCGGAGTGACGGGTCAAGACGGGGGACACCTGACCGAGCTGCTCCTGGCGAAGGGGTACGACGTCTTCGGTCTCGTCCGTGGGCAGCGCAACCCGCGTCGCGAGGCGTTCGCGCTCGAGTTCCCCGCCGTTACCCTCATCGAGGGCGACCTCACCGACCTCACGTCCCTCATCCGTGCCGTCGAGGTGAGCCAGCCCGACGAGCTGTACAACCTCGGTGCCGTGAGCCACGTCGGGTACTCCTTCCACAACCCGCTCCTCACCGCCGAGGTCACGGGCAAGGGGGTGCTTAACGTGCTCGAGGCGGTGCGCCTGGCGGGGCGTGCGGGATCGACGCGCGTCTATCAGGCGTCCACCTCCGAGATGTTCGGCGGTCTCGACTACAACCGCCCCGCGACCGGATACACCGAGCAGTCGACCTTCCACCCCCGGAGCCCCTACGGCGTCGCCAAGCTGTTCGGCCACTGGGCGGCGACGAACTACCGCGAGAGTTACGGGATGTTTGTCTCGTGCGGCATCCTGTTCAACCACGAGGGCGAGCGACGGGGCGTGGAGTTCGTCACCCGCAAGATCACCGACGCCGTCGCCGGTATCGTGACCGGCCGGCAGTCCCACCTCGAACTCGGTGATCTCACGCCGCGGCGCGACTGGGGATACGCGGGCGACTTCGTCGAGGGCATGTGGCGCATGCTGCAGCACGACCAGCCCGACGACTTCGTGCTCGCCACGGGCGAGACCCATTCGATCGAGGACTTCCTCACGCTGGCTTTCGCCGCAGCGGGCATCGACGAGTGGCGCCCCTACGTCGTTCAGAACCCGGCGTTCTTCCGCCCCGCAGAGGTCGACGTGCTGCTCGGCGACCCGGCCAAGGCCGAGAGCGTGCTCAACTGGCGTCGCCGGGTGGACCTCCCCGAGATGACGCGGCGCATGGTCGCGCATGACCTGGCCCTCAGCGCCGCGCCGGTCGCCGCGGGATGAAACGCCTCGTCATCACGGGCGTCGGCGGTTTCGTCGGCGGTCACCTGGCGAGAGCGGCCGCCGAGGCCGGATGGTCGGTGTTCGGTATCGGCCGCAGCGAGCGGGCGGCATCCGGGATCGAGCAGGCGCTCGACGGCTACGCGGGGGTCGACCTGCGGCACGAGTGGCCGGCGTCGGCGCCGTCGGACGCCGCCATCGTGCACTTGGCCGGTCTCGCCGCCGTCGGTGCGTCGTTCGACCGACCGCAGCAGTACATCGCCGACAACAGCGCGATGACGACCGTGCTCTGCGAGGCGGCGTTGCGTTCCGGCGGAGGTGGGCGGATCGTGGCCGTCAGCTCCGGCGCGGTCTACGCGGCCTCCGCCGGCGAGTCGGTGCGCGACGAGTCCTCGCCGATCGGATTCTCGTCGCCCTACGTCGTCAGCAAGATCCTCGTCGAGAACCAGATCGCGTTCTACCGCGCGCGTGGACTCGACGCGGTGGTGGCGCGACCGTTCAACCACTTCGGTCCCGGGCAGGGCCCCGGCTTCCTGGTGCCCGACCTGGCGCGTCAGCTCACGGCATCCGCCCCCGGTGAGCCGCTCACCGTCGGCAACCTCGACACCCGCCGCGACTACTCCGACGTCCGCGACGTCGCCCGCGCCTATCTCGCTCTCGCCGACGCGCCGGCCTTGACCCATTCGCTGTACAACGTCGCCTCGGGTGTGGCTCGTTCCGGCCGCGACGTCGTCACCGCGATCTGCGCCGCCGTGGGGCGCGAGATCCCCCCGCTGCGCGTCGATCCCGAGCGCATCCGTCCCTCCGATCCGGCGTCGATCCGCGGTGACGCGTCTCGGTTGCGCGCCGAGACCGGGTGGCAACCGCTCCTCGCCTTCGAGACGACCATCGCCGACGCCGTGGTGAGCCTCGATGCGGCGGCCGCAGCGTGGCCGCCGTCCGACTCATCGGCTCTGCGGAGCGCCTGAGCCGGACTGCACGTCGGCGGGCGTCGGACGCCGTGGGGCCGGCGGCCTCTCTTCGCGCGGCGGGCCGTTCCTGTGTCCGCCGCGGGGGAAGAGCGGGCGAGCGAAGAACGCCGATCTCCCGTCGCGCGGGTGAAGTGCGGTTGTTCGAGCCGCGGAATGACGCGGAAGCAGCGCGAACCTGACAAAGCCTGATGCCTAACCTCGGCGCAACCTGAGTCCTCGGGTGACGTTCACCGCCACGTCGGCGGCACCTTCGGGGGTGGGCATGTTCCTCTCTTCACGTCTCTGGCCCGGTTCGATCGTCGCCACGATCGTGTTGATGGTGGGGACGGCCGTTCCCTTCGACGCGGCGATGGCGGTCTCACGTGTGGTCGTTTCCGCGGCCGCGCCCTCGACCGCTGACGCTCCGGCGCTGGCGGCGTCCGACGAGCCCTCACCGCCCCCGGCGCTTCCCGACGGGTCTTTCGCCATTCCGGCGAGCACCGACGTGGCAGACGGCGCCGAGCCGGCGGTGGTGCCCGCGATCGAACCGCCGCCCGTGGGCGCTGCCGTGCATGAGTGGGAGCGACGCCGCGTCCCCACCTCCGGTCTTCGCCCGGTCGATGAAACCGAGGACACCACGCGGTACGTCAGCGGCACGGGGTCGACCGTCACACGCGTGTCGTCCACACCCGAGCGGGCGCAGAACGACGACGGAACGTGGGTCGACGTGAACACGTCGGTGTCGCGCGACGGCGCGGACTGGACGGTCGACGACCACCCGCTCAGCCCCGTCTTTCGTGGAGGCGCCGACGAAGCCCCCTCGGTGACGGTCTCGCGCGAGGGCCACGACGTCTCGTTCGCTCTCGTCGGCGCTGAGGCCGGCGAGGTCGCCGCCCCGTTCTGGTGGTGGGACGACTGGGAGGAACTCACCTACCGAGACGTGACGGGCGGCGCTGACCTCGAGTACCGCGTCGAGCCGGGTGGGGTCAAGGAGTCGCTCGTGCTCGACGCCGCTCCCGTGTCTCGGTCGTCGTGGACGTGGCGTATCGATGCCGGATCTCTCACCCCGGCGCTCGGCGAGGCGGACTCCGTCGTGTTCACCGACGGATCGGGCGCCGAGGTGCTGATGATCCCCACCCCGATCGCCACCGACTCCAGCGGAGTCGAGGGCGAGTCGGGCGACACCGAGGTGGCCCTCAAGGTCGCGCTGTGGAAGGCGAGCGACGGTTCGTGGCGCTACACCCTGCGCGCCGATCGTGAGTGGCTGCGCGACCCCGCGCGTGTGTACCCCGTGCGTATCGACCCGACGGTGATGACTCCCAACGGCGCGACCGCGTACAAGTCCAACGGAACGGTCTGGCATGGCGCGCAGATGATCGGCAATACGCGCGAGGGCAACGGAAACCAATACTGGCGTTCGGTCGTTTCGTACGACTACGGCAACCTGCCCGGGCAGTTCATCGCGGCCGCGAACATGGCTGTGGGATACGACGGTGACGGCACGACCTCGTGGCAGCAGGGATGGGTCCAGCACGCGAGCGGCTTCTCGTACCATGGGACGGGTTCCCACCTCGGTTACTTCAACTTGGCGACCGATGCGGCCGAGATCGAGGGCGACGGTATCGTGGCCCGGCTGGCGAGCAACCTGCGTATCGGAGACCGTCCGGCGTTCATGATCGGGGGGTGGGAGGGGTCGAGCTACTCCCTGAAGCGTGTTCAGTCAGCGCTCTCGGTCGAGTCGTGGGGGTACCCGTCGGTGGGCGGGTGGGGTCCGGCCGACGGCGGCGGGGGCGTCTCGCTCACTCCGATGCTCGGTTTGAACGCCTGGAATCCCGGCAACCGCGCGCAGCAGTACACCTTCGAGCTCGCGACCGACCCAGGCATGACGAACCTCGTCGCCGGGCGCGGGTGGGAGGGTGGCACGCAGTATCAAGTGCCCTCTGGTGTCTTGCGCACGGGCACGACGTACTACTGGCGCGTCTCGGTCGTCGACGACCTCAACGATCTGTGGGGCCAATCGACGTATCGCCAGTCGCCCGTGTACAGCTTCACGACGAACAACGTGCCACTGCCGGATGCAGCGACGGCGGCGCCGGGCAGCGCGGTCACCGAGACGCCGGCCACGGTGACGACGTTGACCCCGAGCCTGCGCGTTGGAGCCGTCGCCGACACCGACGGGGTCGGCGGCTCTATGAGGTACCAGTTCAAGATCGCGACGGGTCAGGATGCGCGATCGGGAGCCGTGGTGACGTCCGGCTGGATCACGGCGGCGAACGGGGTCGCCTCGTGGGCCGTCCCGCCGGGAACCCTGCAAGACGGCGGGGTGTACTCGTGGACGGTTACCACCAACGATGGGCAGGACACGAACACCGAGAACGGCTGGGTGCGTCGACTGCGCACGGATCTGCGGCTCGGCGCGTCGGGGCCGTCTCCGTACGACTCCGCCGGCGCGGTGACGACGAACCTCGCGAACGGCAACGTGAGCGTCTCGTTCGCCTCCCCGGCCGTGCAGACCCTCGGGGGCGCCATGGGGATGTCGTTCACCTACAACTCGCAAGAGGTGCCGGGCGCGAATCGGGGCCTGCTCGGCGAGTACTTCGATGCCCGCTCCGGCGGCGTGCCGCCCACCTCACCCGGCGGGTACACCTTCGCCGACAAGACCGCGGCGTTCGTGCGCACCGATTCGGCCGTGTCCTTCCGGTGGGGGCTCGGTTCTCCCGCCGAGGCGCTCCCGGCTGATCACTTCCTCGCGCGATGGACCGGTTTCGTGACCCTGCCGTCGGAGTTCATCGGGCGCTCGGTGCGGTTCGGAGCGACGCACGACGATGGCATCCGAGTCACCTACGACGGGCGCACGCTCATCGACCGCTGGCAGGGCGGCGGATGGACGACCCCCGCGGCAGACACGGTGACGGGTGTCGGCGGTGCCAAGCCCCTCCAGGTGGAGTACTACGAAGAGGTGGGTCTGTCGTACGTCGATCTCTGGGTCGAGTACACCCCCGATGGCGCGTCTTCGCCCACGCGGGTGAACGTCTCGCCCGAATGGTTCACCAAGCGTGTCACGACCCTTCCCCAGGGTTGGGGTGCGTCGGTGCCGCTGGCCGGTGCCGCCGCGACATGGGTATCGGCGCAGACCACCGACGCATCGGTGGTGCTGACCGATGTGACCGGCAAGACGCACACGTACACGAAGGCGGCCGCGGGAGGGTACACGCCGCCGACGGGTGAGTACGGCGTTCTCTCCTTGGACGGCAACGGCTGGGTCGTGTTCACCGATGAGGACGGCACTGTCTACCAGTTCACCAAGGAGGGACGCGTCGCGTCGGCCACGCCGCCCGAAGATGTCCGCAAGGCTGCCGCACCGCAGCCGATCTTGAACGCCAATGGCGTTGCGACGCAGATCGTGGATCCGGTGTCGAAGAGCGGCGATCAGTACACGCGCAAGGTCGTGTTTGGGTATCAGAACGGCGACCGCTCATCCTGCCCCGAGCAGTCGGGCGCGGGCTACGCGAAGGCCCCGGTCGACATGCTCTGCCGGATCTCCTATCCCGACGGCTCCGAGTCGAGGCTGTTCTACAACGGCAACGCCCAGCTCGCGGCGATCCTCGACCCGGGTGACGAGTCGACGCTGTTCGGCTACGACAATGCCGGTGGCCTTCTGAGTCAGATTCGGGATGCCACGGCCAACGACAGCATCCCCGTCCCTGCCGCGGCGGGGGCGGACGATCCTGCGTCGACGTCGATCAACTATGACGGCATGCGTGCCACGGGGGTGACGCTCCCGGCGCCGGATGGCGTCACGGCAGCTGAGCGTCCGACGCGCAGGTACTCGTACGGTGACGGACGCACGACGGTGTCGGTGGCGGGTCTGGCCGGGGTCTCTCAGACGGTCACCTATGACGCGGCGTGGCGGCAGACGGCATCCACGAGCGCGATGGGGGTGTCGACGAGCCAGGAATGGGATGCTGCGAAAGACCTCGTGCGGCGCATCACCGACGCCACGGGCCTGGTGTCGACGAAGGTGTACGACCGCACCGATCGGCTGGTCGCGGCCTATGGAGCTGCGCCGGTCGGGTGCTTCGGTGCCGACGGGCGCCCGGTCGACCGGCCGGTGGAGGTGGCGGGCTGCGGTGTCGTGCCGTCGTCGACCGGAACCGTGTACGACGGTGGGCTGAACGGTCTGCAGGTCGCGTACTACTCGAACACGCGCAAGCTCTCGGGTAAGCCCGATGCGTACGCCCTGGGTGTGGGTCCGGCGGACGGGACGTTCGAGAAGGACTGGGGTGGGGGCTCGCCGATCGCGGGGACGGTCTCTCAAGACAACTTCTCTCTGCGTGCGACCGGTCTGATCACCTTCCCTCAGGCCGGGACGTATCAGCTGCGTACCAGCACCGACGACGGCTCGCGTGTCTGGCTCGACGACGTCCTGATGATCGACCGCTGGGTGGATCAAGGGCCGACGGCCGCCGACAGCGTCGCGTTCACGGTGGGCGAGGGTGACGTGCGCCGCGTGCGGGTGGAGTACTACGAGAACGCGGGCGGCGCGCGTGTCGATCTCCAGTGGAAGCCGCCGGGGGCGGGGTCGTTCCAGGCCGTGCCCGGAAGTCAGCTGCGCCCCGACTACGGACTCGTGACCCGCTCGACGATGGACGATTCCACGTCTGTCGCGGGGGCTGCGGCCCCGTCGATCGTGACCGAGACGACGTATCAAGATCCCATTGTCGGACAGGTGTCGGCCTCGACGGTCGACCCCGGCGGTCTGGCGTTGAAGAGCACTGTGGTGTCCGAGACGGTGAACGGCGCCGGGTGGCTGCGGCAGAAGTCGAAGGCTCTGCCGGCTGTGACGGCGTCCGGTTCGATCTCGGATGCCAAGAGCACGACGCGCGCCTATTACGGCGACGACGAGCAGCTGTCGGAAGACACGTGCGGCGTTCCTGCGGGTACGCGTCAGTTCGGGATGCTGAAGTCGTCGACCGGGCCTATACCTGACAGCGGGCCCGCGATCGTGACGTCGTATGTCTATGACGCGATGGGTCGCACCGTCGGCACACGGGTCACCGGCGACGAGGCGTGGTCGTGCACGACGGTAGATGCGCGTGGTCGCACGGTGAAGGAGGTCTCGGCGGGCGGGGACGATGTCGCAACCGACACGGTCACGACGACCTATGCTCCGACGCCCGCGGGACTCTCGGTGACGGTGATCGGAACCCCTGTGCCCGGGTCGCTCACGTCGGCGACGACGACAACCACTGACCTGCTGGGGCGCGTTGTCTCGTACACCGATGTGTGGGGTGTCGTCACGACGCCGGTCTACGAATCGCTCACCGGCCGCGTGCTGCACGTGACGACGGCCAGTCCCGGCGTTGCCTCGTCGACGACGGCGTTCGCCTACGACCGCGATGGTAAGACGACGACGGTGACGTTCGATGGGCAGGTGTATGCGGCGGCGTCGTTCGATGCGAAGCAGCGCCTCGCGCAGGTGTCGTACCTGGGTGGGTCGGCGCTGGGCGTGTCGTGGGATGACACGCGCGGCACGATCGGGGCGCAGACGTGGTCGTTCCCGTCATCGGCGTCGATCACCGATGAGGTGACCCGGTCGGTCGCGGGGCGGATCGTGCGAGAAAGCATCTCGCAAGACGGGCAGTCGTTCGACTCCACCTACGGCTACGACGCGGCAGGCCGCCTCGTCTCCGCGAACATCCCGGGGCATGAGCTGTCGTACGAGTTCGCGTCGTCGGGAGGATGCGGGCCGAACACCTCCGCGGGTGCATCGGGTAACCGCACGCGATACGTCGATCGGTACACGGCGCCGGGGTCGTCGCAGACGGCTGTGATGACGGCGGAGTACTGCTACGACTGGGCTGACCGTCTGGTGTCGAACCCGGTGTGGGGTGCGGGTCCGGGTGCGTCGCACATCGCCGACGGCTTCAACGCCGACGAGATCACGTACGACCTCCGCGGCAACACGACGCGATTGTCGGACCTGTTGTTCTCGTACGACGCCGACAACCGTCACGTGGGGACACGGACGTACGCGGGATCGAAGGTGTCCCTGACACGGGATGCGTCCGGTCGTGTCGTGTCGCGGACCGTGGACCCGGCGGGGGATGCTCCCGAAGTGACATCCCGGTACGTGTATGCGGGTGCGGGGGATAGTCCGTGGGCGGTGCTGTCGGGGGATGCTGCGCCGGTGGTGTTCTTGTCGCTTCCGGGTGGGGTGACGGTCGATATTCCCGCGTCGGGGGCGGCGTCGTGGTCGTATCCGTCGTTGCAGGGTCACACGGTGACGACGGGGGATGGTTCGTCGGCGTCGGGTGTGCTGCTGTATGACCCGTTCGGTCAGCCCCTCGACCCCGACACGCTCGCGCTGGGTACGGGGGCGGCGAATGAGTCGGGTGCGGTGAGTGGGACGACGGGGTGGCATCAGGGGGCGCAGAAGCTGACCGAGGCGTTGGAGACGGCGCTGATCGTCGAGATGGGCGCCCGCTTGTATGTCCCGGCGTTGGGTCGGTTCCTGCAAGTCGACCCGGTCGAGGGCGGCGTCGACAACGACTACGTCTGGCCCACCGATCCGGTCGAGAAAAACGACCTCAGCGGGCGGGCCTGGTGGCACGACATCGGGCGCGCGATCACCGACTCACCGGCTGGTAAGGCAGCGTTGTTCGCGTGCGGGTTCGTCCCAGGACTAGTGGGCGCTGCCTGCGGAGTCGTGGAGACCTTGGCCTATGTGGCGCAGGGACGGCTCGGCGACGCAGCTGTCTCCGCCGCAGGCGCGGTCGCGGGAAGCATAGGCATGAAGGCCGTCTTCAAAGCTGCCGCCTCCACGCTTCAGGCAACAGTGGGGGCCCGAGCGATCGCACAGCTTGGCCGAGTAACGACCCGCGTCGAAGTGCGGCCGATCTCCCGCACTGTTCGCACACAACTAGAAGTACCACTAACCGCGGTGTTCAACGTTGCCAACAACGGGATGGGTGACGCCGTACGTCCGTTGGTAACCGGTTGGCGAGTGAACGTTTTTGGTACGCAAGCAACAAAGCGTAGCGGAGGATGGATGCGGGCCTATGTATATTGAGCGCATACCAGGTTCTGCCCGCGGGGCTCGCGTCGGAGGGTGCCTTTTTGCGGCGGCATTCAGCGCGCCAATGCTCACGTATGACTGGAGCTTGCCGGGCACGAAATCTGCACTCTGGCTGCTTCTCGTCACGGTCTTCTGGTTGGTTCGTCCGTGGTTCATGGGTGTTTGGCTAACTTCGGAATCGGTCATTGTTCGTGGCTGGTTCCGAACATCGGTCATGCTTCTGGCTGAGATCGAAGGAGTTTCTATAGTTCGGTACGCCGGCATGTTCTCGTGGGGATCGATCGGTTGGCTGCCCCTTGCGGGTGCAGTGGCGGTTGTGAAGATCCGAGTGAAGGGCGAGGCGCGCGATTTTCCCGGAACCATCGGAAGGCAAGTAACCGTCCGAGCGGTCGCTCGTCGAATCCGGGAGGCCGCGGGGATTGCATTGACACGCTCGGACTTCGATCCTTTGCAGTGAGCGCAGGCGTTGTGGACGGCGTACCAGGCGGACGGCTCTGCCAAGGCTAGGTGGACAACGACAACGTGTCCGCGGTATCCCCTTCTCAGGTAAACGCCGCAGATGCCGTCCTGGCGCGTCCAGAAGCCCCCGGCGCGATCGTCGCGGGCGCCTGTACAAGGGCAAGTCTGAGGCCTGCCAATACGATCGCGCGTTGGTCAGGACGTCTTGCAGAGACGATCACGGCCTCAGGCTCCCGGGAAACGTGCTGCACCGGTGAACACCTACGCTCGAGGTAGTCGACAAGGCAAAATTCGATACTACTGAGTGAAAGTTGTTGCGGTAATGAGTATCGATCGAAGAACAAGGAACGGCCGCGTCTTTCGCCTTTTCGTGATGACGTTGATTTTGATTTGGTTTCCGATAGGGGCTCTGATTGCAAGCATTGGACGACCCATTGAGAAGATTTTGTTGTTGATCCTTCCTGTATTTCCTGTGATCGTGGGTCTTGTTTGGGCGTGGCTGCGTGTTTGGTGGGTAGGAGTCTTTCTTGAGAGCGAGATGCTGGTGGCTCGTTCGTGGTGGCGGACACGCTCCTACTCGCGTAGCTCCATAAGGCGAGCGACGGGGGTGTTAGAAGAAGGGTGGTTCTACATTCTTTGCTGGCCCGTTGTGAGCGGATCCTTGCAGAGTGGGGTCGTGCAGCTCGAAACTCAGGACAACCTTTTTGTTTTAGATGGTTCTCTCACGTCCCTTGGCTCCGCGCGTGCGGAGGCAGAGCGGGTAAATCGCTGGCTTGGGCTGGATGTGGGAGCGGGCGAAGGTCCGAGGCGACGTCGATCACAGTATGAATAGCCCAGTAATGCGGTACCCAAGGGTGCGCGGATGACGTTTGTCCACCCGGCCCGAGATGGAGCCCCAAGCGACGATTACCGACAAATTGAGTGGAGTTCCGACGAAGGCCGGACAACTCCGCATCCGCTCCCAGTCGTCGCCTGTTGCTCCGACGTCCGCCGGTCATCCTGCGTCACGACCAGAGGCAATCTCCGCCTGGCGATGACGACGATGCTCGTGGACTGAGCGGATCGGGAGTCCGCCAGAGGCCTGCCTCGTGGGGTATCGGGGCTGAACCCGCTCGTTCACTCCAGCAGATGCCGCAGGTACCGTCCCGGCGCGTCCAAGAATCCCCGGTGCAATCGCACCAGCTCCAGGTCTTCCCACGCGCTCTCGCGAATGCCCCACTCGCCGAGCTCGAGGATCGTCGCCCCCGGCAGGGCGGCGAGCACGGGGGAGTGGGTGGCGCAGATGACCTGCGTTCCGCGTGAGCGCATGCGGTCGAGCGACGCCAGCCAGCGCAGCGTGGACGAGAACGACAGGGCCGCCTCGGGCTCGTCGAGGCACGCGAGGCCCGCAACGTAGTGCTCGTGGTCGAGGGCTTCGTCGAGCAGGGCGTTGAACGACTCGCCGTGGCTCATCTCATGCAGGCTCGGCGCCGGGCCGCCCAGTTCTTCGCGCCACGAGTAGTAGCCGTGCATGGTCTCGGCGCGTAAGAAGAAGCCCCAGCGCGGCGCGCGGGGGCTGCGCTCGATACGCAGCCACTCGCCGAGGGCGCTTTCGCTGCGGCGGGTCTCGGTGCCGCCGTTCGTCGAGCCCCCCTCGGCGGGAAGCCCGGCGGCCTCGGCGATGCCCTCGATGAGGGTGGACTTGCCCGAACCGTTCTCGCCGACGAGAAAAGTGACGCCGGGACCGAACTCCCACCCGTCGCCCGCCGCGACCTCGAGAAACTGCGCCACCGCCGGCACGGTCGCCGGCCACGCGGCGTGGTCGACGGGGGCATCGCGGAACAGCTTCACCCGCTGCACCGGCCGCGGGTCGTGCAGCCACTCGTCGCCGCGGCTCACGTCAGATCCAGGTGGGCAGCCAGTTGTGCAGGCGCCAGAACTCGTACGGCACCGGCAGCCCCGCCCACACGGGGTACCAGAACGCCGAGATCCCCACGCATACCACCACGAAGACGAGCACGACACCCTGACCGCCCGCGCGCGACATGCCGCGCGTCCCCTGAGCGATGTCACGCAGGGCGAGCGCGAGCGCGAGCACCAGGAACGGCAGCATCGCCACCGTGTAGAACTGGAAGATCGTACGCTCGGGGTACAGCAGCCACGGCACGTAGGTGGCGGCGAGCCCCGTCAGCACCAGCGCGTGGCGCCAGTCCCGCACGATGACGAACCGCACGAGCAGATACACGGATGCCGCGACCCCGGCCCACCAGATGAGCGGGTTCGCGAGGCTCGAGATCGCCTCGGTGCAGCCGTCCGGCAGGGCGCAGCCGTTCACCCCGAAGTCGTCTTGGTGCCAATACATCGACGTCGGGCGGATGAGCAACGGCCATTGCCAGGCGGGGCTGGCGTAGCTGTGCGGGGTGACGAGCCCGACGTGGAAGTTGTACATCGCCTGGTGATAGGCCCACAGGTTCTGCAGGGGCTGCGGCACCCACGACCAGAACCCGCTCGCCGACGCGGCGAGGCCGCGCATGTACCCGCCCGAGGTGAACAGCCAGCCCGACCAGCTCGCGAGGTACACGACGGCGGCGACCGGCACGAGCAGCACGAACGAGGCGAGGCCCTGGCGCACGGCATCCATCGGCCACTGCACGACACCCGCGCGGCGGCGCGCGAGCGCGTCGGTGACGACGGCGTAGATGCCGACCCCGGCGAGCACGTACAGGCCCGACCACTTCACGCCGGTCGCGGCTCCCGCTGCGGCACCCGCGGCGAGCAGCCAGGGGCGGTTCCAGAGGATCGGCCCCCACCGGGGCGGATCGCCCTCGCGCGCCGCGACGAGACGGGCCAAACGATCGCCGGTGCGCCGGTGATCGAGGGCGACGAACCAGAACGTCAGCACGACGAAGAACGTGAGAAAGATGTCGAGCAGCGCGATGCGGCTCAGCACGATGCCGAGGCCGTCGATGGCGAAGAGACCGGATGCCACGGTCGCCAGCGGAATCGATCGCGTCAGCGTCCGCGCGAACAGGTAGATCAGCAGCACCGTGGCCGTGCCGAAGACCGCGGCCGACAGGCGCCATCCGGTCGCGGAGTCGGGGCCGAGCACCGCCATGCCGGCGCCGAGCAGGATGCGTCCGAGCGGGGGGTGCACGACGTAGCTGCCGATGCCGGTGAAGACGTCGGTGTCACCGTCGGCGAAGCTGGCGTCGGCGCCCTCGGGCCACGTCGAGGGATACCCGAGCACCCACTGGCTCCACGAGTCCTTCACGTAGTAGGTCTCGTCGAACACGAGCTGGTGCGGATTGCCGAGGTCGATCAGACGCAGCACGGCCGCCACGACGGTGACGAGGGCGGGAGCCAGCCATCGCCACACGCGCAGACCTCGGGGATCGAGGAGCATCGCGTCACGCCACCGGTCGAGTCGCGTTCGCTCGATCGGGGCCAGCAGAGGAGGGCCGACGGTGCTCACGGCCCCCAGCCTAAGGTGGAACGGTGATCATCCTCGCGGCGACGCCCATCGGCAACCTGGGTGACGCCTCGCGGCGTCTCATCGAAGCGCTCGAGAACGCCACCGTCGTGGCGGCGGAAGACACGCGCACCACCCAGCGGCTCATGGCCGGCCTCGGCGTCGAGAACCGTCCGCGCCTGATCGCCCTGCACGATCACAACGAGAAGGAGCGCGCCGCCGAACTCGTCGAGCTCGCGCGCGTCGACGACCTCCTCGTGTTGAGCGACGCGGGCATGCCCACCGTCAGCGACCCCGGTTACGGTCTGGTCGCCGCGGCGGCCGCCGCCGGCGTCACGGTCACCGCCCTGCCCGGTCCGAGTGCGGTCGTCACCGCCCTCGCGGTGGCGGGACTCCCCACGGACCGCTTCGCCTTCGAGGGGTTCCCCCGCCGCAAGCCCGGCGACCGGCGTCGCGCCTTCGCGCAGCTGGCGTCGGAGGAACGCACCCTGGTGTTCTTCGAGTCGCCGTCACGGCTGGCATCCACTCTCGACGACCTCGCCGCCACCTTCGGCGCGGATCGCCCCGCGGCGGTCTGCCGCGAGCTCACCAAGCTGTACGAAGAGGTCAAGCGCGGAACCCTCGCCGAACTCGCCGCCTGGGCGGCCGAGGGCGTGCGCGGGGAGATCGCGATCGTCGTGGGCGGCGCCAGTGCGCGCGAGGTCGCGTTCCCGGATGCCGTGACCCAGGTGCTCGAACTCGTGCGCGGCGGCACGCGACTCAAAGAGGCCGCGGCCGAGGTGGCGTCGTTGACCGGCCACTCCTCGCGCGAGCTGTACCAGGCGGGACTGGCCGTCAAACGCTGACCCGTCACGCGGTCGGGCGCGTCGGCGCGCCCCCGTAGAATCCTCAGGTGACTTCCGGCCGATCCTTCTACATCACGACGCCGATCTACTACCCCAGCGATCTGCCCCACATCGGGCACGGGTACACGACCGTCGCCGTCGACACGCTCGCGCGCTGGCACCGCCAGGCGGGCGACGACACCTGGATGCTCACGGGCACCGACGAGCACGGCCAGAAGATGCTGCGCGCGGCCGCCGCCAACGGCGTGACCCCGCAGGAGTGGGTCGACAAGCTCGTCACCGAATCGTGGTTCCCGCTGCTCGAGACCCTCGACGTCGCCAACGACGACTTCATCCGCACGACGCAGCCCCGTCACGAGGAGCGCGTGCAGCAGTTCGTGCAGGCACTCTTCGACCGCGGCTACATCTACGCGGGCGAGTACGAGGCCCTGTACTGCGTGGGTTGCGAGGAGTTCAAGCCCGAGGCCGAGATCGTCGACGGGACCGGTCCGTTCGAGGGGCTCAAGGTCTGCGCGATCCACTCCAAGCCGCTCGAGCTGCTGCAGGAGAAGAACTACTTCTTCAAGCTCAGCGATTTCCAGGACCGCCTGCTCGAGCTGTACAAGACCGAGCCCGACTTCGTGCGCCCCGAGTCGGCGCGCAACGAGGTCGTGTCGTTCGTGCGCAGCGGTCTGAAAGACCTGTCGATCTCGCGCTCGGCCTTCGACTGGGGCATCACGGTTCCGTGGGACCCCTCGCACGTCATCTACGTGTGGGTCGATGCGCTGCTCAACTACGCCACCGCCGTCGGCTACGGCACAGACCCGGTCACCGGAGAGGTCGCCGACGAGTTCGCCCGCCGCTGGCCCGCCTTCCACGTCGTCGGCAAAGACATCCTGCGCTTCCACGCCGTCATCTGGCCGGCGATGCTCATGGCCGCCGGCCTCGACGTGCCCCGCGGGGTCTTCGCGCACGGCTGGCTGCTCGTCGGCGGCGAGAAGATGTCGAAGTCCAAGCTCACCGGCATCGCGCCCACCGAGATCACCGACGTCTTCGGCTCCGACGCGTACCGCTTCTACTTCCTCTCCGCGATCGCCTTCGGCCAGGACGGCTCCTTCTCGTGGGAAGACCTGTCGGCCCGCTACCAGGCCGAACTCGCCAACGGCTTCGGCAACCTGGCATCCCGCACCATCGCGATGATCGAGAAGTACTTCGCAGGGATCGTGCCCCCGGCCGGCGAGTACGCCGAGGGCGATCTCGCCATCCAGCGGATCGTGGCGGATGCCGCGGCCTCCGCCGACGCGGCCGTGGAGCGGTTCCGCATCGACGAGGCGATCCAGGCGATCTGGACAATCGTCGACGCGCTCAACGGCTACATCACCGAGAACGAGCCGTGGGCGCTGGCGAAGGACGAGGCGAAGCGCGAGCGCCTCGGCACCGTGCTGTACACCGCCGCCGAGGGACTGCGCGCCCTCGCGGTGCTGTTGTCGCCCGTCATGCCCGTCGCGACCGAGAAGCTCTGGACCGCCCTCGGTGCCGCCGAGAGCCTGGGCGGCGTGCGCGATCAGCCCCTCCGCGAAGCGGGAGCCTGGGGCGTGCTGCGGGCGGGGACGTCGGTCGCCGGCCTGTCGCCGCTGTTCCCGCGCGTCGAGCAGGCGTGACGCCCGTGGCCCCTGAGTCGGTCGAAGGGTCCGCCCCCGCCGGCTCCACGCCCGTCGAGCGCCCGCGCGGAACCATCGACGGCGTCGATCCCAGCCAGTACGTGCGCGAGCGCTCGGTCGACGGGCGCCGCGACGTGAGCTACCCGCCCGCGCCCGAGCCGCTCGGTGTACCCGTCTACGACAACCACACGCACCTCGAGATCGAAGACGGCGACACCGGCCTGTCGCTCGACGAGCAGCTGGAGCGGGCCCTGGCGGTGGGTGTCCACGGCGTCGTGCAGGCCGGCGGCGACATCGACTCGTCGCGGTGGTCGGCGTGGGCGGCGCGCACGCACCCGCGTGTGCTCGCGGCCGTGGCCGTGCACCCCAACGAGGCCCCCGTGTACGAGCGGGCGGGGGAGTTGGATGCCGCGATCGCGGTCATCGACGAGCTCGCCGCCGAGCCGCGCGTGCGGGCGATCGGCGAGACGGGCCTGGACTTCTTCCGCACCGAGGCCGACGGCATCCCGGCGCAGATGCGGTCGTTCGAGGCGCACATCGCGCTGGCGAAGAAGCACGGCATCGCCATGCAGATCCACGATCGCGATGCCCACGAAGCCGTACTCGAGACGCTGGAGCGCGTCGGCGCTCCCCACAAGACGGTGTTCCACTGCTTCTCGGGCGACGCCGACATGGCGCGCATCGCGGCCGACCGCGGGTACTACCTGTCGTTCGCGGGCAACGTCACGTTCAAGAACGCGCAGAACCTGCGCGACGCGCTGGCCGTCACGCCGCGCGAGCGCATCCTCGTCGAGACCGACGCCCCGTTCCTCACCCCGGCGCCCTACCGCGGCCGCCCGAACGCGCCGTACCTCATCCCCGTGACGCTGCGGTTCCTGGCGGCCGAGTTGCGGATCGATGCCGACGAGCTCGCCGCGCAGGTCGCCGCGAACACGCTCGAGGTCTACGGCGAGTTCTAGGCCGGCGCAGGGTTCAGCGCTTCTCGTCGTCGAGTCGCGCCTCTTCGGCGCGCTCGAGACGGTCTTTCTCCTTCTGCGCCGCTTCGCGCTCTTCGCGGATCTCTTCGTGGGACTTCGAGTTGTTCGTCATGGAGGGATCCTGTCAGCTCTTCTGCTTCTTCGGCTTGCGTACGAACAACGTTTCGGTCTGCTCGAGTTCCATGCCCTTGGTCTCGGGGATCTTCCACAGCACGAAGACGAACGACAGCGCCGCGAAGAACGCGTAGGCGCCGTACGTGATCGTGAGCGACCAGTCGGCGAGCTGCGGGAAGGTCCACGACACGAGGAAGTTGGCCAGCCACTGCGCGCCGGCGGCGACGCCGAGGGCCTTGCCGCGGATGCGGCTGGGGAAGATCTCGCCGAGCAGCACCCACACGAGCGGTCCCCACGACGCGCCGAACCCGACGACGAAGAGGTTGGCGGCGACGAGCGCGACCGGACCCCAGGCACCCGGGAGCGAGACGTCCTGCCCCGAGCCCGTGGCGAACGAGAACGCGAGGGCCATCGTGCCGAGAGAGAGCGCCATCAGCGCGGAGCCCACCAGCAGCAGGGGCTTGCGGCCGACGCGGTCGACGAGCCAGATGGCGATCAGGGTCACGAGCACGTTCGTCACCGAGGTGATCACGCCGATGAGCAGTGAGTTGCTCTCGTCGAAGCCGACCGCCCGCCACAGGCTCGTGGAGTAGTAGAAGATCACGTTGATGCCGACGAACTGCTGGAACACCGACAGGATGATGCCGATCCAGACGATCGGCTGCAGTCCGAGGGCCTTGCCCGCGAGCGACGCGCTCTTGTTGCGGCGGTCGGCCTCGAGGCCGTTGGTGAGCTCGGTGAGGGTCTTCTCGAGGTCGGCCGGGGGCACGAGGCGGGCGAAGACGGCCCGCGCCTCGTCGGTGCGCCCGCGCGCGAGCAGGAAGCGCGGCGACTCGGGCATCGTGAAGGCCAGCAGACCGTAGACCGCCGCCGGCACCACGCCGATGAGGAACATCCAACGCCAGGCCTCGAGTCCCCACCAGAGCTGGTTGTCGGCGGTGCCCCCGGCGATCCCGACCAGGACGGCGTTGCTGAGCAGGGCGGCGAAGATACCGAGCGTGATCGCCAGCTGCTGGAGCGACGCGAGGCTGCCGCGGATCTGACGCGGGGCCACCTCGGCGATGTAGGCCGGGGCCACCACCGAGGCGATCCCGATGCCGAGCCCGCCGATCACGCGCCAGATGGTGAGGTCGAGCACGCTGAAAGTCAGCGCCGATCCGATGGACGACGCGAAGAACAGCACGGCGCCGACCATCATGACCTTCAGTCGACCGAAGCGGTCGGAGAGGGTGCCGGCGGCGATCGCACCCACCGCGCAGCCGATCAACGCGATCGCGACGACGAAGCCGGTGAGGGTCGGAGCCTTCGTGTATTCGGTCTCGATCGACTGGACCGCGCCGTTGATGACGGAGGAGTCGAATCCGAAGAGGAACCCGCCGACGGCCGCCGCGATCGAGAGCACCACGGCTCGTCGACCGAAGGGGCTGCGCAGGGTGAAAGCATTCGCGGGGATCGACTGGGTCTGACTCACCCGCACACGCTACTCCTGTCGCCCGGAGCGCGCAGCGAGGCTGACTACAGTGGAACAATGCCCGTTTCCCTGCTCGGTGCCGCCGAGATCCGCCGGCTCGCCGCCGACCTCGACGTCACCCCCACCAAGAAGCTCGGGCAGAACTTCGTCGTCGACGCCAACACCGTGCGCAAGATCGTCCACGTCGCCGGGGTCTCGGCATCCGACCGTGTCGTCGAGATCGGTCCCGGGCTCGGTTCGCTCACCCTCGCGATCCTCGAGACCGGTGCCTCGGTCGTGGCCGTCGAGATCGACCACCGCCTCGCCGAGCGTCTTCCCTCCACCGCCGCAGCGCACGATGTGCCCGCCGACCGGTTGACCGTCATCGACGCCGACGCGCTACGCGTGCAGTCGCTGCCGGGGGAGCCCGAGGTCCTCGTGGCGAACCTGCCCTACAACGTCTCGGTGCCGGTGCTGCTGCACTTCCTCGAGACGTTCCCGTACCTGCGCAGCGGCGTCGTCATGGTGCAGGCCGAGGTGGGGGAGCGGCTCGCCGCCCCGCCCGGGTCGAAGGTGTACGGAGCGCCGAGCGTCAAGGCGGCCTGGTACGGACGGTGGCGGCTCGCCGGCACCGTGTCGCGCCAGGTGTTCTGGCCGGTGCCGAACGTCGACAGCGTGCTGGTCGCCTTCGAACGCGACGCCGACGTACGCGGCTCCGAGGAGCACCGGCGCCGCACGTTCCAGATCGTGGATGCCGCTTTCCAGCAGCGCCGCAAGATGTTGCGCCAGGCGTTGTCCACCGTGCTGGGGGGAACCGCGGCCGAGGCATCGGCCCAGCTCGAGAGAGCCGGCGTCGACCCCACGCTGCGCGGCGAGCAGCTGACGGTCGAGGATTACGCCCGCATCGCCGCCCTCTGACGCGCGGCGGTTCCGCGTCGGGCGGCGGCGCTCGGCGCGGGGCACGGTCGGCCGGGTGGACGCCGATCCGCCCGAGGGGGCGCGGTCGTGCCGCGCTTCTCGCACCGAAATCGAGGGGCATCTGGGCGAATTCGCACCGTGTTCATCACGCGTTCGCGAAACATGCCGGTAACATTTCGAGCCAACCGGGAGCATCACGCCGGTGACGAGGTCGTACCCGACGGCCCGAGAGGAACGAGATGCGTTACGCCGAGTATCCCCGCGCTGAGCGAGTGCTCCTGCACCTGAGCGACACCCACCTGCGTGCGGGAGGAAGCCGGCTCTACGACAGGGTCGACGCCGAGGCGTATCTCGCCCGAGCCGTCGCGTCGATCGAGGCTTCCGGCATCCGCCCGCAGGCGCTCGTCTTCACGGGCGACCTCGCCGACTTCGGTGAGGCCGACGCGTACGACCGCGTCCGCGCGCTCGTCGACCCCCTCGCCGAGCGCCTCGACGCCCGCGTCGTCTGGGTGATGGGCAACCACGACGATCGCGCCACCTTCCGCTCGCACCTGCTGCCCGACGACGGCGCCGACCCTGCAGCCCCCGTCGACCGCGTCGACGAGTTCGACGGACTGCGCATCGTCACGCTCGACACCTCGGTTCCCGGCGCGCACCACGGCGAGGTCAGCGCCGCGCAGCTGGCCTGGCTCGCCGACGTCTTGGCGACACCGGCCCCGCTGGGCACCGTGCTGGCGATGCACCACCCGCCCGTGCCGAGCGTGCTCGACCTCGCCGCCTCGGTCGAACTCCGCGATCAGCGGAGCCTCGCCGACGTGCTGCGCGGTACCGACGTGCGGGCGATCCTCGCCGGTCACCTGCACTACTCCACGTTCGCCACCTTCGCCGGCATCCCGGTATCGGTCGCCTCGGCCACCTGCTACACGCAGGACCTCATGGTGCCCGCCGGGGGAACCCGGCCGCAGGACGCGGCGCAGGGCTTCAACACCGTGCACATCTACGACGAGACGATCGTGCACTCTGTCGTGCCGCTGGCCGCCACGGAGGCCCTGCAGTACGTCGACGCCGCCGAGTCGCAGCGACGCCTGCGCGACGCCGGGATCCTGGTCCCGAGCGCGCGGGAACTCAGCGGACGGGTGTCGCCGCCGACGACGCCGCTGCCGATTCTGCGCTGACCGACGGCTTCTCCCACGGAGCGGCGACCGGGAAGTACCGCTCGAGGCAGGCGCGCAGGGCGGGAACGCGCACCTCTTCGGGGATCTCGGGCACGCTGCCGTCGTTGAGGCAGAACATGTCGGTGTCGCGCCGCGAGACCAGGCGTTCCATCGTGCGCAGCGAATCGAGCTGCGTGGTCTGCACGTACCGTGTCCGCGGCTGCGTGGTGATGACCGCGCGACCCGTCGCCAGCGCGTAGTGGTGGTACAGGCTGTTGGTCACCGAGATGTCGGTCGCCGAACGGAACCGGCTGGCGGCGGTGCGCGCGTAGTCCTCGGCGAACTCCTGCTCCAGCTCGAAGGCCACCGAGCGGCGCAGCGGCGTCGCGCAGTGCTCGAGGTCGAGCGTGATGACGCGGTTGAAGTGCTCCTTGAGCAGCGCGCGGTTCACCCGCAGGGCGTTGTCGTGTCCGGAGCGGTCGACGTGCGACGGGCCGCTGCCGATGCGGACTCCGCTCTCGACGAACCGGCTCACGCCCCCGCCGCTGAAGAACAGCTCGGGAGTGACCGGACGACCGAAGAACATGTCGTCGTTGCTGTAGAGGAAGTGCTCGGCGAGCCCGGGAATGCGGTGCAGCTGGGCTTCGACGGCGTGGGAGTTGTGCGTGGGAAGCACCGACGGATCGGCGAAGAACTCCTCGCTGCGCACGATGGTGACCTTGGGGTGGTCGGCGAGCCACTCGGGAGTGGGGGAGTCGGTCGCGATGAAGATGCGACGCACCCACGGGGCGTACATGTGCACGCTCCGCAGCGCATACCGAAGCTCGTCGACCTGGCGGTAGCGGGCGGCGTTGTCGTCGCCGTCGCCCACGACGTAGCCCTGCATGCGCGCGGCACGCTGACGCTGGAACTCGCTCGAGGAGCCGTCGACCCACGAGAAGACCATGTCGACGTCGGCGGTGAACTCGTTGGGGTGCGGATCGAACATGCCCGACACCGTCGTCCACGTGCGGCCGTACCGCTCGACCTCGACCAGGTCGAGATCGGCCGCGGCGAAGCGACGTCGGGTCAGGGCGCTGGGGCGGGGCGCTTCGATGGTCGTCTTGCCGAAACGCCACAGCTCCAAGCGGGGAGCCAGTGCCGCGCCGTAGCGGTACGAGCCCTCCGAAGAGGTGCGGGGGCGGAAGACGGCGTACGCCTGGACGGTCCCGGGTGCGGGCACGACGCTGTGCGCCGGGACGGGGTCTTCGCCGCGTGCCTTCAGATACACCGGACCGAGGTCGGGATCGCACAGGGCGGCGATCGCGGCGATCGCGTCGGCGGTGTCGACGACGAGCTTGGGGCGACGGTTGGCATCGCGAACGAGCATCACGCGCACGCCCGCGGCCTCGATGGCAGCGGCCGCGGTGAGCAGGTCTTCGCGTTCCGCGAGGGCGGGCGGGGCGGTGTCGTCGATCACGTGCAGGATGCCGTCGTGCATCCGGATATCGGACCGGGACAGCAGGGCGCGCCAGGGATCGGCGTCGATCGACAGGGGGACCATCGGGCGCATGCTGCCTCCTCGGAAGGGGTGGACGGGATTCGGACACCGTATGGTTCCGGCGTTTCGGTCGCGTTTCGGCGGCGGCGCCGATCGACACGGGGGGCGCGCTACTGTCGAAGAGTGACTCGAATCGCGCGTTCCGGCCCGGACCTTCCCGTGACCTCGCGTGAGCGACGGCGGGAAGCGGGCCGACGTTCCAGTTTCGCACACGGCGACGCGGCCGGGCGCACGGTTCTGCGAGCGGGGCGATGACCCCCGCGTCGTCCGAATCCGTCCGCGTGCGCGCGCCCGGGAAGATCAACGTCTTCCTCGAGGTCGGCGACGTTCAGGACGACGGATATCACGAGCTCGCGACGGCTTTCCAAGCCGTGTCGCTGTACGAGGAGATCGTCGCGACACCGGCCGACGACATCACGCTCGAGGTCGCCGCGCGCGGACCGGTCGACGTCGACGGCGTGCCGACCGACGGACGCAACCTGGCGGTGCGGGCGGCGCGCCTGCTCGCCCAGACGGCGGGGATCGATCGGGGCGTGCACCTCGCGGTGCGAAAGGCCGTCCCCGTCGCGGGAGGAATGGGCGGCGGGTCGGCAGACGCCGCGGCGGCACTGGTGGCGTGCGATGCGCTCTGGGGGCTCGGGATGCCGTCGAGCGAACTCGCGCGACTGGGCGCCCGCCTCGGGGCCGACGTCCCCTTCGCCCTGCTGGGTGGCACGGCGGTGGGAACGGGGCGTGGCGACGAACTGAGTCCCGCTCTCGCGCGCGGTCGTTTCGACTGGGTGCTCGTGCCCAACGAGGTCGGAATGTCGACGCCCGTCGTCTACGGCGAGCTCGACGCGCACCGCGAGCGCAACGCCGTCGACATCGGGCCCGCACCCCGCGATCCCGCGGTCGACCCCGACGTGCTGCACGCCCTGCGCCAGGGCGACGCCCGCATGCTCGCCGCCACCCTGCGCAACGACCTCCAGGCGCCCGCTCTGCACCTGCGTCCAGACCTGGCGCGCGTGTTGCAACGGGGCGAGAGCTCCGGGGCCCTCGCGGGGATCGTGTCGGGGTCGGGCCCCACGCTGGCCTTCCTCGCCGCCGACGAAGCCTCCGCCCTGGATCTTCAGATCACCCTGAGCGCGGCCGGCCTCGTCGCCCTCCACGTGCACGGTCCGGTCGCCGGAGCCCGCGTCGCCTGACCGGCGGGCACCATACCCGAGCGTGTCACACAGGGCAATCTGGCCTTGGCGTGATTTCCGCCTGGGTAGCCTCGACCGAGGTGGATCGCCACCGCAGGGTGCCGTACCCCGCGGGGTGCCACGAAGGGGGACCCCATGAAGGCAGTACTCGACGGCGTCGTCATCGCCGAGGCCGACCGTGACGACCTGGCGTCCATCGAAGGCAACTGGTACTTCCCGCCGGCCGCGGTCCGCGAGGGCGCGCTCCAGCAGAGCCCCACGGCGTACACCTGCCCGTGGAAGGGTGCGGCCCAGTACTGGACCATCTCGCTCGACGGGGCCGAGCTCACCGACGGAGCGTGGTCGTACCCCGACCTTCGCCCCGGTGCCGTCGACCGCGTCGGCAAGGATTTCGCCGGCTACGTCGCATTCGACCGTAAGGTCGTGGTCTCCGACTGAGTCGGGCACGCAGATGATCGAATTCTCGACCGTTTCCAAGGTCTTCCCCGACGGCACGCGTGCCGTCGACGAGTTCAGTCTGGTGATCCCCTCGCGCAAGACGACGGTGTTCGTCGGATCGTCGGGGTGCGGCAAGACGACGCTGCTGCGCATGATCAACCGCATGGTCGAGCCCTCGTCGGGCGAGATCGCGATCGACGGCGACGACATCGGCGGCAAGCCCGCGGTGCAGTTGCGCCGCAGCATCGGCTACGTCATGCAGAACTCCGGTCTGCTGCCGCACTTCACGGTCGCCGACAACATCGCCACGGTGCCGGTCTTGCAGGGGCAGAGCCGCAAGGCAGCCCGTGCGCGCGCGCTCGAGCTGATGAAGACGGTCGGGCTCGACACCGCGATGGCCGACCGCTACCCCAGCCAGCTCTCGGGTGGGCAGCAGCAGCGTGTGGGCGTCGCCCGCGGGCTCGCCGCCGACCCCAACATCCTGCTCATGGACGAGCCGTTCGGTGCCGTCGACCCGATCGTCCGCGACGAACTGCAGCAGGAGCTGCTGCGCCTGCAGAGCGAGATCGGCAAGACCATCGTCTTCGTCACCCACGACATCGACGAAGCCTTCCTGCTCGGCGACCAGGTCGTCATCCTCGAGAAGGGTGCGAAGATCGCGCAGGTCGGAAGCCCGAGCGAGATCGTCGAGAATCCGGCATCCGACTTCGTCGCGAGCTTCATCGGCGCGGTCAAGGGCAAGCGGGCGCTCCACCTCAAGCAGACGGAGAACGGCACCGTCGTGGTGGATGCCTCGGGACGCACGCAGGGTGCGCTCAGAGACGAGCCGTTGTCGTGACGTGGCTCTGGGGCAACTTCCCCCTGGTCGTCGATCTGACCCTCAACCACATCCGGTTGAGCATCATCCCGATCGTGCTCGGGTTTCTCATCGCGATCCCGCTCGGACGGGTGACCCTCACGGGCCGCTTCGCCCGCGGCACGGTGATCACGGCCATGAGCCTGCTGTACACGATCCCGTCGCTGCCGCTGTTCGTCATCCTGCCCGCGATCCTCGGAACGCGCGTTCTGAGCGATACCAACCTCATCGTGGCGCTGACCATCTACGCCGTCGCGATCATGGTGCGTGCCACCTCCGACGCGTTCTTCTCGGTCTCGGCCGAGACGAAGCAGGCGGCGACCGCGATGGGCTTCTCGGCCTGGCGGCGGTTCTGGCAGGTGGAGTTCCCCCTGGCGGGCCCGGTCATGCTGGCGGGACTGCGCGTCGTCTCGGTCTCGACGATCGCTTTGGTCTCGGTGGGCGTGCTCATCGGCTCCGAGAACCTCGGCTACCTGTTCACCAACGGCAAGCAGCGCAACAACCTCGAGGAGGTCGGCGTCGGTATCGTCGCCACCCTGCTCATCGCGTTGCTGTTCGATCTCATCCTCGTCGCCGCGGGCAGGATCCTCATGCCCTGGGCGAGGGTGGACCGTGCCGCCCAGCGGCGTGGCAAGCGCGCCGTCGTGGCCGCCCCCCTTGCTGCCGGGGGCACCGAGCCCACCGCAGCGGCCGACGAAGTGTCTCCGAGGGGCCGCGCATGAATCTCTTCCTCGACGCGATCGCGTGGATCTTCGCGCCGCAGAATTGGCAGCGCGGCGGAGTGTCGCCCCTGCCCATCCAAGACCGACTCCTCGAGCACCTGCTGTACACGGTGGTCGCGGTGGTCATCGCCGCGGCGATCGCCCTTCCGCTCGGGTTCTACATCGGGCACACCGGTCGCGGCCGACAGTTCGTCATCGGCTTCACGGGCGCCATGCGCGCGCTGCCGACCCTGGGCGTGCTGTTCTTCCTCACGATGGTGCTGGGCGCCCTGGTGAAGGGGAACTCCGGCATCTTCTGGGGAACGACCGTCGCCCTCGTGCTCCTGGCGATCCCCTCGATCCTCGCGGGTGCCTACGCCGGTCTCGAGTCGGTGTCGCGACCGGCCATCGACGCGGCGCGCTCGATCGGCATGACCGAGATGCAGATCCTCATGCGCGTCGAGATTCCGCTGGCCCTGCCGCTGATCATCGGCGGGCTCCGTGCGGGCACGCTGCAGGTGATCGCCACCGCGGTCATCGCGTCGTACGCCGGTCTCGGTGGGCTCGGCCGCATCATCAGCAGCGGCATCGGCCTCAACGATTACGACCGCATCCTGGGCGGAGCCATCCTGGTGACGGCCTTCGCGCTCGTGGTGGACGCGCTGTTCGCGATCGTGCAACGACTCACCCGCGGCCCCGGAGCAGTCTCCGGGGGTCGCGGCAACAGATTCCGTCGACGGGCGTCCCGTCCCGAGACGGTGGTGGAAACACCAACCCAAGAGAGGAATGTCACAGCATGAGCATTTTCAGTAAAGGCCGGGTCGCCTTCGGCGTCATCGCGGTCGGGGCCGTCGTGGCCCTGGCAGGGTGTTCGCAGGCGGATCCCACCGCTCCCGAAACCGGTAATGCCGGAGGAGACTCCAGCACCATCGTCGTCGGCTCGTTCGCGTTCCCCGAGAGCGAGATCCTCGGCGAGATCTACGCGCAGGCCCTGAAGGCCAAGGGCTTCGACGTGCAGACGAAGTTCAACATCGGACCGCGCCAGCAGACGATCCCCGCCCTGCAGGACGGTTCGATCAACCTGATCCCCGAGTACAACGGCAACCTGCTGGCGTACTACGACACCGCTTTCACGCAGCGCACGACCGAAGACGTCGACGCCGCGCTGACGGATGCCGTGTCCAAGGACGACCTGACCGTCTACGCCTCGGCCGCCGCGGAGGACAAGGACGCCTACGTCGTCACCCAGTCGTACGCGCAGGCGAACGGTCTCACCTCGATCGGCGACCTCGCCAAGGTCCAGCCCTTCAGCCTGGGCGCCAACCCGCAGTTCGCGGAGCTGGGCTACGGCCTCCCGGGCCTCGCGTCGGTGTACGGCGTCAGCAACGTGACCTTCGTGCCCTACGAGGACTTCGGTGGCCCCGACACCGTCCGCGCCCTCGTCGACAACACGGTGCAGGTCGCCGACATCTACACGACGTCGCCGGCGCTGAAGGCCGAGAACCTGCTCGTGCTCGAGGACCCCGAGAACCTCATCGCCGCGCAGAACGTGCTTCCCCTGCTCAGCACGTCGATCGACACGCCGGAGCTGAAGGACGCGCTCGACGCCATCTCGGCCAAGCTCACGACCGACGATCTCATCGATCTGCGCGACCGCGTCGAGGGCAGCGAGCAGGCGTCGGCCAGCACCGCCGCCGCGGACTGGCTCTCGCAGGCCGGTCTCAGCTGAGGCCGCTCACCCCGAACATCGGAGGCCGTCCCCACTCGGGGGCGGCCTCCGTCGTTCCTCGCGCAGAGCGCGCGAGCCCGCGCACCGCGTAGCCTGGGACGGATATGGCACATCTGCTCGGGGGCGAAGCCCTGCACCTGGAATACCCGACCAAGGTCGTCTTCGACTCCGTCTCGCTCGGCGTCAACGAGGGCGACCGCATCGGCATCGTCGGTCGCAACGGCGACGGCAAGTCGAGCCTGCTCGGTATGCTCGCCGGCATCCGTGAGCCCGACGGCGGGCGCGTGACGGTGCGCGGCGGTGTGACCGTCGGCGTGCTCGATCAACAGGACACCCTCGACGACGACGAGACCATCGGCCACGCGGTCGTCGGCGAGCGCGCCGAGCACGAGTGGGCGGGCGATGCGCGCACGCGCGACGTCATCGCCGGACTCCTGGGCGACCTGCCGTGGGACGCGCGCCTCGGCGACCTCTCGGGCGGGCAGCGCCGTCGCGTGGCACTGGCCCAGCTGCTGTCGGGCGACTGGGACGTGCTCTTCCTCGACGAGCCGACGAACCACCTCGACGTCGAGGCCATCACCTGGCTGGCCGGGCACCTCCGGCGGCGGTGGGCGCCCTCGGCCGGCGGCCTGCTCGTCGTGACGCACGACCGGTGGTTCCTCGACGAGATCTGCACCGCTACCTGGGAGGTGCACGATCGCCTGGTCGAGCCCTTCGAGGGCGGGTACGCGGCCTACATCCTGCAGCGCGTCGAGCGCGACCGCCAGGCCGCGACGATCGAACAGCGTCGGCAGAACCTCGCGCGTAAAGAGCTCGCGTGGCTGCGGCGCGGTGCCCCCGCGCGCACGTCGAAGCCGAAGTTCCGCATCGACGCGGCCAACGAGCTCATCGCCGACGTGCCCGAGATCCGCGACCGCGTCGCGCTGCAGTCCCTCGCCGTCGCGCGCCTCGGCAAAGACGTCGTCGATCTTCTCGATGTCGGCGTGACGTATGGCGACCACACCGTATTGAAAGACATCGAGTGGCGCATCGCACCGGGGGAGCGCACCGGCATTCTGGGCGTCAACGGCGCCGGCAAATCGACGCTGCTCAACCTGGTGATCGGCTCGCTCGAACCCACGAGCGGACGCGTGAAGCGCGGCAAGACCGTCAAGGTCGCCACCCTCACCCAGCGCCTCGACGAGCTCGATCAGCACATGAACGACCCCGTCCGCGTGGTGATCGCGAATCTGCGCACGACGTACTCGTTCGGTACGGGCTCGAAGGCGAAGGAGCTCACCCCCGGAGAACTCCTCGAGCGCCTCGGCTTCTCGAGCGCCCAGCTCTCGACGCCCGTGAAAGACCTCTCGGGTGGTCAGAAGCGGCGCCTGCAGCTCCTGCTCGTCATCCTCGACCAGCCGAACGTGCTGATCCTCGACGAGCCCACCAACGACCTCGACACCGACATGCTCGCGGCTATGGAAGACCTGCTCGACTCCTGGTCGGGCACGCTCATCGTGGTCTCGCACGACCGCTACTTCCTCGAGCGGGTCACCGACCAGCAGTTCGCGATCCTCGACGCCAAGCTCCGCCACCTTCCCGGGGGCGTCGACGAATACTTGCGGCTGCGCGCGCTCCAGGATGCCGAGCCCTCGCGGTCCGCGGCATCCGGCACCGTGGCGACGGCTCCGGGGCTGCAGGGCGCCGAGCTGCGCGCCGCGCAGAAGGAGGCCTCGGCCACCGAACGACGCATCGAGAAGCTGCAGCAGCAGATCGACAAGGCGAAGGCTGCTCTGGCCGACCACGACCAGGGCGACTACGTGGGCCTCGGTACGGAGATGCAGCGCATCTCGCAGCTCGAGAGCGAGCGCGACGAGCTCGAGATGACGTGGTTCGAGCTCACCGAAGCCATCGGCTGACTCCGGCCACCGGTCCCGCCACGTGCCGCGCGCGGCGGCGCGGGACTCAGTGGATGACGAGCTCGAGCAGCACGATGAAGATGCCGAGGCACGCCGTGGCGAAACCCCCGAGCAGGCGCCCTAGCAGACCCGCGCCTCGGCGCCGGTAGGCGCTGTACCCGAGGAGCGCGAGTACGAGGAACGTGGTCCACCCGCACAGCTCGGCCGCGTCGCTGACCGAGACGCCGGTGGCGCCGGCCCACACGAGCACGAGCATCGCGGGCACCGACGCGTAGAGCATGCCCGCGCCGTGACGCATGCCCTCGCGTGTGGCGTGGCGCAGGCCGTGCGTGGCGTGCTCGGTGAGCGTGTGCGCGAAGACGTGGGCGATGAAGAACACGAACAGCGAACCCGTCGACGTCAGCAGCACCTCCCACACCGATTCGGCGTGGTCGTCGGCGATGGTGACGAAGGCGGCGAACACGATCAAGCCGTAGATGGCGGCGGGGGAGCGGAAGCGCACGTCGAACCACGCCTTCACGCGCGTCCACGCCGACGGCGCCTCGACCGGGGCGCTCATGCGTCGAACCCCAGGCTGAGCTTGCGCAGCAGCGTCGCGAGGCGATCGCGGTCGCCGCGCGAGAGTCCCTCGAGCAGCAGGGCCTCGGCATCGACGAGCCGGGTGATCGCGGCATCCACGCGTACGCGTCCGTCTTCGGTCAGGGTCACCAGGATGCTCCGTCCGTCCTGCGGATCGGCCTCGCGGCGCACGAAACGGCGGGCGACGAGTCGGTCGATGCGATTGGTCATGGTGCCGCTCGAGACCAGGGTCTGCTGCAGCAGTTGCTTGGGGCTCAGTTGGTACGGCTCGCCGGCACGGCGCAACGCCGACAGCACGTCCCACTCCCACGACTCGATGTCGCTGCGCCGGAACGCCTCTTTGCGCGCGATGTCGAGGTGACGCGACAAGCGGGCGACGCGCGAGAGCACCTCGAGGGGGGAGAAATCGAGGTCCGGGCGCTGATGCATCCACGCATCGACGATGCGGTCGACCTCGTCGCTGTCCCGGCTCACCGTCTCATTATGTCGAGAGCCCGTCGCGTCGCGTCGCGCCGCCCGTGCGAGACGGCGTCGTCTGGCAGACTTGACCGGTGCCCGCGGGCACGGTCCGCTGTGGTGTAACGGCAGCACGACAGCCTTTGGAGCTGTTAGGTCCAGGTTCGAATCCTGGCGGCGGAGCATGACATCACCGACCGAGCTCGCCGTCGTCGTCCTCGCCGCGGGTCAAGGTACCCGCATGCGGTCGCGCACCCCCAAGGTGCTGCACCCCGTCGGTGGTCGTCCGCTCGTCGGTCACGTGCTCGACACCGCGGCGTCCCTCGACCCGGCGCGCATCGTCGTGGTCGTGCGACACGAGCGGCAGCTGGTCGCCGACACCGTCGCCGAGCTCGCCCCGGGTGTCGTCGTCGTCGATCAAGACGAGGTCCCCGGCACCGGCCGCGCGGTCGAGGCCGCGCTGGAGGCGCTCGGCGGGTTCGAGGGCGACGTGCTCGTGCTGAGCGCCGACGTGCCGCTGCTCGAGACCGGAACGCTCACCGAGCTGCTCGCCACTCACCGCACGGGAGGGTCGGCGGTCACCCTCCTGAGCGCCCGCGTCGACCAGCCGTTCGGCTACGGCCGCATCATCCGCGACGACGCCGACGGCGTCCGCCGCATCGTCGAGCAGAAAGACGCCACGGCCGACGAGGCCGCGGTCACCGAGATCAACGTGGGCGTCTACGTCTTCCAGGCAGCGCCCCTGCGCGCGCAGTTGGCGCTCGTGGGGACCGCGAACGCCCAGGGCGAGAAGTACCTCACCGACGTGATCGGGCTCCTCCGCGACGCGCAGCTCGGGGTCGCGGCATCCGTCACCCCCGATGCCTCCGCGGCCCTCGGCGTCAACGACCGTGTGCAGCTGTCGGAGGCGGGGCGCACCCTCAACGCCCGCACCGTGCGCCGGTGGCAGCTCGAGGGTGTCACCGTCGTCGACCCGGCCACGACCTGGATCGACGTCACCGCGACGCTGGCCCCCGACGTCACGATCCTGCCCAACACGCACGTGCGCGGTGCCACCGTGATCGCCTCGGGCGCCACGATCGGACCCGACACCACCCTCGTCGACTGCGAGGTGGGCGAAGACGTCACCATCACGCGCACAGACGGAACGCTCGCGGTCGTCGAAGCGGGAGCCACCGTCGGCCCCTTCGCCTACCTGCGCGCCAATGCCCGCGTCGGCGTGAACGGCAAGGTCGGCACGTTCGTCGAGGTGAAGAACTCCTCCATCGGCGAGGGCAGCAAGGTGCCCCACCTGTCGTACATCGGCGACACCGACATCGGTCGCGGGGTCAACCTCGGCGCGGGAGCGATCACCGCGAACTACGACGATCTCACCAAGCACCGCACCGTGATCGGCGACGAGGTGCACAGCGGCTCGCACAACGTCTTCGTCGCGCCGGTTACGATTGGAGACGGCGCCAAGACGGGCGCCGGCGCCGTCATCCGCAAGGACGTCCCCGCCGGTGCGTTGGCGCTCAGCGTGGCACCCCAGCGCAACATCGAGGGGTGGGTCGAGAAGAACCGACCGGGCACTGCGGCGGCCGACGTGGCCGCGCGGGCCCGGGCTGAACAGGAAGCGGCCGATGGCTCGTAAGAAGAATCGTGTAGATCTCGACCGCGACAACGGCATCGCCCCCGGCCTCGTCGCCAAGACGAAGAAGCGGCTGGTCGTCGCGTCCGGACGCTCGCACCTCGACCTCGCCGCACAGGTCACCCATCACCTGGGCACCGAACTGGCCCCCACCGAGCACCGCACCTTCGCCTCGGGCGAAATTTACACCCGCTTCGAGGTGTCGATCCGCGGGTGCGACGTCTTCGTCATCCAGTCCTTCGGGCCGCCGGTCAACGAGTGGCTCATGGAGCTGCTCATCATGCTCGACGCGCTCAAGCGCGCCTCGGCCAAGCGCATCACGGTCGTCGCTCCGTACTTCCCGTACTCGCGGCAGGACAAGAAGGGCCGCGGCCGTGAGCCGATCAGCGCCCGTCTCGTCGCCGACCTGCTGAAGACGGCCGGTGCCGACCGCATCATGAGCGTCGACCTGCACGCGGCGCAGATCCAGGGCTTCTTCGACGGCCCCGTCGACCACCTCTTCGCCAAGCCCGTGCTGCTCGAGCACTTCCAGCACACGCTCACCGGCGAAGACCGCGAGACCCTCACGGTCGTCTCGCCCGACATGGGCCGCGTGCGGGTGGCCGACACCTGGTCCGACAGCCTGGGCGCGCCGCTCGCGATCATCCACAAGCGCCGTGACCCGAAGGTCGCCAACCAGGTCTCGGTGCACGAGATCGTCGGTGACGTGAACGGCCGCACCTGCCTGCTGGTCGACGACATGATCGACACCGGCGGCACGATCCAGAAGGCCGCGCAGGCGCTCAAGGCCGCCGGTGCCCGCAAGGTCATCGTCGCCGCCACCCACGCGATCTTCAGTGACCCGGCCACCGAGCGACTGCAGGATGCCGCGATCGACGAGGTCGTCGTCACCGACACCGTTCCGCTGCCGCCCGAGCGCCGCTTCGACCGGCTCACGGTGCTGCCGATCGCGCCGCTGCTGGCCCGCGCGATCCACGAGGTCTTCGAGGACGGCTCGGTCACGAGCATGTTCGGCGGCGACGCGTAAGGGACCGTTCGAAAACCCCCGCCTGCGGTTCGAGGCGGGGGTTTTCGCGTCCTCGTTCACAGCCCGCACAAAGGTGTGAACCGGAACGCCACCAAGGTCGTGTCCCTACCGTGAGAACGAACGCGCCGCGAGGCACGACCGAAGGAGGACCCTCATGATCCGCACCACAGCCGTACCCCGTCCCGTCCGCATCGGCACCGCCCTGCTGGGCGTCGCCGGAATCGTCACCCTCGCCGGATGCTCCGGCGGTACCACCACCACCGACGCCGCGGCCCCCGCCGAGACCAGCGCCGCGAGCGCTGCTCCCAGCGCCACCGCGAGCGCTGCCGCCGGCGGCTCGACGGCCGCGGGGACCTACTCGGACGGCACGTATGAGGCCACCGGTCAGTACGCCACCCCCGAGAGCGTCGAGACCATCGACGTCACCCTCGTCCTGGCCGGTGACACCGTCACCGACGTCACGGTGACGGGCGACCCGCAGGCGGCCGAATCGCAGCGCTACCAGGGCGAGTTCATCGGCGGGATCAAGGACGAGGTCGTCGGCAAGAAGCTCGACGAGATCTCGGTGAGCAAGGTGGCCGGTTCGTCGCTGACCAGCGGCGGATTCATGAAGGCCGTCGACACCATCAAGACCGAGGCGAAGGCCTGACCCTCGTGTCCACTCCGACCGCGACGGGCTCGACCTGGGTCTTCGACGCGATCGGCACGTCGTGGGCGATCGAGACGGCGCACCCCCTGCCCTCGATCGCCCGCGGCGCGGTGTCGGCCGTCGTCGAGCGTTTCGACCGGGAGTGGTCGCGATTCCGCGACGACTCGCTGGTGTCGGCCCTCGCCGAGGGCCGGGCGGCATCCGTGCCCGCCCCCGACGACGCGCACGCCATGCTCTCGATGTACGACGAGCTCGACGCCGCGACGGCCGGGGCGGTCAACCCGCTGGTCGGCGACTCGCTGGCCCGTCTGGGCTACGACGCGCGACTCACGCTCGCCCCCCGGGGTGAGCCGCAGCCCGCACCGTCGTGGCGCGACACCCTGACGTGGGGGAACGATCAGCTTGCCCTGGGTTCACCCGCGACGATCGACGTCGGTGCCCTCGGCAAGGGTCGGCTGGTCGACCTCGTGCACGAGACCGTGCGTCGTCACGTCGACGGCGACGTCGTGGTCGACGGGTCGGGAGACCTGGCCGCGAGCGGAGCCCCGATCCGTGTCGCCCTCGAGCACCCCTACGATTCGACGCGCGCGATCGGCGTGGCCACCGTGGTCGACGGCGCGCTGTGCGCCTCGGCGATCAACCGACGCGCGTGGGGAGACGGGCTTCATCACGTCCTTGACGCCCGGACGGGAGCGCCCGTGCGCGCCTTCGCGGCGACCTGGGCGCTCGCCGACACCGCGATGCGGGCCGACGCCCTCGCGACGGCACTGTTCTTCGACGGCGGGCCCGAGCTCGCCGCCACCTGGAAGGCGCACTGGGTGCGCATGCGTACCGACGGCCGCGTGGAGTGGTCGCCCGGATTCGACGGAGAGGTCTTCTCGTGACCACCACCCTCACCGCGGGTTCCACCCGCGTGCTCGGCCTGATCGGCCGGGTCTCGATGTACCGGCTCGTGATGTTCTCACTGGGCCTTCTGGCGCTGATCGCGCTCGTGCTGTCGTTCGCCGGCCAGGTCGGTCCGCAGCCGCTCGAGATCGTCGTCAGCGCGGTGGTGCTCGCGCTCGCGTGCGCCTTCACCGATCTCGCGGCGCAGAGCCTGCTCCGGATGCCGCGCCGGCTCGAGTCCTCGCTGATCACCGCCGCGATCCTGCTGTTCGTGCTGCGGCCGACGCTGGAGCCCATCGGCCTCGCCGGTCTCGTGCTCGCGGGTGTCGTGGCATCCGCATCGAAGTACCTGCTCGCCTGGCGCGGGCGCCACATCTTCAACCCGGCCGCCACGGGAGCCGCCGTGCTGACCATCGTCAGCATCTGGGCGCCCGATCTGGGCTCCTCCGCCTGGTGGGTCGGCTCGCCGTGGATGGCGGCCCCCGTCCTCGTGCTGGGCGTGCTGCTGCTGGTGCGCACCGACAAGCTCCCCGTGGTCGTGACCTTCTGGCTCGTGGCCATGACGGTCGCTTTCGTGCGCACGACGGTGCAGTTCCAGTCGGCGGGATTCCCCGTCGATGTGCCGGCTGTGCTGCTGCAGGTCGCGTTCTCGTCGCCGTTCCTGTTCCTGGGGGCCTTCATGCTCTCGGAGCCCCTGACGCTGCCCCCGCGCCGCGCGCAGCAGTACGTCGTGGCGGTCGTGGTCGGCGTGCTGGCCGGCTGGCCGCTGGCGGTCGGCGCGATCACGCTCGGTCAGGAGCGCGCCCTGCTGATCGGAAACCTCGTGGCGTTCCTGTTCTGCCTGCGTGCCGCGGTGCGGCTGCGTGTGGAGCGGCGGCGGGACCTCACTCCCACCGTGCGCGAACTGACGTTCCACGCGGCGCGACCCTTCTCGTTCTCGCCCGGGCAGTACCTCGAGCTCGATGTGCCCCACCGTCGCCCCGACGGGCGCGGAACGCGCCGAGAGTTCTCGATCGCGTCGGCCCCCGAAGACCTGCCCGAGGTGCGCATCGCCTTCAAGGACGGTTCGCAGTCGTCGTACAAAAAGGCCCTCGCCGCGGTCGAGCCCGGCGGAACGCTCGCGGTGACCGGCGTGTGGGGCGACTTCGTGCTCCCCGCACGCCCCACGGCGCCCGTGTTGATGGTGGCGGCCGGCATCGGCGTGACCCCGTTCGTGTCGCAGTTGCGGCACCTCGCCGCCACGGGTCAGCGTCGCGACGCGGTGCTCGCCTATGTCGTGTCGGGGTCGGACGAGCTCGCGTTCCGCGACGACATCGTCGCCAGTGGCAGCCCGGTCGTGGTGTTCTCGCCCGACGAGCCGGTCGATCTGCCGGCCGGGTGGGTCTGGGCGGGACCCGATCGGGTGGATGCCGAGGGGCTCCTGCGCGCCGTTCCCGACCTTGCGCAGCGTGCGGCCTACGTGTCGGGCCCGCCGCGATTGATCGCGGCTCTCGCACCCGCCCTGGGGAAGGCGAAGTCGCTCACGACCGACGCGTTCGCGGGGTACTGAGCGGCCGAGGTGGCGTATGCGGCGGCGGGCGGCGGGGGATCGACCCGGCCGTCCGCCGGGCTCGGTCTACAGTGAACGCGTGCCCACTCCCGACTTCGTCCTCGAGCTGCGCCGCCACGTCGGCACCATGCCCCTGCCGCTCGTCGGCGTCACCGCGGTGATCGTCCGCGGCGACGACGTCTTGCTCGGTCGCCGCAGCGACTCGGGTCGGCTCACCCCGATCACCGGCATCGTCGACCCGGGTGAGGAGCCGGCCGATGCCGCGGCGCGCGAGGCCGAGGAAGAGGCCGGCGTGCGCATCGACGTCGACCGACTGGTATGGGTGCACCAGATCCCGCGCGTGACGTACGACAACGGCGATCAGAGCGACTACCTCGACCTGGTCTTCGCCTGCACGTGGCGCTCGGGCGAGCCGGTGCCGGTCGACGGCGAGATGACCGAGGTCGGTTGGTTCGCCCTCGACGAGGTCGACGCCCTCCTCGACGCCGAGATGGCCGGGCGCGTGCGCGCCGCCCGCCAGACCGGTCCCGCGCGTTTCGAGCGCCGCGCCGACTGAGCGCGTCGGCTCACACGGGGTCGGCGGGCTTCGCGGGCAGGCGCACCTCGAAGGTCGTGTCACCGGGCGTGCTCCGCACGCCGATCGTGCCGTTGTGCGCCTCGACGATCGCGCGGGCGATCGAGAGCCCCAGACCCGTTCCGCCGGTCTTGCGGTCGCGGGAGCGATCGCCGCGGGCGAAGCGCTCGAACAACTGCGCGGCGACCGAGGGGTCGATCCCGGGGCCGTCGTCGTGCACGCGCAGTACGGCTTCGTCGCCCTCGTGGGCGACCGAGACGGCCACCACGGTGCCCGCCGGCGTGTGCGTGCGGGCGTTGGCGAGGAGGTTCGCGACGACCTGGTGCAGACGCGAGGAGTCGCCGGCGAGCTCGACCGGTTGGTCGGGCACGTCGATGGTCCAGGCGTGGTCGGGTCCGGCGGGACGCGCGTCGCCGACGGCCTCCACGGCGAGGCGGGTGAGGTCGACCGACCCGTAGACGAGCTCTTGCCCCTCGTCGAGGCGTGCCAGCAGCAGCAGGTCCTCGACGAGCGTCGTCATGCGCAGCGACTGCGCCTGGATGCGTTCGAGCGACTGCTCGGTGGTCTCGACGGCCAGCTCGATACGTTGGCGGCTCTCGTCGTCGTGCGCCTGGCGCATGGCGCGCAGTGACAGCTCCGAGAACCCGCGGATGGATGCCAGGGGCGTGCGCAGTTCGTGACTGGCATCCGCCACGAAGCGGCGCATGAGTTCCTCATTGCGCTGGCGAGCGGTCAGCGAGGCGTCGACGGTGTCGAGGAGGGAGTTGAGGGCGAGGCCGACCTGACCGATCTCGGTGTGCTCGTCGACCTGGTCGGCGGGGACGCGCTCGGTGATCGACACGTCGCCCTGGTCCATGCGCAACGAGGCGACGCGGGTGGCGGTCTCGGCGACGGCGCGTAGCGGCTTGAGCCCCAGGCGGATGACGATGGCGATGACGACGGCGAGCAGCAGCAGGCCGCCGGCGGTCACGAGGGCGACGGTGGTGAGGATGGCCCCGATGTAGCCCGTGACGTTGGACAGGGGGAGCCCGACCAAGAAGGCGACCCCGCCGGGTGAGCTGTAGGAGCGCACGAGGTACTCGCCGAGGTTGGGCAGGTTCACCGTCTGCGCGGCGGGGTCGGTGGAGCGCAGGCTGTCGGCGATCTGCCCGAGGTCGTCGGTGGTCAGGGCCCGCGCGCCGCCGTCGCTGACCACGGCGCCGGTGAGGGAGTTGCGCGAGTTCATCACGAGCAGGGTGCCCGGGTCGCGGGGGCCCGCCTCGAGCACCTCTTCGGCCGTGCTCTGGAATCCGATCTGCGACTGCACCGAAGAGGCGGCGTCGGTGACCGAGGCGTCGAGGTTGTAGAAGAGGATCTGGCTGAGGATCGCGCTGGTCGAGATGCCGATCATCACGAGGATGAACGCCACCATGCCGATGACCGCCGTCATCAGGCGCGCCTGCAGGGTCCAGGGTCGACGGAGGCGCGTGAACCTCTCACCCGCGGTCGCGGCGGGCGGCGCCGGCCGCGGGGGAATGCTCACTGGGGGGCTTTGATCATGTAGCCGACGCCGCGCACCGTGTGGATGAGCGGCTCGTGGCCGGCGTCGATCTTCTTGCGCAGGTACGAGATGTACAGCTCGACGACGCTGGAGCGTCCGCCGAAGTCGTAGTTCCAGACGCGGTCGAGGATCTGCGCCTTCGACACCACGCGCCGCTGGTTGCGCATGAGGAAGCGCAGCAGCTCGAACTCGGTCGCCGTGAGCTCGATCTCGTGGCCCCCGCGCACGACCTCGTGGCTGTCTTCGTTGAGCGACAGGTCGCCGACGCGCAGGATGGGCTCGGAGTCGCGGGTGAGTGCGGTGCCCGCGCGCCGCATGAGGCCCCGGAGCCGCGCCACGACCTCTTCGAGGCTGAACGGCTTGGTGACGTAGTCGTCGCCGCCCGCGGTGAGACCGGCGACGCGGTCGGCCACCGCGTCCTTCGCAGTGAGGAAGAGCACGGGCACGTCGTTGCCCGAGTGACGCAGTCGCTGCAACACCGCCATGCCGTCGAGGTCGGGCATCATGATGTCGAGCACCATGGCATCGGGCTCGAAGTCGCGGGCGGCCGACAGGGCGTCGAAGCCCGACCCGGCGGTGCGCACCTCCCAACCCTCCATGCGCAGGGCCATCGAGAGCAGATCGGTGAGCATCTGCTCGTCGTCGACGACGAGCACCCGCAGGGCGCTCCCGTCGGGGCGGGTGAAGGCGGGGGCGGGGGCGGTCGCGGTCATGGAACTCATTGTGCTCGCGTATCTATGAGCTTTCTATGGCGTGGGTTATGGGAATCCTGAGAGCCGGGCAGCAGGCGCCTGAGAAGTACCAGCGCGACCACGCCGAGACCGGCCCCGAGGGTGTTCGCGACGACGTCGTGCGCATCGGCGACGCGCGTGGGAAGGAACACCAGCTGGGTGGTCTCGATCGCGATGCTCAGCAGCAGCGCGATCAGGATGCCGTGCCACCACCGCCCGCCCCAGCCGAGCACGAGCAGTCCCAGGGGGACGAACATCGCCACGTTCGAGGCGGACTCCACCACATCGAACGTGACCCACGCGGTGGGCGGCCACGCCGCCAGCACGCGCAGGACGGCGGTGAGGATGCCGCCCACACCGGCGTCGTAGATCGAGGGGCGCAGCGTCATCCACCAGAGACCGAACGCGTACAACGCCGAAGCGGCGACGAGCAGTGCTCGCCGCCGCTTCGAGAGGGCCCTGATCAGTGGGTGTCCTCGGCTTCGATCTCGGTGCGGTCGCCCGACCAGAGGGTGTGGAACGTGCCCTCTTTGTCGATGCGGCGGTACGTGTGCGCCCCGAAGAAGTCGCGCTGACCCTGGATGAGGGCGGCGGGCAGGCGCTCGGCGCGCAGGCCGTCGTAGTACGCCAGCGACGAGCTGAACGCGGGGGCCGGGATGCCGCTGTCGGCCGACAGCGAGACGATGTGACGCCACGCGTCCTGCGCGCGGCCCAGGGCCTCGACGAAGTACGGAGCGGTCAGCAGCACGGGCAGCTCGGGGGCGGCGTCGTAGGCCTCGGCGATGCGGTTGAGGAACTGCGCGCGGATGATGCAGCCGCCGCGCCACAGCTTCGACACGGCGCCCAGGTCGATGTTCCAGTCGTACTGGGCGGCACCGGCGCGGATCTCGTCGAAGCCCTGGCTGTACGCGACGATCTTCGAGGCGTACAGCGCCAGGCGCACCTGCTCGATGAACGCGTCGGCGTCGGCGCCCGCGAGCACGTCCGTGCCCGAGGGGCCGGGGAGCTCGCGCGAGACCTCGCGCTGCTCGGGGTGGCTCGACAGCGACCGGGCGAAGGTGGCCTCGGCGATGCCAGAGACGGGGACGCCCAGGTCGAGGGCGGTCTGCACCGTCCAGGCGCCGGTGCCCTTGGCGCCGGCCTGGTCGAGGATGACGTCGACCAGGGGCTTGCCGGTGTCGGCGTCGGTCTGGCGCAGGACCTCGGCGGTGATCTCGATGAGGTACGACTCGAGCTCCCCGCGGTTCCACTCGGCGAACACGTCGGCGATCTCGGCCGGGCTCTTGCCGGTGGCGCGACGGATGAGGTCGTACGCCTCGGCGATGAGCTGCATGTCGGCGTACTCGATGCCGTTGTGCACCATCTTCACGAAGTGGCCCGCGCCGTCGTGGCCGACGTGCGCCACGCACGGCTCGCCCTCGGCGACCGCGGCGATGGACTTCAGGATGGGGCCGAGGGTGGCCCAGGCCTCGTCGGAGCCGCCGGGCATGATCGAGGGGCCGAGCAGCGCGCCCTCTTCTCCGCCCGAGACGCCCATCCCGACGTAGTTGATGCCCGTGTCGCGCACGGCCTTCTCGCGGCGGATCGTGTCGGTGAAGAGCGCGTTGCCCCCGTCGACGATGATGTCGCCCGGCTCGAACACCTTCACCAGCTCGTCGATGACGAAGTCGGTGGGGCGGCCGGCCTTGACCATGATGATCGCCGTGCGCGGAACCGACAGCGACGCCGCGAAGTCGGCGTACGAGAACGAGGGCACGAATTCGGCCTCGGGGTGCGCCTCGACGAGGTGCTCGGTCTTGTCGGCGCTGCGGTTGAACACCGCGACCGTGTTGCCCTCGCGGCTGGCGAGGTTGCGCGCGAGGTTCGAGCCCATCACGGCCAGGCCCACGACGCCGATGTTGGCGCGGCCGTCGCCCTCGCCCTGGGGGCGGGAGTCGGCCTCGACGGTGGGGCGGTCCACCTCTTCGATGCCGGGCGCACCCTCGTGCACCTGGGCGGCTTCGTGAGGGGCCTGATCCTGGTCGGTCGAAGGTCCGGTCGGGGAGGGGGTCGACGTCATTCGTTGCTCCGTATTCGGGTGCGAGAAAGGGGTGGGCGAGCGCACGCGGGCTGCCGCTGCCACTGTATCGGCTCGACCCGCGTGTCTCTCAGGGGGTGGCGAGGCGGAGCAGGGCGATGGCTTCGTCGACCTGCTCCTGGGGCGTCATGTCGAGGTCGATGCGGATCGCCTGCTCGTCGGCATCCGGGATCTCGAGGGTCTCGAACTGCGACGTCAGCAGCGACGGCGGCATGTAATGGCCCTGGCGGCGCAGGAGACGTTCGAGCACGAGCTTCGGGTCGCCCATCAGCAGCACGAACGACACCTGCTCGCGCCGCAGCACGTCGCGGTAGCTGCGCTTGAGCGCCGAGCACGTGATGACGCCGGGGCGTCCGGCGGCGATCTGCCCGTCGATCCAGCCGGCGACCCGGTCGAGCCAGGGCCAGCGGTCGTCGTCGTTCAACGCGTGACCGGCCGCCATCTTGGCGACGTTCTCCTGCGGGTGCAGGTCGTCGCCCTCTTGGAAGTCCCAGCCGAGGCGACCGGCGAGCATGCCGGCGACCGTGGACTTGCCGGTTCCGGCGGGTCCCATGAACACGAGGACGGGGGGAGCGGATGCCGACGACGCGGCGGCCCGTTCGGGGTCGACGTGTGCGGCAGAGGTCGGTGTGGAGGTCATGTCGGGGTTCCCTTCGCTCGACTCAGACGAACACGCTGATCACGAGGACGCCGGCCAGGCCCGTGACCGAGATCACGCACTCCAGCACGGTCCATGTTTTCAGGGTCATCGGGATGTCGAGACCGAAGTACTCCTTGATGAGCCAGAATCCGGCGTCGTTGACGTGACTGAGGAACACCGATCCCGCACCGATCGCCAGAACGAGCAGCGCGGTCATGGGGGCGTCGAGCGTCTCGGTGAGCGGCTGGAGGATGCCGGCGGCGGTGATGGTCGCCACCGTGGCCGAGCCGGTCGCCACGCGGATGACCACGGCGACGAGCCAGGCGAGCAGCAGGACCGACACGCTGGAACCGGCGACGAGGTCGGCGATCACCTTGCCGATGCCCGTGTCGACGAGGACCTGCTTGAAGCCTCCACCGGCGCCGACGATGAGGAGGATGCCGGCGATCGGACCGAGAGAGGAGCCGACGACGGTCGTGAGGCGGGCGCGATCGAAGCCGGCGCCGCGGCCGAGGACGACGAAGCCGACGAGCACGGCGAGCAGCAGCGCGATGATCGGCAGGCCCAGGAAGTCGATGACGACCTTCCACGCGTCGGTCGAGCCCGGCGCGACGATGTCGGCGACGGCCTTGAGCAGCATGAGGAAGACGGGCAGCAGGATGCTACCGAGGGTGGCGGCGAACGACGGGCGTCGCGCGGGCTCGTCTCCCTTCTCCTCGGCCGAGAGGAAGAGCTCGGGGACGGGCACCGGAGCCCAGCGGGCGGCGAGGGGCGCGAACAGGGGGCCGGCGATGATGACGGCGGGGATCGCCACGATGACGCCGAAGAAGAGGGTGAGGCCGAGGTTGGCGCCGAGAGCGTCGATGGCGGCCAGGGGGCCGGGGTGCGGGGGCACGAGGCCGTGCATGGCCGACAGGCCGGCGAGGGTGGGGATCGCGATCTTCATCAGCGCGACACCCGAGCGGCGGGCCACGAGGATGATCACGGGAACCAGCAGCACGAGGCCGACCTCGAAGAACATCGGCAGTCCGATGATCGCGCCGATGAGCCCCATGACCCACGGCAGGCTGCGCGGGGAGGCGCGGGCGACGAGGGTGTCGACGATGCGGTCCGCTCCTCCGGAGTCGGCGAGGAGCTTGCCGTAGATGGCGCCGAGGGCGACGAGGATTCCGACCCCGCCCATGGTGGATCCGAAGCCTCCGGTGAAGCTCGTCACGGTGGTGGGGATTGCCATGCCGGCCACGACACCGGTGGTCAGGGCGCCGATGGTGAGAGCGAGGAAGGGGTGCAGCTTGCCCCACGTGATCAGCACCACGATGAGTGCGACGCCCACGAGGGCGGCGGTGATGAGCTGCCCGGCGGGCGCGGCGGGACCGCTGTCGGCGGCGGCGAGCACGAGCACGGGGGAGAGGGATGTGATGGCCATGAGCGTCCTTGGTCCGGCGGGCGGCAGCGATACCGCAGGTCTATTTGTCGTACATAAAAGCACAGGATGACGAATTCTGCACGACAAATATGTCGGCCGGTCCGGATGACGTCTGTCATCATCGGGGGATGACGATGGACCGTCCGCCCGTGCCGACGCTGCACGACGCACTCGTGGACCGCGTCGGCTCCGCCATCGTGCGCGGCGAGATCGCCGCGGGGTCCCGCCTGGTCACGGGAGAACTCGCCGAGGGGTCGTCACGCGGGGCCGGACGCGAGGCGGTGCGCGTGCTGCAGTCGCTGGGGCTGGTGCGGGTGCGACGCAAGACCGGCGTCGAGGTGCTGCCGGCGACGGACTGGAATGTCTACGCCCCGGAGATCATCGCCTGGCGTCTCGCCGGACCCGGTCGCGACGCGCACCTGCGCGAACTCGGCGAGCTGCGCGCGGCCATCGAGCCGCTCGCGGCGCACGGGGCGGCGGTCCACGCCGACGACGCGCAGCGTCGGGAGCTCGTCTCCGCCGTCATGGAGATGGCGCGTACCGAGAACCACGCCGACGGCGGGGAGTACCTCGCGGCCGACGTGCGGTTCCACCGGACGCTGCTCTCCGCGTCGGGCAACGCGATGTTCGCCGCGCTGGGCACGGTCGTCGAATCCGTGCTCGTCGGGCGCACGCTGCACGAACTCATGCCGCACGACGCCAACCCGCACGCGGTGCGCTGGCATCAGGACGTGGCGTTCGCCGTGACCGCCGGGCGTGCTGATGAGGCCGCCGACGCGATGCGGTGGATCGTCCGCGAAGCGGACGACGCCATGCGGGGCGTGGCCCGAGAGGACTGAACGGCGTCAGTGCTTCTTGTACGCCGCCGAGCGGCCCAGGGTGAAGAGGGCGCCGACCGTGCCGACCAGGCCGATCGCGGCGATGCCGCCGATGACCCAGAGCACGACGTGAGAGAAGAAGCCGCTGTCCATGATGATCCTCCGGGTCGATTGGCCTCTCGACTCTACCGTCGCGCCCACCGAACCGACGCCGTGCGCCTCCGGGGCTCCGCACCCGGCGGTGCCGCACGCATCGGTGAGGGTGATCGGGGCGGTGGCCGCGGGAGCTCGTCGAGCCCCGAGTGGGCGTCGAGGAGGCCCACCTCCGGGCGGGTCGTGCCGACGGTCGCGCGCTGGTAGACTTCCGGGGAACTTCGGCGAGGGAATGCCGCGCACCGTCAGGTGCACGCGGCATCCGTGATCGACGCGGTGATGCAGGCTTCCGGCTTTCCTCACGCGATCGCGTTCGAGTCGAATCCAGACCACACACGCGCGGACCCGGTCCGCTCACAAGCTGCGGGACACGTACCCGCGAGGAGAACATCATGTCGGAAGACAACAAGGTCGTCGCGGAACTCCGTGAGAACTTCGGCAAGGGCTTCGCCCGTCGCCTCCGCGCCGCGGGCAAGATCCCGGCCGTCATCTACGGTCACGGCACCGAGCCCCAGCACGTCGCGCTGCCCGGCCACCAGGTCGCGCTGCTCATCCGTCGCGCCAACGCGCTGCTCGACCTCGACATCGCCGGCAAGGGCCAGCTCGTCCTCGTCAAGGACGTGCAGAAGGACCCCGTGCGTCAGATCATCGAGCACATCGACCTGATCGTGATCAACAAGGGCGAGAAGGTCCAGGTCGACGTGCCCGTCACGGTCGTCGGCGAGCCCTTCTCCGGCACGGTCGCCAACCTCGAGAACACCACGGTGTCGCTCGAAGTCGAGGCCACCCACATCCCCCAGAACATCGAGGTCTCGGTCGAGGGCGCCGAGGACGGCACGCAGATCACCGCCGCCGACCTGACCCTCCCCGCCGGCGCGGTTCTGGTGACCGAGCCCGACACGCTGATCATCGGCGTCTCGGTCCCCCTCGACACGCTCGCTGCCGACGAAGAGATCGCCGAAGCCGACGCAGAGGTCGCCGAGGAGCAGTCCGAAGAGGCCGAGGGCGACCAGAACTGATCTCCGGCGGGCCGCGTCACGGCCTGCCGACCACGAGGGGGCGCGTTTTCGCGCCCCCTCGTTTTCTCTGTGCGGGGTCCGAGCGCGGACCCGGAAGGATGGATGCCATGGCAGACACCTGGCTGATCGTCGGTCTCGGCAACCCCGGCCCGCGGTACGAGGCGACCCGGCACAACATCGGTCAGATGGTCATGGATGAGCTGGCATCCCGCCGCCGCGAGGCTTTCCGCGCGCACAAGGCGAACGCGCGCGTCGTCGAGACCTGGCTGCGGCCGGGCGCGGCGAAGCTCGTGCTGGCCAAGCCCAACAGCTTCATGAACGTCTCGGGCGGGCCGGTGGCCGGCCTCGCCCGGTTCTACGGCACCGAGCCCGAGCGCGTGGTCGTCGTGCACGACGAGCTCGACATCCCCTACGACACGATCAAGCTGAAGACCGGCGGGGGTCACGGCGGCCATAACGGGGTGCGCGACATCGCGAAGGCACTGGCGACGCCCGAGTTCCCCCGGGTGCGCGTGGGCATCGGCCGGCCGGTGGGGCGGCAGGATCCCGCGGACTGGGTGCTCGATCCCTTCAGCGCGACCGAGCGTCAGACGCTCCCCATCCTCGTGTCCGATGCGGCGGACGCGGTGGAGATGCTCGTCGACGAGGGCCTGGTGGCCGCGCAGCAGCGCTTCCACGCCCCCCGCAGCTGACACCGCGACCCGCGCGGGTTCGAACGACGACGGCCCCGGTCTCGAGAGATCGGGGCCGTCGATGTGCCGGTGTCACATGCTGGGCGCCACTCCCAGGCCGACCCCGCCCACGAAGGCGACGATGACGGCGATGCCGCCGAGCACGGCGATGACCACGGCGGCGATTCCCCAGCCGCGTCCGCGGTTCTTGACCGCCGCGACGATGCCCTGGATGAAGCCCCAGAGGCCGAAGATGCCGTAGACCGCGAAGGCCGTCACGCTGAGGACGGCGATCAGGATGGCGGTCTGTTCGGTACCGGGCGGGAGGGTGCTCGGGTCGATCTCGCCGCTGGCGTCGGCGTACTGCGCCAGGGAACCGCTCTGCAGGCCCGCGATGAGGGCGCAGACGATGCCGACGACCACGCCGACCATCGACGCGAGGAACGCGATGAGGCCCAGGGTCCGCGAACCCTTCGCCCCTCGGGACGACGGCGGGGAGCGTAGGCCGGTGCGGCGGGTGCGCCGTACGCGGGCTCCGCGGCGCCGGCGCGCGCGACGGGCGGGTCGTAGGGCTCGGGGGGCGGTGGGGTGACGCTGCTCACGGTGTCCTCCTCAGGTCGGAGACGGGCCGGATCCGCCCGTCGCTCCAGTGTAGGAACGACGGCGGGGTGACCGCCCGGGCTGGACGCGCCGCGCCGGAGCACGGTAGCGCGGGCTCAGACGACCGAGCCCCCGCCCGCCGGCATCGTCGCGACTCCACCGACGACGGCGATCACGATGAACGCCGCGAACAGAAGGGGGCCGAGCACTGACACCACGATCGCCCCGATGCCGGCGCCGCGACCCGCGGCGCGGGCCGTGGCCACCACGCCCAGCACGAAGGCGATGAGGCCGATGACGGTGGCCGTCCAGAACGTGACCTCCGCGGCGAGGACCAGGTCGCGTACGGGTGAGAACACCCGCCAGTCGACCGTCGTCGAGTTCAGGAGGTCGGGGCCGACGCCCCGGGCGATGCGGAAGGCGAGGAACCCTCCGACGGCGGATGCCAGCACCGTGGCGATGAGCGACAGCAGCAGCGCCCAGGTTCCCAGGGGGCGTCCTCGACGTGCGACGGGCGGGGGAGTCAGCAGCGTGCCGGCCGGGGGCGCGACGTGCGGTGCGGCGAAGACCGGGCCGTTCGGGGCGCTCGGAGAGGACATGCGGCCACTCTACGAGAACGCCCGAGCGGACGGTGAGCCGGATCCGGGTGTCGATCACGGGCGACCACGACTGTCCAGCCGGGTCCGATGTCGGTACCCCCGCGTAGACTTCTGCGAGTGACAGTTCCCGGGATCGTGCGCGCCCTCGAGCAGGCTGAGTCGTACCGTGAGGCCGCTTCTGCGGCCTCCGCCGACCTGTCTCTCTCCCTCGTCGACGGACTCGACGCCCCCGTCATCGCGGGCCTCGTCGAACGACGCCGGGCGGCGGGTGAGCCGGGTGCCGTCCTCGTGATCACCCCGACCGGCCGACGCGCCGAGTCGCTCGGTCCGGCTCTGGACGCCGTCCTTCCGGGTGCGCAGGTGCTCCATTTCCCCGCGTGGGAGACGCTGCCGCACGAGCGGCTCAGCCCGAGCCCCGAGACGGTCGGACGCCGCCTCGATGTGCTGCGGCGGATCGCGGCGTGGGATGGGCGGGCACCCCTCGTCGTCACGGCCTCGGTGCGCAGCGCCCTGCAGCCGCTGGCCCCCGGCCTCGGCGACGTCGAGCCGATCGAACTCGTCGTGGGCGGACGCGGTCACGAGCTCGAGTCCGTCATCATGCGCCTGGTCGAGCTGGCCTACCACCGCGTCGACATGGTCTCGCGGCGCGGCGAGTTCGCCGTGCGCGGAGGCATCCTCGACGTGTTCCCCACCGTGGCCGACCACCCCTTCCGCGTCGAGTTCTTCGGCGACGAGGTCGATCAGATCCGGGCCTTCTCGGTCGCCGACCAGCGCTCTCTGCCGGGAGACGTGGCATCCGTGTCGCTCAACCCCAGCCGCGAACTCCTTCTCACCGCCGAGGTGCGCTCCCGTGCCGCCGACCTGCGCGACGGCTACCCGGGTCTGCGTCAGCTGCTCGAGAAGATGGCCGAGGGCATCCCCGCTGAGGGCATGGAGTCCCTCATCCCGGTGCTGGTCGACGACCTCGTCACCCTCGTCCACTACCTCCCGGGCGGCAGTGCGGTGGCGCTGGTCGACCCCGAGCGCTCGACGGCGCGTGCCACCACGCTGGGTGACACCAACCGCGAGTTCCTCGAGGCCGCGTGGTCGGCGGCGACCGCCGGCGCCGACACCCCCGTCGACCTCGACTCGGGCGACTTCGTCACCCTGCACGACCTGCACGAGATCTCGAGCGGACGTGGCGGCGTGTGGTGGCAGCTGAGCGCGTTCGACTCGGGCGCAGCGGATGCCGAAGACGAGGGCCTCGTGGTCGGTGATGAGTCCGCGTACCGGGTGAAGGCCGATCCCGTCCCCTCGTACCAGGGCAATGTCGACGGCGCGACGTCGCACGTCGGACAGCTCTTGGCCGACGGGTGGTCCGTGGTGGTCACCGCGTCGGGCCCCGGCATGGTCGATCGAGCGCGCGACGTGCTGGCCGAGCGCGGCATCGCGGCGCGACGCGTCGACGAGGTGCGCACGCCCCCCGAGCCGGGGGTCGCGCACGTCGTGTGCGCACCGCTGGAACGCGGATTCCACCTGCCCGAGGCGAAGTTCGCCGTCATCACCGAAACCGAGTTCTACGGTCGTTCGGTCAGCGGCGACAACCGCGGCCCGAAGAAGCTGGCGTCGCGCCGCCGCAACGTCGTCGACCCGCTGCAGCTGAAGCCGGGCGACGTGGTGGTGCACGCGACCCACGGCATCGGCAAGTTCCTCGAACTCACGCAGCGCGAGGTGTCGAGCGGCGGGCGCAACGCGGTCAAGACGACCAAGGAGTACCTCGTCCTGGAGTACGCCCCGGCCAAGCGCGGGTACCCGGGCGACAAGCTCTTCGTCCCCACCGACCAGCTCGACCTGCTGTCCAAGTACGTCGGCGGCGAGGCGCCCACGCTGTCGAAGATGGGCGGAGGCGACTGGGCCGCGGCGAAGGGGCGGGCACGCAAGGCGGTCCGTGACATCGCGGTCGAACTGGTGAAGCTGTATTCGGCGCGCATGGCGTCGAAGGGGTACGCCTTCGGACCCGACACCCCCTGGCAACGCGAGCTCGAAGAGGCCTTCCCGTTCGCCGAGACCCTCGACCAGCTGCAGACGATCGACGAGATCAAGGCCGACATGGAGAAGCCGATCCCCATGGATCGCCTGCTGTCGGGCGACGTGGGTTTCGGTAAGACCGAGGTCGCCGTGCGCGCCGCCTTCAAGGCGATCCAGGACGGCAAGCAGGTCGCCATGCTCGTGCCGACGACGCTGCTGGTCAAACAGCACCTCGAGACCTTCGCGGAGCGCTTCGCGGGCTTCCCGGTCACGGTTAGGCCGTTGTCGCGCTTCCAGAGCGACAAAGAGGCGAAGGCGACGCTGGCGGGGATCGCCGACGGCACCGTCGACATGGTCATCGGAACGCACCGCATCCTCACCGAGAAGGTGCACTTCAAAGACCTCGGTCTCATGATCATCGACGAGGAGCAGCGGTTCGGCGTCGAGCACAAGGACTCTCTCAAGAAGCTCAAGACGAACGTCGACATCCTGGCCATGAGCGCCACGCCCATTCCGCGCACGCTCGAGATGGCGGTCACCGGCATTCGCGAGATGTCGACGCTGGCGACTCCGCCCGAGGACCGGCATCCGATCCTGTCGTACGTGGGTCCGCGTAACGACAAGCAGGTGGCGGCTGCCATCCGCCGCGAACTCCTGCGCGAGGGACAGATCTTCTACGTGCACAACCGCGTGTCGTCCATCCAGCGGGTCGCCGCTCATCTCTCCGAACTCGTCCCCGAGGCGCGCGTCGTGGTCGCGCACGGGCAGATGGGGGAGCACGCCCTCGAGCAGGTCGTCGACGACTTCTGGGAGCGCCGGGCCGACGTGCTCGTCTCGACGACGATCATCGAGACCGGCCTCGACATCTCGAACGCCAACACGATCATCATCGACCGGGCCGACAAGTACGGACTCTCGCAGTTGCACCAGCTGCGCGGACGCGTGGGCCGTGGGCGCGATCGTGCCTACGCGTACTTCCTGTACGACGAGATGAAGCCGCTCTCCGAGACGGCGGCCGACCGTCTCGAGACCATTGCCGTCAACAACGACCTGGGCAGCGGCATGCAGGTCGCCTTGAAAGACCTCGAGCTGCGCGGCGCGGGAAACCTGCTCGGTGCCGAGCAGGCCGGGCACATCGCCGGCGTCGGGTTCGATCTGTACCTGCGCATGATCGGCGAGGCCGTGTCGACCTTCCGCGGCGAAGACGTCGATGGCCCCACCGAGCTCCGTCTGGAGCTGCCGATCGACGCGCGTCTGCCGGAGTTCTACATCGACAGTGAGCGGTTGCGCCTCGAGGCGTACCAGAAGCTGTCGGCGGCGGCATCCGCCACGGCCAAGAACGACGCCATCGACCTGGTGGTCGAGGAGCTCCGCGACCGGTATGGCGAGCCACCGGCCGAGGTCGAGGGGCTCATCGCCGTCGCTCGACTTCGCCGGCGGGCCGCGCAAGCGGGTCTCGCCGACGTGGTCGCGATGGGGTCGAACCTGCGGGTCGCACCGGCGAACCTCGCCGACTCCATGCGGGTGCGCCTTCAGCGCCTGTACCCCAAGGCGAAGCTCGTCGCGGGGGGAGACGCCATGGTGGTTCCGCTTCCGCAGGATGCCGATGATGCGAACCTCCTCGCGTGGGTGCGTCAGCTGCTCGACGCCCTCTGGCCGCTGCCGGTCGACAAGGCCTCCGAGCCCGCGTCGGTCTGATCGGATGAGACCCGCACCCGTGACGGGGCGGGTCTCCGGGGGAGCGGCGAATCCCGCGTCATTCCGGTGATCCGGCGCCGTGACACGCCCGGGATGTGGCTGGATTCGCCGAGTCGGTGTCCCGCACGTAATCTTTTACTTGTTCGCCCCACAGGGGAGAGCGGCTCGGCCGAAAGGCCCCGCATCCTCTCAAGTGGTGAACCACCCAGAACACACATCGAATGGTGTAACGTTCTGGTCTGGCCTTCGGCCCGCTTCTCACGACGTTGATCTTCTACAGGTCCCAGGGTGAGAGACAAGGGGTCGTGGGTCGTAGGCGTGAATTGCCTCACGGGTAGGTCGAGAGATTGTTTCTGTGGGTGCGTCCGTTCCTTGA